>NZ_WWGH01000002.1:1208560-2417120 GCF_009865135.1 Streptomyces sp. SID8374 | reverse complement strand
CACGTGACCCGGTGATGGTCGCGGACTGGATTTCCTTCAACGTCATCGACACCGAGCGCCAGGACTGGGCACGCGGCTGGTCGGCGCTCAAGACGTTCACGGAGCGTGAGCATCACGCTCGAGTTCCGTATGGTTTCAAGGAGGGGGCGTTTCCTCTGGGGACATGGGTCGCAGAACAGCGAAGGGCCTATGGGGCGGGGCAGATGACTGGCCAGCGGGCGCAGCGGTTGGAGAAGCTGGGCATGGTCTGGAGCCCGGCCGATGAGCGGTTCCAGGAGAACCTGGAGGCCGCGAAGGCGTACTACGCGGACCATTGGACTCTCTGTGCTCCGAGGTCTGCAGTGGCCCTGTCCAGACCGGTAGGACAGTGGTTGAGCAATTTGCGCCGCGCGGGTGCGCTGGACGGCCACCCGGAGTGGAAGACGGCGTTGGAGGCCGTGGACGCGGACTGGAACCCCTCGTGGCCGGCGGAATGGCAGCGGCACTACGCCGCTCTGCGCGAGCTGGTGGCCGACGAAGAGGGCCAGGCGGACGTCCTTCCCGGCTTCACGGTCCACGGCATGGACATCGGCAAGTGGCTGGCCCGGCAGCGGAAACCAGAGGTCTGGCAGGCCCTGACGGGCGGACAGCGCGAACGTCTGGAGCAGCTCGGCATCACGCCGCCGGCCTCGGAACTCCCGAAGCTGTCCGCGCCACCCTTGGGGACCTTCGAGAAGGGCGTGGCGGCCTTGGCGCAGTACAAGGCCCGGGAAGGCTCTGTGAAGGTCCCCAGGGGTCATGTGGAGGGGGTCAAGGTCGGTGGCCAGGAGTATCCCGTCAAGTTGGGGGTCTGGGTCATGAATCAGAGGGGGCGCCGTGCGAAGCTCACCGTCGACAAACTCTCCGCGCTCGCCGCGCTCGGGCTGGAATGGGCGCGAGAGGGTTAAAGGGTAGGGTAAGTTTTTGGTTAAGTGGTATCGGGTCCTGACGTGAGGGTGCATGGAATGGCGTCTGAGGAAGAGCTGTTCGCGTCCGTCGACGCGCTGTTGGAGGAGGAGCCGCAGCTCCCTTCTCCGGCGGAGCGTGCCCGGCTGCGTGAGGCGGCCGGCATTACCCAGGCTCGCCTTGCGGTCGCGCTGAAAACGTCGACGCAGACGGTGAAGAACTACGAGAACGGCCGCTCAGAACCGAAGTCGCCGCGCCTGGAGGCCTACCAGCGGCTCCTGAGGGGGTGGGCAGCGAAGTACCCCGCGCACGCTTCCTCGGCCGCGCCCGCGCCAGTTGTCGCGCCGCAGCCGGAGGTGCCCGGGACGTTCACCGGCTCGGCCGCCCCGGAGCAGGCGGAGGTTGCCGCGCCGGTTCAGGCCCCGGCCGCCCTGGCGGCGCCCGAACGTCCCGCACGTTCGGCGATGTCGCGGCGTCCGGCGGCCAAGAAGGCTGCCGCGCCCGCTGTCGACCCGCGCTTCCCTCACGGCCCGCTCGCCGTCCTGGATGGCGACGGCTGCGCGTACGGCACGGACGGTCTCGTGCTGGACTGCCCGGCGACCACGATCCCGGAGCTGGTGGAGTGGACCCTCAAGGAGTCCGGCCTCGGTGCCGCGAAGCTCAACCGGTACGGCAAGGACTCCGACCCCCTGGTCGTGCTCACCGCGGCCGCCGCCGTGAAGCTCGGGCTGCCGGAGCGTCTGGAGGGCCACGAGCAGCGCCGCTCCCTGCGCCTGCCGGAGGACCACCCTGTGGTCAAGCAGGTGACGAAGGCGAAGTGGCAGCTCACTCAGCGGGGCTTCGGGCCGTGGGCCCGGATCTACCGCAACGCGCAGGGCCGTGAGCGGCAGTGCGTGCAGCTGGCAGTGCTGTCGTGGGACGCCCTCGATGAGCGGTCCTGGCCCGGCGTCAGCGAGATGGAGCCGGCCGATATCGCCCGCGTGCTGGGGGTGTACGCGATGCGGGTCATCACGCCTCGCGGCTCCACCGCCGTGTCCGGGCTGGAGCTGATGACGGCGCTGCGCCCGCCGACGAAGGCCGTGCGGGACGAAGAGACCGGGAACTGGGTGTCCGGCCACAACGCGGGCTCGCTGGGGACGGAGCCGATGGACCCGGCGCCGCCGGAGGCCACCCCGGAGCACCCCGTCGTCGTGAACTCGGGCTGGACGGGCGGCTTCCTGAACGAAGAGGCCTATCAGTGGGTGCGGTCGGTTCAGACGCTGTCCGATGAGGAGTGCACGCTGCCGTACGCGGTCGGCCTCGACCTCAACACCGCGTTCCTCGCCGCCGCGGCCCGCCTGGTCGTCGGCCTCTCCGCTCCGGACCACTTCCACGCCCCGAAGTTCAACCCGAAGATTCCCGGGAGCTGGCTGGCCGACCTGTCCCACATCGAGCTGGACCCGCGCCTGCCCAGCCCGTTCACCCCGGACGGCTCCCGGCCGACGGGCCCGGCCTGGTACCAGACGCACACCCTCGCCTACGCCCAGGAGCTCGGGCACGACGTGCACCCGATCGAGGCGTACCTGCGCAGGGAGACCGGGGCGTACCTGGACCCGTGGCACGATCGGCTGAAGAACGCCTACGTCGACACCCTCGCGGACATGGGGGTCACCAAGGACCTCACCGACGTGGAGTTCCTGGCGGCGATGGAGCAGCACAAGCAGAACGACCCGGCCCTGGCCGCCGTCCTGTCCGCGATCAAGGCGACGGTGAAGGGCGGTGTCGGCAAGCTCCGAGAGCGCCCGCAGGGCAAGTCCTACAAGGAGGGCGAGACATGGCCGGCCCTGTCCCGGCCGACGTGGCGCCCCGACATCCGGGCCGCCGTCATCAGCAAGGCCCGGGTCAACATGCACCGCAAGCTCAACAACATGGCCAGGATGACCGGGTTCTACCCGCTCGCCGTGCTCTCCGACTGCGTCGTCTACCCCAGCCCCGGTGAGAGCCCGCTCGACTTCCTCCCCTACGCCGCGTCCGGCAAGCCGCAGCCCGGCGCCTTCCGCCTCGGGCCCACCCCGGGGCTGGCGAAACTGGAGGGCGTCCAGTCGATGCTGTGGGCGGTCGACCTGATGGAGAAGGGCCTGAACCCGGCCCGCCACATCAAGGGCGGCGACGCCGTCCTGGACGAAGGAGAGTAGACCGTGGGGGAGATCGAGGACGCCATCGAGCGGGCCGACCGGGAAGCCTTCACCCGACAGCCGCCCAAGACCCTCAAAGGCCAGATCGGCTACCTGCTCAAGCAGATGGGCAGCGCCAAGGCCGTCGCAGCGGAGCTCGGGGTCACCGCCGACTCCGTCAACCGCTACCGGCGCGGCGCCCGCAAGCACGCCCGCGCCGACATCGCCGCGAAGATCAACGACGCCGTACGCCAGCGCTGGCAGCCGCAGGTGCGCAAACGCCGGCAGAAGCAGGCCGCCGCCACGGGCGGGATCACCGTGGAGACCCGGGCCCGGTTCGGCTACACCGCGCCGGTCGGCACCACCGACGACGGACGCTTCCGCCGCCTCACCGTGCACCTCCCCCCGGCCTACGCACAACGCCTCTTCGACGCCCGCAAATCCGGTGCCAGCGACCAGCAGATGCGCAAAATCATCGCCGAAGGCTTCAAAGAGATCTACTTCCAGGACGGCGGAGACCGCGCCACAGGCCTCTCCGACGTCACCCTCAACGACATCGACTACCTCGACCTCGACTACTGACCCGACACCGACCCCTGTGCCGTGACGACCCCCTGTACCGGACTCCTGGGACCTCACGGCAGCCCCCCAGCGGTCCGGGTTCATGGCGTGCCCGGCCAAGATCAGGGCGAGAATATCGTTGATGGCGGTGAAAAGTCGCTCGAAGCGACTCAGGACCGCCTCGGAAACCCCGGACAGGACGACGTCTCGCTTACACACAAGAGCGTCGGCCGGACGGCCGTGTCCGGTGAACCGTGCCTCGGTCCCGCGAGCGAGGCACGCAACGATCCGGCCCGAACCGTTGACATCACCGGGCCCTGAACCCGGTACCGAAAACGGCGTTGCACAACTTGAAGTAGTCACCCAGGCAGAACACGACCTCGATGTCGCTGTCCCTGGCGCCACCACTGAAAACACCCACGAACAACAACCGCCCAAGGGACAGCAGGCCAAAGCAGCCCAGTCCCCTCAAAATCACTGCTCCGTCACAGCAGCCACGGCCATACCGGAAGGCAGAGCCCCATGACGGGCACCGACAAGCCCACCCACAATCGCCGGCCCCCCACCAGGCCCACGGAACTCCGGCCGCAGAAGGCCCCGGCCGCAATCAAAGCAACGGCCCCAGGCACCGGCGGCCGGTTCGTACGGGAACCACGGCCGCCGGCCCCCGGAGCCGGGGAAGAGGGACCCGTCAGCTGAATCCGTCAAGCGTGATCAGCGCCTCCTGCGGGTTGCCGTCGTGGACCAAAGACTCGTGAGCGCCCACATCGTCGAAGGCGAAGCCGTACGCCTTGCCATCCGCCATCTGAGCGTGAATGGCGCGGGAGTAATGGTTGGTGACCGCGTCCCGGTAGAAATTCGCCGCGTTGCTGTCGGGGTGGTTCGCGCCGTTCAGCAAGGTGGAGCGGTTGAAACCCGCGCACAACGTGCGGGAGACCGGACCGCGCACCAGGTCGTTAGGGGCATCCAGGCGCTTGTAACAACCGAAGATGCTGCCCGAACCCGGCCTCTCAAACGACGATACGACCACCACGCCGGGGGGGGGGGAGGCTGATGCCGGTGGCCGACAGCCGGTTGATGAAGAACCGGTCTGCGGCGACCGTACTCCCGCCCCCGCACCTGCTAGCAGGACACCCGCACCACGATCCTGCTGGCGCCCACCCGTTGCCACCCCACCGCCTGCTCACACAATGGGTCACGCCGTCCGAAGTGGTTCGAGGGGGCCTGGTCGTAGAGCAGGCCCCCTCTGCCGTCTTCATTCCGTCAGGGACAGGCCCCTCGGGTCCCCTCCCCCGGACCTTCTGATGCCGCCTACGGCCCCAGGCGGAGAAGGAAGGGTCATTCGGGTTACCGGTGTGATGTCACCGTGACTCCGCAGCGGGGGCCGGGTCGTCGAGAACCACTCCCCAGGCTTCGTTGTTGATGCGGACGGTGATCTCCTGGGTGCGGCGGGACTCGGCGAAGTGGAGTACCACTTCCTGGCGCACGGAGCCCTCGTCCAGGAAATCGGCGGTCACCTGGCCCTGGGCGTCCTTGGAGTAGGTCTTGATCCAGGCTCGGGCTGTGGAGCCGGCGTCGCCGTCCTCGGTGTGCAGGGCGGCCAAGGCGTCGGCATCCCGGTCGGCGAGGTGCCAGACGATCTGCTGGACGGTGCGAAGGCTGCCCGCGGAGGGGTAGCCCGTGACCCGCAGAGGCTGGTGGTTGGCGTAGTCGGTCTGGTAGTCCAACAGGTCGTCGTCGCTGCTGCACGCGGTCAGCGACAGGGCGCCCAGGGACAGGGCGAGGGCGGCGGTGAGGGCGGCCCGGCGTGGTTTCACCGTCATGGTCATCCCCTCGACCTGGGGCGCAGGATGATCACGCGTTCGATGTAGTTGGACTTGCGCTTGTAGCGGGCGATGGCAGCGCTGAGGGTGGTCCTGCTGGGGCCGCCGTGCTGCCTGAGCTGGAGGTCGCGGCCGGAGTTTCCCACCACGACTGCGGCGTGGTTGTACACCTTCTCCTTCTTCCATTTGAACATCACGATGTCACCGGGACGGGCGTTCTTCTTCGACACCGACGGGGCCTTGCGGTACTTCGTCATGTGGCGGCGGAAGTTCTCGGCACCGGACCAGGTGTAGCTCTTGTTCTTGATCGAACCGAACAGGTAGTACTGCTGCCACCAGGCCCGGTCGTGTTTGCGGCCGCCGGAGCGGGTCTTCATCTTCCCGCCGTAGTAGAGGGCCTTGGACACGAAGTTGGTGCAGTCCTGCTGGTACTCCGATTTGGTGCCGATGTTCTTGGTGGCCCACTTGGCCGTACCGGAGCCGACGACTGCTGCGGCGCGCAGCGCCACCGGCACCGGTCCCGCGGCCTCGTCCACCGGAAAGCCGTCGGAGCCGAGGTCGATCGGCTCATCGGGCACTTCTTCGGCGTTCTGGTCCTGGGGCGGTGCCACGTCGAGGCCGGTCCATGCGGAGGGTGTCTCGGTCAGGACGGTCTCCGCGGCGGGCGCGTCGGCTTCCAGGTGCAGGATCGGGGCTCCGCCGTTGGTGCTGAACGTGAACCGCTGCTCGCCCCGGCCTTCGTCGGACTCGCTCGTCCCGTCCAGGTTCAGCGAGGCGGACTCGGTGACCGACGCCCGCAGGAAGACCGCTCCGTCGGTATCGACGCCGACGAGGACGTCGGAGAGCTGGGCTGTCGCGTCACTGTAGGTCCGCCCGTGCCGGGCGAGCAGTTCCCGGGACTCGACGAGACCAGGGGCCTGCGCGTTCAGCAGGTCCGCGAAGGACGCACCCCGGGAGCTCGCGGCAAGCGCAGCGGCGGCCGTCGGATAGCCGCCGGTGAGCAGGCCGGCCCGGGCGTTCAGGTACTGCTGGACGATCTCCCGGTAGACGGCCGCCCCGCCGGGCACGCTTGCGGTGGTCACCGGTTCCGAGGTGGCGGCCGGGCTCGTGCCGTGGGCGGTACGGGCCTGGACGGAAACCCGGTAGGTGGCCCCGTCGGTCAGGCCGGAGACGACAGCGTACGGAAGCGCGGTGGTCAGCCTGGCGGCCTCGGTGCCGTTCTCCTTCTGCACGGCAACGGTGTATTCCAGGCCCTCACCGGCCGCACCGTTGTCCTGCGGCGGATTCCAGGTGGTCAGCAGCCCGCCGTGCCCGGAGGTGGCCCGCACGTCCTGCGGGCGGCCCGGAGCGGCAGCAGGCACGTAATCGATCACGAGCCGCGGACGCTGTGCGGCATCCTTGGCCCGGCCCGAGTGGTAGACCACGGAGTCCTTGGCACCCTTCGGCAACCGCAAGGCCAGCCCCTCAGCGCTGTCCTGCTCCAGCCAGGACTGAACAACGGGAGCAAGATCCTGGTCCGCCAGGCGGGCGGCGTCGGCGAAGGGAGCCTCGTCCAACAGGCCCGGAAGATCCGCACCCTTCTGCGGAGCAGCCCACGGCTCCAGCAACTCATAGACCTCCAAAGGCCGCTCCGCTCCACGGACAGGCGTCAGCTCCAGCTGGGCCCCGGTGATCCGCGCCCCGGCGGGCACCTTGGTGAGATCGGGTGAGAGCCAAACGGCGTGGTCGGCGTCGAGGGTGAGCTGCGCGCCCTTCACCGCGGGCGTGGTCTCGCGGACCGCGGCGGTGGCGTCGGCAAGCGCGTCACCGCTCAAGGGCAGCGTCCTCGTCACCGGCGCCTTCAGGCCGGGTCCCTCACGGGCCGTGAGCTCCTGCTCGTACGACCACGCCGAGCAACCGGCGTCAGTGCAGGCTCGCATCGCCCAGAGGTATGTCGTGCCGGAGCGCAGCGCGCCCGCGGGCACCTGGGCTGCGGCGCGCAAGCCGCTGTCCACCCACGCGTCCGGTACGTGTACTGCGCTGAGGTCCTTTCCGTTCTCGTCGCGCAGGGCGAACTCCGCCCGTATCCGCCCTTGTGCGGGGCTGGTGACGACGCCGGAGAGCAGCGGGGTCAGGGTGTCGGTGGCACCCTGTTCCAAGGCCTGCGGCATGTCCGGCAGCGCGCCGGGCCGGGCGCCGGTGCCGACCGTGAACGTCGTCCACGGCGACCACGCCAGGTTGTAGTGCGTACCGTCGTAGGGGGAGGTGCGGAAGCGGTACGTTGTGCCGTCCTTCAGCAGGCCGTCGGGCAGGGTGACAGCGGCGGCGCGGCCCGATTCGACGAACGGTGAGACCAGGTAGTCGCCGACGCGCTTGCCGGTGGCCGCCTCGACCACCTCGAACGTGCCGTTGATCTTGTCGCCGTCCTTGTCGGAGAACGTGTCCCGCAGGGTCGGGGTCGTGGTGCTGACCTGCCAGGTGCCCGAGGCGTCGGGCGCGTAGGGCGGGCCGGCCTGCCGGTTGTTGCCGGAGCGCGGACGGAAGTTGTACGTCACCGTCAGCTTCGGCGGATTGGACGTCGCGTTGGCCGAGCTGAACCGCTTCCAGGGTGCGACGGCGGACTCGTCGGCCGCACGCAGGCCCATGCTGGACTGCGGGGCCTTGGCGGAGGCCCAGTTCTGCGCGAGCGAGGTGACATCCGCGCTGACCCACCCGGCGCCGCCGCAAGCCGGGTTGCCCTTGGTCTGGGTGGAGGTCGCGTGCTTGGTGTGCATCGCGGGCTGCTTGGTCCATCGGCTCGCGGTGGTCGCCGGGTCGGCCGACCACACCTCCCAGGCCTGGGCTTTGCAGTCGGTGTTGGCCGAGTGGAAGTTCCACAGGCTCAGCTGGGCGCTGCTGACCAGGGCATCTGCGATCGGTGCGGTGCCCCAGGTGATGTACGACCGCGCGGTGCGTGGTGTGCCGTTCGCGTTTTTCGTCCCCGGGTTGCCGAGGTCGATCTCGGTGTCGGTGGACCAGTCGCGGGTCTCGCCCTGCTGGACGTAGGTGTCGAAGACGTTGCTGAGCGCGGAGGTGGACGGGTCGACGGTCACCGGGTAGCGGGTCTTCGGGTCTGCGAGAAACCCGGCATCAGGGGTCACGACCAGGTCGAAGGAGTCGTCGTCCTTCACCACGACGTCCATGCCCACCGGTACACGGCGGGTGTGCTCGCCCGATCGCTCGTCCACGGTGGCGTCCCACATCATCGGCGCGGGCATCACCGCACGTTCCTGGCCGGTGCGGCGATCGGTGAACAGCACGCTGCCGTCGGGCTGCTGCTTGACCGCGAGCCCCTCGGCGCGCAGAGGCAGGGTGTACCGATAGTCGGTTGCGGCCGGGCGCTTCTTGATGGCGACGTACTGCTCGAAACCGGTGCGGGTGGCCTCGACGATCACGTCCGCGCCCGGCACGGCCTCCGGGTACTCGGCACGGTTGCCGTCCAGCCGGGGCTCCGGCAGACCGCCCTTCCACTGGAGGGTGACCTGCTGGTCGCCCTCGCCGAGAGTCACCAGGTCACGTGGGGCCGCGGTACGGGCCGCGGCCAGCGAGCCCGCCACCTTGCCGCCTCCGCCGGAGAGCGTGAGACCGCCCGGGTGGGCCTTGGGCGCGACAGAACCGTCGGCGCGTTCGGCCAGGTCCGTGTCGACCGGCTCCCAGCGCCCGTCCCGCTCGAAGCGGATCGGCCCTGCGGTCAGCTCGGTCGTCAGGGAGCCGTCCCCGTGCACCCAGGTGGTGGAGGTCTCGGTGCGCTCGGACAGCGCCTCCACCCGCTTTCCCTCCCTCCGGGCCGCCGAGAGAGCGGACGGTACGTCGGGAGCGGTCAGGTAGTCAGGCTTCGCCGCGGCCCGTGCCACGGAGGGCTCGGCGTGCACCGAGCCTGTCGGCAACAGGATGGACAAGAGAACAAGGCCGGTCATGCCGGCCCTGGTTATGCGCATGTACTTGTGACTTTCGGTCAGAAACCAGTGATACGACGCTAAAGCCTAGGAGGCTCCTGTGTAAGGCAATAACAATCAATGACCGCTTTGGCATCCTTTATGCATATATTAAGTGAGTGGCAATACTCTCCAGTGATCTCGGAACGCCAGCAGCAGAAATCACGTCCGCGATTCGGCCGTCGGCCATCAAGGTGCTGCGGAATCCTGACCGGGGCACACCTCACGGCAAGCCGGCCCTCGCGCCCCCGGGGACACCGAGGGGCCGGAAGCCCTCGGGCCGGCACGGACAACGGAGCCCGCTGCGGTGCGTTGCTGCCGCTCCGCCGACAGAGCGACAGTCGGCTGGGAAGGCTCGTGCGCAACTCAGCGGGATCTACGACGGGTAGGTTCGGCGGCGGTGTCACGTATGCGCGATCACGCAGACGTGAGGTCGGTTTCCGTAACGCATGAACGCCCGATCGCACTACTGGTGATCAACGGCACCAGCCGCGCCAAGATCAACTGAACCGTGGCCAGGTAACACAGGAGACCCCTAGGGTGCCCAGCATGACGCTGCAACTTGTTCAGGTGAACTTCAAGGCCCGGGACGACTCGGCGCTCGGCCAGTTCTGGGCGGAGGTGCTCGGCTGGGGTGTTTCCAGCGAAGGCCCGGGAGTCACCAACCTCGAACCCGTCGGCTTCGACTGGCCGCACCCGTCCGCCGTCTGTATCGATCTCGTCCGCGTCCCGGACCCGGAGACGGTGAAGTGCCGCGTGCACCTCGAGCTCGCCACCACCTCCGCCGCCCATCAAGCGGAGTTGGTCGGACGCCTGGAAGGCCTCGGGACTACGCCCGTCGACGTGGGTCAGGGTGACGTGCCGTGGACGGTGTTGGCCGACCCCGAGGGCAACGTCTTCAGCGTTCTGGAGCCCCGAGAGCTCTACCGGGACACCGGGCCCATAGCCGCCGTGGTCGTCGACTGCGCCGACCCTCGGGCCATGGTCGGGTTCTGGGGCGAGGCCATCGACTGGACCGTCCATGAGCTGACCGACGACCGCGCTCTGCTGCGCTCCGTCCAGGACGTCGGGCCGTACCTGGAGTTTCGCCGGACGCCGGATGACAAGGTCGTGACCAGCCGCCTCCATCTCGACGTGATGTCCGATCCTGTCGAGGATCAGGCGAAGGAGGTCGTCCGGCTCGAAGGTCTCGGCGCGACGCGGGCAGATGTGGGCCAGGGCGACGTTCCCTGGGTCGTCCTGGCCGACCCGGAGGGCAATAACTTCTGCGTTCTCGGCCGGGGCTGACGCGCTGCTCCGGCGGCTCTCTGGAGGCAGTACGCACCGCCTCCAGGGAGGTCAGACCGAATCGGCTGGGAAGGGGGCGTCACCGGCGACAACCGGACGGTCGAGGAGTGGTTCCGGAACGCTGGACATCCCGGCTGCGGACGCTTACCGCCGAAGGGCTGCGGACGGAGGCCGTCACGTCTCCCGTCCATGGACAGCCCTGGAACCTGTCGCTGGACGACCGGGGCGGGAGCTCAAAGCCCCTTGTTGGTCAGATCGCACGTTCCGCGGCGACTTTGATGCGCTCCCCGAAGTCAGGGGCGTCCTTGCGTGATGCACCACCGGCCAAGGGGAGCAGCAGCTTGCCTATCCCGTGTCCCTCGAGGACATTGAAAAGGCGTACGCGGGTGGCCCCGTCGGGGGTCGCCTCAAGGTCGTAGCCGCCTTCTCGTACCGTGATCGAGTTGTGGGAGGCCTCACGCCAGCGAATTCGCGTCGGGGTGGTCAACTCTGTTATTTCGAAGTCCCTTTGAGACTTCATTCCCGCGTCCTTGACGGTGCTGTGGAAAACGGTCCCTGTCGTCGTGGCTCCGTCGGGACTCTTTTCGATCTTGAGCACACGGGGGCTGAAGTCGGGGTCGTTCCGCCCGTCCGCCAGGTAGGTGAACACAGCATCGATAGGGCGGTCGATGGTGACGGTGGCCTCGAACTGGGTACTCATACGCCTCTCCCGGAGAGGGCGGCCCCGGCCGGGGTCGCAGCAGGTGGTTGTGTGGACCGCGCGCCTCGAAGGTCCCGCGGTCAGGATTCGTGGCGTGGGCGGCGGCGCCTTCCGGCCTCCGGGCACGCACGACCCCGACGAATCTCTCGCCCCTTCGGCATCGGAGCGACCCCCGGTCACTGCCTCCTCAGGATACCGCCAATGCCTTTGAGCGGCAGGAATGGACAAGGTCAAGGCCTGCGAGCCCCCCTCCCCTTGGCGCTGTTTTCCGGTGGACCACGGGTCGCGGCACGACGGGTCAGGCTCCACGCAGACCGTGGTGAAGTCGGTGACGGCGAGGGCCTTCCCGTGTGCGGCGGCCGTGGCGCTGTTGGTGAGCGAGCGAGCGAGCCCTGCTCCGTGTGTTGCTGATCTGTTCGCCGCTGCCTTCCCGGAGGATGACGACCCGGTTCTCCACGGTGGTCCCGGCCGGGTCTCGGTCTTGGGCAGACGGCCGCCCGGGGCGCCTGAAGCGCCGTTGCCGAGGTGGAAGACCACCTGGTCGGCCGCGGCAACGTAGTGCGCCTGGTCGTCTCCCTGTGCGTCGCTCTTCGTTCCGGCGTTCGGGCCAGCCTCCCACCATGCGCGCGGAGTCGGGCATGTACGTCGTCCCCGCGGGATGGCGTCGGTCAGGATGGGGCTCTCGGCCGCTCCCCGCCCCGGTCCTGGCGGTGACCCGGAAGGTGGCAGTGGCGCACACCTTCAAAGGGCCCGCTGGGACAGTGGTCCTGGTGAGGCAGAAGGTGTGGCCACTGTTCGGGCGTACGGCAGCGAGGGATGGACAGCGGCGTGCCCGCAGTCGGAGCAATTCGCGTCCGGTTGCGGGCCAGGGGCCAGGGTGAGGCGGGTGAGTAGAGGCAGCTCTTCATCAGCACGCCCCGACCGTCTGATCACGTTGTCCGACGGCATCTTCGCGATCGCCATGACGCTGCTCGCCCTCGACGTGAGGGTTGCGCCCGGCCTGGACTCCGAGCAGTTCCATGACGCGCTGCGCGAGAGCACTCCCCAGCTCGCCGCGTACGCGTTGAGCTTCCTGATCCTGTCCATCTTCTGGCGCGATCAGCGCCAGATCCTGCTGATGTCCGCGAAGACGGGCGGCCTTCCCCAGCATCTGGCCCTCGCGGTGCTCGGCGTGATCGCCCTGGTCCCGTTCCCCACGTCCATCCTCGCCGAGTACGGGGCCCGTGAGCCCTGGGCGGTGGCGATGTACGCGGCGACCATCTGCCTCATCGACCTGTTGCAGCTCGCCATGTTCGCGACGCTGAGGGGCCGGCACGGCGTCCGCGCGGTAGGCGAGTGGCGGGACACCGCGGCGGACCTGGGCGCGACCGTCGTCGTGTTCGGAGCCTCCGTGCCCATCGCCTTCTTCGCCCCGCAAGCGGCCATGTGGTGCTGGCTCGCCCTCTTCCCCGTCAAAGCCGCCCTCGGCCGACAGGAGCGGCTCCGGAGCACCCGGCGGGACAGCTCGCCCCCTGCCAGGTAGCTTTCGCGGCGCGGCGGCCACCAGCCAGGTGGCGTGCGTCCGCCTGAGTGGGGCCTGGCCTCCCTGGCGGACCGCAGCGGGTGTCACCCCCGTGCCGCTGCGCCTTCCCCGCCGCGCGGCGTTGGCGCCCTTGCGTGGCGGTGGTGGGCAGGTTGCCGTGTTGTTCGCCAGCCGCCCCTTTCCGTACCGACTTCTCCGCCAGGCGCGGTGCGCTCGGGGTGCAGCGGAAGCTCCGGGGGACAGCAGCCTGTTCCGTACCCTAGGGGCATGCGTATGCGCCCCACTCTCAGCTGGACCCCCACCGAGGAGCTGTCGCCGGGCACCACCGATCTGGAGCCGGTCGCCGACGCGCTGAGCAGCGGCGGTGTGCTGGTGCTGAGCGGGGCGGGCATCTCCACCGAGTCGGGCATCCCCGATTACCGGGGTGAGGGCGGGTCTCTGAGCCGGCACACCCCGATGACGTACCAGGACTTCATCGCCGACGCTCAGGCCCGTCGCCGGTACTGGGCGCGCAGCCACCTCGGCTGGCGCACCTTCGGCAGTGCCCGGCCCAATGCCGGGCATCGGGCCGTGGCCTCGTTCGAGCGGCACGGCCTGCTCTCGGGTGTGATCACCCAGAACGTCGACGGTCTGCACCAGGCCGCCGGCAGCGAAGACGTCGTGGAACTCCATGGAAGTCTGGACCGGGTGGTCTGCCTCTCCTGCGGCACCCTCAGCCCGCGCCGCGAGCTCGCCCGGCGACTGGAGGAGGCCAACGAGGGCTTCGCGCCCGTGGCCGCCACGATCAACCCGGACGGTGACGCCGATCTCACCGACGAGCAGGTCGGCGACTTCCGCGTGGTGGCGTGCACCGTCTGCGGCGGCGTACTCAAACCCGATGTGGTGTTCTTCGGGGAAGCCGTACCCGCCGAGCGGGTCGAGAGCTGCCGCGCACTGGTCCGTGAGGCCTCCACCCTGCTCGTTTTGGGCTCCTCACTGACGGTGATGTCCGGTCTTCGGTTCGTCCGCCAGGCTGACCGGGCCGGGCAGCCTGTGCTGATCATCAACCGGGATCCCACCCGGGGTGACCGCCACGCCGTCACCCGCATCGCGCTGCCGCTGGGGGAGGCCCTCACCGCCCTGGCCGGCCGGCTGGGCGTCCACGTCGACGGCGGGGTCGGCGGGACGGCGTAGGCGGTGGGGCCGTGGGGCGGGGCCGCGCCACCTCCTGCACCGGGGTGGGGTGGGGCCGCGCCGGAGTTCAGCGGGGCTGCCCGCCCTTCGTGACGCTCCGTGAGCATTTTCCACCTATGTGGATGCTTTTGGCTGGTTTCCAGCTCGGTCAGTCGGGTACTCGCAGCGAGGCGGAGCGCAGCGTTCCGCCTCGTGCACCACCCGTCGTTCTGGAGATTTCATGTCAGAGCAGCGCAAGAGTTCGTTCGCCACCGTCAATCCGTACACCGGTGAGACCCTCGCGGAGTTCCCGACGATCGAGGGCGCGGAGGTGGACGCCGTCCTGGAGACCGCGGGCGAGGCCTTCGACGCCTGGCGGAAGCGGAGCATCGAGGAGCGTGCCGCGCTGGTCGGGCGCGTCGCCGGGCTGATGAGGGAGCGCAAGGAGACCTTGGCGCGCCTGATCACCCTGGAGATGGGGAAGCTGATCTCCGAAGCCCGCGGGGAGGTGGATCTCGCCGCATCGATCCTCGACTACTACGCGGAGCACGGGCCCGGTTTCGCGGCCCCCGAGCCACTCGACGTGGAGGAGGGCGAGGCGTATCTCGTCAGCGAGCCGCTCGGGGTCCTGCTCGGTGTCATGCCGTGGAACTTCCCGCTCTACCAGGTGGTGCGCTTCGCAGGGCCCAACCTGGTGCTGGGTAACACCGTTCTCGTCAAGCATGCCGGGATCTGTCCGCAGTCCGCGCTCGCCCTCGAGGTGCTGTTCCGTGACGCGGGGGCGCCCGAGGGCGTCTACACCAACCTGTTCGTCAGCCACGACGAGATCTCGCGCATCATCGACAGTCCCGTCGTGAAGGGTGCCTCGCTGACCGGCAGCGAGCGGGCCGGGGCCCAGGTCGCGGAACGGGCCGGTCGCAACATGAAGCCCAGCCTGCTGGAGCTGGGCGGCAGCGATGTCTTCATCGTCCTCGACGGTGAAGGCCTGGAGCGTACGGTCGGTGCCGCGGTGGCCGGCCGGATGGCGAACACCGGGCAGAGCTGCGTGGCGTCGAAGCGGTTCATCGTGCTCGCGGAGGTCCACGACGACTTCGTCGAGGGGATGCGCCGCCAGTTCGGGGCGCTCGAGGCCGGCGATCCGTCCGACGAGGCGACGACGCTGGGGCCTCTCTCGTCCGAGCAGGCGGCTTCCGATCTGGCCGAGCAGATCCGCGAGACCGTCCAGCAGGGGGCCGAGCTGGTGATCGGCGGCGGCCGGATCGACCGTCCCGGCGCCTTCGTACAGCCGACGATCCTCACCGGTGTCAAGCCCGGCATGCGTGCGTACGCGGAGGAGCTGTTCGGGCCCGCCGCCGTGGTCTACCGGGTCGAGGACGAGGACGAGGCGATCGCTCTCGCCAACGACAGCCAGTACGGTCTCGGCGGTTCCGTCTTCTGCTCGGACGTGGAACGCGGCCGCCGGGTGGCCGAGCGGGTGGAGACCGGCATGGTGTGGGTCAACCACCCGACCTCGACCCAGCCCGACCTGCCGTTCGGCGGGATCAAGCGTTCCGGCTACGGGCGGGAGCTGTCGAAGCTCGGCATGCAGGAGTTCGTCAACCGCAAGCTCGTACGCGTGCTGCCGCCCGACGCCGAGCTGCGCGGCATCGCGGGCTGAGCAGTTCCCGGAGTCACCGCTCCTCGCGCGCCCCGGGCCGCCGCACCCCTCGAGGCCCTCCGTGCCCGTCCGCAGGCGGATCGGCGCGCCTCCCACCCGTACACATCTTCCACCGCCTTCCCAGGCGTCGACAGCAAGGAGTCACCGTGCCCGCAGTACCCGACATCACCCTCAACAACGGTGTGACGA
Organism: Streptomyces sp. SID8374; assembly: GCF_009865135.1. NCBI lineage: Bacteria > Bacillati > Actinomycetota > Actinomycetes > Kitasatosporales > Streptomycetaceae > Streptomyces > Streptomyces sp. SID8374. The sequence goes on along the minus strand of NZ_WWGH01000002.1, from coordinate 2,401,199 downwards.
TCCCCCAGCTCGGCTTCGGGACCTTCCAGATCCCGCCGAAGGAGACCCGCGAGACCACTCTGGCCGCTCTGGAGACCGGATACCGGCACATCGACACGGCGCAGATGTACGGCAACGAGAAGGAGGTCGGCCAGGCAGTCCGGGACTCGGGGATCGACCGCGCCGACGTCTTCGTGACGAGCAAGCTGAACAACGACGCGCACCAGCACGACGATGCCCTGCGGGCGTTCGACCGCACGGTGGACGAGCTCGGTCTCGAGTACGTGGACCTCTTCCTCATCCACTGGCCCCTGCCGGGTTCGGGGGACTTCGTGGAGACCTGGAAGGCGCTGGAGGAGATCTACCGGTCCGGCCGGGCCAAGGCGATCGGCGTCTCCAACTTCCAGCCGAACCACCTGCGCCGGCTCCTGGAGAGCAGCACGGTGGTACCCGCCGTCAACCAGGTCGAGGTGCACCCCTACCTCACCCAGGACGCCGTACGGGCCTTCGGTGCCGAGCACGACATCGCCACGGAGGCCTGGTCTCCCATCGCCCAGGGCAAGGTGCTCTCGGACCCGGCGATCACGCGCATCGCCGAGCGGGTGGGGCGGACGCCCGCTCAGGTGACGCTGCGCTGGCACGTGCAGCGCGGGGACATCGTCTTCCCCAAGTCCGTCACGAAGAAGCGGATCGAGGAGAACTTCGAGCTCTTCGACTTCGAACTCACCGAAGGTGACATCGGCGAGATCTCCGCCCTCAACCGTGACGAGCGCACCGGGCCCGACCCGGACACGTTCAACGGCTGATCCGGACGCCGGACGGTTTCGAGGGCCCGTTCCCGGGCGACGGCTCCGGGGACAGGCCCTCGTACGGCCGCCGTCGGCAACGGCCTCGCTCCGAGGCACTTGCCATTGATGGGGGCGGTGGTGATTCGGTCGAGGCCCTTCACGCCGTGTTCGGCAGGGTGGCCAGGCTCTGCCTGACCTGGCGGGTGGTCGCGTCGGCGAGGATTTCCGGCAGGCCCTTCTCGATGCCGTCCAGAGCCTGCGCCGCGACGTCGGCGGGGTCGGTCTTCTGGTCTGCGGGAACGGCCGCGGCCATGTCGGTGTCCATGTATCCGACGTGCAGCGCCGACACGGCGATGCCGCGGGGTGCCAGCTCCTCCCGGGTCGCCTCGGTCAGCGCCCAGGCGGCGGCCTTGGTCGCGGCGTAGGACCCGAGTCCGGCCGGGTGCAGCCAGGACAGGACCGACAGGACGTTGAGCACCGCTCCCCCGCCGTTGCCCTCGATGACGGGGGTGAAGGCCCGCGTCAGGCTGAGGGGGCCGTAGAAGTTCGTCTCCATCTCCCGGCGTACCGCCTCCAGGTCACCCGTGAGCAGAGTCGTGGCGGTGGAGATGCCCGCGTTGTTCACCAGCAGCGTCGCGTCGGAGGCGGTGCGGGCGGCGGCCCGGATCGACTCCTCGTCCGTCACGTCCAGCCGCAGCGGGATGGCGCCCGGGAGGTCCACCGTGCCGGGGCGGCGAGCCGCCGCGTACACCGTCGCTCCGCGCTCCAGGAGCTGGGCTGCCAGATGCCGTCCGAGCCCTCGGTTGGCACCGGTGACCACGGCGACCGCGTCCTTGAGTTCCATGTCCACTCCTCAGGGTGGCGCGGGCGGCGAGCGGCCCGCACGATTTAGATTTCGGTCACAATCTAAACATCGCGCTAGAATAGATGTCAATCGACATCCATGAGAGCCGTGAGAGAGGTGGGCCATGGGCCGCGTATCGCAGGCGCAGGCGGAGGAGAACCGCCGACGGGTGGTGGAGACCGCGTCGCGGCTCTTCCGGGAGCAGGGCACCCATGTCAGCGTCGCCGACCTCATGAAGGCGGCGGGTCTGACCCATGGCGGCTTCTACAAGCAGTTCGCCTCCAAGGAGGCGCTCGTCGACGAGGCCACCGCCCATGCCTTCGACGGGCTCGCCCGGCTCCGCGAGGACGGGCTGGAGCGGCACGCCGGGCAGCGCGATGCCGCCCAGCGGGCGCTGATCTCCACCTACCTCTCGGCAGAGCACCGCGACAGCGCCGCGGACGGCTGCCCGGCCGCCGCCCTCGCCTCCGACATGGCACGCGGATCCGGGAACGACGAGGCCCGGCGCGTCTACGCCGAGGGGGTGGCCGACTTCGCGCAGTGGCTCGCGAGCGAGGACGAGGCCGAGGACGACAACGGCATCGCCCGGCTGTGCACCATGGTCGGCGCGCTCGTCCTGGCCCGCGCCACCCAGGGCTCCCCGATCTCCGAGGAGATCCTCACCACCGCGCGCGAAGCGCTGACGGATGACACGGATGCCACGGATGCCGGTTCGGCGGAGCCGACGTCACCAGCCGTGCGGCGGCCGTGACCCCGGTTCACCGGGTTACGAGGCGAACTTCCGCAGGTCCGCCGCCAGCGAGCTGATGGCCGCGGGGTTGCGCGGGCTCTCGACCAGGTCCACGTAGTCGAGGACGACGATCCGGTCGTTCTTGATCGCGGAGACGTTCGCGAGCGGCTTGTAGGACTTCAGGAACGTGCGCTTCTGCTCGGCGCTGGTGTCCCCGTAGTTGTTGATGACGATGACCTCGGGGTCGCGGTCGACCACGGTCTCCCAGCCCACCGTCGTCCAGCTGTCCTTGAGGTCCTTCATGATGTGGTCGCCGCCCGCCTTGGTGATGATGTCGTGCGGTCCGGCGTACGCGCCCGAGGTCAGCGGCTTGTCCTTCCCGTCGTCGTACAGGAAGACGCGCGGGCGGTCGCTCCCCTTCGGCGCCTTCGCCTGCGCCTCGGCGACCTGCTTGCGGAAGGACGCGATGAGGGTGTTCGCGCGGTCCTCGACGTCGAAGATCCGTCCGAGGTTGTGCAGGTCCGTGTAGAGCGCTTCGAGTGGCGGCATGACTCCGCGGGCCTTGCCCTGCCCGTTGCGGCACGATTCGCTCAGGAGGTACGAGTCGACGCCGACGCGCTTCAGCTCGGCGGGGGTGAAGCCCTCGCCCTCGTTGAAGCCGTAGTTCCAGCCTGCGAAGACGAGGTCGGCGCGGGCGTCGAGGACCAGTTCCTTGTTGATGCGCTGCTTGGAGAGCCACGTGGTCTTCTTGTAGCCGTCCTTCCACGGGACGGATGTCATGTCGCCCTTGTCGTCGGGCATCACGTATCCCGCCATGTGGTCCTCGAGCCCGAGGGCGAACATGATTTCGGTGATGCCCACGTCGTTGGTCACGACGCGCTGGGGTGCCTTGTCGTAGCTCTTCTTCTCACCGCAGTTCTCGACGGTCACCGGGTAGTGGCGGCCGGCTTCCGCCGTGCTGTCCTTCCCGTCCGCCTGCGAGGTGACGTCCGCTCCGCAGCCGGTGAGGGCCAGGGCGGCGGCGAGTACGAGAGCTGCGGGACGTACGAGGTTCGGCATGGTGGCTGGGGCTCCTTAGAGGGTGGCGGGGCGGGTTCGGGGAAGGTCGAAGAGCAGTTGGAGCGCCCCGGTCTCGGGGTGGGCGACGCGGTGCGCCCGTACGCCGAAGACCTCGGCCAGCAGCTCGGTGGTCAGGACGTCGTACGGGGCTCCCGAGGCGACGATCCGGCCGCCGTCGATGACGTGGATCAGGTCGCAGTGGAGGGCCGCGAGGTTGAGGTCGTGCAGGGCGGTGAGCACGGTGAGGCCGCTGGCGCGGACGAGGGCCAGGATTTCCAGCTGGTGGGCGATGTCCAGGTGGTTGGTCGGTTCGTCCAGCACCAGGACGCGGGGCTGCTGGGCGAGGGCGCGGGCGATGAGGACGCGCTGCCTCTCGCCTCCGGAGAGGGTGAGGAAGCCCCGTTCGGCCAGGTGGGCCGCGCCGACCCCGTCCAGTGCCTCGTCGCAGCGGCTGCGGTCCTCGTCGGTCACCCGCGCCATCGGGCCCTGGTGCGGCATCCGCCCCATGGCCACGATCTCGGCCACGGTGAAGTCGAACTCCGCGGCCGCGTCCTGCGGGAGGGCGGCCAGGCGGCGGGCGCCCTCACGGGTGCTCAGGGCGTGGAAGTCGTCGCCGCCGACCCGGACCGCGCCGGACGTGGGGCGCAGGGCCCGGTAGACGCAGCGCAGCAGCGTGGACTTCCCGCTGCCGTTGGGGCCGACCAGGCCGACGAGCTGGCCCTCCCCCGCCCCGAGGGTCACCTCGTCCACCAGGCGTGCGCCGGCGATCTCGACGGTCAGCGCGTCGATGTCGATCCGCATCAGATGCCTCCGAAGGAGTAGGACCGGCGGCGCATCAGCAGGATGAAGCAGGGCACGCCGATGACCGCGGTGAGGACGCCCACCGGGAGTTCGGCCGGTGCCAGCACCACGCGGGAGAGGATGTCCACCCAGATCAGCAGCACGGCTCCCGCGAGCGGTGCGACGAGCAGCACCCTCCGGTGGTCCGCGCCGACCAGCATCCGTACGGCGTGCGGGACCATCAGTCCGACGAAGCCGATCGCTCCGCTCACCGCGACGACCGCCCCGGTGACGGCCGCCGAGACCAGGAAGAGCTCCTTGCGCAGCCTCCCGGGGTCGACGCCGAGGGCGGCAGCGGTCTCGTCCCCCATGGCGAGGGCGTTGAGGCGCCGTGCCGACCAGCCGAGGTGGGCAAGGCCGGTGAGCACCGCTGCGGCGGCGATCGGGACGGAGGCCCAGTTGGCGCCGCTCAGGCTGCCGAGCAGCCACATCATCGCGGAGCGGGCCGCCTCGCCCCGCTCGGCCGCGAACACCATGAAGGTGGTGACGGCCGAGAAGCCGTAGTACATCGCGGTGCCCGTCAGGACGAGCCGCAGCGGGGTGAGTCCGCGTTCGGTGCGGGCGACCGCGTACACGAGCAGCATGGCGAGCAGGGCCGAGACGAACGCCGCTGTGGACAGCGCCCAGATGCCCAGGGCTCCCAACGCCCCGAAGATCAGTACGGCGTTGGCGCCGACCGCCGCACCCGAGGAGATCCCGAGCACGAACGGGTCGGCGAGCGCGTTGCGGACCATGGCCTGGACGGCGACCCCGACGGCCGACAGCCCGGCTCCGACGATCGCGGCCAACACGGCGCGCGACAGGCGCAGTTCCCAGACGATGGTGTACGCGGGCACCTCGTCGGGCCCGATGGCGCCACCGGTCAGGCCCGCCCACAGATGGCGCAGCACCTCGGCCCAGGAGAGCCCCGAAGCACCGAGTCCGGCTCCGCAGACGAGGGAGACGGGGAGGGCGAGGCACAGGCCGGTCAGGAGGATTGGCAGGGGTATGCGCCGGGGTGGCGGCGACCCCGTACCGGCGCGGGACGGGCGCGCGGGCTTGGAGGGTATGCGGTCGACAGACGTGGCCACAGGCCGGTCGCTTTCGCCTCGGGCCGTACGTCTGCACAAGGCGGAGCAGCCCGGACGGCGGCCGCCCGCGCAGCGCCCTTCGCAGTCCACGGCGAATTGTCAGGAGCCTTCTCCGCCACGGGTGATCGGGCTTGCGGAATCGCGGTTCCGCCTACCGTTGCGGGTCAGCGCCGGACTTCGACCGGACTTCCCCCGTGGGGAACTCGCAGCCTAGCGGGTGCGTCCGTGCGGCCTCCGGGCGGTCGCCGCCTTCGCGGAGGACTCGGGTCCATGTGGGCTGGGACCAGCACCTCTACGTCGGCAGCGACCGGCCCTGCGAGCGGGCGTCGGCGCGGCCCCGGAGGCTCGGGCTGTTTCCGGGGCGCGTGGACTCCTCCCCGTACGCCGTCGAGACCGGCGGCGAGGACGTCCGGCGCCCGGCCGACGACGCGTTCTGGGCCGGTCTCGGCCGGATGGTCTCGGCGGGCCGCGCCGGGATGCTGGAGGAGATGCGTGGCGAGGGCGCCTCGCGACGGCACCGCCTCTCCCGGCGCGGACATCGCCGTCCGGGTCGGTGGCTTCCTGCCGGTCAGGATCCTGGACATCGATCCGGCCCGGCGCCGGATCGTCCTCTCGCACCGGCAGGCCGTCGCGGCGGCCCGGCGGCGGCCGCCGCCTTTCCCGGCAGCCTGCTCAGTTGCCGACGCCGAGGCCTGCCATGAACGCGGCCGGGTACCGGTCGCCGCGTGCCGAGCCCGGCGGAACCGCCTTCTCGATCTCGGCGAGGTCGTCCGCGGTGAGGTCCACGTCCAGGGCGGGCAGCGCCTCGGTCAGCCGCTCCCGGGTGCGGGCGCCGACGAGCGGCACGATGTCCTGGCCCTGTGCGGCCACCCAGGCGATGGCCAGCTGGGCGACGGTGCACCCCTTGGCCTCGGCGACCCGGCGCAGGGCGTCCACGAGGGCGAGGTTGTGCTCCACGTTGCCGGGCGAGAACCGCGGGACGAAGCCGCGGCTGTCACCGGGGGCCGCGCGGTCCGTGGACCAGTGGCCGGAGATGAGGCCGCGGCTCAGGACGCCGTACGCGGTGAGGCCGATGCCGAGCTCCCGAAGGGTGGGCAGGACCTCCGCCTCGACCGCGCGGGAGATCAGCGAGTATTCGATCTGGAGGTCGGCGATCGGGTGCACGGCGTGCGCCCGGCGGATCGTCGCGGCGCCGACCTCCGAGAGGCCGATGTGGCGTACGTATCCGGCGTCGACCATCTCCTTGATCGCGCCCACCGTCTCCTCGATCGGCACGTCGGGGTCCAGGCGGGCCGGGCGGTAGATGTCGATGTGGTCGGTGCCCAGCCGGGTCAGCGAGTAGGCCAGGAAGTTCTTCACCGCCTCGGGACGGCTGTCCTGCCCGCTGAACTCATGGCCCGGCCCCCGCAGCGCGCCGAATTTGACGCTCAGCGCGTAGCTGTCCCGGTCGCGGCCGCGCAGCGCCTCGGCGAGCAGCAGTTCGTTGTGGCCCATGGCGTAGAAGTCGCCGGTGTCGATCAGCGTGACGCCTGCTTCCAGCGCGGCGTGGACGGTCGCGAGGGATTCCGCGCGGTCGGTGGGGCCGTAGGCGTCCGACATGCCCATCGCGCCCAGGCCGAGTGCGGAGACGGCGGGTCCTGTGGTGCCCAGGGTTCGTGTCTGCATGGCGTGCTCCTTCGTCGTCGGTCTGCCACCCACCCTGCGCCCGTGCCGCGCCCGGCGGGAGCGGAGCGTTCATCATGGGAGTGGCGCTCCCTGGATCCGGCCGGCCGCCGCGAGGGACCATGGGGCCATGGAACGTGATCAGCTGGCCGATTTCCTGCGCAGGCGCCGTGAGGCGATCCGCCCGGCCGAGGTGGGCATCGCCGAGGGGCCCCGGCGCCGCACCGCCGGGCTGCGCCGGGAGGAGGTGGCGATGCTCGCCGGTATGTCGGTGGACTACGTCGTACGCCTGGAACAGGGCCGCAGCAGTCAGCCCTCGCCCCAGTTGCTCGGGGCGCTGGCCAGGGCGTTGCGCCTCACCGACGACGAGCGGGACCACCTCTTCCACCTGGCCGGTCACCAGCCGCCGCCCGGCGAATCGGTGGCCGGCCTCGCCCGTGCCGGGCTGGTCCGCATGCTCGACCTGCTCGGCGACACCCCGGCCATGGTGGTGTCCGATCTGGGCGAGGTCCTCGCCCAGAACCGTATGTCGCTCCTGCTGGCGGGCGACCACACCGGCTTCTCGGGCGACCGGCGCTACCTCGTGTACCGCTGGTTCACCGACCCCGCCGCCCGCGCGGCCGGTGCGCCGGAGGAGCGGGAGCACCAGGCCCGGCAGCTGGTGGCGGACCTGCGGGCGGCCGTCGGGCGCCGGTCCGGCGATCAGGCGATCGCCCGACTCGTCGGCCGGCTGCGGGCCGCGAGCCCCGACTTCGACCGGCTCTGGTCCGAGCACGAGGTCGCGGTCCGGCGCGCCGACCGCAAGACCCTGCTGAACCCACGGGTGGGCCGCCTGGTGATGGACTGCGAAACGCTGGTCACGCCCGACCACGGCCAGCTGCTGCTCGTCCTCACCCCGGCGGATGCCGAGACCCGTGAGCGGCTGGATCTGCTGCGCGTACTGGGCGTCGAAGAGTTCACGACGGGGGGTTCGGGCACGTCCGAGCGGTGAGAGCGCCGGGCCGCCCCTGATCGCTTCATGCAGCACGGCGTACACCGCAGGGCCGCTGCTCCTTCCGCCCGGCGCCGTACGGCAGGATGAGGCCATGAGCGTAGTCAAGATCAATGTGCTGACCGTCCCCCAGGAACAACGCGAGACGCTGGAGAAGCGCTTCGCGTCCCGTGCCCACGCCGTCGAGAGCTCCGACGGGTTCGAGTGGTTCGAGCTCCTCCGGCCCGTCGAGGGCACGGACGACTACCTCGTCTACACGCGGTGGCGTGACGAGGCGTCCTTCCAGGCCTGGATGGAAGGACCGATGAAGGCTGCCCACCAGGGCGGTGGCGGTGGTGCCGACGGCGGCGGCGAACGTCCGAAGCCGGCGGCCAGTGGGTCCACCGTCTGGTCCTTCGAGGTCGTGCAGCAGGCCGGTCCCGCCGGCGCGTAGTGAGCCGTCGGGTGCCCTGCCCGGCAGTCCTCGGGTGTCCTGCCCGATCGTCGTCGGGTGTCCTGCCCGACAGCCGTCGGGTGTCCTGTCCGGCCGGGTAGGGCACCCGACGTCCCCGGTCCGTCGCGCCGGTCGTCCCCGGCCGCTCGGGTACCGGCGGTCTGTCTGCTCCAGCATTGATGCACCACGCATGTTCCCCCGGCCTCGCCAGGGAGCCTGCTACCTCCGTCGCCCCTCGCCGGGCCCGGGTCAGCCTCAGGGCGCACGCGGTCTCCTCCCGCCGGTGGATTACCCGCGACCGGGGCGTTTTTAAGATCATCGACGGGGGCCGGTGACCGGCCGGGCAATGGATCAGCGCGTGCGTCGCCGCACGTGTGGAGAACGGACCGACGGGGACCGGTGGACAACAACATGACACTGCTGGATGTACTGCTGGGCGCGGTCCGTGAGACTCCCGGGCAGGTCGCCGTCCATGTCCGTGGCGACGGCAGCGAGCTGACCGTCACTCTGCGCGAACTCCTCGACGACGCGCTGCGCGTGGCCGGCGGCCTCCGGGAGGCCGGTGTCGTGCCGGGGACCTGTGTGCCGTTGCTGGCCGACCGCAGCGAGGACTTCCAGCCGATGTTCTGGGGCGCGCTCGCCGCGGGTCTCGTCCCCGTACCGCTGGCTCCCGACGCCCGGCGTGTCCTGCCGGTCTGGGAGCACCTGGGCCGGCCGCCCGTCGTCGTGGACGCGGCGACCAGGGGGGTGCTGCCCGGTGACGTACGCGCTCTCACACTCGATGTGCTGCGGCGCGGGCCGGTGCTGCGGGAGCCCGTCGTCGCCGGGCCGGACGAGGTCGCGTTCGTGCAGTTCTCCTCGGGGAGCACCGGTGCGCCCAAGGGGGTGGAGGTCACCCATCGTGCCGTGCTGGCCAATCTGGAGCAGATGCGGAAGGCCTCGGCGCTCGGCGCCGACGACGTCGTGGTCAGCTGGATGCCGTACTTCCATGACATGGGGCTCATCGGTACCCACCTCGCACCGCTGGCCGCCCGGGCCAAGCAGGTGAAGATCGGGCCGCTGTCGTTCGCCAAGCGGCCCCGGATCTGGTTCGAGGCCGCGGACCGGCACCGGGCCACCGTGCTCTCGGCGGCCAACTTCGCCCTCGCGCTGGCCGTACGGCGGGTTCCCGACGAGGTCGTCGCGCGGCTGGACCTGTCGTCCGTGCGGCTGATGCTGGTGGGTGCTGAGCCCATCGCGCCTGCTGTGTGGCGGGAGTTCGCCCGTACGATGCGCCCGGCCGGGCTGGATCCGGCAGCGGCCCAGCCGGTCTACGGGCTGGCGGAGGCGACGCTGGCGGTGACGTTCCCGCCGCCGGGAGAAGTGGCCGAGCCGCTGGTCCTGGACCGGGCAGCGCTGAGCCGGGGTGAGGCTGTGGACGCGGTGGCGGGCGAGGGGGCCGTCGAGCTGATGGACGTCGGGGTTCCGGTGGCCGGATGCGCCGTGCGGATCGTCGACGACGCGGGCGCGGAGCTCGGGGACCGGCGGGTGGGGCACATCCTGGTGAGCGGCCCCCAGCTGGCCCGTGGCTACCACGGTCTTCCCGGTGTGAGCGCCGATGTGTTCGCGGGCGGGTGGCTGCGCACCGGCGATCTCGGTTTCCTGCGGAAGGGACGGCTGTGTGTCACAGGGCGGTACAAGGACGTGCTGTTCCTCAACGGCCGTACGTTCCACGCCCCGGACATGGAAGCGGTCGCGGCGGCCACCCCCGGGCTGCCTCCCGGTGCCCCCGCGGTGATCGGGTCGACCGACCCCGTGACCGGCGGGGAGCGCGTCGTGGTGTTCGTTCCCTGGGCGCGGCCGCCGGGTGAGGCGGCGGAGGTGCTCGAACGGGTCGCCGCCCGGGTCCGCGAGGCGCTGCTCCACGACGATGTACGGGTGCTGGCCCTGGCCCCGGGGGCATTTCCCCGGACGACGAGCGGGAAGCTGCAACGGCAGCGGCTGCGGGAGCGGTTCGAGGCGGGTGACCGGGGGGCGGGGGCGGAGAGTGCTGCCGCGTCTTCGGCCGGTGCCGGGGGCCGCCTGGCCGGTGCCGGGGCCGGGGCACGGGCAGAAGCCACAGCGGAAGCCGGGGCCGGGGCACGGGCAAGAGCCGACGCACAGCCAGACGCCATAGCCGGGGCCGGAGTCGGATTCGCGTCTCCCGTGCCTCCTCCCCCGGCCCCCTCGCCCCGCTCCCGGCACGAGGCCGAACAGGTTGTACGGGAGGTGTGGGCGCGGGTGCTCGGTCGGCCCGCCGGGTCGATCGGGCTTCATCAGTCGTTCGGGAGCCTCGGGGGGACCTCGCTCAAGGCCATGGAGGTTCTCGTGGCCCTGGAGGACGCCTTCGGGCTGACGCTGCCGCCCGCGGTGATCCGTGACCACGGCACCGTCGGCGCGCTCGCCGGTCACCTTCTGGCCTCCTCCGTTCCGGTACGTCCGGCGTCCGGCCCGGAGAGTGAGCGGCTTCCAGGGGCGACGGGCGCGCCCGCGGCCGTCATCGGGATGGCGTGCCGGTTCCCCGGGGCCGACACACCCGACGCCTTCTGGGACCTGCTCATCGACGGGTACGACGCCGTCACCCCCGTACCGGACGGGCGATGGGACGAGGACTCCGAGAGCCGGCCGGCAGCGGACCGCAAGCGCTGGGGCGCTCTGCTCGACGACCCCGCCGCTTTCGACGCCGGCTACTTCGGCATCGGCGAGGACGAGGCCCGTGCCCTCGATCCGCAGGCGCGGCTCTTCCTCGAACTCGCCCATGAGGCCCTCGAACGTGCCGGTTACGCCGGGCCCCGCCGTAACGGCCGCAGGGTCGGGGTCTTCGCGGCCGTCGGGGAGAGCGGCTACCGGGAGGTGCTGGACCGGGCGTCCGCCGACGGGTCTCCTCTGCCCGCCACGCTCACCGGAAACCTGCCGAGCCTCATCGCCGCCCGCGTCTCCCAGTGCCTCGACCTCGACGGGCCCGCGCTGGCCGTGGACACCGCCTGCTCGTCGGGGCTGGTGGCCCTGCATCTGGCGCGGCGCAGCCTGCTGGACGGTGAGTGCGATCTCGCCGTGGTCGGCGGGGTCAACCTCCACCTGACGTCGACCGGACACCGCCTGCTGGAGGAGGCTCAGGCCCTCTCCCCCACCGGCCGCAGCCGCGCCTTCAGTGCCGACGCCGACGGCTTCGTACCCGGCGAGGGAGGCGCGGCGATCGTCCTGACGCGTCTGGACGCCGCCCGTGCCGCCGACGACTCCGTGCTCGCGGTGGTCAGGGGTACGGCCGTCAACAACGACGGCCGTTCGATGAGCCTCATGGCGCCCAATCCGCTGCGCCAGCGCGAGGTCATCACCCGGGCGTACGAGGCGGCCGGTACCGATCCTGCCTCGGTGACCTATGTGGAGGCCCATGGAACGGGCACGGCCGTGGGGGACCCGATCGAGTTGCGTTCGCTCGCCCACGCGTTTCCCGTACGGGCCGACGGGGAGCCGAGGCTGCTCGGTTCGGTGAAGACGAACATCGGGCATCTGCTCAACGCGGCCGCCCTGCCCGCTCTGGTGAAGGTCGTGCTGGCGCTGAGCCACCGCAGGGTTCCCCCGTCGTTGCACCACGCGTCTCCCTCGCCGGGCCTCGCGCCCGCCGGTTTCTCCGTGGTGACCGAGGCCCGGGAGTGGACGGCCGCCGGGCCGCTCGTGGCGGGTATCAACGCCTTCGGGTTCGGCGGCACCAACGCGCATGCCGTGCTTGAGGAGGCGCCGTCCCGCGCCCCGTACGAGAGCGTGGGAGCCGGGCCGCGTCTGCTGACCCTGTCGGCCCGCAGCGCGGACGGGCTGCGGGAGGCGGCGGACCGGCTTGCCGCTCACCTCGGCGAGCATCCGGAGCTGGACGAAGGCGATGTGTGCCTGACCGCGAGCACGTCCCGGGACGACGGCCCCTACCGGCTCGCCGTCGTCGCGGAGGGTGATCTGCGGGCCCGGCTGAAGGCGCCTGCCTCGGGTGTGAAGGGCGTCGCCCGTTCGCGGCCTCGGCTCGTCTTCCTGTTTCCCGGGCAGGGTGCGCAGTTCCCCGGCCGGGACCGGGCTCTGTACCGTACGGCGCCGGTCTTCCGGGACACCCTCGACGAGGCTTCCGCGCTGCTCGGACCGGTGTGCGGGCGGCCGTTGCTGGACTGGGGCCTGGACCCGGACGCGGACCCCGTCGCGCAGGCCCGGACGGAGGTGGCCCAGCCGCTGCTCGTCGCCTCCGGGGTCGCGCTCGCCCGGCAGCTGCGGGAGTGGGGCGTGGAGCCGGACGCGGTCGCCGGGCACAGTGTCGGGGAGATCGCCGCCGCCTGCGTCAGCGGGGTGCTGACGCTGCGGGACGCCGTACGGTTCGCCGCCGAACGCGGCCGTCTCATAGGTGAGTTCACCGAGCCCGGCGCCATGATCGCCGTCCGTGGGGGCGAGGAGGCCGTCGCCTCGGTGGTGGCGGAGGCCGGCGGTGACCTCGCCGTGGCCGCGTACAACGGGCCGGGGCTTCAGGTGCTCTCCGGTTCCGTCACCGCGGTGGAGCGGGCCGCCCGCGACCTCGATGCCCAGGGCGTTCCCGTACGTCGGCTGCGGGTCTCCCGTGCCTTCCACTCGCCGCTGATGCGCCCGGTCGCCGAGCGGCTCGCCGACGCGGCACGTGCGCTCACCCTCCACGACCCGTCCGTCCCTCTGATGAGTACGGTCACCGCCGAGTGGCAGCCGGTCCTGGGGCCGGAGTATCTGCGTGAACACGCCCTGCGGCCGGTGCTGTTCGGGGCCGCCGTGGAACGCATGGCCGGGGAGGGGTACGACACGTTCGTGGAGGTCGGGCACGGGGCGACCCTGTCCGGCGCGGCACGCGCGGCGGCGGCAGCCGCAGGGGTACGCCATGGGGCGGACGCGGACGGGCGGCGTGGCGCGGCGGCGGCGGCCGGCCAGGACGGGGCCGTGCTGGTGCTCCCCGCCCTCCCGGGCGGTTCCGACGGCGGTGCGGCGGGCGGTGACGGGCGCCGGGAGCTGCTGGAGACCGTCGGGCGGCTGTGGTCGCGTGGTGTGCCGCTGGACCGCACCGCACTCGACGCGGGCCACCACCGGGTGCCGCTGCCCGCCTACCCCTTCCGGCGCGACCGGTACTGGCCCGATCCACCCGTGAGCCCGCTCCTGCACCGGGTCCTGTGGGAGGACTCCGCGCTGCCCGAGACGGCGGCGGAGGCAGCGGCAGAGGCGGTGCGTTCCGTGCTGGTCACCGGTCCTGACGCGGCGTCCGTGGCCCGGCTCGGCGAGCAGCTGGCCGCCGAGGGCATCCGGCTGCACACCGGGGGCGAGGAGCCGCCGGACGCCGTGGTGCTGGTGGCCGGTCCCACGCCCGGCCCGGGGGAGGACGCCGACGCGCTCGGCCGGGCGCAGGAGACCGCGCTGGCCGCCTTCGGTGAGGCTCTCACCCGGCTGGACGAGACCCGGGCGCGCCGGATGCTGGTGGTGACGGAGGACGTCCACACCACGGGGGCCGCGTCCGAGCGCCCTCGGCCGGTCCATGCGGTGCTGGGCGGGCCGCTGCTGGCTCTGACGCAGGAGACGCCGGGCTGTTCGGCCACCGGTCTCGACCTCTGCTCACTGGACACCCCCGCCCAGCGGCTGGCCGCCGTGCTCGCCGAACTCGCCGGACTCCGGGCGGACAGTACACCGGGCGGGACCACCACCGTCGCCTGGCGTGCGGGCCGCAGGCTGGTCCGGCGGATCGCGCCCTTGGCGGCGAAGGGCGGTACGGCGTCCCCGTTGCCGCCCGACGGCACCTTCCTCATCACCGGAGGCGGTGGCGGGATCGGTGGTGCGCTCGCCCGGGACCTCGCCGGGAGGGGGCGCCCCACCCTCGTACTCGCCGGGCGCTCCCCGCAACCGCCAGCAGGGCTGGTCGACGAGCTGCGGGCGCTCGGCGCCACCGTGCACTACCGGGTGGCCGACGTCTCGGTGGAACGGGACGTCGATGCGCTCCTCGCCCAACTGCCCGGTCTGGACGGCCTCTTCCACGCGGCGGGGGTGGTGCGCCCCGGCACGCTGCGGAACAGGAGCGCGGAGGAGACGGCCGTCGCCCTGGGCGCCAAGACCCGGGGCGCGGTGCTGCTCTCCCTGGCCCTTCGGCGGCACGGGCTCAACCCGACGGTCTGTGTGGCCTTCTCCTCCGTCTCCGCCCTTCTGCCCGGTCTGGCGGGCGCGCTGGGCGAGTACGCCGGCGCCAACGCCTTCCTCGACGCGTTCGCCGCGTCGGAGCGGCGGGCGGGCAGGCCCTGGCAGTCCGTGAACCTCGCCGCGTTCGCCGAGACGGGCATGGCCGCGGGCCTCGGCACCGGAGCGGGGCCGGGCTCCGCCGCCGTAGAGCGTGTCGGCAGTCGGCCGCTGGCCACCGCTCCCGCGCTCGCGGCGCTCCGTACGGCGTGGGGCGTCGACGCGGCCCAGCTGGTGGTGGCTGATCTGACGCCACCGCGCCCTGGAGCTGAGGTACCGCTGCCTACGGCGGGGGCGGCACGCGGGTCCGTACCGGATGCGCTGCCTCCGTCTCTACCCATAGCCGCAGACACAGTTACGGGTGCGGGCACAGGTACCGCCGTGCTGTTGCGCCGGCTCCTGGCGGCGGCGTTGCGGATGTCACCGGCCGAGATCCCCGACGACGCGCCGTTCCTCTCCCTCGGCCTGGACTCGCTCGCCGCCGTCGACCTCGTGCGGCAGCTGGAGCGGGAGCTGGGCGCCTCCCTGCCCGCCACGCTCTTCTTCGAGTACCGGACAGTCCGCGAACTGGCCGCGCACCTCGACGCCCCGGCCGACCCGCCACCCGCGCCCCCGGCGGCCCCCTCCCCCGTCGCCGACGGGGTGCCGTTCCCGCTCACCCCCGTCCAACTGGCCCTGCACACCAGCGGGCGGCTCCACCCGGACATCCCGGCCCACGGGTATGTGCGCCAGACCGTTCAGGGGCCCCTGGACAGCATGCTCCTCGGCCGCGCGCTCACCCTGCTCGCCGACCGGCACGCCATGCTGCGGGTCCGCATCGAGAACGGCACGGGAGGGGACGGCCCGGACGGGAACGGCACGACGGCACCTCGGCAGTTCATAGCCCCGCCCACCGACCTGTCCGCCTGGTACGAGGTGCGGGAGTGCCCGGACCGTATCGAGGATCTCGAAAGCGCCCTGCGCAACCGGCCGTTCGACCTCTCCGCCGAGCCTCCCGTGCGTGCGGTCCTCGCCCGGGAGAGCCCTGACCTGGCCCATCTGGTGCTGGTGATCCACCATGCGGCCGGCGACGGCTACAGCCTCAACATCCTCGCGGAGGAGCTGTGGTCGCTCTACACGGCTCTCGCCCAGGGGCAGGAGCCTGCCGACGGGCCGTCGCTTCCCGCTCTCGGCACCGACTTCGCGCGGTACTCCGCCGCTGCCTCCGAGGAGCGTTCTTCGGCGGCCGGTGCCCAGGCTCTCGCCGCCGACCTGCGCTACTGGTCGGAGCGGCTGGCCACCCGGGGCGAGCCGCTGCGGCTGCCGTACGACGGGGATCCCGATGCCCTCCCGACCGCTCCGCTGGCGACCCATGGGAGCGCCCTCGACGCCTCGCTGACCGCCACCTTGGAGGAGCGGGCCGCCGAGCACGGCGTGAGCCTGTTCCATCTGCTGCTCGCCGCCCATGTGCGCTGCCTGGGCCGGTGGAGCGGGCAGCGTGAGGTCGCGGTGAACGTCGCCCGCGCCCGGCGGGACGCCCGGCTGCCGGGTCTCGACCATCTCGTGGGGCCGCTCGCCGACACCCTCCCGCTGCTGTGCGAGAGCGACCCGGAGGAGTCGGTGTGGGAGCTGGCCGAGCGGCTCGGGCGGGTCTGGCTGGAGAGCGAGCGGCATGCGGCGCCCACCAGCCTCGACCTGGCCCGGCTGCTGCCGGGCAGCCCGGTCGGGGCCGGGCCTCGGACGGTGAGCCCGGCCGGGTTCAGCTTCGCCCGCTTCCCGGCCGCTCTCGACGCGCGGTGCCCGGTGACCGTGCGGCCGACGGCGGCCGGGACCGGTACCCCGGCGACCCGTCTCAGCCTGCTGTGCTGGCAGGACGGCACGGTTCTGCGCTTCTCGTGGAACTTCCCGGTCCGCCTCTTCGCCCCGGAGACGGTGGCGCGGCTGGACCGCGACTTCCACGGTGAGCTGGCCGCCCTTGCGGGCGCCGAGGCCGCACACCCGGAGGCGGAATCCCGGTCCGCAACGATCGTGGAGCGGCTGCTCGCCCGGTTCCGGGCCAACCCGGACGCCGTCGCCATCGACACGGGCGCCGGGACCCTGACGTACGGAGAACTCGACCGTGCCTCCCACGCGCTCGCGGCCCGGCTCCTGGCCCACGGCGTCACGCCGGGAAGCCTGGTCGGGCTCCTGACCGAGCCCGGCGCCGACGCGGTCGTCTCGGTCGTCGCCGTCCTGCGCGCCGGTGCGGGGTGGGTGCCGCTGGACTCCGGCCACCCGACCGCGCGCCTCACGGACCAGCTCAGCCGCTCGGGCGCCCGTACGGTGCTCTGCCATGCCGCCACCCGTGCGGCGGGCGAAGCGCTCGGTGACGTCACTCTGGTCGACGTCGGCATATCGGCACATGGACCCAGCTCGCAGCGGGCTGCCGGAGAACCCGTCGGTCCCGTCGACGCGGGCACGACCGCCTACGTGATCTTCACGTCAGGATCCACCGGGCGGCCCAAGGCCGTGCCCGTCACCTACCGTTCGATGGAGAACTACCTCTCCTGGGCCATCAGCACCTTCGGGTACGACGAGCACGACCGTCTCGCCCAGACGGCTTCGCTCTGCTTCGACGCCTCCGTGCGCCAGCTCCTCGCCCCGCTGCTCGTGGGCGCGACCGTGGTGACGGTGGACCGGGACCTCCTGCGCGACCCCGACCTCCTGCTGACCCACGTCGAACGCACCCGGATCACCGTGTGGAGCTCCGTACCCACTCTCTGGGAACAGCTCCTCAGCGCATCGGAGGAACGGGTACGGCGCGGTGCGCCACGGCCCGGTCTGTCCGCCCTGCGGTGGATCCACGTCGGCGGCGAGGCCCTGTCCCCCGCTCACGTACGCCGCTGGTTCGATCTCTTCGGCGACGGCCAGCACATCGCCAACCTGTACGGCCCGACCGAGGCGACCATCAACACGAGCTGCCACATCATCCGTTCCCGGCCGGGTGACGACGTACGGCAGCTGCCCATCGGTACTCCCGTGGCGGGGACGGAGGTCGAGATCGTCGGCCCGGACGGGGAGGCGTGCCGACCCGGCGAGGCCGGAGAACTCCTCATCGCCGGGGTCGGCCTGACCGCCGGGTACCTCGGTGAACCGGCCCTCACCGAGGCCGCGTTCACGACCCGTGGGGGGCGGCGCTGGTACCGCAGCGGTGACCGGGTGCGGGCTGCCGAGGACGGGACCCTGGAGTTCCTCGGGCGCCTGGACGACCAGGTGAAGGTGCGCGGCAACCGGGTGGAGCCCGGCGAGATCGAGGCCGTGCTCCAGGCCCGGCCGGACATCACCCAGGCCGTCGTCCTCCTTCAGGACGCCCGCCTCGTCGCGTTCGTGACGCCGAGGGCGGGGGCGCCCGCCGCGGATGCCGTGGCGCTTCGGCTGCATCTCGCCGGGACGCTGCCGCCGTACATGGTTCCGTCCCGCATCACCTCTGTCGCCAGGATGCCGCTCACCGGCACGGGCAAGATAGACCGGCGGCGGCTGCTGGCCCTCCAAGCGGATGCGCGGGCGGAGGGCCTCGACGAGCCGGTGGAGCCCGGCACGGCGCCCCGTACAGCACCCCGGACACCGACCGAGGTCCGGCTCGCCCGTATCTGGTCGGTACTGCTCCAGGCCGACGACGTGTGCCGCGAGGACGACTTCTTCGCCCTCGGCGGCGACTCCCTGCTCGTGCTGGAGGTGTTCGCCCGGCTGGAGAAGGAGGGCGGGCCGCTCCCCCGGCCGACCGTGATCTACCGGCACCGCACCCTGGCCGCCCTCGCCGCCGCCGTCGACGCGGTCGAGGCATCGGTGGTCCCGGAGCCCGCCGTGAGCGTTGCGGGGCCGGACGGACCCGCGCCCTTCCCTCTCACGCCCACCCAGCGCGGCTTCCTGCTGGCCGAGGCCATGGCACCCGGTTCCGCATCGTCCTGGCTCTCACGCCTGCGCCTGCACGGCCCCCTCGACACGGCCCGGTTCCAGGCCGCCGTGGACACCCTCGTCGTACGGCACCCCATGCTGCGCACCGTCTTTCCCGCCGGAGCGCGCCCGGCCGTGCAGCAGGAGCTTCCACCGTCGCTGCGGCTGCCCGTGGACTTCGAAACCCTGGCCGAACCCGATCAGTTGGAGGAGCGGGTCGCCGCCGAACGGGCGCGCCGCTTCGAGCTCTGGGCCTGGCCCCTGCTGCGCCTGCGGGTGCTCACCCTCGCCCCCGACGACCACGTCCTCGTGGTGCACGCGCACCACATCATCGGCGACGGCTACAGCGCGGCGCTCCTGGTACGGGAGCTGACGACGGTGTACGACGCGCTGTCCTGCGGCGAGGAACCGGCCCTGACCCCGCTGCGCGGTTCCTTCCGCGACCATGCCGCCCGTCTCGCCGTACGGGCGGACGCGACAGCTCCCGATGCCGTCTGCGGCGAGAGCCGGTGGGCGCGGCTGAGTGCTCCCTATCGGCCGCCGGTACTCGGAGGCGGGGACGCCGTAACGGGCCGTCACATGCCCTTCCACTCCCAGGCGTTCACGGTCGAGGCCGACCAGGTGAGCAAGCTGCGCGACCTCGCGTCCCGCACCGGTGCCACGCTGTACGCACCCGTGCTGACCGCCTACTACCGGGCGCTCGTGATGGCGACCGGCCAAGCGGATCTGGTGCTCGGTCTCGCGGTGAGCGGCCGGGACCACTCCCTGCCGGACACGCACCGGGTCTTCGGCCCCTTCGCCACGGCCGTTCCCCTGCGGCCGACAGGTCCGGATGCCGGGCGCCCCTCGGAGGCGGCCTTCGAGGACGATCTGCGGCGCATCGTCGCCGAGGCCACGGCGGCACAGGTACACAAGGGCCCTGTGCCTTCCCTTCCCAACGGGCTGCCCCTGGCCTCCCAGTTCTTCTTCACCTATCTGGACTTCTCCGCCCTGGGGCCGGAGAGCGGGCGGACGCTGACGGTCGGCCGTGAGGACGGCGACAGCGAGTACACACCGCCTCCGGTCGGTACGGATGTGTTCCTGGCGGTGGGGCTGGACGCCGGGCGGCTGCGGCTCACCGTGCGTGCGTCGGCGTCGGCCTTCACCTCGGAGGACCTGGCCGAGTTCGCGGGCCGGATGCGGGACGGGCTGATGCACGCGGTGGCCGCGCCGGTACCGGAGCAGCGGCGCGCCGGGAGCCTGAACGTACCGAGCCAGGGCGCCTTGCCGAGCCTGAGCCCACTGCCAAACCCGTTGCCAAGCCCTTTGCCGAACGGGGCCGGGCAGGAGCGGGAGCGGGAACAGCGCATGGATGCCGCGCTCATCGGCTATCTGCCCTCCCCCGCCCATCTCGCCCGGCTGGCGCGTCTGCCGGAGGCATCCCTCCCGCGCGAGGAGCTACGTACGCTGCTCTTCCCGGACGGTCGCCCACGGCTCCTCGAAACCCTCAGCACACCGCTGGGACGTTCGGGCTTCGTGTGCGTCCCCTTGTTCGCGGACGAACTGGCCCCCGGCGACACCCTGCTCGGGCACACCGCACGGGGCGTGGACCTCGCCTCGTCCCTCGGGGCCCGGTCCGTCTCCCTCGCCGGGATGATCCCCTCGCTCACCGGTTACGGATTCGACGTCCTGCGGGCCGTCGGTGCCACCGGCTCCACCACAGCCGTCACCACCGGCCACGCGGCGACCGTCGTCTCCGTCGTGAAGACCGTGCATGCCGCACTCGACGCCACCGGGCAGGAACTGGGCGCTCTCACCGTCGCGTTCGTGGGGCTCGGCTCCATCGGCTCTTCCTCCTTGGAGCTGCTGCTCGGCCAGGCCCCGGTCCCGCCCGCCCGGCTCCTGCTCTGCGACGTGCCGGGCAGCGGCCCACGGCTCAAGGAGCTCGCCGACCGGCTCCGCGAACGGGGTCTCGCCGACGCCGTCGACGTACTCGAATCGGGGGGAGGGCTTCCCGACGCGGTGTACGGGGCACGTCTGATCGTCGCGGCGGTCAGCGGCGGCGGCGCGCTCCTCGACGTCGACCGCCTCGAACCCGGTACGACGGTGGTGGACGACTCGTTCCCGCACTGCTTCGACACGGGGCGCGCCATCGGCCGGATGGCGCGGGCCAAGGACGTCCTGGTCGTCGGCGGCGGGCTGTTGAGCATCGGAACCGTCGAACGGCAGGTGGCCGACGGGCTGCCGGCCGCCGCGGTGGCCGGTTACCTCGCGCAGCCCTCGCTCCCGGACACCATCGCGTCCTGTCGGCTGGAGTCCCTGCTCCACGCCTCCGGGACGGACGTCCCGCTGGTGCGGGGTCCGGTCGGTGCGACCACCGGCCTGGCCTACTGGGCTGCGGCGGAGGCCACCGGCACACGCGCGGCGCCGCTCCATCTGCTCACCCACACCATCGACGCGGATACGGCCCGGCACATCCCGGACAGGGCATTTCGGGAATGAAACGTAAGAATTGTCTCTGTCCGCTCTCGGCGCGGCAGCGGACGAGCCGGATGGAGGCCCTGGTGAGCACAGAGGCATCGCCCTGCCTGCGGTCTCTGTGAGGCAATCGGCCGGTAACGCGCCTTTGAGACATTCCGTCGCCGTCCCGTTGGCTGATTAAGGCGCTGCTCCGGGCAGCGCCCTCCGGCCTACGCTGCCGAACCGGGTGCACAGAAGCACCGTTTCTGCTCTCACGACTCCCGGAGAACACATGTCACTTCCAGAGATGGCAACCTCCTTCGATCTCGACGGGCTGGATCTCGGTGAGATCACCGTCACCGCGATGCGCGACACGGCCGGAATAGGTGAGTCCACCTATTCGCTGTCGTCCTCCTCCTCGACGTCCTGTCAGGGTTGCAGCGGTTGCAGCGTCCAGCCGCCGCTGGAGCTCAACACCGCGTGACACAGGAACCGTGAGGGCTTTCGCGGCACCGCCGACGCGTTTCGTGGCTGGGTGCGGTGTCGCGGAGGCCCGCGCGCGTGCGCAGTCCGGCGCGTGCGCCATCCGGCCCGTACGAAACGTGTGCCGGCCTCTGTCCAACGCCCAGTCGACTGGATCGATGTGAATCCGCCCGTACCGGAACTCCAGATGCCCGCGGCCCCGGCTCGCGCCGGGCGCGCCGTCCCGCTCCCCCGGATCGCCCCCGGCGCGCTGGTCCGTACGACCCTGCTGAGGCTGCCCGCCGAACCCGGCTCCGCCGCCGCGTTCCGGGCCGCGCTCGCCGAACTGGTCGCGCTGGAGGGCAGGCTCGCAGCCCTGACCCCGGCGCTCGGCGACGCGCTCTACGCGAGCCGCGCGGGCCACACGGAGGGCTTCCACCGCGATGTGGTGCTTCCGCTCCGCCGTGCCGTGCACAACGGGCGCGCCCCTCGGCCCGCTCTTCTGCGGGCTCTGGGCGGCCTGCCTGACCGCGTCCCCGAACTGCGCGCCTGGCTCGGGGCGCGCGACCGCCGCGAGGAGCTGCTCACGGCCCTCCGGTCCGGGGCAGCCCCCGCCCTGGCCGCCGGGCGGTCGGTGCTCGCCGGGTTGTGCCGGGAGCCCTCGTTCCTCCGCGCCGCGTCGTTCACCAGCGCCGATCTGCTGCGGGCGGTGACGCGGGCGGGGCACGAGCCGGCGGACCGGAGGGCGCGGAAGGAGGAGGCGGGGGTCCTGCGGCACGTGACGCGGGCGGTCGCCCGGACCACACCGCTGTCCGCGTTCACGGGGGTCGGCTGGGGGGTGTTGCCGAAGCCGTCGGGCGGGGAGGGGGCAGCTACCGGTCCCTGGAGTGGAGCGGGCCCGGAGGCCGCCGGTTCCTGGGGCCGAGTGGACCCCGAAACCGCCGGCCCCTGGAGTGGAGTCGCCCGGGAAACCGCCGGTCCCTGTCTCTGGAACGATGCGGACCTGCCGCTCGGTTCGTTGCGCGCCGTCGTCCGCGCCAACCGGACTCTGGTGGACACCCTGTTCGCGGCGCTGGCGGCGGAGCTGCGCCGCCGCTCCACCCTGCCGCACCGCATGTGCAGCAGCCTGCGTGTCTCCGACGGCCGGGCCACCTTCGCCCGCTCGCGTACGGCGTTCACCGCCGCGCGTTTCCTCGCGGTGGAGGACGACGTGGTCACCCTCGGCGCGCCGGAGCCGCTGGGCCGGCTCGCCGCGCTGTGCGACCCCCCGGCCACGCCTGACGCGCTGGCCCGGCTGCTCGCGGCCGGGGCCGGGGAAGGCCCGGAGCCGAGGCCGGAGCCGGGGCAGCTCGGCGCGGCATCCGCCTTCGTCCGGCAGGTCTGCGACGCGGGGCTGCTCGTCCCGGTGGAGCCCTTCGACCCGCAGGACCCGGCCCCCCTCCCCCGGCTGGCCCACTGGCTGCGGGGGACCGGCTCGCCGAAGGACCGCACGCTGGCCCTCCGTATCGACGAACTCTCCGTTCTGACCGACGAGTTCGGCGCGGCTGTGCCCGACCGTCGCGCCGCCGTACTCGCCACCCTCAGGGACCGCTGGGTGACGCTCCTCGCCGAGGTGGGCCGCCCGGTGGACCCCGCCCCCGCCCGCCTCACCGTGCTCAGCGAGGACATCGTCATGCATGGGCCGGTCCGGCTGGACGGCTTCCTGGGCGACGCGGACCACCGGGCGATCGGTGAACTGGCCCTCCTGGCCGAGGTGTTCGATGTGGGGCCGGTGGTGCGCCGGGAGGTGCGGGACAGTTTCGTCGCACGGTACGGGCCCGGCGGCGTCTGCCCGCACGTGTGGGACTTCGGCGCGGACGCCGACGAGGCGTGGCAGCGGGCGGCGCGGACCGTCGGCGGGGGGTCTCCGGACGCGGACGGCGACAGCGACGACTCCACGGCGGCCGAGGGCATCCGACGACTCGCCGTACTCCGGCACGAGTTGGCGGCGGCCGTGCACCGGGCGCACGCGGACAGTGGCGGCGGCCCCGATGACGATGTCGTCCTGCCGGAAGGGCTGGTGGCGGGACTCGGCTCCCGGATGCCGTCGTGGGCGGCGCGGCGCCCGGTCTCGTACACCGGGTTCCTCCAGCGCGGACCGGGCGGAGCGCTGTGTGTGAACCATGTGTACGGGGGGTGGGGGCGCTTCACCAGCAGGTTCCTGGATTCCCTGGATCCGGCGGCCGTGCGGAAAACGGCCGGTGCGGTGTTGGACGCGCTCGGCCCCGGCGCCACGGTGGTCCAGGTGCGGCCGGTGAGCGGCTTCAATGCCAACCTGCATCTCTTGTTCGTGGAGGACGAGATCGGGCCGGACCGTTCGTACACCCCTCTCGGCGCGGACGACGTCGAACTCGTCCATGACCTCGACGGTGATGAGGTACGCGTCCGGGTCAAGGCCACCGGTGAGTGGGCCGACGTGCTCTACGCGGGGGTGTTCGCCCCGATCCTGCTGCAACCGAGACTCGCGCCCCTGCTGATGGACCACCCGCACGGCATGACCGACTTCGGCGCCCTGGTGCCCCGTCACGTCACCGCCGTCCCCGGCGGAGACCTGGTGCGCACCCCCCGCCTGCGCCACCGCCACCTCGTGCTGCGCCGGCGCCGGTGGGAGCTGGCGGCCGGCACGGTGGCCGTCCTGCTCGCGGAGCTCGCGGCCGAGGGTGCCGAGGGTGAGGTGCCGGTGGCGACGGTGGCGCGCTGGCGGGCTCTGCTCGGCGTGCCCGACCAGCTCTATCTGCGTGCCGCGCCACCGGCCCGGGGCGGCCGGGTGGACGAGGACCTCCTGCGCGCTCTCGACCGCCCCAAGCCGCAGTACGTCGATCTCGGCGACGCGCTGCATCTGCGCTGCCTGGGCAAGTGGCTGGCCCGCCACCGGGACGGCGCGGTCCTGGAGGAGGCACTGCCCGCACCGGCGCGGGGCGAGAAGCACGCGGCGGTGGAGCTGGTGGTGGAGACCTACCGGGCCGGGCAGCCGAACCGAAGGGAAGACGACCGATGACCGTCGATCAGGCGGCGCACAGCACGACCACCCCGGGGGAAGAAAAACGGGCCGCGCCGGACGCGCTGGATTCTCTGGGGCTGTGGACGTTACGTCCGGGGGTCGCGGTGACCGTGCTGCACAACGCCGTACACCTGCGGGGCTGGATCACCAGCGTCACGGTGGAGGGCGGACCCGGGCTGCCGGTGCTGTGGGGCCGGCTGGCCGAGGCGCTGGCGGCGGGTGGGGACAGGGCCGAGGCCGGATGTACGGAGCTGGCGCGGGCGGCTCCGGCGGGTTCGCCGCTGCGGGCCGCTCTGCTGACGGTGATCGGCCAGTTGCACGACCACGACCTCCTGGTCGCGCGCTCCGTCGAGGAGGCCGAGGGGGCGGAGGATGCGGCCGGTCAGTGGCTGGGGGCCGTCGCCGACCGGCCCGTCGCAGCGGCCGATGCGCTCAGCCGCAGCCGGGCGCGGGTTCTCACCGCACGCCCGGACAGCCCGCTGGCCCGCACCGCCGCGCGGGCGCTGGCCCGTGCCGGTGTCCGGACGGAGGTCGTGATCGTCGAGGCGGCGGACCTGCCGGACGGGCAGACCCTGCTGATCGCCACAGGACCCGGCGAGCCCTCGGCCGTCGTACGGGAACGGGGCGCGGCGGAACAGGAGTCGGCGGCCGACGCAGGCGGGGAACAGGCTGCGGCCATCGGCGTACGCGCAGCCGAGCAACATGCCGTCGCCGTCGGCGTACGCGCGGGCCTCGGGTTCGTCACCCCCGTGGGCAGCGCGGAGCAGGCGCGGGCCGACGCCGACGGGCTGGCCGCCAGGTTGCGCCGGTGGGGGGTTCCCGGCACAGCCGAGCACCCGGGGCTCCCCGTGCTCCTGGCCTCCTCGGCGGCGCAGCGGCTGGTGTGCGCGGTGGCCGGGCTCCGTGACCCGTCGGCCGAGGCGGGAGACGCCCGGCTGCTCCCTGGACTCCCGGCCGCGCTCATCGCGGAGCAGGAGCCGTTACGGGGTGAGTACCGGAACTGGTCAGGCCCCGTGCTCCTGGACGCCGACCGGGTCCGCCCGCGTGCTGACGTACGTACGCTGGCCGAGGCGCTGGCCCGTATCCCGGTGCTCACGGACCGCCTGGTCGGTGTGCTGGACGAGCCGGACCCCGGGGCGCTCCCCCAGCTCCCGGCGGCGTTGGTCCGCTGCGCGGTGGCAGACGGCGACCTGCTGTCCGGTTCCGCCCGGGCCGACCTGGCGCGGCTGGAAGCGGTCTGCCGTGCGGCCGAACTCCGCCTGGGAGGTGGCGAATCGGGCCCGGTGGTGGTCGGGGCGGGAGCGGAGCACGCATGCGGGCGCGCGCTGCGGCGGGCGGCGGGCCACCAGGAGGCAGCGGCGGACGCACACACAGGCTCGTACCGCGAAGGCCTGGACCGCACCGTCCCCTGGGTCCCCGAGACCGGCCGCCATCCGCAGGCGCTGCACTGGTGGTCCGTCCTGGTCCGGCGGCTCGGAGTCGACGCGGACGTGGCAGTGGCACGCCTCGACACGGGCGGCGGGAGCGTGTTCCGTGCCCGCGTCCGGGGGCGTACGACGGCGGGCGGCCCACCGGACCTGCTCGGCACGGCCGTTGAGGCCACGGCGGACGACGCCGTCGCCTTCGCCGCGCTCTCCGCCGTCGTCAGGGTCCAGGCGGCCACCGACGCACCGCACTCCCCGCGCGTCCGGCATCTGGTGACACCCATCGGTGCGTCGGCCCCGCTCGCCCGGTCGGCGGAGTCGGCTCCTTGGGAGGACGCGGGGTGGACGACGGCCTGGCTGGCCGAACTGGCCGGCCGCGAGCCGGGATTCCAGGAGGCCCTCACCCGCCTCACCGGATGGGCCCCCCAACCCTGGGAGCCGTCGGCCGATGCGCCCGCCGACGTACACACGCTGTGGTCGGCGCTCCGGCAGTGCGGCTTCTCCGTTCTGGCCGCCCGGACCGGCCCCCGCCCGCTCCCCCGCCCCACGGAAGGATCCCGGTGATCGCCCCGGACCCCCTTCGGCAGGCCCTGGCCGAGGAGATACCCACCACCGTCCTCGACGCGGCGGGCGCCCTGCGGCTCACCGAAGGCAGCGCCGTCGTGGTCCTGGACTCCTGGACCCTGGGCATGGCGGAGGAGCTGTCCCGGCACGCGCTGCGCCATCCGGTGACGCTCGTCCCCGTCCGGGGCGACGGGGCGCTGACGGTGGTGGGGCCCGTGCTGCGGCCCGGCGCGCGGGGATGTCTGTCGTGCGGCGAGTACCGGCGGCTGGCGACGATCGGTGGCCGGGTGCCGTGGCGCAGTCCGGGACTTCGGCTGGAGGGCCGCCCCTCCCCCGCGTTCGTCGACGCCGTCGGCGTGCTGGCCGCCTCTCTCCTCGCTCTCCTGGATGGTGGCGAGACCGTCGTCCATGTCGTCCACAACGGCCGGGGCACCTGGTCGACCCACCGCCTCGAACCCGTGGGCGGATGCGCGGTCTGCCTGCCGCTGCCGCCGGACCGTACCGAGGCCGCCGAGGCCGCCTTCGGTCCGGACGCCCGCCGCGCGCCGAGGCCCCCCAGCGATCCGGAGTCGCTGCGCGAGCCCAACTCCCGTACAGGCGTGGCGGGTCTGCGGGAGGTGCTGTTCGACGAGCGGTTCGGGCCGGTCCACCAGATCCTCCGGACCGAGGAGTCCGTGCACAGCCTGACCAGCGCGTACGTGACCTACGGCCGCGACCTGCGCGATGGCGGCTACGGGCGCGGCACCGACTTCGAGAGCAGCGAGCGCGTCGCCCTGTTCGAGGCGGCGGAGCGGCTGGCGTCGATGAGCCCCACCGGCCACCGGACCGTCCTGCGCGCTCCCTACGCGGAGCTCGGCCCCGAACGGGCGGTGGATCCGGTACGGCTCGGGCTGCCCGATCCCGTGCACCACGGGCACCCCGCATCCGCCACCGTGCCGTACGCACCGGACCTCGAGCTGGACTGGGTGCACGGCTGGTCCCTGACTCGTGACCGTACGACGGCGGTGCCCGAGCACGTCGCCTACTGGGACGCGAGCCCGGGACGGCCCCGGGTGGTGTACGAGTGCTCCAGCGGCTGCGGGCTGGGCAACAGCCCGGCGGAGGCGGCGTTGTACGGGCTGTTCGAGGTCGCCGAGCGGGACGCGTTCCTGATGGCGTGGTACGCGCGCACCCCGCTGCGCCGGGTCGCCGTGCCCGCCGAGGACCCGGAGGTGGCACATCTCGTGGACCGGGCGGCGCTCGCCGGGTACCGGGTGGCGCTGTTCGACGCGACGAACGACTTCCAGGTGCCCGCCGTCATCGCCGTCGCCCTGCACCGGGGCGAACCCGCCTCGGCCCCAAGGGCGTTCGTCGCCGCCGGGAGCCACCAGCATCCGCGTACCGCGATCCGCTCCGCCCTCGCCGAGGTGGTCACCAACGTGGTCAACGCCGTCCACCGGCACCGCGCCGAGCCGGAGATGTTCGACCGGCGGCGGCTGCTCCCGATGCTGGAGCGGCCGGAGCTGGTCAGGACGCTCGCGGACCATGTGGCTGTGAACACCCTGCCCGAGGCTCTCCCCCGGCTGGACTTCCTCGATCCGGACGGCCCCGAGACGGACTGGCGGGACATCTGGCCCGAGGCGTCGGGACCGGAGCCCGTACCGGATGTCACCGCGCTGCTGGAGCGGACCGTGGCCCGGCTGGCCGGTCTCGGCCTGGAGGTCGTCGCCGTACCGCTGAGCGAGTCCGCCGTACGGGACCGGCTCGGGCTGCACACGGCGAAGGTCGTCGTCCCGGGCTCGCTGCCGATGACGTTCGGGCATGTCAACCGGCGCACGCTCGGACTCGACCGGCTGCTTGAGGTGCCGTTCCGGCTGGGGCGCACGCCGCGCAGGGCACGTCATGACGAACTCGCGCTGCATCCGCACCCGTTCCCGTGAGGCGTGCCGCACGCCAACCCACCGACCACCACCCCCCGGAACCCCGGAACGCGGAACAGGACGCCATCCCGTGACGAACTCATCCCAGCCCACCTGGCTCAGCCTCCACTGCTTTCTGCGCTCCGTCCCCGCCGACGTCGACGCCTTCCTCACCGGGGCCGTGGCCCCGCTCCTCGACGGGCTCGTGGCCGAGGGCGAGGCCACCGGGTGGTTCTTCATCCGTTACGACGAGGGCGGGCACCATCTGCGCATCCGGGTGCGCGGGGTGGCGGGGGCGCGGGCCGCGTCCCTGCCGAAGGATCTCGCGCGGGCGGCCGAGCGGCTGCCGGTCGCCGATTCCGTAGGCGGGCCGTTCCCGCACGGGCAGGCGGAGCACGCCGAGGTCCGCGAGGAGCCGTACGTCCCGGAGACCGGGCGCTACGGAGGTCCTGAGGCCCTGCCGGTGGCCGAAAAGCTCTTCGTCCTCTCCAGCCGGGTGGCCGTGCGGGGCGTCCAGGACACCCCGCGCGGCAGTGCCCGGCTCGCCCTGGCCATCGATCTCGCGCACACCACCGCTCTCGCCCGCGGCATGGACCGGCTGGCGGCGGCTCAGTGGTTACGGCGCCACGCCGCGGGCTGGCGGTGGGCGAAGGACGTCCCGCTGCTGGGCGCTCAGCACATCCACGCGAGGGTCAACAGCGTCTACGCCCTCCAACGCGGCACTCTCACCAGCCGTGCCCGGGCCCTGCGGCAGGCGCTGGAGGACGGCACGGCCCCCGGCGCTGCGGCCGACTGGTACGACGGTGTCCGCGACGCAGACCGGGCGCTGCGCTCCCTCTCTTTGCCGGTGACCCGTCCGCAGATCTGGGCGTCCCAGCTGCACATGCTCTTCAACCGGCTGGGGCTGGCGCCCGACGAGGAGCGGGCGGTGTGCCGGCTGGCCGCACGCACACTCCTCGACCGGGGCGACCGGGGCGAGGCGGCCTCGTACTTCCCCGAAGGCCACACCTCACCCGACCGGCAGTACCTGGAGCGGAGCAAGTTCCACCTCGGCCGGGAGCAGGACTCGGCACCCCGCGACGTACCGCCCGCAGGCCACGTCCTCCGGGGCGGCCCCGAACTTCCGCTTCCCGCAGGCCCGTTCCCGGACACGGCCCTGCGCACGGTGATGAACACCCGCGTCTCCCGGCGGGGCGCGCTGACGGGTCCGCTGGACGCGGAGTCGCTCGGCACGCTGCTCTGGGGCTCGCACGCGTCCGGGCACGAGTCGGTCCACCGGTTCGCCGACGGCGGTGAACGGCTCATGCGCCACCGGCCGTATCCGAGCGCGGGCGCCCTCTACACCGCCGGTCTCCGGCTGCTCGCGCTGGACGTCCAGGGGCTGGCGCCGGGCACCTACCAGTGCGTGCCGGAACGGCGCTCGCTGCGGTACGTCGGCCCGGCACCCGCCATGGAGGACGTGAAGTCGCTGTCCTCGTACCTCTCGCGCGCCGACGACGACCCCGACGGCATCGTCCCGGACGCGCTCCCGGTGGTCCTGGGTCTGTATGTCGACCTGGGGCGGCTCAGGGAGCGTTACGGTCTGCGCGCCCTGCGGCTGGGGCTCCTGGAGGCGGGCCATCTGGCGCAGTCGCTCCTCCTGACCGCCACCGCGCTCCGTCTGGGTACGACGCCCCTCGGCGGGTTCCGGGACGATCTGGCGCACGAGATCTTCGGCCTCGACGACCTGGACCGGCCGCTCCAGTACGTGCTGCCGGTCGGCCGCCACCCCGCGATGCCCACGGCGTAGCGCCCCGGTCCGCTCAGGCGAACGCGCCGAGGGCGACCTTCGCGGCTCCGGCGATCAGGGCGTCGTCGGGTTCGGCGTCCTCGGTGTCGCGGCGGGAGAGGACGGCGAGCGCGATCGGGGCGGCGTCCGGGGGCCAGACGATGGCGATGTCGTTACGGGTGCCGTAGCCGCCGGTGCCGGTCTTGTCGCCGACCACCCAGCCCCGGGGCGTGCCCGCGCGGATGGTGTGGTCGCCGGTGGTGTTGCGCTTCAGCCAGTCGGTGAGCACGGCCCGCTTCTCCGCCGGGAGCGCGGACCCGAGAGCGTACGCGCGCAGGTCCGCGGCCAGGGCGCGGGGTGTGCTGGTGTCGCGGAGGTCGCCGGGGGTCGCGTCGCTGAGGGCCACTTCGTAGCGGTCGCAGCGGGTGACCTGGTCACCGATTCCGCGCAGGGCGTCCTGGAGGCCGCGGGGGCCGCCCAGTTCGCGGAAGAGGAGGTTGGCCGCCGCGTTGTCGCTGTAGCGGATGGCGGCGTCGCAGAGCTCGCGCAGGGTCATGCCGGTGGCGACGTGCTTCTCCGTGACGGGCGAGTTGCTGATGATCTCCTCCTTGCCGTAGCGCACGAGGCGCTCCATCTGCGGGAGGCTCTTCTTGGCCAGTACGGCACCGGCGAGGAGGGCCTTGCAGGTGGAGGCGTAGGCGAACCGTTCGTCGGGGCGGTGGGTGACGGTCCGTCCGTCGCCGGTGTCGACCGCGTACACACCCAGCCGTGCGTCGAACTTGCGCTCCAGCTCGGCGAAGGCGCGGTCCGTACGGGGCAGGGTCGAGGGCGACGGGGAGGGGCCGGAACCGTTGCGGCCGCTCGGGTCACCCGTCCGGTCGGGTGCGGTGTCCGGTCCGGTCGAACAGCCGGTGAGCGGGAGGAGGGCCGCCCCGGTCAGGGCGGTCAGCGCTGTGAGTGCGGAGCGGCGTGAGACATGGGCGTGCGTTCGGGTGGGCACGGCGGGAAGACCTCTCTCTCGGCGTGGTGGTGCGGCGCTCGGGCCTGGTCGTGGCCCGGTCCCGGCACCAGGGCCTGTCGTCGCCCTCCGCGGAGTCAAGCCCGCCACCGCCCCGCAAGTCGAATACGATCTCGGCATCGGAGTGATTCACCCGCCGTATCACCGCATGCCAGGGAGAGGGAGTGCTGACGGAACGGCACCTGGAAATCTTCATCGCGTTGGCGGAGGAGGAGCATTTCGGCGCCGCCGCCCAACGGGTGGGGATCACGCAGCCGCCGCTCTCGCAGGGGCTGCGCCGGCTGGAGGCGCTCCTCGGCGTCCGGCTGTTCGAGCGGGAGCGCGGGGTGTTCCTGACGGAGGAGGGCGCCCTGCTGCTGCCGCACGCCCGCAGGGCTCTGGCCGCCCTGGCGGAGCTTCGGGAGACCGGCGCCCGTGAGCACGCGGACGGGCGCAGGCTGCGGCTCGGGCTGGCCCCCGAGGTGCCGGCGCCGCTCGCGGCGGATGTGGCGGCCGCCCCGGTGCGGGCGGGTGACCGGACCCGGATCAGTACGGTGACGGCTCCCACCGCGACCCTGCTCTCCGATGTCGCCTCGGGCCGCCTCGACCTGGCGGTGGTCCGGCACCCCTCCGTTCTGCACGGTCTCGCCGCCGGGCAGGTGATCCTTCTGCCGACGTGGATCCTCGCCCCGGCCCGGCCTGCGGAGTCCGGTGGTGCGGGCCCGGGTGCGGCGCCACGGCGGCTGCCTGTCGCCGTACGCCCCCGGGGAGAGGCGCCCGCCGCCCATGACCTGTTCGTCGACACGCTGGCGAGCCGGGGCCGCCGGGTCGAGACGGTGGTGGTCACCGACGAACGGGCCGGGCTGGCGCTGGTGGCGGCGGGCCAGGCCGTCCTGGTCACGGCGGACGAAGCGCTGACGGCCTCGCAGGTGGAGCGGAGCGGGCGACCGACCCGCCGCTCCCCCTGCGGCTGCGGGTGGTCTGGAACCCCCGGCGTTCCGCGTCCGGTTCCGAGGATCCGGCTGGGACCGCGCGGCTGCTGGAGGACGTCCTCTCCCGGAAGGCGGCCAGGTGAACGGCTCACGGCGCGGCGGCGGGGTGGAAGCGGCCATCCGCGCCCTGTTCGACGACGCGGGTGTCCGGGGCTGGCTTCATGTGGCGGAGCTAGAGCACCCGTCGGCCCGCGTGGTCATCGACCCGGACGAGCAGGTGCCGATGGGCTCCGTCTACAAGGTGCCGCTGATGACCGCCTTCTGGCGGCTGGCCGACGCGGGGCGGGTCGACCCGCTCCACCGGCTCACGCTGGAGGCCGCCGACCGGGTGCCCGGCCCCACGGGGCTGTCGATCCTGCGCGACCCGGTCACGATGTCGCTGCGCGATCTGGTGGTGCAGATGATGAGTGTCTCCGACAACACGGCGGCCCACGCCGTGCTGCGTACGGTCGGCGCCGATGTCGTCGACGGGGTGTGCGCCGAGCTCGGTCTGCCGCACACCCGGATCCACGGCGGCGTCGTCGGGACGTTCGACCGGCTGGTCGCCGAGACGGGCGCCGGGTCGCTGGACGCCGCCATGGCCCGGGTCTCGGACAACGACGCCGTCGTACCGCCGGACGTCTACGACCCCGCGTACAAGGCGTCCTCCACCCCGGCCGAGATCGCCCGGCTGCTCCGGGCGATCTGGACGGACGAGGCCGCCTCGCCCGAGAGCTGCTCCTTCATGCGGGCCGCGATGGGTACCCAGCCGTGGACGCACCGCCTCGCCTCCGGATTCCCGTACGACGATGTCACCGTCTACGGCAAGACCGGCACGTTCGGCTCCATGCGCCACGAGGCGGGGGTGGTGGAACTCGCGGACGGCAGCCGCTACACGGCCGTGGTCTTCACCCAGGCCGCCCGTGCCGACAAGAAGCTCCCGCGCGCGGACGCCGTGATCGGCGCGGTGGCCAGGGTCGCGGTGGAGGAGCTCCGCAGACGCCAGGATGTCTGACCGGCGGCCGGGGACGGGCTGCGGCATTCTGGGCGCAGGACATCCAGTCGATGGAGGAGTACCTGTGGCTCTGACCCGTGACGAGCGTGAACAGTTCCTGGCCGAACCTCATGTCGCCGCGCTGGCCGTGGACTCGGCGGAGGAGGGACGGGCCCCGCTCACCGTGCCGATCTGGTACCAGTACGAGCCCGGCGGTGACATCTGGATCATGACGGGGCGCGACTCCCGCAAGGGGCAACTGATCGGCGCGGCGGGGCGGTTCTCGCTGATGGTCGACCGGGTCGCGCCGACCGTCCGCTATGTGTCCGTCGAGGGACCGGTCGTCGCGACGCGGCCCGCCACCCGTGAGCAGCTGGTGGAGATCTCGTCGCGCTATCTGCCGGCGGAGAAGGTCGAGGCGTACGTCGAGTTCGCGTGGAAGGAGCACGGCGAGCAGGTGGTCATCCACATGCGGCCGCAGCGCTGGCTGAGTTCGGACCTCGGCGAGTCCTGAGCCGTCGGCCCGGCGACGGGAACGAAGACAGGAACAGGGCCCGCCCCCGAGGGGGCGGGCCCTGTTCACCGCTGGAGGTCAGTGGCCCTGCAGGTACTCGCCGTAGAGGTAGCCGCGCTCGGCCCCGAAGTGCTGGCGGCTCTCCTCGGCGTAGGTGATGCCGTACGGGCCACCGAGGTTGGTGTACTCGGCGTGGCCGCGGTGCCCTTCGATCGCCTGGTAGCCGGCGGCGACCTTGCCGGCCTCCCAGCCGCCGTCGGCGACGGCGGGCGTGGCCGCCACGAGGCCGGCCGCGGCGACGGTCGCGAGAGTGATGGCGATACGACGAAGCATGGGTGCTCCTTCTCAGCAACTGCGTAACGGATGGTGCGGAGCCCTAACCGTTACGCACGAGGGGGCCGGTGACGGGACGGACACGCACATGCCAGGGGCAATACACCTGGACGGGCGCACCCCCCTGTCCGGCCCCGAGGGGACCACCCTCGCCGCAAAAAAATCCCCGGTCCGCAATTGCGTACCAGGGTTTTCGCCGCGTATATTTGATTTTTCTATGTTCATGCAGAAAGGCCCCACTCGGAGGCCTTATAAGAAGAACCATATCCGGCAGGGAGCCGTTTTGTCAAACCGGGAAGCCGTCGAATTGCGGGAAGAGCAGGAATTCATCGACCGTGTGCACGCGCGCGTCGACGAGCTGCGCGGGGTCACGGCCCGGCGCGTCGAGGAGGCGCTGACGCCGGTCGGGACCGGGCTCCAGGCCAAGCTCGAACGTGATGTGCTCGTCGCGGAGCGGTCGGGGCTGCTCGCCGCGCTGAACGCGGTGGACGGCTCACTGTGTTTCGGGCGTATCGACCTTTGCGACGGCGCCGCGCACCATATCGGGCGCATCGGGATCCGCGAGGACGACACCGAGCGCACGCCCCTTCTGATCGACTGGCGCGCGCCGGTCGCCCGGCCTTTCTATCTCGCGACCGGACATGTGCCGATGGGGCTGCGGCGGCGTCGGCACATCACCACCGAGGGGCGTACGGTCACCGAGCTCCACGACGAGATCCTGGATCTCGGGGACGACGACCGCACAGGGTTCGAGGACCCCAACGGCGACGCCGTTCTGCTCTCCGCGCTGAATTCGGCGCGGACCGGCCGTATGGGTGACATCGTGCGGACCATCCAGGCGGAGCAGGACCGCATCATCCGCGCCCCGCACCGCGGTGTCCTCGTCGTCGAGGGCGGGCCCGGCACCGGGAAGACGGCGGTCGCGCTGCACCGGGCCGCGTTCCTGCTGTACGAGCACCGCGAGGTGCTGGCCAAGCGGGCGGTGCTGATCGTGGGGCCCAACCCGGCCTTCCTGCGGTACATCGCGGAGGTGCTGCCCGCGCTGGGTGAGACCGGCGTGCTGCTCGCCACGCAGGCCGAGCTCTTCCCCGGCGTCCACGCCACCGGCACCGACACGCCCCGTGCGGCCGCCGTCAAGGGCGGTGCGGAGATGGCCGAGGCGCTCGCCCTCGCCGTCCGCGACCGGCAGCAACTGCCCGAGCCCGGCGCCCCGTTGGTCATCCCGCACGACGACGGGGACCTCGTCCTGGACTGGGAGATCGCGTACGAGGCCCGGCAGGCGGCCCGGGACACCCTGCTGCCGCACAACCTCGCCCGCCCGCACTTCGCCTTCCGGATCATCGACGCCCTCACCGAGCAGCTCACCGAGCGCATCGGCGCCGACCCGTACGGCGGGCCCAACTTCCTCGGGCCGGACGACATCGCGCAGCTCGGCAAGGCCGTCGCCATGAGCCCGGAGGTGCACGAGGCCATCGAGACGCTGTGGCCGACGCTCACCCCGCAGGGGTTCCTCGCCTCCTACCTGGCCGAGCCCGTGTATCTGGCGGCCGAGGACGCCGATGCCCTGCGGCGGGAGCCCGGCGGGGAGTCGACGCCCGCCGATGTTCCGCTGCTGGACGAGGCGGCCGAGCTGCTCGGGGCCGACGACAGTGCCGCGCGGGCCGCCGCCGAGGCCGAGCGCCAGGAGCGGATCGCCTATGCGCAGGGGCTGTTGGAGCTGTCGCGGGGTTCGGAGACGTACGAGTTCGAGGACGAGGAGTCCGAGGTCCTCGCCGCCCACGACATCATCGACGCCGAGCGCATGGCGGAGCGGCACGAGGAGATCGACCACCGCAGTGCGGCCGAGCGGGCGGCCGCCGACCGGACCTGGGCGTTCGGGCACATCATCGTGGACGAGGCGCAGGAGCTGTCGCCGATGGCGTGGCGGCTGCTGATGCGGCGCTCGCCGACCCGTTCGCTGACCCTGGTCGGCGACCCCGCCCAGACGTCCGAGGAGGCCGGGGTCGGTTCGTGGGAGAAGATCCTCGAACCGTACGTCGGTGACCGCTTCGAGCATGTGACGCTCGGGGTCAACTACCGTACGCCCGCCGAGATCATGGAGCTGGCCGCCCGCGTCGTACGGGAGCGCAGCCCCTCCTTCGTGGCGCCCGGTTCGGTGCGCTCCACCGGTGAGAAGCCGTGGGTGCGGGAGGCCGGTGAGGATCTGGCGGGTGCGGTGGCGAAGGCCGTCGACGAGCTGACGCCCGAGGAGGGCCGGCTCGCGGTGATCGCCCCGCGCGAGCTGCACGAGGAGATCGCCGCGCCCCTGGACGAGGTCACGGCGGGGGCCGAGCCCGACCTCACACGGTCGGTGGTGCTTCTCGACCCGCGCCAGGCCAAGGGGCTGGAGTTCGACCATGTGCTGGTGGTGGAGCCCGGCCGGTACGGGACGAGCGACCTGTACGTGGCGCTGACCCGCGCCACCCAGCGGCTGGGCATCGTCCACCGGGAGGCGCTGCCCCCGGCCCTGCGCTGACCGCCGCCCGCCACCTTCCCGTTCGCCGAAGCCCCCCGGTCCGCACCCGGGGGGCTTTTCCGTGTTCCCGTCGCGTACCCCAGCACCCCTCACTGCTTGATAATGCTCGAAACTCGGGCCTAATATGCAGCTTCGAGCATCACGCGTGGATGGGGAGATCAGATGACGCATGTGGCACGGGAGCTGGCCAGTCAGCCCGACTGCTGGCAGCGGGCGGCGGGGATGGCCGACGGGCTCGCGGGGCGGCTTCCGGCGGCCGGTGAGCGCATCGCCGTCGTCGGCTGCGGCACCTCGTACTTCATGGCCCAGGCCTACGCGGCTCTCCGCGAGGGCAGCGGCCAGGGCGAGACCGACG
Organism: Streptomyces sp. SID8374; assembly: GCF_009865135.1. Classification (NCBI taxonomy): domain Bacteria; kingdom Bacillati; phylum Actinomycetota; class Actinomycetes; order Kitasatosporales; family Streptomycetaceae; genus Streptomyces; species Streptomyces sp. SID8374. Next base: position 2,364,386 of record NZ_WWGH01000002.1, on the reverse strand, counting down.
CCTTCGCCGCGTCGGAATTCCCTGTCGGCCGCAGCTACGACCGGATCGTGGCGCTGAGCCGCTCCGGCACCACGACCGAGGTCCTCGAACTGCTCGCGCGGACCAAGGGCACCACGCGGCGCACCGTGGTCATCGGAGACCCTGACACCCCCATGGCGGCGATGGCCGACGACACGGTGGTCCTCGACTTCGCCGACGAGAAGTCCGTGGTGCAGACGCGGTTCGCGACCTCGGCGCTGACCCTGCTCCGCGCCCACCTGGGCCTGCACACCGACGCGGTGGTGGAGGACGCGCAGGTCGCGCTCGCCGAGCCGCTGCCGGCCGGTCTGGTGGAGTGCACCCAGTTCACCTTCCTCGGGCAGGGGTGGAGCGTAGGCCTTGCCAACGAGGCGGCGCTGAAGATGCGTGAGGCGGCGCTGGCCTGGACCGAGGCGTATCCGGCGATGGAGTACCGGCACGGCCCGATCAGCATCTCCACCCGCTCCACCGCCACCTGGATGCTCGGCGACGCACCGGCCGGACTGACCGACGAGGTCCACGCGACCGGCGCCCGGTGGGTGGCCGGCGGACTCGACCCGCTGGCGGAGCTGGTCCGGGTGCAGCGGCTCGCGCTGGCGATCGCGGACGCCCGCGGCCTCGACCCGGACCGGCCGCGCCATCTGACGCGCTCGGTCATCCTCAGCACCGCCTGAACCGTCCGACGGCCTCTCGCCCGAGGGCCTCTCACCCCGGAGTTGCCATGCCCATCGCCGCCACCGGCGAACTGATCGCCGACGCCGCAGCCCGGCGCGGTGCGGTCGCCGCGTTCAACGTCATCACCCTGGAGCACGCGGAAGCGATCGTGGAGGGAGCGGAGGCGGCACGGGCGCCGGTGATCCTCCAGATCAGCGAGAACGCGGTCAAGTACCACGGCGGCCGGCTGCGCCCGCTGGCCCGCGCCGCGCACGAGACGGCCCGGGCGGCCGCCGTTCCGGTCGCCCTCCATCTCGACCACGTCCACTCCCCCGAGCTGCTGCACCAGGCGGCGGAGTGCGGGTTCGGCTCGGCGATGTTCGACGCCGCCCGGCTGCCGTACGCGGAGAACCTGGCGGCCACCCGCGCCGCCGTCGTGTGGGCGCACGGTGAGGGGCTCTGGCTGGAGGCCGAGCTCGGCCAGGTCGGCGGCAAGAACGGGGAGGCCCCGCTGGACGCGCACGCACCCGGGGCCCGTACGGACCCGGAGGAGGCGCTCGCCTTCGTCGCCGCCACCGGGGTCGACGCGCTGGCCGTGGCGGTCGGCACCTCCCACGCCATGACCTCGCGCGACGCCCGGATCGACCACGACCTGCTGGCCCGTCTCCGTACCACGGTGCCGGTCCCGCTGGTGCTGCACGGTTCGTCCGGCGCCTCCGACGACGAGCTGGCGCGGGCCGTCGCCGGAGGGATCGCCAAGGTCAACATCGGGACCGCGCTGAACATCGCGATGACCGGCGCGATACGGGAGCGCCTCGCGCAGGACGAGCGGGGCGTCGATCCCCGCGCCTACCTAGCGCCGGGCCGGGACGCGATGGCGCGGACGGTGAGCCGGCTGATCTCCGTGCTGCCCGCGGCTGCCGCGAACGCCGTCTAGGGCTGTGCTCCCCACGTGTCCAGCAGCGCCGTGAGATCGCCGAGCACCCTCCGGCCGGGGGCCGCGTCGATCGGGGTCGCGGAGGGCACGGCCACCACCCGGCAGCCCGCCGCCTCGGCCGCCGCGATGCCGGTGGGGCTGTCCTCGACCACCAGGCAGGCAGCGGGCGGGAGGTGGAGGCGTGCGGCCGCTTCGAGGTACGGGTCCGGGTGGGGCTTGGAGCGGTCCGTCTCGCCGTCCGCCACCGTCGTACGGAACGCCTCGGCGCCCAGCGTCTTGAGCACCGCGTCCACGACCCGGCGCGGGGAGGCCGAGACCAGGGCCGCGGGTATGTTCCCGTCGGCCAGCCGCTCCAGCAGGTCGCGGGCTCCGGGGCGCAGCCGTACCCCCTTCTCGACCGCCATGAGGAACGTGTCCTCCAGGTCGGCTTCCAGGGCCGGGTTGCCTGCGGCCCGTGGGCTGAGCGTCGCCAGGCAGGCCGCCGTGTCGGCGCAGGTGCGGCCGAGGACTCCGGCGCCCTCCTCGTCGGTCAGGGTGTGGCCGTGGGCGGCGGCGACCTCGCGGACGGCTTCGAGCCACAGGGGTTCGGTGTCCACCAACGTGCCGTCCATGTCGAGGAGGACGGCCTGCGGCACGGTCGGTACGGCGGTGCCGTCGAGGGTCCAGTGCGAGTCGGGGGTCCGGTCCAGGGCCGCGTACACCTGGGCGGCCACGTCCTCGTGCCGGACCGGACGCAGCGGGCGGGCGCCCGCCGTGATGTCCGGGCCCGCGCAGGCCAGCCACGCCGTGCGTTCGGCCTCGCTCGCCCCGCCGTGACCGCCCTCGTCCCGGTGCCCGTGGTCGGTGACGACGAGAACGGTCCAGGCCTCCTCCCCGTAGGTCGGGCGCGTGCGCAGGGCGGTGAGGAGGCGGCCCAGGCGGCGGTCGGCCACCGCGATGGACTCCTCGTACGCCGTTGCGCAGCCGAGGTGGTGGGCGGTCTCGTCGGGGGCGCCGAGGTAGACGAAGGAGGCCTCGGGGTCCTCGTGGGTCAGGACGGCGACGGCGTCGCGCACGGTCGCCTCGTCGGCGTCCTCCCAGGCCTGCGGGGAGTCGGCGGCCGGGGCGTGGTGGGTGAGCCGGGTGGGGCGGCGGAACATCGGCCCGCCGTCGGCCACGGTGACCAGGGGTTCCCAGGCCGCGGCGGCATAGGTGCGGCGGCCGTCCTGGCGGGCCAGGCGGGTGGTGAAGTCCGGGAAGACGCCGAGGCGGTGGCCGCTGAAGTCGTTGGACCACACGGCGTGTTTGGCGACGCGCACGCCGGTGACGATCGTCGCCCAGCACGGGCCGGACATGGTGGGGGTGGACTCCTCGACCGTCACGGGGGCCAGGAATCCGGCGTCGGCGATGGTGTCGAGGTGCGGGGTGGCGACACGGGCGAGGGTGTCGAGGCGTACACCGTCGATGCCGACGACGAGCACACGGCGGGCACGGGGCATGGCGGACTCCTGGGCGGTACGGGTGTTACGGGCGGGGGCGCTGGGGCGCAGGGTACGGGTCAGGCCTGCTGGTGCAGCGTGCGGGGGTCGACCTGGTGGGCGAACGGCAGCCCGTGGGCGTACCGCTCCAGTTCGTCCACCGCCGCGTCGGCCAGCCGGTGGAGCTCGCCGCCCTGGGAGCCGGCGATGTGCGGGGTCAGCAGCACGTTCGGCAGCTCGTACAACGGTGAGTCGGCGGGCAGCACTTCGGGCTCGGTGTGGTCGAGTACGGCGTTGAGGCGGCCGGTGACCAGCTCCTTGACCAGCGCGTCCGTGTCGACCAGCGAGCCGCGGGCCGTGTTGACGAGCGTGGCGCCGTCCCGCATGAGGGCGAGGCGTCCGGCGTCGAAGAGGTGGTGTGTCTGCGGCAGTTCGGGGGCGTGGATGGTGACCACGTCGCTCTGCGCGACGAGCGCGTCCAGATAGGTCAGCTCCACGCCGAGGGCCCGTGCGCTCTCCTCGTCCAGATACGGGTCGTGCACGAGGAGGCGCAGGTCGAAGGGGCGCAGCAGTTCGGCGACGCGGCGGCCGATGCGGGAGGCGCCGACGATGCCCACCGTGCGGCGGTAGTTGCCGATGGAGGGGAACGTGGTCAGGAGGTTGACCCGGGTCCGGGACTCCCGGTAGACGCGGGCGCTCTCCAGGACGTGCTTGTTGGCGAAGAGGATCGCCGCGACCGTGTACTCGGCGACCGGGAGGGCGTTGGCGGTGGCGGCCGTGGAGACGGTGATGCCCCGGTCCCAGACGTCCTGGGTGATGTGGTGCTTGACCGAGCCCGCCGCGTGCACGACGGTCCGCAGGCGGGGCATGGCGCTCAGGGCGTCGGCGGTCAGGGGCGGGCAGCCCCAGCCGGTGAAGAGGGCCTCGGCGTCCCGCAGTGCGGCGCGCTGGGGCGGGTCGTCGGCCCCGAAGTCGGTGACGAGCAGGGCGGGTTGTACGTCCGCGACCCGGGTGAGCCGTTCCAGGGCGAGCGGGGGGAGGATCGCGTCGCGGGTCTCCCCGCTCATCGCCAGGACGGTACGGGGGCGGGTGCGGAGCCGGCCGGCGGTGGTGGCGGGGCTGCTCACTTGACGGCTCCTGCGGTGAGGCCCGAGCGCCAGAAGCGCTGGAGGCAGAGGAAGGCGACGATCAGGGGGACGACGGCGACCAGGGAGCCGATGATGACCAGCGGGTAGAGCTCCGGCTGCTGGTAGACGTTCTGGTTCCACATGAACAGGCCCAGGTTGACGGGGTAGAGCCGCTCGTCGTTGAGCATCATCAGCGCGCCGTAGAAGTTGTTCCAGTTGGCGGTGAAGGAGAACAGGAAGATGGTCACGAAGCCGGGCGCGAGCATCGGCAGGGCGACCTTGGTGAAGGTCTTCAGCTCCCCCGCCCCGTCCACCCGGGCCGCTTCGAGGACCTCGCCGGGGACGTACCCCTCGGAGAAGACGCGGGCCAGGTAGACGCCGAACGGGTTGACCAGGCTGGGGATCAGCACGGCCCAGTAGGTGTCGACGAGACCCAGCTCCGAGGCCATCAGGTACAGCGGGAGCTGGACGACGGTGGACGGGATCAGCACACCGACCAGGACGACGCCGAACAGCTTCTCCTTGCCCCGGAAGACGTACTTGTCGAAGGCGTAGCCGCAGGCGACGGAGACCAGGGTGGAGAGGACGGCCGCGACCAGGGTGTAGAGGAGGCTGTTGAGCAGCCAGCGGCCGTACAGCCCGTCGTTGTACGCGAACAGGGCCTCCAGGTTGGACAGGAGGTGGAAGTCGCCGAGGCTGAACGGGTTGGTCGCGAACAGGTCGCGGTAGTTCTTGGTGGCGGCGATGAGCAGCCAGGTCAGCGGCATGAGGGTGTAGACGGCGACGACGGCGAGTACGGCGTTGACCGCGACCTTCGAGGTGAGCCCCTGGGTACGCCGGGGGCGCGGGGCCGGGGACGGTCGGCGTCCCGCCTTGGTACGGGGCTCGGGGGCGGGCGGTGCGTCGGGGGTGGCTGTCTGGGTGCTCATGAGGCCTTCCACCGGTTGCCGAGCTTGGTGACGACGAAGGACAGCAGGCCGGCGACGAGGGCGAGCAGCAGGGAGCTCGCGGCGGCCAGGCCGTAGTCGTGGCCCTTGAAGGCCACGGTGTAGATGAACATGGTCGGCGACCAGTCCTCGCCCATGGTGTTGGCGCGGAGCTGGACGAGTTTGGGGGCGTCGAAGAGCTGGATGGCGCCGACGCAGGTGAAGAGCAGGGTCAGCACGACGGTCGGCCTGATCATGGGGACCTTGACCTGGAGGGCGGTGCGCAGGGCGCCGGAGCCGTCGACGGTCGCGGCCTCCAGGACCTCGCGCGGGACCGCCTGGAGCCCGGCATAGAAGATGATCATGTTGTAGCCGGTCCACTGCCAGGCGGAGATGTTGACGACGGAGTAGATCGCCTCGTCCTGGCCGAAGAAGTTCCAGTTCGCGCCGAGGGCGTCGAGTACGTCGGTGACCGGGCTGAGCCCCGGGGTGTAGAGGTAGAGCCAGATGAGCGAGGCGATCAGGCCCGGTACCGCGTGCGGCAGGAAGTAGGCGATCTGGAAGAAGCGCCGGGCCCGGGCCATGGCCGAGTCGACGAGCAGGGCGAGGATGAGCGCGCCGCCGACCATGGCGGGGATGTAGAGCACGCAGTAGAAGGCGATGTGGCCGAAGGAGCGGAGGAACGCCTCGTTGCCCAGGGCCTCGGTGAAGTTGCCGAATCCGGCGAAGACCCGTTCGGTGCCGCCGAATCCGAGGCCGGAGGACTCCTCGCGGAAGAGGCTCATCCAGGCCGCGTAGAACATCGGCAGGACGGTGACGGCGGTGAAGAGGGCGAAGAACGGCACCATGAACAGGGCCACGGCTCGGCGCTGTCCACGTCGCGCGCCCGGGCCGCCGGGGCTCTTCGGTGCGGCGGGGCCGCCCGAGGGTGATGCGGCCCGGGGTGGTGGGTTCTTGGCCGGCCGGGTGAGTGGGGCTGCCACCTGGTGCTCCTTCGGCAGGATGGGCGGGAGGGGGGAAGGGGAGCCCGGGGCGGGGCGGTCGGGGCCTGTCGGTTCCGTTGCGCGCCCCGCCGGTCGGGCGCCGGGCTACTTGGCGAGCTTCAGGCCGCGGTCCGTGACCGCGCTCTCGCCCTTCGCCTGTCCGGCGCTCAGCATCTTGGTGTGGTCCCCGCCTGCGGCCATCTGCGCCGAGGTGACCTGCTGCTGCACCGGTCCCCAGGTCCAGCCGGGCACGATCGTGTCGGCGGCCTCTCCGGCCAGCTGGTAGACGTCCTGGTCGCCGAAGTAGGAGCTGTCGAACTCCTTGGCCGCGGCGGCGCGCATGCCCTCATTGGCGGGCAGGGCGCTGCTGGGGGTCTTGAGGGAGGAGAGGCGGGCGGTCATGGCCTTCGGGTCGGTGGTGACCCACTTGATGAACTCGGCCGCCGCTTCGGTGTGCTTGCTGCCCTTGGGGACGATGTAGGAGGTGCCGCCGTACATGCCGGTGCTCGGTGTGCCGTCCCAGGTCGGGAGCGGGGCTATGCCCCACTTGCCCTTGCTGTCGGGGTAGCTGACGGGGAAGTTCCCCGCGCTCCAGGCGGCGCCGATGATGGTGGCGACCTTGCCGGTGGCGCGCTCCTTGGTCTCTCCCTCGCCCCACAGGGGGGTCTTGGAGGCGAGGCCGTCCTTGAGGAGGCCGTCCCAGTAGGCGGCGACCTTCCGCGACGCCGGTTCGTCGATGTTCACCTTCCAGGCGTCGTCCTTGGTGCCGTACCACCGGGCGCCGGCCTGCCAGGCGAGGCCGGAGAGGAGGGCCGGGTCGCCGCCGCCGAAGTTGGTGATGGTGAGGTTCGGGTCGCCCTGGTGGATCTTCTCCGCGGCCGTGCGGTACTCGGCCCAGGTGGTGGGGACCTCGACGCCGAACTTCTTGAAGAGGTCCTTGCGGTAGTAGAGCTGGATGGGCGTCACGTCGAAGGGGACGGCCCAGGTGGAGCCGCCCAGGTTGACCAGCGACTGCACCGCCTCGGGGAACTCCTTCTTCACCAGCTCGCCGGAGCTGGGGGTGAGGTCCTCCAGGTTGCCTTCGCTGGCGTACTCGGGGAGGGCTGAGTAGTCCATGGTGGTGATGTCGGGGGCGTTGCCGCCCTTGACCGCGTTGGAGAGCTTGGTGACGCCTTCGGGGCCTGCCGGGACGAGCGAGAACTTCACCTTGATGTCGGAGTGCGTCTTGTTGAACGCCTCGGCCGTCTCCTTGGCGCCCGCGGTGGCCGACCAGAAGGTGAGCGTGACGGGCTTGCCGTCGCCGGGGCCCGAGGCGTCCGAGCCCGAGCCGCCACCGCAGGCGGTGGTGAGCAGGGCCAGTGAGGCGGCGGACGCCACGAGGGCGAGGCGGGTGGTGCGGTGCGTACAGGACATGGGCCGGCTCCTACGGGACCTCGAACTGCGGGAGATGAGGCGAACGGCACACATCATTTTGCGCAGAACCGATCACCGTCAAGAGCAAATGACCAATTCAATCGAATCGATCACAAGGGCGGTCGGCGGGAGGATCGGCTGCGGGGGCGCGCCGGGCATGCGAAAAGCCGTACCCGCAGGGCCTGTTGACCCGGGGGTACGGCTGGGGCGCGTCAGGTCAGGCGTCGGCGTCGGCCGCTCCGCACGAGACCCGGACGCGCAGCGTGGGCAGGATGTCGAGGTGGCGGCGGGCGGCGGGGCCCTCGTCGGGCACCCCCAGCCGGGAGAGCAGGAGCTTCGCCGCGGCCGCGCCCACCGCGTGCTTGTCCGGCGCCACGGCGGTGAGCGGCAGGTCGGCCAGGCTCGCCACCTCGTCGTCGTACGCGATGACGGCCAGATCCTCCGGCACCCGCACGCCACGGGCCTGGAGGCGCGGGATGAGCACGATGGCGTCCGCGTCGCTGTGCACGATCGCGGCGGTGACGTTTCCGCTCGCCACCCCTTCGCAGAGGTACTCCAGCGTCCGCTCGAAGCGGTCGGTCTCCGAGCGTGACGGGGCCCCCTCCAGGGGCGAGGCGGCGACCGGGCTCAGGCCGAGGGCGGCGACGGCGGCCGCGTAACCGGCCCTGAGCCGGGGGGCGGTGGGGCTCTCCTGCACGGCGAGCGCGATGGAGCGGTGGCCGAGCCCGGCCAGGTGCGCGACCGCCTCCGCGGCGCCGTGGGCGTGGTCGGAGCGCACCCGGTCCAGGCCCGCCGCCGGGTGGCCGAGCGGGGCCCAGCGCTCCACGAGCACGACCGGGGTGTCCTGCTCGGCCGCCCACAGCCCCTCGCCCGGCTCCGGGTGGCCGCGCTCCCAGCTGGGGGTCAGGAGGAGGCCGTCGGCGCCGGTGGAGAGCAGGCGGCGGGCCTGGGCCGCGTCCTCGTCGGGGAGGTAGCGGGAGAGCCCGATGGTCAGGCGCGCGCCGGCCGCCTCCACCGCTTCCCGGGCGCCGCGCACCACGTCCGCGTAGTAGTACTCGGTGGTCGGGACGACCATGCCCACCACCAGGCCTTCGGCGGAGGGCGTGGCGGCAGGGGCCGGCCTGGACGCCCCGGAGGGCCAGACCACCGCGCCGTGCAGCCGCTCCACCAGCCCCTGGGCTGCGAGCGCCTCGACGTCCCTGCGCAGGGTGACGGCGGACATGCCGAGCTCCTCGGCGAGTTCGGCGACGCGGAGGCTGCCTCGTTCGCGGACGAGCTGGAGCACCCGCTCGTGGCGCTGGTCGACGTGGAGTCGCATGGATCCCCTTGGTCTCTCGGGACGGCTGTGGCGGTGACGGCTGCTCTGGTTCACGCCCCTCAACCATATCGATCACATGCGCTCGAAACGATCCCACCGGCGGCTCTGCCCGTACGGCGGGGAAGCGGGCCGGTTCCCCCTGGCCGGCGATATACACCCCCACCGAACCGATCAACACGATCAATTCGGCCAAAGTTCTTGAGCGGGTTGCGGGACGGCTGTTAGAAAGTGCCTGCCCGCTCAGAACAGTCGGATCCAGGGATCTGGTCAGCGCTCGGCGCACCGGTTCCACCGGAAACGAGACGCCCGACCTGGAGCTACCCATGCCTTCTGCCTGGTCCCGCCGTACGTTCCTCGCCACCTCCGCCGTGCTCACCGCCGCGGGCGGCAGCGCCTTCGCGCTGGCCGCACCCGGCAACGCCGGCACCGCGACAGCGGCCGACGATCCGTACGCCGCACTGCGCGCCACCTGGAGCGCCCTGATCCTCGGCGAGGGGTTCAGTCCGACCGCCGAACCCTTCAAGAGCCGGCTGGCGACGCTGGGCACCCAGGCCCGGGGGTGGCTGGACACCATGGCTCCGGCGAACGGGGCGCTGTGGCCGGACGCCGTGTACGCGGACCCCGACCCGAACACCGACCCCGAGTCGTACGGCTTCTCCGCGAAGATGGCCGACAGCTTCATCCGCCTCAACACGATGGCGCAGGCCTACCGGCAGCAGGGCACCGGCCTGACCGGGAACACCGGGCTGCGCGACGCGATCGTCACCGGCCTCGAACACCTCAACAGCCAGGTCTACAAGGCCGGTCAGGTGCGGTACGGGAACTGGTACAGCTGGCAGATCGGCGCACCGCAGGCCCTGCTGGACGTGTGCGTGCTGATGTACGACGCCCTCACCCCGGCGCAGCTCGGGCGCTACTGCGCCGCCGTCGACCACTTCGTACCGGACTCCGCCGTGGCCTCGTACACGGGGACCAGCACCGGGGCGAACCGGGTCGACCTGTGCCGGGTGCTGGCCCTGCGCGGCGTCGTCGGCGGGACGGCCGCCAAGATCGCGCTCGCCCGGGACGCCCTCTCCCCCGTCTTCCCGCTGGTCACCAAGGGCGACGGCCTCTATGGCGACGGCTCGTTCATCCAGCACACCACCGTGCCCTACACGGGCAGCTACGGCTCGGTGATGCTCGGCGGGCTCGGGCTGCTGTTCGCGCTGCTCAAGGGGACCACGTGGGAGGTGACCGACCCGAAGCGGCAGGTGGTGTTCGACGCGGTGGAGAACGCCTGGGCGCCGTTCCTCTACAACGGGCTCGTCATGGACTCCGTGGCGGGCCGCGCGATCAGCCGGGGCGAGGTCGACGACCACCGGCGCGGCCACCCCATCCTCGCCTCGATCGTGCTGCTCGGCCGGGGCGCGTCGGCCGCCGAGAACGCCCGGTGGCGCTCGCTGGTCAAGGGCTGGGCCCAGCGCGACTACTACAGCCCGCCGCTGAGCAACCCCTCCCTCAACCTCACCGCCCTGTCCCGCCTCAAGTCCGTCCTGGACGACACCTCGCTCACCCCGCTCCCCGAGCCGGAGGGCCACCGCCTCTTCCCCGACATGGCGCGGGCCACCCACCGCCGTCCGGGCTGGGCCGCCGCCCTGTCCATGGCCGACCGGCGGATCACGTACTACGAATGCGGCAACGGCGAGAACCTGCGCGGCTGGCACACGGGGTCGGGGATGCTCTACTGGTGGGGCGACACCTTCGCCAACGGCCAGTACAGCGACGCGTTCTGGCCCACCGTCGACCCGTACCGGCTTCCCGGCACCACGGCCTCGCGCAAGCCGCTGGCCGACGGGGCGGGCGGCGACTGGGGGGCGGCGCTGCCCGATGTGAACTGGGTCGGCGGGGTCACCGACAAGAAGCGGGCGGCGGTGGGGCAGTACCTCAAGGGGCTGTCCAGCACGCTGCTGGCGAAGAAGTCGTGGTTCTTCCTGGACGACACGGTGGTCTGTCTGGGTGCCGGTATCCGCTGCCAGGACGGTACGGCGGTGGAGACCACGGTCGACAACCGCAACCTGGGGCCGACGGGGAACGCCCCCTTCACCGTCGACGGCTCGGCGAAGCCCGTCACCCGCCCGTGGTCGGCGACCCTCACCGACGCCTCCTGGGCCCATCTCGGCGGGCACGGCGGTTATGTCTTCCCGGGCAGGGCGACCGTCAAGGCGGTGCGCGAGAACCGGTCCGGGCGGTGGCGCGACATCAACACCGGGGGCTCCACGGAGACGCTGACGCGCACCTATCTCACCCTCTGGGTCGACCACGGCCAGAACCCGGCGGACGCTTCGTACGCCTACCAGCTGCTGCCCGGCGCCTCCGAGCAGCGGACCGCCGCCCGGGCCGCCGACCCCGGCTGGCTGCGGGTGCTCGCCAACACCGATGACCAGCAGGGGGTCTCGGTCCCCTCGCTCGGGCTGACCGCCGTCAACTTCTGGTTCGGCGGAAGCGTCGGGCCGCTCGTCGCGGACGCCCCCTGTTCGGTCATGGTCACCGAGCACACCGACGGCACGGCCACCGTCTGCGTCAGCGACCCCATGCGGATGCGGACGAGCCTGACCCTGACCTGGAACAGGGCCGTCGCCTCCGTCGTCTCGAAGCCGTCGACCGTGACCTCGGCGACCACGGGCGCTTCGCTGCGGCTGGTGTTCGGCGATCTCTCCGGTACGCGGGGGGCCACGCAGACGGTGAAGGTGCGGCTGACCTGATCCCAGGGGCGGGGAAGGCGAGAGGGATACTGACCGCCGGAACGACGGAACGAGGGATGCGGCCATGACAGAGGACCACCGGACAGGACCTCCTTCCTTCGGTGACGAGCGCGAGACCCTGCGGGCCTTCCTCGACTACCACCGGGCGACCCTGGCCATGAAGTGCGAGGGGCTGACCGACGACGAGCTGCGCCGGAAGTCGATGCCTCCCTCGACCCTGTCGCTGCTCGCCCTGGTCCGTCATATGGCGGAGGTGGAACGGGCCTGGTTCCGCCGGACCTTCGAGGACCACGAGGCCCCGATGGTCTGGTCGGAGAAGGTCGACTTCCAGGCGGCGTACGACGCGAGCGCGTCGAACCGGGTGGAGGCGTTCACCGCCTGGGAGGCCGAGGTCGAGACCTCGCGGCGGATCGAGAGGGAGGCCGGCTCCCTGGCTCTGGCGGGCTACCAGCCCCGGTGGGGCGAGGAGGTCTCGCTCCGGATGGTCATGGTGCATGTCCTGCTGGAGTACGGCCGTCACAACGGGCACGCGGACCTGCTGCGCGAAGGGGTGGACGGGACGGTGGGCGCGTGAGGCCGTACGGAGGCGGTCGCGGGCCAGGTCGGCGGCGGGGATTTCGGGCTCCGTCGTCGCCTGGCACCGGGCTCGTAGACTCGCCCGCATGACCCAGCAGCAGATAGCTCCGGCCCTTGTTCCCGCGTTCGCACCCGACGGCACACTGCGCGCGTCCATCAACCTCGGCAACCCGATCCTGGCCAGCCGGAACCCGGCGGGCGGCGACCCGGTCGGGGTCTCGGTCGACCTCGCGTACGAGTTCGGGCGGCGGCTCGGGGTGGGCGTGGAGCTCGTGGTCTTCGAGAGGGCGGCCGCTTCGGTGGACGCGGTGAGGGCGGAGAAGGCGGACATCGGGTTCTTCGCCGTGGACCCCGCCCGGAGCGAGGGGCTGCTGTTCACCGCTCCCTATGTGCTGATCGAGGGCAGTTACCTCGTACGCGAGTCCTCCACGCTGACCGGCAACGGGGAGGTGGACGTCAAGGGGACTCGGATCTCGGTCGGTTCGGGCAGCGCCTACGACCTCTTCCTCACCCGGGCGATCGAGAACGCCGAGATCGTGCGGCGGCGGGGCGCTCCCGCCGCGCTCGCCGCCCTGCGGGAGGGAGAGGTCGAAGTGGCCGCCGGGATCCGCCAGTTGCTGGAGAATGAGGCCCGGCGCGCCCCCGGCGTACGGGTGCTGCCCGGGCGCTTCATGGTGATCCAGCAGGCCATGGGCATCCCGGCCCCCCGGGGTACGACGGCGCAGGAGGTGCTGGCGTCCTTCGTGGAGGAGATGAAGGCGAGCGGGTTCGTCGCCGACTCGCTGGAGCGGCACGGCATCGAGGGCGCGCTCGTGGCACCGGCCGCCCCTCTGGCCGTCTGACCCGCGCCTCGCCTCGGCGCGGGTCAGCTCCTCTCCTGGCCCTCCGCCTCCTCGCCGAGCAGGCGCCGGGCCTTCTCCCGCAGGCGCTGGCGGTGTTCGGGGTCGGTCGCGCGGTCGGCGGCGCGGCCCAGCTCCTCGGCGCGTTCACGGGTGCGGCGGGTGCGTTCGAGCGGGGTGTCGGGCAGGTCCATGAGGGTCTCCTCCGTCGTGGTTCCTCCGTCGGCAACCTGGTGTTGCGTGCGCGGTCGGAGCCCCAGCGTCACCGGAGTCGGTCCGGACCGCATCTCCTGCGGTTACGTACGGTGACAACTGACGTGAGGGGCCGTTTCGCCGCCGGTCAGTCCAGCGGGCCGCGCAGCGCGGTGGAGTTGCTCCGCCAGGCGGCGAGCAGACGCGCGGCGAGGCGGTCCTCCAGCAGTCCGGTGGCCTCGATCCCGAAGGCGATGTCGGCCTCCAGGTGCGGTTCGTCGGCGAGCAGTCCGCCGATGACGTCGCGGCGTACGACCTGTTCGTGCACCGCGTCGGCCTCCACGTGTTCGTCGTAGAACCGCTGGGCGGCCGGCCCCGCGCCGACGCGTTTCAGCGCGGCGGCGAGCCGGCGGGAGCCGGGTGAGGAGGTGACCTCGACGGCGGCGAAGTGGCCGACGAGGGCGCCCCTGAGCGAGCGGTGCAGTCCGAACAGGGACATCAGGTTGACGGTGGCGAGCACATCGGCGGGTGCGGCGTCGAGGTAGTGCCCGTACGCCGTCTCCAGGGACAGGTCGTCCATCAGCTCGGCGTACAGGCGGGCATGGATGTCCGCTTCCCGTCCGGCGCCGAACTCGTCGAACTCGACCGCCACCATGGCGGCCTTGGCCCGTCCGTACAGCCGGGGGATCACCCAGGCGTGCGGATCGGCCTCCTTGAGGTGGTAGAGCGAGCGCAGGGCCGCGTACTCGCGTAGCTGCCACAGCTCGCCGTGGTTCTGGAGGAAATGGCTGACGCTGTGGCCGTCGTCGCCGACGGGTTCGACGAGCAGACCGGCGAGCGCGGCGTCCACGTCCCCGTCCCTGCGGGCGTCCGCGCGGAGGGCGGCGAGGAAGGGCTGCTCCAGGGAGCGGCGCAGGCCGAGCAGAGCGGGGTCCCACTCGTGCTCCTCGTCCACGTCCGCGAAGCCCTGGTAGTGCAGTTCGTACAGGACGTAGAGGGCGAGCTGGAGGTCGTCACCGTAGGGGTCCGCGTCACCGGCCGCGTGGGCCCGGGGGGCCTCGCCGGTGCGCAGAGCGGCGATGACCTCGCCGGACAGCGGTCCGCGCGGGGCGGGCAGCGGGGGGCTACGGCGCCTCGGCTCACGGTAGGCGGTCATCAGGCGGCTCCATCGGTACGGTCGGTCCCGCTCTCGGCGGGTTCCGGTTCCGGCTTCACCCGGCGCCGGTGGCTGGTGTCGCACCACGGGTACGTACGGGTCTTGCGGCAGGTGCAGATCGCGGCGGTAAAGCGGCGCGAGGTGTAGAGGGTGCCGTCGTCGCCGACCACCTCGACGGGGCCCTCCACCAGGAGCGGCCCGTCGGTACCGAGGGTGACGCGGGCGGGGCGGGCGGACCGTTCAGGGCTGCTCGGCACGGATGACCACCAGCTTCTCCTCGTCGGTGTGGGCGTCCAGGAGGCCCCGGCCGCGCAGCCAGGGAAGCCGGGAGAGCAGGACGGGCCCGAACGGCACGCTCGCCGTGTCGCTCACCTCGGCCTTGAGCCCGCCTCGGGACAGGTGCCGCAGGGTCGCCTCCGTACCGGTCAGGTCGGAGTGGACCAGGAGCAGCACGCCGCCCCGGCGCAGGAGGTAGGGGGCGGCGTCGCAGATGCGGTCCACCACCGCGCGCCCGTCGTGCCCCGCGTCCCAGGCGCGGGCGCTGCCGCGCCGGGGCGGCGGGCCCAGCGGTGAGGGGACGTACGGCGGGTTGCTGAGCACCAGGTCGTACGTCCGTCCCGGGACCGGGTCCACGAGGTCGCCCCGGTGGACGGTCACCCGCTGCCGGGCGAGCAGCGCGTTCAGCCGGGCGGTGAGGACGGCCCGGCGGCCGACGTCGACGGCGGTCACACGGGCGCCCCTGCGGGCGGCGGCCACGGCGAGGAGGCCGCTGCCGGTGCCGAGGTCGATCACGTCGGAGCCGGGGCGGACGGTCTCGCGGGCCAGGGCCTTCAGCAGCAGATGGGTGTCGTGCTGGGGCGCGTAGACACCGGGCAGGGTGCGTACACCCTGCCGCCGGGAAGCGGCCGACGTGGGCACAGCAGCGGTCACGGGTACCTCCTGCACGCGTCGGACGCGTGAATCGTGGGTCATGCCACCCGTCAAGGCTCCGCTCCTTCGGTCCGGGGCGCCAATCGTGAGTTCGCAGAGCGTGACCGGTACTCGGGGCCGGCCGACGTAGCGAGTTCCCCTGCCGGACCCGTTCACACCTGCGAAACCCGGTCGGTGACAGGGCGGCGGAAGAGGCCACGGCGCGTGACAGGGCGGGGCCCCGTACACGGATGTACGGGGCCCCGCCCTGTGAGGCGTTCCTCCTGCGTCAGCGCCTGCGCGAGGTTCCGGTGCGCAGGCCGGAACCGACTCCTGCCACGTGCAGGGCCAGCAGCGTCAGACCGATGAGCATGACATTCGTCGATGCGAACACATCGTTCGTCGAGATGTCCGCCGCGTTGATCAGGAAGGCGATGAAGAACAGAACTGCCGCGGCTATACCGAGCATGGGTGATTCCCTTCCTAGTGTGGTGAGACCCATGTGCCCTCGAATCGCGGGTTCAGACAGCGGAGGGCGCGCCTTGGGGGCGTGAGCACATCGCGGCAGTGCCCCGTTCGCCACCCTCGCGCCCTGCCGGGGGCCCCGGGCCGCGGCGAGGATGAGCCGACCGCACAAGATCCCGGCGAATCCGCGCACCCGTCCTCCGGCGGGTGGACCTGCGGTGGAAGGAATCCACGTTGCTGCTTCTCATCTCCCCCGACGGTGTCGAAGAGGCCCTCGAATGCGCGAAGGCGGCGGAACACCTCGACATCGTCGACGTCAAGAAGCCCGACGAGGGCTCGCTCGGCGCGAACTACCCGTGGGTCATCAGGGAGATCCGCGGTGCGGTCCCGGCGGACAAGCCGGTCTCCGCGACCGTGGGGGACGTGCCGTTCAAGCCCGGCACGGTGGCGCAGGCGGCGCTCGGTGCGGCCGTCTCGGGTGCCACGTACATCAAGGTCGGCCTGTACGGGTGCACGACGCCCGACCAGGCCATCGAGGTGATGAGCGGGGTCGTGCGGGCCGTGAAGGACTATCGGCCGGACGCGTTCGTCGTGGCCTCGGGCTATGCCGACGCCCACCGGATCGGCTGCGTCAACCCGCTCGCGCTGCCGGACATCGCCCGTCGCTCGGGTTCCGACGCGGCGATGCTGGACACCGCGATCAAGGACGGGACGCGGCTGTTCGACCATGTGTCGCCGACGGCGTGCGCGGAGTTCGTCCGGCTCGCCCATGAGGCCGATCTGCTCGCCGCCCTGGCGGGCAGCGTGAAGGCCGAGGACCTCGCGACGCTGACCCGCATCGGGACGGACATCGTGGGTGTGCGCGGCGCGGTCTGCGAGGGGGGCGACCGGAACGCCGGGAGGATCCAGCCCCGGCTGGTGGCCGCCTTCCGGGCGGAGATGGAGCGACACGCCCAGGAGCACGCGGCCACCGTGGCCGCCCTCTGACCGCCGGCGTGGGCGCCCGTGAGCGCTTCGCCGTTCTCGATCCGGCGACGGGCGAGGCCTTCGACGAGGCGCCCGAGCAGCGGCCGGAGGAGCTGGACGGTGTGGTCGGCCGGGCTCATGAGGCCTGGCTGAGCTGGCGGTCCGATCCCGCCGCCCGGGCCGCCGCCCTGCTGGCGTCGGCGGACGCGGTGGAGGCGGCCGGGGCGGACCTCGCGCCGCTGCTGACCCGGGAACAGGGCAAGCCGCTGGCCGAGTCGTACGCGGAGGTGGCCCGAACGGCGGCCCGCCTGCGCCACTTCGCCGGGATGGCCCCCGAGGTGCGGACGATCGAGGACGGACGGCCGGTGCACAGCGAGATCCGCTGGCGGTCGCTCGGTCCGGTCGCCGCAGTCGTCCCGTGGAACTTTCCGCTCCAGCTCGCCTCGGCGAAGTTCGCGCCCGCGCTGGCGGCGGGCAACACGGTGGTGCTCAAGCCCTCCCCCTTCACCCCGCTCGCCACCCGGCTGCTGGGTTCCGTCCTCTCAGCCACCCTCCCCGAGGGTGTGCTGACGATGGTCACCGGCCGCGAGCCCCTGGGTGCGCGCCTGGTGTCGCACCCGGGGATCCGCCATGTGACGTTCACCGGTTCGGTGCCCACGGGGCGGGCCGTCGCCTCGGCCGCGGCGCCCGGCCTCGCCCGGGTCACCCTGGAGCTGGGCGGGAACGACGCGGCCGTCCTGCTGGACGACGTGGATGTGGAGCGGATCGCGGACCGGCTGTTCTGGGCGGCGTTCCGCAACTGCGGGCAGGTGTGCATGGCGGTCAAGCGCGTGTACGCCCCGGCCCGGCTGCACTCCCAGGTGGTCGAGGCGCTGGCGGCACGCGCGAGGACCGTGGTCGTCGGGGCCGGTCTCGACCCGGGTACGGAGCTGGGGCCGCTCAACAACGCGGCCCAGCTGGACCGGGTGGAGCGCTGCACGGCCCGGGCGCTGGCGGACGGCGCCCAGGCCGTGGCGGGCGGCCACCGGCTGGACCGGCCGGGCTACTTCCACGCCCCGACCGTCCTGGCCGATGTGCCGCCCGACAGCGGGGTGGTGACGGAGGAGCAGTTCGGTCCGGTGCTGCCGGTGCTGTCGTACGGGAGTCTCGACGAGGCCGTAGCGGCGGCCAACTCCACCCGTTTCGGGCTGGGCGGTTCGGTGTGGGGGACCGACCTGGACCGGGCCGGGGCGGTGGCCGAGCGGCTGGAGTGCGGGACGGCGTGGATCAACCACCACGCCGAACTGTCCCTCGCCCAGCCGTTCGCGGGCATCAAGGAGAGCGGTGTCGGCGTCGCGGGCGGCCCGTGGGGGCTCTACGGGAACCTCCGGCCCTTCGTCGTACACCGTCCTCAGGAGGTGTGCCCATGAGGTTCGCCGCGGCGGTACTGCGCTCGTACGAGGACCCGTTCGCCGTCGAGGAGGTGATCCTGAACTCCGGGCCGGCCGAGGGGGAGACCCTGGTCCGGATCGCGGGGTGCGGGATGTGCCGGACCGATCTGGCCGTCCGGCGTTCGGCGGGCCGCTCACCGCTGCCTGCGGTGCTCGGCCATGAGGGGTCCGGGGTGGTGGTGGAGACGGGCGGCCCGGCCACCGGCCTCGTTGCCGGTGACCATGTCGTGCTGAGCTTCGACTCCTGCGGGCACTGCCGGAGCTGCCTGGGCGCGGCCCCCGCCTACTGCGACCGGTTCGCCGCGCTCAACCTCTTCGGCGGGCGCCCGGAGAACGCCTCCCGGTTCACCGACGCGGCCGGGGGCGCTCTGGCCCCCCGGTGGTTCGGCCAGTCCTCCTTCGCCGCGTACGCGATGGTCCCGGCCCGCAACGCCGTACGGGTCGATCCCTCGCTCCCCCTGGCCCTGCTCGGGCCGCTCGGCTGCGGCTTCCTCACCGGGGCCGGAGCGGTCCTCAACTCCTTCGGCGCGGGCCCCGGCGACACCGTCGTGGTCCTCGGCGCGGGAGCGGTGGGCCTGGCCGCGGTGATGGCGGCGACCGCTTCCGGGGCGG
This sequence comes from Streptomyces sp. SID8374, assembly GCF_009865135.1. Taxonomy (NCBI): domain Bacteria; kingdom Bacillati; phylum Actinomycetota; class Actinomycetes; order Kitasatosporales; family Streptomycetaceae; genus Streptomyces; species Streptomyces sp. SID8374. The sequence goes on along the minus strand of NZ_WWGH01000002.1, from coordinate 2,345,667 downwards.
TGGCGGTGGCGGTCGACCGGCACCCCGAACGGCTCGCCCTCGCCGAGAAGCTGGACGCGGTCCCGGTGCGCGCGGACTCCGCCGACCTGCCGGGCCACATCCGGCGGCTGACGGACGGCGGCGCGCAGTACGCGCTGGACACCACGGCTTCCCCGCGGCTGATCAACGACGCGCTGCGGGCCCTGTGCCCGAGGGGCCACCTCGGCCTGGTGGCACGGCTGCACACCGTGCTGCCGCTCGAACCGGGGACCTTGGACCGGGGCCGGAGGATCTCCCACATCTGCGAGGGGGACGCGGTGCCGGGACTGCTGATCCCCCGGCTGACCGCGCTCTGGCAGGCCGGCCGGTTCCCCTTCGACCAGCTGATCCGTACGTATCCGCTCGACGACATCAACGAGGCCGAACGCGACTGCGAGGCGGGCCTCGTGGTCAAACCGGTCCTCATTCCGCATCAAGCGTGATCTCTACTCGCACCAAGAGGAGTGCACATGGTCGATACAGCGCACCGGAACACCGGTGTGGAGGGTGTGGCAGGAGGGGTCGGTGTGACCGCCCTTCTGGTCGCCGCGGCGCGGGCCATCGAGACCCACCGCCCCGACAGCCTGGCGCAGGACGTCTACGCGGAGCACTTCGTGCGTGCCGCACCGGCGTCCGAGGGCTGGCCGGTCCACCCCCGGGAGGTGCCGGACGGGGAGACGAACCCGCTGTGGGGGCGGTTCGCGCGGTACTTCGGGCTGCGGACGCGGGTCCTGGACGACTTCCTGCTCCAGTCGGTGCACGCGGGGGGCGCCCGGCAGGTGGTGCTTCTCGGGGCGGGGCTGGATTCGCGGGCGTTCCGGCTCGACTGGCCGCCCGGCTGTGTGATCTTCGAGATCGACCGGGAGCAGGTGCTGGCGTTCAAGCACCAGGTGCTGGGCGGTCTTTCGGCCGCCCCGAAGGCGGCCCGCGTACCGGTCCCGATGGATCTGTGCGACGACTGGGCCGGTGCCCTGCCCGGCGCGGGCTTCGACCCGGCCGCGCCGAGCGTCTGGCTGGTCGAGGGGCTGCTGTTCTATCTGCCGCCCGCCGCCGAGACGTATCTGATCGATACGGTGGACCGGCTGAGCACAGAGGGAAGTGCGCTGGCGTTCGAGGTCAAACTCGACAAGGACCTCATGGAGTACCGCGACAGCCCCCTCTACACGTCGACACACCGCCAACTCGGCATCGACCTGCTGGACTTGTTCGCCAGGGAGCCGCGGCCCGACTCCGCCGGTGATCTGGCGGACAAGGGCTGGTCCACCGCCGTCCACACCCCCTTCGACTTCACCCGTCGGCACGGGCGCGGACCGCTGCCGGAGCCGAACGACGCACTGGCGGGCAACCGGTGGGTGTTCGCGGACAAGCCGGGGCGGACGTAGAGACGGACTGTGTACGCCGCGTCTCCGGGGCATAGGCAGGGCCCCGGGGAGGTCAGTCACCTTTGTGCGTCGCGGAGTCGGAGCAGGTAGGTGGCGGTGAGTGCGACGGCGCGGTCCGCGTCGTGCGACAGCTCCGCGAGGGCGCGTGAGGCCACCGTCCCCGGGATGCCGGCCAGCGCCTGGGTCAGCCGGCCGCGTGCGGGCGGTTCGGTGGTGTCGTGGGCGAGGCGGTCGAGGAGCAGGGTCGCGATCCGGTCCGCCGCCGGGGTGTCGGCCGCGAGCACGCTCAGCGCGTCGGCCGCGTCGGTGTCGTTCCTCCCCTCCACGACCATGTCGACGAGGGTCGGGACGGCTTCGGCCTCGCCCCGTGCACCCAGCGCCAGCGCCGCCTGCCCGCGGAGCACGGCGTCGGGGTGCGCGAGGGCGTCCCGCAGATGCCCGGTGGCCTCATCGCCGGGCATCTCGGCGAGGGCCCGGACGGCGCGCTCGCGCACCTCGGCCACCGGTGAGCCGATCCCCTCCGCCAGCAGGGCCGGGGCGGCTTCGCCCGACCGTGCGAGCGCCCAGCGGAGGGCCCCGGCGACGTAGGGATCGCTCTCGGCGAGGACTCCCTCGACCAGGGCCTCCACCGGCACGGGAACCTCGTCGGCCGAAGAGGCCGAGGAGAGGGCCGCGCGCTGACGCGCGCCGGCGCTCTGCGACCCCAGCGCCTGGAGGAGCGTGACGACCTGGAGGGCGTCCCGCCAGCCGGTGGGCTCCGCGGCATGGATCCGGCGCAGCCGCGTCAGCAACTCCGTCTCCGCCGCGATGCGTTCGCGCGTCCGGCGGATGAGGTCGTCGACGAGCGCCGAGGGCGTGAAGCCCGGGTCGTCGAGAGCGCGTTTGACCTCGCGCAGCGTCAGCCCCAGCGCGCGCAGGCTCTCGATGTGGAAGATCCGCCGGATGTCCTCCTCGGAGAACTCCCGGTAGCCGGAGCCCGTACGGCCCGAGGGGCGCACCAGACCGAGGGACTCGTAGTGCCGGAGCATGCGGGCACTGACCCCGGACCGCCGCGCCACCTCACCGATCAGCACGCCCTATCGTCCCTCCTGGCCGGCGCCGCCGAGGGCCACGACGCGCTTCGCCTCCTCGATCGCGTACGTGAATCCGGCGTCCGGGTCGCGCCGGAGCCGTTGTGTGGCGAGCGCGTGCACCCGGATGCGCGGGTCGGCGGCCGTCGTCGCGGCGAGCAGGGCGGGCTCCATCGCCTCCCCCAGCGCGACCAGTGCCCGGCTCAGGCTCAGCTGTGTCTCCTGCCCACCGCGCCCGAGCTGCGTCACCAGCACGGTGGCCAGTGCGGCCTCCTCGCCCTCCGGTACGAGCAGGGCCGCGGCCCGCCAGGCGCTCCGGGCCACCTCGTCGTCGGCGTCGGTCAGCAGGGACCGGGTGATCGCCGGCCACGCCTGCCGGTCCCCGATCTTGGACAGCGTGTGCAGGGCCTGGCTCCGTGCCTGCGCACGCTCCGAGTGGAGTTCGCGGAGCAGGGCCGGGAGTGTCAGGCGGACCGGGTGGCGGGTGAGTGCCCAGGTCAGCATGTCCCGCACGAAGAACTCGGGCTCGATCGCACACCGCCCGACGAGCGGGTCCACGTTGTCCGGGTCGGGTGTCGTCCCGATCGCCAGGGCGGCCCGCAGCCGCACGGACGAACGGTCGTCCTCCAGCGCCCTGAGCGCCCGTACTGCCTCTGTGTCCTGTCCTGTGACCGTCATCGCGATCACCTCCTCTGCTGGCAGTGAAAAGCCTGTCACGGTGTCAAGGTCAAGCGGGAACGGGTATCGAACACCCGGGCGGTGACATTTAGGTAAGCCTCACCTAATATGACGACTGTCGTCTTCGGGTCCCCACGCGAGAAGCCGGTATCCCCACTTCTTTGTCATTCGTCCAGGCACGGCTGCCCCCAACCGCTGTGCCCTGCCCTCCCCGAAGGAGACATGCAGCGCATGTCCATGCCCCGCCGCGGCCGCCTCGCCGCTCTCGCCGCCCTGACCGCCGTGTCCATGGGCACCGGCGTCCTCGCCGTTCCCGCCTCGGCCGCACCGAAGGCCCTCGCCGCCGCGCAGGCCCAGCAGGACCAGCAGGCCGGGACCACCTCGGCGGCCGCCCCGATCCTGGTGTCCGGCGGGTCCTCCTGGGGCTTCAAGAAGTCCTGGTTCGGCTACGTCACGGGCAGCGGCGGTACGGTGACGGTGGCCGGCGGCGCCACCAAGGACGCTGCCGGGCTGATCGGATACCCCGTCAAGCACGGTTCGGTGGACCCGGCCAAGGCCAACGCCGATGTCCGCTTCGGCGGCTCGGTCACCTACGCGGTGCCCAGCCACGGCATCACCGCCATCACCCTCGCCAACCCCCGGGTCGTCCTCAAGAACGGCGTGGGCTCGCTCTTCGTGGACGTGACCACGGACCTGGAGGCCGGCAAGGACCCGGTCGCCACGGCCGGAGTGGAGCTCGCCACCCTGAAGGCCTCGGCCGGAGCACTGAACGGCGCCGCCCTCAACTGGACCGGGATCGCGTCGGCCCTCACCGCCAAGGGCGCGGAGATCTTCGCCTACCAGGGCCGGCCCATGTACGAGCCCGGCTCCGCGCTGGACCCCGTCGCCGTCGCCGGCACCACCAGCGTCCCCACCCTGACCGTCAGCCAGGTCACCAAGCTCGGCGCAGAGACCCAGGTCACGGTCGAGGGCAAGGGCTACCAGCCCGGCCGCGGTGTCTACCTCGCGCAGTCCGTCGCCCTGAACGGCACCACGTACCCCAGCGTCTACGGCAACGCCGCCTGGGTCCGCCAGGTCGGCGCCGACGGCTCCTTCACGGTGACGGCGAAGCTCACCGAGACGTTCACCTCCGGCACCACCACCGTCGACTGCCGTACGACCGCCTGCTTCGTCACCACCTTCAACTCGCACGACGGCACCGACGCGACCTGGATGCCCTCGCGCGCCCAGGACGTCGCACAGCCCCTCTGGTTCGGCGACGCCGTCCCGGCCGCCGTCGTGACGCGGCAGCCCGCCGCCCGTACCGCCCGCTCGGGCGCCGACGCCGTCTTCACCGCCGACGCGACCGGCTACGACTCGGTCCGCTGGGAGCGCAGCGCCGACGGCGGCAAGACCTGGAGCACCGTCGCCGGGGCCGCCACCACCACCCTGACGGTGAAGGCGAGCGCCGCGCTCAACACGCACCGCTACCGCGCCGTGTTCGTCAACGCGTCCGGCGAGACCGCCACCTCGGCCGCCACGCTCACCGTCTCCGCCGTGCCCGCCCGGATCATCTCCTTCAACGCCTCCCCCGAGCCGGTCGCCAAGGGCGGCAAGCTGAAGGTGAGCGGCACCCTCCAGACCGCCGGCGCCACGAGCAACGCCTGGGCTCCGCTGGCCAAGGCGTCCGTCGTCATCGAGTTCCAGGCGAAGGGCGCCAAGACCTGGAGCAAGGCCGCCACCGTCACCACCGACAGCAAGGGCGCCCTCGCCACCTCGGTCACCGCCAAGGCGGACGGCACCTGGCGTGCCCGTTACGCGGGCACCGCCGACCGCGCCGCCGCCGTCAGCGGCACCGACTACGTGGACGTCAAGCTGCGGACCTCGGTCTCCGGCTTCGACGCCTCCCCGGAGCCGGTCCGCAAGGGCCGCACCATCACGGCCAAGGGCACCCTGCGCAGCCTGGACGGCACCTGGAAGAACACCTCCGGCCAGTCCGTGAACATCCTGTTCCAGGCCAAGGGCTCCAAGAAGTGGACCAAGCTGGCCACCGTGCGCACGAACAGCAAGGGCGTCTTCACCAAGGGCTTCACCGCCAAGAAGGACGGCACCTGGAAGGCCGAGTTCAAGGCCACCTCCGCCCGTCTGGGCTCCACCAGCGCCACCGACTACGTCGACGTCCGCTGACCCCCCGGCAGGCCCGTACACCCTCCCCGGACGGCCGGTCACCGCAGGCAACTCGCCCGCAGGTGACCGGCCGTCCGGCCGTGCGCCCGCTCCCCCGCGCCCGTAGGCCGAACGGGCGGGCCCACCGTTCCCGGCACGCCGCTCCGGGTGTTTCTGCGCCGGGAGCGTGCCGCTGTCGTGATCGTCTCTGACCACCGCCTCCCTCCCTGTGCGGCCCGCCCACCCGATCAGTCCTGACGAACCGCATCCGTACGGGGTACGAGTCCGGAAGGAGTGACGAATGGTTCGCCCCCTGAGCGGAAGGACGTGAGATGGCCCGCATCCAGGCCGTGGAGCACTCCTTCGCCGCCTGTCCGCTCCCGGCGGGCCCCGGCCCCTCCACCACGGCGGCCACGGCCGTCGACGCGGACGTGGTCGGCGCCGTCCTGCGTACCGCACGGGCGGTCCTCGCGGAACGGGTCGCGCAGGCGTCGGAGATCGACGCCTCGTTCGCCGGGGACCTGGCCGGGCGGGTCGCCGACTTCACGCTGGACGGGGGCAAGCGGATGCGCCCGAGGCTCCTGTGGTGGGGGATGCGGGCCTGCGGCGCTGCGGACGCCGGGTCCACCGCCGCCGCGCTGCGGCTGGGGGTCGCGCTGGAGCTGATCCAGACCTGCGCGCTGATCCACGACGATGTGATGGACCGCTCGCGGCTCCGCCGGGGCAAGCCCGCCGTGCACATCGGCCTCGCCACCCGGGCGGGTCTCTCCCCGGACTCCGAACGGGGCTCCGCCTTCGGCACCTCGGCCGCCGTGCTGGCCGGGGACCTCGCGCTGGTCTGGGCCGACGACACCGTCGCGGAGACGGAGCTGCCCGCCCCCGTACGCCACCGGATCCGGTCGATCTGGCGCTCCCTGCGGACCGAGATGGTCGCCGGGCAGTACCTGGACCTGCACGGCCAGGCCACCGGCGGCTCCTCGGCGGCGCGGGCCGTGCGGACCGCCTGCCTCAAGAGCGCCCTGTACTCCGTGGAGCGGCCCCTGGCGATCGGGGCGGCCCTGGCCGATGCCGATGAGCGCACCACGACCTCCCTGCGCTCGGCGGGCCGGTGCGCGGGCATCGCCTTCCAGCTCCGGGACGACCTCCTCGGCGTCTTCGGCGACCCGGATCTGACCGGGAAGCCGTCCGGCGACGACATCCGCGAGGGAAAGCCGACCTATCTCCTCGCCGTCGCCCGGGAGCGGGCCGAGGCCGCGGGCGACGAAGGGGCCCTGGCCGTCCTCGGCCACACGGTGGGCAACGCCGATGTCACCGAGGAGGATCTCGCGGACGTACGCAACGTCTTGGAGGCGACCGGCGCGCGCGGCCATGTGGAGCGGAAGGCCGAGCGCCTCCGCGACCACGCCGTACGCCGCCTGGGCGAGGCCGTCGATGTCGACGCGCACGGCGGACGGCAGCTCCTCGGTCTGCTGCACACCGTCTCCGGGGGCCGCTCCGGGCACTCCCCCGCCACCCCCGACGACACCCGCGGGCACGACAGCCGGGTGGCGGCCCGGGTCCTGACCACGGCCGAAGGAGGACGTATCCGGTGATCACGGTCAAGGGACCCGTCGACCATGTGGTGGTGGTAGGCGCCGGTCTGGCGGGGCTGGCCGCGACGCTCCACCTCCTCGGCGCGGGCCGCCGGGTGACGGTGGTGGAGCGCGACCCCGGGCCCGGCGGGCGGGCCGGGCTGCTGGAGTCCGGCGGCTACCGCATCGACACCGGTCCCACCGTGCTCACCATGCCGGACCTGGTGGAGGAGGCCTTCGCGGCGGTCGGGGACCGGCTGGCCGACCGGCTGGAGCTGATCAGGCTGGACCCCGCCTACCGGGCCAGGTTCGCCGACGGGAGCCAACTCGACGTGCACACCGACGGGGCCGCGATGGAGGCGGCGGTGGAGCAGTTCGCCGGGGCCCGGCAGGCGGTCGGCTACCGGCGGCTGCGCAGGTGGCTGGAGCGCCTCTACCGGGTGCAGATGCGCCGTTTCATCGACGCCAACTTCGACTCGCCGCTCCAGCTCGCCCACCCCGACCTGGCCCGCCTCGCCGCCCTCGGCGGTTTCGGCCGACTCGACGCGCGGATCGGGCACTTCGTCTCGGACGAACGGCTGCGCAGGGTCTTCTCGTTCCAGGCGCTGTACGCCGGTGTCCCGCCGGCCCGGGCGCTCGCCGCGTACGCCGTCATCGCCTACATGGACACGATCGCCGGGGTGTACTTCCCCGAGGGCGGCATGCACGCGCTGCCGCGTGCGCTGGCGGACTCGGCCGCCGAGGCGGGCGCCGCGTTCCGCTACGGGCAGACGGTGACCCGGCTGGAGCGTTCGGGTGACCGCGTCACCGCCGTCGTCACCGACCAGGAGCGCATCCCCTGCGACGCGGTGGTCCTCACCCCCGACCTGCCCGTCACCTACCGGCTCCTCGGCCGCGCCCCCCACCGGCCCCTCCGCCTGCGCCACTCGCCGTCCGCGGTGATCCTGCACGCGGGCACGGACCGCACGTGGCCGGATCTGGCGCACCACACCATCTCGTTCGGCGCGGCCTGGAAGGGCACCTTCCGTGAACTCACCCGCACCGGCGAGCTGATGTCGGACCCGTCGCTCCTCATCACCCGGCCCACCGCGACCGACCCTTCCCTCGCCCCGCCGGGCAAGCACCTCCACTATGTGCTGGCTCCCTGCCCGAACACCGAGGTCGGGCCGGGTGTACGGGAGTGGCGGGAGCTGGGGCCCCGCTACCGGGACGAGCTGCTGGCCGAGCTGGAGCGCCGGGAGATGCCCGGACTGGGTGCGGCGATCGAGGAGGAGGGGCTGGTCACGCCGGTCGACTGGACCGAGCAGGGGCATGCGGCGGGCACCCCGTTCTCCGTGGCCCACACCTTCCCGCAGACCGGCCCGTTCCGGCCGCGCAACCTGGTGCGGGGCACGGTCAACGCCGTCCTCGCGGGGTGCGGCACCACGCCTGGCGTCGGCGTGCCGACCGTCCTGATCTCCGGGAAGCTGGCCGCTCAGAGGATCACCGGCCCCCTCACCGACCGGAAAGGCACCGCTGCATGACCGTCCGTGAACTCGACGCCGCCGGCATCCGTGAACCCGCCCTCCGTGCGGCGTACGCCCGCTGCCGGGAGCTCAACGCCCGCCACGGCAAGACGTACTTCCTCGCCACCCGGCTGCTCCCCGTCGACCGGCGCCCGGCCGTCCACGCCCTGTACGGCTTCGCCCGCTGGGCCGACGACATCGTGGACGACCTCGACTCCACGGCCACGCCCGGGGAGCGCGCCCGTGCCCTGCTCGCGCTGGAGGCCCAGCTGGAGGCGGGGCTGCGGCGGGAAGGGGCGACCGAGCCGGTGATCCGGGCGCTCGCCGACACGGCACGGAGGTACGGCATCGACCGCGTCCACTTCACCGACTTCCTGGCCTCGATGCGCAGCGATCTGACGGTCGGCGGGTACGCCTCGTACGAGGATCTGGGCCGGTACATGCACGGTTCGGCCGCGGTGATCGGCCTTCAGATGCTGCCGGTGCTCGGCACGGTGGGGCCGCGCGAGGAGGCCGCTCCGCACGCGGCCGCGCTCGGTGTCGCCTTCCAGCTGACGAACTTCCTGCGGGATGTGGGCGAGGACCTGGACCGGGGCCGGCTCTATCTGCCGGCGGAGCTGCTGGCCGCGCACGGGGTCGACCGGGAGCGCTTCGAGTGGAGCAGGCGGACAGGGGTGCGGGACGCGCGGATCACCGACGTGCTGCGGGCCGCCGCCGCCCACAACCGGGCGGTGTACCGGGACGCCCTGCCCGGGATCGCGATGCTCGCGCCGGTGTCGCGGCCCTGTATCCGTACGGCGTTCGTGCTCTACAGCGGCATCCTGGACGCGATCGAGGCCGACGGGTACGCGGTCCTGCACCGCCGGTCGGTCGTGCCGCGCCGACGGCGGGCGGTGGTGGCGCTGGACGGGCTGGTACGGGCGGTCGCCGTACGCGCGGTGCGCCGGCGCGGCGAGGAGAAGGCACCGGTCGCGGGAGCCTGTGCCTCCCCGCCGTCCCGGCCGCGTGTGGCCCCCGTACGTGAGGAGGCGGTATGAGCCCCGGGCCAGGACGCCCCAGCCGTATTCCGCTGCGGCTGCGGCGCGCGCCCGTGCCGTGGGAGCGGCAGGCGCCGACCTGGCGGGAGGCGAAACCGGGGCTGATCGCGGACGCCCTCAAGCGGGCGCAGAGCCGGCCGTCCGGCAACTGGTACGTCATCGGCGCCTCGCGCGACCTGCCGCCCGGCCGGACCCTCGGCGTCACGGTCGGCTCCACCGAGGTGGTCGCGTGGCGGGACGCCGAGGGGAGGCTCCGCACCGGGCCGGGCGCCTGCCCGCACCTGGGGGCGCCCCTGCGGGACAGCCCCGTCCGCTGCGGCACGCTGGTCTGCCACTGGCACGGACTGGCCCTGGACGGCGGGCCGTTCGCGGGGTGGGAGCCCTATCCGGCCTTCGACGACGGGGTCCTGCTCTGGGTGCGACTCGACGCGGTGGGCGGCGAGACGCCTTCGGAGCGGCCGTACGTTCCGGTCCGGCCGAGGGTCCGGGACGCCGTGGAGGCGGTCTACTCCGGCGTGGGCCGCTGCGAGCCGGAGGACGTGGTGGCCAACCGCCTCGATCCGTGGCACGGGGCGTGGTTCCACCCGTACTCCTTCGTGGATCTGACGGTGACCGGAACGCCCGCCGACTCCCCGGCCCACTCCCCGGCGGACGACGACGGGTTCATGGTCGACGTCTCCTTCAAGGTGGCCGGGCGGCTGGTGGTGCCGGTGCGGGCCCGGTTCACGGCGCCCGAGCCCCGTACGGTCGTCATGCACATCGTCGAGGGCGAGGGCGCGGGGTCCGTCGTGGAGACCCACGCCACTCCCCTGGCCCCGGACGAGCGGGGGCGGCCCCGCACCGCCGTGACGGAGGCGCTGGTCGCGGCGTCGGACCGGCGCGGGTTCGCGGTGGCCCGGGCGGCCGCGCCGCTGCTGCGCCCGCTGATGCGCGCCTCGGCCGGGCGGTTGTGGCGGGACGACCTGGCGTACGCGGAGAGGCGCTGGGAGCTGCGCGACAGCGGGCGGTTCCCGGGCTGAAGGGCTGAGGGGCCACGAGGCCCCCTCCCTCAGTCGGCCCCCAGCGCCGCGAGCCGCCGCAGGGCCGCCGAGCGCCCGGCGCGCGGAACGGTCCAGAGCGTCTGCCCGCGTACGCCCCACCGCTCCAACAGGGCGTTCGCGGCGAGGAATCCACTGGTGGCCGCGCGTTCCATCAGCGCCACCGGCAGCCCGGTGCGGACCATGTCCCCGGCCACCGTGACAGCCGGGTCGGGGGTGCGCACGCCCGGCCGGTCCCGGTAGCCGCCCACGGGGAACATCGGGCAGTCCGCCCGCCACTCGTGGCGCTCGTCGACGATGCGGGCGCTCCGTGTCTCCGGGTAGATCCGGTGGAGTTGGCGCAGCACCTCGGCCTGTAGGGCGCCCCGGTCCGCGTCCGGTGCGACGGCGTACGCGTGCAGTTCGACGACCGACCCCTTGGTGCGCCGGGCCCAGCGGGCGGCCTCGCCCTCCCAGCGCTCCAGGACGCTCACGTTGTCCAGGGGCCCGTAGCCGCTGGTGCCCAGGAATCCCGGCCGGTCGTACGCCACCGGCCGGTCGGTCCAGAGCCGGGAGACCAGGAACGGCGGGGCGGTGCGCAGCCCGTCGATCCTGGCCCGCCACTCGGCGTCGCCCAGCTCCGGGGAGGCGCCGACGACGTGGCGCAGGCCGCCGCTGTCCAGGGCGAGGACGAGGGCGTCGTACCGCGTGGTGCGCTCGTCGGTGGTGACGTCCAGTCCGCCGTCGGACAGCGGCCGCACCTGCCGGACAGGGGTCCCGGTGCGTACGTCGGCACCGTGGCCCTCCAGGTAGCGGTGGAGCGGGTCCCACAGTGCGGTGGGGAACGGCTCGTCGGGGACGTCGAAGAGCAGGCCCTCGCTGGAACCGAGGAAGTAGATGTGGAACATCAGCACCAGCTCCGCCGCCGACAGTTCGCGCGGATCGGCGAAGAAGCTGCGGGAGAACACCTCGAACGCCAGGTGGTGGGCGGCTTCGGGGAAGCGGATGCCGGTGAGGAAGTCATGGGCGCTGATGGAGTCGAGGCGGTCGTAGACCTCGGGGACGCGGACGTCCAGCAGTGGCAGGGCGGCGCGCGGGTTCATCCGGACCAGGTCGCGCAGACCGAAGGTGGGGCTGAGCGCGACGAACCCCAGGGCGCTGAGGGGAGGGGTGCGCGGCACCCGGGCGAAGCTGTCGTGGAGGCCCGAGCTGTGCCGCAGCGGGTAGTCGGGCAGCCGGGTGAGCGAGTCGAGGCCCGGGTCGACCCGGCGCAGCAGGCCGCGCAGGTTGTAGTACTGCCGGAAGAAGGCGTGGAAGCCCCGGCTCATGGTGACGGTCGTGCCGTCGGCGAGTTCGGTGGGCCAGCCCGCCAGCCGTCCGCCCAGGCTGCGTTCCCGCTCGTGGAGGGTGACGCGTACGCCGCGCTCGGCCAGCAGGGTGGCCGCCGCGATCCCGGCGATGCCGCCTCCGACGACCGCCGCAGTGGGGGCGTCCTGCGGTGTGAAGCGGGCGCGGCCGTCAGGGGCGGGCACCACGGCCGCCCGGCGGTCCCGGCCGCGCCGCTGCCCCGTTCCGGTGTCGCGCGGAAACATCACGCCCCCTCCCCGCGCGGCCCACGAAGGTGTGGGTGATCCCGGTCTGCCAGCCGGGCAGCGGGAGGATGCGTACGCCGGTGAATCCGGCCCTCCGCACCCGGTCGGCGAAAGCGGGGGCGGTGTCGAACTCGACGACGCTGCGCCGGAGATGGCGGTAGAGCTCGGCGTCCCCGGCGAGCCGTCCGGCGGGCTGGATGATCGCGGCACAGACCGTGTTCCACACGGCACGGTGGACGGGGGATCCGCCGAGCGTGTACTCGTGCACCGCGAGGCGGCCGCCCGGGGCGAGCAGACCGCGTACCAGGTCGAGGGTCTTGTCGGGGTCGGCGAGGTTGCGGAAGAGGTACCCGGCGAACACCGCGTCGAAGGAGCCGGGGCGCAGCCGGTCCGCCAGCTCCTCCACCGGGGCGTGCACGAAGTCGACGCCCGGTGGCCAGCTCTTCGCGGCCGCTCGGTCCAGCATGCCCGCGGAGGCGTCGACGCCGGTGATCCGGGCGTACGGTGCGGCGGCGAGGAGCGCGGCCGTGGAGGCACCCGTACCGCATCCCAGGTCCAGCACGCGGAGCCCGCGCCCGCCGTCGGGCAGCCCCAACCGGCGGGCGGAGCGGCGCAGATGGGCGTGGTAGCCGGGGCTGGCCGCGACGAGCCGGTCGTAGGCGCCGGAGCCGTGATCGAAGGCCGCGGACAGTGCGTCGCCGCGCAACAGGGTCATGGGGTGCTCTCTTCGTGGCCGGTCGGTGGGGGTTGGTTTCTCGCTCTGAAGGGGAGTTCGACGACGGTCCGCAGCATCGGGACGACCGGTGTGCGCAGGCCGATCAGCAGGTCCTCGTGGAGGTGGGAGCTGCCGTCCAGGAAGCGGAGCAGCCGTTCGCCGGGGACGGTGCGGAAGAGGCGGGTGAAGAAGTCGGCGCCGTCGACCCGGCCGCTGTCCAGCGCCCGCAGCATGACCGCGTCCATGGCTCGGGGCCAGGCCCCGTACGGCGCGGGCATCCGCAGCTCGCGTCCGGCGCGGAGTCGGCCCGCGATGGCCCGGCTCTGCCGCTGCACGGCCGCGAAGGTGTAGCCGGTGGAGGGGCGGGTCGCGCCGCCTGCGGTGCCGATGCGGTGCACGGACCGCCCCTCGTGGGGCGGAAAGCGGCCGTCGGTCATGGGGATGACGCCGCGTTCCTGCGCCGTGATCCGGAACTCCCCTAGTTTCAGGACCTCTTGGGTGTAGTGGCGCAGGGCGCGCAGGTACTGCTCGGTGCCCAGCGGGGCGGGCGAGAACTCGGTGTACTCGACCAAGGCGGTGTGCGGGTCGAGGGGGAGCACGTAGCCGAAGGAGAGTCCATGTGCGGGCTGCGGTGTGCGGAAGTCCATCAGGTCGGCGGTCGTCGGGTCGAAGGAGGGGCGCTCGGTGCGGACGAACCAGCCCATGAAGTGCTGGAGCAGGGTGGTGCGGGCGGGCGGCAGGCGGACGGGCGGGCGCGAGTCGAAGACCCGGCGGCCACGGACGAGAACCTGCCCGCCTCGGGTGAGCACTTCGGCGCCGCCGTCCGGTGCGTCGCGTACGGCGGTCACCGTGGCCTCGATCCGGCGGAAGGCCGGCGCCTGGGACAGACGTCGGCCGACCATTGCCTCGAAGGCGTCCGAGCGCAGCATCTTGTAGCGGAAGGGGAACGGGTCGCTCACCGTGGCGGTCCCGTCGGCCGCCCGCACCCGCAGCCGTGGCCACGAAGCGGCGAGGGCGGAGTCGTAGGCTCCGCCCGGCGGCTCCCAGTAGCACCACGTGCGCGGCGGCGGCCTCAAGGGCCCCGGCGGGGCGTCGACGAGCACGACCGACAGCGGTACGGCGCCGCCCGGCGGGCACAGGTGGTACGCCAGGCTCAGCCCGGCCGCTCCGGCGCCCACGATGACGACGTCGGCGTCAGGCACGGCTCCCCCTCTCGGTTGGACGGGTACGGATCCTTCCGGCTGGACCGGTACGGAATCCTTCCGTACCGAGGGGCCGGACGGATGCGTGCGACGCGCCGTGACAGGCCCTAGGTCGCGGTGTGGTCCGGGTGGCCTCGCGTGCGCCGGTCCTCCTTCATCTCGGCCTCGTACAAGTGGTCACGGCCCTCGGCGAGTTCGCCCCGGATCTCCTCCTCGACCGTCCGGAACACGTCGTAGTACGTGGCGTTGTACTCCTCGACGATCTGGAAGGTCCAGTGGCCGGGGATGACGTTGCGCCCGAGGATCTCCCGCTGGACCCGGTCGGCCTGGTCCCCGTGCCCGGCCTCGCGGAGCAGCCGTACGGCGTCGTCGAGGGTGAGGTCGGCGCTGCCGGTGAGCTGGTGGAAGGTGTAGAGGGCGCCCCGGGCCCGTTCGGTAGTCTCCAGCGCCTTCGACAGGGCGCCGAGCGCCTCGACGGTCGTGTCGGTGACGCCTTTCGGGCGCTGGTGCGCCCGGTCGGGAGGCCGGGTCTCTGCGTTCATGGATCTCCTCGTCGACACGTCCGGGCGGCGGTTCACCCCCTCCACCTTCCTCGTCAGGCGCCCGGCACACCTGCGGGGGGCGCCACCCGGAGCAAGGGTTTTCCGCCACTCGGATGCCGCCCCGCGCGGAGCCGCGCCCCGAGGGGCAGATCCGCACGGGGCCGCCCCGGGGGTTACTCCTCCTCGCCGCCCTCCCCGCCGTCGTCGTCGCCCTCGAAGGCGTCGCCGATCTCGTCGATCACCTCGGCGGCGACCATTCCGCCGACGACACCGACGGCGGCACCGGCCGCGACTCCCGCCACCACCGCCCCGGTCCCGGGGCCCGAGCGGTGGTGCGCGTGGTGGTGGTCGTCGTGGTGGCTGCCGCCCTGTGCGTACGGGTACGGCGTGGCGTAGGCCGTCTGCGCGCCGATCACCTGCTGGAGCCAGGCGTCGACCTCGGCGTTGCGGTCGGCCTGAGGCACCGCGTGGTGCGAGGTGGTGAAGCGGTGCACCGTGTCGTGGCCTTCGGTGAGGAGCCCGGCGCGCTTGTCCACCTCGATCACGACCTCCAGGCCGCCCGGCGCGGCGAGGAACGTCACCTCGATCTCGTTCACCGCGTGGGCCCGGTCGGCGGGCGGCACGATCTCGATCTCCTGGTAGCAGGGCAGCTGCTGGCCGGTCCCCCGGATGTGGCCGAGCTCCAGATCGGCCGACTTGAAGCCGTATCCGAGCTGCCCGAACGCTTCCAGGACCGCCTCCTGGGCGGGCAGCGGCGCCACCGCGAGCGGGTCCAGGTCGCCCTTGCCCCGCGCTCCGGCCACCTCCAGCTCCGTACGGATCCCGAGCACGGGGCCCAGCGGCTGGCCGTGGAGCTCTGTGACCGGGGTCTCCCAGGGCAGGGTGACGGTGAACGGCACGGTGTGCTCGGCGTCCTCCGCGAGCCGGAACCCGCCGCCGACGGTGAACCGTTCGAGGACGACCGTGGAGTCGTGCTCCTCGTCGGCTCCCTCCACCTCGACCCGGGCGACCAGGAGGAGGGAGATCTGTTCGACCGTCACACCCCGCCCGCCGCCGCGCAGGCGGACCTCGCCGGAGAGGGGTCCGCCCGGAAGGGCGGGGGCGGGTTGCAGAACGGTGTCGACCGAGGGGCCGCCGACCCCGAGGGCTCCGAGCAACTTCTTGAACACCATGTCCGGCGTCCACTCCTTCTTCGTGGGGTGAAAACACCTCTCTACCCAGCCGCACCCTCCTGTGATGCGCACCACTCCCGATCGCTTTGCGCCCCCTTTACTATCTACAGGGCGGGTTTCCATCCGCCCGACGTCATTCCGACGACCCGAACAGAGAAGGAGCTGCGGTACCGCAATGGGTGAGCCTCCCAGTACGAACCGTGTCATCCCTGCCCCGGCACACCAGGGGACGGAGGTGACACGGTGAGCGAAGTACTCCTGCTCCTTCTCGCCCTCGGGCTGACTCTGGCGTGCGCGGTGTTCGTCGCGGCCGAGTTCTCGCTGACCACCATCGAGCGCGGTGAGCTCGAACGCGCCGCGCAGGCCGGTGAACGCGGGGCCGAAAGCGCGCTCAAGGCCGCCAAGCGGCTCACGTTCCAGCTGTCCGGCGCTCAGCTGGGCATCACCGTGACCTCCCTGGTCATCGGCATGCTGGCCGAGCCGTCCCTGGCCGTGCTCCTGCGCTCCCCGCTGGAGTCCGCCGGCCTACCGTCGGGCGCCGTGTCCACGGTCGCGACCCTGCTCGGTGTGGCGCTGTCCACCGTCGTCCTCATGGTCGTCGGTGAGCTCGTCCCGAAGAACTGGGCGATCTCCAGCCCGCTCGCCGTCGCCAAGGTCGTCTCCGGCCCGCAGCGCGCGTTCACGGCCTGCTTCGCCCCGCTGATCCGGCACCTCAACAACACCGCCAACCGTGCCGTGCGCCGGTTCGGCCTGGAGCCGGCCGAGGAGCTGGCCTCGGCCCGTACCCCGCAGGAGCTCATCGCCCTCGCCCAGCACTCGGCCCGCCAGGGCGCCATCGAGCAGGACTCGGCGGAGCTGTTCGTCCGCACCCTGCACCTGGCGGAGCTGTCCGCCGAGAACGTGATGACGCCCCGGGTGGACGTCCGGGCCCTGGAGGCCCACGCCACCGCGGCCGACGCCGCCAACCTCACGCTGGCCACCGGCCTGTCCCGCTTCCCGGTCTACCGCGACAGCCTGGACCACGTCATCGGTACGGTCCACATCCGCGACGTGCTGGCCCTGGACGAGTCCGAGCGCGCCCGGACCCCGGTCACCGTTCTGGCCACCGAGCCCCTCCTCGTACCGGACTCACTGCCCGTGGACCGGCTGCTGGCGCAGATGCGCCGCCACCGGACCATGGCGGTCGTCATCGACGAGTACGGCGGTACGGCGGGGGTCGCCACCGTGGAGGACATCGTCGAGGAGGTCGTCGGAGAGGTCCGCGACGAGCACGACCCGCACGAGCGGCCCGACCTGGCACCGGCCGAGCCGCTCGGCGACGGCCGTGCGGTCTGGGAGGCCGAGGGCAGCATCCGGCTGGACCAACTCGACCGGATCGGCTTCCGCGCGCCGGAAGGCCCGTACGAGACACTCGCCGGGCTGCTCGCCAACCAGCTCGCCCGCATCCCCGTCCGCACGGACCGGGTGGAGGTCGACGGCTGGCAGTTCGACGTCCTCGACATCGAACACCACCGGGCCGACCGGGTGCGGATCACCGCGCCCGCCCCGGCCCTGACCCTCGTGGAGGAGGA
Organism: Streptomyces sp. SID8374; assembly: GCF_009865135.1. Taxonomy (NCBI): domain Bacteria; kingdom Bacillati; phylum Actinomycetota; class Actinomycetes; order Kitasatosporales; family Streptomycetaceae; genus Streptomyces; species Streptomyces sp. SID8374. The sequence continues at coordinate 2,328,451 of NZ_WWGH01000002.1, read as the reverse complement.
CGCCCGATGACCACCGTCCAGCTTCTGATCGGCGCGCTCACCCTCCTCACGAACGCGTTCTTCGTCGGCGCGGAGTTCGCGCTGATCTCCGTGCGCCGCAGCCAGATCGAACCGGAGGCCCTGCGCGGCAGCCGGCGGGCCAAGAGCACCCTGTGGGGCATCGAACACCTGTCGGCCGCCATGGCCACGGCCCAGCTCGGCATCACGATCTCCTCGCTGGTGCTGGGCGCCGTCGCCGAACCGGCCATCGCTCATCTGCTGGAGCCGCCGTTCGACGCGATCGGCGTACCGGCCCCCCTGGTCCACCCGATCGCGTTCGTGATCGCGCTGACCCTGGCGACCTATCTCCACATGCTCATCGGGGAGATGATCCCGAAGAACATCGCGCTCGCCGCGCCCGTCGCCACGGCCCTGGCGCTGGGCCCGTCCCTGGTGTGGCTGACCCGGGCGCTGCGCCCGGTCATCTTCGGTATCAACGCGTTCGCCAACATGCTGCTGCGGCTGCTCAAGGTCGATGTGAAGGACGAGGTCTCCTCGGTCTTCACCGACGACGAGCTGGTCCGGCTGGTGAAGGACTCCAGCGAAGCCGGTCTCCTCGCCCCTGCCGACGGCGAGCGGCTCCAGGACGCCCTGGAGCTGGGCACCCGGCCGGTCGGCGAGGTGATGGTCCCGCTGAACCGGACCGTCACCGTCGACCTCGGCATCACCCCGCAGCAGCTGGAGCGGGCCGCGGTCGCCTCGGGCTTCTCCCGGCTGCCGGTGACCGGGCCGGACGACGGGGTGCTGGGCTATCTGCACATCAAGGACGCCCTCGGGGTCGCGGAGCGCACCAAGCCGCTGCCCGCGAGCGCGATCCATCCGGTGATCCGGGTCGAGATCGACACCCCGCTGGACGACACCCTGACGGCGATGCGCGCCGCCGGTACGCACCTCGCCGCCGTCGCCGGTGACAAGGGGACGGTCATCGGCTTCGTGACGATGGAAGACGTCCTGGAAGAGCTGGTCGGCCCCGCAACGGTCTGACCTTACGAAGGCAGTATCTGACCGTACGGAAGCGGTAAAGGGAGGCGGCCCGGTGTACCGGGCCGCCTCCTCCGCACTGTCCGGACGGGCCGCTTCCGAGCACGTAAGCTCGGCGGATGGCCAAGTATTTCGACGTGCACCCCGAGAATCCCCAGCCGCGCACCATCGGCACGGTGGTCGACAGCATCCGTTCCGGTGCGCTCGTCGCGTATCCGACCGATTCCTGTTACGCGCTGGGCTGCCAGCTGGGCAACCGCGACGGCATCGCCCGGATCCGGTCGATCCGCAACCTCGACGACCGCCACCACTTCACGCTGGTGTGCCACGACTTCGCGCAGCTGGCGCAGTTCGTCCGCGTCGACAACGACGTGTTCCGCGCGGTGAAGGCGGCCACGCCCGGCAGCTACACCTTCATCCTCCCGGCGACGAAGGAGGTGCCCCGCCAGCTGCTGCACCCGAAGAAGAAGACGGTGGGCGTCCGCATCCCCGACCATGTCGTGACCCAGGCGCTGGTCGCCGAGCTGGGCGAGCCGCTGCTGTCCAGCACTCTGCTGCTGCCGGACGAGGAGGAGCCGCTGACGCAGGGCTGGGAGATCAAGGAGCGGCTGGACCACGAGGTGGACGCCGTCATCGACTCGGGCGACTGCGGCACCGAGCCGACCACGGTGATCGACTTCTCCGGTGAAGAGCCGGAGATCGTACGGCGGGGCGCCGGCGACCCGTCGCGGTTCGAGTAGGCGGCCGTGGCGGGCGAGCGGTTGCGGTTCGACGGCTGGATCGCCGGGGTGGGGACCGCCTCGGGCGTCCGGCTGGTGGTCGGGCACTGGCCGCGTTCGCCGTTCGGGGCGTTCAGCGACGTCATGGTCGAGTACGCCGACGGCGAGCGGGTCCTGCTGGCGCCGTCGCAGCAGATCGCGGACTTCGTCGCCGCCACCTACCGCTTCGACCGGACCGAGGTGGTCCCGGTGTCCGTCACCGGCTCCGTATCGGTCTCCGGGCACGTCTGGGTCGTCGAGGCGGGGCCGCTGCGCCTGCGGCTGCACGCGGGACGCCGGACCGCACTCGGCAGGCTGCTCTCCGCCGTGCCCTCCCCGCTCGTCCGCAGCCCGCTCTGGGCCGCGCTGTGCGATGTTCCGGCCCGGCTGCTGATGCCCGGCGTACGCACTCTGGGGCGCGCGGGCCCTGGGCGGCGGGAGTGGTACGGGGCGCGGGACCTGCGGCCCGTCCTGGCCGCCGAGGCCGTGCTGGACGGGGCGGACCTGGGGCCGCTCACTCCCCTCGATCCACCGGTCGCCTTCGGGTTCGGCTCCGCCCCGCGCGCCCCGTCGCTGGTGCGCGTCACCACAACGGTGGAAATCGGCCCCGCCGGGCGGTGAGGGTCCCCGTTCCGCCTCCCGGAAGGGGGACCGCCGTTCCGGACCCGTCCCCGTCACACCCAGGGAGTGGCCGGGGCGGGGATGCGAGGGGGCGGGGCTCGTCGCAGGGTGGAGCCATGGCAAATCCCCCGATCGTCATCCACCGGCCGACCCCCTCGGGCGGCCGCCGGGTGACCGTGCACTACGAAGGCCGGGACGAGATACTCGGGCTGGCCCACAGCGACCACGACGTCATCGTGTTCCTGAGCGAGGCCGGCCTCGAAGAGGCGGACCGGATCCTCGACAACCCGGTCTGGGTGGAATGGCGGGGCGGACGGGCCCACCGCTACGAGGCGGCCTGACCACGCCCCGTACGCCCGGTGCACCGCGCCCGGGTCACGCCGGGGCGGACTCGGGGCTGCCGAACAGCTCACGTACCTCCTCCGCGTCGGTCTCCCGCAGCTCGTCGTCCAGCAGGATCCAGCGGGTGATCCCCACGGACTCCAGGAACGGCAGGTCGTGGCCGGCGATGACGAGGGCGCCCTCGTAGGACTCCAGGGCGCTCGTCAGCTGCCGCACGCTGGCCAGGTCGAGGTTGTTCGTCGGCTCGTCCAGCAGGAGCAGCTGCGGGGCGGGGGCGGCGAGCATCGTCGCCGCGAGGGCGGCCCGGAAGCGTTCGCCGCCCGAGAGGGTGCCCGCAGGCTGCTCCGCCCGGGCGCCTTTGAAGAGGAACCGGGCGAGCTGGGACCTGATCTGGTTGTCGGTGGTGCCGGGGGCCGTGCGGGCGACGTTCGCGGCGACGCTCAGGGTGTCGTCGAGGACGTCGAGGCGCTGCGGGAGGAACTTCAGCGGCACCGAGGCCGTGGCCTCGCCGGAGGTCGGTGCGAGCTCCCCGGTGAGCGTGCGCAGCAGGGTCGTCTTGCCCGCCCCGTTGCGGCCGACCAGGGCGATGCGTTCGGGGCCCTTGACCTGGAGGCTGCCCTCGCGCAGCCGCCCGTAGGGCAGGCCCAGCTCCCGTACGGTCAGGACGGTGCGGCCCGCGGGTACGGCGGTGTGGGGCAGGCTCACCTTGATCTCGGCGTCGCGGCGGACGGCTTCGGCCGCCTCCTCCCGGCGCTCGAGGGCCTCGTCGAGGCGGTCCTCGTGCAGCCCGCGCAGCCGGTCCCCGGACTCCTGGGCCGAGCGCTTGCGCTCCCCTGCGACGATGCGCGGGGCCTTGCGCTGGCCGTCCAGCTTCTTGTCGTGACGCTGGCGGCGGGCCACCTTGATCCGGGTCTCCTCCAGCTCGCGCTGCTGGCGCCGTACGTCGGCCTCGGCGGAGCGCAGCATCCGGCCGGCCGCTTCCTGCTGGGTGGCCAGGGCCTCCTGGTAGGCGGACCAGCCACCGCCGTACCAGCTCACCGAGCCCGAGCGCAGTTCGGCGATGCGGTCGACCCGTTCCAGCAGCTCCCGGTCGTGGCTGACGACGATGAGGATGCCGGTACGCCAGGAGTCGACGGCGTCGTAGAGCCTGCGGCGGGCGAACAGGTCGAGGTTGTTGGTGGGCTCGTCCAGGAGCAGGACGTCGGGGCGCTCCAGCAGCAGGGCCGCCAGCCGCAGCAGGACGGTCTCGCCGCCGGACAGCTGGCCCACCGTGCGGTCCAGTCCGACGGCGCCGAGTCCGAGGGAGCCGAGGGTGGCCAGGGCGCGTTCCTCGACGTCCCAGTCGTCGCCGACCGTCTCGAAGTGCTCCTCCCGTACGTCGCCGGACTCGATGGCGCGCAGGGCGGCCCGCCGCTCGGCGATGCCGAGGGCCCCGTCGACGCGCAGGTCCGTGTCCAGGGTGATGTTCTGCGGGAGGTGGGCGAGGTTTCCGCCCACGGTGACGGACCCCTCCGAGGGGCGCAGGGGCCCGGCGAGCAGGCGCAGCAGGGTCGACTTGCCGGTGCCGTTGGCGCCGACCAGGCCGGTGCGGCCCCGGGGGACGGTGAGGGAGAGCCCGTCGAAGAGGGTGGTGCCGTCGGGCCACCGGAAGGTGAGGTTGGAGACGGCCACGGAGGCGCTGGGCGCGGTGGGATGGCTCATGGTGGGTTCTCGCAGTCGGAAGCGGGAGGAACGGGGGGCTTCGTATGCGAACAGCACGCGGCGACCCGGCTCGGGGGGCCGGAGAGTGGTGGGGAGAACAGTCCTGCGAAGGTGAGGGACGGCTCAGCACCGAGGTCGCATCCACGCGGGAGTCACGGGCGGCAGACATGCCGACAGCGTCGTGACCGGTGTACGGGCCAGGCCGTACCGCGTGATGATCGCGGACCTCAGATGCGCAACGTCCACCTCTATCGGAGACAACAGGACGCGATCAGCGTAGCGGAGGTCCGCTCAGGGCGTCGAGGGATTATCTACGGGGTGGCCTGCGGGGCCTCGGTGCTCAGCGGGGCGTCCAGGTCGCCGGTGCGTGGTCCGGGGACGGGTGCGGCTTCCGGATGGAAGGGGGCGCGGCGGACGGCGAGAGTGGCGAGGAGCGCCGCGATCCCGGCGAGGGCGAACCCGTAGGGCGGGGTGGCGCCGGTGGGGTGGGTCTCGTACACGAGGGCCGCCGACAGCACGATCAGGACCGTGGGGACGCGGCCGTACTGCTGGGTGGCGGCCACGACCGCGAGCCCCCACAGGAGGTACCAGGGCTGCACCATGGGCGAGAGGACGACCAGTGCCAGCAGTCCCAGGCCCAGGGCGTGGACCGGTGGCAGGTGGCCGTTCTTCGACCTCCATGCCAGGACGAGGATCACGGCGACCGCCGCGGCCAGGCCGAGGTTCTGCACGGCAGTCTTGACCGGTTCGGGGTCGGTGCCCATGAGCAGGCGCCCCAGTTCGCCGAGGCCAAGGCCGAGGTCGCTGACGACGGAGAGCGCTGTGTGGATGTTGCCGGCGACTCCCTGGGTCCTGAGCCAGCCGAAGCCGGTGCCGCTGATCAGGGTCGCCGATCCGGCGACCGCGCAGGCGACGAGGCCGGGCGCGAGGAGCCCCTTGGCCCAGCGCCGCAACTGAGGCCCGGTGGCGGAGGCGTACACCATCACGCCGATGAACAGCAGCGATACGGCGGCCGGGGACTTGACCATCATCGCGAGCCCGACGAGGGCGCTGCCGGCCACCCAGCGGCCGCGCAGCGCGAGCGCGAGCCCGGCCAGCATGAGGCCGATCATCAGGCCGTCGTTGTGCATGCCCCCGACGACGTGCATGAGCAGGAGCGGGTTGAGCGCCCCCAGCCACAGGGCGCGGCTCTCGCTGGTGCCGTGCTCCCGGGCCAGTCGGCGCAGGGCCCAGACGATGAGGACCAGGGAGGCGAGCGCGATGAGCCGCATCGCGAGGACGGCGGGGACGATGGTGCCGCCGGTCGTCCTGGCGACGGCGGCGGACAGCAGGAGGAAGAGGGGGCCGTACGGGGCCGGGGTGTCGCGCCAGTGGTGACCGACGCTCGCCGCCGCGTCGCCGCCGATCCCGGCGGGGTCCAGGCTGGAAGGGCCGACGGTGTAGACGTCGTGGCCCTCGACGACCATGGCGCCCTGGGCGATGTAGCTGTAGACGTCGGCGCTGTAGAGCGGGGGCGTGAGCAGGAACGGTGCCGTCCACCAGGCGAGGGTGGTGAGCGTCTCGCGTACGGAGGAGGCGGTTCTGCCGTACTGCCACCAGGCGACGACGAGCACGGTGAGTCCGGCGTAGGCGAGGACGGCGGCGGCCGTGCGCGCGGTGGAGCCGTGGTCGGTCCACAGGCCCCAGGGGTCGTGGGCCGGCAGTTTTCCGGAGATCCAGCCGCCCACGGCGGTCGCAAGGGCGGCTGCCGCACCCAGCCGACGGTATCCGACGGCGCTCAAAGCCCACATGACCGGAGAACCTATCGGACGGCGCGACGCCCCCGTCCCCCTCCCCCGCCCCTCCGTCGCCGTCCGCCGGGGCACGCGCGCTGCCGCGCCCCCGGAGCGGGCTCCGGCCCCCTCCTAGCGGACGTCTCCCCGCCAGTCCCACTGGTGGCCGTCGATCGAGCGGGGCCCGTACTCCGCGCGGCCGCCCGGTCCGTAGGCGCCTATCTCCGTGACCAGCCGGACCCCCTCGCGCAGGACCTCGTCGCTCCAGCCGGTGACGTCCAGGAGCAGCCCGTCGAGCGGGCCGCCGACCAGCTCCCGGTAGTCGTGGCCCGGCCTCGGGCCCGGGTGCGGGTCGTCGTGGTCGGTGCCGTACACCCGCCGCTGCCTCATCAGCTCGTCCATGCAGGCAGCATCCCACCGGCCACTGACAACGGCCCGGCGTGCGGGGCCATCCGGCCATCCGGCGGGGGTGCCCCGGCGTCGGCGAAGTCGCCGCCACGAGGCGTGCACCATATGATTCAGGGACTCACGCACCGCGGAGCAGCCAATGAACCGGCGTCGGACTCCCCGCTCAGTTAGCGCCGAGGACCTGCTCACCACGTTGCAGAGCCTCACCGCCCGCGCTCGGCGGGAGGTGGAATTCCACCAGGCCAGAGTGGAACTCGCGCAGGCCCTTCAGCGCGACATGCTTCCGGCGACCCTTCCTGACCTCCCCGGCATCCAGTCCGCGGCGCGGTACGCGCCCGCCCGTGACGGCCTGGACATCGGCGGTGACTGGTACGACGGTTTCGCGCTGGCGGACGGCGCCCTGGGGTTCGCGATCGGTGATGTGCAGGGCCACGACGTGGAGGCGGCCGCCTTCATGGGGCAGGTCCGCATAGCGATGCGGGCGATCGCGGGTACGGTCTCCGACCCGGGCGAGGTGATGGGCCGGACCAACGACCTCCTGCTCTCGGTGGACTCCGGCCTCTTCGCGACCTGTACGTTCCTGCGGCTGGATCCGCACACCTGGGAGCTGCACAGTGCGCGGGCCGGGCATGTGGCCAGTGTGTGGGCGACGGTGGACGGCCGGTCGGGCGTCACGGAGGACCCGGGAGGCCTGCCGCTGGGCATCCAGACGGGCGAGCGGTATCCGGTCACCCGGCGGACCCTGGACACGGACGGCGCGATCGTGCTGCTCACCGACGGTGTCGTAGAGGGCCCGTCGCTGCTGATCGAGGACGGTCTCGAACGGGTGCGCCAGCTGGTCGCAGCGCATGCCGGGGAGAGCGCGGAAGCGCTGGCCGACGGGGTCCTCGGGGCGGCGGAGCTGACGGGCCACGAGGACGACGCGGCGGTACTGGTCCTGCGGCACGCCCCGGCCCGGGCGCGCTGACGCCGAGGGCTCAAGGGCGCGTGTCACCGGCTGCCCCGTCCGCACGGTCGGTGTCTGATGAGTGCTGTGATCCGCAGCAAGGAAGCCAGACGTGGGGCCGTGTACGTGGCGCAGGTCCTGGGGGTGGCCGGCGCCTACTACCTGTCGGGGCGGCTCGGGCTGACGCGCCAGGTGGTGGTGGACGGCGCGGTGGTCACCCCGCTCTGGCCGCCCACCGGCATCTCGCTCGCCGCCCTGCTGTACCTCGGGGGCCGGATCTGGCCGGGCATCGCCCTGGGCGCGCTCTTCACGGTCTCCGCCATCGGTGACGCGTTCACTGTGTCGCGGCTGGGCATCGTGCTCGGCAACACGCTCGCGCCGCTGGCCGCCTACGCGCTGCTGCGCAGGGTCGGCTTCCGCAGCGAACTGGCCCGGCTGCGGGACGGGGTCTGTCTGGTCTTCCTCGGCGCGTTCGCCGGGATGCTGATCAGTGCCACGGTCGGCAGCGTGACGCTGATGCTGGACGACAAGGTGCCGCCGGGGCGGTTCTGGCTGGTCTGGTCGTCCTGGTGGGCCGGGGACGCCATGGGGGTCCTCGTGGTCACCCCCGTGCTGCTGGTGCTGAGCCGGGTGCGGCGGCCCCGGCTGTCCGACCGGTGGCCGGAGGCCTGTCTGCTCGCGGTCGTCGTGGTGGTGGCGGGGATCTTCTCGACCCGTAGCTCGCTCTCCATGATCTACCTGGTGTTCCCGGTGATCATCTGGGCGGCGCTCCGGTTCCAGCTCCCCGGCAGCGCGCCGTGCGCCCTGGTGGTGTCGGTGCTGGCGATCACCGCGGGTACGGACGGGCTGGGGCCGTTCGCCGGCCACACGCTGATGGAGATCATGGCCAACCTCACCGTGCTCAACGGCTGTGTGGCGCTCACGGCGCTGCTGCTCGGGGCGATCGTCGCCGAGCACCAGAACATCCGCCATGAGACGGAGAACGCGGTCGTGGAGCTGGAGGCGCTGGTGGAGCAGCTGGCCCCGCTGCCGGGACCGCCTTCGGCGCGGTACGACGACGGGCCGCCGCACTCCGGCCGGTGACGCTCCGCCGCGCCCCGGTGAGCGGTGGCGGGCGGCCGTCCTCCGGTCAGTACGGCAGCGGCCGGCCGGAGGGGGTGCGCAGGTCGAGCGGGGGCGGCCCGGACGGGGGCGGGGGTCGACGGACAACGATGCGGATGCGGCCCATGGCCACCACCTCCTCCAGGTGACCGGTATCTGCCCAGCCGGCGCGGCTTCACACTTCCCGTCCACCGTGCGGACACCTCGGCCCCCTCGGGGATGCGGACCGGGCCGGGTGCGGTGACCCTTGATGGGTGGGGGGCACGGAGCGAGGAGGATCAGGCATGTCCGCACTGGACAAGATCAAGAAGATGCTCAAGGGCCACGAGGACCAGGCAGGCAAGGGCATCGACAAAGCGGGAGACATGGTCGACGACCGGACCAAGGGCAAGTACAGCGGCCAGGTCGACACCGCCCAGGACAAGCTGAGGCAGCAGTTCGGCACGGAGCGCGGCCAGGACGGGCCGCCGCGCTCCTGAACCGCCGCCGGTGAACGGCCGGCCCTGTCCGCTCGTACCCGGTCCGTGCCGCGGGTCGTATCCCGTGGCACGGACCGGGTGCGCGCCCGGCAGGCGTCTCCGGGTCGCGGGAGCCTCCCGGAAGAATTCCGGGAGGCTCGTCGGATTCTTGTTATCGCCTCGCCCGCACCGCATCTCCGGAGTGTGGGAAGTGACAGCACCCGACCCCGGAAGAGTGAACACAGCATGGGCAAGGATCACGGGACGGCCTTGATCGCGGCGGCGCGGAACGGCGACCAGGAGGCCAAGGACCGGCTCGTCCAGTCGTATCTGCCGTTGCTCTACAACGTCGTCGGCCGGGCGTTGAACGGGCACGCGGATGTGGACGACGTGGTGCAGGAGACGGTGCTGCGCATGTTGCGCAGCCTGCCCGAGCTCCGTGATCCGGAGAGATTCCGTTCGTGGCTGGTGGCGATAGCCATGAACGAGATACGCCGGCACTGGCGCGAGGGCCGGTCCGGGGCCGTGCCCGGTCGGCTGGACGACACGTTCGACCTGGCCGATCCGCGCGCCGACTTCGTCGAGTTGACCATTCTGCGGCTCGGGCTGACCGGGCAGCGCCGCCAGGTGGCGGAGGCGACGCGGTGGCTGGACGAGGACGACCGCGCGCTGCTGTCGCTGTGGTGGCTGGAGACGGCGGGCCAGTTGTCGCGGGCCGAGGTCGCCGCGGCCCTGGAGCTCTCGCCGCAGCACACCGCCGTACGCGTCCAGCGGATGAAGGCGCAGCTGGAGGCGGCCAGGGTCGTGGTGGGCGCGCTGACGGCCGACCCGCCGTGCGTACTGCTGGAGGACATGCTCTCGGGCTGGGACGGGGTCCCGTCCGCCCTGTGGCGCAAGCGGCTGGCCCGCCACGCCCGTGACTGCACCGTCTGCTCGGGCCACGGTTCGGGTCTGGTGCCCGCGGAGGGCCTGCTGGTGGGCCTGGCGCTGGTCCCGGTGGCCGGGGCCGCCGGAGGGGCGGTGGCCCCGGACCTGCTGCCGACCGCCGCGCACCTCGGCGTGGACTCGGCCGCCGGGGCGGGACGGGCCGAGCGCAGGCGCTCCCAGGTGCGGCGGCGGCGCCGCAACTCCGCCATCGCCGCGGTGGTCGCCGTCGCGGCCCTGGGGACCGGCGGCGCGGCCGTGCACCTCTACACCGACGGCGAGGACCGGGACGCGACGACGCTGAGTTCCGGGGTGCCGAGCGAGAGCGCGGTCCTCCCCACCGGTGGCACTCCCTCCCCCACGGCGACGAACGCGTCGCCGTCCGCCTCGGCCTCCTCCGCGTCCCCCTCGGCCAGTGCCTCGCCGACGGCGAGCCCTTCGCCCAAGCCGAAGCCCAAGCCCTCCCCCACGAAGAGCACCCGGCCGCCCGCCCCGAGCACGGCCGCCCCGGCCCCGAAGCCCCCGCCGCCGCCCGCGCCCGCGCCTCCGGCGTCGGAGGGCGAGCAGGTCCTCCAGATCGTCAACGCCGAGCGGGCGAAGGAAGGGTGCGGCCCGCTGACCTCCAACGATCTGCTGGCGACGGCGGCGCAGCGGCACTCGGCCGACATGGCGTCCCGGGACTACTTCTCGCACACCTCCCCGGACGGCACCGACCCGGGCGACCGGATCACCGCCGCCGGATACCGGTGGAGCACCTACGGCGAGAACATCGCGAAGGGGCAGCGGACCCCGGCCGATGTGATGAAGTCGTGGATGAACAGCCCGGGTCACCGCGCCAACATCCTGAACTGCTCCTTCAAGGAGATGGGCATAGGGAAGGTGGACTCCGGCGGCGGGCCTGTGTGGACGCAGAAGTTCGGTGCCCGCTGAGGAGTCGGCGGCGGCCCGCGGGCCCGCGCGGTGATCTTTCACCTGGCCGAAATGCGGGCGAAGCACCCTATCCACCTCGGTGATCCACACTGGTGGCAGCGCCCAGGCCGATGGTGTCCCCCGGCGAATCCTCCTCCCTGTGGACTGGAGCCCGGTGGTGTCACCCGTTTTCCCCCTCGCCGTCCGGCCGTTGCCGCTCTGGCTCGGCCACGTACTGCGTACGCAGCGCGGACCGGTCCACGGTGGTGCGGTCGTACGCGGGGCGCTCGCCATGGTCCCGCTGCTGCTCGCGGTGCTCGCCGACCGGCCGACGGCGGGTGTTCCGGTGGCGTTGGGGGCGATGTTCGCCGGGATCAACGACCGGCCGGGCGGCCGCCGTTCGTCGGTGTCGCGGGTGGGGGTCCCGGCGCTGGCGGGCGCGGCCGGGCTGCTGGTCGGCTCGCTGCTGCCCTCGGTCGGCCCGCCGGGGGCAGCGGTGTTCGTGCTGCCGTTGCTGCTCGGTGCGCTGGGGCTCCTGGCGGGGGCGCTCAGTTCGACGGGGCCCCTCGCTTCGGCCTGCGGTACGCAGTTGCTGGTGGCGGCCGTGATCGGGGCGGGGATGCCGCTGCCGGAGTCCGGTGGGGAGCGGGCGCTGCTCTTCCTGGCGGGGGCGGGGTGGGCGGTGCTGCTGCGGCTGGTGCTGCCGTCGCGGTTCCTGCTCCTGGTGCCGCCCTCGCGCCGGCCGGGCGGCGGGGGCCCGTACCTGTACGACGGCGAGCGCGAGGCGGTGGCCGGGGTGTACGCTGCGGTCGCCGGGCTGCTGCGCGCGGCGGGCGGTTCTCGGGCTCCGGCGCGCCGGGCGGCGCTCACGGCCGCACTCGACCAGGCGCAGGACGCGTTGTCCGGGCCCCGGCTGCGCCGCTACGCGAGCTCGGCGGCGGAGCGGCGGCTGCACGCCCAGTACGCGGCGGCGCTGCCTCTGGCCGAGGCGGCGACGGCGCTGGCGTGGGCCGGTGAGCCGTTGCCCGATCGGGTCGCGGAGGGGCCGCTCCGGCTGGCTCACGCGGTGCGTACGGGGAGCGCCTGCGGGCCGCTGCCCGCGCCGGCGCGGTCCGGTGCGGGGCTCCGGGCCCTGGACGACGCCCTGCTGGCCGTCGCGGAGGCGTTCGACCACCGGGCCGGGCAGTCCCTGCGGACCGCGCGGGGTCGGCCGGGGCTCGTTCGGGTGCTGCGCAGGGCCTTCGGCCCGGCGGGGCGTGAGTACGGGGTCCGGGTGGCCCTGTGCTGCGGGATCAGTGCGGCGGCGGCGCTCGGCCTGGACCACGAGCACTGGTACTGGATGCCCGCGACGGCGGTGTTCCTGGTCAAGCCGGACCTGGGGCCGCTCGTCTCCCGCGTGCTGAGCCGGGCCGCGGGGACGGTCGTGGGGGCCGCCGTCTTCGCCGGGTTCTTCGCACTGGTGGCCGGTCCGCTGCCGGCCGTCGCGGCGGTCGCCGTGTGCGGGGCCCTGATCCCCGTCGCCACCCGGCACTTCGCCGCCCAGACCGCCGTCGTCACCGTGCTCGTGCTCTCCCTCGTCCTGCTGGCGGGCGAGCCGCAGGCCGCGTGGGGCCGGGTCGTGGAGTCCTTGACGGCCTGCGCGATCGTGGTGCTGGTGGGGCATTTGCCGCTGCCCGGGCAGCGGGGCCACCGGGTGCGGGACGCGGTGGATACGGCGGTGGCGGCGGCACACCGGTATCTGCGGCACGTACTGGCCCACCCCCAGGACGGCACGGGGCGCGGGGCGCTGCGCCGCGACGCCTACCGCTCGCTCGCCGCGGCCCGGGCCGCCGTGGACCTCTCGGCGGCCGAACTCCCGCCGGTCGCGGGGCCGACAGCCGGCTTCGAGGAGGTGGCCGGCGCTCTGGAACGGCTCGTGGACACGACGACGGCATGTGCGGTCCACCTCCATGACGGAAGCGGCGAGCTGCCCGCACCGCACGCCGAACGGATCGCGGCGCACTTGGCGGCTGTCGATGCGGCCCACCGCGCCTCCGGCCGTTCCGGCGCCCTCGTCTGACGGCCCGTCCGGTGGACGCCCTACGATGCGGGGCATGATCGCTGAGCTGCAGTGTCTGGTACTCGACTGCCGGGACCCGAGGGAACTCGCCGGCTTCTACGCGTCGCTGCTCGGCGGTGAGGTCGACCGGCCCGACCGGCGGTGGGCCCTCGACGACGGGTGGTCCACCGTGCACACGGCCGGGTTGGTGCTGGCCCTCCAGCGGGTCCCGGACCACCGGCCGCCCGCGTGGCCGGGGCAGGATCCGCCCCAGCAGGCGCACCTGGATCTCGCCGTCTCCGATCTGGACCGCGCCCATGAGCAGGTGCTGGCGCTGGGGGCGTCCCTCCTGGACGGGGGCGACGGGCGGCGTGGCTGGAACGTCTACGCCGATCCGGCCGGGCACCCGTTCTGTCTCGTACGGCACTGACTCGTACGGCATCGACCGCTGGTACGGCAGCGTCTGCGCGCGGGCCGGTCCGGTGCGGCCGCGGCCGGGCCGCACCGGATCGCGGCCTGCTCAGCGCAGCAGCAGGGTCAGCGACGTACCGATGCCGGTGACCGCGCCGACCGCCACGACCGAGAGGGCGACGCACCGGGCCCGGAGCCGCTCGTAGCGCGCGGTGTACTCCCCGCGCAGTTCGGCCGCCCGGTCGCGGACGCGGACGAGCGACTCGCGGGAGACCGCGACCCGGTCGGTGAGGTAGACGCGTTCGACGTCCTCGCGCTGGGCGGTGGTGAGCCAGGGCAGCTCGTCGGTGAAGCGCCGTGCCTGCGCTCGCGCCCTCTCGACCTCGGCGTTCCACAGCAGGTAGCCCTCCAGCTGGGCCAGGCCGCGGGCGCTGTCCTTGTCGGGGTTCACGCGTCCTCCTCTCGTCGGGCTCTCCGGGTCGGGACGGGCCGGGGTCACTCCTGCCTGTCTCCCGGTGCCACGGTGGCGGAGGTGTCGGGCCGGTTGGCGGCCTCGTCGATCGCCCGCAACGACGGGTGGTGCAGGTCGAACGCCGGGGACTCGGAACGGATCCGCGGCAGGGTGACGAAGTTGTGGCGCGGCGGCGGGCAGGAGGTAGCCCACTCCAGCGAACGGCCGTAACCCCACGGGTCGTCCTCCTCGATCTTCTTGCCGTACTTGGCGGTCTTCCAGACGTTGTAGAAGAACGGCAGGAGGGAGAGACCGAGGACGAAGGAGGCAATGGTCGAAATGGTGTTCAGCGCGGTGAATCCGTCCGCCGCGAGATAGTCCGCGTAACGACGCGGCATTCCCTCGGCACCGAGCCAGTGCTGTACGAGGAACGTCCCGTGGAATCCCACGAACAGCGTCCAGAAAGTGGCCTTTCCGAGCTTCTCGTCCAGCATTTTCCCGGTGAACTTCGGCCACCAGAAGTGGAATCCGGCGAACATCGCGAAGACCACGGTTCCGAAGACCACATAGTGGAAGTGCGCCACGACGAAGTACGAGTCCGATACGTGGAAGTCCATCGGCGGCGAGGCGAGAATGATGCCGGTGAGGCCGCCGAAGAGGAAGGTGACCAGGAATCCGATCGACCAGAGCATCGGCGTTTCCAGGGAGATCGACCCCTTCCACATGGTGCCGATCCAGTTGAAGAACTTCACCCCGGTCGGCACCGCGATGAGGAACGTCATGAAGGAGAAGAACGGCAGCAGAACCGCGCCGGTGACGAACATGTGGTGCGCCCACACCGTCGCGGAAAGGCCCGCGATGGCGATGGTGGCGGCGACCAGACCGATGTAGCCGAAGACCGGTTTACGGCTGAAGACCGGGAAGATCTCGGTGACGATCCCGAAGAACGGCAGGGCGATGATGTAGACCTCGGGGTGGCCGAAGAACCAGAAGAGGTGCTGCCACAGCAGCGCGCCGCCGTTGGCCGCGTCGAAGACATGGGCGCCGAACTTGCGGTCCGCCTCCAGGGCCAGCAGGGCGGCGGCCAGGACCGGGAAGGCCAGCAGGACGAGCACACCGGTCAGCAGGACGTTCCAGGTGAAGATCGGCATGCGGAACATCGTCATGCCGGGGGCGCGCATGCAGATGATCGTGGTGATGAAGTTGACCGAGCCGAGGATCGTGCCGAAGCCGGAGAAGGCCAGACCCATGATCCACATGTCGGCGCCGATGCCCGGCGAGCGGACGGCGTCGTTCAGCGGCGCGTAGGCGAACCAGCCGAAGTCGGCGGCCCCTTGCGGGGTGAGGAAGCCGGCCACCGCGATGAGCGAGCCGAAGAGGTACAGCCAGTACGCGAACATGTTCAGCCGCGGGAACGCCACATCGGGTGCGCCGATCTGGAGCGGCATGATCCAGTTCGCGAACCCGGCGAACAAGGGCGTCGCGAACATCAGCAGCATGATCGTGCCGTGCATCGTGAACGCCTGATTAAATTGTTCGTTCGAAATCAGCTGCGTTCCGGGGCGCGCCAGTTCGGCGCGCATCACCAGGGCCAGCAACCCTCCGACGCAGAAGAAGGCGAAGGAGGTGACGAGATAGAGCGTCCCGATCGTCTTGTGGTCCGTGGTGGTCATCCACTTGATGACGACGTTGCCCGGCTCCTTGAGCCGTACCGGCAGTTCGTCCCCCTCTGCGGCATCGGTCTCCACCGGTTGCGAGATGCCCCTCGTCGTCACTGCGACGCTCCTTCGGTCAACGGCCCGTATGGACTCGGCGACCAGGATGGACCCGCGGCGATCGGTCCGGTGGGACATCCTTCCCCGTCCCGCGCGAGCGCCCGGCAAGGACACTCAAATGGCCCACACGGCTCGGAATAGCTCGCCGGGCAGCGGAGTTGGTGAAGCGGCAGAACACTTCTTCCCACTCAGCAGGTATCGGAAGGTCGGATCCATGAAGATCGGCATCATCGGAGCGGGCAACATCGGCGGAAATCTCACCAGGCGGCTGACCGCACTCGGACATGACGTATCGGTCGCCAACTCCCGCGGTCCCGAGACCCTGAGCGCCCTGGCCGAGGAGACGGGAGCCACTGCGGTGGCCGCGTCCGAAGCGGCGCGGGACGCCGATGTCGTGGTCGTGACCGTCCCGCTCAAGGCCGTACCCAATCTGCCGGACGGGTTCCTGGACGGGGCGGCCGAGGGCGCCGTGGTCATCGACACGGGGAACTACTATCCGCAGCAGCGCGACGGCAGGATCACCGCCATCGAGGACGGGCTGCCGGAGAGCCGGTGGACCGAGCAGCAGATCGGCCACCCGGTGATCAAGGCGTTCAACGGGACGTACGCGCAGGACATCCTGGACCGGGGCGCTCCGCAGGGCAGCACGGGCCGGCAGGCGCTGCCGGTGGCCGGGGACGACCCGGCGGCCAAGCAGGCCGTCCGCGACCTCATCGACGAGCTCGGCTTCAACACGGTCGACGCCGGTGGCCTGGACGAGTCGTGGCGCCAGCAGCCCGGGACGCCGGTCTACGGCAACCGGGGCGATGCCGACGCCATCGTGAAGGCGCTGGCGGAGGCGTCGCCGGAGCGCACCGCGGAGTGGCGCGCCTGATCGGCGCCGTGGCGGGGGCAGGGCCGTCCGGGGCGTGACCCCGGACGGCCCGGCCCCCGTCTATCCTCCGGGGCCCGCCGCTCAGACCACCCCCGTCACCGTGACGCGCACCGAGACCGCCGGCTCCGCGCGGACGGCGGCGAGGGCGGCGGTGTGTACGGCCCGGGTGACGTCCAGGGCCCGGTGTCCGCGGTGCAGCACGAGGCGGATGTCGATGAGCCAGACACCGGTGGCCTCGTCCCGGCTCACCCGTACGCCCTGCGCCCGTCCACCGGGTCCCGCCGCCGGTCGCGGGGCGCGGTCGGCCACCCGCGTCCGCAGCAGGTCCACGACGCCGGGGCGCAGGAAGGCGACGCCGGGGACGTCCTCGGCGGCCCTTGCCGCCGCTTCGGCGAGCCGGTCCCGGAGTGTGTCGGCCGTCATCACGCTGCTCCTCCCGTGCCGTGGCCCTCGTACATGCCACCGCCGTCGTCGCCCTCGTCGTCGAGGATGTCCACGACCCGGACGTCGGCCGCGCCGAGGCGGATGCCGATGTCCTGGTCGGCGACCGCCGCGATCCGCGCCCGTACGGCGTCGGCCAGATCCGGCAGCGACCGGTCCAGGCGCGCCGCGACCTCGACGCGTACGTGCACCGGGCCTGTCGGATCGGCCGGGTCCAGCGGGGCGATCCGGCAGCTCCCGGCCCGTACGCCCGGCAGCGCGTCGACCGCCGCCCGCAGCAGCCGTGCGGCCGCGGCCTCGACGATCCAGTGGTCCTCCTCCGGCTCCCCGAGGGGAAGCGGGCGCCCTGGGCGCAGTTCGAGGCGTACGAGGTCCATCACGCGGGCCGTGATCGCGGCCGTGGCCGCCTCCGGCACTCCGGGCTCCTCGGCGCAGGTGCGGCGTACGGCATCGCCCAGGCCGGTGAGTTCGGCCAGGGCGGCCGAGCAGTGCGGGCAGGCGAGGAGGTGGGGGTCGTCGGCGGTCCGGCCCGCGTCCCAGGCGTCCCAGACGTCGCTCAGCAGGCGCCCGCAGGCGAGCCGCTCCTCCTCTTCGTACCGGCTCTCTTCCGGCCGGTCGGGGTTGGCGCTCATCGCCATGCGCTCATCGCCTCCGTCAGGTAGCGGCGGGCCCGGAAGACCCGGCCGCGGACCGCCTGCAGACTGATTCCGACCGTGTCCGCGATGCTCTCGTACGACAGCCCCTGCATCTCGCGGAGCACCCAGCAGACACGTTGTTCGGGCGAGAGGCCCGCCATCGCCTCGGCCAGCGCGTCGGCCGCGGCCCGCGACTCGACCGCGCGGGCAGGAGACGCCTGGTGTTCCGGGGCGGCCTGTTCGGGGACCGAGTCGAGGTCTGCCGCCGGTCTGCGGGCCCGGAGCCGGTTGAGGCAGCGGTTGGTGACGATGCGGTAGAGCCACGTATGGAGGGAGGCGTCCCGGCGGAACTCCGGAAGCTTGCGCCACGCGCTGACGAAGGAGTCCTGTACGGCGTCCTCCGCGTCCGCCCGGTCCCCCAGGAGCCGCACCGCGAGTTGCAGCATGGCGGGGCTGTGCCGTCGTACGAGCACCTCGAACGCCTCCTCGTCGCCCTCCCCGGCCCGGACGACCAGCAGCGCCTCGTCGGCCCGGACGCCCTCCGGCGCCCGTTCCGTCATCTGATTCCCGTCGCCGGGCACGGACCAGCCCCTCCCTCAGTCGGTTCCACGACACCTTCTCGGTCCTGATCGGTCCTGTCGGTTCTTTCCGTCGGACACCACTTCTCTGCGTTGGACACCTCGCACGGCAGAACGTCACGCACTGATGTGCCCCGGACCGCGACGCCCGATCGGGGATCGGCGGAAAGTTTCCGGGAACCCGCGTGACGAATCGGCGGACAGCGTGTCCAACGAGATGACAGGCGATACGACCCGAGCGATACGCGAGGAGTTTTCATGACCACCACCGAGACAGCCGCAGCCGTTCCCGCCGCGGGTACGGGGCCGGGCACGGGCGGACCGAAGCAGAGCGGCGCCGTCACCGGTACGACGACCGTGGGGCGCGGGGCCACCGGCGCGACCGAGCCCGCGGCGACGCGGGGCCGTACCTCCATCGCGGACACCGTCGTGGTGAAGATCGCGGGGATGGCGGCCCGGGAGATCCCGGGCGTGTACGACATGGGCGGCGGCCTCTCCCGCACGCTCGGCGCGGTGCGCGACCGGGTTCCGGGCGGCCGCCCGAACGTCGGACGGGGCGTCAAGGTCGAGGTGGGCGAGCGTCAGACGGCCATCGACCTGGACCTCGTCGTCGAGTACGGCGTCGCCATCACCGATGTGGCGCGCGACGTGCGCGAGAACGTCATCGCGGCGGTGGAGCGGACGACGGGCCTGGAGGTCGTCGAGGTCAACGTGACCGTGAACGACGTACACCTGCCCGAGGACGACGACGAGGCCCCCGTGGCCGAGACCCGCGTGGCGTGACGGCATGACACGGAGGGTGGACGGCCCCGGCCCGGCGGACGGTGTGCCGGGCCGGGGCGTGATCGGGGCCGCGGCGGGCATGGCGCTGGGGTTCGCGGGCTGGTTCGGCGGGTTCGGGGCGTTCCTCGTGGTGGCCGCGCTCGGCGCGCTGGGCTGGTTCGCCGGTCACCTGGCGGACCGGGGCACCGGGCTGCGGGAGTTCCTCGACTCGCTGGTGGGGAGGCGGCCGTGACGGTCCCCGCCGCCGGGCGCGGTACGACGACGGTGGCCCCCCGGGCGGTCCGGCGGATCGCCGAACGGGCCGCCGCCGAGGCGCTGCCCGACGGCGGGTCGGTGATCCGGGGCTCCGCCGATGTGCGCGGGGCCTCGGCGCGGATCGCGGTCGGTGTGCGGTTGCCCTATCCGGTGCGGGCCGACGAGGCCGCGCAGCGGGTCCGGGACCGGGCGGAGACACGGACGGCGGCCCTGACGGGTCTGGCCGTGCCCCGTACCGAGATTCACGTCGACGCGCTGACGGTGGGCCCGGCGCCGGTGGTTCCGGAAGCTGTGGAGGCGGCCCCGGGCCTGGACGGTGCGAAGGGCCGCCGCCCCGGGCCCCGTATCAGGTCGCAACGCCGGGTCCCCGCGGCGGTGCTGGCTGCCGTGGGGGCTGTGGCGTGCGGGCTGGTGCTGGTCGACGTGGTCGCGGTCCGGTTCGGCGAAGCGCCCGCCCACTGGCGTACGACGGTGGCCGACTGGGCGGCGACCCACGGTCCGGCGGACTCGGTGGTACGGCTCGGTGGGGCGGTCGCGGCGCTCGCGGGTCTCTGGCTGCTGGGGTGCGCGCTCCTGCCGGGGCTGCGGCGACGGCTCCGGATGGCGGCGCCGGCCCCGGAGGTACGGGCGGCCCTGGACCGTACGGCGGCGGCCCGGATCCTGCGGGAGCGGGCGCTCGGGGTCCCTGGGATCGTCCGGGCGCGGGTGAGCGTGCGTCGCCGACGGGCGCTGGTGCGGGCCGCCGTGGGATACGGCGACCCGGAGGAGGTACGCGCCGAGGCGGTACGGGTGTTGGGCGCGGGCCTGCTGGAGCTGGGCCTGGCCCGTCCGCCCGTGCTGCGGGTGCGGGTGCGGCGGCAGGCGGGGTGGCTCGCCTCGGTGCCGGGGCAGGAACCGGAGCCGGCGGGACTGGCTTCGGCGGAGAAGCAGCCGGTCGTGGGCGGGCCGGGGGCGCAGGACCGGGCTGGGGACGGAGCGCAGGACGAGGCTCGGGAACGGCCTCTGAGCGGGGCTCGGGATGAGCTTCGGGAAGATCCTCGGGACGGGTCTCAGGGCGGGCCCCGGCACAGGCTTCGGGACGGCGGAGAGGCGTGAGCTGCATGAGCTACGTGACGGATAGCGGCGTGACAGCTGGTTCCGTGGCCGATGACGGCGTGAGGGTGTGGGGTGCGTGCCGGTGATCGGGCGTGGCGTGGTGAACCGGGGGCTGCTCGGGGTGGTCGGCCTCGCCCTCCTGGCCGGCGGAGCTCTGCTGGCCGTCGGGGACGGTTCGGGGCTGGGCCGGGTGGCGCGTGAGGTGCCGGGCTGGTGGTCCGGGCGCGCGGCCGAAGGGGTGCTGCTGGACCGCGGCGGACTGGCCCGGCTGCGGGGGAACGGCTGGTGGACGCCTGCCGTGATCGTGGCGCTCACCCTCGTACTGGCGCTGTTCCTCCGATGGTTCGGCGCGCAGGTGTCGGCGTCCGGGCCGAGGTGGGTGGGGCTGCGGGGCGCCGGTCTGACGCTGCGGCGGCGGGCGTGGGAGCGGGCGATGACCTCGCAGGCGGCCGCGGTCGACGGGGTGGCGCACGCCCGGGTGCGCCTGGCGGGCCGGCCGCTGCGGGCGGCGGTGACGCTGGTCGTGGAACCCGAGGCCCGGCCCGCGGACGTCGTGCGCCGGGTCGCCGACGGCGTGGTCGCGGACGCTCGGCGCTGCGCGGGCGTACGCGGCCTGCCGACCGACGTACGGGTAAGGGTGGCGAACCGGCGCGAGCGGCGGACACGGTGAGCGGCACCACGGGCGGGCGTGGTGCCGGTGCCCGGACAGCTTCCCGGCACAGCACGTTCACCACGTTTACTACTCGCGAGTAAGGTGTGGGCCGGGATGCGGCGCCACGGTCCGTCCGGTCCCGGATACGGCCCGACGACGACCGTGGTGAAGGAGTTGCGCCATGCCCCGCACCATGTCCGTGGCGGACAGCATCATCGTCGACGCCCCTCCCGCGCAGATCTACGAACGGCTCAGCGACCCCACGGCGATGGGCCGTTGGAGCCCCGAGAACAAGGGGGCGACCGTCCAGGGGGAGCGGCGCGACGCCTATGTGGGCATGGTCTTCGAGGGCCGGAACAAGCGCGGCGGCGTGAGCTGGACGACCCGGTGCACCGTGACGGCGGCCGATCCGGGCGAGCGCTTCGCCTTCCGGGTCCATGCCATCGGCGTCCGGCGGCCACGCCTCCGCGGACCCATCGCGACCTGGGAGTACCGCTTCGAAGCGGTGGACGGCGGGACCCGGGTGACCGAGACCTGGACCGACGACCGGCGCTCCTGGCCCGACTTCCTGGCCAACGGGTTCGATCGCGTCGCGACCAGGGGCAAGACCTTCGCGCAGTTCCAGCGCGGCAACATCCGGACCACCCTCCGGCGCCTCAAGGCCGCCGTGGAGGAGGACCTCCGGGGAGCTGCCTGAACCCTGGCGCCGGACACCGCCCGGTTGTGAGGCACCGGTTCTCGAGGCACCGGCGGTTGTCACTCCCCCGGTGCACACTGGGCCACGTACGCCGGGGCCGAGCACAGGGGGACGTATGGGCAGCGAGGAGGGCGCGGGGTTCGAGCCCGCGACCGGGGACGGGCCGCCGTTCACCGGGACCGCCGAGGCGCGCGCCGCCTCGGTGCGGACCGCCTTCGAGGGGCTGCTCCAGATCCGCCGTCTGACCGGTGACGGGCGGGCCGGTGATCCGGAGGCCACGCCGGCCCCTTGGGAGCTTCACCAGCCGGTACGGGCCGTCGCGTTGGCCTTGGAGAGCTCCGGAGCCGCTCCGTCCGCCGTGGACGCGTCGGGGCAGCGGGTGTCGGCCGGGTACCGGGTGCGGACGGGCGAGTCGGCCGGGACGGTACGGGTCGAGTGGGCGGGGCCGCCGGGCAGCGGCGCCGCGCACCACGAGGAGGAGGCGCTGGCCGGGTGCGCCGAGGTGCTGCGGCGGCACGGCTGGACCGTGCTCCTCTACCGGGGTCCGCGCAGGCGGCGGTATCTGGAGGTTGAGCCACCGGCGGGAGTTGCCGGGGTGCGGTAGCGGATCGGAAAGGCGATGTCAGACCCGTGCGAGATGCTTGACGGTCCGACACCTCTGACCAGGAGACGCTGAGATGGACAAAGACGAGCTCGCCGCGGCGCAGGCGTATGTCCGCCTGCTGGAGGCCACCCGGGCCGCGCTCTCGGACCCGGACGACGCACCCCTGTATCTGCCGCTGCTCACATCACCCATGCGGGAGGCCGACCGCGCCCTGCGGGGCGCGGGGCTGACGGGGAACGAGGACCGGCTGTTCGCTCTGGTACGGGAGTTGCAGCCGAGTCTGTCCGGCAGCGACAGGTAGGCACACCGGCGGAGGGGCTCGGTCTCAGGCCGTCCCGTCGGGGGCGGTTCCGGGGGCGAGGCCGAGCTCCTCCTCATCCTCGCCGAGAGGGGCGAAGAAGCGGGCGATCGCGCTGTCGTCCACCTCGGCGAGGGTGGCCGGCTTCCACTGCGGGCTGCCGTCCTTGTCGATGATCCGGGCGCGCACCCCCTCCACGAAGTCCGGCTCCTCACGGACCCGGCAGGAGACGCGGTACTCCTGGTCGAGGACGGCTTCCAGGCTGTTGAGCCGGGCCGCCCGGCGTACGGCGGCGAGCGTGACCTTGAGCGCCAGCGGCGACCGTCCCACGAGTTCCCCCGCCGCGTCCGCCGCCTCGGGGGCAGACGCGGCCCGGAGCCGTCGGACGATCTCCTCGACGGTGTCCGCGGCGTAGCAGGCGTCGATCCAGTCGCGCTGCGCGGCGAGCTCACCGGCGGGCGGTTCCTCGGTGAACCGCTGCACGGTCCGCGCCACCTCTTCGGCGGTCCCCGCCCCGGCCAGGGCGTCGGTGAGCTCCGGCAGATACCGCGTGGGTACGTAATGGTCGGCGAGGCCGCAGAGCAGGGCGTCGGCCGCGCCGACGGAGCGGCCGGTGAGCGCCAGGTGGGTGCCCAGCTCGCCGGGGGCGGCGGCCAGCAGGTAAGTACCGCCGACATCGGGTACGAACCCGATGGCGGTCTCGGGCATGGCCACACGTGAGCGCTCCGTGACGATCCGGAGCGAGCCGTGGGCGGATACCCCGACTCCCCCGCCCATCACGATGCCGTCCATCAGGGCGACGTACGGCTTGGGGAAACGGGCGATGCGGGCGTTGAGGCGGTACTCGTCGCGCCAGAAGTCCAGGGAAGCACGGCCTCCGGCGCGGGTGTCGTCGTGGAGGGCGCGGATGTCACCGCCCGCGCAGAGGCCGCGTCCGCCCGCTCCGGCCAGGACGACCGAGGCGACCGTCCCGTCCTGCTCGGCCCGGGCGAGCGCCTCGTCGAGGAGCCGCACCATGGTGTGGGTGAGGGCGTTGATGGCGCGGGGCCGGTTCAGGGTGATGTGCAGGGAGCGCCCTCGGGTCTCCAGCAGGACGGGCCGGTCGTCGATCATGTGTGCGCTCCGCTCACTGGGCACGGTGGAGACCTGGGGTAGGGGCCGTCCGTCGCCGCCGAACGGTCCGTTCCTGCCATTCTGCGACTCCCCGCCCTCCTTCCGGACAGGGGGTCGGCCCTAGGGCCCGGCGCACGCTCCGGGAGGGAACTTCGGTGGTGCTCCGCTGTGGCACTCCGGTGGAAGCGGCTCGACAATTGAGGCCTACGGGGCGCGTCGCCGCGCGCCCCGCCGGACGACCTCCGGAGCATGCATGACCGAGCACGAAGGGCGCCAGGACACCGAAGCCGCTCCGCTCCGCCGGATCGACCGGAGGACCAACGGTGAGATCGGGCCGACGGAACGCCTCGCCATGAACCGGACGGGCAGCTTCGACTGGGATCTCGATGCCCGGACCCTGGACATCGACGAGGCGGGGCTCGCTGTGTTCGGTGTGGACCCGGCGGCGTACGACTCGCGCCCCGGCGCCCTGGTGGAGCGGCTGGAGCCGGCGGAGCGGGCCCGGCTGGACGTCACGATCGACGAGGCCATCACGGGCGGCAGCAACTCCTACAACGTGCACTTCCGGGTGCCTCTGGACGACGGGACGACCCAGTGGACCCATGTCCAGGCCCGCATCCTGCGGTCGAAGGACGGGAAGGCCCACCGGATCGTGGGGGTCGTCCGCGACGCGACGGCGGAAGTCACCCATTCGGCCTTCGTCCTCGATCTGGAAAAGCGCCGGCAGCGTCAGACCAACATCGTCGAACGCACGACCAGCGCGATGTCACGCGCGGTGACCGTGGACGATGTGACGGCGGCGCTCACCGGTCCGGGCGGGCTGGCGAGGCTGGGGGCGGACGGGCTGGCCCTGGGGCTCGTGGAGAACTCCGCGCTGAACATCGTGGCGCTGAGCGGCGAGTCGCTGGAGGCACTCGACGGCCTCGGCTCCGGGGACCTGGAGCGCAACCTTCCGCTGGCCGACGCCATCCGCAGCGGGCGGCCGCGGTTCATCACGTCGCTGGCGGCACTGGCTCGGCGCTATCCGGTGCTGGAGCCGCATCTGGGCCATCTCAGGTTCCGGGCCGCCGCCTATCTGCCCCTGGTCGCCCAGGCCCGGTCGCTCGGCGGGCTCGCCCTGTTCTACCGGGAGCGCACCGTCTTCAACGCCGACGAGCGGATCCTGTGCCTGGGGCTCGCGGCCATCGTGGCGCAGTCGCTCCAGCGGGCGATGCTCTTCGACGAGGAGCGGGAGTTCGCCACCCAGCTCCAGTCCGCGATGCTTCCGCCCCGCATACAGGACATCGAGGGCGGCGAGATCGCGGTGCGCTACCACGCGGCGTGGAGCGGGCGGCAGGTCGGCGGCGACTGGTACGACGTGATCGCCCTGCCCAAGAACCGTTACGGGCTGGTCGTCGGGGACGTGCAGGGGCACGACACCCACGCGGCCGCGATCATGGGCCAGTTGCGTATCGCCCTGCGCGCGTACGCCGCCGAGGGTCACCCCCCGTCGACCGTGCTGGCGCGGGCCTCGCGCTTCCTCTCCGAGCTGGACACCGACCGCTTCGCGACCTGCACCTACGCCCAGGTCGACCTGGCGACGGGGGCGGCACGGGTGGTCCGGGCCGGGCATCTGGGGCCGCTGATCCGGCACACCGACGGGCGGGTGGGCAGTCCGCAGGTGCGCGGCGGTCTGCCGCTGGGCATCTCCACGGAGTTCGAGGACGAGGAGTACCCGGAGACCCGTCTCGACCTGGTGCCCGGGGAGACGTTCGTGCTGTACACGGACGGTCTGGTGGAGGA
Organism: Streptomyces sp. SID8374; assembly: GCF_009865135.1. Taxonomy (NCBI): domain Bacteria; kingdom Bacillati; phylum Actinomycetota; class Actinomycetes; order Kitasatosporales; family Streptomycetaceae; genus Streptomyces; species Streptomyces sp. SID8374. The sequence goes on along the minus strand of NZ_WWGH01000002.1, from coordinate 2,303,009 downwards.
GCCTGGCGCCGATCTGGACACCGGGGTGGAGGCGCTGCGGAGCGAGGTGAGCGCGGGGCCCGCGGGGGCCGAGGCGCTGGCCGACCATCTCTCGGACCGGCTCTGGGAGCGCTGGGGTTCGGGGGACGACGTGGCCCTCCTGGTACTGCGGCGCAGCCCGGATGTGGGGTCCTCGCACGCGCCCCGGCTGCACCAGTACATCCATCAGGCGGACCCGGAAGGGCTGTCGGACGCCCGGGCGATCGTGCGCCAGGCGCTCGCCGACTGGGACATGGCCGACTTCGCCGACGACGCCGAACTGGTCACGGGCGAGCTGCTGGTGAACGTGCTGCTGCACACGGAGGGCGGGGCGGTCCTCACTCTGGAGGTGCTGCCCGAGCCGGTGCGGCGGATCCGGCTCTCGGTGCAGGACCGGTCGAGTGCCTGGCCCCGGCGGCGTACCCCGGGAGAGACCTCGACATCGGGCCGGGGGCTGCTCCTGCTGGACGCGGTCGCCACCCGTTGGGGCATCGAACCCCGCGGCGAGGGCAAGGCGGTCTGGTGCGAGATCGGTCCCGCTCCCCCGCCGGCCACCGCGCCCGCACCGGCCGCCGTGGAGCAGGTCCCGCCCGCCGGGCAGCGATGAGGGGCGTGCCGCATCACGTCGAATGACGCGGCACGCCCCTCGACCGGCGGCTCCGGCACTCCGGGCGGCCCGGCGTCGCTCACCGCCCGGAGCGGGAGCGACGCCGGACGCACAGGTGTCAGGCCTGGGTGGTACGCCGCTTACGGACGGCCCACAGGATGCCGCCACCGGCAAGCAGTACCGCGGCAGCGGCGCCACCGATGACCGGCGTGGCGGACGACGAACCGGTCTCGGCAAGCGGCGGCGAGCTCTCGCTCGGGGCGGGCACCGCGGGCGCGGACTCCGAAGGCTCAGCGCTGGGGGTGTCGCTCGGCTCCGGCGTCTCCGTGCCCGGGGTCTCCGACGGGGTCGACTCGGTGGGAGTCGGCTCGGTCGGCGTGGACTCGGTGGGAGTCGGCTCCTCGGGCGTGGACTCGGTCGGCGTCGGCGTGGGAGTGGGCTCGCCCTCGCACACGTCGGCCGTCTTCTCGCCTTCGTACGAGTACTTGCCGCCCTTGCTGCCGTCCTTGACGACCAGTCGCACGGTCAGCTTCTCGGAGTGCTCGGGAAGCGTGAGCTTCTTGCTGAACTCCTTGCCGAACGTCTCGGTGGGCAGCAGGTCCTTGCCGTCCACCGTGACGGTCACCGTGTTGGGGACGTTCGGCGTGTAGTACTTGAGGTCAACGGTCACCTCGTCGCAGGTCACAGCCCAGGTGGGAGTGTGAGCCGCGGCCGGACCGGCGGTGATGACGCCTCCGGTCAGACCGACGACCGCAGCGGCCACGAGAACTCCCGCGCCACGCCACGATCTCCTGGGTATGGTCATGGATACTTCCTCCAGCTGGATCTCATCGCCCGAATGGCGGTGGGGCGCACAGTACTGCCATCGCCCCGGGAGGGCGCACCCGCCCCACACGTCCCCTCCGGAACCAACTCCGGCGATATCTCCGCCACATGAGACAAGATGGACAGCTACTTCCAGCCACTGTCCGCCGATTGCAGATCGGCCGGTGGCCGAAGCCGCGGCCCGGAATTCTCGCCTCGGTCCGGCGATTTCAGAGGGCCTTGTGCATGATGTGCAGCCCCACATAGCCCTCGGTCGGGTGGTTGAACCCCTCGGGAAGGGTGCCGATCACCTCGAAGCCGACGGACTCGTAGAGCTTGACCGCGCGGGTGTTCGTCTCGACCACCGCGTTGAACTGCATCGCCCGGAAACCCGATGTGCGGGCCCAGTCGACCGAGTGCTCGCACAGGGCACGCCCCACCCCCTTGCCGGAGTGGGCGGGGTCGACCATGTACGTGGCGCTGGCCACGTGCGAGCCGTTGCCCATGTGGTTCCGGTTCATCTTCGCGGTGCCGAGGATCTCGCCCGTGTCGTCGACGGCGACGACCACGCGGTTCGGGGCGCCGACGTACCACCACCCCTGGGCTTCCTCCTTCCCGAGGTCCGGCGGGTAGGTGAGGGTCTCGCCTGCGGCGACGATCGTGTGGAAGAACGGCCAGATGGCGGGCCAGTCCTCGGTGGTTGCTTCCCTGATCAACATGCGGACATGATGCCCAACTCGAACGCACGTGCGCGAGCGGCTATCCGTCGCCCCTCCGGCGCCATCCCAGCCTGGCGAGCAGCCGTTTCCCGCCCGGTTCCCGTGCACCGGAGGGCGGGACCCCGGCGGACGACGACAGCTGCGGCGCTGCCTCCTCCGCAGCGGGCACAGGTAGCGGTGGGGCCGAACGCGGGATGGGTGCCGGGCGCGGCGCCGTCCGCGTCCCGGGGTCGTCGCCCGGCCGTGGGGCCGGCCGTGCCTCGCGGGCCAGGTCCAGAGCGAGCGTCAGGTTGATCCGCCGCCACAGGATCTCGTCGGGGTCGTCCGCCAGCATCAGCTCCCCCATGGTCTCCCTGGCCGCCACGGAGCCGGGCCGGCCGAAGACGGGCTCCGGCCTGACCCGTGCGAGATAGGCACGTTCGTACGGGTCCTCCACCACCTCCGCGAGGTGGGCGGAGTCCAGTGCGGACGCCTCGACCGCCGCCTGCGCCCAGGGGTCGTCGGTGCGCTTCAGGAGTCGGTCGATGCGCTGATTGCGCCAGTTCCGCGCCCTCCGGTCGCCGCCCGCCTCCAGCATCGTCCGCATTCCGAGGGGCGTGCGGCCGGCGAGCAGCTCGGGCTCCCGCACCGCGAACGAGGCCAGTTCGTCCGCGAGATAGAGCCAGACCACCGCTCGGTACCGGTTCAGATAGAACGTGACCGGCGAGAAGCAGCCCGCCCGGGCCAGCCGGGTGAACCGCGCGGGGACGATGCCGAGCAGAGCGGCACCTTCGGCGGTGCCGACGGTGCGTACCCGCTCGGCCAGCCCGTCGGGGAATCCCGGGTCGTCGCGCAGCCGCGCGATCTCCCGATCGTGCACCCGCGGCCTGCCGCCGGGCCCGGCGGTGACGGCGATCAGCCCGAGGTGCACGGCGAGCTCGAACTCGTTGCGCCGAAGCCCCAGTTCCTGTGCCGCACGGCCTGCGGCCACCGTGGCCACCGTGGCCGACGACGTATCGGGCGAGGCCTGCTCCCCCTCGGCCCCGCTCCCACCGGTGCCCCTGACTCGGTGCGCGCTCTCGGCGCCCTTGATTCCGTGCGCGCCCTCGGCGCCGGTGCGCATCGCTTCCTTGACCGTCATGGCCGTCCTCCCCGTGAGCTCGAATACTCTCCGTGATCACGGTAGCCCGGCGGGGTGACTTCCGCTCCAGCCTGTGGATAACTCTCCCGACCGGGTGAAGTCGCAGGTCAGGAAGGTGTCAGAAGGGCTTTTCGTCCTCCGGGCCGCCTTGGCGGACGGATACGCCGAGGTGTTCGCCGACCCGGTTGACGAGCAGGGTCATCTCGTAGGCGACCTGCCCCACGTCCGCTTCGGCCGCAGTCAGCACGCAGAGGCAGCTGCCGTCGCCCGCGGCCGTCACGAAGAGCAGCGCCTCGTCGAATTCGACCATGGTCTGGCGGGCCCGCCCCGCCCGGAAGTGCCGCCCCGAACCGCGCGCCAGGCTGTGCAGGCCGGACGAGACCGCGGCCAGGTGTTCGGCGTCCTCGCGGGCCAGTCCGGTGCTGGCCCCGGTGACCAGGCCGTCGTTCGACAGCACCAGGGCGTGCCGTATGTACTGCACCCTGCTGGTGAGATCGTCAAGGAGCCAGTCAAGTCCCCGGTCAAGCGCCATCTGCTCGTCCTCCCCGTACCTACGTTCCCCGTACCCCCGCTACGCGCGTAAGCCTTGCGCACCGCCTCCGTACGGGCAAGCGCCCCCCGCCTGCCGGGGCGCCGCTTCGCGCCATGCGGGCAGCGGGCCCAGGATGAGCTCATGGCACATCACATGACGAAGAAGAATGGCGGGCCTTTCTCTCCGAGGGCACCCGCACCGCGAAGGTGTCGACCGTGCGGGCCGACGGCAGTCCGCACATCGCACCCGTCTGGTTCCTCCTCGACGGCGACTCACTGGTCTTCAACACCGGCAGGAAGAGTGTGAAAGGCCGCAATCTGGAGCGCGACGGACGGGTCTCCCTGTGTATCGACGACGACCGGCCGCCGTACGCGTTCGCCGTGGTGCAGGGGCATGCGGAGCTGAGCGAGGACCCCGAGGAGCTGCTGCGGTGGGCGACGGAGATCGCGCGGCGCTACGTCGGGCCGGAGGCCGCCGAGGAGTTCGGCCGCCGCAACGGCGTGCCCGGTGAACTGGTGGTGCGCGTGCGGATCGACAAGGTGATCGCCCTGGCCGACATGGTCGACTGAACGGCCGCGTCCAACCGTCGGAGGTCAGCCGACGGAGTCGAGGAGCCGGGCGGTGTGCACACGCCCGGCGTACTCGACCGTACGGATCAGGACGTCTTTCCCCGAGTCCCGGTCACGCGCGTCGCACAGCACGACAGGTGTGCCCCGGTCCAGGTCAAGGGCGTGCGCCACATCGTTCACCGCGTAGGCGCGCGCACCGGGGAAGCGGTTGACGGCGACGACGAAGGGGATGCGCCGGCGCTCGAAGTAGTCGACGGCCGCGAAGCAGTCCTCCAGGCGCCGGGTGTCGGCGAGGACGACCGCTGCGAGGGCGCCTTCGGAGAGCTCGTCCCACAGGAACCAGAAGCGGTCCTGACCCGGTGTGCCGAACAGGTACAGGGACAGACCGGCGTGGATGGTAATACGGCCGAAATCCATCGCTACGGTCGAGGCGGTCTTCCGCGCCACCCCTTCCGTGTCGTCCACTCCCCGTCCGGCCTCGCTGAGCGGTTCCTCGGTCCGCAGCGGGCGGATGTCGCTGACCGCGCCGACGAGGGTCGTCTTCCCGGCGCCGAAGCCGCCCGCCACCAGGATCTTCAAGGCCATCGCGGAGTCGTCCCCATGGAGGCCGCGCGTGCTGTGTGCGTTTCCGACGTGCTCAAAGGACATCGATCACTTCTCCTGGAAAGATTCTCCTGCGAATGAGCCGCACGCCGCCGCGACGTCCGGTCGGTCCAACCGTTCGAACATCGGCGTCGGGACAGCATGGCAACCAGGTGTACGGTCCGAGACGGTTGATCGTTCTTGATCGATGCGGACCTCACCCGCCCACTCCTGGCGCATCTCGTCGGTGTCCGGGGCGGCCTCTACACTGGTTTCTTTCGGTCGCGGCAGGGAGAGAGCAAGCGTGTCGACAGGTACGGGCGGCGGTTTCCAGGATCCGCCCGCCGAGGTGCTGGCCGAGGCCGCGGCCGCGTTCGGGCTCCTGGCGACTCCGGCGAGGCTGCACATCGTGTGGGCCCTGGCGCAGGGCGAGAGCGATGTGACGGGCCTCGCCGAGCGGGTGGGCGGCACGCTGCCCTCGGTCAGCCAGCATCTGACGAAGCTCAAGCTGGCCGGTCTGGTGCGTTCGCGCCGGGAGGGCCGACGGCAGGTCTATCTGGTCGACGACCCCGATGTGGTGACGGTCGTCCGGCTCATGGTCGGACAGCTCGCCGAGCGCGCGGGCCACCCGGCCCAGGAGCCCGTCCGCCTGCGTGAGCTCGGTGCCTGAGGGCAGCGCAGCCGCGGGACCCGGCCGGACCGCCCCCGGCACACCGGCCTCCGTGACACCGTTCCCGGCCGTCGAGGCGTCCGGGTCGGGGCCCCTGCCGACGAGCGTCGGAACCGAGCCCCGTACCGTCGACTCGCCTTCCGACGCCGGACCGGACTCCCCGCGGGTGAAGACCTCCCTCCAGATACTGCGCTCGCTGGACAGCGGACCGCGCGGTCTGGTGGAGGCGCGGGCCGAGGAGCGGCTCGCGCGGTTCGGCGAGAACGTGCTGCCCGCCTGGCGGCCGGTTCCCTGGCCCCGGCGCTTCGTCGGCAGCCTCCGGGACCCCTTCACCTCCGTACTGCTCTGTCTGGGACTGGTCTCCGCCGTCGTCTCCGCCTGGGGAACGGCCTGCGTGATCCTGGCCCTGGTCGCCGTCAGCTGTCTGCTGCGCTCCACCGAGGAACACCGCGCGGACCGTTCGACCGCCGCGCTCAGGGAGCTGGTGGCGACCACGGCGACAGTGGTGCGCCGGTCCTCGGCGGACGCGGCACCCCTGGAACGGGAAGTTCCGGTGGCCGACCTCGTGCCGGGCGATGTGATCCGGCTGGGACCGGGCGACCTCGTACCGGCCGATGTGCAGGTACTGCGGGCCGGCGGGCTCACGGTGCACCAGTCGGCCCTGACCGGCGAGTCGGCGCCGGTGGCGAAGCATCCCCTCGACGCGCCGGACCCCGCGCTCGCCGGAGCCGGGCCCTTCGCGCAGCCGCAGCTCTGCTTCCAGGGCAGCAGTGTGACGTCCGGCAGCGGCACGGCGGTGATCGTGGCCACCGGAGGGGCGACCCGGTTCGCCGCCGCGCACGACGGCCGGGCCCGGCACCGGGGTACGAGCGCGTTCGACCGGTCGGTACAGGGCATCTCCTGGACGCTGATCCGGTTCATGCTGCTGACCCCGCCACTGGTGCTGATGGCCAACGCGGCGCTACGGGGCCGGGGCCTGGAGACGCTGCCCTTCGCCGTCGCCGTGGCGGTGGGACTCACACCCGAGATGCTTCCCGTCATCGTCACGACGGCGCTCGCACGGGGTGCGGCCCGGCTGGCGCGGACCAGCGGGGTCATCGTCAAACGGCTGCCCGCCCTGCACGACCTGGGCGCCGTCGATGTGCTGTGCCTGGACAAGACGGGCACGCTGACCGAGGACCGGCCCGTCGTCGAGACGGCGGTCGACGGTTCGGACCGGCCCGATCCCGACGTACTGCGGTGGGCGGCGCTCAGCGCGCTGTGGACCCTCCAGCTGGCGGAGTTGCCCGCACCGGACGCCCTCGACGAAGCGGTGCTGGACGCCGCGGAGGACGCCGAGGAGTGGGCGGAAACCTCCGTGTACGAGGGGGTGGCCGCGCTGCCCTTCGATCCGGTGCGGCGGGTCGCGACCGCGGTGCTCCGCCGCCCCGGCCGGCTCGGCGTCCACACGATGGTGACCAAGGGGGCCGTGGAGACGGTGCTCGAACGGTGCGCGCTGGACGAGGGCGAGCGGGAGCGGCTGCTCGCCCTGGCCGGCCGGAAGGCGGAGTCGGGGCTGCGCCTGCTGGCCGTGGCCCGCGCCGACCGGCCCGTAAGGCATGGGGCGTACACCCCGGCGGACGAGCGCGGTCTGACCTTCGTGGGCCTGGTCGCGCTGCGGGACGTCCCCACGCCGAGCGCCGCCGACGCCCTCGGCGTACTGGCCCGGCGGGGAGTGGCCGTCAAGGTGCTGACCGGCGACCACCCGGGCACGGCGGCCCGGGTCTGCGGGGACCTGGGCCTGCGCACGGACGGGGCGGGCGCGTACGGCGATGTGGTGACGGCCGAGCTGGTGGACACGCTGTCGGATGCGGAGCTGGCGCGGGTCGCGGACCGGGCGACCGTGTTCGCGCGCTGCACCCCCGAGCACAAGGCCCGGATCGTCTCGGCGCTGCGGGCCGCCGGGCACACGACCGGGTTCCTCGGCGACGGCGTCAACGATCTGCCCGCCCTGCACGCGGCCGACGTCGGGATCTGCCCGCGCAACGCGGTCGATGTGGCGCGCGAGGCGGCCGATGTCGTGCTGGCGGAGAAGGACCTCACCGCGATCGACCGGGCGGTGCTGGCGGGGCGGCACAGCAGCGCGAACATCGCCACCTATCTGCGCATCACCCTCTCCTCCAACCTGGGCAACGTCATCGCCATGCTGACGGCCGGGCTGATGCTGCCCTTCCTCCCCATGCTCCCGGCGCAGGTGCTGGTGCAGAACCTCTGCTTCGACGCGGCCCAGCTCGCCTTCGCGTTCGACCGCCCGGGCGCGTCCGCCCTGCGCCGGCCCACGGTCCTGCGCTCACGCGACTTCCTGCGCTTCATCACCAGGTTCGGGCTGCTCAACGCGGCCGCCGACCTCGCCACCTTCGGCGTGCTCGCCCTCGCTCTGCACAACGCGGCCGGGACCGACGGCGAGGCGGCGTTCCACGCCGGGTGGTTCACCGAGAACCTGCTGACCCAGGCGCTCGTGATGGTCCTGCTGCGGACCGGTCGCAGCGCCGCCGAGCGCCGGGCCGGCGGGCCTCTGCGGGCAGCGGCCGCCGGGCTCGCCGTCGTCGGCGTCCTGCTCCCTCTGACCCCGCTGGGACCGTTCCTCGGGATGACCGCCCTGCCGCCTCTGTACTACCTGCTGATCGGCTCGGTGCTGGGCCTGTACGCGGTGGGGCTCACGGCGGCACGCAGGCGTTACGAGCGGCGCCGTCCGGCCGACGCCGGGCAGGAGCCGGATGTACGGGAGGCGGTCGGCGCGGAGCGCTGAGGGGGTGGCCGTCCGACCCCCGGCCCACAGTTGTACAGTTGCGCAATGCGGCAACTGTTGTCGCGTGGACGGAGAGAAGGGCGGGACCAGAATGTTGCGCAACGGACTGGAGCCCTGGCACCTGTTGATCCTCGCCATCGTGGTGGTCGTGCTCTTCGGCTCGAAGAAGCTGCCGGACACCGCCCGCGCCCTGGGGAAGTCGATGCGGATCCTCAAGAGCGAGGCGAAGGCCATGAAGGACGACGAGGCCCGCTGATGCGACGCCCGGGCCCGGCTGCCCGGACCGGGTACTCGGCCGCGTTCATTTCACGGCTTGCGCAATCCGGGAACCCTCGGGGCCGTGTGGGGCGTTCGTACCAGTAGCGGCCACTTGTAGTGACAGCGACGCAGCACGCACCGCAGGATCAGGGGATCGACCGATCAGCCGTGCGGACCGACGGAACAGACGGAAACACTGGAGGAAATTCATGGGTGTGAGCCTGGCGAAGGGCGGCAACGTCTCCCTGTCCAAGGAGGCCCCCGGCCTGACGGCCGTGACGGTCGGCCTCGGCTGGGACGTGCGGACCACGACCGGAGCCGATCACGACCTGGACGCCAGTGCGCTGCTGTGCTCCGAGGCGGGCAAGGTCCTCTCCGACGCCCACTTCGTCTTCTACAACAACCTCAACAGCCCCGACGGGTCCGTCCGCCACACCGGCGACAACCTGACGGGTGAGGGCGAGGGCGACGACGAGTCGGTCGAGGTCGACCTGGCATCGGTCCCCGCCGAGATCGCGAAGATCGTGTTCCCGGTCTCCATCCATGACGCCCAGAGCCGGGGCCAGAGCTTCGGCCAGGTGCGCAACGCGTTCATCCGCGTGGTGAACCGGGCGAACGGTGTGGAGCTGGCCCGCTACGACCTCAGCGAGGACGCCTCCACCGAGACCGCGATGGTCTTCGGTGAGCTCTACCGGCACGGTGCGGAGTGGAAGTTCCGCGCGGTCGGCCAGGGGTACGCCTCGGGGCTCGCCGGCATCGCCTCCGACTACGGCGTCAACGTCTGAGCCGTACGGAATCGTCTGAGCCGTACGCACTCGTCCGGCCGGCACGTACTACCGACCCCCGCACGGGCCGCCGCTCCTCGGCGTTCCGTCCGGGGGTCGGCTGCGCGATCATGTCGGTATGGCCGATGACCACCACACCCAGGTCCTGGACTTCTTCACCCCGCGCGCGGCCGGCTGGGACAGCCGGTTTCCCGACGACGGCCCGGCCTACGCCGCAGCGGCCGGTCAGCTCGGACTGCGCCCCGGGGACGCCGTACTCGACGCGGGCTGCGGTACGGGGCGGGCGCTCCCGGCCCTGCGCGCGGTCGTCGGACCACGGGGGACCGTGCTGGGCGCCGACCTCACCCCCGCCATGCTGGAAGCGGCTGTGCGGGCGGGGCACGGGGAGAGCGGCACGCTGATCCGGGCGGACGTGGCACGGCTGCCGCTGCGGGACGGGGCGCTGGACGCGGTGTTCGGGGCCGGGCTGATCTCGCACCTGGCCCGCCCCGAGGCCGATATGGCGGAGCTCGCGAGGGTGGTGCGGCCGGGCGGGGTGCTGGCCCTGTTCCACCCGATCGGCCGGGCCGCCCTGGCCGCGCGGCACGGGCGCACCCTCACCGACGACGACCTGCGGGCCGAGCCCCGGCTGCGGGCCCTGATGGCGGGTTCCGGATGGCGGCTGGACTCCTACACCGACGAGGACGACCGCTTCCTCGCACTCGCCGTACGTCAGCCCTGACGGACCACGGACCACCGGCCCGGCCCCGGTGCCGTACAGGAAGTCTCGCGGTGCGGCCTCAGGCGGTGGAGCCCGCGACGGCCGCCGCCAGCACATCGGGGCGGTCGAACATGACGTTGTGCCCGGCCCCGGGCGACTCGATCACGCGCACTCCCGAGGCGACCAGGTCTGCGGCGCCGGGGAGTTCGCCGCTCAGTGTCCCCTGGATGAAGCTCCGGTCCACCGCTGATTCCATCAGCATCCGCCGCACGGTCGGGCCCGTGCCCCGCACCAGCCCGGTGGCCGAGCGGTGCAGTGCGAGGGGGTTCGCCAGACGCATGGTCGCGGCCCAGGTGGGGCCGAACCGCCGCAGGATCTCGGCGAAGCCGCCGCCCCGCACGAACTGCTCCTCCGTGTACGCGGCGATGGAACTGCTGCCGGCGGTCGGCGACGGGTCCGGGTCGAGGTTCGCTTCCGTGAGGACCAGCCCCGAGACGAGATCGGGGCGCAGGTGGGCGAGCACGACGGACACCGAGCCGCCCATGCGGTGCCCGACGACCCGGGCACCGCCGACACCCGCCGCGTCCAGGGCCGCGGCGAGCGCGTCGGCGTGGTCCTCCAGCGTGTAGCCGAAGTCGGCGGGGCGGTCGCTGATGCCGTGTCCGGGGAGGTCCACGAAGAGCGAGCGGCGACCGGACAGGGCCGGGTGGGCCGCCACATGGGCGTGGTAGACGGCCGACATCGCGCCCAGCCCGTGCACATAGACGGTGGCCGCCCCCGCGACGGCGCTGCCCGCTCCCCCACGGCCGGCCGCCTCGGTCCATCTGATCCGGCTGCCCCGCCCGTCGAACTCGGCCTCGTACACCGCCCCCTCCCTCCCGCCGGTGTCCATGTGTGGCACCGGCCCGCTCCGTCGTCCGGCGGTGAACCTACATCCACAAGGCGGGGGCCGCGGATCCGCCTGGATCACTCGACGGGCGCCTCGGACGGCCGCCGATGGCCCGGAACCGGGCAGCCACGGACGCCCGGGGTGGGGAACGTACCGAGTGCGGCGACCTCGTAGCCGTCCGGGTAGCCCTTGATCTCGGGGTTCTGGCGTGCGTAGTGCGGCTTGCGGCGGGGCGGCATCAGCCGGACGGCACGGGCCCGCAGGCGCAGGGCGCCCCGGGTCAGTCCACGGGCCACGGGGCCCGGGCGCTCGTAGCGGAACGCCCTCAGCAGCGAGTCGTCCAGGAGGGCGAGGCTGGCTCCCCGGACCACCGGGGCGAGCGGTGCCGGATACCAGGAGGCCATGAGCTCCAGAGTGGCGTCGGAGACCCGGCGGGCCCCCGCGTCCCAGCCGAAGTGCTCGTGCTCGTAGGTGTCGAGGGTGCGCTCGAAGTCCTCGTAACTCTGCGGGAGGTCCTTGATCCCCATCCGCGCACCCAGGGTGCGGTAGTACGCGGCGAACGCCCGCAGCTCGTGGTCGGAGAGCCGGCGCCAGCCGAACTCGTCCAGCCAGCGCTTCGGTGTGACGACGAAGGTGCACAGGACGTACCGCATGTCGTCGTTGCTGATGTCGTAGCTGCGGTGCATCTGGTTGATCCGGCGGACGGCCGTGCGGCCCTCCTCGGTGTCGAATCCGTGCTCCACCACGGTGTCGAGGAGGAGGGCGGTGTCGTCGTACCGCTTCTGCGAACGACCGGTCAACTCCGCTGTCTCATCGAGGAGTCGGCCGATGCTGGGCACGGCGTAGGTGCGGTAGAGGGCGAGTTCGAGGGCGCGGGTGATGTCCCAGGGGAACTCGTAGGTCACGGTGAGGCGGTAGATCTCCAGGAAGTCCCGCTCCGGGTCGAGTCGCTGAATCTCCTTCAGCCGTTCGTACCGCTGGACCATGGCCTCCCCCTCGTTCGTCCGGAGCTCCGATCCTACGCGGATCACCCCCTGCGTCCCGGTCCTTCCCGGCCACGACGACCCGGACGAGGGACCCGGGGATCCGGCCCGTCGTTGCCCGTCAGGGGCCTCGACGGCGGGGTTACCGAGTAGTTAAGGTGCGCCGACGGACGACGTGGGGCGGGCCCGGGCGACGGGTGGCCGCACGGATGTGGATCAGGGACGAGGAGGACACTGTGGCCGGTGCGGACGCCGACGACGACGCGCTGCTGGTGCTGACCGCCGTGCTGCTCACCCCTGCCCGGTTCCCGAGCGTGCTGGGCGACGACTATGTGGCCGCGTGCGGCGCGCTCGGCCTCGAACCGTACGAGGAGGGGTACGGCCTCGTCCTCGGGCAGGACGGCGACGGGGCCCGCTGGACCGTGGTCGTCGAGGACGTCTCCCTGGTGGCCGTGGCCATCGCCGCGTGGGACTGCGGTATGGAGTACGACCTCTCCCCCGACGACCGCTCCGTGGTGTGCGCGCTGCCCGGCTGGCCGCTGGCCGTGGCTGTCGCCGCGCCCGGTGTGCCCGCCCCGCACGATCCGGAGACCGAGGGGGCGGGCCCCGCCCCGCTGGCTCCTCCGGACACGGGGTCCTGGGGCCCCGCGCAACGGCGGCTCGGGGCGGACGAGATCGCGGTGCGGTGGACGCAGTGGCGGGAGCAGATCGACGATGCGGAGTTCCTCCGGCCGGGCGGGGAGTCGACCGAAGGCAGCGGTGCCGGTGCCGGTGAGCCGGTAAGCGGCGGACCCGGAAGCGGTGCGCCAGGAGGCGAAGGTGACGGAAGCAGCGAGCCGGGAGGCGGGGGTACCCGAAGCGGTGGGCCGAAGGGCGGAGCCGCCGCCGACGGAGGCGCCGACGGCGATGCCGCTGCCGGGGATGTCGCTGCCGTGGACGGCGGCGCTGCCGCCGACGGTGGCGGGGGCGCGGAGCCCGGTGCCGCTGCGACCCGGCAGCACCCCGGCGTACGACGGGCCCTGTCGGAGGCCCTCGCCTATACGAGGACTCCGCCGCCGCCCGGCCGGATCCGCTCCGTCTTCGCCTCGGCCGACGCACGCACGCTGCGGGTCGACGGCCCGGGGTGGTCGATGGTCGCCAGGACCGACGACATAGCGCTGATCCTGTTGGACGAGGAGCCGGGCCAGGTGCTGCCCGTCGGGCGCGGGCCCGCGCTGCCCGGCCTGCTGGAGGCCCTGGACGCGCTGGCGCCGCATCCGGCGTGACCACGATCCGGCACCGGGCCCCTGCCACGATTGGGGCCCGGGCTCAGCGGTCCGGCCACCGGCTGGATTCCGTGCTCAGCGGCCGATTTCCTTGCGGTTGATCCTGCGGAGCCTGCGTCGCTGGGACGGGTCCAGCAGCAGATAGCCCGCGACGGGGACGCCGATCACCACCAGCAGCGCCCACCAGAATCCGATCAGGGGCCACAGGATGGCCGCGGCCACCACCCCCGCGACAGCGACCTTCGCACCGTTCGACATGGTCCACGCCTCCTTCGCGGCCGGCGCCGCTTCTGTCCTGTCAACGCGTCCGTGCGTCCTTACGTTCCCCCGCACGTACTCCCACTGTCCCCCGTGACCGGCCTTTCTGTCCCCCATGGCGCCCCTCATCGCAGCGGCTCGCCGACCTCGTGCATGTGGGCCAGCGCCTGGCGGTAGGACTCCACGAGTCCGGTTTCCGCGTACGGCATGCCGATGCTCCGGCAGTGCGCCTTGACCAGGGGCTGCGCCAGCCGCAGGTGGGGCCGGGGCATGCTCGGGAACAGGTGGTGCTCTATCTGGTAGTTCAGACCGCCGAGGAACCAGTCGGTGAGCATCGCGCCGCGCACATTGCGCGAGGTCAGGACTTGGCGCCGCAGATGCCCCCAGCGCTCCCCGTCCGGGTCCGGCATCTCCATGCCCTTGTGGTTCGGGGCGAAGGCCATCCCCAGGTGGAGACCGAACAGGGCGTGCAGCAGCAGGGCGAAAACGACAGCCTTGGCCGGGGACAGGACGGTCAGCAGCAGGGTCGTGTACAGCCCGAGGTGCGCGGTCATCAGCAGGGCCGAGACCGCACGCTCCCCGGCCGGCTGGCGGCGCAGGAACTGGAACCCGTAGACCTTCAGGGCTATGCCTTCGAGCAGCAGCATCGGAAAGAACAGCCGGGCCTGGTTGCGGGTCAGCCAGCGGGCGAACCCTGCGCGCTGCGCAGCCTGCTTCTGGGTCCATACGAGGGCACCGACGCCGACATCGGGGTCCTTGTCCACGTGGTTGGGGTTGGCGTGGTGACGTACGTGCTTGTCGTTCCACCACGCCTCGTTCATACCGAGGAGCAGGTTGGCGTGGACCAGGCCGATCAGCTTGCTCGCCCTGCGGTCACCGGATATCTGGGAATGGCCCGCGTCATGGGCGACGAAGGCCGTCCGCGTCCACAGGACCGCCAGCGGAGGAGCGAGGAAGAGGCTCCACCAGGTGTCACCCAGCAGGACGAACGCGGCGATCACCCCGCCCAGGGCCGCCAGGTTGGCGGCGATGCTGATCGCGTACCGCCCGGTGCGATGTTCGAGGAGGCCCTGCCCCTTCACAGCACGCAGCAGAGGGGCGAAATCACTGCCGGCAGCCGGGAGGCCAGCCCGTTCCGAACTGCTGTCACCAGCGGGGTCCGCAACGGTGGCTGTTGCCTGGGACATGAGGTCTCCGGTCTCTCAAACATAGGCTCTGACCTCGTTAAACGTACGGATCGGAGTCCCACGGCAACCATGGCGCCACCACCCCGATCTTCCTGGGGCAGACCCCCGTGCTCCGTGGTGGTGCCAGCTCCACCACCAGCGCGAGAGGACGTGGAGAAGTGAGGCAGATCACAGAAGGGGGTGGCGCATCGCTGCTTCGGGTGGAGTACCCTCGGCGACCCCGACCAACTAGTCAAATTTGAGGAATCTGACATCGCTGTGCACCGGCACCCTGCGGCAACGCCTTCCCGGATTTCCGAGCTGTCCCGCTGCTCCGCGGTCTTCATCCCCGCGGATCCGTCCCGTACCGGCCTGATCGCCTTCTGGAACCCGGACGGTAGCACCCCTCCCGAAGCGCCCGGGATCTTGTCGGACCTCACCGTGGCCGGAGCCGACCTTCGGCGCCGTACCGTGCCCGGCCTGCACCTTCCCGTACGGGAGGCCCTGCCGGTGCTGACACGGGCGCGGGCCGACGGGCAGGCCTCCCCCGCGACCGCCTTCTGGGGCGCCGCCGCGCTGCTCGGCCTCCAGTTCGTCGCCCGTGGTCTCCTGCTGCCGGGGCTCAGCCCCACCGACCAGGACGCCTGGCGGGTCGGGCCGTTGGGCGCCGGGGATCTGGAGCGGATCCGGGAGCTTGCCGCGTCGATGCCGCCCACCGCCCACGCGACCCCGCTGGAGACCGGCGCGGCGGTGGACGGCCCTCTGCTGCTGCCCGAACCGGAGCGGCTGCTGCGGGCGTTCCTTGACGCGGTGGCGGACGGGCTGCCCCGGACGCCCGCTGCCGGGTTCGCCGCGGCGGGCCCCGCGTTCGCCGCCAGGGAACCGCAGCACCTCCCCCAGGCACGGGCGTGGGCAGCCGATGTGGCGGCCGGTCACGATGCGGGCGTACGGCTCTCGTTGCGCATCGAGGTGACCGGAACGGCTTCACCGGCCACCGACGCCCCTCTCCACGACGCGCCGGCCACCGATGCCCCTGTCCGTGCCGACCCGGCCACCGACGCCCCTCTTTATGACGACGCGCGACCTTCCTTCCGTGCCGTCCTACAGATCCACAGCGTCAGCGACCCCTCCCTGGTCGCCGACGCGGCCGAGGTGTGGGCGGGCGGCACCCGGAGTGCGGCGGCGTTCGGGCCACGGGCCCGGATGGACGCCCTGCTCGCCCTGCGCCGCGCCGCCCGCGCCTGGCCGCCGCTGGCCCCGTTGCTGTCCGCCGCCGTCCCGGACGCGGTGGAGCCCGCCGACGAGGAGATCGCCGAGCTGCTGGGGCCCGCCTCGCGCGCCCTGGCAGCCACGGGTGTGCAGGTCCACTGGCCCAAGGAGCTGGCGAGGAAGCTGACCGCCCGCGCGGTGATCGGCCCGGCCGACGGACAGGACGGCAGCGGCGAAGAGGGTGACGAACAGCGGGGGCGTACCGTCGCGGACACGCCGTCGTTCCTGTCCGCCGACGCCCTGCTCGCGTTCGACTGGCGGTTCGCCCTGGGCGACCAGCAGCTGAGCCGCGAGGAGCTGGACCGGCTCGCGGAGTCCAGCAGGCCGATCGTGCGCCTGCGGGACCAGTGGGTCCTCATCGACCCGGAGGAGGCGCGCCGGGCCCGGGAGACCCAGGACCGCAAGGTCACCCCCATCGACGCCCTGGGCGCGGCGCTGACCGGCTCCACCGAGGTGGACGGGCGCCGGGTGGAGGTGGCCGCGACGGGCTGGCTGGAGCGGTTGCGGCAGCGGCTGGCCGACCCGGAGTCGGCGGCTCAGCAGGCGATCGGACAGCCCGAGGCACTGACCGCGACGCTGCGCGACTACCAGCTGCGCGGTCTGAACTGGCTGAACACCATGACCTCGCTCGGTCTCGGGGCCTGCCTCGCCGACGACATGGGCCTGGGCAAGACGATCACGCTCATCGCTCTCCATCTGCACCGCCAGGGCGACCCGGACGCGGCCGGCCCGACGCTGGTGGTGTGCCCGACCTCGCTGATGGGCAACTGGCAGCGGGAGATCGAGAAGTTCGCCCCGGGCACCCCCGTACGCCGGTTCCACGGCGCGTCGCGTTCCCTGGAGGGGCTGGTGGACGGCGAGTTCGTCCTGACGACGTACGGCACGATGCGTCTGGACGCGCCCCGGCTGGCCGCCGCCTCCTGGGGCATGGTCGTCACCGACGAGGCCCAGCACGTCAAGAACCCGCACTCGGCGACGGCCAAGCAGCTGCGCACCATCGGCGCCCGGGCCCGCGTCGCCCTCACCGGCACCCCGGTGGAGAACAACCTCTCCGAGCTGTGGGCGATCCTGGACTGGACGACGCCCGGGCTGCTGGGCCGGCTCGCCACCTTCCGTACCCGGTACGCCGCCGCCGTCGAGGGTGGCAGCGACCCGGGGGCCGCCGAGCGGCTCGCGGCCCTGGTCCGCCCGTTCCTGCTGCGCCGCCGCAAGTCCGACCCGGGGATCGCCCCGGAGCTGCCGCCGAAGACGGAGACCGACCGGGCGGTGTCGCTGACGGCCGAACAGACCGGGCTGTACGAGGCGGTGGTCCGCGAGACGCTCGCCGAGATCTCCGGCGCGGACAGGTTCGAGCGGCGGGGGCTCGTGATGAAGCTGCTGACGGCGCTGAAGCAGATCTGCAACCACCCGGCGCAGTACCTGAAGGAGGAGCGGCCGCGGATCGCGGACCGGTCGGGGAAGGTGGAGCTGCTGGACGAGCTCCTGGACACGATCCTGGCCGAGCAGGCCTCCGTACTCGTGTTCACGCAGTACGTACAGATGGCGCGGCTGCTGGAGGAGCATCTCGCCGCGCGCGGGGTGCCTACGCAGTTCCTGCACGGCGGTACGCCGGTGGCGCGCCGGGAGGAGATGGTGAGCCGCTTCCAGGCGGGCGAGGCACCGGTGTTCCTGCTCTCCCTGAAGGCGGCGGGGACCGGGCTCAACCTCACCCGGGCCGGTCATGTCGTGCACTTCGACCGCTGGTGGAACCCGGCGGTCGAGGCACAGGCGACCGACCGGGCGTACCGGATCGGGCAGACACAGCCCGTCCAGGTGCACCGGCTGATCGCCGAGGGGACGATCGAGGACCGGATCGCCCAGATGCTCGCCCGCAAGCAGGGGCTGGCGGACGCGGTGCTCGGTTCCGGGGAGGCGGCACTGACCGAACTGACCGATGCGGAACTGGCCGATCTGGTCGAACTGCGAGGGGGCGCACGATGAGCGACGACTACGAGTTCGGGTCGGACGCGGTGGATTCCGGCGGTGGAGCGGAGCGTACGTTCGCGCCGCTGCCGCCCCCGCCTGGTCGGGCCTTCGCCACGTCGTGGTGGGGCCGGGCGTGGCTCCAGGCGCTGGAGGACACCGCCCTGGACGGTCAGCAGCTCAAGCAGGGGCGTCGGCTGGCCCGGGAGGGGGCCGTCGGGGCGGTCTCCGTGCGCCCCGGCCGGATCACGGCCGTCGTACGGGACCGGGACGGTACGGGCCACCGGAGCGATGTGCTGCTCCAGGAGCTGAGCGACGAGGCGTGGGACCGCTTCCTGGACATGGCGGTGGACCGGGCCGGGCACATCGCGGCGCTGCTGGACCGGGAGATGGAGCCGCACCTGGTGGAGGACGCGGCGGGCGCCGGGGTGGAGCTGCTGCCCGGTATCGGCGATCTGGAGCCGGAGTGCACCTGCGGGACCTGGGACCACTGCGCCCACTCGGGTGCCCTGTGCTACCAGGTGGCGCGGCTGCTGGACGAGGACCCGTTCGTCCTGCTGCTGATGCGGGGGCGCGGCGAGCGGCGGCTGCTGGACGAGCTCCAGGTCCGCAGCGCCGCCCGCGCGGTGCGGGGTGCGGAGGGCGGTGCCGCGCCGGAGGACGTGGACCAGGATGTGTACGGGGTCCCGGCCGGCGAGGCGTTCGCCGCGGGCTCCATCCTGCCGCCGCTGCCCGGGCCCCCGCTAGTGCCCGAGGAGCCGGGGCCGCCGCCGTCGCTGGACACGGAGGCGGGGCCGCCGGCCGGCCTCGACCCGGCGGCGCTGGAGGTGCTGGCCGCCGACAGCGCCGTACGGGCCCGTCGGCTGCTGCTGGAGGCGCTGGTTCCGGGGCATGAACGGCAGCCGGTTCCGGCGGAGCTGACAGCGGAGCAGGACGCGGTACGGATGGCCGCCGACGCCTCTCCGGAGCCGTGGATCGCGACGCGGCTGGCCCAGGGTGCCGGGCGGGCGCGTGCCGAACTGGAGCCGGCGGTGCGTGCCTGGCGGTACGGAGGGGTCGCCGGGCTGGCGGTGCTGGACGAGGAGTGGGAACCGGACCCGGACTCCCTCGCCCGGGCCCGTGCGCGGCTCGCGGAGGCCTGGGAGGAGGGCGAGCGGCCGCAGTTGCGGGCGGCGCGGGCCCGGTGGACGGTGGCGGGCGCCGATGTCCAGCTCCGCTATGACCGCGACGGCCGGTGGTGGCCCTACCGCAAGGAGCGTGGCCGCTGGGTGCCCGCGGGGCCGGCGGACGACGACCCTGCGGGTGCGCTGGCGGGGGCGCTCGCCGGGGCCGTGGTCGAGGCCTGAGGTCCGTCCCGGGCCGGGGCCGTGGGCAGGCGCGGAAGTCCGTCGCGGGCCGGTCCGTGGGCGAGGCCTGAGGTCCGTCGCGGGCCGGAGCCGTGGGCAGGCGCGGAAGTCCGTCGGCACGTGTGGGGGAACCGGGGCCCTCTTCCGTACGTCATCGTCGGAAGACGGCTCCGGCCTCCTCTTTCCCTCACGCGTCCGCTTATAGAGCGACCCCGGCCTCCTCAGGAGTGCGATGCACCGCAGAAGGCTCCTTCAGGGGGCCGCCGTCACCGTGGCGGCGGCGCTGGCCCCGGCGTCGGCACGGGCCGTCGCTCCCCCGCCCGCCGTCGCGGACTACCCGACGGCTCTCTGGGCGCCCGCCCACACGGCGAACTACACCGTCCCCTCGCACCCGTCCGAGCGCCGGATCGACCGTGTCGTCATCCACGTCGCGCAGCAGCTGTTCACCCCGACGATCGGCATCTTCGGCGATCCGGCCAAGCAGGTCTCCGCCCACTACGTGGTGCGCTCCGGTGACGGCCATGTCGCCCAGTGCGTCAGGGAAGAGGACATCGCCTGGCACGCGGGCAACTGGGAGGTCAACACCCGCAGCATCGGCATAGAGCACGAGGGGTGGGTGGACCGTCCGGAGTTCTTCACCGACGCGATGTACCGGCGTTCGGCGCTCCTCACCGCGGACATCTGCGCGCGGCACGGCATCCCCAAGGACCGCGCGCACATCATCGGCCACCACGAGGTGCCCGGCAGCGACCACACCGACCCCGGTGTCCTCTGGGACTGGGAGCGCTATCTGCGGCTCGTCGACCTCCCCTGACCCCGCGCCGATTACCCACCGCAGCCAGGTTGTCGCGGCGACCTGTGGCGACGACGATGGGAGGCAGGACGGCCCCGGAGGGAGGGTGAGTTGACGGACCCCTGGGTGGCCCTGGCCGCTGATACGGACCCCGGTGAACAGGTCGGGGCGCTGCGCCGCGCGCACGAGGCGTTCACGTCGGCGGGGCGGCTGGAGCGGCCGGTACGTACGGTGGTCGGCGAGTCGTGGCTCCGCTCGGCCCGGGCCCAGGTCAGCCCGGACGGCGCGCCCGTGGTGGAGTTCGGGGCGGACGAGCTGGGGCCGTACCGCGAGGCGCATCCGCTGGCCCGGGCGATGCCCGTGATCCGTGAACTCATGGGCGCCTACGCCACGGACGGGGAGCATCTGCTGGCCGTCTGCGACGCCCACGGCAGGCTGCTGTGGGTGGAGGGCCATGCCACGGCCCGCCGCCGGGCGGGGGCGATGAACTTCGTGGAGGGCGCGCGCTGGGCGGAGAGCGTAGCCGGGACCAACGCGCCGGGCACGGCCATCGCGGTCGGCCGGCCGGTGCAGGTCTTCGCGGCCGAGCACTTCCTGCGCCCGGTCCAGCAGTGGACGTGCGCGGCGGCCCCGCTGCACGACCCCCACACCGGCCGGGTGCTGGGGGCGGTGGACATCACGGGCGGCGACCGGCTGGCGCACCCGCACAGTCTGGCCTTCGTCCAGGCGGTGGCGCGGGCCGCCGAGTCCCACCTCGCGCTGCTGGCACCGGCGGCGGACGGTGGGTCGGTGCGGCTGAGCGCGCTGGGCCGGGACGAGGCGGTGCTGCGCGCGGGCGGCCGCAGGATCCGGCTCAGCAGGCGGCACAGCGAGATCCTCGTCGCCCTGGCCCGCCGCCCGGAGGGACTGAGCGGGGACGAGCTGCTGATCGAGTTGTACGAGGACGAGTCGGTGCCCCCGGTGACGCTGCGGGCCGAACTCTCCCGGCTCAGGCGGCTGCTGGGCCCCGACCTCCTGCATTCGCGCCCGTACCGGCTCGCCCTGCCCGTGGACGCCGACTTCGACACGGTGACGCGGCGGCTGGGCTCCGGGGCGGTGGCGGCTGCGCTGGACGCGTACGCGGGCCCGCTGCTGCCGGGGTCGCGCGCCCCCGCCGTCGTACGGCTGCGCCACCGCATCGCGGACGAGTTGCGGGCGGCGCTGATCGCCCGGGGTGACCCCGGGCTGCTGGCCGACTGGGCGTACAGCCCGTGGGGCGAGGACGACCTGGCGGTGTGGCAGGCGCTGGCGGGCGCGGCACCGGCGGGGCAGCGGGCGGCGCTGCTGGCGAGGGTGCGGAGGCTGGACGCGGAACAGGGCGGCTGAGGGGGCTCGGCGCCGGACAGGGACGGTTGAGGCAGGGGCCGGGCGCCGGACAGGGGCGGCTGAACCCGGCAGCGGCGCGCCCGGCCCTTATCGCAAGGGCGTATCCGGGCGACCCTCGCAGAAGTCCCGTACCGCAAGGGCGTATCCGGGCGACGCCCCGCCGAAGTCCCGCACCCTAACCACGCACCCGAGCGACGCCGCACCCACCGAGGCCCCCCGCCCCCACCGCGTATCCGAGCGACGCCCACACCGCAACGGCGTTGCAACGTCCGTGCTCCTAGCCTCGCGCCGAGGGCCGTCCAACGGCGGGCGGCACCGGATCCGGGAGGCCACAGAGATGACCCGTTACGCCGCACCAGGCACCGAGGGCGCGATCGTCACGTACGCGTCCCGCTACGACCACTGGATCGGCGGCGCGTACGTCCCGCCGGTCCGGGGCGGGTACTTCGAGAACCCGAGCCCCGTCAACGGCCGCCCCTTCACCGAGGTCGCCCGCGGCACCTCCGAGGACGTCGAACTCGCCCTGGACGCGGCACACGCGGCCGCGCCCGCGTGGGGCGCGACCCCGGCCGGTGACCGGGCCGCCGTCCTGAACCGGATCGCGGACCGGATGGAAGCGCATCTGGAGGAGCTGGCGGTCGCCGAGAGCTGGGAGAACGGAAAGCCGGTGCGCGAGACGCTGGCCGCCGACATCCCGCTGGCCATCGACCACTTCCGCTACTTCGCGGGGGTCCTGCGCGCCCAGGAGGGCTCGCTCAGCGAGCTGGACGAGGACACCGTCGCGTACCACTTCCATGAGCCGCTGGGCGTGGTCGGCCAGATCATCCCGTGGAACTTCCCGATCCTGATGGCCACCTGGAAGCTCGCCCCCGCTCTGGCGGCGGGCAACGCGGTGGTCCTGAAGCCGGCCGAGCAGACCCCGGTGTCGATCCACTTCTGGATGAGCCTGGTGGCCGATCTGCTGCCGCCGGGGATCGTCAACATCGTCAACGGCTTCGGCGAGGAGGCCGGAAAGCCACTGGCCTCCAGCCCGCGCGTCGCGAAGATCGCGTTCACCGGCGAGACCACGACGGGGCGGCTGATCATGCAGTACGCCTCCGAGAACCTCAAGCCGGTGACGCTGGAGCTGGGCGGCAAGTCGCCGAACATCTTCTTCGACGACGTCTCCCGCAGTGACGACGACTTCCTCGACAAGGCCCTCGAAGGGTTCACGATGTTCGCCCTCAACCAGGGCGAGGTGTGTACGTGTCCGTCGCGCGCCCTGATCCAGCGGGGGCACTACGGGGCGTTCCTGGAGGCCGGGATCGCCCGTACGGAGAAGATCGTGCCGGGCCACCCCCTGGACACCGACACGATGATCGGCGCGCAGGCGTCCGACTCCCAGCTCCAGAAGATCCTCTCCTACCTGGAGATCGGCCAGCAGGAGGGCGCGAAGATCCTCACGGGCGGTCAGCGCGTGGAGCACGGCGGCGAACTGGCGGGCGGCTACTACGTCCAGCCGACGGTCTTCGAGGGCGACAACCGGATGCGGATCTTCCAGGAGGAGATCTTCGGCCCGGTCGTGGCGGTGGCCTCCTTCACCGACTTCGACGACGCCATCACGACGGCCAACGACACGCTGTACGGCCTCGGAGCGGGCGTGTGGACCCGCGACACCAACACGGCCTACCGGGCAGGGCGCGCCATCAAGGCGGGCCGGGTCTGGACGAACTGCTACCACGCCTATCCGGCCCACGCGGCGTTCGGCGGCTACAAGGAGTCGGGCATCGGCCGGGAGAACCACAAGATGATGCTGGAGCACTACCAGCAGACGAAGAACCTCCTGGTGTCGTACTCGGCGCAGAAGCTGGGCTTCTTCTAGGGCTTCCTACACCGGAGGGGACGGGGCGGAACCGCGCGGTCGGGCGGTTCCGCCCCGTCCCTGCTGTCCCGTCCGGCCTCCGGAACTTGACGGATCAGCGGGGAGCTCGTTGACCCCTGCGCACCGTGATCGGCAGGATCCCCGGCATGGCGAACACCATCGTCGAGTGCGGTGCCCCTCCTCCTTCTCCACGGCTGACCGGGGCACGCCCCTCCGACCCGGGAGACCCGCAGACATGAAGAGCCGACGGTCCGCTTCCGGACGGTGGATCCAGGACTGGGACCCGGAGAACGAGGAATTCTGGGCGCGCACCGGCAGGAGGATCGCCCGCCGCAACCTGGTGCTGTCCGTCCTCTCCGAACACATCGGGTTCTCCGTGTGGAGCCTGTGGTCGGTGCTCGTCCTGTTCATGTCGCCCGAGATCGGCCTGGACTTCGCCCCGGACGAGAAGTTCCTGCTGGTGGTCGTCCCCACCCTGGTCGGCGCGGTGCTGCGGCTGCCGTACAGCTACGCCGTGACCCGCTTCGGCGGCCGCAACTGGACGGTGTTCGCCTCCGCCGTGCTCCTGGTGCCGACGGTCCTCGCGTTCGTCTTCGTCCAGCGCCCCGGGACGCCCCTGTGGGTGTTCCTGCTGATCGGTGCCACGGCGGGTGTGGGAGGCGCCAACTTCGCCTCCTCGATGACCAACATCACCATCTTCTACCCGCAGCGGCATCAGGGCTGGGCCCTGGGAGTGAACGCGGGCGGCGGCAATCTGGGCGTGGCCGTGATCCAGATCCTGGGTCTGCTGGTCATCGCCACGGCCGGGAACACCCACCCGTCGTACGTGATCGCCCTCTACCTGCCGCTGATCGTGGTCGTGTCCGTGCTGTCGGCGCTGAGGATGGACAACGTCGAGGCGGTACGCGCGGAGCCGGGTGCTCTGCGCGAGGCCGCCGGCAGCCGTCACACCTGGTGGATATCCGTCCTCTACATCGGCACGTTCGGTTCGTTCATCGGTTACGGCTTCGCCTTCGGCCTCGTTCTGCAGAGCGAGTTCGGGTCCACCCCGCTGGAGGCCGCATCCGTCACCTTTCTCGGCCCTCTGCTCGGGTCCCTCGCCCGGCCGTTCGGCGGGAAGGTGGCCGACCGGTGGGGTGGAGCCCGCGTCAGTGTGTGGACCTTCGTGGGGCTGGGTGCGGGCACCTGTGTGCTGCTGATCGCGTCCCGGGCCGGGTCGTTCGCCCTGTTCGTCGCCGGGTTCACCGTGCTGTTCGTCCTCAGCGGCTTCGGCAACGGGTCGACGTACAAGATGATCCCGGCCGTGTTCGCCCGGGAGGCGGAGGAGGCCATCACCTCCGGGGCCGACGCCCCGCGGGCCTTCGCCCGGGCGCGGCGGGTCTCGGGGGCGGTCATCGGGATCGCCGGGGCCGTCGGCGCGCTCGGCGGTGTCGCCGTGAACCTCGCCTTCCGGGCCTCGTACCAGGACGGAGGCAGCGGCGAGACCGCCTTCCTCTGCTTCCTCGGCTTCTACGCCCTGTGCGTGCTGATCCTGCTGCGGGTCTACCTGGGCCGTGAGCGCGCCCAGGCCTCCGCTCCCCGCCCGGCCCGTCCCCGGACCTCGCATGTCCGCTGACCGGGCCCCCGATCAGCGAGCTGTGGCACCCGAGGCCGCCGTCCGTACCCACTGCGCGTACTGCGCGCTCCAGTGCGGCACCCTGCTGCGCCGTAGCGGCCGGGCCGTCGAGGTGGAGCCGTCGCCCGACTTCCCGGTGAACCGGGACGGGCTGTGCCAGAAGGGCTGGACGGCCCCCGCCGTGCTCACCGCTCCCGACCGGTTGCGGACCCCTCTGGTACGCGGGCCGGGCGGCGCACTCGCCCCGGCGGGCTGGGACGACGCCTTGGACCTGGTCGTCTCGCGCCTGGAGCGGGTGCGCGAGAGGTACGGCCCCGACGCCGTGGGCGTGTTCGGGGGCGGCGGGCTGACCAACGAGAAGGCCTACGCGCTGGGCAAGTTCGCCCGCATCGCGCTCGGCACCAGCCAGATCGACTACAACGGCCGGTTCTGCATGTCCTCGGCGGCGGCCGCGGGCAACGCGGCCTTCGGCCTCGACCGCGGGCTGCCGTTCCCCGTCACCGACCTCGCCGACGCCGATGTCGTCCTGCTCGCCGGTGCCAACCCGGCCGAGACCATGCCCCCGCTGATGCGGCATCTGGTCCGCCCCCGGCTGATCGTCGTCGACCCCCGCCGCACCCGGACCGCCGAGCAGGCGGCGCTGCACCTCCGGCCCGCCCCCGGCACCGATCTCGCCCTCGCGCTGGGCCTGTTGCACATCGCGGTGACCGAGAACCACCTGGACAAGGAGTACCTCGACACCCGCACCACCGGCATCGACGCCGCCTGGCGGTGCGCCCTGCCCTGGTGGCCCGAGCGCGTGGAGCAGGTCACCGGCGTCCCCGTGGAGGACCAGCGGACGGCCGTACGCATGCTCGCCGAAGCCGGGCGCCGCCACCTCCTCACCGGGCGCGGGGTGGAGCAGCACAGCAAGGGGACCGACACCACCGCCGCCTTCATCAACCTGGCCCTCGCCCTCGGCCTGCCCGGGCGGCCGGGCAGCGGTTACGGCTGTCTCACCGGCCAGGGCAACGGCCAGGGCGGTCGTGAGCACGGCCAGAAGGCCGACCAGCTCCCCGGGTACCGCATGATCACCGACCCGGCGGCCCGCGCCCATGTCGCCGGGGTCTGGGGGGTCGACCCGGACTCCCTGCCCGGACCCGGGCGGAGCGCGTACGAGCTCCTGGACGCCCTGGGCACCGCCGACGGCCCCCGGGCCCTGCTGGTCTTCGGTTCGAACCCGGTGGTCTCCGCCCCCAACGCGGGTCACATAGCGCGGCGCCTGGCATCACTCGACCTGCTGGTGGTGGCGGACCTGGTGCCGTCCGAGACCACCGAACTGGCGGACGTGGTCCTGCCCGTGGCGCAGTGGGCCGAGGAGGAGGGCACGATGACCAGCCTCGAAGGACGCGTCCTGCGCCGACGGGCCGCCCTCGCCCCGCCCCCCGGCGTCCGCACCGACCTGGAGGTGCTGCACGGCCTCGCGGTGCGGCTCGGGCAGCCCGCCCACCGCTTCCCCACCGAGCCGCGTACGGTCTTCGACGAGTTGCGCCGGGCCTCCAGCGGAGGCCGGGCCGACTACGCGGGCATCAGCTACGAACGCCTCGACGCCGGTGAGGCGTTGTACTGGCCCTGCCCGGACACCGCCGACGGGAACCACCCCGGCACGCCCCGGCTCTTCCTCGACCGGTTCGCCCACGCCGACGGCCGGGCCCGCCTGGCCCCCGTGGAGCACCGCGACGCCGCCGAGACACCCGACGCCCGCTACCCGCTCCACGCCACCACCGGGCGGGTGCTCGCCCAGTACCAGTCGGGGGCCCAGACCCGCCGCGTACCCGCGCTCATGGCCGCCGCACCCGAGGCGCACGTCGAGATCCATCCCGGCACGGCGGCCCACTACGGACTGGGGGACGGTGAACTGGCCCGGGTCACCTCGGCGCGCGGCTCCACGGTCGCCCGGGTGCGCCTCGTCCGCACCCTGCGCACCGACACCGTCTTCCTGCCCTTCCACTTCCCGGGCGCCGGACGAGCCAACCTGCTGACCGGACCGGCTCTCGACCCGGTCAGCGGCATGCCCGAGTTCAAGGTGTGCGCCGTACGCGTAGAGCCCTGCCGGGAGTACACGGCATGACCGCCACCACGGTCGACGGCAGGCCCGCGATCACTGTCGACGGCATGTCTGGCCCCACCCTCGACGGCACGAGCGCGGTCACCGTCGTCGGTTACGGCCCCGCTGCCCACCGTCTGGTCCAGCGCCTGCACCACCACGGCCAGCGGGGGCCCGTCACCGTCTTCGGCGCCGAGCCGGACCCCGCGTACCACCGGGGCCAGTTGGTCTCCGTACTCGACGGAACGCTGCCCGCCGACGCTCTGACGCTCGCACCGCTCCCGCCGGGCGTCCGGATCCGAACGGGTAGCCGGATCACTACGGTGGAGCCTCGGCGCCGTCTCGTACGGAGCGACGACGGCACCGAACACCCCTACGGCATCCTGGTGTTGGCCACCGGTTCCCGGCCGGTCCTGCCGCGGCTCGCCGGTGGTGCCGGGGAGCGGAGCACTCCCGACATCCGGGTCCCGCACACGCTCCTGGGTGCCCGGCCGGTCGTCCGAGGGCCCGTCATCGTGGTCGGCGGCGGGCTGCGGGGCACCGAGACCGCGTACGCGCTGGGCCGCGCCGGACACGACGTCACCCTCGTCCACCCCGGCGCCCACCCGATGCACCGGCTGCTGGACGCGCGTGCCGGGGACCTTGTGACGGCCGTGCTCCGGGAAGCGGGCGTGGTGGTGGAGACCGGGCGGCGGGTCGTCGCCGTGGAACCCGGCAAGATCGTCCTGGACGACGTCCGGCCGCTGGCCGCCGGGACCCTGCTCCTGTGCACCGGCACCGAACCCGACACGGGTCTCGCCCGCACCGCCGGACTGGCCGTCCGTGACGGCATCGTCGTGGACGACCGGCTGCGTACCAGCGACCCGTACATCCACGCCCTGGGCGACTGCGTGCAGCAGCGGCCCGGCCACCACTCCACTCTCACGTCCGCCTGGGACCAGGCGGACGCCCTGGCCCGGACGCTCTGCGGCGGCGACGGCCGCCTGCGGCCCTCCCGGCACCCCGTCGTCCGGCCCCGGCTGCCCGCGCTCGCGATCCTGGGTCCGCCGGGGGCGCTGGACGCCCCGGGCGACGACGAGCAGGTGGTGCTGTCCGACCCCGCCGGCGGGCGGTACGGGCGCCTCGTCCTGCGCGACGGCCGGGTGCACGCGGGGATTCTGGTGGGCCTGGACCGGGCCGTCGCCACCGTCGGCCGGCTGTACGCGGAGGACCGTCCGCTGCCCCCGGACCGGCTCGCCCTGCTGCTGGGCACGGACGAGGAGTACGCGAGCTCCGGGGCGCTCCCGGACACGGCGGTGGTGTGCCAGTGCAACAACGTCACCCGGAAGAACCTGGAGCGGGCGTGGGGGCAGGGCGCGCGTGACCTTCCCGCCATCGCCGTGGCGACCAGGGCCACCACGGGCTGCGGCAGCTGTACGGAGGTTGTCCGCCGGATCTGCGAGACGGACCTGCGAGACGGATCGGGGAACGGCCGCCCCGGCGTGGCGGGGGCCGGTGACCCGGTCGCGGAAGGAGCCGGCGCATGACATCCGTCCTGGTCGTCGTCGGCCACGGGATGGCCGGGCACCGGCTGGTCGAGGAGGTCCGGGCGGGTGACCGGGCGGGGCGGTGGCGGATCGTGGTCGCGGCGGAGGAGCCGCGGCCCGCCTACGACCGCGTCGCCCTGTCCTCGTACCTCGACGGGAAGTCCGCCGCCGACCTCGACCTCACCACGCCCCTGCTGCGCACCGACCCGCTGGTGGACCTGCGGCTGAACACCAGGGCGGTCCTCATCGATCGCGGAGCCCGCACGGTGACCTGCGCCGACGGCACCGTCCTCCGGTACGACGCGCTCGTCCTGGCCACCGGATCCCGCCCGTTCGTGCCGCCCGTGCCCGGCCGGGACCTCCCCGGCTGCTTCACCTACCGGACGATCGAGGACCTCGACGCGCTCCGGGCCGCCGTGCGACCTGGGGAACCCGGTGTCGTCATCGGCGGCGGCCTGCTGGGTCTTGAGGCCGCGCGGGCGCTGCGGCTGCTCGGGGCGCGGCCGCACGTCGTGGAGATGGCACCGCACCTCATGCCCCTCCAGGTCGACGAGGGCGGCGGCCGGGTCCTCGGACGGCTCGTGGGTGAGCTGGGGGTGGGCGTGCACTGCGGTCGCGGTCTCGTCTCTCTCGACGCCGGGCCCGACGGCCGGGTGCGGGCGGTCACCCTGTCGGACGGCACCGAACTGGCCGCCTCCACGGTCGTGTTCGCCGCAGGGGTGCGCCCGCGCGACGAGCTGGCCGGGCCGGCCGGGCTCGAACGCGCCGGGCGCGGTGGGTTCCTGGTGGACGAGCGGTGCCGTACGGCGGACGGGCGCGTGTGGGCCGTGGGGGAATGCGCTGCGGTGCTCGGCCGCTGTTACGGCCTCGCCGCACCCGGGTACCGCATGGCGGAGGCGGTCGCGCGTCAGCTGCTGGGCTCGCCGTCCGCCGTCTTCCCCGGTGCGGACATGTCGGCGAAGCTCAAGCTGCTGGGCGTGGAGGTCGCGGGCTTCGGCGACGTCCACGCCCGGACCGAGGGGGCCATGGAGTTCGTACGCGAGGACCGCGCCGCCGACACGTACGGCAAGCTGGTCCTGGCTCCGGACGGCCGGACCCTGCTCGGCGGAGTCCTCGCCGGGGACGCGGGCGGCTACGCGGTGCTCCGTACCCTGCTCGGCCGTGAACTCACCGCCCCGCCCGAACTGCTGCTGGCCGGAGAGCGGGCGCTGTGAAGGGATGCCCGTTCCCTTCCGCGTGATCAGCGTCGTACCGGACTGCTCCCGCCACGGAAACCCGGATGCGGACGCCGCACGTCGGTCCCTGAGCTGCGCCCGCGTCACAGAGGCCGGAGCGGCCGTCGGTGGATCGGAGATGCACGGGGTATGACCAGTCAGCTGTTCGCGATCTGTTTCCGGGCGAACCGGCCGTCGGAGCTGGCCCGGTTCTGGTCCGGGGTCCTGGGCTGGGAGCCGGCCGGGGGTCAGGGCGAGGACGCCGCGCTCCTGCCCCCTGACGGCGCCGGGTTCCGCATCCGCTTTCTGCCCGGCCAGGAGCCGAAGACCGGCCGGAACCGGGCGCACTTCGACCTGACGAGCGCGTCCCCGGAGGACCAGGGGCGCACGGTCGCCAGGGCGTTGGAGCACGGCGGGAGCCACATCGACGTGGGTCAGCTGCCCGAGGACGGGCATGTGGTGCTCGCCGATCCGGACGGCAACGAGTTCTGTGTCATCGAGGCGGGCAACACGTTCCTCGCCGACACCGGCTCCATCGGGGCGCTGGCCTGCGACGGTACGCAGGACGTCGGCTACTTCTGGAGCGCGGCGCTGCACTGGCCGCTGGTCTGGGACCAGGACGAGGAGACCGCGATCCAGTCGCCGGACGGTGGTGCGAAGATCACCTGGGGCGGGCCGCCGGTGGCGCCGAAGGCGGGTCCGAACAGGCTCTCCTTCGAGCTGGCGCTCCCCTCCGGCACCGACCGGGAGGCGGAGGTCGCCCGCCTGGTCGCGCTCGGCGCGACCCGCCCGGACGCCGGCGAGGGCGACGACGGCCGCGTGCTGATGCTGGACCCCGACGGCAACGAGTTCTTCGTGCGGAGGCCCGGGCGGTAGCGGGTGCGGGCGGACGGGCCGTCACCGGTGGGCCGACGGTCATCCGGCCCGGCCGGTACCCTTCCGACGTGACGCAGCACCCCACGGCGGAGGAGAAACGGCCCGCGAACGACGGGCCGAAGGCCGCCGCGCGCAATCGGGCGGCCCTGATCGCCGCCGCCCGCGAGGTCTACGCGGAGCACGGTCTGGACGCACCGCTCTCCGGGATCGCCCGTCGGGCCGGGGTCGGGCAGGGCGTTCTCTACCGGCACTTTCCTGACCGGGCGGCCGTGGCGAACGCCGTGCTGGAGGAGAACGTACGGGAGGTGGAGCAGGCGGCCGCGGCCGCGGGCGCCACCCTGGCCGGTGTGCTCGGTGTGCTGACGTGGCATCTGACGGAGTCGGCGGCGTTCATCGGCCTCCTGCACGCCGACCGGACGGGCGGCCGCCCGGACGGTATCCACGCCTCCGCCTCGGCCCTGTCGGAGCGGGTCGAGCGGAGTCTGCGGGAGCACCTGCCGGACGGCCATCGGCTGGGGGCGTCGGACGACCTCGTGCTCGCGGTCGCCATGGTCTCGGGCGCCGTGACCGGCCCCACCCGTGCGGAGCGGGAGCGCCGGGCACTGGCGGCCTGGCGGCTGCTCGGCGTCGAGGTGGGGCCGCTGCGGCCCTTCGACGGGTGACCGGCGTCAGCGGCTGTCACCCGCCGTTCGACTGGCGGGTGCCCTTCCCCAGGGCGTCGAAGGCGTAGAGGTATCCCCCACCGGGGCCGCTGACGGTCATGTACGCCCTGGTTCCGCCGGGGGTGATCGCCACGTTCGTCGCCGAGTCGAGTCCCTCGGTGCGGGCAGGGACTTCGACCGTCGCCAGGCGCTCGCCGTGCTTGTCGTACACGAGGATCGCGGGGCGGCCGTGGAGGCCCTGGTAGAGGTTGCCGTCCGCGTCCACGGCGATCGAGTCGGTCTGGGCGATCCCGCCGTCGACGCGGATCGCGGTGTGCCGGGAGGTGACCTCACTGCCTTGACCGCCTCCACCGAGGCGCAGGTACGAGATCCGGTTCTGCGTCAGCTCGCTGATCCACAGACCGCGGTACTCCTCGTCGAACGAGATGCCGTTCGTCGCCGCCAGGTTGTCGGCCAGCACGGTCGCCTTCGCGCCGTCGCGGTCGACGCGCACGACCCGCCCGTGCTCCGCTCCCTCGGACAGGCCGCGTGAGTCGCTGACGTACAGGTGGCCCTCCTCGTCGAAGGCGATGTCGTCCGGGTTCATCCGTGCTCCG
The DNA here is from genome assembly GCF_009865135.1 of Streptomyces sp. SID8374. Classification (NCBI taxonomy): domain Bacteria; kingdom Bacillati; phylum Actinomycetota; class Actinomycetes; order Kitasatosporales; family Streptomycetaceae; genus Streptomyces; species Streptomyces sp. SID8374. The sequence continues at coordinate 2,271,125 of NZ_WWGH01000002.1, read as the reverse complement.
TCGACCTCGCCGGAGAAGAAGGTGCGCGGATCGCTGCCGTCCGGTGCGAGGCTCACGATCTCGCCGTGGGCGTAGTCGGTGAGATAGAGCCGCCCGTCGTACGGGCTGAACTGGGCCGAGGTGTAGGCCCCTCGGCCGTCGGTGTGGACGGCCCGCACCGTCTTCTTCCGTACATCGACCCGCATGACCTTGGGCTTGCCCTCGGGCGCGGTGACGTCGACGACGAACAGGCCGCCGTCCGGGTGGAAGGCCGGGCCCTCCAGCAGGGTCATCCCGGTCTCTTCGTGTGTCCGTGTCAGCTGCATGACCTGCTGGGCCCGGATGGTCCTGGCACCGTCACCGGCCGCCGTCGGACCACCGGGGTCCCCGGTCTCCGTACCGCATCCGGCGAGGGTCAGCAGGCCGGCCGTGGCGAGGGCGGCGAGGGCTCGGGGCGGGAGTCGACGCATGGAGGAATCACTCTTCCTGTCCGCTGTGTGCGGGTGCGGCCGGCCGGGCAGTTCACCTTCACGCGCTGTGGCCGAATGCCGTGCCGTACCCGCGTTCCAACCGGACACCACTGTCCGGTTATTGTTACCGTAGCCGATGACCGTTCGCCCCGGGACGGTTCGACCGGCAGGATCGAGGCCCCGCATGACGACTCCTCACATACCGGACCCCGAAGAGCTGGAGGCTCTGCGGCAGCGCTACCGCATCGAACGCGAGCGGCGCGTCCGGCCCGACGGCAACCGCCAATACCGCGCCACCGACGCCGAGTTCGGCTACTACGCCGACGACCCGTACACCGAGCCGACCGAGCGGGAGCCGCTGCACGACACGGTCGATGTCGCCGTGGTCGGCGGTGGTTTCGGCGGCATCCTGGCGGGGGCGCGGTTACGGCAGCGGGGTGTGGAGCGCATCCGGATCGTCGAGAAGGGAGGCGGTTTCGGGGGCACCTGGTACTGGAACCGGTACCCGGGCGTCCACTGCGACATCGAGTCGCACGTCTACCTGCCGATGCTGGACGAGACCGGCTACGTACCGGAGTGGAAATACTCCCCCGGTGAGGAGATACGCCGCCACGCGGTGCGGATCGCGGAAAAGTTCTCCCTCGGTCCGGACGCCCTCTTCTCCACCGGGGTCACCTCCCTGACCTGGGACGAGGAGTCGGAGGCGTGGATCGTGGCCACCGACCGCGGGGACGCGTTCCGGGCCACGTACGTCGTCACCGCGACCGGCACCCTCTCCGAGCCGAAACTCCCCGGGATCCCCGGCATCGAGGAGTTCGAGGGCCATACGTTCCACACCTCGCGGTGGGACTACGCCTACACCGGCGGCACTCCGGAGGGCGGCATGACCGGCCTCGCGGGCAAGCGGGTGGGCGTCGTCGGCACGGGAGCCACGGGCATCCAGGTCATACCGAAGCTGGCCGAGGACGCCGGGCACGTCCTGGTCTTCCAGCGCACCCCCTCCACCGTGGACGTGCGCGCCAACCGCCGCACCACGGCCCACGATGTCGGCGCGGACCGCGAGGGCTGGGCCCGCGAACGCCGGGACAACTACCTGCGGATCGTCTCCGGCGAGTCGGCCGACCGGGATCTCGTGGCGGACAGCTGGACCCGGTCGGCGGTCCTCCTGGAGAAGCTCCTGCCGAGCTTCCGCCGCCGTGGTGACCGTCAGGCCTTCGAGGCCGCGTACGAGGCTGCCGACGCCGCCAAGATGAACGAACTGCGCGCCCGCGTGGCGGAGTCGGTCACCGACCCCGGTACGGCGGAGAAGCTCAAGCCCTGGTACCGGTACGCCTGCAAGCGCCCTGCCTTCTCGGACGCGTACTACCCGGCGTTCAACCGGCCCAACGTCACTCTGGTCGACACCGCCGACACCCATGGCATCGAACGGGTCACCGCACACGGGGTCGTGGTCGGGGACGCGACGTACGGACTCGACTGTCTGATCTTCGCCACCGGGTTCTCCGTCGGAACCTCCGGCATCCTCTCCGGGAAGCTCCCCGTCCACGGCCGGGGCGGCACTCAGCTGCTGCACCGGTGGGCTCAGGAGGGTCCGCGTACGTTGCACGGCTTCACCAGCAACGGGTTCCCGAACCTGATCCAGATGGGGACCCTCCAGAACGCCAGCAGCGTCAACTTCACCCACATCCTCGACGAGCAGGCGGTCCATGCCGCAGCCCTGGTCGCGGCGGCCGAGGCCGAGGGTGCCGTGATCGAACCGTCCCGCGAGGACGAGGACGCCTGGATCGCCGCGCTGGCCGAGGACGCCCCGGACCACGAGTGGTTCCACGCCGAGTGCACCCCCGGCTACTACAACCGTGAGGGACGCGGCCGGCCGAACGGCCCCAACGCCTACCCCGACGGCGCGTTCGCCTTCCACGAACTCCTGGAGCGGTGGCGCGAGAAGTCCGTGGGGACGATTCTCCGGGCCAAGGCCTCCGCGGGCGGCGGTGGTTCGTAGGGGCCCGGACTCGCCTGCGGCGCTCAGGCCCCCGGGCCGTGGTAGGAGCCGGATCCGCCCCGGCCCGTGACGGCGTGGCCGGGGGCGGGCGCCGGACCCGAGGTGCGCGCGCCCCGCTCGTCGGCGCCCAGCATCACATCGCCGTCGAACATGACGACCACGGCGGACATGACGAGGGCGGCCAGCGGGCCTGCCAGCATGACCAGCAGGAACGACAGCATCCCGGCCGACGACTGGGTGCCCGCTCCGTGGTGGTCGACGGGGACGGCGACCGCCGCCATGCCGGTGTAGTGCATACCGGTGACGGCCACCCCCATGATCAGGCTGGCCCCGACGCTCGCGCCGAGCCCGTGCACGGATACCGCCGCCCAGAGCGCGGCGGTCGCGGCCACGACTGCGATAAGGATCGACAGGGCCACCGTTCCGTAGGAGTAGTTCAGCTCACCGGGGGTGTGCATGGCGGCCATGCCGAGGTAGTGCATCGCGGCGACGCCCAGCCCGGTGAAGACACCGGCCGTGGTCAGCACCAGGGTTCCCGGCCCCCGGAATCCGACCAGGAACACACCCACGGCGACCACGGCTATCGCGACCACCAGGCTGAGAACGGTGGTCGCGGAGTCGTACTTCATCGACATGCCGTCGATGGTGAATCCGGCCATGGCGATGAAGTGCATGGTCCAGATGCCGCACCCGATCGACACCGCGCCGAGGGCGAGCCAGCCGGCCCGGTTCGTTCCGCGCCGGATCGCGCGGGTCGTGCATCTCAGCCCCAGCGCCGCACCGAGGCAGGCCATCAGGAACGCGGCGACGGGGGTCACTGCCCCGTAGTGGAAATTGGTGACGGTGGCTTCCATGGACGGAGTCCTTCTTCGAGCGGTCGGGGGTGGCCGCGCAACTGCCACCTGGAACGGCAGCGCGGTACTCGGCCGGCTCCCGTCGGTCCATGGCCGACCACGCTGATGCACCGATCATTTTCGGCCAACCGATATTGAGGATTCAACCACATGGCCGCGCCGCCGTCCGGTGCTTGTACGGAACGACGACGGCGCTCCCCGCACCGGGCCGGATCCCGCCGCTAGGCCGTACTGCGGCACCCCGCGAGAAGGGTGGCGACCATGCGTGCGGCGTCGGCCCGGTCGTAGTCGGGGCCGGTGATGCAGAGGTTCCCGATGGCACGCATGAGCGTGTAGGCGCCGATGTCGCCGCTGAGTTCACGGGCGGCGGCACAGGCATCCAGGAGCGTCGCGCAGGCCGGGACCAGGGTTTCGAGCATGAGGGCGTGAAGCCTCTCCAGCCCCGGATCGCCGGACCCCAGCGCCGCACCGAGGCCGTGCTTGGTCACGAGGAAATCCACGAACGCGTCCGTCCACAAAGTCAGCGCGGTGAACGGCGACTCCGATTCCGCCAGGAGCCGGGGCGCGAGCGCGGCGCAGGCGTCGATCTGGTGCCGGTAGACGGCGGTGACCAGGTCCGCCCGGGTCGGGAAGTTCCGGTAGACGGTGCCGACACCGACACCGGCGCGTTCGGCGATGTCACGGACGGGCGCCTGGACGCCCTGGTCCACGAAGACCGCCGCCGCGGCCTCCAGCACGCCGCCGCGCGTGCGCTGCGCCTGTGCTTGGCGAATCCCGACCGGCTCTGGCACGGATGTCTCCCTTTGCTCGCGGAACAATGTTCCGCTAAGTTGGCGGAACGGCGCTCCGCCAAAGTATGGCAGAGCCGCCCCGTAGAGAAAGCGCAGGTCTCCCATGCCCTCTCGCCCCCTCGGCCAGCAGATCGTCTCGGTCAGGCCCATCACCGTTCCCGCGCCCGGCCGCGCCATAGACCTCCAGGTGAAGGTCACCGCTCCCCGGTCGGGCCGGAACCTCCCCGTCATCGTGTTCTCCCACGGAAACGCATGGTCCCTGGACGGATACGAGCCCCTCGTCGACCGGTGGGCCGCCGCCGGATTCGTCGTGGTGCAGCCCACCCACCTCGACTCCCGCCGCAACGCCATCGCCTGGGACGACCCACGCTTCGCCACCGTCTGGCGCGTACGGATCACGGACCTCCACGCGGTCCTCGACCACCTCGGCGACATCCTGGCCGAGGCCGGACTGGAGGACCGTGCCGACCGTGAGCACACCGCCGTGGTCGGCCACTCCTGGGGCGCCCAGACCGCGGGCGCCGTCCTCGGCGCGCGCGTGCTCGGCGCCGACGGTCTCCCCGGGGAGGACTTCTCCCACCCCGCGGTCGCGGCCGGCGCCCTCATCGGGGCGACCGGAACCGGCGACACCCTCACCCCGTTCGCCGCCGAGAACCTTCCGTTCATGAAGCCGGACTACTCCACCATGACCACCCCTGCGCTGATCGTCGCGGGTGGCAAGGACGACTCGCAGCTCTCCACCCGCGGACCGGAATGGTTCACCGACGCCTACCACCTCAGCCCGGCCCCCAAGAGCCTGCTCACCATCGCGGAGGCCGAACACACCATGGGCGGCATAGCCGGCGAGATGGTCGCCGAGACCACCGACGAGGACCCCGCCCGCGTCGCCCTCGTGGCGGACGCGATCTCCGCCTACCTCCTCCACGCGCTCAATCTCGACGACGCCGCGTGGACCGCCCTCGACAACACCGCCGAGGAGGGCGACGGTTCATGGAGCATCACCAGTAAGTGACCGGGACGGTCAGCGCTGTCGACCGGGCCGGGGCCGGCGGATCGGACGGCTGACCAGCACTTTCCGGCCACGCGTCAGAGCAAGCGCTGATCCAGGGGGTGCGCCCCCGCTCGGCGAGGGCGGGCAGCACCTCGTTCGGGCTCCAGTCGGCCACCCGCCCCCGTCACGGTGGTCAGCCGCGCGCCACCGCGATCGCGCCCGACAGCCGCTCCCCCGCCTCGTAGATCATGTACGGCACCCCGCCGTCGGTCCCGAACGACGGGGCGGCCGCGCGGCCGTTCTCCGGTGCCGCGCTGCCCGAGTTGTAGAAGACGCCGAGGTGGTTGCGGCGGGAGAAGTCCATCCCCACCTCGGTGATCTTGATGTCGCCGCCGCTGCCCTTGTCGGTGTGGTAGACGACGTACGCGCTGCCGCCCCGGGTGAGCAGGTGCGGCCCGCTGACGTTGACGGCGCCGACCGCCGCGTGATCGATCAACGGCTGCTGGGAGAAGGTCCAGTTGCGGCCGTCCGCCGACCAGCCCCAGCCGATGTCACGGTGGTCGTTCGCCTGGTTCCACATGAAGAGCATCACGTACTTCGCGCCCCGCGACGGCAGGTCGTGGCGGAAGACCCGGGCGTAGGAGGTCTCACGGGAGCCCGTCGGCATCATGGCGGTGGTGAGGACCGTCCTGTCGTACGTGAAGTTGATGCCGTCCTTGGAACGGGCGAGGCGGGTGGTGTTGTTCTCGCCGTGGAAGTAGAGCCACAGCTCACGGGCGTCCGCGTTCCAGAGGACGTGCGGCGAGGAGACGTGGCTGACGTTGTAGTGCGGTGACCAGTCCTTGCGGACGATCGGGTTGGCCCTGTACTCGGTGAAGGGGCCCTCCAGCGAGTTGCCGTAGGCGAGGCAGATACCGCCGGGCGCGTCGTGCGGTGCGTAGTAGAGGTAGTAGCGGCCGAGCGGGTTGCTCAGCTTGTCGTACACCCCGCGGATGCAGGGGAAGATGATCTCGCCGGTGGGGTTGTACGAGAGCTGGCCCGGCTTGAGCAGCGTGCCGACGTAGCGGTAGTCCGGGAAGCCGCCGGGGGCGGCGGCGGCCGGTGCGGTGCCCTGGGCGCCGAGGGCGATCAGGGCACCGCCGGCGGTGGCGGTGCGCAGGAAGAGGCGGCGGTCTAGCGTCATGGCGTTACGGCTCCTCTGTGCTGGTGGACAGTGCGGGTGGGGCGGGTCTCGTTCTCGTACGGTCAGAGCTGGGTGGCGGCGGTGACGATCAGGCCGCCGAGCGCGACGCACCAGACGTACGGCAGGGTGCGCAGCATGACCTGTTGCGGGCTGACGCCGGAGAACTGCGCCGCCCACACGGTCTGGGTGCTGGTCGGGTCGCTGACGCCGAAGACCTGGTTGTACGAGGCGGTCAGGCCCAGCACGGCGACGGCCGGGTAGATACCGGCTGCGATGAGGACACCGGCGATTCCGGCGCCGAGGCCGTAGACGTTGAGCGGGCCCCGGTAGAGGCAGAGCGGTACGAGCAGGGTGAACACCAGCACGAAGACGACCGGGTTGCCCGGTGCGACGGCCTTCACCAGGGGGTCCAGCGCCTCTACGGCACCGGGGAGCTTCACCGCCGCGAGCAGGATGCCGATCGCGATGAACAGTGCGATGGGCGGGGCGGCCACCTCGAACCCGCCGTACAGCGTGCGCAGGAGCCGCTTGTTGAGCTGCCCGGGCCGGGTGGTGGCCGCCAGCGCCCACAGCACGCCCGCGAGCATCGACGGGATGATGGGCAGCTCGAAGCCGAGCGCGAGCACCAGCGGCACGGCGGGGGCGAGCAGCGCGTACCAGGGCGCGTCGCCCATGCGCCGGGCGCGGTTCCGGCGGCGCTCCCCCGGACTCTTCGGGCTGTCGCCGCCGTCCCCGGGGCGTTCGGGCGCCGACGCCAGCGACCAGGCGTGCTCCACACCCTTGCGGCGGGTCTCCACCAGGACGAAGAGGACGGCGAAGAAAGCGGCGAAGGGGAACAGCCGCATCATGAAGCTCTTCACCGTGTCGATGGGCAGCTCCAGGGCCGTGGAGAAGAACTGCCAGACGGGCAGCTCGAACGGCAGCCCGGCGGCGATGCCCATGAGGATGGTGCCCGCGGCGGTGGTCTTCGGCACGCCGACGGCGATCATCGCGGGGATGCCGATGATGCCCGCCATCATCGCCGCGGGCGCGGAGCCGGTGACGGTGCCGATGAGCGCGGAGACGGCCAGGACGCCGAGGGCGACGACGGTGGGGCGGTCGCCGCCGAACTCGACGATCTTGCGGACGAGGGTGCCCGCGATGCCGGTCTCCTCCATCAGCTTGCCGAGCCAGGAGCCGATGAGTACGGCGAGCATGGTCGCGGCGAGCGCAGGCGCGCCTTGCTGGATCACCGTGTCGAGAACGCTGTTCTCGCCGGTGAGCGGTGCTCCGGCGACGAACGCGATGGCGAGGGCGAGCAGGACGAGGGCGAACGCGGTGGGGAGCTTGCGGGTGAGCATGAGGACGACACCGGCGAGCATGAGCAGCAGGATGACGATTCCCATGGCGGGTCTCAGTCCTCTCCGAGGGCCTGCACCGCGCTCACGAGCGCGGCGGTGAGAAGGAGCGGGGAGCGGCCCAGGCCGCAGACGGCGCCCGCGTAGGCGTGCGCCGCGACTTCGTCGGCTCCGGCGACATGCCCGGGGACGCGGAACCGGCCGAGCCGCAGGGCGGTGTGGCCGAGCCGGTCGCGGAGCGCGCGGCGGATGCGGGCGTCGCGGTGCAGCAGGCAGTGGGCGTGCTCGTGGGCGAGGGCTGCGGCGCGGAGCGAACCGGCGGCGTAGCGGTCCCGCCAGCCGAGTACGTCCACGAGCTGCTCGCCGAGGGCGATGGTGTCGGTGAAGAGTTCGACGGTGGGCTCGGGACGGGAGGTGTACCGGGCGAGGAGCAGCCGGTCGAGGCCACCGGTGGTCTCGACGACGCGTGCGGGGTGCGGGGCGTGTTGTGCCGGTGGGGAGGGCTCTGCCCGTGGGGATGCCGCTGCCGTTGGGGAGGTCGCGTCCACCGCCAGTTCCCTGCCGAACTCCGTTGCCGTCTGCGCCCAGTGGCGCAGCAGCGCCTCCTCGCGCGTCTCGTGCGTCGGGGTGTGAGCGAGCAGCCGTACGCCGAACTCGGCGTCGTCCAGCGCCTCCAGCCGCGCGCACTCGGCACGCAGCGCCTCGCGGCGGGCCGGGGTGAGGGCAACCAACGCCCCTGCGGTACGGGGGCGTTGACGCCCCGGGCCCACCGCCGTCGCCCCCGCCCTCCCCGCGCGCGAGCGCACGGCTGCCGCTGCCGACGGCGTACCGGCGCTCATGAGCGCACCTCCACGACCGCGACGACCTGCTCGTCCGCCGCGCGGGAGCGCAGTTCGCTGCGGGCCAGGGCCAGCAGCGGGCCCGCCTCCAGGACGCCGGAGAGGTCGGCGATCCGGGCGCCGAGCAGGAGCCGCAGGGCGGGGGCGCGGACGCCGCCGTCGCCGTACGAGGTGGCGTTGCGGACCAGGTCGGCGAGGAGCTCCGGCGCCTGGCCGACGGTGGTCGTGGCGACCGTGGCGTCGGCCGCGTGGAGCCGTACCACCCCGTCGGCGTCCAGGACCCGCACCGGGTGCCGGGTCCTGCGGAAGCGGCGGTGCTGTTCGGAGCCGTAGACGGTGTGCGCGGGCGTCGCGGCGAGCACCTCGACGGTGGACGGGTCGGCCTTGAGGCTGGCGGCCGCCGCGTCCAGCCGCTCCGTGTCGCCGGTGCGGTGGGCCCGGTCCTGGGTGCGCAGTTCGGTGGCGCCGGTGGCGACGGCCCGTACGGTGTTGGTCTGCGGGTCGACGGTGACCTCGACCTCCACGGCTGCGGGTGCGGCGCCCTGGGCGACGACGGCGGCCTCGGCCTCGTTGCGTACGCCGAGGATCTGTTCCTGCGTGGCGCCCGGGATGATCCTCTCGATCTGCTCCCGGACGAGGGCGAGGGCGACCCCGATCGGGCTGATGACCTCGTTGTGGCGGGCGATCCGGCCGGGCAGTCCGGTGTCGGCGGCAAGGTGCGGGGTGACGGACGCGGCGCCGCCTCCGCCGCCGACGAGGACGGCGGTGTCGCGGTCGAGGCGGTAGTCGCGCATCATCGCCTCGGTGACATCCTTGACCTGCTTCACTCCTGCGTCGAGGAGTTGGGCGGCGGCCCCGGCCACATCGGTGGAGAGCGCGTCGGCGAGCGGTTGCAGCGCCATCCGCGCCACTTCGGGGTCGCAGGCGGCGAAGTCGCCCTCCGGGACCCGGCCCAGCGCGTTCGCCGCGCAGGTCATGGTGATGGCGAACCGGCCGCCGGCGGCTTCCAGTACGGCGTAGTCGTCCGGGTCGCCGTCGAGTGGCCGTACGGTGACCAGCCGGGCGCCTGCCAGCTCGGCCGGGTCGGCGAAGCAGGCGTACGGCAGGCCCGCGATATGGGCGCTGCGCGGGCCGACGGCGTGCACCTTGCCGCCCGCGATCCGGGCCATGGAGCCGCCGCCGACACCGACGGTCCGGACGTCGAGGGCGGAGAGGTAGGAGGACCTGCCGAGGATCGTGGCGTGCCGGACGGCGACCTTGCCGCGCCGGACGACGCTGATGTCCGTCGAGGTACCGCCCGTCTCCAGGAACACCCCTTCGCTGACCCGCTCCTGCATAAGCGCCCCGGCCACACCGGCGGCGGGCCCCGACAGCACGGTGAGCAGCGGGCGGCGGCGCATCTCGTCCAGCGACATGACGCCCCCGTCGCAGCGCATCACCATCAGCGGGGCCGTCACTCCGGCAGCCGCGATGCTGCGGTCCACCAGGTCGGCGGTGGCGAGCATCTTCGGCAGGATCGCCGCGTTGACGACGGCGGTACGGGTGCGCTTGCGGAGCCCGTACAGCGAGGTGATCTGGTGGGCGGCGGTCATCGGCAGCCCGTGCTCGCGTGCGGCGTCCAGCACGGCCTGCTCGCCGTCCGGTACGTCGACGCTGAACGGCTCGCTGGCGACGAGGACTTGGGCTCCGGCGGCGGTGACCGTGGCGACGGCGGCGTGGACGGACGCGGTGTCGTCGGGGTCGGCGACGTGGGCGTAGTGGAGCGGGAGCTTCTTGCCGGGGGTGAGTTCGAGGGCGGCGAGTCCGGCGAGCCGCTTGGTGGGCAGGGCGCCGGGTCCGGTGCCGATGCCGATCAGGCCGACGGGGGCGACATCGCCCTCCAGCAGGGCGTTGGTGGCCTGCGTGGTGCCGTGGGCGAGGAACGCGACGTCCTCGGGGGCGCAGCCGACGTCCTTGAGCAGCCGGTCGAGTGCCTCGACGATGCCGTGGGCGACGCCGTCCTCGTGGTGGTGGCTGGTGGGGACCTTCACCTGGGCGACGAGTCGGAGAGTCGCGGAGTCGACGGCCACGGCGTCGGTGAAGGTTCCGCCCACGTCGATGCCGACACGTATGCGGTGCGGTTGCTGTTGCACTTGTGGTTGCGGTTGCGGTTGCGGTTGCGTGGTCATGCTGGTGACACCTCCTTGTGTCGTGCGGACCGAACTGCGGTGCTGCTCGCGGTCAGTAGCCCCGTACGTCGGGCCAGTGGCGCTGGACGCCCGCCCGGTCGAGGACGCGGGTGAACTCCTCCAGCCGCTTGTCCTCCTCCTGCACCTGGTGCGGGCGTACACCCTCGTCCAGGCAGTGCGCGGCGAGCGCGCCGGCGGCCTCGCCGATGTTCCACTCGACGGGGTGGAGGCGGTAGCAGCCATTCGTGATGTGGGTGGTGCCGATGTTCTTGCCTGCGGGGAGCAGGTTGCGCACCCGGCGCGGCACCAGGGCGCCGAGGGGGATCTCGAAGGGGACGGAGCCGATGTCGATGTAGTTGTCACCGCCGGTGGAGGGGTGCAGGTCGATGCGGTAGCCGCCGACGCCGACGGAGTCGCGGTGCCGGGTGCCCCCGTACGGGCCGACGAGGTCGATGGCCACGTCGTGCTCGGTGACGGTGGTGACGGCCTTGATGCGGCGGGACTCGCGTACGTACGGGGCCTTGGCGAGGCCGTCGGCGGTTCCGGTGACGTCGGGGCGCAGCCGCAGGCCGGGGAAGCCGGTGCCGCCGTCGGTACGGGGGGCTTCGGTCTGGAGCCAGTACAGGACGGAGAGCGAGAGCTGGCGGGCCTCGGCGACGGCGGCCCGGCTCGTCTCCTCGCCCGCGCCGATGAGGGGCTTGAGCCAGTAGTCGTTGAGCGGCCAGTTGACGAGGGTGATGTCGGAGTCGAACGCGCCCGGGCGGTGCAGCTTGCGGGCGAGGATGCGGCGGAAGCCCCACAGCTCCTTGTCGCCCGCGTCGGCGCTCTGGTCGGCGTTGACGGCGAGGGGGTCGATGTCCGGGTTGGGTTCGAAGGTGCGGGTGACGGCGGCCAGGGAGCGGGGGTCGGGTGCGGTGAAGCCGAGGAGCGGTCCGGGCCAGAAGTCCGGGCGGTAGGAGCGCCAGAAGGCGTAGTCGTCGGGGCGGTCGACGGTGTGGTTCTCGCCCTGGTGGTGGGAGAGGGCGAAGCAGACGGTGATGCCCTGCTGGTTGAGCGGGTCGGCGGTCTCGGGGGCGTGCGGCTCGTCGTACTCGGAGCGGGCCTCGGCGCCCGACGCGTGCTCCACACCGGCCAGTTCCAGCAGTTCGCCGGTCTCGGTGGCGTCGATGACGTAGGGGGCGGCGACGGTGTGCCGGTCACCGTCGCGGATGTCCTCGACGGTGACGGCGCGGACCAGGTCGGCGTCGGTGTCGGCGGCCACGGGCCGGGTGTGGGTCAGTACGGTGAGGCGGCCCGCGGCGATGTGCGGGGCGAGCATCGACTCCAGCACGGCGAGGGCGACGCGCGGTTCGTGGCAGAGCTTGCTGACCCGGCCCGCACCGGGGTTGAGGAGCGGCAGGTCCAGGGCTTCGGCGCGCAGCGGGTACCACTGCCGGTAGTGGGCGCGGATCGACTCGCGCAGCGCCCGGTAGGTGTCCGTGACGCCGAACTGTTCGACCCAGGGGTGCTCGTCCGGCGGGACGGCCTGCGAGGTGAGCTGGCCGCCGATCCAGTCGGTCTCCTCGGTGAGGACGACGGCACGGCCGGCCCGGCAGGCGGCGAGCGCGGCGGCGACGCCGCCCGTACCACCGCCCACGATGAGGACGTCGGTCTCGGTGGGGGTGCCGATGGGGGTGGGCATACGGCGTTGACTCCTTGCGGTGGGTGTACGGGGGGTGTGGGGCGGTACGGGGATGGGGCGCGGCGGCCGGTGGACCTCAGCGCGCCCGGTCGGGCGGCGGCGGGCCCGCCGTGCTCCCGGCGCGGAAGCCGCAGGCCACAAGGGGTTCGGTGTGCTCGTGGCCGGAGAGCTGGGCGGTGAGCATGCGGACCGCGGCGGCGCCCAGTTCGGCCCGGGGGATGTCGAAGCCGGTCGGCGGGAGGGCGGCGGCCAGGTCGGCGGGCGGCGAGCCGAGCAGGGCCAGCGACAGGTGGTCGGGCGCGGTGAGCCCGGCGGCGGCGACGGCCGTGTGCAGGGCCCGCCAGGCGGCCCCGGTGTCGGTCTCCTCGGCGACGAACGCGGTGACGCCCTCGGCCAGTCGGTCGCGCACCCATGCCGGGGTGATGTCGTGCGCGGGGTGCGCGGTGCGTACGACGGTTGCGGAGTCGTCGGCGGCGCCCGGGCCGGTGCACGCGGCGAGCGCGGTACGGAAGCCGTGCTCGCGGTCGGTGGAGGCGGGGGCGTCGTCGTCCTCGCGGACCAGGACGATCCGCCGGTGGCCGAGGTCCGCGAGGTGGCGGACGACCTCGGCGCTGGCGGAGACGTAGTCGGCGCCGACCCAGGCGAGCCCTTCCAGCTCGTCGCGGCGGCCGATGTGCACGGCCGGGTAGCCGTCCGCGACGAGCCTGCGCAGCTGGTCGTCCGGGACGTGGCGGCCGAGGAAGAGGCAGCCGTCCGCGAGCCGCACCCGGTTCAGCGCGCCGGGGCCCCCGGCATGGGCGCCGCCCGGGCTGGACCCGGTGAAGAGGACCAGGTCGTAGCCCTGGGCGGCGGCCTCCTGCTCCACGCCGACGAGGATCGGGTAGTACGAGTGCTCCACGGCGGTCGGGAAGGTGGCGGTGAAGCTGAAGACGCCCAGGAGGTTGTTCCGGGCGGCGGCGAGGCGGCGGGCGGCCGGGTCGGGGACGTAACCGAGCTCGCGGGCGGCGGCCAGCACCCTGGCCCGGGTGTCCTCGTGCAGCACGATGCCCTGCTTGTTGCCGCCGAGCACCAGCGACACCGTCGTCTGCGACACGCCCGCGAGCCGGGCCACCTCGGCCTGGCGCGGCCGGCCGCGCCGCTGCCGGGTAGGTCCGCTTTCCGCCATGCCCACTCCCTCGACTAATGCGCATTAGTCACGGGGCCGCCAAAATTTCCTGCGGCGCTAATGCGGATTAGCCAGCACTTTGCCGCTGGGCGAAGGGAGGGGTCAAGAGGGGGTGAACGACTAATAAACGACTAATATTCGGCGCTCTCTACAGCTCGTCCCCGAACGCTTCCGCGAGCTCCCGCCACTGGGCCCGGGGCAGTCCGGCGCCGCCCTCCTCCGCGGTGAGCACCTGGAGCGCCACGTGGTCGGCGCCCGCGTCGAGGTACTCCCGGGTCCGGGACTTCACGTGCTCGGCGTCGCCCAGTGCGAAGAGGGCGTCGAGGAGGCGGACGCTGCCGCCGTCCTCGAAGTCGCTCTCCGCGAACCCCAGCCGCAGCAGGTTGGCGGTGTAGTTGGGGAGCTGGAGGTACATCGCCAGCATGTTCCGCGCGGTGGTGCGGGCCCGGTCGAGGTCGGTGTCGAGGACGGCCGTCAGCTCGGGGGCGAGCAGGGCGTCGGGGCCGAGCGCCTCGCGGGCCTCCGCCGTGTGCTCGGTGGTGACGAGGTAGGGGTGTGCGCCCAGCGCCCGGTCGGCGGCGAGCTTCAGCATCTTCGGGCCGAGCGCGGCCAGGACCCGCTCGCCGGGCTCCACGGACGGGTGCGCCGCGTCGAGGGCGTCGAGGTAGGCCACCATCGCGCTGTACGGCTTCGCGTACTGCGGCACCATCGGGCCGTGGCTGACGCCCAGACCGAGGACGAAGCGCCCGCGTGCGGCCTCCTCGATGACGGAGATCCGGGCGGCGACCTCCTCGGCGGTGTGGCTCCAGATGTTCAGGATGCCGGTGGCCACCGTCACCGTACGCGTCGCGTCGACGAGGGCAGCGGCGTCGTCCGGCGAGGGGCTGCCGCCGATCCAGAGGGTGCCGTACCCCAGCTCTTCGAGTTCGGCGACCGCCTCCGCGATCGCCTTCCTGCCCGCGTCGTCCGTCCGCGACCCGTGCAGGGCGCCGCTCCAGATGCCGACCCGTCCGAATGCCTCGTGCGTCAAGGAAGTCATGGTGTGATCAACCGTCACCCGTGCCTGGTATTCCCGGCGGGGCGGCCCGCTCACCCGTACGGCGCAGTGTGGGGTGAGCGGGCCGCGGACGGGGTCAGCCGGTGGTCGCGGTCCCGGGGCGCTCCACGCCGATCACCTTGCGGTAGACGCGGGCGCCGTCGCCGTAGTCGTCCACGGCGTAGTGCCAGGTCGCCTGGTTGTCCCAGAGCACGAAGTCGCCGGGGTTCCAGCCGAAGCGGATGGTGTAGTCCGGCGAGGAGGCGTGCCGGAGCAGATGGTCGAGGAGCACCTTGCTCTCCTGCGGCGTGACGCCGGTGAGGTGGAGGGCCGAGCTGCTGATGAACAGCCCCTTCCGCCCGGTGAGGGGGTGTTCGAGGACGACGGGGTGCTCCACGGTCTCCGCGACGGCGGTCCGCTTCTTCCCCTGGGCGTAGTTCTGCGGGTCGGCGTCATAGGCGGCGCTCACCGAGGCGAGCAGGGTCTTGAAGGGCTCCGACAGATCGTCGTACGCGGCCTGGAGATCGGCCCACAGGGTGTGCCCGCCGAGCTCGGGGACCTCCTCGTAGGTGAGCGACTCGATGGCGAAGACGGGGCTGCGCCACAGCCCGCCGATGTGCCACTGGCTCGCCTTCCCCGTCTGCTGGACGTTGTACGGGTAGACCAGCGGGTTGGCGGTGTCCTTGACGGCGGTGGGGTGGTCGAAGGGCTCCGCGAAGATGCGTACGGCCTCGACGTGCTGATCGGGGGTCAGGTGCTGGTTCCGGAACACCAGCACCTTGTGGTCCTCGAAGGCCTGGCGCAGCTGGTCGGCGGTCTTCTCGTCGACGGCTTGGGTGAGGTCGATGCCGATCACCTCGGCGCCGATCCTGGGTCCGACACGGCGTATCTCGTGCGTGGTGACGGTGGTCATGCCCATCTGCTCCCTGTGCTCGCGGCTGTTGTCGTACGGGGACGGAGGCGGGCCCGTCGACAGAGGGAGGCGGACGTGCGCACCAGGTCCACGTGCAGTCGGCGGTGGAGCGCGGGGAGGGTCACCCGTCCACGGTAGGCGGGCTCCCCCGGCCCGGGACAGGCGAACGGCGTTGCACTCGCGTGAACAAATCGCCGGCCGCCGGCCTCCGCCCGGCCGGGCGCGCCCCCGGACCGCCGACCGGTGATTGAAAAGGAAAATAGCTCTCCGCCGGAATCCGCCAGGGTCTGCCAGTGCTCGCCACCTCATCGCCCCCGGCCAATCTCCACCGCCTGGCCGGCCCCCGCGCGGGAGTGGCCGGGGAGTGGCCGCCCGGCCCGTGAATGATCACCCGGCGACCCATATTGTCACCCCGCAGGAACACCCTTTCGAGGGACACCGAAAGGCCCTTTCCCGGGGATAGGATCGCCAGCGACCCCACCGCCCATGAACTTTCACGGGTGCATGAAACCGGGGTGCCGACCGAGCGCGCTCGCGACACGACCCTGTCGCTCTCGCTCACATTCCAGCAGGTCAGGACCGAAAGGGCAGGTGAATCGTATGTACAGCAACGGTGTTCCGGCAGACTCGATCACGAACGTCACGTGGGTGAAGGCCACGGCGAGCGACGGCATCGGCGGGAACTGCGTGGAAATTGCACGTCTGGAGGAAGGCCACGTCGCCCTTCGCAACTCCCGGGACACCAGCGGCCCCGCGCTGGTGTACAACTCGGCGGAATGGAAGGCGTTTCTGGCGGGTGCCAAGAGTGGCGAGTTCGACGGCATGACTGTCTGAAAAAGAGATAGCCGTCCGCCACCTCGCCATCGTTGACTCTTCGCTCTGAAATACTGGCCGCCGGGCCGGTGAGGGGCGAGGAGCGAGGATGCCCGATCGAGATGTGAGAGCTTTTCCGGACGCTGGTGGCGAGCCGGGCAGGCCGCCGGCCGTCGCAGCTGACCTCCTGGGGAGGCATCTGCGACGGCTGCGCGAGGAGGCCGGGCTGCGTCAGACCGACGTGGTGGCGGCCAAGGTGATCGGCTCGGCGTCGATGCTCAGCAAGTACGAGGGCGCCAAGGTGCCGGTCCATGAAGAACAGGTCCGGGCGCTGGTCGAGTTCTACACCGACGGCGACCCGGGAAACCTCCAAGCCTGCCTGGACATGGCGAAGGAGGCGAGCGTCAAGGAGTGGTGGGCCGAGTACCGGGACGTCGTGCCCGGTCACAGCGACCGGCTGTTCAGCCAGGAGCGGGCGGCTCGCGAGATCCGCACGTTCGAGACCCACCACGTTCCGGGCCTGCTCCAGACGCCCGACTACGCCCTGGCGATCATGACGGAGGCGGCCGCCGACTCCGAGGGCACGCTCCACGAGCCAGACATCGCGCGGGTCCGCCGCCGCATGGCTGTCCGCCTACAGCGCCAGATGTTCCTCTTCCTGCCTGGTGCGCCCGACTTCTACGCCGTACTCGACGAGAACGTCCTGCGGCGGACCAAGGGCAGCACGACGGTCATGCGCGGGCAGCTGCGCCAGCTGTACAGCCTCGCGGAGAACAACCGGCGCATCCACATCAGGGTCCTGCCGTTCGACGCACTCGCCGCCCTGGCCCCCGCGCACAACTCGGTCACCCTGCTCACGATGGAGCCGGGGCAGGGCAGCGATGTGGTCTACATCGAGTCCAGCAATGTGGGCGGGTCCTATCTGAGCGACCAGGACAGCATCGACCAGCACCGCCAGCGGCTGACCACGCTGTTCATGGGGGCCGCCGGCAAGGATGCGACGCTGGAGATCATCCAGTCCCATATCGACCGGCTCGTCGGGCAGCGCTAGGGCCTGTCGTCAAACTGCCGTCGTCGCCCGAAGGGCGGCCGCGCGGCGTCTGGTGCGTGCGATCGCAAGGCGCCGGAATGGCCTCGTAGCGGAGCTACTTGGCCATTCCGGCAACGCCGCGAGCGGGCGTGCCAGGCGTCGCGCGGCAGACGGCAGTTTGACGACAGGCCCTAGGGGTGTCCGGCCATGATCCGTCGGACACCCTCAGAGGGGTGCCGGACGACGAGCGCGACCTGATCGACGGGCCACCGCTCAGCGGACCCGGGCCACACCCCCGTACTCGACCCACTCCTGGGTCTCCTGGCGGGGCCCGATCTCACTGTCCGGCCGCCAGAGCGACACCTCGCACGGTGCGTCGCCCTCCACCAGGTCCAGCCCTTCGAAGAAGCGGTTCACTTCGGCCAGGGACCTGACCTCGCCCCAGTTTCCGCCCGTCGCGGCATGCATGAACTGGGTGATGTCGCTGCGCAGTTGCTCGTCGTCGCTCGCCAGTTGGGAGACGACCAGGTAACTGCCCGACGGCAGTCGGCGCGCCACGTCCCGCACCAGCGCCCAGGGGTCGTCCTTCTCGGGCACGCAGTGCAGGACCGAGACGAAGAGAGCCGCGACGGGCTGGCCGAAGTCGATGAGCCGTCTCACCTCGTCGCTCTCGAACACGGCGTCGGTCCGGCGCATGTCCTCGAGTATCACCGCGGTGGTCGCCGTGTCCTCTTCGAGCATCATGCGCCCGTGGCCCAGGACGATGGGATCGTTGTCCACGTACACCACGCGTGCGTCGGGGTGGACTTCCTGGACGACCTGGTGGACATTCGGCTGGGTGGGCAGGCCCGAGCCGTGGTCGATGAACTGCTTGATGCCGCATTCCGCGGCCAGATAGCGAGCCGCGCGGAGCAGAAAGGCGCGGTTGATCAGGGCCAGTTCACGTGTACTGGGAGCGATCCGCAGGAGTTCCGCACACGCTTCCCGGTCCGATGGGTAATTGTCGCGCCCACCGATCAAGTAGTCGTACATCCTCGCTACGCTGGGCGTGCCGAAATCAGGTTGGATGACATTTCTCCCCGTAGCCTTTCCGCGCCGCAGCGCCCCGCGCGGCGTCGGATTCCATTTCCGAGCAGGGCTCCATGCTAGGAGCCCCCCTCCGCCGTGGCCAGCGGCTTCACCGCCTGGGGGGGATGCGGGCCCTTCGAGAACACTACTTTCGGTCACGGATATCGGCGCCCCGACAAGCCCGGAATCAAGCTGCCGACCGTTCGGTTATGTCAAACGCATATGCCCGACTCTAGAACTCTTCTCGTCGCATAGCGCAGCATTCCGTTCAGCTCCAGCCGGCCCACCCCCATGAGTTCCGCCGTCTCCGGCAGCGTGAGACCCAGGCGGTAGCGCAGCACCACGGCGTCGCCGTGGAGGCGGGGCATCAAGCGGTAGACCGAGCCGCCCGGGCGGGACCGGGCCCTGGCGCTGCCGCGCACGCTGAGCAGATCCCAGGAGACCGCCGCCGGCGAGGGACTGCGCAGTGCCTTCTCCCAGACGGCCGCGAGGTCCCCCAGCGCCTCCTGTGCCAGCTCCGTGCCGGTGTCCCGGCAGCCGGTACAGACCGTGGCGAAGCGCGTGTAGGCGGTCATTCGCCGGGTGCAGAAGGCCATGAAAGCTGCGGGCATCCGTAGCTCCAGCACGTTGTCCGTGACGGCCGTCGCGGACGGGAGAGCGCAGGAGGGCGGCTCGGGGCAGCCGGACGCGGAGGCGCTGCGCGCGGGCTGGGCGCGCCGGGCGCGTATCGCTCCCGCCGTTTCACTCCTCTGTTGCACCGTCGCCGTCCTCACCGGAGGAGAGGAACGCGGGGGTGCCGGGTGCGGAGCGGCGGACCTGCTCCCACAATGGCCGAAACCGTTCCGCACTTCCGCCCAGGCTCTCGACCAGCTCCCGGGTCCGGTCCCAGTCCGACAGGACCTCGGGCAGACCCGGGCCGTCCACGGACATCCGCTTCCCGCTGTCGGATCCGGCCGGGGGCAGGGCCGACACGAACCGCAGGCCTCTGAGGGCGGCATGGGCCCGGTACACCGCGGCGGCGTGCGATGCGGGGCGTCGCGGCCGCTGTCCGCGGGCCCACTCCCACAGCCAGCGCGCGTCATCGGGTGAGCCCCTCATCGCGGTGACGAGCATGAAGGTGGCCGGCCAGCCCGGCACGGAGTCGCCGCAGATCACCGCCGCCACCCGCTCGGGCCGCGTCTGTGTCAGGTCGGCGACCTCGTCCACGGTGAGCCCGCTCAACCAGAGCAGATTCCGCAGCAACAGCCCGAACAGGCGCCGGCCTTCCGGCGCCCCCGACCGCCCGGGGCCGGTGACCCCCGTTCCGGCACGGGGGCGTTCGGCTTCCGTGCCGACTAGGTCACGCAGGCGCTGCGCGCGTCGCCGGCAGGCGACCTGGCAGTAGGTGCGGGGCCGGCCCGTGGCGTTCCGCTGACGGAACCGGCGCCGGCACCCCTCGAACGCGCAGACACTGAACACAGGGCGGCCCGCGCTCCGCCCTTCCACCCGCTCCATCGCCCTCGCCCCTCGCCCGCACTCCGGGGTACACCGAGCGCACCCGGCGAAGCCCCATTCCCGTCTGTCCGCACCGCAACGTAGCCAGCGGGGGAATCCGGTGCCACTGCGAGGAAAGCCTGTGAAAGCGGAATGATCTTGTTCTGTTGAGGTCGGAGCCGCACCCTTCGCCGGAGCCGCTGAGCGGCCTCTCCGATCACACTGCGACCATTCCTGAGCGAAAAGCGGAAGGAAAGCGAAAGGAAGAGGATCTGCGTTGGGAGCGGCTTCCTTCAACCTGGGCGCGGCACTCACTCGTACGAGTGAAGGAGATGCTTCATCTTTCCGCTTGTCGTGCAAGTGCAGGATGGAAGCCGGTACTTGACCACGGGCCCACCGGCCCGGCACACCTCACTCCAGCCGCCGGATGTCACCCCGCACCCGGTAGAAACCGCCGGCGGCCGCGTGCAGGGCGTCCACCACGTACCGCGCGCCGGGCTGCCGTATCGCACGGGGGAACTGGACGTTCCAGGAGGTGTCGTAGCCCCCGGACACCACGTGCACGCGGAGGCGGCCGCCGGTGTCCTGGACGCACTCGACGACGACCGATCCGGCGGGGGCGTGGGTCACGGTGGTGACCGCCGCGGCGGCGGTGGCGGGTGCGTAGGTCGGCAGTGCGGCGGCCAGCTTCACATCGCGGGGAGCGGGCACCGTGCCCTGCTGGGCCGCCGAGATGGCCGCCTCGCTCGCGTCCACGCAGACCAGCGAACCGTCGGTCGTCACGAGGTACAGCCGCCCCTCGCGGTACTGCATCGACAGCGCCGACCCGCCGCCCGTACCGAGCTTCCACAGGCGGGTGCCGTCCTGGTCGAAGCAGTACACGGACGAGGAGGCGTCGCCCGCGAAGACGAACCGTCCGCCGGGCGAGGTGGCGCACGAGTAGACCGCGCTGTCGCAGGCGTACGTGGCCTCGATCGCGCCGGTCGCCTTCGCCAGCCGCTGGACCGCCCGGTGCGCCGTCCCCGCGTACACCGCTTCGTCCTCCTGCCAGCCGAACAGGACGCCGCCGCGGGTGGCCGTGTGCCACAACTCGCCGCCGCCGTCCGGGGCGTAGGCGGTGACGCCCCGGTGGTGGCCGTGGTAGACCGCCCGGTCGTCGGCGCGGACCATCCAGGCGTGCTCGCCCTGGCTGCGGCGCGCCCACTGGTGCTCGTCCTCGTGGTCGATGACGGTCAGCCGGCCGTCGCGGTCCGAGACGTTCAGCAGGCCCTCGTGGATGTCCAGCCAGAAGATGTCGACGTCCGCCGCGATGTCGTACGCCGCGAACGGCAGCTTGGAGGAGAGGTCGTAGACCCGGCCGTCGTCGCAGCCCGCGTAGATCCAGAAGTCGTCGGCGACCAGGCACTTCACACCGTCGGGGAGGCTGAAGCGGGCGAGGACGCCGCCCTCGTGGTCCAGGGTGTAGACATCGCCCGCCTGGTTGCCCACCCAGCACTGCTCGTCGTCGACGTGGATACCGAAGGCCGAGGAGCCGGTGCGGAAACGCCAGAGCACGGGGGCGACGGCGCGCGCGGTGGAGGGCGCCGAGGTCACCTGGCGGCGGGTCACCGACCGGGGTGCGCGCTGCCCGGGGACGGCCGGGGCGTAGCCCTTGCGGACCTTCTCCCCCACCTTCTTCGCCGCCGCGGCCTGCGCCTTGGCGAGCGTGGCGAACGTGGAGGTCTGGGTCTGCCCGGCGGCACCGATCCGTCCGTAGCGCACCGTCACGACCAGGCCGTCGACGGTCACCTCGTAGAACTTGTGCGCACCGGCGCCCTCCTGTGACAGCTCCAGATACGTCGTCGTCGGCACGGTGGACGCGGTGGACATGGCAGACCCCTCCCCAGGGCGGACCCGCGGCTGTTCCGGCGGATCTCACTGACCACACCGTAGGAGAAGGCACTGACAACGCGCCTTCGCCGCCGCCCCGTGGGGACGGCGGCGAAGGCCGTGCGGGTTTGCGGGCTCCACGCCCGGCGGGCTACCAGTAGTGGCGCCTTCCGCCCACCGCGCGGCCCGTCGCTCCCAGGACCCAGAGCACCAGACCGATGGCCACCAGGATGATGCCGATGGTCCAGAGGATGGAAATGCCGGCGATCAGGCCGATCACCAGAAGAATGACACCGAGGACAATCATGGAGCCCTCCAAACAATGCCGACTACCTTCGAGTATGCGCCTCATAAAGGTTTTCCGTCGGCTGAAGGTTTTCCGTCGGCCGGCTTCGCGTGGGCCCACCGGATGCGGGTACCAGAGAACCCAAGCCGTATCCGAGGGAAAGCAAGGTGGTCGTGCATGTCCTCCTCCATCGTCGAGACCGTCGACATCCAGGCGCCGGTCGCCGTCACCTGGGCGCTGTGGAGCGATGTCACCCAGTGGCCGAAGTTCCTGAGCCATGTGCAGCGGGTCGATCCGCTGGACGAGCGGCGTTTCGCCTGGCAGCTGTCGCTGCCCGGGGCGGACAAGGGGTTCGTCGCGGAGCTGACGGAGGTCGTGCCGGAGGACCGGATCGCGTGGAAGACGACCGAGGGTGTCCATCATGCCGGGGTGGTCACCTTCCATCGGCTCGACGACCGTTCCAGCCGGGTCGCGCTCCAGATCGAATACGACCCCCAGGGATTCGTGGAACGCCTCGGCGCGCTCACCAACCTCGATTCGGTGCTCGCCAACTACGATCTCGGTGAATTCCAGAAACTGGCCGAGCTGACAGTGTCCGGCGGGGATCCCGAAACCCGCTGACCGCGCCGCCGCGGACCTCGATATCGGGCGCCCGGGCCCCTGTGCCGCACCCCACGCGCACTTCCAGGTGCAATCCGGCGCACAGCGGGTACGAGTCCCCCTGACCCGAGTTCATGCAGGCGCTCCCCTCCTGCCTGCACGAACCGCCGAGGCCCCACCGGTTCACCGACCGGTGGGGCCTCGGCTCTGTTCGCGGCCGGATCAGCTGGGCGTCTTCCAACGGCGGCCCTTCGCCGCCGCGACCAGGGCGGGCACCGTGCCGAGCTTGACGCGCGGCCGGCCGTGCTCGCGGCCTCGGGCCGTCTCCGCCCGGTCGATGGCGGCCAGCCCCCGGGCGTCGACGACGTTCCGGCCGCGGCCGCGCGCGAGGCGGCGGAACGCCGTGGCCGGGTGGGCCGGGGAGGGCAGGGCGCCCGCCACGGCGTCGGCCAGCAGCGTTCCGACGGTCTCGGCCGCGCAGGTCCGGTTGGCGCCGATGCCGCCCGAGGGGCCGCGTTTGATCCAGCCGACGACGTACGTCCCCGCCATGCCGCTCACCCTGCCGCCCTCGTGCGGTACGGTCCCCGACGCCTCGTCGAAGGGCAGCCCCGGCACGGCCACGCCCCGGTAGCCGATCGCCCGCAGCAGCAGGCCCGCCGGGATGTCCTGCTCGCCCGGCCCCTCCGTCACGCGCACGGCCGTGACACCGTCCTCCCCGAGCGCCGCGACCGGGGCCGAGTGGAAGCGGAAGACGATGCGGCGGCCCGGTGCGGGCGGCTGCGACCAGTCCACCGCCCGGCGCTCCACGTCCCGCAGGAGGGCCGCCTTCGTGCCCGGGGCCGCCGCGTCGATCGCGGCGCCGGTCCTGGGGTCGTGGTCGTCGACGACCAGGCCGACACCCGGCAGGTGCTTCAGGGCGAGCAGCTCGGAGGCGGTGCAGGCCGCATCCTCGGGACCGCGCCGCCCCAGCAGCACCACCTCACGGACCCGGGACGCCCGCAGCGCCGCGAGCGCGTGGTCGGCGATGTCGGTGGCGGCCAGCGCCTCCGGGTCCGTGACGAGGATGCGCGCGACATCGAGGGCGACGTTGCCGTTGCCGACGACGACCACGCGCTCCGCCGCCAGGGACACGGACTCGGGCGCCACCTCCGGGTGGGCGTTGTACCAGGAGACGAACGAGGTGGCCGAGGCGCTGCCCGGCAGCTCCTCCCCCGGGATGCCGAGCCTGCGGTCGGTGGAGGCGCCGACCGCGTAGACCACCGCGTCGTGGTGGGCGGCCAGCTCCTGGGCGGTGATGTCCTTGCCGACCTCGACGCCCAGGTGCATCCGTACCCGGGGGTGGGAGTGGAACCGGGCGAAGGTCTCGCCGACCTTCTTCGTCGCGGGGTGGTCGGGCGCCACGCCGTAGCGGACGAGGCCGCCCGCCACCGGGAGCCGGTCGACCAGGGTCACCTCGGCGTTGGTGTGCAGGAGCAGGTCCTCGGCCGCGTACATCCCGGCCGGTCCGGTGCCGACGACCGCCACCCTGATCGGGGCGAAGTCGGCGGGCAGGCCGCGCTCGAAGGTGGGCTCGCCCCAGGCGTGGAAGTTCGGCCCGGCGGGGGCGGGTTCGGGCTCCCGGTCCGCGAAGTAGGCCGCGTTGATGGCGGCGTACTCCTTCTGCGCCCCGAAGAGGCTGTCCACCGGGAAGATCGCGTCGACCGGGCAGGCGTCAGCGCAGGCCCCGCAGTCGATGCAGGTCTCCGGGTCGACGTAGAGCATCTCCGTGGACCCGAACGCCCGCTCCTCGGGGGTCGGGTGGATGCAGTTGACGGGGCAGACGGCGACGCAGGTGGCGTCGGAGCAGCAGGTCTGGGTGATGGCGTAGGTCATCTCGTCGTCTCGGGTCGTGGTGAGGGATCGGACCGGCCGCGGGGCCGTACCGCTGCCGCGGTCAGATCAGCGAGGCGCGCTTGTAGAAGAACAGCGCCGGCTTCGTCAGCAGCCGGGCCGAGGCCAGGAACTCCATCAGCCCCGAACAGCTGGACCGCATCAGCGACTTGTGGTGCTCGTTGGCCTTGGCCTCGGCCCGCGCCCGCCGGGAGTCCAGGCCCGCGTTGGCGTAGACGTCCCGGTTCACCATGCTGGTGACGATGTAGTACGAGGCGATCGCGACCACGATCGCGTTGAGCTGGCGGCGTACGGCGCCCGCGTCCCGCAGCCGTTTGCGGGTCTCGTCGCGGGCGAACTTCATGTGCCGCGACTCCTCCACGACATGGATGTTGTTGATGGTGCGGACGAAGGGCGCCACCCGCTCGTCGCGCATCCAGTCGCGCTGCATCACGTCGAGGACTTCCTCGGCCACGAGTATCGCCGCGTACGCGGCCTCGCCGAAGGCCAGGGTCTTGAAGGCGCGCCCCAGCTCAACCACGGGGCGGCGCGGCCGGTAGGCGGGGGCGCCCAGCTTCGCCGCGCCCCGGGCGAACATGATCGAGTGGCGGCACTCGTCGGCGACCTCGGTGAGCGCCCACTGGAACCGGGGGTCGGTGGGGTCCTTGGCGTACATGTCGCGGAGCACCATCTGCTGGAGGATCATCTCGAACCAGATGCCCGTGCTGGCGACGGAGGCCGCTTCCTGCCGGGTGAGCGCCTTGCGCTGGGCGTCGGTCAGCTCGTTCCAGTACGCGGTGTTGTAGAGCGTGGACCACTCGGGGCTCGCACCGTAGTGGTCCGGGTCGAGGGGGGTCTCCCAGTCCACCTGGGTGGCCGGGTCGTAGGAGAGTTTGGCGGCCGAGTCCAGCAGTCGCCGGGCGACGTCCTGCTCGGCGAGCCGGTCCTGGTCCTCCGGCCGAACGGTGCTGCTTGACATGGTGCGGCTCCTTGACTCGAGAGATCGGCCCGGCGCCGCCCGGCCCCTCTCCCATCGCGTTCCCGCCCGATGAGATCGATGGCCGCCGAGCGCCGCCCCGCTTGTTAGACGCTGCGTCTAGCAAGCTTATTAGACGCAAGGTATAGCAAGAGGGGAGTGCGGGCCTAGACCCGTGCGGAGAATCTGTACGAGCTCTCCACGACCCGGCCCGCCGGGGGCCTGAAGCGGGCAACGGAAACCGGCCCGCCTCGGTGGTGCCGAGGCGGGCCGGTCGGGTCCGACAGCGCTGAGCGGTCAAGGGCGCCCGCAGGAGGGGCTGTTACGGCGTCATGCGGGGACCGGGGCATCGGACTCGGGCCCGCCGGGGGCCGGTTCGGGGTCCGGCGCCCGGTCCTGCCGCTCCGACCCCTCCCCCGGGTCGCTGAGCTGCTCGCGCAGGTAGTTCCAGACCACGGCGATCAGCGCCGCCGCCGGTACCGCGAGCAGGCTGCCCACGACGCCGGCCAGGCTGCCGCCGAGCGTCACCGCCAGCAGGACCACCGCCGCGTGCAGGCCGAGTCCACGGCTCTGGATCATGGGCTGGAAGACGTTGCCC
Organism: Streptomyces sp. SID8374; assembly: GCF_009865135.1. Taxonomy (NCBI): domain Bacteria; kingdom Bacillati; phylum Actinomycetota; class Actinomycetes; order Kitasatosporales; family Streptomycetaceae; genus Streptomyces; species Streptomyces sp. SID8374. Next base: position 2,245,137 of record NZ_WWGH01000002.1, on the reverse strand, counting down.
TCCAGTTGCTGCACCGCGATGATGATCGCCAGCACGATCAGCGCGTCCGTCAGACCGTTCGAGACCAGTGCGATGAGCACCGCGACGAAACCGGCGAAGACCGCGCCCACGATCGGCACGAACGCGGAGACGAACGTCAGCACCGCCAGCGGCAGCACCAGCGGCACATCCAGGATCCACAGGCCGATGCCGATGAAGACGGCGTCCAGCAGGCCGACGAACGCCTGGGACCGCACGAACGAACCCAGCGTGTTCCAGCAGCGCTCGGCCACGACGGGGACGTCGGCGGCGAGGCGGCCGGGCAGCTGGCGGGCGAGCCAGGGAAGGAAGCGCGGACCGTCCTTGAGGAAGAAGAACATCAGGAAGACGGCCAGAATGGCGGTGACCAGGCCGCTGAAGACGGTGCTCACCCCGGTGACCGCGGTGGTGACGACGCTGCCCGCACTGTTCTCGATGCGGTCGACGGCGGCGTCGAAAGCACCGGTGATCTGGGCGTCGCTGATGTTCAGCGGCGGCCCTGCGGCCCAGTCGCGCAGCCTCCCGATGCCTTCGACGACCCCGTCGGCGAGCTGGCCGGACTGGGAGGCCACCGGCACCGCGATCAGCGCGACGATGCCGCTGCCGACCAGCAGGAACAGCACGGTCACCAGCGCGGCCGCCGGTGCGGGCCGCCACCCCCGGTTGCGCAGGAAGCGGGCGATCGGCCAGGTCAGGGTGGTGAGGAGCAGACCCACTATGAGGGGCCACACCACCGACCACGTACGGCCCAGCAGCCACAGGACGACGGTGGCCATCAACAGGACCAGCAGCAGTTCGAGCGAGACGCGTGCCGATCTACGGAGCGCGGCGGCGCTCTTTTCGGAGCTCAACGTGGCAGACATGGGCTCACCTTATGAGTGCTCCGGCCACTCTCCCGCATTCCCGGCGCGACGGGCCGGGGGCGAGCCCGTGCGCCCGGCCCGGAACAGGTCCGAGGGGCAGCACCGTGCGGTGCTGCCCCTCGGACCCCCGGACCTGGCCTCAGCTCTGCGGGCGCTTGCCGTGGTTGGCGCCGTTCTTGCGGCGGGCCTTCTTCTTACGACGTCGCTTCGAGGACATCGAACCCTCCTCTTCCCTCTGCTCGGTTGGGCACACATGATCCGCCGGACCGTGGGGTCCGGTGGTGAGGAAGACTACTCCCCGCCCCTACCGTCACAAACTCGGGGCGCGGTCGCAAACCGCCGTCCCGCCGTTCGAGGTCACTTGAACAGGTTCTCGCCGAAGTCCTCCGCGCAGCGGTCCTCCTGGGCCTGGGTCTCGGCCCGGTCCACACAGTCCTGGAGGTCCTGGAACGACTCGGAGTTGAAGAGGGATATGCCGATGATGAGGACGACGACCGAGCCGATCAGGCCGAGTGCGCCGAGCACGGCACCGGCGATCGCCATGCCCTTGCGCGGGGCCTGGCCCCCACGGGCGCGGAGCGCCCCGAGGATGCCGAACACCAGGGCGAGCAGGCCGAGAAGGAGTCCCCCGACAACCGTCCAGAAGAAGAGGCAGGCGAGCAGACCCAGCACGAGAGCGGTGACCGCGAAGCCGTTGTTCCTGGTGGGTTCCGGAGCACCGTACTGGGCGCCGTACTGCCCTTGGTCCGCATTCGGCTGCTGTGGGTAACTGGGCATGGACATCGGATACGAACTCCTTTACCAAAAGTTGTCCTGTCCATATGCCCTACAAGACCGCCGGTATGCAAATCCGACCTATGCCCCACAAGCCCTAACTCTTGCCAGACCGCCGGAACTCCGCCGACAGATGGTGCCGCAGCGGCTGCCCCACCGCCGCGAGGTCGTGGACGAAGGTGAGGGTGTCCGCGCCGGTCAGGGTGTAGCGGCGGCGGGTGGCATCGACCCGCTTGGCGGTGGGCGTGAGAGCCACTTCGTGGGTGGCGAGGTCGACGGAGCCGTCGCCGGCCCGGCCGGCCGCGATCTCCGCGATGCCGGTGGGCTGGGTGATGAGCGCTTCCACCCGCCCTTCCGGCTGGAGCCGCCACCAGCCGCTCTCCCGGGCCGACGGACGCAGCGGCCGCCCCTCGGCGTCGACCACCCAGGCGCGCGACGCGTAGTGGAGGAAGGGGCGTCCGTCATGGCTGAAGGTGACCTCCTGCGCATAGGCGAACGCACCCTCGATCGTCGGATACTCGCCCCGCCCGCTCCCCGCCCAGGTGCCCAGCAGCCCGAGCACCGGCGCGAGGAGTGCGTGCGGTGCCGGTGCGTCGTCCGGCCGGAAGGCATCGGGGTACGGGTGGTGCGGGGCGGGCTGGGACATGGGGCGTGCTCCTGGGTCGCGGCCGGTTCTCGTGCCGGTGGCAGCCTAGGCGCATCGCCCCGCGTGGCGCGGACGGCTCAGGCCGGGTCGGTGGCCATGCTCTCCTTCAGGCTCCTGGGCCGCAGGTCGGTCCAGTTCCGCTCCACGTAGTCGAGGCAGGCCTGGCGGGTGTCCTCCGGGTGCGCCACGGTCCACCCGCCGGGCACCTCCGCGAAGGCGGGCCACAGGGAGTGCTGTCCCTCGTCGTTGACGAGCACCAGGTAGGTGCCGTTCTCGTCCTCGAACGGGTTGGTCACCGATCCTCCTCGACCTTAGGTAAGGCTGCCTTTACTTCGACGGCAGCGACTCTACCCGCATCGCCGCCGGTTGAGTCCTCGAACCCCGCAACTCCCCTGCGCATCAGGAGCATTGCCATACGCGACCGGGGCCCGGGCCTCAGAGCCCGAGATCGCTCAGGCGCGCCTCGTACCGGATGGTGAGGTCCTCCTCGTCGCCGACCGGGTCGTCCCAGAGGGCCACCAGCTCGGCGCGCACGGAGTCGGGCAGGGCCTCGTACCGCTCGTTCCAGCTGTCGGCGTCCGGGATCCAGTAGCCGACGACCTTGAACCGGGTGGCGGGCAGCCCCAGCTCCTTGCGGAGGTAACGGCGTACGGTACGCAGCGCGTTGGTCTCACCGGCGACCCAGATGTAGCCGCCGGCCATGTCCGTGCCGGGCGGGATCGCGGCGCTCACCAGCTCGGCCAGCCTGCTGGCCCCATGGCCGTTGCCGCCGTACGTCCAGGTCACCTTGGTGCCGGGCAGCGGCTGGACGGCCTCGGGACCGGGCAGTTCGACGACCACGCGGGTGGCGACCTCGTCCGGGGTGTTCTCCAGCAGACGGGCCACGGCGGGCAGTCCGGTCTGGTCGGCGATCAGCACCTGCCAGGCGAGGTCGTCCGGGGGGCTGTAGAGGCCGGTGGGGTCGTTGACGCCGATGACGTCCCCGGGCTGCGCCCCGGCCACCCAGGTCGACGCCACCCCGTGGTCGTGCAGCACGAAGTCGACGTCGATCTCCTGGCTCTCCGGGCGCACCGCCCGCACGGTGTACGTACGCATCGGGGCGACGGGCCGCCCCTCCGGGGTCTCCCACCCCTTCTCCGTGGTGAGGGGCAGGGACAGGTCGGTGCGGTCGGGGCCGTGCGGGAAGAAGAGGCGTATGTACTCGTCGCCGACCCCGGTGGACTCGAAGCCGGCGAGCCCCTCGCCGTGCAGCGTGACCCGGGTCATGGTCGCGGTGAGCGGCTGGACTCGGGCGACGACGGCTCGGTGGATCGTCATGGGCATGGCCCCTTCGTGCGCGGCGGTCGACCTGTTCGCGACGGCGACAGGACGCGGATACGCCCATCGGACACCGCCACGGGTGACGGATGCGCCACCGGGACGGGCTTCGGCGCGCGCGGAGGCGGCCGTCCGGCCCGGAGCACTCGCCCCAGGCGGCTCCGATCGACTTAGGTCAGCCTAACCTTCTCTGACCCCTTGTTCGATACCGCCTCGGGACTACGGTCCGATACCGGCCGGGTCGGCACGGCGGACTTCGCGGTCAAACCACCAGCACGGTCGTTCGTGCCAATGTCCTGGCTCCTGGAAGCCCATCGAGGAGCAACGGGTATGACTTTGGCCGAACGCGTCGCGAGCACCGCCCTCAACAGCGCTTCCCTCGTCTCGGGGCGGCTCGCGGCATCAGCCGCGCACGCCCTGTTCCACATGCCGCTCCCCCGGAGTGCGATGCGGGCCTCCGAACGCGAGCTGTTCGACCGGGCCCACACCGAACCGATCGAGGTGGACGGTGCGTCCGTGATGACCTGTCGGTGGGACGAAGGCACCCGGCCGGTCCTCCTGGCGCACGGCCGGCAGTCGCGCGGATCGCGTCTCTCCTCGTTCGTACCGGCCCTCCTCGACCGGGGCCGCAGCGTCATCACCTTCGACGCACCCGCCCATGGCGACTCCACCGGCCGGAGCACCACGGTCCTGGACTACCGGACCGCTATCACCGCGCTCCACCAGCGGTACGGCACGTTCAAGGCGGTGGTGGCGCACTCCCTGGGGGCGCTCGGATCGTTCTTCGCCCTCGAACACGGCGTGACCGTACCGAAGGTCGTGACCATCAGCGGGTCTGCGACTTCGACCTGCTGATCGACCTGTTCTCCTCCCCCCTCGGCCTCCGCGACCGCCTCAGGAGCCGGCTGCGGGAGGAGGCCGTCGCCAAGAGGGGCGGCCGCAGGGCGCGGCGGAATCCGCCCTCCCCCACTGACCTGCTGACCCCCGGCGTACTGACCGCACGGTCGTACGCCTAGTCGTTAGACCGGCTCCCTCTTCCCGCAGCACCGGGAACCCGACCGGCGAAAGCAGGCAGGGGCATGGCGGCGCCGCACACCGACGGGCGGATCGCGCGCGGGAACCAGACCCGCGAGCTGATCCTCCGGAGCACCGTGGACATCGCTTCCGTGGAGGGTCTGGACGGGCTTTCCCTGGGGCGGCTGGCGACCGAGCTGAAGCTCAGCAAGAGCGGTGTGTTCGCCCTCTTCGGCTCCAAGGAGGACCTGCAACTCGCCACCGTACGGGCGGCTGTCGCCCGCTACACCCAGCACGTGGTGCGGCCGGCCGAGGAACTTCCCCCGGGGATCGCCCGGCTGTGGCGCCCGTGCACCGCCTGGCTGGCGTACTCCCGGGACCGGGTCTTCCCGGGCGGCTGCTTCTTCTACGCGGTGTCGGCGGAGTACGACGCCCGCGAGGGCCAGGTGCACGATGTGCTGGCGACCGTCCGCGCCCGGTGGTCCGCCTACGTCGAGGAGACCGTACGGGGGGGGCACGGGCGGCCGGAGAGCTAGCGGAGGAGACGGACGTCCCGCAGCTCGCCTTCGAGATCGCCGCGCTGCTGGAGCTGGCCAACGCCGAATCCGTCCTGCACAACGAGTTCGGCAGCTACGACAAGGCAGCCAAGGGCATCCACCAGCGCCTGCGCTCGGCGGCCACGGACCCCGCGCTGCTGCCGGACCGGTAACCACCCGCGTCAGCAGATCCGGGGCAGTTGCTCACCGAGCGGCATGTCCACCACCCGGGTCCCGCCGAGGCCGGTGGCGGCCACGACCATGCCGGGGTGGTCCTCCACGCAGGTCCCGATCCGCACCGACTCCTTGCCGAGCGGGTGGGCGCGCATCGCCTCCAGGACGGCGTCGGCGTGCTCGGGCGGTACGAACGCGACGAGCTTGCCCTCGTTGGCGACGTACAGCGGGTCGAGGCCGAGGAACGAGCAGGCGTTGGCGACGGTGTCGGGCACGGGCAGGGACCGCTCGTCGAGGGTGATGCCCACACCGGCGGCTCCGGCGATCTCGTTGAGCGAGGTGGCCAGCCCGCCCCGGGTGGGGTCGCGCAGGACGTGGAGGTCCTGGCAGACGGCGAGCATGTCGGCGACCATCCCGGCCAGGGAGGCGGTGTCGCTCTGGATCTCGACGCCGAACTCCAGCCCCTCGCGCACGCTCATGATGGCCACCCCGTGCACCCCGATCTGGCCGCTGACCAGGACCGCATCGCCGGGGGCGGCCCGTTGCGGGCGGATGTCGACGCCGTCGGGGACCAGCCCGATCCCGGCGGTGTTGATGAAGATCCCGTCGCCGTGTCCGGCGTCGACGACCTTGGTGTCGCCGGTCGCCACGGTCACTCCGGCGGTACGCGCGGCGTCGCCGAGCGCCTGGGCGACCCGGCCGACGACGGAGAGTTCGATGCCTTCCTCCAGGATGAAGCCGCAGGAGAGGTAGGCGGGGACGGCACCGGCCATGGCGAGGTCGTTGACCGTCCCGTTGACGGCCAGGTCGCCGATGGACCCGCCGGGGAAGAAGAGCGGCCGGACGACGAAGGAGTCGGTGGAGAAGGCGAGCTGGGCGCCGCCCATCGTCAGGTGCGCGGAGTCGCCCAGTTCGGCGAGGACGTCGCTGCCGAAGGCGGGGGCGAAGAGGTGTTCCACCAGCTCGGCGGAGAGCGTTCCGCCGCCGCCGTGGCCCATGACGATGCGTTCGTGGTCGCGCAGGGGCGCGGGGCAGGTCCAGCCGGAGAAGTCGGCGGGTTCCGGAAGGGGGGCCGGGGCGATGTCAGCCAACGGAACTCGCCTCCTTCGCCGGGGCGTTCGCCGCCGGTGCTTCGAGCCGCCGGTACAGGTAGTACGCGGCGCACGCGCCCTCGCTGGAGACCATCGTGGCGCCCAGCGGGTTGCGCGGGGTGCACTCCTTGCCGAACGCGGCGCACTCGTGCGGCTTGATCAGGCCCTGGAGGACTTCGCCGCTGCGGCAGACCGTGGACTCCTCGGTCTCGATGCCGGTGACGGAGAAGCGGTACTCGGCGTCGTACTCCCGGTACTTGGGCGACAGCCGCCAGCCGCTCTGCGGGATCATCCCGATGCCGCGCCAGGAGCGGTCGGTGACCTCGAAGACATCGGCCAGCATCGCCTGGGCGGCCGGGCTGCCCTGTTCGTTGACGGCGCGCGGGTAGGCGTTCTCGACGGTGTGCTCGCCCGCCTCCAGCTGCCGTACCGCACGCCGGATGCCTTCGAGGATGTCCAGCGGTTCGAAGCCGGTGACCACGATGGGGACCTCGTGCTCGGCGGCGAGCGCCGGGTACTCCTTGGTGCCCATGACCGTGCAGACGTGGCCGGCGGCGAGGAAGGCCTGCACCTGGCAGTCCGGCGAGTTCATGATCGCGTCGATCGCCGGAGGCACCCGTACATGGGAGACCAGCAGGCTGAAGTTGGGGATGGAGAGCTTCTTCGCCTGGTAGACCGTCATCGCGTTGGGCGGGGCGGTGGTCTCGAAGCCGATACCGAAGAAGACGACCTGCTTCTCCGGGTTCTCCTGGGCGATGCGCAGGGCGTCCAGCGGCGAGTAGACCACGCGGACGTCCGCGCCCTCGCTCTTCACCTGGAAGAGATCGCGGCCGCTTCCCGGCACCCGGAGCATGTCGCCGAACGAACAGAAAATCACATCGGGACGGGAGGCTATCTCCAAGGCCTTGTCGATGATCTCCAGCGGGGTGACGCAGACCGGGCAGCCGGGGCCGTGGATCAGCCGGATCTCGTCGGGGAGCAGCTGGTCGATGCCGTGGCGGATGATCGAGTGCGTCTGCCCGCCGCAGACCTCCATCAGGGACCAGGGCTTGGTGGTGAGCGCCCGGATGTCGTCGAAGAGCCGCTTGGCGAGGACCGGGTCGCTGAACTCGTCGAGATACTTCATGACCGCCCCTCCTTTTCGGTGCTCTCTGCCGGGAGTTCCGTTCCGGCGGGGCGCTGGGCGCCCGCGTCCTTGGCCGCCTTGCCCCAGTGGTCGCCGAACTCCTCCTCCAGGACGCCGAGGTTCTCGAAGAGTTCCAGGGTCTGGCGCGCCGACTCCTCGTCGAGTCGTTGCAGGGCGAATCCGACGTGGACGATGGCGTAGTCCCCCACCTGCATGTCGGGGACGTACTCCAGGCAGACGTCCTTGACGACGCCGCCGAAGTCGACCTTGGCCATCCGGGTGGCGTCGCGTTCCTCGATCTCCAGCACTCGGCCGGGTACGGCCAGACACATGGCGCTCTCCTCCCTCACTCCTTCGTCCGGGCGGCGACCATCAGCTGTCCGAGCGCGAGCCCGCCGTCGTTGGGGGGCACCTTGCGGTGTCTCAGTACGGTGAAGCCGTCCTCCTCCAGGCCGGCCGAACAGCCCTCCGTCAGAAGGGCGTTGCAGAACACACCTCCGGTCAGGGCCACGGTGGCGATGCCCGTACGGAGCCGGGCCGCCGCGCACACGTCACGGACGAGGCCGGTCACCGCCCGGTGGAAGCGGCGGGCCACGGCCGGGGCCGGCACACCGGCCAGGACATCCGCCGCGGCGGCCGCCAGGACCGGTGACGGGTCGGCGATCAGCGGGAGCTCCGGCCCGCCCGGCTCTGCTCCCAGGATGAACCCGTACGCCCGCCCGCGCCCGTCGTCGCCGGAGCGAGGGTGCGGACCAGGGGCACCCAGCGCCGCGTTCTCCAGCCGCATCGCCGCCTCGGCCTCGTACTCCACCCGGTGGCAGACGCCCGCGAGCGAGGAGACGGCGTCGAAGAGGCGGCCCATGCTGGAGGTGGGGACGCAGTTCAGTCCGCGCTCCAACTGCCGCTCCAGCAGCCGCCGTTCGCCGGGCGGTGCGATGGCGGTGCAGGGCAGCCCGTCCGACCAGGGCACTCCGGCGGCGCGCAGGTGGGAGAGCGCCATCCGGTACGGGTTGCGGACGGCGGCGTCACCGCCGGGCAGCGGCACGTAACGGAGGTGGGCGAAGCGCTGGAAGCCGTCGTAGTCCGCGATGAGGACTTCCCCGCCCCAGACCGCCCCGTCGTCGCCGTAGCCGGTGCCGTCGAAGGCGATGCCGATGACGGGCGCGGTGCCGTCCAGCCCGTGCTCGGCCATGGTGGAGGCGACATGGGCGTGGTGGTGCTGGACCTGGCGGAGGGGCAGGCCGCGCGCCTCGGCGGTGCGGCGGGCCCACCGGGTGGAGCGGTAGCCGGGGTGGCGGTCGGCGATGAGGAGGCTCGGGGTGACGGTGGTGAGGCCGGTGAGGTGGGCGGTGGCCTCGGCGAAGGCGGTGAGGGTGGCGAGGTCGTCCATGTCGCCGACGTGGGCGGAGAGCCAGGCGTAGCGGTCGTCGGCGGCGCAGAAGGTGTTCTTCAGGTCGCCGCCGACCGCGAGGGCCGGGAGGACGGGCAGCGGCAGGGCGAGCGGCAGCGGCGCGTAGCCGCGTGAGCGCCGGACCGGGAGTTCGGCCCCGGCGCAGATCCGGACCACCGAGTCGTCGCACGGCACATGGATGGGCCGGTCGTGCTGGAGCCAGGCGTCGGCCAGCCCGTCCAGCCGGGCGAGCGCCTCGGCGTCGTCGGTGACGATCGGCTCGCCGGAACGGTTTCCGCTGGTCATGACGAGGACACGTGGCCCGGGCAGGTCGCCGGTCAGGCCGAGGAGGAGGCGGTGCAGCGGGGTGTACGGGAGCATCACGCCGAGATCGGGGCTGCCGGGGGCGACGTCCGGGGCCACCTCCGCGGACGGCGAGGCGTGGCGGCGTAGCAGGACGACCGGTTTACGGGGGCCGGTGAGGAGGTCGCGTTCGGCCTCGTCCACCTCGGCGAGGCGGTGGACGGTCTCCAGGGAGTCCGCGAGGACGGCGAAGGGCTTGCCGCCCCGGTTCTTGCGCTTGCGCAGGGTGCGTACGGCGGTGGGGTCCCCGGCGTCGCAGGCGAGGTGGTAGCCGCCGATCCCCTTGACCGCGACGACCGCGCCGGCCGCGAGCAGCCGCCGGGCCTCCGCGAGCGCGTCGTCCCCGTGCAGCGCGCCCGGGTCGTCCTGTCGTCGGCGGAGGGTGAGGCGGGGACCGCAGGCCGGGCAGGCGATCGGCTGGGCGTGGAAGCGGCGGTCGGCGGGGTCGGCGTACTCGCGGGCGCAGTCCGGGCACATCGGGAAGCCGGCCATGGTCGTGAGGGGCCGGTCGTAGGGCAGGCCGGTGACCACGGTGAAGCGGGGTCCGCAGTGGGTGCAGGTGATGAACGGGTGGCGGTGGCGCCGGTCGGCCGGGTCCGCGAGCTCGGCCAGGCAGGCGTCGCAGGTCGCGGTGTCCGGCGGGATCAGGGTGCGGCCGGTGCCGGAGGAGGCGGAGGGGCGGATGGTGAAGCCGCAGCCGTCGTTGAGGGGCGGCACAGGGCGCGGCTCCACCGATTCGACGACGGCGAGCGGGGGCGCGCGGGTGCCGATCGCGTCGGTGAAGGCGTCGACCGCCGCCGCCGGTCCCTCGACCTCCGTCCGCACGCCGTCGGCGTCGTTGGTGACCCAGCCGGTGAGGCCGTGCTCCTCGGCCAGCGTGTAGACGAACGGACGGAAGCCGACGCCCTGGACCGCGCCGCGCACGGTGAGGTGGCGGCGGACCCGGTCCTGCGGGGCCGCCGTGGGCTGGGGCAGAGGGTCCGCCGTGGTCATCGCGGGGTTCCGGCGGGGGCGTGGGAGTGCTCGGCGGAGGCGGAAGGGGTGTCGTGGTGGTGGTGCAGGTGCTTCTCGTGCTGCCGCGCGAGCACCGGCGTATGGCTCTCCAGGCCGTCCGCCGCCCGCAGGACATGGGCGAGCAGCGCGTCGATGCCTTCGCCGGTCCTGGCCGAGGTCTCGATGACGGGCACGCCCGGGTTGACCTGCTGGACTCCGCCGAGGAAGGCCTCCCGCCGGAACTCCACCGCGTCCGCGAGGTCCGTCTTGGTCACCACGACCAGGTGGGCGAGGCCGAAGGCCGCCGGGTACTTCACCGGCTTGTCCTCGCCCTCGGTCACCGAGGCGAGCGCGATCCGCACGGTCTCGCCGAGGTCGTAGGAGGCGGGGCAGACGAGGTTGCCGACGTTCTCGACGAACAGCAGCCGGGTCCCCTCCGGCAGCCAGCCCTCCAGCTTGGCCCCGAGCATGCCCGCCTCCAGGTGGCAGAGCCCGTCGGTGAGGATCTGCTGCACGGGGGCGCCCGAGCGGGCGAGGCGCGTCGCGTCGTTCTCGGTGGCGAGGTCGGCGGTGACGGCGGCGGCCGGGGTGCCCGCGGCGACGGCCCGGGTCAGCAGGGCCTCCAGCAGGGCGGTCTTGCCGCTGCCGGGGCTGGACATGAGGTTGACGGCCGTGGTGCCGCGATCGTCCAGGGTGCGGCGCAGCTCCACCGCGTTGGTGTCGTTCTTCGCCAGCACGGCCTGATGCAGGTCAACGGTGCGGCACATGGCTCGCCTCCGGTATGTCGTCCCCCTGCCTGATCTCCGGGTCCTCCAGGACGACCCGGGCGATCTCCAGTTCGCGCCCGCCGGTCAGGCTCATCGCCCGTGAGCAGGTGGCGCACCACAGGTCCGGGGGCATCCCGGTCGCGGTGTCCCGGCCGCAGCTCTCGCAGCGGGCTCTTCCCTCAACAGTCTCGATCAGCAGCCGGGCGTCCGCCAGGGCAGTGCCCTCGGCCGCCACCCCGAAGGAGAAGTCCAGCGCCTCGGGCACCACCCCGGACAGCTCCCCGACCCGCAGGGTCAGCGAGCGGACCGGGACCTGTTCGGCGCCGCGCTCCCGCAGCGCGCCGTCGACCTGGTCGACGACGGCCATCGCGATCGACAGCTCATGCACGGCGCTCACCCCCTCGCTACCCTGAAAGGACCATGGCTGGTCACGAGGTCGAACGGCGAGCGCTGCTCACCCCGGTCCTGCTCCTGCTCCTGGCGGAACGCCGGGGCCACGGCTACGAGCTGGTGCAGCGCCTGGGGGCGTTCGGCTGGGAGGAAGCCGAGTCGGCCCACGTCTACCGGCTGTTGCGGTCCATGGAGAAGTGCGGCGAGGTCACCTCGCAGTGGTGCGCCTCCGCCTCCGGCCCCGCCCGTCGCGTGTACGCCATCACTCCGCAGGGCGCCATGAACCTCGCCCTCTGGTTCGTCCGGCTGGGAGAACTGCACAGCACCCTCCATCTCTTCCTCGAGCGCTATGTGCAGCTGGAGGACGTCGGGGGCGAGGAGGGTTCCCCGCACCACTCCGAACACGCGGACTACATCCGGCGCATGCGCAGGTAGCGCCGGGCGTCGGGCAGGTTCCTGACGACGCCGTACACGGCCGCGAGGCCCGCGGCGACGCCGATCCACATCCAGTGCATCCTGTGCCTCCAACGTCGTGCTCTCTCAGTTCCGTCGTGGTCTCTCAGTTCTTCTGCGGTACGGGGCCGGGTACGGGGACGCCGCGACGCGACAGCAGGCCGAGCACCAGCTCCACCGCCGGGTCCACCGCCTCCTCGACGGGCGGGCTCAGCCCGATCCCCTCCCCCGTGTCGCGGGGCTCGCAGCCGACGACGTACACCTCGTCGGGGAGCGTGCCGCCCGCGCCGGCGTGCAGGTCGTGCAGCAGGCCGAGCACGGTGGCGGGGTCCATCGCGTGGGTGTCGAGAGGCCCGGGCCGGTGGCCGGCGGCCGGGGGCTGCGGTCCGACGTCGATCGTGTACAGCGTGCCGGGCGGGCCGCCCCGGCTCACCAGGTCCACCAGGACGAGGGTGCGGTAGCCCTCCAGGAGCCGGTAGGCGAGGTGCACCCCGCGGATTCCGGCGTCCATCAGCTCGGTGCCGGGCGGGAGGCGGGACGGGTCGAGGCGGCCGAGCCGCCGGACCGTCTCCACCCCGAAGCCGTCGTCCTGGAGGAAGATGTTGCCGACCCCGGCGACCAGGGTGCGTTCCGGTGTCTCCGTACCGCTCATGGCTCCTCCTCCCCCGGCTCCTTCAGCGGCGCCACCTCGTCCGGCTTGAAGTAGAGGAAGCGGCCCTGCTGGCGGCGGATGTCGGTGCCCGGATCGTCGTCCAGGACCACGGCCAGGTGGAGTTCGCCGTCCAGGTCCGCGACGACGGCCTCGACGGTGGCCGGGCAGCCCCGCAGGAAGGTGTCCTGGGCGTCCGTGCGGCGGGCCCCCGGGGTGAGGAGGACCCGGGAGCCCTGGCCCACGGCCTCACCGTCAATGGGGATGGTGGTGGGCGCGTCGGCCGCTTCGGGATCCTGCTGCGGGTCCCACCAGGGATGCCCGCCGCCTTCGGGAAGGGTGAGCCCGGGAGTGGGCGCTGCGGATGGCTCCTCGCCCGTCACCTCGCGCAGCCCCCGGATCGCCCCGTGCAGCCGCTCCCTTACGGCATCGGGCATGGAGTCCACCAGGTCGATGACCTCGGCGGCCCGGTCGTCCGTACCGCGCGCCTCCCGTTTCTCCCGCTCGGTGAGGGCGGCGGTGCGCAGCGAGAGGATCTCGTCGATCTCGGTGGCGTCGTACAGCGGTCCGGGGCTCTCCTCCGCGAGGACGGGGTGGTCCTCCAGGATGATCGGCGAGGAGAGGACGAGGTCCTCACGGTCGGCCGGGCCCGCGAGCACCGGCCAGGTGTGGTCGTTGCGCAGCTCCGCGACGGCGGGGCGGGCCCACTCGGGCGGATCGGTCATGGAGAGGAACCTGCCTCCCTCGACGGCGAGCAGCAGGTGGGCGCCGATCATGCTGTGCGGGAGGGCCGTCGTCCGGTCCCCGGCCGGGGCGCCGGTGGTGTTGTGCACGGTGACGGTGAGGCGCGAGACCCGGTAGGGGCCGGGGAGTTGCTCGGCCCGGGGGCGGATCTCGCCGGACAGCCGGGCCCGTCGCCGTACGAGCCGTCCCAGGACGCGGCCCTCCGCGTCCCGCACGGGTTCGTACTCGACGGCGGGCGGCAGGTCGAAGGTGGCGGTACGGGTGTGGGCCTGCGCTCCCGTCAGCTCGGCGAGGGGCGCGTGCAGCCGGATGCGCTCCTCGTGGCCCTCGTCCCAGGGGACCAGGACCCGGTCGGGCAGCTCCAGTTCGGGCACCTCGGTGTAGGTGCCGTCGGGGTCGAGGCGTTCGACGGTCCGCCGCCGGACGTGCAGGAAGCGCAGCTCGGCGTGGAGCCGGTCGGCGGTGCGGGGTTCGAGGAGGAGGTCGGTGCGCTGCTCCGCGTACTCACCGCCCTGTGCCGCGCAGGAGGGCGGCACCAGGACGCCGAACTGCCAGCGCATCTGGTTCTTCGCGGACGAGGCGCGGTACGGGTAGAGGACGTACCCCTCGAAGAGGACGGCGTCGGCGACCGTACGGGCCTGGTCGAGGGCGTCGTCGGCGCTCCCGGGCGGGGGCAGCAGGTCCGGGTTCGTCATCTCACTCGGCCCCCTTCGCTTCCGCGGCCGCCGTCGCCTCGGCGGTGGCGAGCAGCTCGTCGAAGACCTGCTCCCAGGACGGCAGGGCGCGCGCCGAGCGGTAGCGGCGCAGCGCCTCCAGGCTGTCCTTGCGCAGCCGCAGCCAGCCGGTGTTGGGGAAGTAGGACTCGATCAGCTCCCGCCAGACGTCCACGGGCATCAGGCAGGACGCTTCCTTGTGCCAGGGGATCGGCTCGGCGCGGAAGCCGTTGCGGCCGGTGAAGACCGTGCCGGAGAAGAGCAGCAGCAGGGGTATCTCGCCGCGTGCGAGGGCCCGGAAGTACGAGGCGGAGGCGACCTCGGTGTCGTACGTGCAGGGCACCGGGAGGTCGACGTGGGTGGTGCCGGTGAAGGCGGGCACGGTGATGGAGGCGTGGGCGAACTGGAGCGGTTTCAGCGTGCTGCTCCAGCGGCTGGGCTCGCCGAACAGGTCGCCCAGCATGTCGACCTCGTCCGGGTCGTAGGTGCGCTGGGCCGGCTCTATCCGGATCTGGCAGCGCAGGGCGACGGCGTGGACGGGCTGGTGGTCCAGCTCCTCGATGCGCAGGTCGAACAGGAGCGTGGGGCTCGCGCCGAAGGGCTCGGGCCGAACGCCGGTGCAGCGGAAGTCGAGGTCGGTCATGGGGCGCCCCCGGGATTCCCCGTGGCTGAGGCCTCGGTCTCCGCGGGCTCCCCGCTCTCTGCGGGCAGCGGTCGTGCGCGGGCCGCGACACGCTCGAAGAACTCCTCGATGTCCGCGCGGGCCTCGGCTCCGCCGTCGAAGCCCTTCCAGTGGAGCCGCATCCGCCCGACGAGTTCGTAGCAGACATCGATCGGTACGAGGGTGCAGGTCGCCGGCTCTCCGCGCTCGGCGTGCAGCAGCAGCGCCTCCACGTCGTCCTCCAGCAGCCCGGCGAGACGGGTGCGGCCGATGACGGCGTCCCAGGTCGCGGGGTCGAGTTCGCTCTCGGTCGCTCCGGCGGGGCTGGGGTAGAAGGCGGCGAACCGGTCGAGGGCGGAGTTGCGGAAGAAGAAGGCGAGGCCGACGGGGATCTGGAGCCGGTTCCAGCCGTCGCCGTCGAGGGTGAAGCCGGGGTCGGTGAGGTAGCGGTCCGGGACGGCCCGGAAGCGGCCCTGTCCGGCGCCGGGCCGGGTGAAGAGCAGGTGGCAGGGCGGGCAGGAGCACTTGAGGGAGCGCCGGGTGGTGTCGACGAGGTGCCGGTGCTCGTCCGGCAGCGGCTCCCCGCACAGCTCGCACCGCTCCCCCGGCGGTGGCGGCCGCCGGGTGAACTGGGCGAGGACGCCCGCGCTCACGGCCTTGCCCCCAGCAGCTCGGGCAGCGCGACCCGGACGGCGCCCTCCTCCTCCAGGAGCGGCAGGGGCTCCAGGTGGGCCTGCTCGCCGCGCCCCGCGTGCCGTACGTCGAACCGGGCGGCGCACTCCGCGCAGCTCAGGAACTCCCCGTCGAGGGGTGCGGTGCGCAGATCGGCCCCGCAGCCGGGACAGCGGTCGCGGTAGGCGTACAGATTGCCGGGGAGCCGGACGAGGAGGAGCGCGTTGCCTTCGATGTCGGCGACGCGGGTGGCGTGGTCGCGGGCGGGCAGGGCGGGGGTGGCGAGGGTGTGCCAGCGGGGCGGTTCCGCGTCGGCGGCCGGGGGCTGCGTGCCCGGGGCGTCGGCGGGCGGGTGGGGCAGGATTTGGAGCAGGGGCTGTCCGTCGGCGGCCGGGGCCTCGGCGACCCCCTCCACCTCGATGTGCGCGATCTCCGGCGCGAGGCGGGCGACGGCCTCCTCGATGGTCCAGCGCACGGTCTGGGTGGAGGACGGGCAGCCGTCGCAGCTGCCGCGCAACCGCAGCCGCAGGGTGGGCCCTTCGGGTGTCTCCAGGTCCAGGCCTGCGACGTCGACGTCCCCGGCGTGCGAGCCGAGGTAGGGGCGGACCTTGTCGAGTGCGCGGCCGACCCGGGTCATGGTGTCCTCGGGGTGCAGGTCGTGCAGGATCAGCAGATCCCCGACGAGTTCGTCGGCGGTGAGCACGGCGAGCGGGTCGGAGCCGGCCGGGGCGGCGCGCAGCAGCCGTACGGTGCGGGCGAGGCCCTCCCCGTAGAACTCGACGACGCTGCGCACGAGTTCGTCGGCGGTCTCGCGGGCCTGGGGTCCGGCCTCGCGTCCCAGTCGGTCCAGCAGTTCACCGATGCGTGCACCGGGGTCGGCTCCCGCCATCGTGGGCCCCTTTCCTGGAGTACGGGGTCGGCTCCGCCCGTCCCGTACGGGGGTCAGCCGCCCGCCAGTCCACTCAGCCCGGTCGGCATATGGGTCTGTTCGACGGTCCGGCCGCCGCCGACGTACATGTGGACGCCGCACGGCAGGCACGGGTCGAAGCTGCGGACGGCCCGCATGATGTCGATGCCCTTGAAGTTCTCGGGGGTGTTCTCCTCGAAGATGGGCGTGTTCTGGACGGCGTCCTCGTACGGTCCGGGGGTGCCGTAGCTGTCGCGGACGCTGCCGTTCCAGGGGGTCGGCGGGTAGGGGTGGTAGTTGGCGATCTTCCCGTCCCGGATGACCATGTGGTGGGAGAGGACGCCGCGTACGGCCTCGGTGAAGCCGCAGCCGATCGATTCGTCGGGGACGTCGAACTGCTCCCAGGTCTGGGTGCGTCCGGCGCGGACCTCCTCCATCGCCTGCTCGGCGAAGTGGAGGGCGGCGGCGGCCGCGTACGCCTGGAAGTAGGTGCGGGCCCGGTTGCGTTCGATGGCGTTGGACCACTGCGGGATCGTCCACTCCAGCGACATCTCCGGCTTGGTCATGGTGCGCGGGAGGTTGATCTGGACGCTGTGGCCGGTGGCCTTGATGTAGCCGATGTCGACGAGTCCGGACAGGGCGGTGGACCAGAGGCGGGCGATGGGGCCGCCGCCGGTGTCCAGGGCGAGGTGGTCGGTGCCGTCGAACCAGCGCGGGGACATGACCCAGCTGTACTTGTCGTCGAAGTCGCGCTTCTGCGGGGCCGGGATGGTGTGCTGGTTCCAGGGGTGGCGTTCGTCCAGCTCGTTGCCGAGGGGGTCGCGTTCGACGAACTTGCCCATGCCCGCCCAGTCCTCGTAGTAGGAGGAGCCGAGCAGGATGCGGATGCCGAGGTTGATGTCGACGAGGCTGTTGGTGACGAGCTCGCCGTCGACCACGACGCCCGGGGTGACGAACATCTTGCGGCCCCAGTCCTCCATCGTGGCGTACTTGAAGTCGCAGTGCTCCGGGTCGTTGAGCGCGCCCCAGCAGCCGAGCAGGATGCGACGGCGGCCGACCTCCTCGTACCCGGGCAGCGCCTCGTAGAAGAAGTCGAAGAGGTCGTCGTGGAGCGGGACGACCCGCTTCATGAACTCCACGTAGCGGGTGAGGCGGGTGAGGTAGTCGGTGAAGAGCTGGATCGTGGCGACCGTGCCGACGCCGCCGGGGTAGAGCGTGGAGGGGTGCACATGGCGGCCCTCCATCAGGCAGAACATCTCCCGGGTGTAGCGGCTGACCTGGAGGGCCTCGCGGTAGAACTCGCCTTCCAGCGGGTTCAGGGAGCGCATGATGTCGGCGATGGTGCGGTAGCCGTGGTCGGCGGCGTGCGGGGCCTCGGTGCGTTCGGCGAGTTCGAGGACGCCGGGGTTGGTCTCGGCGACCATCCGCTCGCAGTAGTCCACGCCGACCAGGTTCTCCTGGAAGATGTTGTGGTCGAACATGTACTCGGCGGCCTCACCGAGGTTGATGATCCACTCACCGAGGTGCGGGGGTGCCACGCCGTACGCCATGTTCTGCGCGTAGACGGAACAGGTGGCGTGGTTGTCACCGCAGATGCCGCAGATGCGGCTGGTGATGAAGTGGGCGTCCCGGGGGTCCTTGCCCTTCATGAAGACGCTGTAGCCGCGGAAGATCGAGGAGGTGCTGTAGCACTCCGCGACCCGCTTCGCGGCGAAGTCGATCTTGGTGTGGATGCCGAGGCTGCCGACGATGCGCGTGATCGGGTCCCACGACATCTCCATGAGGCCGTCAGCGTCGACGGCGTGTTTGCCGGTCGCAGTCGCCATGGTCCCGCGCCGCCTTTCTGGTAGGTCGAGCTGCCCGTCCTGGCCCTACGGCTCCCCGGGATCGCCGGGGGCCCGGGTCACCAGGGCGGCCGGTAGCCGGTCTTGATGGTGTCGGTCTTGGTGCGCCACTTCGGTTCCTTGTCGGCCGTCTTCTCGGTGAAGTGCCGCAGCCGGCGGATGACGGAGCCGTAGATCCCGCTCGCCGCCGCCGAGACGTGGCCGCCGGGTGGCTCGTCCATGAAGGGCATGAACTTGTCGGGGAAGCCGGGCATCGTGCAGCCGATGCAGATGCCGCCGACGTTGGGGCAGCCGCCGACGCCGTTGATCCAGCCGCGCTTGGGCACGTTGCACTTGACGACCGGGCCCCAGCAGCCGAGCTTGACCAGGCACTGCGGGGAGCCGTACTCGTCGGCGAACTGGCCCTGCTCGTAGTAGCCCGCCCGGTCGCAGCCCTCGTGGACGGTGGCGCCGAACAGCCAGGTGGGCCGCAGCTCCTCGTCCAGCGGGATCATGGGCGCGGCGCCGGCGGCCTGGTAGAGCAGGTACAGCAGGGTCTCGGAGGCGTTGTCGGGGTGGACGGGACAGCCGGGGATGCAGACGATCGGGATGCCCGCCTTGGACTTCCACTCCCAGCCCAGGTAGTCGGGTACGCCCATGGCTCCGGTGGGGTTGCCCGCCATGGCGTGGATGCCGCCGTAGGTGGCGCAGGTGCCGATGGCGACGACCGCGAGGGCCTTGGGGGTGAGCCGGTCCAGCCACTCGCTGGTGGTGATGGGCTGGCCGGTCTCGGGGTCGTCGCCGAAGCCGCACCAGTAGCCCTCTGGCTTGATGCGCTCGTTCGGTATGGAGCCCTCGACCACCAGGACGAAGGGTTCCAGCTCGCCCCGGTCGGCCTTGAAGAACCACTCCACGAAGTTGTCGGCGCCCTGGACGGGCCCGCACTCGTAGTCGATGAGGGGCCAGTGGACGGCGACCTTGGGCAGTCCTGGCAGGGCGCCGAGGGCGAGTTCCTCGATGCTCGGCTGGGTGGCGGCGGTGAGGGAGACCGAGTCCCCGTCGCAGCTCAGCCCGGCGTTGATCCACAAGATATGGACGGTGGGGTCTTCCTGAGGTGTGTCCAGTACGTCCGTGTCGGCCGTAGTGGCGGTCGGGGCGTCCATGAGCCCTCCTCGGGTCGGCCCGCTTCAGGAGCTTCTTACCGGCAGCCTCTTTCCTGGATACCGCGACCACGTCCCGGCCGGTAAGTGCGCGGTGGCCCTATTGCCTCCCTGCACCCGTCCCCGTACCCGCGTACGCGGACATGCCGACGGCCCCCGCCGCGGTGTGCGAGCGGGGGCCGTCGGGTGCCCGTCAGGACTCGGTGAGCACCGCGTCGATCTCGCGCAGGAAGTCCTTCAGGTCGTCGGGCGTCCGCGAGGTGATCAGCGGCCAGCCGCCCTCGTCGTCACGGACCACCGACTTGTCGACCCAGGAGCCGCCGGCGTTGGTGAGGTCGGTCCTGAGGGACGCGTACGAGGTCAGGGTCTTGCCCTGGACGTAGCCGCCCTCGATGAGCGCCCACGGGCCGTGGCAGATCGCCGCGACGGGCCGGCCGGAGGCCGCG
Organism: Streptomyces sp. SID8374; assembly: GCF_009865135.1. Classification (NCBI taxonomy): domain Bacteria; kingdom Bacillati; phylum Actinomycetota; class Actinomycetes; order Kitasatosporales; family Streptomycetaceae; genus Streptomyces; species Streptomyces sp. SID8374. Next base: position 2,225,447 of record NZ_WWGH01000002.1, on the reverse strand, counting down.
AACGAGCTGACGATCCGGGTGGTGGCGTCCTGGAGGCGCAGCGTGTCGGCGTTGAGCGTGCCGCCCGGGATGAGCAGGAGGTCGTACGCGGCGGGGTCGACGTCCGCCAGCGTGAGGTCGGGCCGCACCGTGTCGCCGGGGTCCTTGTCGCCCACGAGGGTGCGGATCTCGTCGTCGGAGACCGCCGCCACGCTCACCTGTGCGCCGCTGTCGCGCAGGTGCTTCACGGGGACGACGAGTTCGTCCTGCTCCACCCCGTAGTTGGTGACGATCGCCAGGATCCGGCGGTTGCCGAGATCGGTGGTGGCCATGTGCTGCTCCTCTCCTCACAGGTCCTACGGTCGGTCGTGCTCATCCCCCGGTGATGCGGACGCACTCCGCGACGGTGTCGCGGAGGCTCCCGGTCCGCTCCAGGATCTCGCGCTGGACCCTGGCCCCGTTGCCGCGCCGCTCCAGGGCGGCCAGCGCCTTCTGGGCGGCCTTGAGGTCGCCGCTGTCCTCCAGGGCCTCCCGCACATGGGCCAAAAGCGCCTGGAGTACGTCGGCGGCGGGCTCGGGCCGCAGGGTCCGAGGGTGGATCAGCCGGTCCTCGAGACCGGATCGGGCCGCCTGCCAGGAGGCCACCCGCAGCAGAGCCACCTCGGTGTCCAGGGCAGGCACCCCGGCCCGCCACTCGCGCGCCGCCGTCTCCACCAGCGCCCGCACCAGCGTGGCCAACAGCACCGTGTCCGCCGGGTCCAGGCAGACGTCGGCGATCCGCACTTCCACTGTGGGGTAGCTGTGCGAGAGGCGCGCGTCGAAGTAGACCATCCCCTCGTCCTTGAGCACGCCGGTGCCGACGAGGGCCTTCACCTGCTCGTGGTAGCGCTCGGCGGAGCCGTGCAGCTCCACGGGCCCGGCCGAGGGCCACCTGCCCCACACCCGGCTGCGGTAGCTGGCGTACTGGGTGTCCTGCGCCTGCCAGAAGGGGGAATTGGCGCTCAGGGCGAGCAGGACGGGCAGCCAGCCGCGCACCCGGTCCAGGACCGCGACGCCCTCCTCGTCCGACTCGACCGAGACGTGTACGTGGCAGCCGCAGGTCAGCTGCTCCTGGGCGGTCAGCCCGTAGTGCTCCGCCATCCAGTTGTACCGCTCGCCCGCCCCGATCATGGGGCTCACGGGCAGCGGTGAGGTCGCCAGGGCCGCGACCGATGCCCCTACGTCGGCGGCGTGGCGGATCGCCTCGGCGCGCCACCGGTGCACCGCCTCGGCGATCTCGGCCATCTCACGGCAGGGATGCGTCGCGAACTCCAGCTGCTGGCGGTGCAGCTCCGGCTCGAAGGCCGACTCCCCCTCCGCGTCCTTCTCGGCGAGGGCCAGCACAGCCGTGGAGAGGGCTCGCACCTCCCCGCTGTCCGGGTCCACCAACAGCAGTTCTTCTTCCACGCCCACGGTCCGCACCACAGCGCCCACCCCTTCGTTGTTCATCCGGTGATCAGGCCGAGAGGATGGAGTCGTCCTCGGGGCGGGCCCCCGGCAGCCGGTGCCGGGCGGCGACCAGCGCGCTGTCGACATCGCCCGTGCCCGTGGAGACGCACAGGGTGTACGCCACGTCGTCCATGCGCTGCCGCGCCTCGGTGGTGCCGCTCTCCGCGTGCAGCAGGCGCAGGGCCTCGTACTGCTCGACCAGGTTGCGCAGCACGGTGGGGTGGGCCATCAGCATGCGGGGGATCCTTCCGGGCGGGATGCTTCATGTGAATGTCGTGTGCCCGTGCTGTGCGCTCGGGCACAGCCCCGAGTACCCCGACATGTGCGACCCATACCCCCGTGTGGGAAGTCTCCCCCGGCCCCGCCTCCGGTGAATCGTTCGGTCCGCAAGGGGTACCCAGCAGGACGAACGACTCGTCCCCGGGCTCTCCGGGGCAGCACGGAAGGAAGCTCTCATGACCGACCGCAGGCCGGAAGGCACCGCCTACACCGGGGCTTCCGGCAGCCCGCCCCCCGTACCGGCGGATCTGCCGGACCAGCAGCACCAGGAGGGCGAGGACGCCCTCGACATACCGATTCCGGACCGGGTCGCCCGTGAGAGCGGCGACCGCCCCGATCCGGACGAGGCGGGTTCCGGCCGGGACGAGCCGCGCAACGCGGGTGCGCACCCCGAGGAGCACCCGACACCGGACGAGTCCACCGGGTAACCGGCGTAGGACGCACTGGGGCCCCAGGACGCGATGCGTCCTGGGGGCCCCAGTGGTCGTTCGACCCGGATCAGGCGGTGGTGATGTTCTCCGCCTGCGGGCCCTTCTGGCCCTGGGTGATGTCGAAGGTCACCGCCTGGCCTTCCTGGAGCTCACGGAAGCCGGTGGAGTTGATGTTGGAGTAGTGCGCGAAGACGTCGGGGCCGCCGCCGTCCTGCGCGATGAAGCCGAAGCCCTTTTCCGAGTTGAACCACTTGACGGTTCCGCTGGCCATGCCTGTACCTCTCAGCAGTAAACGGATCCGCACCGCGCGGACCCGGAGGTGATCGCCCTGGTTCTCAGGCACTGCACAGCAAAACGCCCGCGCCAGGCGCGGGCAGGTACTGCGAACCACGACATCTGCCAGGGACGCTACACGGCGGGATCACTCCTCACCAGAGAGCAACGCCATTTTGGTGTGGATCTTCCTCCGGGCAGGTGGCTCGAACCGCACCGACTGCGCCCCGTTCAGGGCGCGTCGGCGCCCCGGGCGACGCTCCGCGCCCACAGGACCAGCGGCAGCTGGAGGGGCAGCCGGGCCAGGGCGGCGGCCCGCTGCGGCCGGGGCCGGTCACGCCAGTCCACGGCCATCTGCACATTGGCCGGAAACACCCCGACGAAGAATCCCGCGGTCGCCCGGGCGGCGGCGCCCCGCGTCCGGGGGTGCGCGATCCCCGCTGCCAGGGCGAGTTCGACCACTCCGCTCGCGTACGTCCAGGTTCGGGGCGCTCCGGGCAGGATCCGGGGCACGGTGGCGTCGAACGCCTTCGGGACGGCGAAGTGGAGCACCCCCGCTCCCGCCATGAGTCCGGCGAGCAGCAGGGGGGAGCGTGTCCGGCGGGGCATGGGGACTCCTCGGGGCTTCGGATGGTCCGGGAACTCGACTTACTTGCGAGTAAGTTACCGGTTCCCGGCGCCCCGCGTCCCCTTCTCGCTACTGGATGAACCGGGGCAGCCACCGCGCCTGGTAGTCCGGGTGCCCGGCGTACTCGGCGGCCAGCTGGCGTACGGCGAAGCCCAGGCCCACCGCCCGGCCGGAGCGGAAGTCCTGGGCGGGGCGGTCGGTGTCCAGCTCGGCGACCTCGACGTACTCCCCCAGCAGCACCCGGTGCGTCTCGATCCGCTCCAGGGTGCGGGCGGGGTCCTGGAGGGCGATGTGGTGGTCGAAGCCGCGGTCCCGCACCGTGAACGCGACCCCGCCCCTGCGGTCGTGGACCTCGCCGGGCACATCCGCCGGACACCGCCACCGGTCCCCGCCGGCAGCCAGGGCGACCTGTTCCTCATCGGCGAGACGCGCCTGGACGAAGGCCACCATGTCTGTGTTGCCGGCCATTGGATGCTGCTCCCTCGTGTTCATGGATCACTGCGGTGATACGGGGAGCATTGTGATGGACCGGCGCGGCGCGATCCACCGCGGCAGGCGGTGCGGGCCCCGGTGGGCGGGTGTGCGAGCGGCAAAGGGGACGAGCGGGTCAGTCCGCCGTCTCCCCGGCCCCCTTCGCGGCCAGATCGGCGAGGACCTGGTGCAGGGGTTCGGTCAGCCGGCGGCGGTACTCCTGGACGGCCCAGCCGTTGCCGTCCGGGTCGGTGAAGTACATGAACGTGGCCCCGTCCTCGGGGGCGTACCGCTGGGGCTCGGAGACCTCCACCCCTCGGGCGACGAGCTCCGCGTGGGCGGCGTCGATGTCGGTGACGCAGAGCTGGAGGCCGTGGTACGTGCCCGGCTGCGGCTCCCCCGTCGGGTTCGGCACGCCGTCGGTCAGGGCGATGGAGCAGCCCGAGCCGGGCGGGGTGAGCTGGACGACGCGCGCCCCCGGCATCACCTCGCCGTCGATGTCGACGTGGAAGCCGAGCTTGTCGCGGTAGAAGTCACGGGCCCGGTCCAGGTCGGTCACGGGGAGCACGATCACTTCAAGGGTCCAGTCCATGGCTGTGGGGGCCTTTCGCTGTGTCGGGGGGTGTGCCGGAGGTGTCGTCGGCCGTTGCGGAGGACGTTGTTCCGGAGGATGTCCTGTCGGAGGCCGTCCCGCCGGGGGCGGTCACCCCCGGGGTGGCGCCGCCCTGGAGCCGGGCCAGGTCGGAGGGGCGGACCTGGATGATCACCAGGGCGACCAGGGCGGCGAAGACGGCGAAGCAGGCCGCGACGACGAAGGCGCTGGAGACACCGGCGGTGAGGACCTCGTCGCCCCAGGGCGGTGGCAGCTCCCCGGTCCTGCGGAACTGGAGGAGCTGGGCCGGGGTGGCCTGTTCCAGGAAGCGCGGCACCTGGTCGGTGGCCTCGTGGCGGCTGGCCGTGCCGAACATGGTCACCAGGATGGAGAGCCCCAGGGAGCCGCCCACCTGCTGGGTCGCGTTGAGGACACCGGACGCGGCGCCCGCCTCCTTCGGCGCGACGCCGGAGACCGCCATGAGGGTCAGGGAGACGAACTGCATGCCCATGCCGAGGCCGAAGACGAGCATCGGGCCGAGGATGGAGCCAAGGTACGTGCTGTGGACGTCGGTCAGCGTCAGCCAGCCGAGCCCGATGGCGGCCAGCAGCGCGCCCGTCACCATGAAGGGTTTGGGCCCCAGCCTGGGCAGCAGCTGGGAGGCCAGGCCGGCGCCGACCGCGATGATGACGCTGACCGGCAGGAAGGCGAGTCCGGCCCGCAGCGGGCTGAAGCCCAGCACGTTCTGGACGAAGAGCGTCAGGAAGAAGAACATCCCGAACATCGCCGCGGCGAGGCTCAGCATCATCGCGTAGGTCCCGGCGCGGTTGCGGTCGCGGAACATCCACAGCGGGGTGATCGGCTGCCGGGAGCGGCTCTCGATGAAGATGAACAGCGCCAGCAGCACGAGCGCCGCCGCGAAGGAGCCGAGGGTGAGCGAGTCGCTCCAGCCGTCCTCGGAGGCGCGGATGAAGCCGTAGACCAGCAGCACCATGCCGACGGTCGAGGTGAGGGCGCCGACGACGTCGAAGTGGCCCGGATGCCGTTCGGACTCGCGGATGTAGCGGGGGGTGGCGAAGGCGATGAGCAGGCCGATGGGGACGTTCACGAACAGGACCCAGCGCCAGTCCAGCCACTCGACGAGCACCCCGCCCGCCAGCAGCCCGATCGCGCTGCCGCCCGCCGAGACCGCGGCGAACACCCCGAAGGCGCGGTTGCGTTCGGGGCCCTCGCGGAAGGTCGTGGTGATCAGCGACAGGGCGGTCGGCGAGGCGATGGCGCCACCGACGCCCTGGAGCGAGCGGGCGGCCAGCAACTGCCAGGACTCCTGCGAGAGTCCGCCGAGCAGCGAGGCGAGCACGAAGAGCAGCACGCCGAAGATGAAGACGCGGCGGCGGCCGAGGATGTCACCGAGCCGCCCGCCGAGCAGCAGCAGTCCGCCGAAGGTCAGCGTGTAGGCGTTGACCACCCAGGACAGGTTCTCGGTGGAGAAGCCCAGGGACTTCTGCATGTGCGGGAGGGCGATGTTGACGATGGTGATGTCGAGGACCACCATCAGCTGGCACGAGGCGATGACGAGGAGTGCCAGCCCGCTGCCGCGGCCCTGCCGATCGGGCCGGGCGGCCTTTCCGGGTGTCGCGTGGGAGCCCGTCATAGGTGGGTTCGTCTCTCGTTCCGAGGGCGCTGCGCCCCGTCGGGGCGGTCGGTCTCTCCGTCGGCCGGATGAACGCGGGCGTTCACCCGGTCGACGTTATGACGGAACCGGGAGCCTCGCCATTCGATCACCTGGCCCCTCCGACCGGCCGGCTCGCGTCACTGGAGCGCCCGGACCGCCGTGCGGAAGAGAGCGGGTGCGCGGTGGGCCGCCGTGACGATCATCCGGCGCGGGACGGGGTGGCCCGCGGCCCCCAGCAGGGCCTGGGTGAGGAGCCGGTAGCGGCGTGTCGCCCTCGTCCACCGCGCCGGATAGTCCTCGGGGCGTCCGGCGGCCAGACAGCCGACGGCGGCCGTCGCGGTGGCCACGGCGAGGGCGATGCCCTCCCCGGTCAGCGCGTCGGTGTACCCCGCCGCGTCGCCGACCAGCAGGACCCGCCCGGCCCGGGGCCCCCGCGCCCGCTGCCGGAGCGGGCCCGCCCCGCGTACGGGGGTGGCGTGCGGGCCGAGCCGGGCGGCCAGGGCCGGGAAGTCGGCCAGGTGCTGTGCGTAGGGGCGGCGGTCGCGGCTGAGTACGGCGACGCCCACCAGGTGGTCGCCCACGGGGGTCACGTACGCCTCGCCGTGCGGCGACCAGTGCACCTCGACCAGGTCCGTCCAGGGGGCGGTGCGGTAGTGGCGGCGCAGCCCGTAGCGGCCGGGGCCGGGGACGGGGTGGTCGAGGCCGAGGGCGCGCCGCAGGGGCGAGTGGAGCCCGTCGGCGGCGATGAGCCAGCGGGCGGTGAGACCGGCGGCGGTGACGGTCCGCTCGTCCTGGCGGACCTCCCGGACCTTGCCCTCCACGATGCGTACGCCGAGGGCCTCGGCCCGCTCGTGGAGGGCCGCGTGCAGGGCGGTGCGCCGGACACCGAGCCCGTACGCGCCCCGGAACTCCGCCTCCGCGCTGCGCCGCCCGTCGGTGTAGCGGATGCCGCGCAGGGGCTGTCCGGCCGGGTGCACGCCGAGGCGGTGGAGGGCGGCGAGGCCGCCGGGCATGATGCCCTCGCCGCAGGCCTTGTCGACGGGGGCGGGGCGGGGTTCGACGACCACAGCCTCCAGGCCCGCCCGGGCGGCCCGGATCGCGGCGGCCAGCCCCGCCGGGCCGCCGCCCGCGACCAGGATGTCGATCACGCCCGCGCTTCCGCCACCGGGAGGCGGGCCAGCGCCTCGTCCTCACAGCGGATCCGGACGGCCATGAGGACGGCGTTGAGCAGGGTGAAGACCACCGCAGTCGCCCACGCTCCGTGGACCAGGGGCAGCGCGATGCCTTCGGCCGCGACGGCGACATAGTTCGGGTGGCGCAGCCACCGGTAGGGGCCGCCGGTGACCAGGGGCAGGCCGGGGACGGCGATGACGCGGGTGTTCCACCGGGGCCCGAGCGTGGTGATGCACCACCAGCGCAGCGCCTGCGCCGCCACGACGACGGCCGCCATGGTCCAGCCGAGGGCGGCCAGGAAGGGGCGGTCGGCGTAGTGGGCCTCGGCGAGGCAGCCGGCCAGCAGGCCGGTGTGCAGGAGGACCATCGCCGGGTAGTGGCCGCTGCCCGCCTCGGTGCCGCCGCGGGCCAGGCTCCAGCGGGTGTTGCGGCGGGCGACGACGAGTTCGGCGAGGCGTTCGGCGGCGACGGCGAGCACCAGGGCGGTGTACCAGATCATGGGCCGTACCTTCCTACCAGCGCAGCAGCACCAGTTCGCAGCAGAAGCCCGGGCCCATGGCCAGCAGGAGCCCGGGGGTGCCCGGTTCGGGGCGGCGGTGTTCGATGGTGTCGCGCAGGACGTGCAGGACCGAGGACGAGGAGAGGTTGCCGACGTCGGACAGCGAGCGCCAGGTGACGTCGAGTGCCCCCTCGGGCAGGTCGAGGACCTCGGTGACGGTCTCCAGGACCTTGGGGCCGCCGGGGTGGCAGACCCAGTGGGCGATGTCCTTCGGCTTGAGACCATGCTCGTCGAGGAACTCCCGTACGTCGTCGGCGAGGTACCGGCGTACGACGTCGGGCACGGCCGGATCGAGGACCACGCTGAATCCGGTGGAGCCGATGGACCAGCCCATCACATGCTCGGTCTCCGGGTACATCCGGCTGCGGGTGGCGACGATCTCGGGTCCGGCGGTGGCCCGGCGTCCGCCGAGGGCGACCACCGCGGCGGCCCCGTCGCCGAACAGGGCGGTGGCCACCAGGTTGGCGGGGGTCACGTCGTGGCGCTGGAAGGTGAGCGAGCACAGTTCGACGGAGAGCAGCACGGCGACGTCGTCGGGGCGGCCGAGCAGGTAGTCGTGGACCCGGGCCACCCCGGCCGCTCCGGCGACGCAGCCGAGGCCGAAGACCGGCAGCCGCTTCACATCGGAGCGCAGGCCGAGGCGGGCCACCAGCCGGGCGTCGACGGAGGGGGCGGCGATGCCGGTGACGGAGGTGAACATCAGCAGGTCCACATCGGTGGGGCGCAGCCCCGCCGCGCGCAGGGCGCCGCGTACGGCCTGGCCGCCGAGGTCGACGGCCGAGCGGATGAACACGTCGTTGGCGGAACCGAAGCCGTCCAGGTCGCGGTAGCCCTCCAGCGGCAGCACCGTATGCCGGGTGCGGACGCGGGCGTTCTCGTGGAGCCGGTCCAGGACGCGGCGGTCGGCACCGGGCGGCAGACAGGTGGCGGCCACCATGTCGGTGACCTCGTGCTGGGTGTGGCGGTGGGGCGGCAGGGCCCCGTGGACCGCGGCGATCCGGGTCATTGCGGCTCCTGCGTCGGGGACGTCATTGCCCCATCCTGACCGGAAAGTCCGGTGAATCCCGGTAAGGGACCCGCGCGGCCACCGTGTTGACGGGCCCACAGGTCTCTACGATCGCCCGATGGGTGCCATGGACGGGGCGAGGACGTCGGCGTCGGCGGTCCGGTGGCCGGGCCGCGCGGCGGGGCTGGCGCTGGCCTGCCATCCGGGGCCGGTGGTCGCGGTGACCGCGCTCGCCTGCGCCCTGGCCGTCGGGGTGGGGCTCTCCCCGGCGCGGCTCGCCCTGGTCGGGGTGGCGGTGCTGACCGGGCAGCTCTCGGTGGGCTGGTGCAACGACGCGTACGACGCAGGGCGCGATGCCCGGGCCGGGCGGCGGGGGAAGCCGGTCGCCGACGGTGCGGTCTCCGTGGGCGCGGTGTGGGGTGCGTCGGCGGTCGCGCTCGCCCTGTGCGTACCGCTCTCGCTGGCCTGCGGTCTTCTCGCCGGTACGGTGCACCTGGCCGCGGTCGCCGCCGCCTGGCTCTACAACCTGCGGCTGAAGGCGACGGCGCTCTCCTGGGTGCCGTACGCGGCCGGGTTCGCCGCGCTCCCCTCGCTGGTGACGCTCAGCCTGCCCGACGCGCCCTGGCCCCGGTGGTGGACGGTCACCGCCGGGGCGCTGCTGGGGTGTGCGGCGCATCTGGGCGACACCCTCCCGGACATCGAGGCGGACCGGGCCGCCGGTATCCGGGGGCTGCCGCACCGGCTCGGCGCCAGAGGGACCAGGCTGCTGCTGCCGGTGCCGCTCCTCGCGGCGACGGCCGTCCTGGTGCTGGGCCCGCCCGGTCCGGTGGACGCCGGGTCCCTGGCCGTCCTCGTCCTGGCCGGTGCGGCGGCACTGCTGGGGCCGGCGCTCGGCCGGTGGTGGCACAAGGCCGCGCTGGCAGGAGCGGTGGCCGTGGCGGCGGCGGACGTGGCGCTGCTGCTGGCGCGCGGCACAGCGCTGGCCTGAACCCGGCGCCACCCAAAGCCCTCTGACGGGGCGTCACTCAGCATGCCTTCATGACGCGAGCATGCGAGAACCGTTGACAAATCAGAAACAGACCAGAAATCTATCAACTGCTGTTTGCAAAACATTGACTGCATGGCTCAAATACCGTGGAAGCAGAGGACAGCATGAGATGGAAACGGCTCAGCGAAAGATCGATCACCGGCCTGCTCATAGCGGGGCTCGTCACCGTCGGCCTGCTTCCCGTCCAGGCAGCAGCGGCTGAGGCGACCGATCTGGCCCGGGGCAAGACCGTCACGGCCAGCGGATCGCACGGCGGCTTCCCCGTCGTCAACGCCAACGACGGCCAGGTGAACACCTACTGGGAGTCGAACGGGCTGCCCTCGAACCTGACGGTGAAGCTGGGGGCCGACGCGGACCTCCAGTCCGTGGTGATCAAGCTGAACCCGGACCCGATCTGGTCCACCAGGACCCAGGAGTTCCAGGTGCTCGGCCGGACGCAGAGCGGCACCGCCTTCACCTCGCTCAAGGCCCGGGCCGGCCATGTGTTCAACCCGGCGACCAACCGGAACACGGTGACCGTCCCGGTCAGCGGCCGGGCCGCCGATCTCCAGCTCCAGTTCTTCTCCAACACCGGGGCACCCGGGGCCCAGGTCGCCGAGATCCAGATCCTCGGGACGCCCGCGCCCAACCCGGACCTGACCGTGAGCGCCCTGTCCTGGTCCCCCTCGGCGCCTTCGGAGGCCGACAACGTCACGGTCCAGGGGACCGTCCGCAACATCGGTACGGCTCCCTCGGCCGCGACCACGGTCGATGTGAGCCTGGGCGGCGTGGTCGTGGGCAGCGCCCCGGTCGGCGCGCTCGCCGCGGGGGCCTCCGCGACCTTCTCGGTGCCGGTCGGCAAGCGGCCGCAGGGCTCGTACACCGTCTCGGCGCTGGTGGACCCGGCCGACACGATCATCGAGTCGGACAACACCAACAACAGCCGCACCACCGCCTCCCCGCTGGTGGTCGGCCAGAGCCCCGGCCCCGATCTGGAGGTCCGCTCCATCACCTCCAGCCCGTCCAACCCGGCCGTCGGCGCGGCGGTCACCTTCACCGTCGCCGTGCACAACCGCGGCACCAGCGCGGTGAGCGCGGGCACCGTCACCCGGCTGACCGCGGGCTCCACCACGCTCAACGGCACGACCCCGGCCGTCCCTGCGGGCGCCACGGTGAACGTGCCCATCAGCGGCAGCTGGACGGCGGCCAGCGGCGGTGCCACCCTGACCGCCACGGCCGACGCGACGAACCTGGTCGCGGAGACGAACGAGACCAACAACGTGCTCGCCCGCTCCATCGTCGTCGGGCGCGGCGCGGCGGTGCCGTACACGGAGTACGAGGCGGAGGACGCCGCGTACCGGGGCACCCTGCTGACGGCGGACGCCAAGCGGACCTTCGGCCACACCAACTTCGCCACCGAGTCCTCAGGGCGCAAGTCGGTGCGGCTCAACTCCACCGGTGAGTACGTGGAGTTCACCTCGGCCAACGCGTCGAACTCCATCGTCGTACGCAACTCCATCCCGGACGCGGCGGGCGGCGGCGGCCGCCAGGCGACCATCAGCCTCTACGCGAACGGCCAGTTCGTGCGCAAGCTGGACCTCTCCTCCAAGCACAGCTGGCTGTACGGCAACACCGACAGCCCCGAGGGCCTCACCAACACCCCCGGCGGCGACGCGCGGCGGCTGTTCGACGAGTCGCACGCCCTGCTCGCCCAGACCTACCCGGCGGGCACCAAGTTCCGGCTCCAGCGGGACTCCGGCGACAACGCAGCGTTCTACATCATCGACCTGATCGACCTGGAGCAGGTCGCCCCGCCCACCGCCCAGCCCTCGGGCTGCGTCTCCATCACGCAGTACGGCGCGGTCCCCAACGACGGGATCGACGACACCGCCGCCATCCAGCGCGCGGTGACCGCCAACCAGAACGGCCAGATCGGCTGCGTCTGGATCCCGGCGGGCCAGTGGCGCCAGGAGCAGAAGATCCTCACCGACGACCCGCTGGACCGGGGCCAGTGGAACCAGGTGGGCATCCGCGACGTGACGATCCGGGGCGCGGGCATGTGGCACTCCCAGCTCTACACGCTGACCCCGCCGCACGAGGCGGGCGGGATCAACCACCCGCACGAGGGCAACTTCGGTTTCGACATCGACGAGAACACGAAAATTTCCGACATCGCGATCTTCGGCTCCGGGACGATCCGCGGCGGTGACGGCAACCATGAGGGCGGTGTCGCGCTGAACGGCCGGTTCGGCAAGAACACGAAGATCAGCAACGTCTGGATCGAACACGCCAACGTGGCCGTCTGGGCGGGCCGCGACTTCGACAACATCCCCGCCCTGTGGAACCCGGGCGACGGCGTCGAGTTCACCGGGATGCGCATCCGCAACACCTACGCCGACGGCATCAACTTCGCCAACGGCACCCGCAACTCGACGGTCTACAACTCCTCGTTCCGCAACACCGGCGACGACGCGCTCGCCGTCTGGTCCAGCAAGTACGTCAAGGACCAGTCCGTCGACATCGGCCACGACAACAGCTTCCGCAACAACACGATCCAGCTGCCCTGGCGCGCCAACGGCATCGCGATATACGGCGGTTACGGCAACAAGATCGAGAACAACATCATCGCCGACACCATGAACTACCCGGCGATCATGCTGGCGACCGACCATGACCCGCTGCCCTTCTCCGGGCAGACGCTGATCGCCAACAACGCCCTGTACCGCACCGGAGGAGCCTTCTGGAACGAGGACCAGGAGTTCGGCGCGATCACGCTCTTCCCGCAGAACCTGCCCATCCCCGGCGTCACGATCCGCGACACCGACATCATCGACTCCACCTACGACGGCATCCAGTTCAAGACGGGTGGCGGCCTGATGCCGGACGTGAAGATCCAGAACGTCAGGATCGACAAGTCGAACAACGGCTCCGGCATCCTCGCGATGGGCGGCGCGCGCGGCAACGCGACGCTGACCGATGTGACGATCACCAACTCGCGTGACGGCCATGTGCTGATCGAGCCCGGCTCGCAGTTCACCATCAGCGGCAGCCCGAACATCGCACGCGCGGGGCGGTAATCCCCTCTGTACGGCTGCCGGGCCGGCGGTCATCCGCCGGCCCGGCAACACCCTTTCCCGAGCCCCGAATTCACCCCTCCACGGCTCTGGGAAGTGCGAGGTCCGGCCGCTACCCTCCGCGCATGATTCCCACGGTTGTCTGGGGTACCGGCAACGTCGGCCGCGCGGCGATCCGCGCCGTCGAGGCCCATCCGGCACTGACACTCACCGCCGTCCTCGTCCACGATCCGGCCAAGGTCGGCCGCGACGCGGGCGAGTTGGGCGCGCTCGGCCGCACGCTCGGCGTCGCGGCCACCGACGACATCGCCGCCGTCCTGGCCGACCGCCCCCGCGCGGTGGTCTACGCGGCGTCCGGCGACATCCGCCCCGACGACGCTCTCACCGACATCGGCCGGGCGATCCGGGCCGGAGCGGTCGTCGTCACGCCCTCCCTCTATCCGCTCTACGACCAGCGCAACGCCCCGCCGGAGCTGCGGGATCCGGTCCTGGCCGCCGTCGCGGAGGGCGGCGGCTCCCTCTTCGTCTCCGGGGTCGACCCCGGCTGGGGCAACGACGTCCTGCCGCTGCTGATCAGCGGTCTGGGCACCGAGGTGGATGTGATCCGCTGCCAGGAGATCTTCGACTACTCCACGTACGAGCAGGAGGAGTCGGTACGCCATCTGATCGGCATGGGGCACCCGCTGGACTACCAGCCGCTGATGCTGGCGGAGACCGTTCCGACGATGGTGTGGGGCGGTCAGATACGGCTGATGGCCCGGGCGCTGGGCGTCGAACTGGACGAGATCCGCGAGACGCTGGACCGCCGGGCGCTGGAGACGTCGGTGACCACCCGCACGATGGGCGAGTTCGCGGCGGGCACCCAGGGCGCGGTGCGGTTCGAGGTGCAGGGCGTCGTGGGCGGGGAGCCCCGCATCGTGATCGAGCACATCACCCGTATCCATCCCTCGTGCGCACCGGACTGGCCCTCCCCGCCCGACGGCGTGGGCGCGCACCGCGTGGTGATCGAGGGCCGCCCCCGTATCGAGGTGACGGTCGAGGCCTTCGACGAGGGTGAGAACCGGTCGGCGGGCGGGAACGCTACGGCGGTCGGGCGGCTCGTCTCGGCCATCGACTGGCTGGTGGACGCGAAACCGGGCCTGTACGACGCACTGGACATCCCGCTGCGGCCCGCCGTCGGCAGGCTGGGAAGGAGACCGGCATGATCATCGACATCCCGGAGGGCCAGGAGCCCATCGGTTACGTATGGGGGGAGATGGTCCCCGGCATCGGCGTGGCCGCCGCCGCCTTCTCGATGTCCGTGTACGAGCACACGACGCTGGGCCTGCGGGAGTTCGAGGCCGCGCGGCTGCGGATCGCGCAGGTCAACGGGTGCCTGTTCTGCCTGGACTGGCGGACCGAGCGGGACGGGGAGAAGGTCGAGGAGGAGTTCGCGCAGGCGGTGGCCAAGTGGCGTACGACGGACGCCTTCGACGTGCGGACCAGGCTGGCGGCGGAGTACGCGGAGCGGTACGCGCTGGACCACCACGGTCTCGACGACGCCTTCTGGCAGCGGATGACCGCGCACTACAGCCAGGTGGAGATCGTGGAGCTGTCCATGAGCATCGGCTCCTGGCTGGCGTTCGGGCGGCTCAACCATGTACTGGGGATCGACGCGGTGTGTGTGCTGCCGGGTCACTGACGGAGTCCGGGGCCGCCGGGTTGGCACTCCCGGCCCCGGGCTCTCCGTACGCCCCTACAGATCGGTGGCGATGATGCGTTCGATGTTGCGCTCGGCGAGCGCGGTGATCGTGACGAACGGGTTGACGCTGGTGTTGCCGGGGATCAGGGCGCCGTCGATGACGTACAGACCCGGGTAGCCGTGCAGCCGGCCGTAGTTGTCGGTGGCCTTGTCCAGGACCGCGCCGCCCAGGGGGTGGTAGGTGAGGTGGTCGCCCCAGATCTTGTAGGTCCCGAAGAGGTCCGTGCGGTAGATCGTCCCCTCCTTCTGGTTGATCTTGTCGAAGATGGTCTTCGCGGCATCGATGGACGGCTGCTTCCACGCCGTCTGCCAGTTCAGTTCGGCCCTCCCCGCCGCCGCGTTCCAGGTGAACTGGGCCCGGTGGGGGTTCTTGGTGATCGAGAGGTAGAACGAGGCCCAGGTCTCGATGCCGGTGGGCAGCGGAGCGACTTCGGCGAACGCTCCGCCTGCGTCCCAGTTGTCGATGCCGCCGGTGGGGATGGACGACTGCACCTTCCCCGTCGGGTCCCAGAGGTGGTTGGCCCGGCCGCACATGACGTTGCCGTTGTCGCCCCAGCCCTTGCCGATCTCGTTGTTGAGGGCGGGCAGCGCTCCGGTCGCCTTGAGGCCGACGAGCAGCTTGCTGGTGCCGACGCTGCCTGCCGCGAAGAAGACCTTGTCCGCCGTGACGGTCTTGGTGGCGGTGGTCCGGCCGGTGGTGTCCAGCTGGTCGATGAGGACCGTGTAGCCGCCGCCGGAAGCCGGGGAGACGCGGGTGACCTTGTGCAGCGGGGTGATGGTGACCCGGCCCGTGGCCCTGATCCGGTCGATGTAGGTCTTCTGGAGCGACTTCTTGCCGTAGTTGTTGCCGTAGAGGATCTCGGCGTCCAGCGCTGACCTGGGTACGGTCCCGGCGGCCTCCTGCTTCATGTAGTCCCAGTCGTACACGGCGGGCACGAAGAGGAACGGGAAGCCCGAGCGCTGCGCGTGCTTCCGGCCGACCCGGGCGTACTGGTAGCAGTCGACGCTGTCGAACCAGGCGGGGTCGATGGTGGTGACGCCGAGGTCCGCGTTGGCGCGCGGGTAGTAGGTGCTGTACATCTCCGCGGCGTCGACCGACGGCAGGATCGCGGCGAAGTTCTCCCGCTTGGGCGTGACGGCCATGCCTCCGTTGACCAGCGACCCGCCTCCAACACCGCGCCCCTGGTAGACGGTGATGCCGGCGAACTCCTCGGCGTCCAGGATCCCGGTGTAGCGGTTGACGGATCTGTCGATCGGGAAGCCGAGGAAGTTGCTCAGCGGCTGCTTGGTCCGGGTGCGCAGCCAGAAGGAGCGGTCGTCCGGCCTGGTGGTGTTGGCGAAGATCTTGCCGTCCGCGCCGGGGGTGTCCCAGGCCATGCCCATCTCGACCATGTGGACGTCCGTGCCGGCCTGGGCGAGCCGGAGGGCGGCGACCGAGCCGCCGTATCCGGTGCCGACGATCAGCACCGGCACATGGGCGCCGGAACCGATCGGGGCCGCCGCCGCGCGGGCCGTGGCCCAGACCGGTGTGGTGGATCCGGCGAGCGCCGCGACCCCGAGAAGAGAACCTGTTCCAGTGATGAATCTTCGACGCGATACACCCTTGGGGGCGTTGCCGTGCGGGGTGGTGTCGTTCATGTGACATCCCTCACTCTCGACAGAGTGCAACAGGTTCTACTGTCGATCGCGTGGTAAGTCACTAGAAACTTGGGGGTAACTTCCCGGTACGCCGAGGGGCCCCGGACCGGTGTGGTCCGGGGCCCCTCGGGCGTGCGCGCGTACGGGGATCAGTAGGCGCCGAAGACGTTGTCGATCGAGCCGTACCGGTCCGCGGCGTAGTTGCACGCGGCGGTGATGTTGGCGACCGGGTCGTAGCTGTCGGTCGAGGTGCCGGGCACGTGGTACGCCTGGAACGTCGGGTCGATCACCTGGAGCAGGCCCTTGGAGGGGGTGCCCTTCACCGCGTTGGAGTCCCAGTTGTTGATGGCGTTCGGGTTGCCCGAGGACTCGCGGATGATGTTGCGGTGGATACCCTCGTAGCTGCCGGGGATGCCGTGCTGGGCCATGACCGCCAGCGACTCCTTGATCCAGCCATCGAGATCGTTGGTGTACGTGGCGGGAGCGGCGGCGGCCGGGGCGGCGGCGGGAGCGGCCGTCGTGCGCTCCGAGCGGTCGGCGCGCTCCGTCGTGGCGGTGCGGGCGGCAGCCTTGCCGGCCTTGGCGTCTGACGGGGCGGCAGCCTTGGCGCCGATGGTCAGCGTGATACCGGGGTGAATAAGGTTCGGGTTCTCGCCGACGACCTTGCGGTTGCCTTCGTACAGCTTCTTCCAGCCGCCGCTGACGGAATGCTCGCGGGCGATCTTGGAAAGCGTTTCGCCGGACACCACGGAATGCTTGACGGGCGCGGCCTTCGTCACGGAATTCGCCTGGGCGGTCACGGAGACGGGAGCCACCGCCTTTTCCGCGGCGACGGAGTGCGCGGGGGCGGCGGATGCGGTGGTGGCGCCGAGCACCGGGAGGGCCAGAACGGCTCCACCCGTGGTCACGGCGGCGATGCCGCGGCTCAGCGAGACGGACTTGGGACGGCGGTGCTTACCCTGTGCGGGCATGGGGAATTTCCTCTCCGGCGCCTACGAGGTGAGCTGTCGGGTTCAGACGGGAGATGTCTGGCCGCATGGACATGCGACTTCACCCCTAGCCGTTCCGGATACCGGATCGGCGGCTTACCTGGGTCCCCCGCTCCTGCCGTACGTGAGTGGGTTTCGGTTTCCCGGACGGCGGCAGGATTCGGCGTTCCATCCGGATTGAGCGTGACCGTAGGCGAAAAGCGCCGGACAGAACAAGCCCCGAATTCCGGATGACCTTTCTCCGCAAGATCGAATTCAGGAATTCCCGGATCCACCCGTTCCGCCGCGTCGTCAACTTTCTTCGCACAGAAGGGAACCGAACCCTCCACTTCTGCGTCCGCACCCTCGGACGTGACGCTCACCACTTCGCGCGGAGGTGGCCGAAACAGGCGCGGCCAAAATAGCTCAACGGCCCCAATAGCCCCTTTATGGAAGAGAAGTCCAAAAGACTCAAATCACCCATACCGCCCCGCAGAAACGGACTTATCGGGCGGTTCCGTAGGCCGGTTCGAGGGTCTCGCCGGCCGAGGGCTTACGGTGTGGGGTGGAGACTAGTAAGCCAACCCTTACCTCCGACGTACGCTGTACCTGCCCGCGTTCGCCCGCCTTAAGGATCACCACGCCATGACACGCCCCGTCCGCGTCGCCATTGTCGGAGCCGGCCCTGCCGGTATCTACGCTGCGGACGCGCTGCTCAAATCCGAGGTCTGCCAGGACCCGGGCGTCTCGATCGACCTGTTCGAGCGCATGCCCGCCCCCTTCGGCCTGATCCGTTACGGCGTGGCCCCCGACCACCCCCGGATCAAGGGCATCGTCAAGGCCCTGCACCAGGTGCTGGACAAGCCGCAGATCCGCCTCTTCGGCAACGTCAGCTACCCGAACGACATCGGCCTGGACGACCTGCGGTCCTTCTACGACGCGGTGATCTTCTCCACCGGCGCCGAGGCCGACCGCGCCCTCGACATCCCGGGCATCGAGCTGGACGGCTCCTACGGCGCGGCCGACTTCGTCTCCTGGTACGACGGCCACCCCGAGGTCCCGCGCACCTGGCCGCTGACGGCGGAAAAGGTCGCCGTCCTCGGCGTCGGCAACGTGGCGCTGGACGTGGCCCGGGTGCTGGCCAAGACGGCGGACGAGCTGCTGCCCACCGAGATCCCGGACAACGTGTACCAGGGCCTCAAGGCGAACAAGGCGCTGGAGGTGCATGTGTTCGGGCGGCGTGGCCCGGCGCAGGCCAAGTTCAGCCCGATGGAGCTGCGGGAGCTGGACCACTCGCCCAACATCGAGGTCATCGTCAACCCCGAGGACATCGAGTACGACGAGGGCTCCATCGCCACCCGGCGGGAGAACAAGCAGGCCAACATGGTCGCGCAGACCCTGGAGAACTGGGCGATCCGCGATGTCGGCGACCGCCCGCACAAGCTCTTCCTGCACTTCTTCGAGTCCCCGGTCGAGATCCTGGGCGAGGACGGCAAGGTCACCGCGCTGCGCACCGAGCGCACCGAGCTGGACGGCACCGGCAACGTCCGGGGCACCGGGAAGTTCACCGACTGGGACATGCAGAGCGTCTACCGCGCCGTCGGCTACTACTCGGAGGAGCTGCCCAAGCTCCCCTTCGACGTGGCCTCCGGCACCGTCCCGCACGAGGCGGGACGCGTCATCGCCGGTGACGAGCACATGGCCTCGGTCTACGTCACGGGCTGGATCAAGCGCGGCCCGATCGGTCTGATCGGCCACACCAAGGGCGACGCCAACGAGACGGTCGCCTGCCTGCTGGAGGACCGCGCCGCCGGCCGTCTGCCCGAACCGGCTACGCCCGCTCCTGAGGCCGTCGAAGCCTTCCTGGAGAGCCGGAACGTCCGCTACACGACGTGGGAGGGCTGGCACAAGCTGGACGCCCACGAGCAGGCGCTCGGCGCGGCCCAGGGCCGTGAGCGCATCAAGGTCGTGGAGCGCGAGGGCATGCTGGACGCCTCCGGCGCCTGATCAGTCCCGTCACTCCTCAGGCCGGGTCCGTGGCACTCTCCGCGCCTTGCGGGCCCGGCCCGCGGAACGTCCGCCACAGGTCCGGCGGGGCGGCCTCCCGGGCGGGCGGCGGCGCTTTCTCCGGGACGTGCGTCCAGCGGGCGGCCAGCAGGATCGCGATGTCGTCGGGGCGGTCCGTGGCCTGTCTGGCCTCCCCGATCACCCGGTTCGCCAGCTGGGCCAGCGGCACGGAGCCGACCCCGGCGATGGTGGCGCGCAGCCGTTCGATGCCCTCGTCGATGTCGGTCCCGGGGCGTTCGATGAGCCCGTCGGTGAACAGGGCCAGCACATCGCCCGGGTCGAGTCGCAGCTCCGTGACGGGGTAGGCCGCCTGCCCGTCGATGCCGAGCACGATGCCGCCGGGCAGGTCCAGCACCTCGGTCCGGCCGTCGGGGTGGCGCAGTACCGGCTGCGGATGGCCCGCCCGTACGGCACGGGCCCGCCCTGTGAGCGGGTCCAGCACGATGTAGCAGCAGCTGGCGAACTGTCCCGGGTCTAGATCGATGAGCAGCCGGTTCGTCCCGCTCATCACCTCCTGCGGGTCATGGTTGCTCAGGGCGAACGCCCGTACCGCACTGCGCAGTTGCCCCATGGTGGCGGCCGCCGAGACACCGTGCCCCTGGACGTCGCCGATGACCAGGGCCAGTTCGTCGCCGGTCTCGATGACGTCGTACCAGTCGCCGCCCACCTCCATGTCCTGGGTGCCGGAGAGATAGCGCCCGAGGGTGTCGACCCCCTCGACCTCCGGCAGCCGGTGCGGCAGCAGGGCGTCCTGGAGCCCCCGGGCGAGCGCCGACTCGCTGTCGTACCGCTGCGCACGTTGCAGAGCCTGGGCGATGAGCCCGGCGAGGGCGGTCAGGACGGTGCGCTCCTCGGGGCTGAACCCGCGGGGCCGGTCGAAGCCGAGGATGCACGAGCCGACGGGCCGCCCCGAGGCGATCAGCGGCAGGAACGCCCGCGCGCCGATGTCGGTCTCCATCGGGATGCCCGGGTAGGCGTCGGCCAGGCGCTGCATGGACTCGAAGAAGATCGGGCGGCCGGTGGTCAGGGTCTCCACACCGGGGATGGAGACGTCGAGTCCGACCCCGTCGAAGCGGTCGAGGAACCCTTTGGGGAACCCCGTCTCCCAGGCGAGGTGGAGGTGACGCTCGCTCAGCAGGTAGATGGCGAGCTGCCTACCGCCGAACGCGGGGAGCAGCTCCTCGGTGACGACGGCGGAGACCTGGCGGGCCGTGACCGCCTCGGTGAGGGCGATGGCCAGGGCGACCGGGCGGTAGAGCGCGGAGGACCGGTCGGCGGTGGAGCCGATGCCCAGACCCGGCGAGGTGACGGAGCCGGGCGTGTACGCCGGTTGCTCGGTGGCCTGGAAGACCGCGCTCAGCCCGTCAAGACCCGGGTACAGGGAGACCGACAGCCAGACGGACTCGGCCCGCCGGGCGAGGAAGTGGACGGGTTCGTCGGAGATCAGGGCCGCCCGGCAGTGGTCCTCGTACGCCGGATGTCCGAACCACGGCAGCGCCTCCCAGACGACATGGCCGACCAGCTCGGCGCGGGGGCGGCCCAGCAGCTCCTCCGCGAGCACGTTGGCGTACGTGATGCGCCCGATCCGGTCCAGGGAGACGATCCCCCGGGGCAGCCGGTCCGCCGCTTCCGCGATGACGGGCCCCGCGCCGAAGTCGACGACGAAGCCGTTCAGATGGCTCTCGGCGCTCTCCCCGTCCGGGTGCGTCCAGCGGCCCGAGAGCTCCAGCAGGTGGTACCGGCCGTCGGGGCCGCGCAGCCGCATCCGGCGGACCACCGGATCGGCGGACTCCACCGCCTGCCGGGCCAGGGCCCACAGCCCGTACACGTCCTCCGGTACGAGGCGTCCGGCGAGGGCGTCGACGGTGCCGGGGAACTCCGCGGGCTCGGTCCCGAAGATCGCGCACAGGTCGTCGTCGGCTGTGAGGGAGCCGGAGTGCAGGTCCCAGTCGAAGCTGCCTACGCGCACCGGGGGCGCGGGGGCGGCCGGCAGCTGGACGGGGATGGGCTCCTTCTCCCAGACCACGGGGAGGGACCGCGAATCCAGGTCCGTGAGCGCGGCGCCGAGCCGGCGGCCGAGCCCCAGCAGCCGCTCCCCGTCGGCGGCGGCGACCTCCTCGCCCGGGGTGGCGGCCCGCAGGACGGCCATCACGCCCACGCTGCCCTGCGGGCCGGTGATCGGGACCCACAGCGAGCCGAACGGGAACGGCAGTCCCGCCATCAGCTGCGGAAAGCGCCGCATGGCCTCCTCCGCGTCGGCGAGCAGCACGGGCCGCCCGGTGCGGTAGGCCTCGGAGACGGGGAAAGGCCGGTTCACATGCATCCGCCACCAGGGCCGGAACAGCGGCCCCGGCAGTCCGGCAAGGACGGCGAGGCGCAGCAGCCCCGGCGTACCGGAGCGGAGGTAGATGCCCCCCGCGTATCCCCCGGCGGACTCGACGGCGCTGACGACCCCCTGCGCGAGTACGAGGGACAGCTCGTCCGGTACTCGGCCGCCGTCGTCTCGCCCGGCCGCGGCCCCGCTTCCGGGGGACGGGGTGGGCCGGGTCGCATCGTGCCGGGTCACACAGCCAGGATGCTCCCGGCAGAGGGGGCAGCGCACGTCGGCGGAGCGGCCGGAACCCCGTGCCGGCCGCTCCGCCGACGGGTCTCAGTGCAGCTTGGCGACGGCGGTGCGGGTCGTCTTCCTGAACCCCTGGAGCGGGGCTCCGTCCAGGTCACCCAGCTGTCCCCACTCCAGGACGGTCACGGTACGGCCGTCCCGGCCGACGGCGTACAGGCCGATGTCGGTGGAGCCGGCCTCCGGGTAGGAGGTGTCGATGCTGTAGATGTGCGCGCCCTCCTCCACGTTCACCCGGCCGTGGTACCGGCTGGCGCCTTCGAGCCCGGGCTCCTGCTCCTTCAGCCGCTCCAGGCAGGTCGCCAGCGCGGTCCGCAGGTCGGCGGCGAGCGCCTTCGCCTTCGCGGTGGTGGGAGCGACGGTGACCGTCTGCCGGGCCCCGGTGTCCAGTTCGGTACGGAAGTCCCGGTGGCGGGTGCCCTTGGCCTGGGTGGTGCCCGCCGTGCAGACGGAGCCGTCCTCGGGCAGGCCCTTCCGCACCGGCCCGGCGGTCCAGGGGGTGAGGGAGGCGGGCCACTGCCCGGCGGAGAGGAGCTTCGGCGCGGCGGGGGCGGCGGAGGCGGGTGCCATGGGCAGTGCGGTGGCGGCGAGGCCCGCGACCGCGGCGGTCAGGAGGGCGGTGCGGAGCGTGCGGGTGGTGCGCATGGATGAACTCCCCGTTCAGGTGGTCGATCGGTCGGATCGGGTGGTGCGGCACCAGCGTGGGGCGGGCCATCGGGCGGCGACAAGGACGACACGGGTTCCGGCCGGCCCGGAACCGTCCCACCCCCGGTGACGTGGGTGTTCACGGTGGGGTGGAACGCGCCCCGGAACGGCCGGGGAGGTCGATCGGGTGGTGGGCGAGCGGGAAGCGGACGAGGAGCCCGCACGGGAGGCGCTGGCGGAGCGGCTGCGGGAGCTGAGGGAGGGTTCGGGCCGGACGTACGCGTCCCTCGCCCGACGCATCGGGGTCAGCGCCTCGACGCTCCACCGGTACTGCACGGGCCGGACCGTACCGGCGGAGTTCGCCCCGGTGGAGCGCCTGGCCCGGCTGTGCGGCCGCACGGGCGAGGAACGGCAGACCCTCCACCGCCTGTGGCTCCGGGCGGACGCGGAACGGGTGGAGCGGCAGGAGGGGGCGGGGGCGGGGGGCCCTGGTGCCGAGGGGGCCGCGGCCCCGGGGGGCGAGGGGGCTGGGTCTCCGGCGGCCCCGGGTGCCGACCAGGCAGGCTCTCCGGCCGCCCCGGCTCCTCCCGAGGGCCTGGCCCCGGCGCAGCCGGTTGCGGGGGCCCTCGGCGGCTCCCCGCCGTCGACCGCACCCGCGCCCAGCGCTCCGGTACGGCGAGATGAGCACCGGCCCGTGCCCGCGCCCCCAACGCCCCGCTCCCCTGTCGTACGCCGGTGGGTGCCGCCCCTCGCCGCCTGCGCCGCCGTCGCCGCCCTGGCGCTCGTCCTGATCGCCGCCTTCGGCAACCCCTCGCGGCCCGATCGCCCAGAGCCGCCGCCCCCGGTGGCGAAGCCCACCGCTCCCCCGTTCACCTGGACCGTCGACGACCACGTCTGGCGGTACGGCTGCGGGCACGCCTACCTCGTCGCCCCTCCCCCGAGCGCCGTCCCGCCGCCGCCGGCCGAGGCCGACGCGGAGGCCTGGGCGAAGGGGCTCGGCGCGGTGCACGCGGGAGAGACCGGCGTACGGATCACTCTCCAGGGCACGGGTGAGCAGGCGGTGGTCCTGGAGGCGCTGCGGATCCGGGTGGTCGCGCGGCGGGAGCCTGCCGACGGGCGGGTGCACCGGATGAGCTCTGGGTGCGGCGGGGCACTCACCCCACGGATGTTCGACGTGGATCTCGACGCTCAGCGCCCCGTGGCCCGCTCGGTGCCCGGCAACGACACGGGTGAGCCCATCCCGGCGGTCTCCTTCCCGTATCGCGTCTCGGCCTCGGACCCCGAGGTCCTGCTCGTCACGGGACGTACGGCCCGCTGCGACTGCGACTGGGTGGTGGAGCTGCGATGGAGCGGCGGGGGTCGGTCCGGTACGGTGCGGATCGACGACGGCGGGCAGCCGTTCCGTACGAGTGGCGCGCCGGGGCGGCCCGTCCACGACTACGACTTCACGACCGGGCGCTGGGTGGCGGGGACGGAGGAGGCCGACGCCTCGCCCGGCTCCTGATACCGGCGGGTGCGGTGGCCGTTCCGGCACCGCTGCGGCCATCCTGAGGACAGGCGGCCCGGCCGGGTGACCTGCGGGGCGGCCGCCGTTCCGACCTGGAGGTGCCGATGGACCCCGTCACCGCTCTGCGGCGTATCGCGTTCCTGCTGGAGCGCTCGCAGGCCGCCACCTACCGGGTGAAGGCCTTCCGGACGGCCGCCGAGGTCGTGACCGCGATGGCCCCCGGAGAGGCGGCCGAGCGGGTGGCGGCGGGCACCCTGGAACGGGTCACCGGCATCGGCCCTCGAACCGCCCAGGTGATCCAGGAGGCCCAGGCGGGTGAGGTCCCGGGCTATCTGGAGCGGCTGGAGGACGAGGCGTCCGCCGAACCCGCGCCCGAGGAGGGCCAGGAGCTGCTGTCCCGGCTGCGGGGCGACTGCCATCTCCACTCCGACTGGTCGGACGGCGGCAGCCCGATCGAGGAGATGGGCCGGACGGCGGCGGAGCTGGGGCACGACTGGGCGGTGCTCACCGACCACTCGCCCCGGCTGACGGTGGCGAACGGCCTGTCGCCGGAGCGGCTGCGGGAGCAGCTGGCGGTGGTGGCGCGGCTCAACGAGGAGTGGGCGCCGTTCCGGCTGCTGACGGGGATCGAGTGCGACATCCTCCCCGACGGTTCGCTGGACCAGGAGCCGGAGCTGCTGGAACAGCTGGACGTGGTGGTGGTCTCCGTCCACTCCAAGCTGCGGATGGACGCGGCCCCGATGACCCGGCGCCTGGAGGCGGCCGTACGCCATCCGCAGGCCAATGTGCTCGGCCACTGCACGGGGCGTCTGCTGTCGGGGCGCGGCAGGCCCCAGTCGCAGTTCGACGCGGACCGGGTCTTCGCGGCCTGTGCCGAGGCGGGGACGGCGGTGGAGATCAACTGCCGGCCCGAGCGGCTGGACCCGCCCCGCCGGCTGCTGCGCAAAGCCGTGGAGGCGGGCACGCTCTTCTCGATCGACACCGACGCGCACGCCCCCGGCCAGCTGGACTGGCAGATCAACGGCTGCGCGCGGGCCGAGGAGTGCGGCGTACCGGCGGACCGGGTGGTGACCACCTGGCCGGTGGAGCGGCTGCTGGAGTGGGCAGCTGGGTGAGTGCCCCGTACGCCCGGCAGAGCGCGGACATGGAGCCGCCCGCCCCGGAAGGAGCCCGGGGCGGGCGGGTACCGCGTAACGCGTGTCTACTTCTGCGGGTAGACGTCTCCGGCGGCCATGCCGCTCTGCTGCTCGCTGCGGTCCCGGATCGTCCGGGACTTCTTCTCCAGCCGCTCGCGCTCCTGCGGGTCTGTCGCGCGCTCCGCGGCCTCGGCGAGCTGCTGGGCCTTCTCACGCATCTGCCGCGCCAGGTCGGCGGGCTCGTCCGAACCGCTCATCACCACTCCTTGGGCATATCCCTGGTCCCTGGTCCCTGGTCAGAACCGGACCACTGCCCCCAGCGAACCAGTGACCGGAGTCTTCCGCATCCCGCGCGCCCCACACGCCTCGCCGGGGCGGCTCACGTGCCGGTCCGGCTCAGCCGCCGGACGACGGCGCGCAGCCGGGGGTGGCGTTCGTGGGCCTCGGACGAGCGGCGGTCCAGCTCCTCGCCCAGCCGCTTCGTCCGTTCGTCGATGTCCAGCTCGGCCAGTACCCGGTCGATCTCGGCGAGCAGGGCCCCGTGCAGCTGCCACTCGCGCGGATGCTCCTGGACGTCCTCCAGCAGCAGGTCGGCCACACGGTCGCGGGTGGCGCGGCTGCGGGCGAGGGCTTCGGCGAGCCGGTCCTCCGCCGCCTCGCCGTCGGCGGCGAGCGGAGCGGTGACGAGTTCGGCGAAACTCTCGATGGCGTCCGCGAGCTGGCCGAACAGCTCCTGGAGCAGGCCCGCCACATCGGCGGGGAACAGCGTCTCCTCGGTGCGGGCCTTCGCCAGGTCGGTGAGGGTGCGGGAGAGGACCCGCAGCACCACCGCGCAGATCTCCAGGGTGTCGAGTCCGGTGCGCAGGACGACCCGGTAGAGCAGCCCTTGTCTCACCCTGGGGTTGAGGGTGAGACTTTCCTCCGCCTGGCGGAGCGAGGCGTCGACCTCGACGATGTCGTGGTCGAGTCTGCGGGCCTCGTGGAGCCGGGCCGCCGCCCGGGGGACGGGGTTGTTCCCCACCACCTCCTCGCCCATGCTCCGCAGCATCGTGCCCATCCGGCGGGCCAGAGACCCGATGGAGGTGCCTGCCGACGCGACCCAGACGGGCGGTGCGAAGACCAGGTTGAACAGCAGCCCCACCACCGCCCCGATGAGCGTCTCCCACACCCGGTCCCAGGCCGTGTCGGCGACCTGGGCGACACCGAGGACGAGCATCGCGCTGATCGCCACCTCGGGGACGAACTCGTTGACCCGCACCAGCCGCCCGATCAGCAGCGAGGTGAAGATGGTCAGGCCGAGACTCCACCAGGTCAGCCCCACCAGGGAGCTGAAGGCGATGGCGATGAGCACGCCGACGACCACGGAGTTCACACGGCGGATGCCGGTGGTGAGGGTGGCGTAGAGGGTCACCTGCACGACCAGGAGCGCGGTGAGGGGGGCGGTCAGCGGTGCCGGTTCGGGCAGGGCCCAGACGGCGACGGAGTAGGCGATGACGGCGGCCGCGGTGGAGCGCAGCGTCTGGACCCCCGCGGGTTCGGTGGTGCGCTGCACGAGCTTGATGACGGGCGCGGAAACGGCGGGCATCCTTTGACCGTGCCCCGTTTCCCCCGCGTGCAGCGCTCCGCGCCCGGGGTGCCTCCGTACGGCCCTGTGCCGGAGCCCCGGCCCTGTGCCGGCGCCCTCCCGTTCGCACGGCGTGCGAACGAGCGGCGACGGGGGGACTCTGGAGACATGGCTGTTCTCCTGAATCCCCCCACAGAGACGCCCCCCGCCGAGGGCTCCATCGGCGACGCCCACGAGGAGCGTCCGGACGGCGGTGTCTGGGAGCACCCGGCCGTCTGGATCGGCCTCATCGTGCTCGGCGCGTTGCTGGTCGCCGGGTTCTTCGTCGCGCGGGTCTTCGGCCTGGCATGAGCGGGAAGCGACCACCCTCGGCACGCCGGATCGCCGACGCGCTGGTGGAAGAGTGCGGCCGGACGTACGCGGAGGAGGCGGGCATCCGGCTGAAGGACACCCCGCAGCCCCTCTACCAGCTCCTGGTGCTGAGCCTCCTGCTCTCCGCCCGCATCCGCGCCTCGGTCGCCGTGGCGGCCGCCCGCGCCCTCTTCGGTCACGGCATGCGCACCCCGCGCAAGATGGCCGACGCGACCTGGCAGCAGCGGGTCGACGCGCTGGGCGAGGGCCACTACCGGCGTTACGACGAACGCACCGCCACCCAGCTCGGTGAGGGCGCCCGGCTCGTCCTGGACACCTGGCGGGGCGATCTGCGCCGACTGCGCGAGGAGGCCGACGGCGACCGGGACCGGCTGATGGCGGGGCTCCAGCGCGTGCCGGGCATCGGACCGGCCGGGGCCGACATCTTCGTACGCGAGGTGCAGTCCCTCTGGCCGGAGACCGGCCCCTGGCTGGGCGCGAAGGCGCTCCAGGGAGCCGAGCGGCTGGGCCTGCCCACCTCCCCCGGCAAGCTGGCCCAGGCGGCACGCGGGCACGACGACGCGAAGTTCGCTGCCGCGCTCGTACGGGCGGCCCTGGACAAGGAGATCGTGGACGCGGTCACGGAGTCGGTGCGGCCCCGCTGAGGCGGCACGCCGCCGATACGTCGCGTGGCGCCCACCCGTACGCGAAGAGAGGCCCCCGCACGCGGGGCAGCAGGCGCCGCGTACGCACGGGGGCGCCCGTGCCGTACGCGGTGAACGCGACAGCACGGGCGCCCCGGCACCCTCAGCGGTCGGAAGTCCCTCCCAGTGCGCGGGCCCGCTCTTCCTCCCGGCGGGCCGCGTCCTGCTCCTGCCTTCCTTCGGCCTTCAGCCGCTCGTCGCCGAGGGCGATGCCGTCCGACTCCTTCTTCATGCCTTTCAGCCGGCGCGCCTTGGCGCGGGCCATGTCGGTGCTCTTACCCACAGCTGCCTCCGTACCGCGAGGAGATTCACGCTTCTCCCTCTCCACTATGCCTACGCGCGCGGCGGAACGCAGGAGGCCGCCGACGACGGCTCAGACCACCGGACCGTCGTCCTCGTCCTCGGGGCCGCCGGCCTCGACCCGCAGCGCCAGGTCCTGGAGGACGTCGGCCGACGAGACGTCCGTCTGCCCGGAGTCGTGCACCTGCGCCAGCATCGTGAAAGCGAGCGTGAAGGCGCTCACGAGCTGCTCGACCGCGCCGCCGACCTCGCGCCCGACCACCGTCACCACCTCCTCGACGGAGAAATCGTCGGGGATGGCGATGTGGGGCATCGTCTCGTTCAGCAGGGCGGTGACGGCGCCCGCTCCCGCATCCAGGTCTTCCCGTTCGAGGTCCGCCTCCAGCAGGCGCTGCATTTCGCGCGCCTCTGTGAGGATGCCGATCACGCGCTTCACGACTTCCCGTTGCTCCATGGCCGCGAGCATAGGCCGTACGCACCGCTCACCACGTGCGGTGGTGTGCACTTCTGTGCGGTGTCAGCGTGGTTCCCCGGCGCCTCAGCGGGTGTCGCGCACCGCCACGATGCCGTTGAAGACCCCCGCGTACGCCGTTCCGTCGGGGCCGATGGTGATGGGCGCCCAGTTGTTGTCGTACGCCGGTCCGGTGCCGGTCAGCTTGCGCCAACGGCGGTCACCGGTACGGAAGTCGACGGCGGTGAGGTACCAGGCGTCGATGCCGAGGACGTTGGGCTCCTTCTCGTAGAAGTAGAGCAGCCCGTTGGCCGTGGAGAGCTTGGGCACCGTGGAGGGTGAGCGGACGGTGCTCTCCCAGACCGTGTCGCAGCCGCTGCCGTCGGGCCGTACGTCGATGCGGGTGACGCCGCCGACAACGCTGCGGCCGAGCAGCAGGGAGGTGGGGTTCTCGTAGCCGTAGTTGTTCTCGACGACCAGGCTGTTGCCCCAGCTGATGAGGGAGTTGTCGGTGGTCGACTGCCCGGAGCCGAAGACCGGGACCGAGCAGACGAGGCGGCGGTCGGCGGGGACGTCGGTGCCCCGGCGGTGGACGAGGACGTTCATCCGGTCGTCCGCGTTGTCGGTGATCGCCACGTACTCCTCACCGGTACCGAAGAGGTCCGGCGTGGTCCCCGAGCCCTGGTTCACCGAGCCGGGCTTGGTGCCGGTGCCCCGGTCGTAGGTCTGGCGCCACTGGATGCGCGGGGTGCCGTCGGGGTCGGCCGTGAAGCTGTAGAGGGCGTGGTCGGAGACGATGGAGACCCCGTCTTGGGCCACGGAGAAGGAGTTCTGGATCTCCTCACCGGCCAGCCGCACGGAGCGGATGACGGAGGTCTGCGGGTCGACCGTGCCGACCCGGCCGAGCCGGGTGACCCACCAGATCCGGCCCTGCCAGTCGGGCATGACGGAGGTGACGGGGTCGCAGGTACCGCTGGGGAAGAGGTTGGTCCAGCTCACGCAGTCGTGCGGGACCTGCCCGGTGAGGTCCCAGTCGTTCTCGACGACGAACTCCCACCGCCCGTCCGCCTTCTGCCGGTGGGCGATGCGCAGGACGTGCTGGCGGGAGTCGGCGAGGACGACCCGGTCCTGGTCGTCCAGGTAGAAGTAGGCGCCGCCCGAGGTGTCCTTGAAGATTTTCGAAAAGTCGAGGGTGGTGATCGCCTCGACGGTGGACGAGCGCTGCGGCAGCTTGTACTCGGCCAGCGTGTCGAGGGTGCGCGGGTCCAGGAGCTTGAGCAGGAAGCCGGTGAAGGTGCCGCAGACCGTGATCAGCCGGCCCGCCGCGTCGAAGGTGGCAGTGGCGCACTCGCCGCCGACCGGAGCGATCTTCTCGCTGACCACTTCGGGGTTGCGGCCGAGCGGCCCGGAGTACGGGTGCGTACCGCTGCCCGCCGCGTCCGCGTGCATGCCGCTGCGGCCGTTGGGGGCGAGGTACGGGTGCTGCGGGGGCGCCTGGCCGGGGACCGGGGAGGCGGTGGCGGGCGCGCCCTGGTAGTCGCTGACCAGGCGGTGGCCGGGAGCCTTGGGGATGTCCTCGGCCGCGGCGGGGGCCGCGGGGCCCAGAAGCGTGACGGAGGCGACGGCGAGCGTCAGGGCCAGGGCGCGGGCGAGCGCACGGCGGTACGGCGGGGGCATCGGGCTCCTTGGTTACGGACGGGGGTCGCGCCGCCGCCCGACGCTAGGACGCGCCCCTTGAAGTGTCCATGGAAAGCAGACGGGTTTCGCGTCCACGACACACCGCCGCAACACCGCGCCATGTGCGGCAACGCCTCGCAACACGCCGAGCCGCACGCCTGTCCGCCCACCGGCCCGCCTATCCGCGCGGCGGGGGATTCCGGTGCGAGCGGTTCTCCAGCATCGCCCGGCGGATCCGGGCCGCCGCCGCGTGGGCGTGCTCCGGGGTCGCGGTGCCGTCGGCGACCGAGGTGACAAACCGGTGCAGGGGCTGCCTGCAACGCGGACACGGGGCGTCGGTGGTGACGAGATGGCCGTCCTCGCACTGCGGGTCGGAGCAGGATCCGGGCATCAGCAGCTGCTCGGCGATGTCCTGGGCGCTCCACCGGCGGCGGCCGTCCTCGTCCTTCTCGTTGAGGGCGTGGGCCCAGCGCAGGTTCCAGCGGCGTTCGATGCGTTCACGGAGGAGACCGGCGGTGCGGTTGCGTTCCAGCTCCTGGTGGATCAGGTCGTGGACGGTGCTCGGGACCCGGCCGCCGAGCGCCTGGAGAAGCTGCTGCGGCAGCGCCTGGAGGACATAGCCGCGCGGGTTGCTCTTGGCGCTCTCCCGCCAGCGGTCGCAGCCGCAGGAGCCGTCGTGCCGTTTCGGGGCGTGGCACCGGCCGCACAGGCCGCGGCACTCGGCGCAGACTCCGCCGTCGAGTCCGTCCAGATGGGGTGCGGGCGCCCGGCCGCAGATCTGGCAGCAGGCGGCGCACGGCCCGCAGAGCCGCTCGTCGCCCGCCTTCGTCGTCCAGGTACGCATCTGGCACCGGCAGCAGAGGCCGGTGTTGCAGAACTCGTGGTGGGCGGCGCCCGAGTGCCGTCCGGGGGGCGGAAAGGACATCTGCCCATTGTGCGGGATCGCCGGGCGCCGCGCGGACGGCCCCGGGGGTACGGGCCGGGGCCGAGGTCAGGGGTGCAGGCCGCTGACCAGGTTGGCGGTGGCCCCGATCCCGTCGTGGATGGTCGGCGCCATGCTCGTACTGGCCAGCAGGAAGCCCAGCAGGGCACAGACGATCGCGTGCGAGAGCTTCAGCCCGCCGTTGCGGAGGAAGATCACCGCCAGGACCGTCAGCAGCAGCACCAGTGAGATCGAAATGACCATGGCCAACCTCCTCCGCCGCGCCTGATTTGCGGCATTCGGCCGCCAGTGTGGCGCAGCGGAGCGGCCGTTCGGCGCACTGGCGTGTCCGCCGAACGGGTACTCCCCGGCGGTGCGGTGTTACGGGGTCGGGGCCGCGCCCGCCCGCTCGCGGAGGAAGCGTTCGAGCCCGGCCAGGTCGTCGGTGTTCAGGTGGTCGACCCCGGCGGCCAGGAGCTCGCTCCACACGGCATCGCGCTCGGGGCCGGGTAGGTCGGGGGTGGCCCAGAAGCGGATGCGGCGGCCCTCCCGGTGGGCGGTGGCGACGAGGGTGCGGAGCCGGTCGCGCTCGGCACGGGGGAAGGGCCCGGCACCGAGCCAGCTGAAGGTCTGGGTCCAGTTGGCGCTGATCAGCGGGGTGAACGAGGCGGGCGACGCGGTGCCGAGGTCGTCGAGGCGGCCGTCGTAGAAGGCGAGGCGGGTGCGCTGCGCCTCCATCGGGGCCCGGGCGGCACGGTCGCCCGAGATGACGGCGGTGACCGCTCCGGGGCGGACGCGGCCGTGGTGGTAGCGGGTGAACAGGGTGCGGTGGCGGGCGAGCTGCCGGTCGAGTTCGCGGTAGGCGGCGACGCCGTCGGCCTTGATGTCGATGAGCAGTTGCAGGGGCTGCCGGTGGTGCGGGTAAACGCTGCCGTGTCCTGCCCGGACCAGGGCGCGTAACGGTTCGAGGTAGAGGCCGGCCAGGGTGCGGCTCGGGTCGGTCTCGGCGAGGTCGTGGGCGACCAGCAGCTCGCCGTCGACGAGGAAGATGTCGGCCTCGACGCTGGTGAACCCGTGCGCGAGGGCATCGTGGAGCGGACGCGGGTGCAGGTAGTCGTTGTGCGCGTGGGCTTGGCGGAGGGGGCGCGGACGGGGCGGACGGGTGGTGGCGGACGGGGCGGCTGCGGCCACACCGGCTGGAGCCGCGATCACCGCGGCCGCTGTGGCGAGGGTGACGGTGAGGGCCCGACGGCGGGTCGGGGCAGCCGAAGGAGCTGAGGAGGCTGAGAGGGCTGTGGGGGCTGATGGAGCAGTCATGGGGGCTCCCTGAGGCGGTCGGCCGGGCGGAGGGGCCCGGGGTGAGCCGGACGCGACGAGTATGGGGCCGACCACCAGCAGATCGTCAGGTACCTGCCAACTATTGGCCTGACCGTCGCCCTCTCGTCGGCGCTTGATAAGCTGTCAGCGACCTCTCAGGCCTTCCCGCCGTGGACAACGTCCCGCCGGGGAGGCTTTTTTTATGCCTCACACCCACGTACACGTACGCCTCGCCACAGCCGACGACCGCCCCCTCATGGAGCGGCTCTGGCTGATGTTCCGCCACGACATGTCCGAGTTCAGCGCCATCACGCCCAGGCCGGACGGAACCTTCCGCACCGACCGGCTGGACGCCGCCTTCACCGACGCCGACCGGGTGCCCTATCTGCTGACGGCCGACGAGAGCCCGGTCGGCCTCGCCTTCGTACGGGGTCTGGCCGGGCCGGTCCGGGTCCTGAACAGCTTCTTCGTCGTACGGGGAGCACGCCGGTCGGGTATCGGACTGCGGGCCGTCCGGGACGTCCTCGCCCGGCACCCGGGGCCGTGGGAGGTCGCCTTCCAGGACGACAACGCCCCGGCCGTACGCTTCTGGCGCCGCGTCGCCCGTGAGGTGGCCGGTGACGCCTGGACCGAGGAGCACCGGCCCGTGCCGGGCCGGCCGGAGCTGCCGCCGGATGCGTGGATCGCGTTCCACGTACCCGCTGCGGGGACGCGCTGACCGTCCCCCTCACCCCACCGGGGCACGCTCCACGGCCCGCTCTCCCCAGCGGACCGTCCGGTCGCACCAGCGCTCCAGCAGGACCCGGTCGTGGCCCACGGCCAGCAGGGCGGCTCCGGACTCCGCACGGTAGGCCTCCACCACCGCGACCAGCGCGGCCGTCGTCGAGGCGTCCAGCATCGCCGTCATCTCGTCGCAGATCAGCAGCCCCGGCCGCAGCACGAGCGCCCGCGCCAGGCAGGCCCGCTGGAGCTGCCCGTCGCTCACCGCGTGCGGGCGGCGCTCCAGCAGCTCGGCGGAGAGCCCGACCAGCGGGGCCAGTTCCGCCACCCGGGCCGGGACCTCGCGGCGGCGGCCGGTGGACCGGAGCGGCTGGGCGATGAGTTCGCGCAGGCTGAGACGGGGGTCGGCGGAGAGGCGGGGCTGCTGGAAGACGACGCCCACGGCCGTGCGCTGCTCCTGCGGGGCGCGGTGCCGCCAGCCGCGTACGACCGTTCCGTCGAGGGTCATGGTTCCGGCCTCCGGGCGGTGCAGGAGGGCGGCGACCTTGGCCAGGGTGGACTTGCCGCAGCCGCTGGGGCCCAGCAGCCCCACCGCCTCGCCGTGCCCGACGCTCAGGGAGACATCGCGGACGACCGGGGCGCGGCGGTCGTATCCGGCGGTGATGCCGGTCAGCTCAAGCATCGGCGGCCTCCTTCACGAGGGAATGCGCGCGGCCGGTCAGCCCATGGTGGCAGGCGAGTCGGTCGTCGAAGGCCGGGCGTTCGGCGGTGCAGCGGGTGTCGGCGCGGACGCACCGGGCGGCGAAGGCGCAGCCCTCGGGGAGCGCACCCAGCTCGGGCGGCATGCCGGGGATGGGGGCGAAGTCCCGTTCGGGCAGGGCGTCCAGCAGCCCCCTGGCGTACGGGTGGCGGGGGCCGGGGGCGCCGAAGAACGGCCCGGCGTCGGCGATCTCGACGATCCGGCCCGCGTACATCACGGCCACCCGGTCCGCGATCCTTTCGGCCGCCGCCAGATCGTGGGTGATGATCAGCAGCGCCCGGCCCTCGTCGGTGTGGCGGCGCAGCTCGTCGACGGTCCGCTCCACCAGGTCCCGGTCGAGTCCCGTGGTCGGCTCGTCCGCGAGCAGCAGCGGCGCGTCGCCGATCAGGGCGAGGGCGGTGGCCGCGCGCTGGGCGAGTCCGCCGGAGAGTTCGTGCGGGTAGCGGTCGAGGTGGTCGGCCGGGAACGAGGCCCGCGCGGCGGCCTTCTCCGCCGCGTCCCGGACGGCGGCGGACCCGCGCACCCCGGTCAGCTCGCGCAGGGTCTCCTCCAGCTGGGCGCGGACGGTGCGCACGGGCGTGAGGTGGGCGGCGGGGCTCTGCGGTACGAGGCCGATGCGCCGTCCCCGTACCGTACGGGCAAGGGTCCGCTCCCCCGCCGTCAGCAGGTCGACGTCCCCGCCGAGCACCGCGCTCCCCGTGGTCCGGGCGTTGGCCGGGAGCAGGCCGAGCAGGGCGGAGGCCAGGACGGACTTGCCGCAGCCGCTCTCGCCGACCAGGGCGAGGCACTCCCCCGGCGCGACGGAGAACCGGGCGCCGGTGACGGCGGCGATGTCCCGGCCGCCGCGCATGCGAAAGCGTACGGAGAGGTCCTGGACGTCAAGGACGGCGTGAGGGCGCATCACAGCATCAGCTCCGATTTCCGGCGCGGGTTGATCCGGTCCCGCCAGGCTCCGGCGATCCCCGCCAGGGCGAGCGTCGGGATGATCAGGAAGAGGCCGGGGAAGAGCGTCGGCCACCAGTCCCCCGCGAGCAGCGAACCGCGCGCGGACTGGACGAGGTTGCCGAGGCTGGCCTGGTGGGCGGGGAGGCCGAGCCCGAGGAAGGAGAGCGCGGACTCGTGCCACATGGCGTGCGGCACCATGAGGACCGCCGCCAGCCCGGCCTGCGGCAGCACCCCGGGGAGCAGGTGTCGCACGATGACCCGGCCCCGGGAGGCGCCGCCGGAGACGGCCGCGTCGATGAAGGGGCGCGAGCGCAGCGAGAGCACCTCGGAGCGGACGATCCGGGCGGTGGAGAGCCAGTGGGTGAGCGCCACCGAGATGATCACCGGCCAGACGCCGGGCCGGAACATCGCCACGATGAAGATGCCGAGCAGCAGGTGCGGCACCGAGGAGAAGGTGTCGACGAGCCGCATCACGATCCGGTCGGTCCAGCCGCCGAAGGCCGCCGCGAGCGCGCCGATCGCGGTGCCGATGACGGTGGCGGTGAGGGCCGCGACCAGTCCGACGAGCAGCGAGACGCGGAGCCCGTAGACACAGCGCAGCAGCAGATCGCGGCCGACGTCGTCGGTGCCGAAGGGGTGCGCCCAGGACGGCGGGTGGAGCTTGTTCGAGAGGTCGACGGCCTGCTGGTCGAGTTGGGCCAGCGGCGGCACGATCAGCACGGCGAGCGCGACGGCGACGACGATGGTCACGGAGGTGGCGACCCGGATGCGGCGGGTGGTGCGGCCCGGAAGGGCGAGTGCGGTCTCAGCCATCGAAGGCCACCCGGGGGTCGGCGAGTCCGTAGAGCAGGTCGGAGAGGAGGTTGCCGAGCAGGACGGCTGCGGTGGCGAGCACCGTGAGCGCGGCGAGCAGGGAGAAGTCCACCGAAGTGGCGGCCTCCACGGTGGCGGCGGCGATGCCGGGCCAGCTGAAGACCGTCTCGATGAGGAGGGCGCCGGTGATGAGTTCGGGGACCCGGGAGCCGATCAGGGTGAGCATCGGCAGCATCCCGGAGCGCAGGCCGTGGCCGAGGAGCACCGTGCGCTCGCTCAGGCCCCGGGCGCGCGCCCCGCGCACCGGGTCTTCGGCGAGGGCGTCGGTGACCCCTTGGCGTACGTACAGGAAGAACCACGGCAGCTGGGAGATCCCGAGCACCGCGGCCGGGAGCACCAGGTGGGAGGCGACCTGGCCGAAGGTGACGGTCTCGCTGGCGGCGTCGGTGAGACCGCCGGCCGGGAGGAGGTCCAGCTTCAGGGCGAAGAGCCAGATCGCGAGGAGGCCGAGCCAGAAGGCAGGGGCGGCTTCCAGGGTGTACGCGGCGGAGCTGACGCCCCGGTCCAGCCAGCCGCCGGGCCTGCGGGCGGCGAGGACGCCGAGTCCGGTGCCGAGCAGGATCGCGATCAGGAAGGCGGAGGCGGCGAGCAGGACGGACCAGCCCATGCGTTCGACGATCACGTCGGTCACCGGCTGGCGCATCACGCTGGAGTCGCCGAGGTCGCCCTGGAGGGCCGAGGTCAGCCAGTTCCACCAGCGGGTGACGAGGGGCTGGTCGGCGCCGAGGTTGGCCCGGAGCTGGTCCAGGTTCTCCTGGGAGGCGGTGAGTCCTGCGGTGCCCGCGTACGCCTTGACGGGGTCGAAGGGGGACGCGGCGGCGACGGCGAAGACGCCGAAGGTGACGGTGAGGAGGACCGGGACGGCGAACAGGGCCCGCCGTCCCGTCATCCGTGCCATCGGCCCCCAGGGGAGGCGGCGCTTCACTTCTCCGTGTCTCCCGTGCTTTCGGGCTTCCACTTCTCGACGTTCCACCAGGGGCCGGAGGCCAGGCCGTGGTCGTGCGGCTCCACCTGGGTGGTGAGGGGGCCGAAGCGGTCGTCGACGACGTAGAGGTGGTCGATGTGGGTGAGGAAGGTGTAGCCCGGGTTCTTCACCAGCTCGCGCTGGACGGTGTCGTACGCCTTCTTGCGCTCGGCCTTGTCCCCGCTCTTGCGGCCCGCCTCGATCGCCGCGTCGACGGCCTTGTTGTCGTACCAGGCCATGTTGTTGAAGCCGTCGCCCGCGAGCGAGGACTTCAGCAGGGTGTACTGGTCGAAGTCGGGGTCGGCGGGCGAGCCGCCGCCCGCGAGCACGGCGTCGTGCTTCATCCGGGGCTCGATGACCTCCCAGGTCCCGGCCTCGGTGCGGATGTCGATGCCCGCCTTCTTGGCGTCGGAGGCGTAGGCGAGGGCGTGCTCTTGGCGGAGCTTGTCGCCGCTCAGGTACCAGAGCGGGAAGGTGGCGCGCACGCCGTCCTTGACCCGGACGCCGTCCTTGCCGGGGGTCCACCCGGCCTCGTCGAGGATCTTCTTCGCGGCGGCGACGTCGTGCTTGCGCTCGGTGCCCTTGGTGAACCACTCGCTGTCGGTGGGGACGGGCCCGTAGGCGGGCTTGCCGCTGCCGTTGAGGATGGCGTCGACCATGGTCTGGCGGTCGACCGCGACATCGAGGGCGCGGCGCACGGCGGTGTCACCGGCGACCTTGTTGTTGGTGGGCAGCGTCACCGTGCGGTAGTCGTAGCTGTTCGCGGCGTACGTCTTCTTGCCCTTGTCGTCCGCGAACCCCTTGGCCAGGTTGGGCGGCAGGATCGCGCCGTCCAGGTCGCCGGAGCGCAGCCGGGTGGCGCGTACGTCGTCGTCCTTGATGATCGCCATGGTGAACTTCTTCACCTCGGCTTCGCCGCCCCAGTAGTGGGGGTTGGCGGTGAAGCTGAGCTTCTCGCCCTTGGACCACTTGGTGAGGACGTACGGTCCCGTGCCGATGGGCCGGGTGGTGAAGGCGCCGTTGTTGACGTCCTGCTTGCCCGCGATGTGCTCGGGGGCGATGGGCAGGACGGTGCGCTGGGCGAAGGGGGCGTAGGGGTACTTGAGCGTGAAGACGACGGTGTCCTCGCCCTTGGCGGTGACGTCCTTGACGGCGTCCAGCTCGGTGCGGGAGGGGTTGTTGGTCTTCGCGTCGAGGATGGTGCGGTAGGTGAAGACGACGTCCTTGGCGCCGAACGCCTTCCCGTCGCTGAACTTCACACCCTGACGCAGCTTGTACGTGTACGTCAGCCCGTCCCCGCTGACTTCGGGGAGTGCGGTGGCGAGGGCCGGCTGGAGCTTCATGTCGGCGTCCAGGGCCAGCAGCCCGTCGAAGATCTTGGAGTTGCCGTCCTTGCCGTAGCCGAGCAGCGGGCTCAGGCTGTCGGGCTCGTAGGCGATGCCGACGACGGCCGAGGTGGTCCCGGTTCCGGAACCGGCCTTCGGGCTGTCCGGGTTGGAGCAGGCTGCCGCGGTCAGGGACAGTGCGGTCACCAGCGTGGCGGCGACCGCCCCCCGTATCGATCGGGCCGTCATACTCTGCACATCCCTGTTCAAGATCGACTGTTATTGCGAACAGTATGCAATTAAACAGGATGTAAAAGGCCCCGGTACACCCCGCCCCGACAGGCGGGACGAGTGCACCGGGGCCGGTACGAAAGGGTGGCCACTCAGGGAGCCGACCGCTCCCGCCTACAGCGAAGCGTCGGCCAGGTCGATGGTGAGCACGTCCTCGTCCCGCGTCCGGTGGTCGATGGTGACCGAGCCCGCCGCGCCGACGTAGGACCCCGTCCCCCCGGTGATCGCGAAGACGTGGGACCACGGCTGAGCGTTCACCGGGGACTCCGTCACGGCGGGAAGCGGCCGCTGGAAGGCCGTGGCAGCCGTGATCAGCCCGTCGTCGAGGGCCAGGACCAGCGTCGCCAGGACGGACGAGCCCTCCAGCCCCACCGTGACCGGCAGGCAGTGGGCGTTCTCGGTGCCCACGATGCCGCCCTGCGCGTCCGACAGCTCGTACCGGACGAAGTACGGGACGCCGACCGTGAGGACGTCCGGGATGTTCGCGCCCGTACGCCTGCCGGTCAGGACGATCCGGCGGTCCGCCCTGCGCGCCGCGTGCGCCGTGCCGCCCGCCCCGGCGACCAGCCCCCCGGCGATGGCCGCCGCCGAGGTCAGCTGGAGAATGCTCCTGCGATCCAGGTCCGTCATCGCCTGCCTCACACCCTTGTCCGTCGTGTCCCCGGGCGCACGCGCGCCCCACGGACAAACGCCCACGGCGGCGGAACGGATCGCCCCGCACGAGCACACCACCGGAACGGGCGAGCGGACCGAGGCGTTCAGGCCCTACGGCGCCGGCAGCTCCGCCAGTTCCGCGACGGCCTCGCGGTGGCTGCCCGCCGAGCCGTACGCGATGGAGTCCGCCTTGGCGCGCTTGAGGTAGAGGTGGGCCGGGTGCTCCCACGTCATCCCGATACCGCCGTGGAGCTGCACGCACTCCTCGGCGGCGTGGACCGCGACGCCCGAGCAGTACGCCTGGGCCACCGCGACCGAGAGCGGGGCGTCGGGGCTGTGGGTGGCCAGCGCGTCGGCGGCGTTGCGGGCGGCGGCGCGGGCCGAGACGACCTCCAGCCACAGCTGCGCCATGCGGTGCTTGAGCGACTGGAACGAGCCCACCGGCCGGTTGAACTGGTGGCGTTCGCGGGTGTGGCGGACGGTCTCGGTGAGGCACCACTCCGCGATCCCGAGCTGTTCGGAGGCGAGCAGTCCGGCCCCGGCGAGCAGACCACGCCGTACGGCGGTGGCGCTCGCGTCCGCGTCGGCGAGCAGGGTCCCGGTGGCGCCGGTCAGGGTGAGGGTGGCGAGCGGTCGGGTCAGGTCCAGCGGTACGAGGGGTTCCACCGCCACTCGGGGGGCCGCAGCCTCGACCGCGTACAGCCCTTCGGCGGTCGGCACCAGCAGGACATCGGCCACCGCCGCGTCGGCGACTCCCCGTACCGTGCCGTCGAGTGAGGTGAGGGCCGCCTGCGCCCCCGCGGGCGGCGTGGCGAAGGGCACGGCGAGCACCGCCGTACGCGTGCCGGAGGCCAGCTCGCCCAGGAGCGCGGCGGCCGGACCGTCGTCCCCGGCGAGCCCGAGCAGGGTCTGGGTGGCCACGACGGAGCTGGTCAGGTACGGGGCCGGGGCCACGCTGCGGCCCAGCTCCTCCAAGACCACGGCGGCCTCCCGGTGGGACGCGCCCTGGCCGCCGAGCTTCTCCGGTACGAGGAGTCCGGCGGCGCCGATGCCGGTGGCCAACGCCTCCCAGAGCCTCGGGTCGTACGGCGTGTCGGACTCGGTCGCGGCGATCACCGTCGGCGCGTCGGCCCGGTCGGCGAGGAGGGCGCGTACGGCGGAGCGCAGGTCCTCCTCGTCCTGGGAGTAGAGGAGGTCGGGGGTGGCGGGGGGCTGGGTGGGCGCGGTCATCGGCTCAGGTCCTTCCAGGCGACGTCCTTGTCGTTGCGGGGTTCGGCGGGCAGCCCGAGAACGCGCTCGGCCACGATGTTCAGCAGGACCTCGCTGGTGCCGCCCTCGATGGAGTTGCCCTTGGAGCGGAGGTAGCGGTAGCCGGCGTCGCGGCCGGTGAAGTCGACCAGCTCCGGGCGGACCATGGTCCAGTCGCCGTACAACAGGCCCTCGTCGCCGAGCAGTTCGACCTCCAGGCCGCTGATCTGCTGGTTGAGGCGGGCGAAGGCGAGCTTCATGCCCGAGCCCTCGGGCCCCGGCTGTCCGGCGACGAGCTGCTGGCGCAGCCGCTCCCCGGTGAGCCGGGCGACCTCGGCCTCCACCCAGAGGGTGAGCAGGCGCTGGTGGGTGTCGTGGGTGCGCAGCTCGGGGCGGTCACGCCAGGTCCGGGAGACCGGGCCGATCATGCCGCCCTCGCGCGGGATGCGGGAGCCGCCGATGGAGACCCGCTCGTTCATCAGCGTGGTCTGGGCGACCTTCCACCCCTCGCCGACCGGGCCGAGGCGGCGGCTGTCGGGGATGCGTACGCCGGAGAGGAAGACCTCGTTGAACTCGGCCTCCCCGGTGATCTGGCGCAGCGGCCGGACGTCGACGCCCGGGTCGGTCATGTCGCAGATGAAGTAGCTGATGCCCCGGTGCTTGGGGAGGTCCGGGTCGGTGCGGGCGATGAGGATCGCCCAGCGGGCCACATGGGCGCTGGACGTCCAGACCTTCTGCCCGTCGACCACCCAGTCGTCGCCGTCGCGGACGGCGCGGGTGGCGAGCGCCGCGAGGTCGGAGCCGGCGCCGGGCTCGCTGAAGAGCTGGCACCAGACCTCCTCGCCCACCCAGAGCGGGCGCAGGAAGCGCTGCTTCTGTTCGTCGGTGCCGAAACCGAGGATGGTGGGCGCGGCCATGCCGAGGCCGATGCCGATGCGGCGCGGGTCGTTGTCCGGCGCGTCGGCGGCGGCGAGTTCGGCGTCGACGACCTGCTGGAGGGAGCGGGGCGCGTCGAGTCCGCCGAGGCCCACGGGGTAGTGGACCCAGGCCAGGCCTGCGTCGAACCGGGCCTTCAGGAAGTCGGTACGGTCGGTCGTGGCGGGCGGGTGCGCGGCGAGGAGTTCGCGGGTGCGGCGGCGGACGTCGTTGGCGTCGACGGCGGGGCTCATCGGACACCTCCGGGCAGGACGACGATCCGGCCGGTGCTGGTGCCGTCGGCGACGCGCTGGACCGCCTGGGCGGCTCCGGCCATCTCGACACGCTCGCTGATCAGGGGTTTCACGATCCCCTGAGCGGCCAGCTTGGTCAGCTCGTCGTGGCAGGCGCGGACGGCTGCCGGGTCCTTGGCGTTGTAGAGGCCCCAGTGCAGCCCGACGATCGAGTAGTTCTTCACCAGGGCGTGGTTGAGCGCCGGGGCGGGGATGTTGCCGCTGGCGAAGCCGACGACGAGGACACGGCCCTCGAAGGCGATGCACTTGACGGACTTGGCGTACGCCTCGCCGCCGACCGGGTCGTAGACGATGTCCGCGCCGCGCCCGCCGGTGGCTTCCTTCACGGCGGCGACGATGTCCTCGCTTCGCCGGTCGACGACCAGGTCGCAGCCGAGCTCGCGGGCGACGGCCGCCTTCTCCGGTCCGCCGACGACGCCGATCACGGTGGCGCCCGCCGCCTTGCCGAGCTGGACGGCCGCGCTGCCGACACCGCCCGCCGCCGCGTGGACGAGGAGGGTCTCGCCCGCCCGGAGGTTCGCGCGGCGGTGCAGGCCGAACCAGCCGGTCTGGTAGCCGATGTGGAGAGCGGCCGCTTCGGCGTCGTCCAGGGCGTCGGGGGCGGGCAGCAGGGCCGCCTCGTCCGCGACGACGTACTCGGCGAAACCGCCGTACGGCAGGGCGGGGGTGGCGAGGACGCGCCGTCCGTCCTCCGTCGTGCCGCACACCTCGACGCCCGGGGTGAACGGCAGCGGCGGCCGCACCTGGTACTGGCCCCGGCAGAGCAGGGCGTCGGGGAAGTTGACGTTCGCCGCGGCGACCCGGACGAGCACCTGTCCATCGCCGGGGGCGGGCCGGTCCGTCTCCTCCAGGCTCATCACCTCGCCCGGCTCGCCGTTCCGGTGCACTCGCCATGCCTGCATGAGGG
This sequence comes from Streptomyces sp. SID8374, assembly GCF_009865135.1. Lineage (NCBI taxonomy): Bacteria > Bacillati > Actinomycetota > Actinomycetes > Kitasatosporales > Streptomycetaceae > Streptomyces > Streptomyces sp. SID8374. Next base: position 2,183,268 of record NZ_WWGH01000002.1, on the reverse strand, counting down.
GCCTCCACAACACTGTCGGCATCAACCGCTGCCGCTGTCGGCATTTCCACTGCTCGCGTAACCACTGCTCCGGCGCATACTAAGCGGTCGCTTGCCCATCTGGGAACACCTCGTCGGGCCCCGCACCGAGCCCCTCAGCCCCGCTTCGGCTTCGCCCTCACATGCATCCGCTCGCCCTGCGGACCGAAGAGGCTGAGGAACTCCACGGGCTTGTCCTCCGCCGGTCCGAACCAGTGCGGCAGCCGGGTGTCGAACTCGGCGGCCTCGCCCGGCTCCAGCACCAGATCGTGCTCGGCCAGCAGCAGCCGCAGCTTCCCGGAGAGCACGAACAGCCACTCGTACCCCTCGTGCGTGCGCTGCTCCGGCTCCTCCCCGCTGCCCGCCTCCTGCACCATCTTGTACGCCTGGAGTCCACCGGGGCGGGCGGTCAGCGGCAGCATCGTCCGGCCGTGCTGCACGATCGGCTTGGCCCGCACCCGGGGGTCCCCCACGGGCGGGGCGCCCACCAGGTCGTCGAGGGGGACCTCGTGGGCGCGGGCGATCGGGAGCAGCAGCTCCAGGCTGGGGCGGCGGCCGCCGGACTCCAGCCGGGAGAGGGTGGAGACGGAGATTCCGGTGGCGGCGGAGAGCGCGGAGAGGGTGACCCCGCGGTCCTTGCGCAGGCGGCGCAGCCGGGGGCCGACCCCGGTGAGGACGGCGTCGAGTTCGGGGTCTTCCCGGTCGTGTTCCTTCATGTGCCCATTGCAGAATCGGCAAGCGGGATTGTCAATCCCGCCTCCCTGTTCATGGTGGTGTCAGTGGGCGAAGACCTCGAAGGCGACCGCCGGACGCCCGCCGAACCGGTCGGCCTCGGCCCGCACCATGCCCTCAAGGAAGGACCGGCAGTAGGTCTCCGGCTCGTCCGCCGTCAGGGCCTCGATATAGGTCCGGTGCGCGAGCAGGGACTCCACGGAACGTTCGAACCCCGCCGTCGCGTCCACCGCGTGCGTGGGCCGGTCGCTGCCCGCCACGGCGGTCCACCGCACCCCGTCCCAGGGCTCCAGACCCTGCTCCTTCAGCTCCGGGAAGATCCACCGGTTGCCCGCGTCGGCGACGGCGTCCAGGGTGGCCCGGCCGACGGCCCGGTGGTCGGGGGTGTTCCAGGCCGCGCCGCCCCAGGTGTCCCGGTGGTTGAGGGTGACGACGAGCTCGGGGCGGTGGCGGCGGATGGCGGCGGCGATGTCGCGGCGCAGCCCGGTGCCGTACTCGATCACCCCGTCGCGGTGGTCCAGGAACTCCACCGTACGGACTCCGACGACGGCGGCGCTCGCCCGCTGCTCCCGCTCGCGCAGCGGGGCGCACTCCTCGGGCGGCAGGGTGTGGATCCCGGCCTCGCCCCGGCTGGCGAGGAGGTAGACGACCTCACGGCCGCCGTCGGTCCAGTCGGCCACGGCGGCCGCAGCGCCGTACTCCAGGTCGTCGGGGTGGGCGACCACCGCCAGGGCGCGGCTCCAGTCGGCGGGCAGGGGTTCGAGCGGCTGCTGCGTCATACCCGCAGGCTACCGACGATCACCGGCCCGGGCCGTGACCGGCGGATTCCCGGGTAGGAGGACGGGAATGCCGAGCCGCTCGGCCGTGCTGGAGACACGTGTAGAGTCCCAGCCCTCCCGCGCGCCGCCCCGGTCGACGAAAGGAACCGCTCGTGACCAGCCCCGCATCCCTCTCCCCCGCCCAGGCCGCAGCCCGTCTGGAGGAGTTCACCGTGATCGATGTGCGGGCTCCCGGCGAGTACGCCGCGGGCCATGTACCCGGCGCGCTCAACATCCCGCTGGACAAGCTGCCCGACGCCCTGCCCGCCCTGAAGTCCGCCTCGGCCCGCGGCTCGCTGCTGGTGGTGTGCGCCTCCGGGGTCCGCTCCACCCGGGCCTGCGAGATCCTCGCGGGCGCCGACATCGAGGCCGCCACGCTGACCGGCGGCACGTCCGCCTGGGAGGGTGACGGCCGCGGCCTGGACCGGCCCGAGGGCGCCCGCGCCGTCTGGCCCATGGAGCGGCAGGTGCGGCTCGCGGCCGGTTCGCTGGTGGTGGCCGGGCTGGTGGCGGGCATCCGCTTCCCGGCCGCCCGCTGGCTCTCCGCGGGCATCGGCTCGGGCCTGGTCTTCTCGGCCGTCACCAACACCTGCGGCATGGCCTCGGCCCTGTCGAAGCTCCCGTACAACCGGGCTTCGCGCTCGGGCACCACGGACCTGGACGCCACGCTGGAGGCGCTCCAGCGCTGACGTCCGCCGCGGTGGTCAGGCCTCGTCCCTGACCATCGCCAGCAGCCGGTCCAGCACACGCGGACCGCCCGCGCGCACCCCGTCGTGCTCGTACTCGTTGGTGACCCAGGTGCGCAGCCCCCGGATCGCGGCGGCGGTGCGCAGCGAGTGCTCGGTGTCCACGTACATGTCGTCGTGGTAGACGGCGGCGGCGACGGGCACCTCGTTGGCGGCGAGCCGCTCGGGGTCGTAGAGCGCGGGCCAGCCGGTGCGCTGCGCGAGGAGTTCGGCGGTCTCGCGGAGCGGGCGCAGCGCCGGGTCGACGTCGAAGTGCCAGGGGTGGATGGTCTCGCCGGTGAAGAGGACCGGCCCGTCGCCCGCCAGGGCCGCAGCGGCGTCGAACTGCGGGAACTCGGCGCGGACCCGCTCGGCGGACCAGCCGGTGGGCCGCTCGCCGTACCCGTAGATCGCCTCGTGTACCAGGGCGTAGAGCGGGTGCCCGGCGAACGAGGTGGCGGAGCGCAGGCCCTCCTGGAAGGTGTCGGAGAGTTCGGTGCCGTGCGGGGTGCGGACGAACGCGTTCTCCAGCAGGTAGTGGAGCTGGTGGCTGCCGCTGCCGGTGCCCAGCATGTGGCCGAGCGACTGGAAGAGTTCGGGGGTCAGCCGGTGGCCGGCGCTCTCGGGGCGGTGTTCGGCGAGGTACGCGGCGATGGCGCGGGCCCGGTCGACGTCCTGCGGGTAGCGGGCGTAATGCGCGGCGGCCTTGCGTTCGATACGGGGGTACGCGGCCCGGTAGACGTCGTCCGCGTGGGCGTCCAGCGAGGGCAGCCCGCCCGTGATGAGGACCGCCGCGAGCCCCTCGGGCGCCGAGGAGAGGTAACGGACCGCGCAGAACCCGCCGAAGGACTGGCCGAGCACCGTCCAGGGCGCGCCGCCGGTGACGTGCCGCCGGATCAGCTCGCAGTCCCGGACGATGGCGTCGGAGCGGAAGTGGGCGAGGTGGTCGGCCTGTTCGCGCGGGCCGCCGCGCAGCGGCAGGGTCTGCCGGTTGGCGGGCGTGGACAGGCCCGTGCCGCGCTGGTCGAGGAGGAGCACGCGGAACTCGCGCAGCGCCCGGCCGAGCCAGGCCTCCGTACCGGTGAACCGGCGGGCGCCGAAGCCGGGGCCGCCCTCCAGGTAGACCAGCCAGGGCAGCTCCTCCCCCGCCCGCCCGGCGGCCACGGCCTCGCGCCCGTACACCTCGATCTGCTCACCACCGGGGTCGCTGTGGTCGAGGGGGACGGTGAAACGCCGGTCGGTGAGGACGACGCCGGGCTGGCGGTAGCTGGTCACGGGGTGCTCCTGTGTCGGGGGTCGGCGCCAGTTCAGCACATGGTCGGCCTCCGTCGGCGCAGGGGCGGGTGACCCGGACAGTCCCGGCCCGTGTGCGCCGCGCCCGGGCTGCTCCTAGCGTGCAGACATGATCCGGTTCGAGCAGGTCGGCAAGGTCTACCCGGACGGTACGACGGCGGTCGACGGGCTCTCCTTCGAGGTGGCGGAGGGTGAGCTGGTGACGCTGGTCGGGCCGTCCGGCTGCGGCAAGACGACCACGATGATGATGGTGAACCGGCTGATCGAGCCGACGTCGGGCCGGATCCTGGTGGACGGCGAGGACATCGCCGGGATCGACCCGGTGAAGCTGCGCCGCCGGATCGGCTATGTGATCCAGCAGGTCGGCCTCTTCCCGCACCGCACGGTCCTGGACAACACCGCGACCGTCCCCGCACTGGTCGGCTGGAAACGTGCGCGGGCCCGGGAACGGGCGGCGGAGCTGCTGGACCTGGTGGGCCTGGACCCGAAGACGTACGGCTCGCGCTATCCGTCGCAGCTCTCCGGCGGCCAGCGCCAGCGGGTCGGCGTGGCGCGGGCGCTGGCGGCGGATCCGCCGGTGCTGCTGATGGACGAGCCGTTCGGGGCGGTGGACCCGGTGGTGCGGGAGCGGTTGCAGAACGAGTTCCTGGCCCTCCAGGAGCGGGTGCGCAAGACGGTCCTGATGGTCACGCACGACATCGAGGAAGCGGTGCGGATGGGCGACCGGATCGCGGTGTACGGGGAGGGGCGCATCGAACAGCTGGACACCCCGGCCGCCGTGCTCGGCACCCCGGCGACCCCGTACGTCGCCCGATTCGTGGGCTCCGACCGGGGGTTGAAGCGGCTGTCGGTGACCGCGATCGAGGCGGAGGACCTGGAGGAGCCGCCGGTGGCCCGGCTGGAGGAGCCCGCGTCGGCGGCGGCGGAGCGGCTGCGGGCGGCGGGGGCCCGCTGGGCGGTGGTGCTGAACGGCACGGGCGAGCTGCACGGCTGGGTGTCGGCGGACGCGCTGCGGAGCGCCGGGGAGCGGGGGACGGTGGGCGCGCTGGCCCGCCGGATGGAGGCGTGGGTGCCGGTCGGGGCCCCGCTGAAGCAGGCGTTCAGCGAGATGCTCCAGCACGACGCGGGGTGGGTGGCCGTGCTGGACGGGGCCCGGTTCCTGGGGGTCCTCACCCCGGCGAAGCTCCACGAGGCGCTGCGCCGGTCGGTGGACGCGGACGCGCAGGGCGTGGGGCGCGAGGAGGTGGACTTCGACTCGGTGGCGGACGCGTGAGGGGGCGCGGTGAGCCGGCCGCCCTCGGCAGGTCCCTTGTGCGGCCGGTCAGTTGAACAGCGCGCGGGCGATCGCACCGAACACGCGCCCCACCGCTCCCAGCGCACCGGCCTCCACCACGGCCTCCGCGACATCGGTACCGGTGTCGGCCGCGTCGGCCCCGTGCTCCTTCAACCGGCATCGGCGGCACACTCCGCCCCGCAGCCGCCCCCGCTTCTTGCAGCGCGTGCACGCCTTACGCAGAATCCCCATGAGGGCAGGATCTCATCCCGGGCCGCAGGGGCGCGAGGTCACCTGCCGCGCCGGTAGCTGCTGCCGTCCCGGGGCCGGACCAGCAGCCCGGCGACGACCAGGTGGCGGCGGAGCGCGGAGCAGTCCTCGTGGACGGTGAGCAGCGCCTCGTTGACCTCCCGCTCGGTGTACGAGCGGTCGCGCTCGAACAGCGTCCCGGCGAGGTGCACGAGCAGCTGCTCCAGCCGGGCCTGCTTGCGCGGGATCGTGACCAGCCGGCCGTGTGTGAAGAGGGCGGTGACCGGGTGCGTACGGCGGGCGGACTGCTGCGGCGAAAGGGTCTGTTGTTCAGGCATGGGCCCGAGCGTCGCAGGCGTCGGACGGGCGGGCAACGCGTTTTCCGCACGCCGGAGGCGCGTCGGGGGCACGTCGGGAAGGGCTGGGGCTCGCGTTGACAGCGCGGGGCGCTCTCGTTCTAATGGTCCGCGTGCAGCGTGACGTCGGCCAAAGAGATCTGGGCCGGCCGGCGGTCAAGCCAGCACCTTCTTCCAGGGACGACGTGATGAGTCCACTCACCGCCCGCTGCTTCTGACACCCGACGCCTGCGCGTCCGCGCCTGCCGCCGTTCCGGCCGCACCCGCGCCCCGCGCCGCGCCGTGTCCACACTTCTTCCGGGAGACCCAGAACACCCATGCCCTCTGCCTTCCAGCAGTCCGTCATCGACGAGTTCCGCGCCAACGCGGGCAAGGTCGGCGGCCCTTTCGCCGGCTCCGACCTCCTCCTGCTGACCACCACCGGCGCCCGTACCGGCAAGCCCCACACCACCCCGCTCGGCCATGTCCGCGACGGCGACCGGCTGTTGGTCGCCGGCTCGAACCTCGGCGCCCCGCACCACCCCGACTGGTACCACAACCTCCTGGCCCGGCCGACGGTCCAAGTGGAGCTGGGCGACCAGGAGTTCCAGACCCTCGCCGTACCCGCCGAAGGGCCCGCGCGCGACGAACTTTTCGCCCGGGTGGTGGCCGAGGCCCCCGGCTACGCGGAGTACCAGGCGGCGACCGACCGGGTGCTGCCGGTCGTGGTCCTGCACCTCCCCGACCCGCGGGAACCGGCGCCCACGGTCACCTCGCTGGCCGGCAAGCTCACCGAGGTGCACACCTGGCTGCGCGGCCAACTGGCCCAGGTGCACGCGGAGACGGAGGCGCACTTCGCCACCCGTGCCGCCCACCGGGGAGCGGGCGCACCGCCCCCGCCCGGTCTCGGCCTCCAGATCCGGCAGCGCTGCCTGGCGTTCTGCCAGGCGCTGGAGTTCCATCACACGAGCGAGGACGGCCATGTGTTCCCGGTGATGGAGGGGCACCACCCGCATCTCGGGCACGTCTTCGACCGGCTCCGGGACGAGCACCGGTCCATCGCGGCCGTGCAGGCGTCGCTCGCGGCTCTGCTGGCGGGCATCTCCATCGCCGAGCCGGAGCGCTTCCGTACCGAACTGGCCCGAATGACCGAGGAGTTGACCGCCCACCTCTACTACGAGGAGGCCGAGATCCTGCCGCTGCTGGCGGATGTGCCGTGGCCACCGGCACCTTGAGTGCTCAGCCCTTCGGGATGAGCTTCTTCGACTCCAGGTAGGTGCGTGCGACGTCCTCGGGGAGCCTGCGCCAGCTGTCGACCTGTTCGTTCATGGACGCCAGGTCGGCGGTGGTCAGGACGGTGTTGAGCCGGCCGAGGGCGTCGCGTACGCCATCGCTCCCGGCGCGGGCGCGGTTGACGACGGGGACCACGTAGTCGGCGTTCTGGAGCTTCTTGTCATCCGCCAGCAGGACCAGTCCGAACTGGTCGAGGGTGGCGTCGGTGGTGGTGGTCAGCACCATCTGGTCCTGACCGTTCTGGACGGCCTGTTTCGCCTGGGTGGTGCCGACGCCCTTCGGGTCGACGGCGACGATGTCGATGCCGTACGTCTTCTTCAGCCCGGGTGCGCAGTAGGGCCGCTGTACGCATTCGTCGCCCGCCGCGAGGCGCACCGGGAGCTTCGCCCGGCCCAGGTCGCTGAGGGTCTTGAGGCCGTGCTTCTTCGCGTAGGAGGCGGCGACCGCGAAGGCGTTCTGGTCGACGGCCCGGCCGGGGTCCAGCACCATGAGCCCGCGCGGGGCCGCGAGCGCGCGGAGCGCCTTCATGGTGGCGGCGAGGTCGGGTGATCCGACGGGGGCCGCGTCGGCTCCGTCGGCCTTGGCGTTCAGCCAGTCGGCGAAGGTCGCCGCGTACTCCGGTACGACGTCGATCTGGCCGCTTTCCAGGGCGGGTTCGTAGATCTCCCGGTTGGTGACGGAGACGATGTCGGTGGAGTATCCGGCGCGCTCCAGGAGGAGGGCGTACATCTGGGCCAGCAGGTCGCTCTCGGTGAAGCCTGCCGAGCCGATGGTCAGCTCCTTGCTGTCGCCGGGCGGCGCGGTGACCTCGCCCTGGTTCTCCAGGCTGGGGCCGGTGGTGCAAGCGGTGGCGACGAGCAGGAGGAGCCCGGCGAGGGCGCGGTTCAGGTGGGTCATGCGGCCTCCCTCCCCCGGCTGGGTGCCATCCGCTGCCCCGCCTCGAAGAGGCTCTCGACGAGGAGGGCGAAGACCGCCACCAGGATGGCCCCGGCCACCACCTGCGGGGTGGAGGCGAGGTTGAACCCGGCGGTGATGATCCGGCCCAGTCCGCCGCCTCCGGCCAGGGCGGCGAGGGTGGCGGTGGCGACCAGCTGCACGGCGGCGATCCGCACGCCGGTGAGGATCAGCGGGAGGGCCAGCGGCAGCTCCACGCTCCACAGCATCTGGCGCCCGGTCATGCCCATCCCCCGGGCCGCCCGCACCACGTCCCGGTCCACCTCGCGCATCCCCACGTAGGCGTTGGTGAGCAGCGGCGGCACGGCGAACAGCACGAGCGCGATGATCGTCGACCACTGGCCGTACGTGCCCACGGGGGTGAGCAGCAGCAGGACGAGCACGGCGAAGGTGGGCACCGCCCGGCCGATGTTGGAGATGTTGACGGCGAGCGCGCCGCCCTTGCCGAGATGGCCGAGGACCAGGGCGACGGGCAGCGCGATCAGGCAGCTGATGAGCAGGCAGACGACGGTGAGGAAGAGGTGTTCGCCGAGCCGGTTCCAGATCCCGTCGGGGCCGGACCAGTGGGTGGCGGTGGTGAGCCAGGACCAGGTGTCGGAGAGCGTCTTCATGACTCGCTTCCCCTCCGCGTCCAGGGGGTCAGCAGCCGCTGTGCTCCCAGGAGGAGCAGGTCGGCGGCGACGGCGATGACGACGCAGAGCACGGAGGCGGTCAGCACCTGGGCCTTGAAGTAGGTGTTCATCCCGGAGTAGATGAGGTTGCCGAGCCCGCCGTACCCGACGATCGCGCCCACGGTGACCAGGGAGACGGCGGAGACGGTGGCGATCCGCAGTCCGGCCATCGCTGCGGGCAGGGCGAGCGGCAGCTCCACGGCGAGCAGCAGGCGCAGCGGCCCGTACCCCATGCCGCGTGCGGCCTGCCGGGTCTCCTCGGGGACGGCCCGGAGCCCGGCGAGGATGTTGCGGACGAGCAGGGTCAGCGAGTAGAGGACGAGCCCGGTGACGACGAGCGCGGCGGAGAGCCCGTACACCGGCAGCAGCAGCGAGAACATCGCCAGCGACGGGATGGTGTAGAGGATCGTCGTCAGCCCCAGCACGGGGCCGGCCGCCCACCGCCAGCGGCGGGCGGCGAGGGCCAGCGGAACGGCGAGGGCGAGGGCGGTGAGTACGGCGAGCGCGGTCAGCTGGAGGTGCTGGAGGGCAGCGTCCCAGAGGATCTCCCGGCGGCTGGAGAGGTAGGCGCCGCAGATCCACTCGTTGCGTGCGAGGCAGTCGTCCGGGGGTGCCGTCACCCGCCCATTCCAGCGCGGGCGCGGGATCGCCGCCCGTGTTGTTCGTCCGTCCGGGGGTGTTCGGGGACGGGATGGCCGCGGCGAGCGCTCCCGGCCCGCCGATCACACGCTCAGCGCCTCCCGGACCGTCCGCTCCGCACCCGTTCCCCCCTCCCCCGACGAGGTGGCCCGGCCCGCCTCCAGGACGTAGTAGCGGTCCGCCGCCCGCATGGCGAAGCCGACGTGCTGTTCGACGAGGAGGACGCAGAGGCCGCCGCGTGCGGCCAGGGAGAGGATGGTGGCCTCGATCTCGGCGACGACGGAGGGCTGGATGCCCTCGGTCGGTTCGTCGAGGAGCAGGAGCCGGGGGCGGGTGACGAGGGCGCGGGCGATGGCGAGTTGCTGGCGCTGGCCGCCGGAGAGGAGGCCGGCCCGGCGGTGGGCGAGTTCGCGGAGTACGGGGAAGAGGTCGAGGGCCTCCGCGATGGCGTCGCGGCCGCCGCGCGGGGAGCCGTCGGCGACGAGCCGGAGGTTCTCGGCGGTGGTCAGGTGGGGGAAGGACTGCTGGCCCTGGGGGACGTACGCCATACCGCGGGCGACCCGCTGGTGGGGGGCCAGGCGGGTGATGTCCTCGCCGTCGAGGAGGACGGTGCCGCGCGAGGGCCTGATGAGGCCCATGGCGGTGCGCAGGAGGGTGCTCTTGCCGGCGCCGTTGTGGCCGAGGACGGCGGCGACGCCGTCGTCCGGAACGGCTACGGTCACGCCGTGCAGGACGGTCGTGCGGTCGTAGCCGGCGTGGACGTCGTTGATCTCCAGCACGGCGGTCACACCTCTTCGCTGACGGGGACGGGAACGGCTGCCGACGGCTCCGGTTCGGAGGCGCGGCCGAGGTAGACCTCTTGGACCTTGGCGTCGGCCTGGACCTCGGTGACCGTCCCCTCGCTGAGCACCTTGCCGGCGTGCAGGACGCTGACGCTGCGGGCGAAGGAGCGCATGAAGTCCATGTCGTGCTCGATGACGACGACGGTGCGGTCCTCGCTGATCCGCTGGAGCAGCGCGCCGGTGGACTCGCGCTCGTCGTGGCTCATCCCGGCGACGGGCTCGTCGAGGAGCAGCAGCTTCACGTCCTGGACGAGGAGCATGCCGATCTCCAGGCTCTGCTTCTGGCCGTGGGCCAGTACCCCGGCGGGGCGGTGGCGGAGCGCGGTCAGGCCGGTGGTCTCCAGCGCCTTGTCCACCGCATCGGGGACGTGTTTGCGGCGCCGGAGCAGGGTGAGCGCGCTGCGGCCGGCGCCCGCCGCGATGTCGAGGTTCTGCTCCACCGTCAGCTGCTCGAAGACGGTCGCCGTCTGGAAGGTGCGGCCGATGCCCCGGCGGACGATGCGGTGCACGGGCTCGCCGATGATCTCCTCACCGCCGAAGCGGATCGATCCGGTGGCCCGGACCAGGCCGGTGACGGCGTCGACCAGGGTGGTCTTGCCCGCGCCGTTCGGCCCGATCAGGAAGCGCAGGTCGCCCGGGCTGATGTCCAGGTCGACGCCGTCGACGGCACTGACTCCCCCGTCGAACGTCACCCGCAGGTCGCGGACGGTCAGTCCTTCGCCGCTCATGTGGTCACTCCCTTGGTTGTCCTGACTCCGTCGGCTTTCCGCCGTCCGCGCAGCACCGTCCTCAGCGAGGCCAGTCCGCCGGGCAGGAAGCCGACCGCGACGACGAACAGCAGGCCCTGGAGGTAGGTCCACCCGGCCGGCCACGCGTCGGAGAGCGTGCTCTGCGCCCAGGCGACCGCGATCGCCCCGAGGACCGCGCCCACCAGCGACGCCCGCCCGCCGACGGCCGCGCCGATGACGAAGCCGATGGAGGGCACGACCCCGATCAGCGCCGGGGAGATGATTCCCACGGCCGGTACGAAGAGCGCCCCGGCCAGACCCGCCATGCCTGCCGCGACAACGTACGCCACCAGCTTGACGTTGGCCGGGTTGTAGCCGAGGAAGCGCACCCGCTCCTCGGAGTCCCGTACGGCGATGAGGAGTTCGCCGTAACGGCTGACGAACAGCTGCCGGGCGCCGGCCATCAGGAGCAGCAGGGCGACCGCGATGATGATGTACACCATCCGCTGGTTGACCGGGTCGTTCAGGTCGTAGCCGAAGAAGCCCTGGAAGTCGGTGAGGCCGTTGGTGCCGCCCGTGGTGGCCTGCTGGCCGACCAGCCAGATCGCCAGCGCGGCGGCCAGCGCCTGGCTGAGGATGGCGAAGTACGCCCCCTTCACCCGGCGGCGGAAGACGAGCACGCCGAGCAGCGCGGCGACGGCCATCGGCAGCAGCACCGTCATGACCAGCGCGAACGCCGGGTTCGCGAACGGCTGCCACCACCAGGGCAGCCCGCCCTCGGTGCCGTACAGCAGCATGAAGTCCGGCAGGGTCTCACCGGTCGCCGCCGCGTCGGCGAGCTTGAGGTGCATCGCCATGGCGTAGCCGCCGAGGCCGAAGAACACGCCCTGCCCGAGCACCAGCAGCCCGCCCCGGCCCCAGGCGAGGCTGACGCCGACCGCGACGATCCCGTAGCAGAGGTACTTGGCGAGCAGCCCGAGCCGGAAGTCCGACAGGGCCAGCGGGGCGACGCCCACCAGCAGCACGGCGCCGAGCAGGAAGGCGGCGGGGGTCCGGAAGCGGCTCAGGAACGGTGGGGCCTGCGGCGCGGCCGGGGGTTCGGTGGCCGGGGCGGGCGCCGGGGGTGTGCTGGTCGTCGTCATACCAGGCTCCTGGTGCGTACGGTGTAGAGGCCCTGCGGTCGCCACTGGAGGAAGGCGACGATCCCCACGAGGACCACCACCTTCGCCACGCTCACGGTCGTGGAGTATTCGAGGACCGACTGCAACAGGCCGAGGGCGAACGCGGTGATGACCGCTCCTCTGAGCCGTCCGATGCCGCCGACGACCACGACCAGGAAGGCGTCCACGATGTAGTTGGTGCCGGTCGTCGGTCCGATCGGGCCGATCAGCGTCAGCGCGACGCCCGCCATGCCCGCCAGCCCGGAGCCGATGAAGAACGTCGTCCGGTCCACCTGCCCCGTCGCGATCCCGGACACCTCCGCGAGGTCCCGGTTCTGCACCACCGCCCTGATCCGGCGGCCCAGCGGTGTGGTCCGCAGCGTCGCCGCCAGGCCGAACACGCACAGCAGCGCGAACCCGAGGATGAACAGCCGGCTGTTCGCCAGCGTCACCCCCGCGATGGACACGCTCCCCGTCAGCAGGTCCGGCGCTCTGGTCTGCACGTTCGGCGCGCCGAAGATGTCCCGCGCCAGCTGCTGGAGCATCAGCGAGACACCCCAGGTCACCAGCAGGGTGTCCAGCGGCCGTGTGTAAAGACGCCGGATGAGCAGCCACTCCAGGAGTGCGCCCATGGACCCGGCCACGAGGAAGGCGACCGGCAGGGCGAGGAGCAGCGATATCCCCGCGTCGCCGATCGACTTCTGAAGGACGTACGTGGTGTAGGCGCCGGCCATGATGAACTCGCCGTGCGCCATGTTGATCACGCCCATCTGCCCGAAGGTGAGGGTCAGGCCGAGGGCGATGAGGAGGAGGACGGCGCCGATGCTGACGCCGGTGAAGGACTGGTTGAGGATGACCGTCATGGAGCGGCTCCGGGTCGGAGGGACAGGTTTCGCGTCGGCCTCAGGACAGGTCCGCCGCCCAGTCGTAGCCCTTCAGGTACGGGTCCGGCTTGATGGGTCCGCCCGAGTTCCAGACCTCCTCGATGAGCCCGTTCGCGGTGACCTTGCCGATACGGGCGGTCTTGTGGACGTGCTGCGTAGCCCCGTCGACCGTGACCTTGCCCTCCGGTGCGTCGAACTCGATCCCGTCGGAGGCCGCCTTCACCTTCTCGACGTCGAACGACCCCGCCTTCTCGACCATCGCCTTCCACAGGTGGACGGAGATGTACGCCGCCTCCATCGGATCGCTGGTGGGCTTGTTCCTGCCGTACGCCGCCTGATACGCGGCGACGAACTTCTCGTTCGCCGCACCGGGCGTGGTCTGGTAGTAGTTCCAGGCCGTCAACTGCCCTTCCAGGTACTGCGTTCCGATGCTCTTGACCTCCTCCTCCGCGATGGAGACGGAGAGCACGGGCAGTTTCCTCGCGGTCAGCCCGGCGGACTTGTACTCCTTGAAGAAGGCCACATTGCTGTCCCCGTTCAGGGTGTTGAAGACCGCGTCGGCCCCCGCGCCCTTGACCTTGTTGACGATGGTCGCGAACTCCGTGGAGCCCAGGGGCGCGTAGTCCTCGCCGAGCACCTCCATGCCGTTGGCCTTCGCGTACGTCTTGATGATCTTGTTGGCGGTGCGCGGGAAGACGTAGTCGCTGCCGACGAGGTAGAGCTTGGTGAGGCCCTGCTTCTTGAGGTAGTCGAGAGCGGGCACGATCTGCTGGTTGGTGGTGGCACCGGAGTAGAAGATGTACGGGGACTGCTCCAGGCCCTCGTACTGCACGGGGTAGAACAGCAGCGACTTGTTCCGCTCGAAGACCGGCTTCACCGCCTTGCGGCTGGCCGAGGTCCAGCAGCCGAAGGTCGCGACGACCTTGGAGTCCGTGATGAGCGCCTGCGCCTTCTCGGCGAAGGTCGGCCAGTCGGAGGCCCCGTCCTGGCTGACCGGCTCCAGCTTCTTGCCGAGGACGCCGCCGGCGGCGTTGATCTCCTTGACCGCGAGGAGCAGCGCGTTGTGGACGGTCACCTCGCTGATCGCCATCGTGCCGGAGAGCGAGTTCAGCAGGCCGACCTTGACGGTGGAGCCGGAGGTGTCGGCCTTGGCGCCGGCGGCCTTCGACGTGTCGCCGCCGGTCTTCGCGCCGCAGGCGCTGAGCGCGGCGCCGGCGCCGAGAGCGGAGATGCCGGTCAGGAGACCGCGCCTGGTGATGAGCCCGGACATGTCACATACCTCCTTGCCCCTGAGGGCGGTGCGAGCGGATTCCTCTGGGCGAGGAAAGGGAGGGAGTCGAGGGAAGGGCGGGGAACGGATCGGCACCTGAGGTGCTCGGTGCGGCCGTTTCGACAGCACGGATCCCAGCCGTTCCGGGGTGGCCGCCGGGCTGGTCGCTGAAGTGGTCCACAGCCTGCGGCGGAACTGTTTCCGGTGCGTTGCACCGCAGTTGAGGAACAGTTTCCGACGGAAGTAATTCGCGGTCGGTCTCCATATGAGCCGACGTCACCCGGATGCGGCGGTGGAAGACTTACCGGCCGGTGTATTCATTGCTTCCACCGGAAAGGATCGGATTCGGCGAATTCCTGCCGGAGGCGCGGTGATCGGCTGTAGGCTCCGACGCGCCCCCACCGCGGGGCCGTGCGGACGCGAGCCCGAGGAGTGCGATGGCGAGGCAGCCCCAGGAACTGCTCCACCTGCTGACCCGGGCCGAGCGCCTCGCGGCGCGGCGCGTCCAGTCCGCACTCGACGCGTACGACTGCTCCGTCGACGCGTGGCGGGTCCTCGAACTGCTCTCCGACGACGGGGGCCGGACGATGACGGCCCTCGCCGAGGACGCCGCCCTGCCCGCGCCGACCCTCACCAAGATCGTCGACCAACTCGTCGACCAGAACCTGGTGTTCCGCCGCGTCGACCCCACCGACCGCCGCCGGGTCCTCGCCCAGCTCACTCCCCGGGGCCTGCGGCGCCGCCGGCAGCTCTCCCGCGCGGTGCGGGCGGAGTGGGGGCCGTCGTCGCCGGGGCTCACGGAGGACGAGGAGGATCAGCTGATGCCGCTGCTCGGCCGGCTGTCCGACGGGCTGGCGGGCGGCGAGGGCGTCACAACAAATCCCTCGGCGAAGGAAGTTGGGCGAGCACGGTGAAATCGAGGCCGTCGGCCTCCGCCAGATAGATGCGCTGGCGCACATGCCGCCCGTCCAGGCCGAGCAGGCCGCGCGGACCCTCGTACCGGACCTGGCCGGCGGCCGCGCCGATGGCGGACACATCCAGGGTGCGTGCGCGTTCGATGAGCGCGGCGAGCAGCAGCACACCCTCGTAGCAGGACTCGCCGAGGCTGCCGGGGACCGGTGCGTCCGGGCCGAAGCGGGCCGCGTAACGGCCGTGGAAGTCCATGCTGTTCCCGTCCGCGAGCGAGGCGAAGAACCCGGCCGTGCTGTAGAGGTCGACGGTCGCATCGGGGCCGCTGCCCAGGAGCATGCTCTCGTCCATCAGTGTGCTCAGCCGCAGGCAGCGGGCGTCCAGCCCGGCTGCGGCGAACGCCCGGTTGAACCGGACCGCGTCGCTGCCCACGAGCAGAATCAGCACACCGTCGGCGTCCGCCCGTTCGATACGCCGCAGGACACCGGCGAAGTCGTCCGTCCCCAGCGGCAGATACGCCTCCCCGCACACCCGCCCCCGCGCCTCCCGGGCGTACCGGCGGGCCGCGCGGGCGGAGTTCCGCGGCCAGACGTAGTCGTTCCCGACGACGAACCAGCGGCGCACGTCCCGCGTCCGCGCGAGCATCCGCATCGCCGGGAGCAGCTGCCAGGCCGGGGTCTCGCTCGTCATGAAGACGCCCTCGGTCCGCTCGCCGCCCTCGTACAGCGCGGTGTAGACGTACGGCACCCGGTGCGCGACCCGTGGCGCCACCGCCTGCCGCACCGAGCTGATGTGCCAGCCGGTGACCCCCTGGACCGCCCCCGCCGCCACCAGCGCCTCGACCTCCCCCGCGACCCTCGACGGCGCCGCCCCGCCGTCCACCTCCAGGAGCCGCAGCTCCCGCCCCAGCACGCCGCCCGCCGCGTTGACCTCCTCCACGGCCAGCCGCGCACACGCCTCGCACCCCGGCCCGAAGATCCCGGCGGGCCCCTGCATCGGATACACCAGCGCCACGTTCAGCACGGACGCGTCCACCGTGACCCACTCGGGGCTGCGGAGGTGCGTCGGAGGCCGTGACATGCCCCCATGATTGCCCCACCACCTGCCCCGGCCCGGCCGGGCGCCACGATCGAGACCGATTCGTAGACGTAACCGGTTGGTAGACGTACGGGGATGCCGTACGGCGCCGGTGCGTGGGCGGGGCCGTCGCCGTACGGTGGAAGGGGCGTGCGTGGGCGTTCCGGCGTGCGCAGCCCCGTAGAGACGGCAGGTACCCGCGATGGCCGGCGAGATCTCCTTCTTCGAGCTCGGGGTGGACGATCCCGAGAAGGCCCGGACGTTCTACGGCGCCCTGTTGGGCTGGCACTTCGAGGCGGGCCCCTCCGGCGAGGGCGGCTACGCGATCGGGACCCCCAGCGGGCAGGGCGGCGTCCACGGCGGTGACCCCGGGGGCGGCCCGTACCTCTTCTTCCGGGTCGACGACATGGCCACGGCGGTGGCGCAGGTGCGCGAGCTGGGCGGCAGCGTGGAGGGCACCGACCTCGGCGAGGACGACGAGTCGGCCGCCCGGTTCGGCCGGTTCCGGCTCTGCCGCGACGACCAGGGCTCCCCCTTCGGCCTGCACGAGCCGCCCCGCGCCGGCTGACGGCCGAGGGGTTGCGCCCCAGGGAGGTTCCGGAGAACGTCCTGCGCGGTTCGAGCAACCCCGGGCGTCCCGCTGCCGTCTTGATCACTGACAGAACGGATCGCCGCCCGGGAACGGGCGGTGTCCGCCCCCACCTGTACCGGGCTCGGAGAACCGGCCAACTATGCACCCTATGTATACACGTGGCGCATAGTGGACATCGGCCCGGCCCGGGCACCGCGCGGAAGGCTCCCATGCAGACCAAGGCACTGGCGCCCGAGTACCAGGGCGCTCTCACCAAGATGTCGGTGAACGCCTCCCTCACCGACGTACTGGCCGAAGGCGTACGGCATCTGAAACAGGCCGAGCTCTCCGGCTCCCAGGAGGAGGTGGCGCGGACCGGGCTCGCCGTGGCCGAGGCGCACCGCAGGCTGGGGCAGGTGGAGGAGGCGGACCGGGCGTGGAAGGCCAGCTACCGGGCCGCGCGCTCGGCCGGGGCCACCGGGGCGATGGCCTGGGCGCTGTGGAGCGGGGGGACGCTGGCGCGTCAACGGGGTTCGCTGCGGCTCGCGTTCCGGCTGCTGGGGCTCGCCGCCGAGCTGGGCAAGCGCGGCGGGGACGTGGTGGCGCGCGGCTACTCACTGGCCGGGCTGGCCGAGACCGGTCGCATCCAGGGCGACTACGAGACGGTCGCCACCCTGCACGAGCAGCTGCTCGCCGAGGCCCGCGCCCGGGGCGAGGCGCGCCACACGGTGTGGGCGCTGGAGGGCATCGCGCAGATTCACCGCAACACCGGGCAACTCGACTCGGCCCTGGAGATGTTCGAGGAGGCGGCCGTCCTCGCGGGCGAGGCGGATGACCGGCGGGGCCGGGCCTGGGCCCTGCGCGGCATCGCCGACATCGTTTCCCTCCGCGACGGGGAGACGGAACGCGCGCTCGGGCTGCTCGCCGAGGCCGAGGTCACCTGCCGGGAGATGAAGCTCTCCAGCGCGCTCGCCTACAACCACAAGATGCGCGCCAATGTGCTCTTCCGCGCCGGGCGGTACGAGGAGGCCCGCGAGGTCTACGAGCAGGCGCTCGGAGAGTTCCGTGCGATGACCGAGCCCCGGGGCGAGGCGCTGGCGGCCCTGGGCCTGGTCAAGGCCCGCGCCCGCCTCGGCCGGGACCGCGCGGCGACCGCCGCCGACCTGGACGAGCTGCGGGGCAGGCTGAGCCGGATCGGCCTGCTCAACGCCCGGGAGATGGTGGAGAAGGCGTACGTGGAACTGGGCGTGGAACCGGTCGCGGAGCGCGAGGGGGACGACGGACGCGGCGAGGGCCCGATGGAAGGCGCTGAGCTGGCCCCCGCGCACCGCCGAACCGCCGAACCCGCCGTGGAACCCGCGCACCCGCACGACACCGCATCCGACGCCCCGCACGAGGAGGCCCGGGCCCGATGACGCTGTCCACGACCCGTCAGGCGCCCGCGCCGCAGATACTGGACCGGTGCCGTGACCTCGTCCGGCCCGCGCTGGTGGAGTCGGTGCGCCGGCTCCACCCCTGGCACGCCGAGACGGCCGCCTTCTCGCTCGGCTGGAGCGGGGTCGAGGGCGAGCCCCTGCCCGGTTCGGAGGGCAAGGGGGTCCGCCAGGCGCTCGCGGTGCTCGGCGCGGAGGCCGCCGGGGGCAGCGGCACGGACGGGGTCACGGGTGCGGTCGCCGTCGAACTCGTGCACACCTTCTCCCTCATCCACGACGACATCATGGACGGCGACGAGACCCGGCGCCGCCGCCCGGCCGTATGGAAGGCGTACGGCACCGGGCCAGCGGTCCTGGCGGGGGACGCCCTGTTCGCGCTGGCCGTCCGGACCCTGGCCGAGGTCCCCGGGCCCACGGGTACGGCGGCCGTGCGTCATCTGTCGGGGACGCTGGGCGACCTGGTGCACGGTCAGGCGCAGGACCTGCTCTTCGAGTCGCGGCCGTGGACGGGGCCAGAGGCGGTCCTGCCGCACGAGTACCGGGCGATGGCGACGCACAAGACCGGGTCGCTGCTCGGCTGCGCCGCCGCCCTCGGTGCCGTACTGGCCGGGGCTCCGGCACCCACGGCCGACGCGCTGGACCGGGCGGGGCGGCATCTGGGCGTGGCGTTCCAGGCGGTGGACGACCTGCTGGGGATCTGGGGCGATCCGCAGATCACGGGGAAGCCGGTCCACAGCGATCTGCGGCGGCTGAAGAAGACCTTCCCGGTCCTCGCGGCCCTGGCCTCCGAGCATCCGGCGGCCCGGCAGCTGACGACCCTGCTCACCGGGGCCGGTCCTCTCGACGAGGCGGGGCTGCGCCGGGCGGCCGAGCTGGTCGACGAGGCCGGCGGGCGCAGGGCCGCCGTCGACGAGGCGCGGGAGCATCTGCGGGCCGCCCGCGCCTGCCTGGACGGCGTGGAGCTGCGCGAGGGGGCGCGCGGTGACCTGCTCACCCTGATCCCCTTCCTCGTCGACCGCACCGGGTGACCCGAGGCCGGCGGCCTCCCCCGGGGCCGCCGGCTGAAAGGATGGCCGCCCCTCCCCGACGACACCCCGAAGGCCGGAGCCGGTATGCACCCCCACCCCGCCCCCGTACAGGCACTGCTCGTCGTGGATGTCCAGGCGGCCTTCGTCGCGGGCGGCAACCCCGTGCCCGACGCACCCCGGCTGCTGGACCGGGTCGACGGCCTCGTCCGCCGGGCCCGGGCGGCCGGGGCGCTCGTCGTCCACCTCCAGAACGACGGCCCGGCCGGGGAGCCCGACGAACCGCACACCCCCGGGTGGGAGTTGTACCTCCCGGTCACCGGCGGCCCCGCAGAGACCGTGATCCGCAAGACCGAGGACGACGGCTTCGAGGGCACCCCGCTGGAGGCGGAGCTGACGGCCGCCGGGGTCGCGTCGCTCGCCGTGTGCGGGGTGATGTCGGAGATGTGCGTCCTGGCCACCGCCCGCCGGGCGCTGGAGCTGGAGTACCGGGTCGTGCTGCCGCACGACGCCCACGCCACCTACGACATCCCCGCCGCGCCGGGCATCAGTGAGAGCGTTCCGGCGGCGATGGCGTCCCGGGTCGCGGAATGGGCCCTGGGCGACGAGGTGGAGGTCGTCGCCCGCGCCGGGGACGTCACCTTCGCGGCCACCCGGGCGGAGCCCTTTGCCGACAATAGAACTGCGTGACTGTCCGCCCGATGGGGCCGCCATCCATTGCGGCAACCGGCCGCCCCCGAGATGCGGCGAATGGAGTGACATCCGACCGGAGGAATTCCTTCGGCGCGCCCCCGTAATGGTGCTGCGGCCTCTCCCCTCCCACCCTTTCGCCGCCGCATTCCGGCGCCTTCGCAAGGACACGGGACGGCCGCGCGGACCACCTGATCAGCGGCATCGCGCGGGTAATCCTCACGTGGTCGTATGAGCGAGTCACGCGCACGATTTCGTCACATGTCTGCCAAAGTGCACTTCGGCTTTACTCACCGGATTGAGCGAAGAGAGCCGTACGTGCTGCACATGCGTCGTGCCGAAGAAAGACAATTGACGGTCCTTCATTTGGTTCAGCCCGTGGACGGCGGAGTGGCCCGGGTCGTCACCGATCTCGTCAGGGCCCAGGCCGGCGCCGGGCTGCGGCCCGTGGTGGCCTGTCCGCCCGGAAGCCCGCTGGCCGTCGGGGCGGCCGCCGCGGGCGCTCAGGTCCGGGGCTGGTCCGCCACCCGGGCCCCTGGGCCGCGGCTGGCCGGTGAGGTCGCCGCCGCGCGGCGGATCGTCCGCGACTGCCGCCCGCACGTGGTGCACGCGCACAGCGCCAAGGCGGGGCTCGCGGGCCGGATCGCCGTGCGGGGCAAGGTGCCCACGGTGTTCCAGCCGCACGCCTGGTCCTTCGAGGCGGTGGGCGGCCGAACCGCCGAACTGGCCCTGAAATGGGAGCGGTTCGGGGCGCGCTGGGCCGATCACATCCTCTGCGTCAGCGAGTCCGAGCGGCGCACCGGCCAGGAGGCGGGGATCGCCGCCCGCTGGTCGGTGATCCACAACGGCATCGACCTCGACCGCTTCCGCCCCGGCGGACAGGCCGACCGCACCGCGGCCCGGGCCTCGCTGCCCTTACTGGACGGGGTGGATCGGCGGGCCCCCCTCGTCGTCTGCGTCGGCCGCCTGACCCGGCAGAAGGGCCAGGACGTCCTGCTCGACGCCTGGCGGCGGCTGCGGGTTCCGGGCGCGCGCCTGGTCCTGGTCGGCGACGGGCCCGACCGCGCCGGTCTGGAGGGCGCGGCCCCGGCCGATGTCCTGTTCACCGGGGCGAGCGCCGACGTACGGCCCTGGATCCACGCGGCCGACGTCGTCGTCCTGCCGTCCCGCTGGGAGGGCATGGCGCTGGCCCCGCTGGAGGCCATGGCCTGCGGCCGGGCCGTGGTGATGAGCGATGTGAGCGGGGCGCGGGAGAGCGTCCCGCCGGGCGACGAGGACCACCTCCTCGTACCGCCCGAGGAGCCCACGGCGCTCGCCGCCTCGCTCACCGCACTTCTCACCGATCCCGAGCTGCGCGAGGCGGTGTCCCACCGGGCCCAGCGCCATGCCCGGGCGGCGTTCGACGTCCGACGGACCGCGGGGGCGGTTGCCGGTCTCTACCAGGAAATTGTCTCCCTGTCCGGCCCCACGATGAGGAAGCGCACCGAGCGATGACGATGGAGAGTGCACCGGTCCCCGGCGCCGGCCAGGCAACAGCCGTACAGGCTCACACGGTTCATCCGCCGCGAAGAAGCGAGGGCGGTACGCGGGAGCTCGGCGGTGGGCGCAGCGGCGCCCGGGTCGCGCCCGCCGCGCAGCTGCTGGGCGCCGACGCGGCGGCGCTGGCCGGCACGTTCGCCCTGTGCACCCCGGCCGGCTGGCCCTGGCCCGTGGTCGCCGCCCAGGCGGTGGCCCAGGTGGCGCTGCACGCGTACCGGGGGCTCTACCGGCTCGGCCTCTCCCCCTCGGTGCTCTCCGAAGTGCCCGCGCTCCTCGGCCTGGCCCTGCTCCAGTGGTACGTGACCATGGAGGTCGTCGACGCCTGGGCCCCGGCCCACGCGTTCGGCTGGGCGGTCCTGGCGTACGCGGCGGCCGCGCAGACGGTGCTGTGCGCCGCCGGGCGGGCCGTGGTGCACCGGGTCCGGCACCGGGCGGCCGTCCGCAACCCGCTGTCGACGCTGATCGTGGGCCACGGCCCGGTCGCCCGCCAGGTGACGGCCGCGCTGTACGACCACCCTGAGTACGGGCTGCGCCCCGTAGGCCGGGTCGCCGCACCCGCCACCACGGAGGAGGAGCCCACGGCACGGCCGGACGGGGTGAAGCTGCCGGTCCTGGTCACCCCGCAGGAGGTGGGGCGGGCCGTCGTCCAGAACAGTGTGCGGCACGCGGTGTTCACCGCCCCGCCCGAGACCACGCCCGACGGCGCCGCCCTGTTCGCCCTGCTCACCGGGCACGGCTGCCGGGTGTGGCTGGTCAGCGGCGACACGGCGGTCGCCACCCGCCCCGCCGGGGCCCGCCCGGACCATCTGTGGGGGTTCGCCGCGCACCCCCTCCAGGACGGCACGCACCGGCCGGTGAGCCATGCGGCGAAGCGGGTGATGGACGCCCTGCTGGCGTCCATCGGCCTGGTGCTGGTGGCGCCGCTGATGGCGGGATGCGCGCTGGCGGTGCGGCTCTCGGACGGTCCCGGTGTCATCTTCCGGCAGGAGCGGGTGGGCCGCCACGGCCGCCCGTTCGTCCTGCTGAAGTTCCGTACGCTGCGGCCCGCCGACGCACAGGAGTCGGCGACCCGTTGGAACGTGGCCTCCGACGGGCGGATGAGCCGGGTGGGCCGGCTGCTGCGCCGCACCTCGCTGGACGAGCTGCCGCAGCTGTGGAACGTCCTGCGCGGCGACATGAGCCTGGTCGGGCCCCGGCCCGAACGCCCCTTCTTCGTCGCGCAGTTCAGCCGCGCCCACCCCGGCTACCAGGACCGGCACCGGATGCCGGTGGGCATCACGGGGCTGGCGCAGGTGAACGGGTTGCGCGGTGACACCTCGATCGAGGAGCGGGCCCGGTTCGACAACCGGTACATCGAGACCTGGTCCCTGTGGCAGGACGCGTGCGTGCTGGCGCGGACCGTGGGCTCCTTCTTCCGGCTCGGGGGCAGCTGACGATGGCCGCCACCCTGACCGCACCGGCGCCCGAGGCCCCGGCCCGTACCGTTCCGCATCCGAACCGGGGCGGCTGGCGGAGCCGGTGGCCGCTGCTCCCCCTGATCGCGACCGTCCTGCTGCCCGCCCTGCCGTACGGGTTCGCGGGCGGCGGCGGCCCCGGGGTGGGTCCGGCCGACATCGCCTCCGGCATCGCGGTGCTGGTCTGTGTGGGACGGCTGCTGTACCTCCGGCAGCGCCCGCTCAGCGGAGCCGCCGCCCTGGTGCTGGGGCTGCCCGCCGTGGGCTTCGCGGTGGCGACGGTGACGGCCGCCGACCCGGCCGCCGCACTGCCGGGCCTGGTCCGCTACCTCCAGGTCTTCGTGCTGGTCCCGGCCGCCGTCTGCCTCCTGCTCAAGGACGCCCACGGCTTCCGGATCGTGGCCGGTGCGCTGGTGGTCCTGGCCCTCGTCCAGGGCGTCGTCGGCGTCGACCAGTACGTCACCGGGACCGGCGCCTCGTACATGGGCGAGGAGGTCCGGGCGGTCGGCACGTTCGGGCCCAGCGACATCATGGGGATGGCCACGGTCGTCGCCTACGGGCTGCTGGCCGCCGCCGCGTTCGCGCTGCGGACCCCGCGCAACGCTCCGGCCTGGCTGCGCCCAGCAGCCGCGGTCGTCGCCGTCGGGCTGATCGTGCCGCTCGCGCTCTCCTTCAGCCGGGGGGTGTGGATCGCCACGGCGCTCGCCCTCCTGGTCGCTCTCTCCCTGACGGGCCGTCGGCAGGCGCTGACCTCGCTGGCGGTGCTGGGTGCCACCGCGGTGGTTTTGGTCGGCGGGTTCGGCATCGGCTCGGAGATGATCGCCGAGCGGGCCGCCAGCGTGACCCAGGTGACCCGGGCCCCCGACCGCTCGGTGAACGACCGGTACACGATGTGGAGCGCGGCGGGCTCCATGTGGCGCGAGCAGCCCGTGGCCGGTGTCGGCCTCAAGGGGTTCCCCGCCCACCGCGACGCCCACGCCTCGATCGGCCTCTCCTCCGGCAGCGACACGGCGGGGGCGGGCCAGGAGTTCCGCAGGCAGGCCCTCCTCTCCCCGCACAACATGTATCTGCTGATCCTCAGCGAGCAGGGCCTCATCGGTCTGACGGCGGTCGTCGGCAGCTGGGCGGCGATCCTCGTCGGCGCGGTGCGCCGGCTGGTCCGGGCCCGTTCACGCGGCCACGCGGCCGTCGACTGCGGTCTGGTGGCGGTCGCCCTGATGACCTGGCAGAGCGTCAACTTCCTGTACTCCGACATCGGCGGCCCCACGACCGTGCTGGGCGGCGTCGTCCTGGGGCTCGCCGCCTGGTGGGCACTGGCCGAGCCGGGGAAGGCGGGCACCGCGTGAGCGACACCGGTACGGGGACGGAGGCGGAGGCCCGCTCCCGGGAGGGACTCCCCCGCGAGGCACCTCCCGGCAAAGCCGCCCCTCCCCTGCTCCCGGGCCCCGGCCAGCCCCCCGGCTCCGGCCTCACGGGGACCACCGCCGCCGGGGACGCGCCGGAACCTGCGGGCGGCGGCGAGGCTCCCGGCCTCGGGTCCTTCCTCGCCCGCGCGGCGGCGGCCACTGCGGTGCTGACCGTGGTCGGCGCCGTACTGGGCCTCGTACGGGACCAGGCGATCGCCCGGTACTTCGGCGCGAGCGACGCCAGCGACGCGTTCCTGATCGCCTGGACCGTGCCGGAGATGGCGGCCACGCTGCTGATCGAGGACGGGATGGCGCTCCTGCTCGTCCCGGCCTTCAGTCTCGCCCTCACCCGCCGCGCGGACACCGAGGCCGCGAAGGGCACCGAGGCCACCGGGGAGCCGGATGCCGACGGGGAGCCCCGACCCGACCCCGTACGCCAACTGGTGGCGGCCACCCTGCCCCGGCTCTGCGTCCTGCTCATGGCCGGTGCGGCGCTGCTGATGGCGGGCGCCCCCTGGGTCGTCGGCGTCCTCGCCCCCGGGCTGGCCGACCCGGGCCTCGCGGTGGACTGCACCCGGCTGACCGCCGTCACCGTGCTCACCTTCGGGATCACCGGCTACTTCAGCGCCGCGCTGCGCGCCCACCGCAGCTTCCTGCCCCCCGCCGGGGTCTACGTCGCGTACAACGTCGGCATCATCGGCATGACGCTGGCGCTGCACTCGGTGTGGGGCGTACGGGCGGCGGCGGCGGGCGTCGCCGTCGGCAGCCTGCTGATGATCCTCACCCAGCTCCCCACCTTCCTGCGGCTGCTGCCCCTGGCGCGGCCCCGCCTCAGGCGGATCAGGAAGCGTGTCCGGCGCACCGCTCCCCTGCTGGGTGTGACCGTCCTCGCCCCGGTCGTGCTGTTCGTGGTGAGCCGTCAGTCACAGGTGCTGGTGGAGCGGTTCCTGGCCTCCACGCTCCCGGCGGGCGCCATCTCGCATCTGAACTACGCGCAGAAGGTCGCGCAGATGCCGATGGTGCTCTCGCTGATGATCTGCACGGTGACGTTCCCCGTCGTCGCGCGGGCGATGGCCGACGGGAACCACGAGAAGGCCCGGCAGCGGGTGGAGCGGGATCTCGCGCTGGCGGGCATGGTCGTGCTGCTCGGCACGGCGGTCGTCCTCGGTTACGCGCCCCAGATCATCGATGTGCTCTTCCAGCGCGGCGCGTTCGACACCGCCGACACCGAGGCCACCGCCCAGGTGATGCGGGTCTACGCGGCGGGGCTGCTCGGCCACTGTCTCGTCGGCGCGCTGAGCCGCCCGTTCTTCTCGTCCGGGCGGCCCACCTGGTTCCCGGCGTTCGCCATGGGCACCGGGCTGCTCGTCACGATGGGCGCCGGGTACGCGCTCACGTACCGCTTCGGCGTCGACGGCATCGCCACGGCCAACGCCATCGGGATCAGCACGACCGCGCTGCTCCTGCTGATGGGTCTCGGCACCCGGGTGGTCCCGATCCGGGCCCGGGCGGTCGCCCTCTCCCTGGGCCGTCTCGCGGGCGCCGCCCTGGTGGCCGGGGCGGCGGGCTGGGCGGCGGCGCCGCTGCTCCCCGACGCCGTGCTGAGCCTGGCCGCCGGGTGTGTCCTCGTCCCCGCCGTCTTCTTCCTGACCGGGCTGGCCCTGCGCTCGCCCGAGGTCGTCTCCCTGCTGGCACTCATCCGACGGAGGTTCACAGATGGCCGCTGACCCCTCGGCGCCTCGCGCCGATGCCCCCTCGTCCCGGCTCCGCCCGCACACCCGCCGCCAGCCCTGGATCCTCACGTACCACTCGGTCACCGACACCGACGACGACCCGTACGGCATCACCGTCTCCCCCCGGCGGCTCGGCGAGCAGCTGGCGTGGCTGCGCAGCAGAGGGCTACGCGGGGTGGGGGTGTCGGAGCTGATGCGGGCGCACGCGGCGGGGAGGCGCGATCTGGTCGGGCTGACCTTCGACGACGGGTACGGGGACTTCCTCCATGAGGCGCTGCCGGTGCTGCGCGTCCACGGCTGCACCGCGACCGTCTACGTCCTGCCGGGACGGCCGGGAGGGGTGAACGAGTGGGACCCGCTGGGGCCCCGGAAACCGCTGCTCACCCACGACGAGATCCGGCGGGTCGCCGAGGCGGGGATGGAGGTCGGCTCGCACGGCCTGCTGCACCGGGACCTCACCACGCTGGCGGACGAGGAGCTGCGCCACGAGACGTTCCACAGCCGGGAGTTGATCGCCGAGCTGACGGGGACGCTCCCGGAGGGCTTCTGCTACCCGTACGGCACGTTGGACCGGCGGGTGGCGGAGGCGGTGCGCTCTGCCGGGTACGGGTACGGCTGCGCGCTGGCGCCCGGGCCGCTGATCAGCCGGTTCGCCCTCCCCCGCACCCACATCAGCCAGGCGGACCGGGGCGTACGGCTCTGGGCGAAGGACCTGCGGCACGGGCTGCGCCACGGGGCGGTTCCCGGCGCGGGCTCCCGTACGGCCTCCCCGGTGCGGGCGGGCGGCCCCCGGTGAGGGCGCTGCACGTCATCACCGGGCTCGGGGTCGGCGGCGCCGAGCAGCAGTTGCGGCTGCTGCTGCGCCATCTGCCGGTGGAGTGCGACGTGGTGACGCTCACCAACCCGGGCCCGGTGGCGGACGGCCTGCGGGCCGACGGGGTACGCGTCATCCACCTGGGGATGCGCGGCAACCGGGACCTCTCGGCCGTCGGGCGGCTGACCCGGCTGATCCGCGACGGCCGCTACGACCTGGTCCACACCCACCTCTACCGGGCCTGTGTGTACGGGAGGATCGCGGCGCGCCTCGCGGGTGTGCGGGCGGCCGTGGCCACCGAGCACTCCCTGGGGCGCGCCGAGATCGAGGGCCGCCCGCTGACCCGGGGCATCCGCGCCCTGTACCTCTCCACCGAACGGCTCGGCGCGGCCACCGTCGCGGTCTCCTCCACCGTCGCCGGGCGGCTGCGGGACTGGGGGGTGCCCGCCGAGCGGATCCGGCTGGTGCCCAACGGCATCGACGCGGACCGCTACCGCTTCGACCCGGACCGGCGGCTCGCCGTCCGGGCGGCGCTGGGGATCCCCGATGACGCGTTCGTGGTCGGCGGGGTGGGCCGGCTGGTACCCGGCAAACGTTTCGACGTGCTGGTCCGGGCGGTCGCCGCGCTGCCGGAGGCCCGGCTGCTGCTGGCCGGTGACGGGCCGGAGGCCGGGGCGCTCAGGACCCTGGCGGCCGAGCTGGGGGCGGCGGACCGGATCCGCCTCCTCGGTGAGTGCGGGGCGGACGGAGGCGGCCCGGTCCCCGGGGTCCCGGCCCTGCTGAGCGCCGTCGACACCTTCGTATCGACGTCCCGTGAGGAGTCGTTCGGGCTGGCCGCCGTGGAGGCGCTCGCCGCCGGGCTGCCCGTCCTGCACGACGCCTGCCCGGCCATCGACGACCTGTCCGCCGCCCACGCACCGGGCGCCACCCGGATCGCCGGGAGCCCCGACGAGCTGACCGCCGTGCTGCGGCAGCGGATACAGGCCCGCCCGGACCGCCGCCCGCCACCACGGGCCGTCGGCCACTACGACATCCGGCGCAGCAGCGAGCGCCTGATGGATGTGTACGCGTACGCCCTCGACACCGCCCCACCGAACCGGAGAGCCCTTTCATGACCGAGTCTCCCGAGCAGCAGCGACCCGCCGCCCTGCGGAAGCGGCTGCGCACCTCCCTCACCCGGCTGCCCCACTGGTGGCCCCTGCCCGTCTGTGTGCTGCTCGGCACCGCGTCCGGGCTCTCGTACGGGCTGCTCGCCGCCCCCCAGTACGAGGCCACCAGCTACGCCATGGCGGTCGCCGAGGAGGAGACCGACCCCTCGGCCGCGCTCGGCTACGCCCAGTCCTACGGCCGCCTCGTGACCAGCGACGCGACGCTCTCCTACGCCCAGGGCGCGGCCGGTGAGCCGATGCGTGCCCTGCGCTCCCAGGTGCGTTCGGAGACCTCGCCCGACTCGCCGATGATCGCGGTGACGGGCACGTCGAACAGCGCGGACAAGGCGGCCGACATCGCCAACGCGGTGATCGAGGCCGTCATCGTGAGCAGCGGCCATGTCTCCAAGGACACCGGGGTGAAGCTGATCAAGTTCACCCATGCGATGAAGCCCGACCAGCCGGTCTCGCCGTCGGTGCCGCTCGGCACCGCAGTGGGAGCGGCCGCGGGCGGTCTGCTGGGCGGCCTCGTGCTGCTCGTACGGCCCCGGCGCGCGGGCTGGAGCGTCTCCGCCCAGGTGCCCGGGCCGACCGCCGCCGAGGACCACACCCCCACCGACGACCGGGAGCTCGTGCGATGACGGCCGACCGGGCGGGCACCCTCACCGTGACCCTCTGCCGGGACTTCGGGGAGTTCGGCGCGCTCGCCGGTGAGTGGGACGCACTGCACCGCCGCTGCGCCACCGCCACCCCGTTCCAGAGCCATGCGTGGCTCCACTCCTGGTGGATCTCCTACGGTCAGGAGGGGAGGCTGCGGGTCCTGCTGGTCCGGCGCTCCGGGCGGCTGATCGGGGCGGCGCCGCTGATGCTGGTGCACCGTCCGATGCCGCTGCTGGTGCCGATGGGCGGGGCGATCTCCGATTTCTTCGACATCCTGGTGGACGAGGAGGAGGCGGGGCACGCGGTCGGCGCGCTCCAGCGCGGTCTGGACCGGGCCGCCCGGCACACCGTGGTCGATCTGCGGGAGGTCCGGCCGGACGCGTCGGCGCAGCTGCTGTTCGGCCGGTGGCCGGGCGCGCGGAGCCGGCTCACGGACTCGACCTGCATGGAGCTGCCCGCCGAGCCGCTGGGCGATCTGGTGGCGCGGCTCACCGGCTCGCGCGGCCAGCGGCTGCGGGCCAAGCTCCGCCGGATCGAGGCCCTGGACGTCGAGGCCCGCAAGGTCCCGCAGGACCGGGTGCCCGCGGCGATCGGCACCCTGCTGCGGCTCCACGAACTCCAGTGGCGCGACCGCGGGGTCAACCCGGAGCACCTGCGGGCCCGGTTCTCGGACCACCTGGTCCGGTCGGTGGGGCGGATGGTGGGGAACGGCACGGCCGCCGTCACCGAGTTCCTGATGGGCGGCGAGGTCGTGGCGGCCAACCTGACCCTTCAGTCCGGGCACCTGGCGGGCGGCTATCTGTACGGGGCGGACCCCGGGCTGCGGGAGCGGAAGGTCGATGTGTCGACCATGCTGCTGCGTGAGGTGTCCCAGCAGGCCTCGGACACCGGCCGGGAGGTGCTGAGCCTGCTGCGCGGCGCCGAGCAGTACAAGAACCACTGGCAGCCGGTCACGGTGGTCAACCAGCGGCTGCTGCTGGCCCGCCCGGGTCTGGAGCCGCTGCTGCGGCTGCGGGAGTCGCAGGTGGCGGTGCGGGAGCGGGCCGTGGAGACCGTGAAGGCACGGTTCCCCGCCGCCCGGGACTGGCACGAGCGGCTTACCACGCTTCCGGTCATCGGGCGGTGAGGCGGGCGGCGACAGGCCGTAGGACAACACCGGAGATTTCGTCTGGACGTTGATCCGTTACCGTCGGCCGTCTTGCGCGTTGTCAGGGCATGCGGGCCTCGTGCTCCGCAGCAACCCCCCTTCCTTACAAGGAGTTCTGATGTCGCGTATCACGAAGGTCGCCGCCGTCATGGCGGGCACCGGTGCCCTCATCGCCGGCGGCGCCGGCATGGCCTCGGCGGACGCCGGTGCCCAGGGTGCGGCCATCGGGTCCCCCGGTGTCGCCTCGGGCAACGTCCTCCAGGTCCCGATCCACGTGCCGGTCAACATCTGCGGCAACACCGTCAACGTGATCGGCCTGCTCAACCCGGCCTTCGGCAACACCTGCGCCAACGTCTCCGAGGGCCACGACGACAAGGGTGACTACGGCTACGGCCGCTGATCTCCCCGCTCCACGGCAACGGCCGGCCTCCTCCTTCCCGGAGGGGCCGGCCGTTCGCCGTGCGCGCTCAGGCGTAGCGGTAGACCTTGCTGTGGTCGAGGAGCTTCCTGGGGGTGACGTTCCACGGGGGCATCGGGTCGTCGAGGCCGAAGACGTAGTCACGGTCCCGGCCGGGTGAGGCGGGTTTGCGGCCCGGCAGGTAGGCGGCCTTGGGGTGTGCCTTCTGCCAGCGGTCCCAGAGCAGGTCGATGAAGGAGTGGTGGAGCCAGAAGACCGGGTCCTCGGGGGAGGCGGCCCCGGCCATCGGGCCGCCGACCCACTGGTGGACCTGGTTGTGGTTGCCGACCGGGCGCACCCGGTGGATGCCCCAGCCCTCGATGCGGTTGCGGAACCCCTCGGTGCTGATGCTGTTCCAGGGCTCGGTGTCGTAGACCGGGTCCTTCAGCGCCCGCGCCACGTCGTCGGCGGTCGGGAGGGAGACCGGGTTGTTGCCGGGCCTGCCGAAGTTGCGGGTGAGCCAGTTCTGGTCGGTGACCCCGGCGCCCACCTTCCAGTTGCCCGCGTCGAAGGCGAACGGTCCGGTGGTGACGCGCCGGTCGCCGGGCCTGCCGTTGCCGCCGAGGAAGTCCTCCGCCCAGAGGGAGGAGGTGGTCGATCGGTCCTGGGTCCAGTCCCAGTAGGGGACGCTCACCCCGGGGTCGACGGCCTGGAGGGCCTGCTCGAACTCCAGCAGGTAGCGGCGGTGCCAGGGGAAGAACGACGACGTCATATGGGCGGGGCGCGGCCGGTTCTCGGTGTCCATGACGTAGTACTCGCGGTGCATGACGACGAAGTCGTCGTAGCGGCCCGAGCGCTTGAGCTTCAGGATCGCGTCGACGAGGCGCCGCTTCTCGGTGCGCGTAAGGTCGCGCTGGTTCTTGCGGGTGTACACCGGTTCTGGTCCTCCTGGTTCACATGTGGTGCGACATTCACGTGCCGTGCGACGGTCACTTGTGGTGCGAGGCGGGGAGTGCGAGCCGCGCGGTGCCCAGCTCGTCCACGGCGGCGCGGGCCGTCTCGCGGAGCGTGGGGAACGACTCGTAGTGCGTGACATCGCTCAGGTACGTGCCGTCCGCGCGCCGCATGACGTGCAGCGGGCGGCCGTCGATGCGGATCTCGGTGACCGGCTCCCCCCGGCCGGCCCCGCCCGCCTCGCCGGCCGGGACCAGGACGGTCACCGACCCGCGGATCTCCCGGCCCCGGTACATCTCGGCGAACTCCTCCGCCCCGGCGGCGGTGTGGCCCTGCCCCTTCGCCGGTGCGGGCGCGGTGGCCGGTTCGTCGTCGTACAGCGGCAGGAGGACCGCGGCGGTGCCTGCGGCCACGGCCGCGGTGAAGGCGGTACGCAGGACGATCCGGCGCGACGGACCGCGTGCTCCACGCGGTGCGCCGCCCGGATCCGTGGTTCGGCTCATGGGTGACTGCCTCTCGTTCGGCTCGTTCGAGGTGCTGTTCCTCGCGATGGTGGCAACGAGGCGGCGGCGAAACGGTTCTTGTGGGCGCGGCGTGCCTCGCGTTCCGTCAAACGCGTGACCTTGCGCGGCCATCCGCGCCGGAGGCACGCGTCGCGCGGAGCCGGTCGCGCACCGGACCGGACGATGACCTCGCGAACTCATGGAGGTGGATGGACATGACCGTTCCGAATCAGGTGTCCGGGGACCGCGCGGCCCACTGCGACCTCGCCGACCCGGCCTTCTGGCAGCTGCCGCGCCCGGAGCGGCTCGCCGCCTTCGCCCGGCTGCGGGAACTGGACGCACCCGTGCTGTTCACGCCCCGGCCGGGCACCGCCCGTACCTCCGGCAAGCCCTTCTACGCCCTGGTGCGCCACGCGGACGTGCTGACCGCGAGCCGCACCCCGAAGGTCTTCGCGAGCGCGCCGGGGGTCACCACCCCGGAGCCGGCCGGCTGGGCGAAGGCGCTGTTCGGGAACTCGATGGTCAACATGGACGGGCCCGAGCACGCGGCGCTGCGCCGGATCATCTCCCGCCGCTTCACCCCCCGGCTGCTCGCCGCCACCGAGGAGAACATCGACCGGCTGGCCGCCCGTCTGGTGGACGAGATGATCGCCGAGCGTCCCGGCGACTTCATGCCGTCGGCGGCCTCGCGGCTGCCGCTGGAGGTGATCTGCGACCTGATGGGCATCCCCGGGGAGCACCGGCCGCGGATCGCCGAGCAGATCGACCACGCCTCCGAGCACGTCGGCGTCGCACGCCGGGGCCGGGCCAGGCTGCGGATCCCCGGGCGCGGGATCGCGTCGCTGGCGATGATGCAGTTCGTCATGGCGCGTCTGGCGCACGAGCGCCGCCATCACCCGCAGGACGATCTCGTCTCGGCCCTGGTGCGCGCGGACATCGACGGTGAGGGGCTCTCCTCGCGGGATCTGGGCGCCTTCTTCTCGCTGCTGCTGGTGGCCGGGGTCGAGACCACCCGTAACGCGATCGCGCACGGGCTCTCCCTGCTGGACCGCCATCCGGAGCAACTGGAACTCCTGCGGTCGGACTTCGACCGGTACATCGGGGGTGCCGTGGAGGAAATCGTCCGCCATTCGACGCCGATCATCCAGTTCCGCAGGACCGTCGTATCGGAATTCGAGCTGGGCGGCCGGAACTTTCTTCCGGGGGAGAAAGTCGCACTGCTCTACGCCTCCGCCAATCGCGATGAATCAGTTTTCACCCGTCCGGATCTCTTCGACATCACCCGGTCGCCGAATCCGCACCTGGGCTACGGGGGCGGCGGCCCGCACCACTGCCTCGGCGCCCATCTGGCCAGGCTCGAAATGACGGCCCTGTTCCGGGAGCTGCTCACCCGACGGCCCGTCATCCGGCAGACGGGCGACCCCAAGCTGGTCGATTCGAATTTCGACAACCGCGTCGGTTCGCTGCCGTTCACCTTCGGCCCGACGTTCACCTGATCGGCCCGTTCGCAACGCCGAATGCGATAAATGGACCACTCTATTAGCGTGCGGTGCAGGATGATGAAACTCTCTCCCCATCGGGCCGAAGCGGCCGGAATTTCCCTGTAGCCAGGAGGAGTCATGCCGGCCAAGCGCCGACTCATCACCACATGCATCGCGGCGGCCGTTCTCAGTCTCCTGGCGGGCGGCGGCATCGCGGGCCAGCCGCCGCCGGGCGCCGATTCCGTGGACAGCGCCGCCCCCGGGCCGCAGGGCACCAGGGGCGCGGGCTCCACCGCGCACGGCGCCTATCTGGACTACGGGCCGGCCGGGGTGAGCAGGATGGCCGACCTGTCCCGCTGGCTCGGCGGCGCGGAGCTGCGGGTGGGGCACACCTACCTGCCGGGCGACCTCTGGGTGAACATCGAGGGGACTCCCGACTTCCTGGATTCCTGGGCCGACTGGCGCAAGGCGGACAAGGACCGGTTGTTCGTCCTCAACGTGCCCATGCTGGAGCGGAACGAGGAGCGCGTCCCGGACGCCCAGGTCCGCCGGCTGCTGCGGTCGGGAGCGGCGGGCGACTACGACCGGCACTTCACCAAACTGGCGGAGCGCCTGGTCTCCCTGGGGGTTCCGGACACGGTGATCGTGCTCGGCTGGGAGATGAACGGCACCACGTACACCCATCGCTGCGGTCCCGATCCGGCGTCCTGGAAGGCGTACTGGCAGCGGATCGTGACGGCGATGCGCGCGGTGCCGGGCCAGGAGTTCCGTTTCGACTTCACGCCCAGCCGGGGACGGGACGCGGTGCCGTGGACCGAGTGCTACCCGGGTGACGACGTCGTCGACATCATCGGCATGGACTCCTACGACCAGCCGCCGGGCCAGTCGTTCGACGACCAGATCAACGACCCGTACGGCCTTCAGAAGCATGTCGACTTCGCGGCGGAGCGCGGCAAGCCGATCTCGTTCCCGGAGTGGGGGCTCTTCCGCAACGGCGACAATCCGGAGTACATGCGGCGGATGCTGGACTGGATCGACCGGCACCAGCCGCTGTACCAGACGATCACGGACTACTGCCCGCACGGGGTGTGGCAGTGCAAGAGCAATCCGCGCGCCTCGAAGGTGTTCCGGACGAAGCTCGCCGAGATGGCCGCGCCGGTGAAGCCCGCCCCGTCCGCGCCTCCCACCACGGCCCCGACCCCGACTCAGCCGCCTTCCCCCACGCCGCCTCCGTCTCCGACGGTGCCGCCGGCCGTGGAGCCCACGCCGTCGGTGCCGCCCACGCCTGCGGCTCCCGAACCGCCGGTCACCCGCAGGTGGTGCATCACCGTGCCGTTCGGGGACTGGCTGGGACAGTGGCTGAAGGAACGCAGGATCTGCGTCCGGTACTGACCGCGCGCATGGAAACGGCTCCGGCTCTCCTCAGGGGAGCCGGAGCCGTCCACCCACACGGGTCCAGCGCGGGGGCAGGTGGGCAAGCGACCGCTTGTCACTCCCCCAACGGGGACACGGCCCGCCGCGTCACGCCGCCGAACGGGCGAAAGCCCGTGCGGGAGCCCCGGCCGGTGCGTACTCGGGGGTGACGCGCGACCATGGAAACCTAGAGATGGTGGTGAGGTGCATGGCATCCGCCGACGAGGGCCCCCCGGCGGGGCCCGGCCCGCTGCCCGACGCGGACCCCCGGGGTCCCGTACAGCTGAGCGACGACGCGGTGGCGGTGATCGCCGGGGACGGCACGGTCATCGGCTGGACCCGCGGGGCGGAGGCCCTGCTGGGGTACGCGGCCGCCGAGATGGTCGGGCGGTCCGCCGCCCTGCTGCTGGCGGGGGCCCCGGACCCCCGGCGTACGGCCGCGATCGCCGCCCGGGCCCGCGGCGGTTCGGGGTGGAGCGGGCTGATCGCTCTGCGTGGCCGGGACGACCGGCGGATCGACGTGGACGTACGGGTCTCCGCCTCGTTCCTGATCGCCGGGCGCGAGGGCTTCCTGGTCTCCGGGCGGGAGCGCAGCCCGCAGTGGGTGGTGGACGGTTCGGTGCTGGAGGGGTTCCTCACCCGGTCGCCGGTCGGCATGGCGGTGATGGACCCGGAGCTGCGCTACATCTGGCTCAACGACACCCTGGAGCGGTTCGGCGGGGTCCCCCGGGACCAGCGCCTGGGGCAGCGGCCGGCGGATGTGCTGCCCGGGCTGCTCGCCGCGCCGATCGAGAGGCTGATGCGCCAGGTCATGGCGACCGGTGTACCGGTCACGGACTACGAGTACCTGGGCTGGAGCTGGTCCGACCCGAACCGCCGACGGGCCTATTCGAGCTCGTTCTTCCCGCTGGCGGACGCCGAGGAGAACCGGATCGGCATCGGCTACATGGTCCAGGACGTGACCGACCGGTGGAACGCGCGCAGGCTGCTGGCGCTCGTGAACGAGGCGGGGGCCAGTATCGGCTCCACCCTCGACGTGCAGCGCACAGCCCAGGAGCTGACCGATTTCGCGGTGCCCCGGTTCGCCGACTTCGTCTTCGTCGACCTGCTGGAGACACCGCTGGGCAGGGAGCGGCCGGGGGTTCCGCTGCTCGGGGCGGGCGCGCGTGACGGGCGGCCGCAGATGCGCCGCATGGGGATGAGTTCGGTGCGCGAGGGATGTCCGGAGGCGGTGGTGCGGGTCGGGGAGAACGTCGACTTCGTACCGCCGCCGCACGACGTCCACTTCCTCCTCGACGGCGACCCGGTCCTCCTTCCGCTCCTCGACCCGGACAGCCGCGCATGGGCCGTGGAGCAGCCCGCGCGGGCCGCCCGGATCCGGGAGTTCGGGCTGCACTCGCTCATCTCCGTACCGATGCGGGCACGGGACACCGTCCTCGGGCTCACCACGTTCATGCGGTCGCAGAACCCGGTCCCGTTCGACGAGGACGATGTGGCGCCGGCCCGGGAGCTGGTGGCCCGGGCCGCGGTCTGCGTGGACAACGCCCGCCGCTACACCCGGGAGCACACGGCGGCACTGGTGCTCCAGGAGAGCCTGCTGCCGCACACCCTGCGCGGCGGGACGGCGCTGGACGTGGCCTCCTCCTACCTCCCGGCGGACGCGAAGGACGGGGTCGGGGGCGACTGGTTCGATGTGATCCCGCTGTCCGGGGCCCGGGTCGGCCTGGTCATCGGGGATGTGGTGGGGCACGGCATCAGCGCGGCCGCGACCATGGGCCGGCTGCGGACCGCCGTGCAGACGCTCGCCGACATGGACCTCGCGCCGGACGAGCTGCTGGCCCGGCTGGACGATCTCGTCATGCGGCTGAGTGAGGAGGAGCCGACGGGCGGGAAGGCCGACCGGGGCGGCACGACGGTGCTGGGCGCCACCTGCCTGTACGCCGTCTACGATCCGGCGTCCCGCTGCTGCACGATGGCCCGGGCCGGGCACCCGCCGCCGGTGGTCGTCACCCCGGAAGGCGCGGTCAGCTTCCCCGACCTGCCCTCCGGCCCCCCGCTGGGCCTGGGCGGGCTCCCCTTCGAGTCCATGGAGGTGGAGCTGCCCGAAGGGAGCCTGCTCGGCCTCTACACCGACGGCCTCGTCGAGGGCACCGACAAGGACACCGAACAGGGCATGGTCCGGCTGGGCCGGGCGGTCTCGCGGCAGGGGCTGCCGCTGGACGAGCTGTGCGCGGCGGTGGTCAAGGAGCTGCTGCCCGTTCCGCAGCCGGACGACATCGCCCTCCTGCTCGCCCGTACCCACGTGCTCAGCCCCGACCGGCTGGCCTCGTGGGACGTGCCCCTGGACCCGGCGGCCGTCGGCGCGACCCGGAACAAGGTGGCCCGCCAGCTGGAGGCGTGGGGCCTGGAAGAGCTGACGATGACCACCGAACTGATCGTCAGCGAGCTGGTGACCAACGCGATCCGGTACGCCTCCGGTCCCGTACGCCTGCGGCTGCTCCTCCAGTCCGTGCTGACCTGCGAGGTGTCCGACGCCAGCAGCACCACCCCACGGCTGCGGCACGCCCGTACGACGGACGAGGGAGGCCGGGGTCTGTTCCTGGTCGCCCAGCTCGCCCGGCGGTGGGGCACCCGGTACACGCACCGGGGGAAGATCATCTGGGCGGAACAGAATCTGCCGTCCCCACTGCCTCCCGGCTCTCCCCCGCCCGGCTGAACAGCCGGGTCAGTGCGCCTCCGGCCCGGATCAGCTCGTCCCAAGTGCCCTCCTCGACGATGCGCCCCCTGGCGAGGACGGCGATGCGGTCGGCCCGGCGGACGGTGGCGGGCCGGTGGGCGATGATCAGCGTCGTACGGGTACGGGCCCGGGAGTCCGCCGCGAGCGCCCGCGCTAGCTCTTCGTCGCCCCGGTGGTCGAGGTGGGCCGTCGTCTCGTCGAGGACGAGGACCCGGGGCCGGCCGAGGAGCCCCCGGGCCAGGGCGACCCGGGCGCGCTGGCCTCCGGAGAGGGTCGCGCCGCGTTCGCCGACCGGGGTGTCCAGTCCCTGGGGCAGGGCGTCGACGACCGGGGCGAGGCCGCAGGTACGGACGACATCCGCCAGCTCCTGATCGGTGGCGTCGGGAGCACCGAGGCGGAGGTTCTCGGCGAGGGTGCCGTGGAAGAGCGGGGCCTCCTGGCCGACCACGCACACGGCGGCGCGCAGGTCGTCCTCGGCGAGATCCCGCAGGTCGACGGAGTGGGGCTGGTCCTCCGGGAGCAGCTCCACCGTTCCGTCCTGCGGATCCCAGTAGCGGGCGAGCAGATGGGCGCAGCTGGTCTTCCCGGCCCCCGAGGCGCCGACGAGGGCCACCGTCTCCCCCGGCCGTACGGTGAGGTCGAGGCCGTCCAGGACAGGGGCGGAGCCGTAACCGAACCGAACCCCGCGCAGCCGCAGCCCCAGCGGACCCGGCGGGACGGAAAGCGGGGAGGCGGGGACGGGCGCCCCGGCGGGGGCGTTCACGGCCGCGCGGACCCGGGCGGCGGCGGCACGCAGGCTGCCCGCCCGGCCCAGTGCGGCCGCCGATTCGGCCACCGGGGCCAGGGCGCCGAGGGCGAGGGCCATGGCGGCCGGGGCCCAGGCCCCGTCGAGACGGCTGCCGCCCGTCGCATGGGCGGCAGCGGCCACGACCCCGATGACGGCGGCCACGACGAGCAGATCCCGGGCCGCGCCGGCCCCCGTCTCCCAGGACTGCTCGGCCCGCTGGGCGCGGGCGAGCCGCCGGCCGCCGGAGCGCAGCCGGGCCCGGGTACGGCCCAGGGCACCCGCCGTCAGCAGCTCCCGGAGGCCGTCGACACTCTCCACGCTCTCCGCGGAGAGGTCGGCGAGCGCGGCCCGGGTCCTGGCACCGCGCTCGGCCCGGCCGCGCGCCTCCAGCAGGGGCGACCAGAGGAGGAGCAGGGCGGCGGGCACGACGGCGAGCAGCAGCCACGGCCCGAGGACGCCCAGCAGGGTGGCGGCGACGGCGAAGACGAGTCCGGAGGCGAGGAGTTGGGCGATGGCGTGGGCGTAGAAGAACTCCAGCGCCTCCACATCGCCGAGCGCGGTCGCCGCGAGGTCACCGCTGCGCCGCCCGGCGATCCGCGCGGGGGCGGAACGGGCGAGCCCGTCGAAGACCCGGACGCGCAGTTCGGCCAGGACACGGTAGGCGAGGTCGTGCGAGAGGTCCATCTCCCGCCAGGTGGCGAGCGCCCGGAGCAGGACGAGCCCGATGAGGACGGCGACGGTGACGGGTGATGGGGCCCGGTGTTCGATGACCGCTGTGCCGACGGTGTGCGCGGCGAGGGTGACCAGGGCGACGAGGGCCGCCTGGTCGACGAGGGCGGCGAGGCAGGTCCGCAGGACGGTGGCGCGGTGGGCGCCGAGGACGGGAAGGAGGGAACGGAGGGCGCCGGTGTCGTGGGGGTGGGGGTGGTGGGGTGCGGAGGCGTTCTTGGGTGGGGGTGGGGTTGGGGGCGTGCGGGCCTGGTCGGCGGCGGGTTGGGGCGAGGTCAGGGACGTACGGGCGTGGTCTGTGGCCGGTGGTGGGGGCGGGGTCGCGGGCGTACGAGCATGGTCTGCGGCGGGTTCGCGCAGGGGCAGGGGCGTGCGGGCCTGGTCCGCGGCGAGGGCCGGCGGGGTCGGGTACGTACGGGCGTGGCCTGCGGTGGAGGCGGGCGGGGTCAGGGATGTACGGGCATGGTCTGCGCCGGACGCGGGCGGGTCCACGGACGTGCGGGCCTCGTCTGCGGCTGGCTCGGGCGAGGCCGAGGACATACGAGCCTCGCTTACGGCGGGTGCGAGCAGGGCCGGAGGCGTACGGGCATGGTCCACGGCGCGCCCAAGCGGGTCCACGGACGTGCGGGCCTCGTCTGCGGCTGGCTCGGGCGAGGCCGAGGACGTACGAGCCTGGCCTGCGGCGGGGGCGGGCAGGGCCGGAGGCGTGCGGGCCTCGTCTGCGCCGGACGCGGGCGGGGGCGTACGGGCCCCAGAAGGGCTCGGGTCGGGCGGGGTCATGCGGCGTGTTCCTCCTGGGCGGTGCGGCCCGCCGCGACGAGCGAGGCGTACACGCCGCCGTTCGCCAGCAGTCCGCTGTGGTCGCCGGACGCCTCGACCCGGCCGCCGTCGAGGACGACGATGTGGTCGGCGTGGCGTACGGCGTCGAGTCGGTGGGCGACGACGAGGCAGGTCCGGCCCCGGCTCGCCGCGAGCAACTCCCGTACGATCCGGGCCTCTCCCCGCTCGTCGACCGCGCTGGTCGCCTCGTCCAGGATCAGGACCGGGGCGTCGGCCAGCAG
This sequence comes from Streptomyces sp. SID8374, assembly GCF_009865135.1. Taxonomy (NCBI): domain Bacteria; kingdom Bacillati; phylum Actinomycetota; class Actinomycetes; order Kitasatosporales; family Streptomycetaceae; genus Streptomyces; species Streptomyces sp. SID8374. Next base: position 2,143,716 of record NZ_WWGH01000002.1, on the reverse strand, counting down.
GGCGCGGGCGAGGGCGAGGCGTTGGCGCTGGCCGCCGGAGAGCGTGGCGCCGCGTTCGCCGACGAGGGTGTCGTACCCCTGGGGGAAGGCGGTGATCTCCCGGTCTATGCCCGCCGCCCGGGCGGCGGAGCGCAGCTGTTGGTCGGTGGCGGCGGGGCGGGCGATGCGCAGGTTCTCGGCGATCGTGGCGTGGAAGAGGTACGTCTCCTGCGAGACGACGGCGATGCCCCGCCGCAGGGAGGCGAGGGCGTACGCGGCGGTCTCGGTCCCCGCGATCGTGACGCGGCCGCCGTCGGGGTCACGCTGGCGCAGCAGCAGGCTCAGCAGGGTGGACTTTCCGGCACCCGAAGGCCCGACGATCGCCGTCGTACGCCCGGCGGGTGCGGTGAAGGTGACGCCGTCCAGGGCGGGGCGGCCGGCGCCGGGGTGGGTGAAGCGCACGTCCTCGAAGCGGATGGGGGGCGCGGTGTCCCAGCGGGCGAGCGCCCTCCCCCGGTCGGGGACGGCGGGTTCGGCGGTGCGCAGGGCGGCGATCCCGTCGGCGGCCGAGACCCCGAGGTAGCCCGCGTGCCATTCGCGGGAGAGGTCGCGGATGGGGCGGAAGCACTCGGAGGCGAGCATGAGCAGGAGGTACGTCCCGGTGGCGGCGGTGCGTCCGGTGGCCGCCGAGGAGCACGCCACCAGGACGGCGGCCGCGGTGCCGCCCTGCACGGCGAGGTCGGTGAGGCCGGTGTCGACGAGCGAGACCCGCAGTTTGGCGACGGTGGCCCGGTGGAGCGCCGCCGACCGGTTCTCCAGCTTCTCCCGTACGCGGCCCACGGCTCCGGCCGCGCGCAGGGTGGCCATGCCCTGCAACGCCTCCAGGTAGTCGGCGGCGAGGGCCTCGTAGGAATCCCAGTGCTCCTTGCCCCGCCGGGCGAGCAGCCGGTCCCACCCGCGCGGCCCGAAGAGCGCCAGCAGCAGGGCGAGGGCCAGGGCGAGGGCGGCGTACGGCTCTATGAGCGCTACGGCGACGAGCAGGAGGGGCGGGACAGCGGCGGTGATCAGCGCCTGGGGCAGATAGCGGGAGACGTACGCGTCCACCCCTTCGACGCCGTCCACGAGCGTGGCGCGTACGGCTCCGGCCCGCGCGCCGGTGATGGCGGTGGGCCCGAGTTCGCCGAGGCGGCCCAGCAGGGTGTCGCGGAGCCGGATCCGGACGGCGGCTCCCGCGGTGACGGCGGTCAGCCGCTGGGCGCGGCCCAGCGCGGCGCGGATAAGGACCACGGCCAGCACGGAGAGGAGGAGCGGGGTGAGGCCGGACGTGTCTCCCTGGGCGATCCGGGAGAGGACGACGGCGAGCAGCACGGCCTGGGCGAGGTGGGTGAGGGTGACGGCGGCGAGGAGCGCGGTGGCCCAGCCGAGGGGACGGCGGGCGGTGCGGGCGGCGCGCAGGAGTTCGGGGTGGAGCATCATGGGCGTTCTTCCTTGCCCGACGGGGGCGGTGGGGCGGGGAGTGCGGGGTCGACCGGCCCGGCGAGGGCGATTCCGTGGACGATCCAGTCGTGTCCGGGGGCGTCGCCGAGCGCGGCGCCGAGGTCGGCCTGCTGCCAGGAGCCGATGGGGCGCGAGCGGAGGCCGAGCGCGGTGGCGTGGGCCTGGGCGACTCCGGCAGCGTGACCGGCGGCAAGATGGCTGCTGCGGATCAGGGCGGGCGGGGCGTCGGCGGGGCAGCCGTGGGCGACCAGCACCGCGCCCGCTGTGCCGATCCACTGCTGGCCCGCCGCCCAGCGGGCGAGGGTGGGGCGGGCATCACCGGAGGCGAGGACGCCGGTGGTGGTGAGGAGCCCCGGGGTGTCGCCGCCGATTGCTGCGGCCCAGGCGGGGCCGTCCGGGCGCGCGCCCTCGGCGGTGGCCAGAACCTGGGCGAGCAGGTACGGGGCGGACGGGTGCGCCAGGTCGGCGGGGTCCGCGCTCCTTCGTGTACGGAGGGTGTCGTCCGTCACCGGGGCTGGACGGCGGGCGGGGTGCCAGGTGGGGCGGCCCGGAGCTGCGGCAAGCTGGTCCAACACGTGCCTGGTGGCGGCGAGTTCGCGGGGCGGGGCGGTCTCGCTGCCCGGTTGCGGCACCGGGGCGGTGGCGCGGGGCAGATCAGCCCAGGCGGCCAGCGGGTCGGTTGAGGGGGCCGACTTGCGGGCGGCCGCCAACCAGACAGCAGCGAGGGGGAGTTCCGGTTCGCTTCCGGGCCACAGCTCGCGCCACTCGGCCGCCCCGGGCAGCCCCGCCGCCGCGGAGAGCTCGGCGCCGTCCGCGTCCAGCGAGACCTGTGCGCAGTACGGTGCGGCAGCGAGCGCCAGGGCGGCCGCCGCGTGGCCCGCGTCCAGCAGGAGCAGCGGCCAGGCGCGGTGCCCGTAGTGCGCGACGGTACGGGCGGCCGTGACGCTGAGGACGACGACGGCTCCCGGGGCCGCGCCGGCGGGGGCCCGGCCGCGTGGACGGGCGCGGTGGGTGCGCGGGTCGTAGGCGTACCGCCCGGGTGGCAGCGAGCAGCCGGGGCCGACGAGCAGGTGCGCCCGTACGGGATGGAGCGCGCCCGCCGAGGCTACGGGCCGCAGCCGGCCCGCCGTCGACCCGTCGGGGGCGGCGAGCGACAGCCGCAGGACACGATCCAGGTCCACCGCTCCACCGGTCCCTGCCGGGGAGAGGGCCGGGCCGCCCCACGGGAAGGCGCGCTCCGGTACGTACGGGACCGAGCGCGGCAGACGGGGTGACCTGGCGTCGGACAGGGCGCGGCGCAGGAGGCCGGAAGCTGCGGGAGGAGCCTGGGTCATGGGAACGCGCTCCATCACATGTGGGGTGGCGGTGCGAGGGTGAAATCCGCCGGACCGGTGGGGACTTCGGTCCGCCAGCCCCGGGCGAGCGCGGCCTCGGCGAAGCGCGGGCAGCCGAAGTAGCCGAAGGCGGCGGGGGCGTTGGGGATCAGACCGGAGACCAGTACGCGGGCTACGCGCAGCGCGGTCTCGGCTATGTCCTCGGTGGTCAGGTCCACGGTGATCACCCGGTGGCCGCCGTCGCTGAGCGCCGCATCCAGGGTGGACCGGCTGCCGTGGGCGACCTCGGTGACGGGGACGATGCCCCCGGCGGGTTCGGTGAAGCGGCGGGCCAGTGGGGCCATCCGGCCGTCCAGCCAGACCTGCACATGGGCACCGAGGTCCCGTACGGCGGCGAACTCCGGTCCGCAGACGTCGAGATAGCGCCGGTCGGCCCGGTGGTCCAGGTAGAGGCCCCGGGCGAAGAGACCGGCCTCCACGGAACGGTGGACCCAGCCGTCGGCATCCACCGCACCCTGTGTGAAAACCCAGGTGTGCACGGCCTCCAGCACTGCCTTGCGGGCGGCCTCCGCCGGGTCGTACCGGCAGGCGAACCCGGCGGCGTGGATCCCGCGCCGGGGATCGTGGACCAGGGCGGCCATGCAGGGGGCGAACTCGGAGGGCATCTCCACGATGTGGACGTCCAGTTCGGTACCTGCCAAGTCTTCGGTGAGGCCCGGCACGCTCGCCGGGTCGATGCCCCGGGTGGGTCCGTCCAGGTGCCACCACAGCTCCAAGGCGTCGCGCTCCACGACTTCGAGCAGCCCGCGCTCAGCAGCGTCGTCGAAGCCCTGACCGGTGGCTATGCCCGCGTAGTTGAGGTGGTGGGTGCGAGGGAGCGAACGCAGCTCACCCTGGCGCCAGTTGAGGTGGGTGAGCGCTACGGGGGCCCAGCAGGGACGGCCGTTCTCGGTGGCCCGTGTCCACAGTGCCGGTGTGTCAAAGGTGAGTTCGGCGTACGGGAATCCTGGGCGCTCGTGCTGCCAGGATGCGTACGAGGGCACCGCCCCGGGTCCGTACAGCCGCAGGCCCTCCGCCTCCAGCTCGGCGGCCGTGGCCCTGCGGGGCGCGTCGGGGTGGCCGGGCGGCGGGACCCTGTTGCCGCAGTACCGTTCGACGGCCTCGGCGACGGCGGCGATCCAGGCGCCCTCGGGGTCCCCGAAGGTGGTGCCGAGCGAGACCCGGTCGGCCGGCCAGGCGCCGAGGCGGCGGGCGTCGGCGACCTCGGCGGTCATCGCGGTGTAGCGGGGCGGCGCGCCTTCCGGGTGTTCGACGGGCTCCACCCCCCGGATCAACCCGCAGACGGGGTCGACCAGGGCTTCGATGGGCAAGGTGCTGGTCAACGGCATATCTCCGGTACGGGCTCGGCGTAACGACGCTGGGCGACGACGGTCAGGTGCAGGGCGCTGCCCCGGGCCGTGACGGCTCTGCGGGACGGGGCGAGGCGGGTGGCGGTCACCGGGTTCTCGCCGGTGTGCGGGTTGCGGGCGTGCGCGGGGAAGTGGTGTCCGGCGATCTCCGCGCGGAGCCTCGTCCCGGCGGGCAGGCGGCGGCCCAGGGTGCCTAGCGGCACGGTGATCTCCACGGTCTCCCCCGGCGGGTCGGCGCGCCGGACGATGCCGAACGCGAGCGGCTCCGCGCGGCCGGCCGGGTCGAGGGCGGTGACGCGTACGGCCCAGTCGGCGGCGGGGGTGTCGGCGGTGGCGTGGATCCGGGCGGCGCCGGGTCCGAGGAGGTCCAGGGGGCGGGGCAGAGGCGGGGAGAGGAGGAGGCAGCGGTCGGCGGGGGTGGCGTCGGCGGGGACGGCCAGGTCGTCCGAGCGGACCGGGCGGACCGGGTCGGCGGTGAACTCGGCGCCGTGCAGGAGGCGTAGACCGGCCGGAGCGTCGAAGGGCCAGGTGGTGATGCGCGTCGAGGAGTCCTTCGACCCGTGCGCGTCGTCAAGCCGTACGCCGTGCCAACGGCCGCTGCCGCCCAGGGTGATGACCCCGCGCCGCTCGGGGTGCAGCCGTCCGGCGAGGGCGGCGCGGGCCCACCGTACGTACAGCGCACCGAGGTTGAGGCGGTCGGCCGCGATCTCGGGCCGGTCGGCGGTGAGGCGGTGGCCCCAGGGGCCGAGCAGCAGACGGGCGGGGCCGCCCCAGCCGGACCACAGCGCCACGGTGTCCTCGGCGAAGGGGTCGCGGGTGCCGCCGACGGCGAGGAGGGGGAGGCGGGAGGCGGAGCCCCGGAGGACGGTCCTGCCGCGCGGGCAGGCGTCCCAGAGTTCGGGCCAGGAGGGCAGGGCGCGGCCCAGGCGGTCGGGCAGCCGGGTCAGCGGGAGGTGCTCCAGCAGGCGGGGGTCCTCGGCGAGGGCGCGGGTCAGCGCGTCGGGGGCGGAGTCGGGGCGGTCGCCGTGCGCGGCCCACCAGCCGGCGCGGGCCCAGAGCCGTTCGGGGCCGCCGGGTTCGCGGGCGGTCTCGGCGAGGCCGAGGGCGGGGACGGCGGCGATGACGGCGTCCGGCCGCCCGTCGCCGGACGGGCCGAGCGCGGTGGCGAGGGCGCAGTGGGCGGCGTAGGAGGCGCCTGCGGCGACGACCGGGCCGCCGCCGCTCCACGCCTGCTCGCGCACCCAGGCCACGGTTGCGGCACCGTCGCTCTCCTCGTGGTCCCGGTAGGGGTGCCACGGTCCCGGCGAGCCGTGCCGGCCGCGTACGTCCTGGGCGAGGGCCGCGAACCCGTGGGCCGCCCAGCCGCGCAGCTCGGCGCGGTGGGCGGTGCGGCCGTAGGGGGTGCGGATCACGACGGCGGGGTGGGGGCCCGGTGAGTCCGGGAGGTGGAGGTCGGTGGCGAGGGGGGTGCCGTCGGGGGCGGGGACGTACACGGTCGTGGTGTTCGCCGGGGCGTTTGCCGTGTCCGCCATGGTGTTCACGAGGCCGTCCGCGCGGTGGGGGCGGGCAGCGGGGCGACCTCCGGTACGGGGAGCACGGGATGCTCGGTGACCGTCAGGTGTCGTAGGTCGACCTGGCGCAGTCGGCGGCGGGCGGGGAGACGGGCTCCCCTCGGCGGTTCGCCGTTCGCCCAGGTGATCAGGTCGGCGGTGAGCAGTGCGGCGATCAGGGCGGCGGACGCCTGGGTGGGGTGCGGTCCGGTGTCGGGGGTGCGGTGGCCGGCCCAGTAGGCGGCGAGTTCGCGGTGGGCAGCGGTCGCGGCCAGTCTGCGCAGGCGGACATGGGCGGCGGTGACGTCGCCGGGGGCGGAGGCGAGGGGTTCGATCCAGGCCTGGGCGCCTTCGCGGTGGCAGCGGAGCCAGGCGGTGTGCCGGGCGGGCAGCCGGTCGGCTTCGTCCCACAGCCCTTCCGGTACGGGCGAGTCGAGGCACCAGAGCACGGCGGTGTCCCGCTCCCCCGTGAGTGCGGCCACGTCGTCGGCGGTGGCGGGACGGACCTCGGCCCCTTCCGCCGCGGCGAACCGGGAGAGCGGTTCGGTGAGTACGGGGTCGCCCAGGAGGTGGACGGTCCGGCCGGTGAGCGGCAGGCGGCGGGGTTCGGTCACGGCGTGCCCGGCTTCCTCGAATGCCGTTACCAGGTGGTCGAGTTCGGCCGATTCCGCGTACGCCCCCTCCCCCGGTACCAGTCGGCCGACCAGCTCTTCGGCGCCGACGCGTCCGGTGTCGATGCGCAGGAACTCCCCTTCGGAGGTGCGGAGTACGGGCCGGCCACCGGGCACGGTGACGATCCCGGCGCCGGGGGCGAGTCGACTGCGGTTCACGGGGAGCCTCCGATGGGCGTCGTACGGGAGTGGGCGGGTGGTGCGAACGGGACGGGCCCGTCCGGGGTTTCGCCCGGACGGGCCCGCCACGCGAGGAACGGGAGACTGCCTCAGCGGCAGGTGCCGCTTACTTCTCGTCCGCGGTGTCGGCCTCGACGGCGTCGTCGAAGGGGTTCTCGACGAGGGCGTTCGAGTGGGTGGCGGAGAGGTGGGCGAGCTGGCCCTGGTCCGCGATCGGGCTGAACACCTTGTTGTGCTCCATGAGTTGAAGCCTCCATTCGGATCGGTTGGTGATGGTTGCGACGCCGTTCTCTGCCGCACCACAGACACTAATGAATATGATTTTCATTGCGCAATAGCTGGAACGGATCGAGAGGGTGATCTGGGTAACAGACGGGCCAGCCGCCTTCGGCGTCGGCCCCCACCCGCCCCACGACTCCCAGCACTTCGGCCAGCAATCGCTCTGTGACCACCTCTCCGGGCGGGCCGTCGGCGGCGATGCGGCCCTCGCGCAGCGCGACGATCCGGTCGGCGAACCGCGCCGCGTGGTTGAGGTCGTGCAGCACCATCACCACCGTGAGCCGCCGCTCACAGCGCAGCCGTACGACCGTCTGGAGCACCTCCAGTTGGTGCCGCAGATCCAGATACGTGGTGGGCTCGTCCAGGAAGAGGACCGGGGCGTCCTGGGCCAACGCCATGGCCAGCCGGACCCGTTGGCGTTCACCGCCCGACAGCGCGTCCACCGGCCGGTCCGCCCAGCCGGTGACGCCGACATCGGCGAGGGCCCGGGCCGTCACCTCGTCGTCGCCGTCCCGCAGCATGCCGAGCGGCCCCCGGGTGGCGTAACGGCCCTGGCGGACCAACTGCCGCACCGTCAGCGCCGGTACGGCTGGTGCCGACTGGTGGAGCAGCGCCACGCGGCGGGCGGCGGCCCGTCTGGGCAGGTGCGCCGCGTCGTCCCCTCCGAGCAGGACCCGGCCCCCGCTGGGGGTGAGCAGTCCGGCGGCGAGCTTGAGGAAGGTGCTCTTGCCGCAGCCGTTCAGGCCGATGAGGGCGACGAGTTCGCCCGCTCCGATGCTCAGGTCGATCCCGCGCAGCACCTCACGCCCCGGATAGCCGAAGCTGAGCCGTTCCGCCCGGACCACGTCCGGTGCTCCCGCCCTGCTGTTCCTCTCGTCCGGCGCCTCCGCCATTCCCTTCTCCCCGGCCTCCACATCTGTCGTGACGCCTCTCGTACGTGCGGCCATCTCCGGCCTCCTCCTCGTCATCGTTCGTCCGTCCGTCGCCGCGCCACGACCAGCAGCAGCCCGGCACCGACAAAGGTGGTGAGCGCGCCGACCGGCAGGGTCAGCCGGTCCGCGTCGAGGGCCACCACCAGGAGCCGGGAGAGCAGTTGGGCCGCCGCGTCCGCCCCGCACACCACCACCGCGCCGAGCAGCGCGGCGCCGGGAAGGGCGATGCGCAGGTCGGCGCCGAAGACGGCCAGCGCCAGATGCGGTACCAGCAGGCCCACGAAGCCGAGCGCCCCCACGGCGGAGACCGCTCCGGCCGTCAGGGCCACGGCACACACGAGCGCGGCAGCGCGGCCGCGCCCCGGGTTCAGCCCGGCGGCGGAGGCCTGTTCGTCGCCGCAGCGCAACAGGGTCAGCGGCGCGGCGAGCAGCCAGGCCAAGGCTCCCCACACCAGTGCCCACGGCCAGAGCAGGTGCCAGTGCTGCCAGACGCGGCCCTCGGTGGAGCCGATCAACCACTGGACGACGCTGCCGAGTTCGCCCGGGGCCACCAGGAGGACGACGGCGGTGAGTCCGGCGAGGACCGCCGACACCAGGACCCCGTACACGGCGGTCTGCTCCGGGTCGCCCTTCTCCCGTCCCGCGAGCAGCCACAGCAGCCCCGCGCCCGCGAACCCGCCGAGGCAGGCCGCCACGACGACGGCCGTCGGGGAGTCCCAGCCGGCCAGGCCGAGACCGGTGGCGGCGACCGCGCCGAGGACCGCGCCGGGGGTGACGCCGGTGACCTCGGGTCCGGCCAGCGGGTTGCGCAGGGCCGACTGGAGGACGAGCCCCGCGACACCCAGGCCCGCCCCGGCGACCAGCGCCACCAGCATTCGGGGAAGCCGGAGTTGGAGGACGATGTGTTCGGCCATCGGGTCGCCGACCCCGCCGAGGAGTACGGCCCGTACCCCCTCGCCGGTGACACCTCGCCCCGCGAACAGGTCCGCGCAAGCTACGGCGCAGACGAGCACCGCCAGGGCACCCATCCGGACGCCGGGCGAGCGCCGCACCGGCCGGGGTGGCGCGGGCACCGCTTCCGTAACGCTCATCGCTCCGCCTTCCGCAGGAGAGGTACGGGCCTGTCGACCGGCCCGCCCTGAACCGGCAGGACCACCGGCCCGGGCCCCTGGTCCTTCGCCGCCCGCCCCCGCTTCAGCAGCACCACCCCCACCGGCACCCCGACCAGGGCCGTCCACGCGCCGACGGGCGTCTCCACCGGTGCGAGCGCCAGCCGTGCGGGCTGGTCCGCGCAGAGCACCACGACCGCCCCGCACAGCGCGGACCGCACGAGCCACCCCGCGGCCCCGCCGTCCGGCTGCAACCGCCGGGCGAGGTGGGGCGCGAGGAAGCCGACCCAGGCCACCGGGCCGCAGACCGCCACGACGGGGGCGATCAGGACGACGGCGATGCCCAGCGCGGCGACCCGCGCGCGTTCGACGCGTACGCCGAGCGCGCGGGCGTCGTCGTCGCCGAGCCGCAGCACACAGAGCACCGGCACACAGAGCACGAGCGCGGGCACCGCCACGGCGAGCCAGGGCAGCAGCCCGGTCACGTCGTCCCAGGTGCGGGCGGACAGACTGCCCAGCAGATAGCGGTAGATGAGCTGGAGGTCCAGCTGGTCGGCCATCACCATGAGCACCAGCAGCCCGGCCTGGAGCGCGGCGGCGACGGCGGCCCCTGTGAGCAGCACGGAGGACGGGCTGCGCCCGAATCCGGCGGCGATCAGGGTGAGCAGCCCGCCGAACGCCGCCCCGGCCAGGGCCAGGAAGGGCTGAAGACCGAGCGGTACGGAGAGGGCGAGCACCAGCGGTGCCGCCACCCCCAGCGCGGCCCCGGAGGAGACGCCGAGCATCTCCGGGACGGCGAGCGGATTGCGCAGCGCCTCCTGGAGGACGAGGCCCGCGGCTCCCAGACAGGCACCGGCGACCAGCGCCAACACCATCCGGGGCAGCCGCAGTTCGGTGACGACGAGCCCCGCGAGGTCGTCGGACCCCAGGGTGGCGAGAAGCCGGCCGGGCGGAACGTACGGCGTACCGAGGCTGAGCGCGCACACCGCGCTCACCACCGCCGCCACCGTCAGGCAGACGGGCGCCACGGGCAGCCGCGCAAGCGTGGTCCGGCGGCCCCTCACCGCAGTGCGGCCGTCGCCTCGTCGAGGACGATGCCCAGGGACCGGGTGCCGCGCCCCTTGGCCCAGACCTCGGAGTCGACCTCGATGACCTTGCCGTTCTTCACCGCCGGGATCCGTGACCAGAGCGGGTTCTTGGCGAGCTTGTCGGAGAGCTTGCCGTCCGGGGCGCCGAAGGAGAGCGTCTCCACGAACAGGACGTCGACGTCCCGGGCGAGGATCTCCTCCAGGCTGTAGGAGCCGTCGACTCCCCTGCTCTTCCAGGGGTAGTGGGAGATCCTCGGGAAGAGCCCGGCCGCCACATCGGTCTCCGGGGTGGCCACGCCGAAGTTCTCGTCGCTGCCGAAGACGATCAGCGCGGTCTTGTCGCTCTTCGCCTCCTCGGCCTCGGCCAGCCGGGTACGGAACACCTTCTCGGCCTTCTCCCCCTGTGCCGTACGGCCGGTGAGCGCGGCGAGGTCCCGCAGGTAGCCGACGCTGTCCTTCCAGGAGCCCGGCTGCACCGGCCAGAAGGTGGTGGCGCCCTTCAGCGCGGGGGCGAGCTTGCCGTGGGTGTCCTCCAGGCCGATCACCAGGTCGGGCCGGTGGGAGAGGATCGCCTCGACCTCGGGGCTGAGGAAGCCGCCGGGCACGACGGGGACCTTCGCCGCCTTCTCCTTGCCCAGGAAGTCGGGGTGCGCGAGCACCGCGGAGTTGGTGGCGGCCGGGGTCATGCCCAGCTCCACGAGGATGTCGTCGCAGAGCGCGACCAGGCAGACGATCTTCTGCGGGGGCTTCTCCAGGGAGACCGTGACGCCCTTGGCGTCGGTGATCCGGGTGGCGGCCTTGATGGGCTGCACCTCGGTACTCGTACGGGGTCCGGCCCCGGCCGCCGGTTCGGCGGTCCCGGTCTCGTCGCCCGTCGTGCCGCAGCCGGCCAGCAGCCCTCCCAGTACGGCGATCGCGGCCCAGCGGCGAACTCTCAGTGCGGTGCGTGGCATCAGCTGTCTCTCAGATTCTGTACGGCCCCGGGGACGAGGCAGGTGCGACGGCGGGGCCCCGGGAGCCATCCCCACCACAGACCGGAACCTTACACATGATTATCATTTCCAATAAAGCGGGCCAAGACCTCCCGCCATGACGACAGACAGCGCCGACCGTTCCCAGGAGACCGCCATGCCCCACGCCCCCCATCTGCCACCCCGCCTGCTGGTCGCCGACCAAGTCGCCGGGCGCATCAGCCTGTTGGACCTCCCGGACGGTGACGAGCGGGCGGCGCTCCACCACCGGCACCTCGCCGAGCACGCGGGGTTCCTCGCCCTCCCCGATGACCTGGTCGCCTGCGTGGACGACCGGGCGGGCGAGCTGCTGGTCCTCGATCCGTACGGCACCGACACGGGTCGCCCCCTGGTCCGGCGCCGGATACCGGTCGCGGTGCCCGCCGAGCACCTGGCAGTCGCGCCGGGCGGCCGACACCTCGCGGTCACCACCGGCCTCGGGCGCAACGAGGAGGCCTGGACCGGACTCCTGACCTCCGTCGACCTCGACGCACCGGACGGCGCCGTCGCCGTACGCGTGCGGGGGCGGACCGGCGAGCCGGGGGTGACGGTCCTCGGCGGGCCGTCGCCGCTCGTGGTGCTGCGCCACCGGGAGCCGGGCGAACTCCTGGTCCACCACCACCGCGACCTGATGGCCGCACCCCCTTCGTGCCCGCCGGCGGAGCCCGTCCAGCGGATCGGACTGCCGGACGCCGACGGGCACGGGGACGCCCACGACCCGGCCACCGGACGGGTGTTCGCCGCGGCGGGCTCGGGGGTGCACCGCGTCCGGCACGACGGGCAGGGGCTCACGCCGGAGCCGCCCCTGCCGTGGGCCGCCGACGGACGCACGGGCGGCCGGGGCTACTACCTGCGGCTCGACCCCGTACGGCGCACCCTCTGGTCCTGTGTACGCGGCGGGCCCGCCGACCCCGGGCAGTGGCCGGAGTGGACCAACGACGCCTGGTGGCACGGGCTGGACACGGGCACCACGGGGAGGCTGGAGCTGGGGCCCGGACTGGTGTTCCGGCTCGCAGTGACCGCACGCCACATCGCGTACTCCCGCATCCACCCGGACGGCGACGAGCTGATCCTGCTCGCCGCGCCCACCGCCCCGGGCGACCGGCCGCACATCACCACCCGCCTTCCGCTGCCCGCGATGCCAGGTGCGCCACGGCGTGGCGGCACCCCCTGGGAAGGCGTCCAGCGGCGGGCGATCGCCGCCTCCCCCGGCGCCGGGCTGGTCGCGGTCAGCCGGGGCGGCCATGGCGAGGTGCATGTCTTCGACGCCGACCGGGCGGAGCCCGTCACCACCCTCACGCTGCCGACCGCACTCGACGACGGCGGCCACCTCGCCCTGATCACCCCCGGTGACGGCGCACACGCCGACCCGGTGGGACGGTGACCGCCCCTGGATCACCGCTTGGAAACGACTTCCATTTCCATATACGGTCGGCACCATCGACCCATCCGCCGTCGCCGTCCGCACGGCCGGCGGCTCGCACACCCCAGGAGAGACCCATGGCAGTTCCGAAGCGGAAGATGTCCCGCAGCAACACCCGTCACCGGCGGGCCCAGTGGAAGGCCACGACGCCGCAGCTCGTTTCGGTGACGATCGAGGGCACCGTCCACCAGGTGCCGCAGCGACTGGTGAAGGCGTACGAGCGCGGCCTGATCCGGCCGGAGGGCTGAGCCCGCACAGCACAAGGGGCGGGTGGTGGCGCGGCACGACCGCCGCGCCACCACCCGCCCCTCGCGCACTCAGACCGGCGTCACCAGGAGGACTTGGTCACCCCGGGCAGGAATCCGGCGTGTGCCTGTTCGCGCATGCGGACCCGGGAGAGCCCGAAGGCGCGCAGGTATCCCCGGGGCCGGCCGTCGACGCTGTCCCGGTTGCGGACCCGGGTGGCGCTGGCATCGCGCGGCTGGCGCCTCAACTCCGCCAGAGCTGCGGCACGTTCGGCCGCCGGGGTGCCGGGGCGGCGGACAATCTCCTTCAGTTCGGCCCGGCGGGCCGCGTACCGCTGGACGATCGCCTTGCGCTTCTCGTTCTGCGCGATCTTGCTCTTCTTGGCCATCAGACCTTCCCTCCCCGCGCGCGGATGCGCGCGACCGCGGCTTCGATGCCGATCACGTCGATCGTCTTGATCGCGCGGGCGCTGAGCGTCAGCCGCACGTGGCGCCCCTCGCTGGGCAGCCAGTACCGCTTGCGCTGGACATTCGGGTCGAACCGGCGTGACGTACGGCGGTGCGAGTGGGAGATGGCGTTGCCGAATCCCGGCTTGGAGCCGGTCAGTTGGCAGTGGGCGGACACGGACGTTACCTGCCTCTCATCGATGCATCCATTATTGAAAATGGAAACCATTGCCATATAGTAGCGCCCATGGCACGCAACGAAGTACGCCCGGTCATCAAGCTCCGCTCCACCGCGGGAACCGGCTACACCTACGTCACCCGCAAGAACCGCCGGAACGACCCGGACCGCATGGTGCTGCGCAAGTACGACCCGGTCGCCCGTCGCCATGTCGACTTCCGCGAGGAGCGCTGAGGTCTCCCCGGCCCGCCTCGCAGCAAACCCCCGACCCGCTAGGACCCCCTCATGAAGCCCGGAATCCACCCCGCCTACGGCCCCGTCGTCTTCCGCGACAAGGCCGCCGACTTCGCCTTCCTCACCCGCTCCACCCTCACCAGCGACAAGACCGTCGAGTGGGAGGACGGCCGCACCTACCCGGTCGTCGATGTGGAGATCTCCTCCGCGAGCCACCCCTTCTACACCGGCACCGCCCGTGTCCTGGACACCGCGGGCCGCGTGGAGCGCTTCGAGCGCCGGTACGGGCGCGGTGAGGGCCGGTGATGGAGGAACAGCGGCGGAAGCTGCCCGTCGTCATCGTCTGCGGGCTGCACTCCGAGGTGCGGCGCGAGGTGGTGGAGGCGCTGCTCTCCCAGGTTCCGCAGAGCGTCGCGCTCCACCACGACCTCTCCACGGCGACCGACGGGACGGTACGCCGCACCCTGCGGGACGCCACCGGGGAGCTGTCCGCCGGTGAGACGCCCCTGGTCAACGACTGCGCGTGCTGTGCGCTGCGGGAGGACCTGGTCCCCGAGCTGCAACGGCTGGCGGACAGCGGGCTGACCCGGCTGGCCGTCCTGGAGCTCTGGGACTCCGTGGAGCCGAAGTCGATGGCCGAGGTCATCGCGGTCCACGGGGCAGGCAGCTTCGAGGTGACCAATGTGATCACCGCGGTCGATCCCACCCTCGTCCTGCCGTGCCTCACCAACGGCGACGACCTGGCGGAGGCCGGTCTCGCGGCGGCCCCCGCCGACCAGCGGACCATCGGGGACACCTGGGCCCGGCAGGTGGAGTACGCTCCCGTCCTCGCCGTGGCCGACAGCCCGGCCGCCGACGACGAGGACCGGGCGCTGATCCGTCAGATGAACCCGATGGCCCGTCAGATCGCGGCCGACTCACCCGAGTTGGCGCGGCTCGCGGTCGCCGGTTTCGATGTGGAGGCGGCTGCCGCAGGTCAGCATCCGGCCTGTGCGCTGCTGCCGCAGGAGGCGGAGGAGGCCGGGGTCTCCACGCTCGTCTGGCGGTGCCACCGCCCCTTCCACCCCGAGCGCCTCTACCACGCGCTGGAGGACCTGTGCTGTGCGGCGGCCCGGAGCCGGGGCCGGTTCTGGCTCGCGGACCGGCCCGACACGCTGCTTTCCTGGGACGCGGCGGGCGGCGCGCTCTGCGTGGAGAATACCGGCCCCTATCTCGCCTCCCTCCCGGACGCCGCCTGGGCGCTGGTGCCGCCCTACCGGCGGGCCGCCGCAGCGCTGGACTGGCACCCCGAGCACGGCGACCGCTGCCAGCACCTGGTCTTCGTCTCCCCCGGCCTCGACCGTGACGGGCTGACCGGGCTGCTGGAGTCGTGCCTGCTCAGCGACGAGGAGTACCGGGCGGGCCGGGAGGCGTGGAAGAGCCTGCCCGCCGCGTTCGACGCGCTCCTCGACCCGGTCTGAACCGGCACGCCACCCCCGTAACCCCGACTCCCCGCACAAGGAGCCCCGATGGCACGCAAGCAGGACCCCCGTAAGCCGGTCAAGGACCGCCCCAACCCGCTGGACGCGGCGAGGATCACGTACATCGACTACAAGGACACCGATCTGCTGCGGAAGTTCATCTCCGACCGCGGCAAGATCCGCAGCCGCAGGGTGAGCCGGGTGAGCGCCCAGCAGCAGCGGCAGCTCGCCGCGGCCATCAAGAACGCCCGCGAGATGGCGCTGCTGCCGTACTCAGGTTCCGGCAAGTAGCCCGCCGTCGCCCCTGTCACGGCAGGGGCGACGGGCGCCCGGGATGCAGCAGCGTGGCAGGCCGAGCACCATGAACGTATGGGCACAGACACCTCCAAGGGGGGCGGCCCGGAACCGGCGTCGTCAGGCCCGGCGGCCACCGGTCGCCGGGCCGGATCCCCGAATCAGAGCCTCGCTCTCGCGGCCATGCTGTTCGCCGTGTCGATGACATTCATCGACCAGACGATCGTCGCCATCGCCGCACCGGACATCATCCACGAACTGGGCCTCACCTCCACGCAGATGCAGTGGGTCGTCAATGCCTATCTGCTCACCCTGGCCGCGTTCTTCGCACTGGGCGGGCGGCTGTCCGACCTCTACGGGCACCGCCGTGTGATGCTGATCGGCACCCTCGTCTTCGTCATCGCCTCCGCGATGTGCGGTGCGGTGCCGGCCGGGGACTTCGCGCAGGCGTGGCTGATCGGGTTCCGTGCCGTGCAGGGCATCGGCGCGGCCCTGATGTTCCCGGCCGCGCTGGCCGTGGTCATCGCCGTGTTCCCGGTGGAGCGGCGGGGGCGGGCGCTGGCGCTGTTCTTCGGGCTGTCGGGGGCTCTGACGGCCGTGGGGCCGCTGCTCGGCGGCTGGCTCACCGCGTGGACGTGGCGCGCGATCTTCTGGGTCAACGTGCCCATCGCCGTCATCGCCGTCGTGCTGACGCTGATGGCGCGCATCCCGGACCGGTCGCGGCGCGAGCCTCTGGACCTTCCCGGCGCAGCGCTCGTCGCGGTCGGGATGGGGCTGACGGTGCTGGGCCTGCAACAGGCGTCCACCTGGGGCTGGAGCTCCTTCGTCACGTGGGCGTGCATCGTGGTCGGGCTGCTGGTGCTGGCGTTCTTCTGCTGGTTCGAACTGCGCGCGCGGTTCCCGCTCATCAAGCTCCAGGTGTTCGGGGACCGGGCGTTCCGGATCGACAACGCGGTGCTGTTCTTCTCGATGATGGCGTTCGTCCCGGTCTTCTTCTTCGCCTCCGTGTACGCCCAGGTCTCGCTCAGCGCCTCGCCCAACCAGGCGGCCCTCTACCTCCTGTACTTCTTCATCGGCTTCGGCCTCGCCTCCCAGTGGGGCGGCCGCATCCTGGACAAGCGCGGTGCCCGTCCGGCGCTGAAGCTGGGCACCGCGCTCGGTGCGGTCGGATTCTTCCTGTGGGCCCAGAAGTTGACGACGCTCTCGATGCACGACCAGTGGCTGTACGCGGCCATGGCCGGTGCCGGGATCGGGCTGCTGCTGGCGCCGGCCTCCACGGACGCGGTGAACCGGGCGATCGGCGCTTCGTACGGTGAGGTCACCGGGATCACCCAGACCGTGCGGAACTTCGCGGCCAGCATCGGACTCGCCGTGTTCGGCACGGTGTTGACGCACCGGACGATCACCGACGTGGAGGGCACGCTGGTCGGCAAGGGTGTGCCGGAGGGGGCGGCGGGCGATGCAGCGGAGTCGGTCGCGCAGGCGGTGACCGGTCAGGCCGACACCCGGGGCCCCTCCGGGAGCGGCCCGGTGGCCGATGCGGTGAAGGACTCGATGCAGGCGATCCGGATGGACTTCGCCCAGGCCAACCAGTGGGTGTTCTACGGGATGGCGATCGTCCTGGCCATCGCGTTCCTGTTCGCGCTGCGTCACCCGGGTACCCGGGTGACGCAGGATTCCCCCAAGAGTGCCGAACGGGCTCAGAACGAGTAGACGGCACTGTCGTTCATGCTGCCGGCCAGCTCGCAGGCGTTGCCGTACGTCGTCGAGAACGTGACGCGCTTGCCGTGCCAGACACCGTGGGCGGTGATCACGACCGGGTCCCACTGCCGGGTACACATGCGGTCCGGCGAGGTCTTGGCCAGCGCGGTGAACTGGCCGCCGACCGACTCGAGTTCGGCGCACGCGGCCTTCGGGGCCGGGTGGGTGCCCTGGGCGCTCGGGGCGCAGGTGAGCGTGACCGCCCGCTGGACCGTCGCGGTGAGCGGGTCCTCGCCCTGGGCCACGGTGAGGACGAGGGCGGAGGGCGCGTAGAGGCTCTCCGCCCTCGCCGGCGACGCGTGGGCGGAGGTGGTGGCGACGCCACCGAGGACCAGGGTGCTCGCGGCGATGGTTGCAAAGATTGCGTGACGGTTGTGTCGCATGAGTGAAAACTCCTCGCTCGGGTGTTGATTGCGGTCAGGAGTCTTTCGTGTGCGGAAAGTAGGCGCACATCGACAGCCCGCTTCCAGCCGCAGACGTTCGTTCGAACCGACCGGATGGTCGTTCGGGCAGCTCACACGGGGCGCGAGGCTCGTCCAGCATATGGACAGCCTTCGACGGTTCAACGGAAAACGACCGTCTGACCTGCGGCGATTCCGAAGCGACCGGAAACCTCCACGAGCCGCTTCGACTGGAAAGCAACGCCATCAGGGCCGATCCGCACCTTCGCGACCACACTCGCCAGGGCCCGCGGCCGACCGGTGACGCCCCCTCACGACCCCCGGAACTGAACACTCCGTATACCGGGTGATGCGCCGAATTAAGGTTAGGCTACCCTCACCGACGTGATCGCTCCTGCCCACGACCGTGAAGACAGCCCGCCGCTCCGGCGCACCGCGCCCGACCCCGCCTCGGGCCCCGACAGCCCCGTAGGCCCCTCCGGCCACGTCGGCCTGGACGCCCGTGACGTGACCGTCGCGTACGACCGCGCCGATGTCGTCCACGGGGCCGATCTGCGGCTGCCGCGCGGTCGGGTCACCGCCCTGATCGGGCCGAACGGCAGCGGGAAGTCCACCCTGCTGCGCGCCGTCGCCCGGCTCCACAAGGCCCGCACCGGCACGGTGACGGTGTCCGCCCCCGGCGACCCCGAGCCGGTCGACGCCCTGGCCCTGTCGCGTAACGACTTCGCCCGCCGCATCACCCTGCTCGCCCAGAGCCGCAACGCCCCGGCGGGGCTCAGCGTGCGGGACGTGGTGGGATTCGGCCGCCACCCCTACCGGGGACGGCTGCGCGGGAGCGACCCCGACGGCGCCCGGACCATCGACCACGCGCTCGCCGTCACCAACCTCACCGACTTCGCCGACCGCGGCGTCGAGAGCCTCTCCGGCGGCCAGTTGCAGCGCGTCTGGTTCGCCTGCTGCCTCGCGCAGGACACCGATGTGCTGCTCCTCGACGAACCGACGACCTACCTCGACCTGCGCTACCAGGTGGAGATCCTCGATCTCGTACGCGATCTCGCCGACACCCACGGCGTGACCGTCGGGGTCGTCCTGCACGACCTGGACCAGGCAGCCGCCGTCGCCGACCAGGTCGTCCTGCTCTCGTCGGGGCGGATCGCCGCCTCCGGCACCCCTGCGGAGGTCTACGAATCCGAGCGGCTCACCCAGACCTACGGCATCCGGATCGACGTCGAACCGGACCCCTCCACCGGCATCCCGCGCACCCGCGCGGTGGGCCGCCACCACCTCCGTACCGAAAGGCCCTGAACCCCCTCATGAAGAACCAGCACCTGGCCTGGCCCGCCCTCGCCGCCACGGCCGCCCTCGTCCTCGCCGGCTGCGGCACCACCGAGGCGCCGGAGAAGGAGTCCGCCAAGGAGACCTCGGTGACCGTCACCGACTCCCGCGGCAAGAAGGTCACCCTCGACGGCCCGGCCAAGCGGGTCGTAGGCACCGAGTGGAACGTCGTCGAGACGCTCGTGACGCTCGGCGTGCAGCCGGTCGGCGTCGCCGACGTCAAGGGCTACACGGCGTACGACAAGTCCGCCCCGCTCACCAAGGACGTCAAGGACATAGGCACCCGCGGCGAGCCCAGCGTCGCCACCGTGGCCGGTCTCAAGCCCGACCTCATCGTCGCCACCACCGACCTCTCCGACTCCGCCATCGCGCAGCTGTCCAAGGCCGCCCCGGTCGTCGTGGTGCGCTCGGCCGACGCGAGCCGGCAGATCGACCAGATGGTCGACAACGTCAACCTCATCGCCGAGGCCACCGGCACCGAGGAGAAGGCGAAGAGCGAGATCGCCTCCTTCCGCAAGGCGGTCGAGGACGGGAAGAAGAAGCTCGCGGCGGCCGGGCTCGGCGGCAAGGAGGTCGCCTTCGCCGACGGCTGGCAGGAGGGCAACCAGGTCTCGGTGCGCCCGTACGCCAAGGGCTCGCTGATCTCCGACGTGAACACCGAACTCGGCCTGGTCGACCCGTGGAAGCTCAAGGGCGACAAGGCCTACGGCCTCGCGGCCACCGACGTCGAAGGGCTGACGAAGATCGGCGACGCGCGGTTCGCGTACATCGCCAACGACTCCGACGGCGGTGACCCGTTCGCCGACGGGCTCAAGGACAACGCGGTGTGGAAGTCGCTGCCGTTCGTGAAGAACGACCAGGCCCACCGGCTGCCCGACGGCATCTGGATGTTCGGCGGGACCGCGGCCATGCGCGCGTACATCGACGCGCTCGTCGGCGCGCTGACCGCCTGACGATGAGCACCCGCACCACTCCCGCCCCGCCCGCCCCCGTGGAGACGGTGGCGGGCGCGGCCGGTCCGACCGGAGCACCTTCCCCGGCCGCGCCCGGCCGCCCGGCCCGCCGCGGCCGCATGCTCCTCCTCGCGCTCGCCGCCCTCCTGGCCCTCGGTGCCCTCGCGGTCGTCCACCTGAGCCAGGGCACGGCCGCCGTGGACCTGCACACGCTCTGGCAGCTGCTCACCGGCCCCGCGTCGGACCGGACCGCCGACCAGCAGAGCGCCGCCGTGGTCCTGGACTCCCGGCTGCCCCGGCTCGCGGCGGGGCTCCTCGTCGGCTGCGCGCTGGGCGCGGCGGGCGCGGCCCTCCAGTCGGTGTCGCGCAACATGCTGGCCTCGCCCGACACGCTCGCCGTGAACGCGGGGGCGTACCTCGCGGTCGTCGCCGTCGCCGCGTTCGGCATCACGCTGCCCGCGCTTCCGGCGGGCGGTACGGCGTTCCTCGGCGGGCTGCTCGCGGCGGGCGTCGTCCTCGGCCTGTCGCGGGCGGGGGCAGGTCCGATCCGGCTGGTGCTCGCGGGCTCCGCGCTCACCCTCGCCCTGTCCGGGCTGAGCGGGATGCTGCTGCTCCTGCGCTCCCAGCAGACGACCGGTCTCTTCGCCTGGGGCAACGGCTCGCTCGCGCAGATCGGCATGCAGTCCATCGACCGGCTCGCCCCCGTCGCGCTCGTGGCGTTCGCCGGGCTGATGCTGATGGGCCGACGGCTGGACATCCTCGCCCTGGGCGACGACGGTGCGGCGGTCGTGGGCGTCAGCCCCCGGCTGACCCGCTCGGTCGTCGTGATCCTCGCCGTGCTGCTGGCGGCGGTCGCCGTCACGGTGGCGGGGCCGATCGGCTTCGTCGGGCTGTGCGCACCGGCCGTGGTCCGCCTGCTCAGTACGTGGGTTCCGGTCCTGGTCCGCCACCACGCCTTCATCCCGGCGTCGGCGCTCGCGGGGGTGCTCGTGGTGCTCGGCGCGGATGTGCTGCTGCGCGCGGTGTTCGGTGGGCAGGCGGGGGCCGAGGTGCCCACGGGGATCGTCACGACCTGCTTCGGCGCGCTCGTCCTGGTCTTCCTGGCCTACCGGTCGCGGGACATGGGCACGGACGGCGGGTCGACGGCGTTCGCCCGGCTGCGCAGCCGGCGCGCGTTCGTCGTCACGCTGGTGGTGACGGTCGTGGGGCTGCTCGGTGCGGTGGTGGCGGCGACGCTCCTCGGTGACGCCACGCTGCTCCTGGGCGATGTGGTCAACTGGCTCGCGGGCCGGGCAGGGCAGTTCACGACGTACGTTCTCGACACCCGCGTCCCCCGGGTCGCCGCCGCCCTGCTGGCCGGTGCGGCGCTGGCCGTGGCGGGCGCCGTCGTCCAGGCGGTCTCGCGCAATCCCCTGGCGGAGCCGGGCGTTCTCGGCGTGGTGAGCGGGGCGGGGGTCGGGGCGGTCGCCGTCCTCACGGTCGTACCGCTGG
Source organism: Streptomyces sp. SID8374 (assembly GCF_009865135.1). Lineage (NCBI taxonomy): Bacteria > Bacillati > Actinomycetota > Actinomycetes > Kitasatosporales > Streptomycetaceae > Streptomyces > Streptomyces sp. SID8374. The sequence goes on along the minus strand of NZ_WWGH01000002.1, from coordinate 2,122,456 downwards.
CGAGCTTCTGGCTGATCAGCGGCTCCGCGCTGGCCGGTGCGGCGGCGGCCGCCGCGCTGGTCTTCGGTCTGGCCGCACGGCGTGGGCTGGAGCAGAACCGGCTGGTGCTGATCGGTATCGGGGTGCAGGCGGGCGGGGGTGCGTTCGTCAGCCTGCTGATCGTGCTGACGGACCCGTACAACGCGACGAAGGCGCTGGCCTGGCTGGGCGGTTCGACCTATGGGCGTACGTTCCCGGAGCTGGTCCCGGTGCTGGTGGCGCTTGTCGTCGCGCTGCCGGTGCTGGCCGTGATGCGCCGCGACCTCGACCTGATCGGGCTGGACGGCGACACGCCCCGCCTGCTCGGCATCCGCCTGGGCACCACCCGGCTGGGGCTGCTGACCATCGCCGTCGTCCTGACGGCCGGGGCCGTGGCGGCGGTCGGGGTGATCGGCTTCGTCGGCCTGGTCGCCCCGCACGCGGCGCGGGCCCTGGTGGGCCGGCGGCATGCGCGGGTGCTCCCGGTGAGCGCGCTGCTCGGTGCGCTGCTGGTGGTCGTCTCCGACACGGTCGGCCGCACGATCATCGCCCCGGCGCAGATCCCTGTGGGGCTGCTCACGGCGGTGATCGGGGCGCCGTACTTCATCTGGCTGCTCTGGCGGTCGCGCCGCGAGGGGTGAGGGACCGCCAAAGAGGCCGGGCCCGGTGGCGTACGCGAGAACGCACCGGGCCCGGCTCCATGTCCGTGCTGTACGGGCGGGGGGTCAGGCCGTGAAGTGGTGGTCCCCGGAGCCGACGGCGAAGACGGCGCAGCCGTCCTCCATCCGCAGGTGCCGGGCCCCGCTGTGGGTGACGGCCCCGGCGCTCCCGGCCGGGATCCACACCTCGGCGGTGGTGTTCGCGGGCAGGCTGACGGCCAGCCGGAACCGGCCGCGCGCCACTTCCCACTCCGTGGCGACCGTGCCGTACTGACTGCGGAAGGAGCCCCGCGCCCGGGTGACGCCGCCGCCCGGCCGGGGCCGTACGGTCACCTTGCGGAAGCCCGGTTCGGCGGGGGCGATCCCGGCGATGTGGGCGTACATCCACTCCCCCACGGAGCCGTACGCGTAGTGGTTGAAGGAGTTCATCCCGGCGTCCTGGAAGCTGCCGTCCGGCCGGATGGAGTCCCACCGCTCCCACATCGTCGTGGCACCCCGGTCGATCTGGTAGCCCCAGCTGGGGAAGGTCCGCTGGAGCAGCAGCCGGTAGGCCACATCGGTGTGCCCGGTCTCGGTGAGGACGGGGAGCAGGCGGGGCGTGCCGAGGAAGCCCGTGGACAGGTGCCAGTCCTTCGCCTCGATGAGGGCGACGAGCCGGTCGGCCGCGGTGGTCCGTTCCTGGTCGCTCAGCAGGTCCATGGAGAGGGCGAGGACGTACGCGGTCTGGGTGTCGCCCTTCACCCGGCCGCCGCCGGTGACATAGGCGGCGCGGAAGGCGTCGCGGATCTCGCCGAACAGGGCGGTGTACGGGGCGGGGTCCTTGCCGAGCACGTCGGCGGTGCGGGCGACGAGGTCGGCGCTGTGGGCGTAGTAGGCGGTGGCGATGACGTCCTTGGGGGTGTCGTCCTGGATGTTGAGCCAGTCGCCGTAGCCGGTGGCGGGCCGCAACCGCCCGGTGCTGTGGGCGTCCAGGTAGTCCAGCCACTTGAGCATGGAGGACCAGGACCGCTCCAGTACGCGGGTGTCCCCGTACGCCTGGTACAGCGCCCAGGGGACGGTGACTCCGGCGTCGCCCCAGCCTGCGGAGCCCGCGCCGAGGCCGCCGACCTGCGGGGCGACATCGGTGAAGGCGCCGTCGGCGGTCTGGTCGTCCTGGAGGTCCCACAGCCACTTGGAGAGGAAGCGCGCGGACTCCATCACATAGGCGGCGGTGGGTGCGAAGACGTTGATGTCGCCGGTCCAGCCGAGGCGTTCGTCGCGCGCCGGGGTGTCGGTGGGGACGGAGAGGAAGTTGCCGCGCTGGCCCCAAGTGATGTTGCTGTGGAGCTGGTTGAGCATCGGGACGTTCGTCTCGAACTCCATGGTGAAGGGCGCGTCGGTGTGGATGACGCGTCCCACGATCGCGTCGCGGGGCGGCCGGCCCGGGTAGCCGGTCACCTCGACGTACCGGAAGCCGTGAAAGGTGAAGCGCGGCTCGTAGGTCTCCCGGCCGCCGCCCTTGAGGGTGTAGTGGTCGGTCGCGGCGGCGGAGCGCAGGTTGGTGGTGTAGATCGTGCCGTCGGGGTTCAGAACCTCGGCGTGGCGCAGGCGTACGGTGGTTCCGGCGCGGCCGGAGACGCGGAGCCGGACGGCCCCGACCATGTTCTGTCCGAGGTCGAAGACGAAGACGCCGGGCTTCGGCTCGGTGACCGCGCGGGCCTTGATCTCGGAGACGACGCGCGAGGGGGCGTCGACCGCCGCGACCAGTTCGGCGGTGACCGCCTTCTCCGGCTCCTCGGCCCGCGCCCACGCCCGGTCGTCGAATCCGGCGCGCAGCCAGCCCTCCGTCTCCAGGCGGGCGTCGTAGTTCTCGCCGGTGAGCAGGTCGGCCAGGGTGACCGGCCCGGTGGCGGCCCGCCAGTCGGTCCCGGAGAGCACCCGCTCGGTCGACCCGTCCCGGTAGGTGACCTCCAACTGACCGAGGAAGGAGGGCCGTTCGCCGTACTGGTGCGGGCCGAACATGCCGACGTTGCCCGCGTACCAGCCCGCCGCGAGCTCCACCGCGAGGGCGTTGGCGCCCGGCTTCAGCAGCTCCGTGACGTCGTAACTCTGGTACTGGATCCGCTTGTCGTAGTCGGTCCAGCCCGGCGCGAGCACGTCCGTGCCGACCTTCTTGCCGTTGAGGTGCGCCTCGTACACGCCGAGGGCCGTGGAGTACAGGCGGGCCCGTACGACCGGGGTGCCGCGCAGCCGGAATTCGTGGCGCAGCTGCGCGACGGGGGCGTGGACGACGGAGACCTTGCCCCAGGGGCCGCCGCCCCACGGGGCGAGGACCTTCGCGGCGGACCAGGAGCTGTCGTCGTACGCCAACGCCTTCCAGTCACCCGCGGGTTCCTCGTCCACCGCCTTCCAGCCGTCGCCGGTGGTGACGGTGCGGACGCCGTCGGCGGTGGTCAGCTCCAGGAGTCCGAGGAGTCCGGCCGGGCCCTCGACCCCGTTGGTCGCGGCGATGGCTAGGACGTGACGGCCGGGGCCCAACTGCCCTGTCACATCGGTGAGGGAGGGGCGGCGCCAGGCGTCGGCGGCGTGGTCGGCGGCGGCCGAGGCGATCTCGGTGCCGTCCAGGTGGGCGGTGTAGCCGTCGTCGGCGGTGAGCACCAGCCGGGCCCGGGTCACACCCTCGGGGACATCGAAGGCGCCCCGGAACCAGCGGGTCGCGGCAGGAGCGCTGCTCGCCGGGTCACCCTCGGGGAACCAGATCCAGGAGGCGTCGCCGAGTGCGGGTGCGCCGACGAGGGCGGCCGGGGCACCGACCCAGCGGGCCGACCAGTCCGAGGAGGCCGTGAGACCGGTCTCCCACCAGGTGGGGGCGGACCAGGCGGAGACGTTGCCCTCCGCGTCCCAGACCCGGACGGACCAGTAGTAGCGGGTACGGGAGCGCAGCGCGGGCCCGCCGTAGGGCACATGCACCGACTGCCCGGAGAGGACCTTGCCGCTGTCCCACACATCGGGCTTCTCCAGGGCCCGCTCGCTGAGGGCGACGCGCACCTGGTAGGCGCTCTGCGTGCGGCCCGCCCCGGTGGCGGCCAGCGGCCAGCTGAGCCGGGGGCGCTCGGGGCCGAGGCCCAGGGGCTGCCGTACGTACTCGGCCGTGGGGCGGCCCACCCGGAGCGCCTTGCCGCCCTGAGCGGCGTTCCCCGCCTGGGCGGCGGCGGCCGGCATGGCTCCGGCGATGAGGGAGGTTCCCACGGCGGTGGCGGTGGTGCTGAGCAGTCGTCGTCTACTGATCACGGTCGGCTCCTTCGGGGTGCGGGGTGGCGTGGTTCGGTGGATCGGTTCAGGAGGGGCCGGACCACCTCCCGGTCCGGCGTGCCGCCGCGTCCCACACGGCCCGGTCGCCGGACGGCTCGTAACGGGTCAAGGGCTGGGTAGCGGCGACGAGTTCACGCAGGGCCGCACCGTCACCGACCGTTCCGTGGGCGCGCGCCTGCACGAGCACGTTGCCGAGCGCTGCCGCCTCGGCGGGGCCCGCCACGACCGGCAGACCGCAGGCGTCGGCGGTGAGCTGGCACAGCAGCTCGTTGCGCGCCCCGCCGCCGACCACGTGCACGACGTCGACCGCGCGGTCCGCCAGGTGCTGCGCCTCGTGGATCGCGCGCCGGTGGGCGAGGGCCAGGGAGTCCAGGATGCAGCGGGTGGTCTCGGCGCGGGTCGCGGGAACCGGCTGCCCGGTGGCCCGGCAGGCGGCGGCGATGCGCTCGGGCATGGAGCCCGGGGCGAGGAAGGCCGGGTCGGCGGCGTCGACGACGGACCGCAGCGCCGGAAGCTGGGCGGCTTCGGCGAGCAGCGGGGCGATGTCGCTCTCGCCCCAGGTGCGCATGCACTCCTGGAGCAGCCACATGCCCATGATGTTGCGCAGGAAGCGGATGGTGCCGTCGACGCCCAGCTCGTTGGTGAAGTTCGCCGCGCGGCTCGCCTCGGTGGTGACGGGGGCGTCGAGTTCCAGCCCGGCGAGGGACCAGGTGCCGGTGCAGAGGTAGGCGAACCGCTCCCCCGGCCGCGCGGGGACGGCGGCCACAGCGGACGCGGTGTCGTGCGAAGCCACTGTCGTGACCGGAACCGGGCCGCGCAGCCCGGTCGCCTCCAGGACGTGCGGGAGGAGGTTTCCGGCCGGGTCGCCGGGGCGGCGCAGGGGGGCGAAGAGGCCGAGGTCGACGGAGAGCCGGGCGGCCGGGGACCGGGCCCAGTCGCGGGTGCGGGGGTCGATGAGCTGGGTGGTGGAGGCGTTGGTGAGCTCCGTTCCCTGCTCACCGGTCAGCCAGTAGGTGATCAGGTCAGGGATGAGCAACAGTCTGCGGGCCGCTGTCAGTTGTGGAGTGCCCTGAGCGGCGACGAGCTGGTAGAGGGTGTTGAACGGGGCATGCTGGATACCCGTCGCCCGGTACAGCTCGTCGGGTGGGACGGTGGGCCACACCTTTTCGGCGACGCCGTCCGTCCGGTGGTCCCGGTAGTGGACGGGGTTGCCGAGCAGGGCCCCGCCCGCGTCGAGGAGCCCGTAGTCCACGGCCCAGCTGTCGACGCCGAGGGAGTCCACCTGGCCCGCCGCACGGAGCCCGTCGAGGACACCGCCGTACAGCCCGAGAATGTCCCAGCGCAGCCCCTCCGGCAGCTGGACCGGGCGGTTGGGGAAGCGGTGGGCCTCCGTGAGGTGCAAGGTGTCCGGGCCGACGCGGCCGACCATGACGCGCCCGTTGGAGGCGCCGAGGTCGACCGCGGCGAACGTCTTCGTGCGCGCGCTCATCGCAGGAAGGCTCCCGCGACCCCGGCGTCGACCGGGATGTGCAGGCCGGTGGTGTGCGTGAGGTCGCCGCCGGTCAGGGCGAAGACCGCGTTGGCGACATGCTCGGGGAGGACTTCCCGCTTGAGGAGGGTGCGCTGGGCGTAGAACTCGCCGAGCTTCTCCTCCTCGATCCCGTACGTCGCCGCTCGCTGCGCTCCCCACCCGCCGGCGAAGATGCCGGAGCCACGGACGACTCCGTCCGGGTTGACGCCGTTGACCCGGATGCCGTGCTCTCCCAACTCGGCTGCGAGCAGACGCACTTGGTGGGCCTGGTCGGCCTTGGTGGCGGAGTAGGCGACGTTGTCGGGACCGGCGAAGACGGCGTTCTTGGAGGCGATGTAGACGATGTCGCCGCCGAGCTTCTGGGCCCTCATCATCCGGGCCGCCTCCCGGGAGACCAGGAAGGAGCCGCGGGCCATGATGTCGTGCTGGAGGTCCCAGTCCCTGACCGTGGTCTCCAGGAGGGGCTTGGAGATGGAGATGCCCGCGTTGTTCACGACGAGGTCGACACCGCCGAAGGCGAGGGCCGCCGCCTTGAACGCGTCCACCACCTGCGCCTCACTGGTGACGTCGACGGTGACGGCGACCGCCTTGTCGGACCCGCCCAGCTCCTCCGCGACGGCTGCCCCGCTCTCCGCGTCCAGGTCCGCGACCACCACGCACGCGCCCTCGGCGACGAGGCGGTGGGCGATCGCCCGGCCGATGCCGCTGCCCGCGCCCGTCACGAGCGCGATCCGGGTCGCCAGCGGCTTCGCCTTCGGCATCCGCCGGAGCTTGGCCTCCTCCAACTCCCAGTATTCGATACGGAACTTCTCGGCCTCCTCGATCGGCGCATAGACCGAGACGGCTTCGGCTCCGCGCATCACGTTGACCGCGTTGAGGTAGAACTCCCCCGCCACCCGCGCTGTCTGCTTGTCCTTGCCGAAGCTGAACATGCCGACGCCGGGGACAAGGACGATCGCCGGGTCCGCACCCCGCATGGCGGGAGAACCGGGCTCCGCGTGGCGGGCGTAGTAGGCGGCGTACTCCTCCCGGTAGGTGGCGTGCTGCTCGCCCAACCTCCGGATCACTGAGTCGAGTTCTGCGGTCGGCGGCAGGTCGAGGACCAGCGGCCTGACCTTCGTACGGAGAAAGTGGTCCGGGCAGGAGGTGCCGAGCGCCGCCAGTCTCGGGTGTTCGGTGCGGGCGAGGAAGTCGAGGACCGCCGGGGAGTCGTCGAAGTGCCCGACCTGGGGGCGGTCCTGCGAGGCGAGGGCGCGGATGTACGGGGCCAGCGCGGCCGCCCGCTCCCGGCGTTCGGCGTCGGGCAGTGCCCCGTACCCCTCGATCACCGGCCCGAACGGCTCGGCCTTCCCGTGTTCGGTGAGGAACGTCTCGGCGGTGCGGACGATGTGGAGCGCGTTGGCCTCGCACTCCTCGGAGGTCTCGCCCCAGGCGGTGATGCCGTGGCCGCCGAGGATGCAGCCGATCGCCTGCGGGTTGGCCTCCTTCACCGCCGCTATGTCCAGGCCGAGTTGGAATCCGGGGCGGCGCCACGGGACCCAGGCGACGGTGTCGCCGAAGCAGTCGGCGGTCAGCTTCTCGCCGTCGGCGGCGCAGGCGAGCGCGATGCCGGAGTCGGGGTGGAGGTGGTCGACGTGCGGGGCGTCGACGAGACCGTGCATGGCGGTGTCGATGGAGGGGGCCGCGCCGCCCTTGCCGTGGAGGCAGTAGTCGAACGCGGCGACCATCTCGTCCTCGCGCTCCACGCCCGGGTAGACGTCCCGGAGCGCGCGCAGCCGGTCGAGGCGGAGGACGGCGAGCCCGTCGGCGGTGAGCGTGCCGAGGTCGCCGCCGGACCCCTTGACCCAGAGCAGTTCGACGTCGTGGCCGGTCACCGGGTCGGGGCCGGCGCCCTTGGCGGAGGCGTTGCCGCCGGCGTAGTTGGTGTTGCGGGGGTCGGCGCCGAGGCGGTGGGAGCGGGCGAGGAGGGCTTGGGCGCGGGGGTGGAGTGCCATGGTGTCCTTCGCGGTGGAGGAGTCGGTCTCGGGAGGGGCAAGGGTTACGGGGTCACGCGCCCCAGCCCGCCTGCTGCCCGCCCACCCGTTCGGCCGCCGTCTTCTCCGCCCAGCCCGAGCGGCGGTAGGCACCCATCGGGTCCCCGTCCAGCCCCTGTTCCTCACGGACCTCGGCGAGGAGCGGCCGTACGTCGGTGTTGTACGCGTCCATCAGCACGGCATTGGCCTCCAGCACATCGCCCGCCCGCTGTGCGGCCGCCAGGGCCTCCCCGTCGACGAGCAGCGCCTTCGCCGTGGCCTCCTGGACATTCATCACCGAGCGGATGATCGCGGGGATCTTCGCCTCGATGTTGTGGCACTGGTCCAGCATGAACGCCACGTCGGCCGTGAGCCCGCCGCCGCGGACGACCTCGTACATGATCCGGAAGAGCTGGAAGGGGTCGGCCGCGCCCACCATCAGGTCGTCGTCGGCGTAGAAGCGGGAGTTGAAGTCGAAGCCGCCGAGCTTCTTCTCCCGCAGCAGGGTCGCGACGATGAACTCGATGTTGGTGCCGGGCGCGTGGTGGCCTGTGTCCACCACGACCTGGGCGCGCGGGCCGAGTTTGAGGCAATGGGCGTAGGCCGTTCCCCAGTCGGGGACGTCGGTGGCATAGAAGGCCGGCTCGAAGAACTTGTACTCCAGCAGCATGCGTTGGCCCTCGCCGAGCCGTTCGTACACCGTGGCGAGGGCTTCGGCGAGCCGGTCCTGCCGTGCGTGGATGTCGTCCTGGCCCGGGTAGTTCGTGCCGTCGGCGAACCAGAGCTTGAGGTCGCGGGAGCCCGTCGCGTCCATGATGTCGACGCAGGCGAGGAGGTGATCGACCGCCTTGCGGCGTACGGCGGCGTCCGGGTGGCAGACGCTGCCGAGCCGGAAGTCGTCGTCCTGGAAGGTGTTGGAGTTGATCGCGCCGAGCGTCAGGCCCCGGTCCTGGGCGTACGCGGCGAGGGCCGCGTAGTCGTCGACGGTGTCCCAGGGGATGTGCAGCGCGACGGTCGGCGCGGCGCCGGTGAACTCGTGCACCTTGGCGGCGTCGTCGAGTTTCTCCCGGGGGGTGCGGGGCACGCCGGGCTGGGTGAAGACCTTGAAGCGGGTCCCCGAATTCCCGTACGCCCATGAGGCCGTCTCTATGGCCTGGGAGGTGAGGGCGGCCTTCACTGCGGCAAGGTCGGTCACTGCGGCGCTCCTGTGACGTCGGGGGTGAACGAGTGGCTTCGGGTGCGCACACGACGGATGCGGGCACGAGCGGATCTGAAACGATTCACGCCGTGAAACTAGGAGCGCACCAAGGGCCTGTCAACCCTTTGCGCACCGTGCAGACCACGGCAGTTGGGCCGGAGAGAGTCCCGTGTCGAGAATTTCGTGCCGCCCCCATTGACGCGACCTGCGTCACGTGTCTAACGTCCCGGCAACTCATTTGAAACCTTTCACGATGGTGTGAGGATCCCCTCCGCGTCGTTGAGGAGCCCCCATGACCCACCGGTCCGCCAAGGATCCGGCCCCCGTGCTGGCCCTGCGGGACATCTCCAAGTCCTTCGGCGCCGTGCGTGCCCTGCGGGATGTGTCCCTCGACCTGTTCGCCGGCGAGGTGCACGCCCTCGCCGGGGAGAACGGCGCGGGCAAGTCGACCCTGATCAAGACGCTCGCCGGGGTGCACCGGCCCGATGCGGGTGTGGTCCTGCTGGACGGTGAGCCCACCGTGTTCCACGGGCCCGCCGACGCCCGGGACGCCGGGATCGCCGTCATCTACCAGGAGCCCACGCTCTTCCCCGACCTGTCGATCGCCGAGAACATCTTCATGGGCCGCCAGCCGCGCCGCGCCCTGGGCCGCATCGACCACCGGGCCACCCGCACCGCCACGGCCGCGCTGATGCGGCGGCTCGGCGTCGCCCTCGATCCCGACCGGCCGGCGCGCGGCCTGTCCATCGCGGACCAGCAGATCGTGGAGATCGCCAAGGCGCTCTCCTTCGACGCCCGCGTCCTGATCATGGACGAGCCGACGGCGGCACTGACCGGCAGCGAGGTGGCCCGGCTCTTCGGGGTGGTCCGCACTCTGCGCGAGCAGAGGGCCGCCGTGCTGTTCATCTCGCACCGGCTGGAGGAGATCTTCCGGATCTGCGAGCGGGTGACCACCTTGCGGGACGGCGCCCTGATTTCCAGCGAACCGCTGGAGGGCATGACCGAGGACGGTCTCGTACGCCGCATGGTGGGCAGGGACCTGGAGGAGATGTACCCGAAGCAGGAGGTGGCGGCGGGTCCGGTCGCGCTGAGCGTGCGGCGGCTGACCCGGGAGGGCGTCTTCACCGATGTCTCCTTCGACGTCCGGTGCGGCGAGATCGTCGGCCTGGCCGGGCTGGTCGGGGCCGGGCGTACGGAGGTGGCCCGGGCGGTCTTCGGCGTCGACCGGTGGGACGCCGGTGAGGTGGAGGTCGCCGGGCGGGCGCTGACCAACGGGGCCCCTTCCACCGCCATGGCCGCCGGGCTCGCCCTCGTACCGGAGGACCGCAGAGCACAAGGGCTGGTGATGGACATGTCCATCGAACGGAACATCGGGCTGACGGGGCTGCGCACCACCGTGAAGGCCGGTCTGATGGACCGGGGCGCCGAGCGCAGCCGCTCCCTCGACTGGGCGGTGAAGCTCCAGGTGAAGTACGCCCGGATCGCCGACACCGTCGCCACGCTGTCGGGCGGCAACCAGCAGAAGGTGGTGCTCGCCAAGTGGCTCGCCACCGGCCCTTCCGTACTGATCGTGGACGAGCCCACGCGCGGCATCGACGTCGGGACGAAAGCCGAAGTGCACCGGCTGCTCAGCCAGTTGGCGGCCGACGGAGTGGCCGTCCTGATGATCTCCTCCGATCTGCCGGAGATCCTCGGCATGGCCGACCGGGTCCTCGTCATGCACGAGGGCCGCCTCACCGCCGAACTCCCCCGCTCCGAAGCCACCGAGGAGACGGTGATGGCCGCAGCCACCGGGAGGGCCGCCGCATGACGGTGACCGCACCCGACCAGGCGCCCGCCGCCGCGATACCCGAGGCCGGCGCCACCCGGCTCGTCGACCGCGTCTTCAAGATGCGCGAACTCGCCATCCTGCTCGTCTTCCTGGTGATGATCGCCGTCACCCAGCTGGGCAACAGCGAGTTCCTCTCCGAGCAGGGCATCAAGGACCTGCTGCTCAACGCGACGATCCTGGTGCTGGTCGCCACCGGCCAGTCGCTGGTCGTCATCACGAAGAACGTCGACCTGTCGGTGGGCTCCACGCTCGGCATCAGCGCCTTCGCCGCCGGTACGTACCTCCAGGGCGGCGGGCACCCGGTGGTGGCCGTGGCGCTGGCCGTGCTCCTCGGGGTCGGCTTCGGTCTGCTCAACGGGCTTCTCGTCAGCCTGGGCCAAGTGCCCGCGCTCGTCGTCACGCTGGGCACGCTCTACATCATCCGGGGCATCGACTCCATCTGGGTCGGCTCCCGGCAGATCACGGCGGCCGATCTCCCGGGCGGCTTCGTCGACTTCGGCTCCGGCGGCCTCTCCGCCGTGCCGTGGCTCGCGCTCATCGCGCTGGCGGTGCTGATGTCGACGGCGTACTACCTCAAACACTTCGGCAGCGGGCGGGAGTTGTACGCGCTGGGCTCCAACCCGGAGGCGGCCCGGCTGGCCGGCATCCCTGTCCGCAAACGGATCCTCCTCGCCTACACGTTCTGCGGGGCGCTGGCCGGTCTCGCCGGTGCGCTGTATCTGGCGCGCTTCGGCAACGTCGACTCCGGTACGGGCTCCGGCTACGAACTCACCGTCGTCAGCGCGGTCGTGGTCGGCGGGGTGGTCTTCACCGGAGGCTCCGGCAGCGTGTACGGGGCCGCGCTCGGCGCGCTCCTTCTGACGTCGGTCAACAGCGTGCTGCCCGCCCTCGGCGTCAGCTCCGTCTGGGTCCTCGCGATCAACGGCTTCCTGCTCATCCTCGCCATCGCGGTCGACCGGATCGTGGCCCTGCGTGTGGCGACCGCCCTGAAGAAGAGGAACGCCCGCCATGGCTGACTCCGCACTCACGCGCGCCGTCCGCTGGGACACCGTCGTCGGCGCCCTCCTCATCGTCGTGCTGCTGCTCTCCTTCGGCTTCGTCGACGGCTTCGGCAACGCCCTCAACCTGTCTTTCCTGATCGGCAACACGCTGCCGATCGCGCTGATCGCCCTGCCGATGACGCTGCTCGTGGTCTCCGGGGAGATCGACCTGTCGGTGGCCTCCACGGCGGGCCTCTCGGGCGCGGTGATGGGCGCGCTGTGGAACCAGGGGCTGCCGATCGAGGCGATCATCCCGATCTGTCTGCTGCTCGGTGTGGTCTGCGGGCTGGTCAACGGGCTGCTCGTCACCCGGCTGGGGCTGCCCTCGCTAGCCGTCACCATCGGCACACTGGCCGCCTACCGGGGCATCGCGCAGATCGTCCTGGGCTCGGACGCCGTCACCGACTTCCCCACCCCCTACCTGGACTTCGCCGCGGGACGGATGGGGGACACCTTCATCCCGTACGCCTTCCTGCCCTTCCTGGTCCTGCTCGCCATTGCCGTACTCGCCCTGCACGCAACGCCGTTCGGGCGTTCCCTGTTCGCCACGGGGGCCAACGAGGAGGCGGCCAGGTTCGCCGGGGTGCGGGTCAAGCGGCAGAAGCTGATCCTGTTCACGGTGACCGGGCTGATGGCCTCGCTCACCGGAGTGTTCTGGGCGCTGCACTACGCCAGCGCCCGCTTCGACAACGCGACGGGCCTCGAACTCTCCGTCGTGGCCGCCGTGTTGCTCGGCGGCATCGACTTCGACGGCGGCAAGGGCACGCTCGGCGGAGCGATCGCCGGTGTGTTCCTGCTCGGCGCGGCACAGAACGTGATGAGCCTGCTGAACGTCTCCGCCCAGTCGCAGATCGTCGTCACCGGCGTGCTGCTCGTCGTCTCCGTGCTCGGCCCCCGGGTCACACGGCAGCTCTCCGTCGCGAAGGCCGGGCGGCGAGCCGCGTCCGCGCCGACCCCGGCGCCGTAACCCTTCTCCCTCCCCCGTAAAGGACCCTTGCCATGCGTAGGTCAACGCTCCGCCGCACCGGTGCGGCCGTCGCCGCCGTCACCTCTTTCGCCCTCGCCGTCACGGCCTGCGGCGGCACCACCAAGAGCGATGTGAAGAAGGAGAGCGGCGCCGCCGCCCCGGCCGGTGAGGCCGACCCGGACGCGCCCACCAAGAAGGGGCTGACCGTGGGCTTCCTGCCCAAGCAGGTCAACAACCCCTACTTCACCACCGCCGACAAGGGCGGACAGAAGGCCGTCGAGTCCCTGGGCTCCACCTTCAAGGAGGTCGGCCCGACCAGCGCCACCGACACTGCGGGCCAGGTCTCCTACGTCAACACCCTCACCCAGCAGCAGGTCGACGCCATCGCGGTCTCCGCGCAGGACCCGGGCGCCCTGTGCACCGCGCTCAAACAGGCCATGAAGAACGGCGTCAAGGTCGTCACGTACGACTCCGACACCACGCCCAGCTGCCGCAACGTGTTCATCTCGCAGGCGGGGGCGGAGGACCTCGGCCGCACCCAAGTCCAGCTGCTCGCCGAGCAGATCGGGTTCAAGGGCGAGATCGCGATCCTGTCCGCCGCGCAGACCGCGACGAACCAGAACCTCTGGATCGACTACATGAAGGACGAGTTGAAGGACCCGAAGTACAAGGACGTCAAGCTGGTCAAGGTCGCGTACGGCAACGACGACGCCCAGCAGTCGTTCCAGCAGACGCAGGGCCTGCTCCAGGAGTACCCGAAGCTGGCCGGGATCGTCTCGCCGACGACGGTGGGGATCAAGGCGGCGGCCCAGTACCTGTCCGGCTCGAAGTACAAGGGGAAGGTGAAGCTCTCGGGCCTCGGCACCCCCAACGACCTCCGCAAGTACGTCAAGAACGGCACGGTCGAGGCGTTCGAACTGTGGGACCCGGCCAAACTCGGTGCCCTGGCCGGCCATGCGTCGATCGCGCTGGCCTCGGGGCAGATCAGCGGTGAGGAGGGCCAGACCTTCGAGGCGGGCGACCTGGGCACGTACACGATCGGGAAGGACGGCGTCATCAGCCTGGGCAAGCCGACGGTGTTCGACCAGGACAACATCGACGACTTCGACTTCTGATGCGCGCGGGTAGGCTGAGGGCACCCCTAGCCCTTGTGGAGGACTCCGTCTGATGGCCCAGTCGGTGGGTATCAAGGACGTGGCCCGGGTCGCCGGAGTATCGGTGGGCACGGTCTCGAACGTCATCAACCGCCCGGACACGGTCGGCCCCGACACCCGGGCCCGCGTCCTGTCGGCGATCGACCGGCTCGGCTACGTCCGCAGCGAGTCGGCGCGGCAGCTGAGGGCGGGGCGCAGCCGGATCATGGGGCTGCTCGTCCTCGACATGGGCAACCCGTTCTTCGTGGACGTCGCCCGTGGTGCCGAGCGGGCCGCGCGGGAGGCGGGGCTCGGCGTCATGGTCTGCAACAGCGCGCAGAGCCCCGGCGAGGAGGCCGAGTATCTGTCGCTCTTCGCCGAGCAGCGGGTGCGCGGGGTGCTGCTCACCCCGGCCGACGCCACCGGGCGCAACATCGACGCTTTCCGGCGCCACGGCATCCCGTTCGTCCTCGTCGACCGGGTCGCCGAGGGGACGACGGAGTGCTCGGTGTCGGTGGACGACGTGGCGGGCGGCGCACTCGCCGTACGGCACCTCGTCGAGGCCGGGCACCGCTCCATCGCGTACGTCAGCGGGCCGCCCGGTTTCAACCAGGTCCGGGACCGCCGTACGGGGGCGCTCGCCGCGCTCGCCGAGGCGGGCCTGGGCCCGGAGGCCCTGCGGGAGCTGCCCACGGAACGTCTCGATGTGGCGGCGGGGCGGGACGCGGGGGCCCGGCTGCTCGGCCTCGCCGACCGGCCCACCGCCGTCTTCTGCGCCAACGACCTGCTGGCGCTGGGCGTACTACAGGCGCTCTTCGCGGCCGGGGTCTCCGTCCCCGGTGATCTGGCCCTGGTGGGGTACGACGACATCGAGTTCGCGGCGGCCGCCGCCGTACCGCTCACCTCCGTACGGCAGCCCGCGGCGGCGATGGGGGCGCTGGCGGCCGGGCTGCTCCTGGAGGAGACCGGCGCCGGAGGGGACCCGGCGGCGCACGAGCACCGGCGGGTGGTGCTCCAGCCGGAGCTGGTGGTGCGGCGCTCCAGCCTCTCCGCGCGCTGAGGGGGTCCGCCACCGTCAGGCGCGGGCGGCGGGTCTCCGGGCCAGGTGCAGGCCGACGCCCAAAGCCAGGACCAGCACACATCCGGCGAACGTCAGCCCCGCGTTCCTGAGCCCGATCCAGAGGGTCAGGGCGCCCACGCCCACCACCGGCAGCGAGATGCCCAGGTAGGCGACCACGAAGAACGTGGACACCGTCGCCGCCCGGTGCTCGGCCGGTGCCGCTCCGCTGATCGCCGTCACCGCGCCCCGGAACGCGAGCCCCTGCCCCAGACCCCCGCAGAGCGCCCCGGCCACGAGCAGGGGCAGCGAGGCGAACAGCAACGAGGCCGCCACCAGCACGAGCCCGGCGACCAGGACGAAGCACCCGCCCGGCAGCGCCCGCCGCTCCCCCACGCGCCCCATGAGCGCCTGCCCGGCCGTCGAGGCGAGGAACACGGAGAAGACGACGAGTCCGGCGAGGGCGAGGTTGTGCACGTCGAGTGTCTCGGCCACGAACGCCGGGGCCACCGCCGTGAAGAGGCCCAGCAGGGAGAACCCGGCGAAGGCGGCCAGCGCCGAGGGGGCGAACACACCGCGCACCTGGGGCGGGACCGCGAGCCCTTGCGGGTGCAGCCGGAAACGCCGTACGGGAGAGGTGACCGTCTCGGGCAGCAGCCAGGTCAGCACGGCAGCCACGGCGATCAGCGCCAGGTGCACCACGAAGGGGAGCCGCAGGGGCGAGGGGGCGTACTCGGCGAGCAGCCCCGCCAGGAGCGGGCCGCACCCGAGGCCGCCCATGTTCGCGGCGGTCGCGGCGAGACCGGCTCTCGCCGCCCGCCCCGGTGGCGCAAGTTCCATCACCGTGACGGTCGCGGCACCGCTGAGCAGCCCGGCGGCGAACCCCGACAGCAGACGGCCCGCGAAGAGTGCGGGGAGCCCGCCCTCGAAGAGGAAGCAGAGGGCGCTGGCCGCCGAGAAGCCCAGGGCGGCCAGGAGGACGGGCCGCCGCCCCGTCTCGTCGGAGACGTTCCCGGCGAGGAGCAGGGTGGCGATGACACCGAGCGCGTAGACGGCGAAGACGACCGTCACCATCAGCTCGGAGAAGCCCAGCTCCTCCCGGTAGAGCCCGTACAGCGGGGTGGGCAGGGTGGTGCCCGCCATGCCGATCGCGAAGACGGCGGCGGCCGCCGGATAGCCGAGGCGGGTCATGAACCCTCGGGTGGCGCGGCGGGGGTGATGTGGCTGAGCACGCACCGCCAGGCGCCGTCGCGGCGTACGAAGACGTCCGTGGTCCATTCGTCGGCGTCGAAGCGGTCGCCCCTGTAGTGGGCGGTGTTCGTGATCCGTGCGGTGACGACGGCGGTGTCCCCGTGGACGCGGATCCTCGGCGGGGTGATGGCCCGCATCGCCGAGTGGGTCAGGTCACCGGATGTGACGAAGGCCAGGAAGGTGTCGCGGTCGGTGATGCCGGACTCGGAGACGATGACCCACTCGTCCGCCATGAAGGCGGCGATCCGCTCGGCGTCGTTCGCGACGATCGCGGCGGCCCATGCGTCCACCGCCGAGGCGAGCAGCGCGTGCGTCGCGTCGTCGGGGGTGTCCGGGGGCGGCTCGCGCCGGTCTTGGCTGTCTGCCATTTTTCGAGCGTAGCCGTGGGGGGCGGGCGCCGCAGTTCATGGCCTGCGGCCCCCGCCCCCCTGGCTCAGCGGCGGCGCGGCATCAGCGCGATCCGCCGTACCGCCGTTCGAATCCGGCGAACGCCGCCTCCTGGCGCCACTGGGCCGCGGCCTTCGGGTTGCCCTCCAGGTGGCGGACACACTCCGGGGCGGGCTGGACGATGCCCGGCCGGGCTCCGGCGCAGGCGCGCACCGGGCGGTAGCCGGAGCGGGCGGAGCCGGTGGCCCACAGGCCGTCGCCGTCGAGGAACGCGTACTCCAGCGAGGCGCGGGCCAGGTCCTTCAGCTCGGGGTAGCTCAGGCCGTAGGTCTCACGGGCGTACTGGTACTCGTGGCTGATGTCGATGCGCGAGACACCGGGGTCGTCGGTGGCCAGGACCACCGGGACGCCGTAGTGCCGGTAGGCGTTGAACGGGTGGTCGTCGCCCGCCACGCCCAGGATCTGCTTGTTGCTGCTGAACGGCACCTCGACGGCGACATCGCGCCGGGCCATCGTCCGGGCGAGGCCGCGCCAGTCGTCCTCGTGGACCAGGTCGACGCCGTGGCCGATGCGTTCGGCTCCGGCGACGAGCACGGCCTCGCGGATGTGGAAGGTGAGGTCCTCGGGCTTGACCAGGCCGGGGGTCAGCTCACCGGCGTGCAGGGTGAGGCGGACGTCCGGGTACTGGGTGCGCAGGTACTGGAGCATCCGCATCTGGAGGCTGTAGTTGCGCAGCGCGCTCTCGCCGTCCTCCGGCTGGACGAGGTTGACCGCGACGAACCGCGGGTCGCGCTCGGCGAGCCGCAGGCCGACGGCCATCTGGGTGAACACGCGCTCGTTCGAACTGCCCCGGGAGACCTGGGAGATCCACCGTACGGGGAGCCGGCAGCCCGGGTCGGGGCGGCGGGTGTCGCAGTGCGCGGCCTCGCGGAACTGGGCGTCGGCGGCATCGGCTTCACGGACGGCCTCGGTGACGACCTTGTCCAGCTTTCCGCCGGCGACCAGCTTGCGGTGGAAGGCGGCGAGGTCGGCGTCGTAGCCGACGGACTCGGCGAGCTTCCGGGCGCTGTCGGAGGCGGGGGTGACCAGGGTCTCCAGATAGAACTGGTTCTGCTCCACGACGGTGTTGGCGACGTTGGCGAGCAGCTTCCCGCGATCGCGCGTCGCCTCGCCGAACTTGCCGAACGTGTCGAAGAAGTGGTCGTGGCCGGACTGGTCGGCGGGGAAGTCCTGCATCGACCAGGCGCGGACGATGCGCTGCCGGAACTCGGCGTCGGTGCGGGCGTCGGCGGCCGGTCGCGTACCCGGTCCGCAGGGCGGACGTACGGCGGTGTCCGTGGCGTCGATGCAGAGCCCGTTCTCGCCCGCGAGCTGGATGAGGTACTCGGTGGTGACCGCACCCGACAGGTGGTTGTGGAGGTCGCCGCCCTTGGGCAGCGCGGCGAAGAAGGCCTTCAGCCGTCCCGGGTGGGCCTGGAGGGCGTCGAGGTGGGCGGCGGTCCGGCGCTCGGCCGGGGTGGTGGGGCGGTGCCGGGGCTGGACGGCCGAGGTGGCGGCCGGGTCCTGCGCGGGCGCGGCGGCGGCCGGGACCGTGGGGAGCAGGGTGAGGAGGGCGAGGGCGCCGATCCCGGCCGGGACCAGGGACTTGGGACGGTGTGCCGTCCGAATCGAGTTGATCACTGCCGAATGATCGCGTCGCCGGGCCCGCTTCCCCGCCCGAACCGCATGGATCAGGAGCAAGATCCACTCGTTCGAGTGGGGAAGCCGTGACTCCCCTGCGGTACCGGCTCGTTCAGACGCTGGCCTCCAGCACCGCCGTACGCTCCCGGAGCGCCGTACGCTCCCGGAGCACGGCGGAGAACCGGTCCGTGACCTCGCCCAGGGCCTCGGCCGTGGGCGCCGCGAGAGCGACCGTGCCGTCGGCGCGGACGGTGATGTCCTTGTCCAGGGTGAACCAGCCCGGTACGACATGGGCGGCGCCCATCGAGGTCAGCACCGGGCGCAACGCGTAGTCGATGGCGAGGACATGGGCCGTGCTGCCGCCGGTGGCGAGCGGCAGGACGGTCTTGCCGGAGAGCGCGTACTGCGGGAGCAGGTCCAGCAGCGACTTGAGCAGCCCCGAGTAGGCGGCCTTGTAGATCGGGGTACCGATCACCACCCCGTCCACCCGCTCGAACAGCGCCGTGGCCTCGACGATGGCCGGGTGCGCGAAGTCGGCGCCGAGCAGGGCGTCGGCGGGCAGGGTGCGCACGTCCAGGGAGACCACGTCGTGGCCCTGGTCCCGCAGCCGGTCATCGAGGTGGAGCAGGAGGCGTGCGGTGCGGGAGGTGGCGGAGGGGCTTCCGGAGACGGAGAGAACGGTGGCCATGGGGTGACCTTTCGGGATGCGGTCTTCGCAAACGGCTGGGGTGTTACGGCAGTTCAGGTGCGGGCGCCCTCGGCCGGGCTCACCAGGCGGTGGACTCCACCGTGACGAGCGGGACGAGTTCGTTGCGCAGCGCCTCCAGGAACGTGACGATCTCGGCGGCGACCGAGCGGTGCTGCATGTCGTTGAGGACGTCGTGGTGGGCGTCGCGCACGACCGAAAGGCGGGCCCGGGGAAGGGATTTGGCCGTACGGGTGAGGGCGTCGCGGTCCGCCAGCGGATCGGCGTCCCCGGTCAGGATCAGCGCCGGGACGTCCGCCTCGCTCTCGTACGCCGCGGTGAGCAGGGAATCCGGCACCGCCTCGTCGAGGGCGCCCCGGCGGAATCCGGAGTCGCCGGTGAGCGTGGACCGGTGGGCGGGACAGAACGTACGGACGTTCAGCTCGTCGTCCCAGTCGCCGGAGGCTGCGGTACGCGCCGGAAGCCCGGCGAGGACGACGGCGTCCGCCGCGCTCTCCCCGCTCCCCAGGAGCGCCGCCACCGCGACCGCCCCGGTGTCGGCGCCCACCAGTACCACCGGGCGGGCGATCCCGTCCGGGCCCGCCGTGCCCGCGACGGCCTCAGCGATGCGGGCGCCGAACCGGGTGAGCGAACCGTCCGGGTCGTCGGCGTCGAGGTGGACCGCGTCCACGACCCTGACCCGGTAGGCGTCGGCGGCGAGCCTTCGGCCCAGCCGGGTGTAGGTCTCCCGGGTCTCACCCCTGCCGGGCACCACGACGACCGTGCCGCGGATGGCGGGCCCTTCGGGGCCGTGGTGGTCGGTGTACTCGGCGTGCTCGGTCATCTGGGGCTCCTGGCTCGGTGGGGGGATCAAAGGACACGTTGGGCGGGGGCGGATCCGAGTGCCTGCGCGGCGGTGCCGGACGGGGCCCGGCCCAGCACCCGGTCGAGGACCGCGCGGGCGCCGCCGTCGGGCAGCACGGAGCCGCGCCAGGCGACGTGCTGGTCGGGGCGGATCAGGATGTGGGCGGTGCCGTAGACGGCGCGGGCGTCGGGGTCGGTCAGGTGGATCACGGTCAGGGGCAGCGACCGGGAGGCCGCCTCCTGGGTGAAGGCGTCCACGACGGCCCGGTGCTTGGCGGGGTCCTCGGGGAGGCGCCCGCCGAGGCCGTCTGCAAGGTCCTCGGTGAGTACCAGCAGCGCGAAGGAGGTGCCGATCCGGTCGTGGAGCGTGGAGCCGTGCGGGTCGATCCGGCCGTCGGGGGCGCGGTGGCCCGGCCGGGGGTCGTCCTCGTACACGTCGGCCCGCCAGCCCGGTTCGGAGGCGAGCTGCCCCTCCTCGTACCAGATCACGTCCGACGCGTCGTACCGCTCGTCGAAGGTGGCGCCCGCTCCCCCGGTGTGGTCCCGGCGCAGCCGCTCGCCGATCTCGGCCCGCCGCCGTACGGCCTCCTCACCGAGGTCGGCGTCGTCCGGGATGCCGCCCGCACGAATCTCGGCGAGGGCGGCCTGCGAACGGCGTGACCGCTCCAACGAGTGATCGGCGACACGCCAGTTGTGCGGCCGGCGCTCCTGGTCGTAGGAGTCGAGGAGCGCGTCGGGAGCGTGGCCGGCGAGCACGGCGGCCAGTTTCCAGCCGAGGTTGGCGACGTCCCCGATGCCTTCGCCGAGGTTGCCGCCGGGGGTACGGACGTGGGCGGCGTCCCCGGCGAGCAGGACCCGGCCCTTGCGGAACGTGGTGGCTATCCGGGTGGCGTGGTAGAAGGTCGTGGCCGAGACCAGTTCGAGGTCGAGGCCGAAGCCGAACGCGGCCCGCCCGATCTCCAGCAGCTCGTCCTCGGTGGGCTCGTACGTGAGCGGATACGGCCCCGCGTACACCCGCCACTCGCGGGTGCTGACGGCCGCGAGGAAGCCGGACGCCCGGTGGTTGAAGACGATGTTGGTGGCGCTCGGGGCCGCGCCGACCCGGTCGGAGATGTCGCCGGTGCGGACGATCAGGCGCAGCCGCTTCTCGGTCGCGTGGTCCCCTTCCCGGTCGATCCCGGCCAGTCGTCGCGTGGTGCTGGAGCCGCCGTCGGTGCCGAGGACGTACGCCGCCCGGACCGTGCGCCGCTCCCCCGAGTCGACGTCCACCACCCCGGCGCGGACCCCTTCGGCGTCCTCGGCCAGCTCCTGGAGCTCCCATCCTCCGGCGACGCTCACGCCGTGTTCGGCGAGGTGGTCGAGGAAGACCTGCTGGAGGACGGTCTGGGGCCGGCGCAGCGCCTCGTCCGCCGCGTGCTCGGGGGCACCCGAACCACGGAACGACGGGCGGGGTACGGGCACGAGTTCGTGGCCGGCGAGTGAGGTGACCAGGCGGGTGCCCCGGTTCCACTCCGGGGGGTAGGTCCAGGCCTCGCGGATGCGCTGGAGCAGGCCCCAGCGGCGGAAGTGTTCGACCACGCGGGGGGTGTGGCCCATCGCACCGGCCCGCACCAGGGTCGCGGTGCGGGCGCGGTCGACGACGGCGACCCTGATGCCCCGGGCGGTCAGTTCGGTCGCGGCGGCGAGGCCGACCGGGCCCGCGCCGACGATGAGGACGTCGACGGTGGCCGGGGGTCTGCCGACGGGGAAGCGGACGGTGTGGACGTCACGGCCGCCCGTCGCGGGGAGTTGGGGCATGGCGGGGCCTCAGCCGCCCGCGAGTTCGCGCTCGCGGGTGTGGCGGTTGGCGGGGATGGGCAGGCCGAGGTTGCCGCGCAGGGTGTCGGCCTCGTACTCGGTGCGGAACAGTCCGCGCTTCTGGAGCAGCGGCACCACACCGTCGACGAAGAGGTTGAGGTCGTCGTTGTTCCGGAAGGCGAGGTTGATGCCGTCGAGGGTGCCCGCGTCGTACCACTTCTCGATGGTGTCGGCGACGGTGTCCGGGGCGCCGACGAACGGAGACTGCCGGAACGCGTTGGCCTCCTGGGCGACTTGACGCAGAGTCAGCTTCTGCTCCCGGGCGCGTTCGATGATCCTCGCGGCTCCGGTGCGGCCGCCCTTCTCGGCGAGGTGGGCGACGTCGGGGAAGGGGGCGTCCAGGTCGTGGACGCTGAAGTCGTACGCGCCGAAGGACCGGCCGAGCAGCGCGAGGTTGCGCTCGAAGTCGTTGTCCTCCTCGAATATCTCCCGCTCGCGGCGGCGGGCCTCCTCGTCGGTGGAGCCGACGACCGGGCCGCCGTGGATGAAGACCTTGATGTGGTCGGGGTCGCGGCCGTGGGCGGCGGTGCGCTTCTTGATGTCCGCGTAATACTCCTGCGCCTGCTCCAGTGTGCCGCCAGGTGCGTAGATGCCCTCGGCGACCCGGGCGGCGAGGTCGCGGCCCTCGGCGGAGACCCCGGCCTGGAAGATGACGGGCTGGCCCTGCGGGGAGCGGGAGATGTTGAGGGGTCCGGCGACCTTGAAGTGTTCCCCCACATGGTCGAGGGTGTGCAGCCGCTCGGGGTCGAGGAAGAGGTTGCTGTCCACGTCGGCGGGGAAGGCGTCGTCCTCGTAGGAGTCCCACAGGCCGCGGGCGACCTGGACGAACTCCAGGGCGCGGCCGTAGCGGGTGGCGTAGTCGAGGTGTTCGTCGAGGCCGAAGTTCTTCGAGGTGCCGGTGTCGAAGCTGGTCACCACGTTCCAGCCCGCACGGCCGCCGCTGATGAGGTCCAGTGAGGCGAAGCGGCGGGCGAGGTTGAACGGTGAGTTGTACGTCGAACTGGCCGTGGCGACCAGGCCGATGTGGCGGGTGTGGGTGGCGACCGCCGACAACAGGGTCAGCGGCTCCAGGCGGTTGAGGTAGTGGGCGGGGTAGGTGGAGTTGATGAACTGGCTGTCGACGATGAACAGGGCGTCGAAGAGAGCGTGTTCGGCCGCCTGCGCCTGCTGGATGTAGTAGTTGATGTCGATGCTGGCGTTCTTGGCGACGCGCGGGTCCTTCCAGAGACCGTGCTGGCCGGGGCCGCCGACACCGTAGGGGTGCAGGGCGAGGTGGATTCTGCGGGACATGGCTGGTCCTTCCGTGGGGCTGGTTACGGGGGTGTGTTCACGCGCTCAACAGGGCCCGCAGCGCCTCGCGTTCGGCGCGGCCGGCGGGCTTTCCCCGCAGGGTGGGCGCGGAGCCGAGCAGCAGGCGGGTGTAGGGGTGCTGCGGCTGGTTGACGACCTCGTGGGCGGTGCCGGTCTCGACCAGTTCGCCCTGGTAGAGGACGGTGATGCGGTCGGCGGTCCCGGCGACGGAGCCGAGGTCGTGGGAGATGAAGACGAGGGCGACCCCGGCGGCGCGCAGTTCCTTGAGGATCTCCAAAACCTGGACGCGGTTGGCGGAGTCGAGGGCGCTGACCGGTTCGTCGAGGATGACGAGGCGGGGTTCGGTGACCAGGGCCCGGGCGACGGAGACACGTTGGCGCTGGCCGCCGGAGAGTTCGCCGGGCAGCCTGCCGAGCAGATCCGTCGTGAGGTGGACCCGGTCGAGGAAGGAGCGGGCCCGGAGCGCGGCTTCCTGGCGCCGGACGCCCTGGATGAGGAGGGGTTCGATCAGGGAGTCCTCGATGGTGAGGTCCGGGTCGAGACTGCGCAGCGGGTCCTGGAAGACGTACTGGATCACGCCGCGCCGCCGCAGGTCGCGCCACTGGCGGGGCCCGTAACCGCTCACGTCCTCCCCGGCGATGCGGATCGATCCGGCCGAAGCGGGGACGAGGCCGAGGACCGTGCGGGCCAGGGTGGACTTGCCGGAGCCCGTCTCACCGATGACGCCGACGGCCTCGCCGGGCGCGATGTCCAGGGTGACGCCGTGCAGGGCGCGTCGGCGCTTGCGCCCCCGGCCGTAGTGCACGTCGAGGCCGGACACCTCCAGGACCGGGCCCGTCCCGTCCTCGCGTACGGCGTCCTTCGCCTCCGGTGCCGTGGTGGTCATGACGCCTCCTTCGGCGCGAGGAACTTGTCCAGGCCGTAGCTGTCGTGCTCGGCGATGAGCAGGCGGGTGTAGTCGTGCTGCGGGTCGTGGAGCACCACGCGGGTCTCGCCCTGCTCCACCACCTCGCCCTGCCGCATGACCAGGACCTCGTCGCAGAGGTGGGCGACGACGGCGAGGTCGTGGGAGACGACGACGAGGGCGAGGCCGGTGCGTTCGCGCAGCTCGGCGAGAAGGTCGAGGATCTCGGCCTGGACGGTGACGTCGAGGGCGGTGGTGGCCTCGTCGGCGATGAGGGCCCGGGGTTCGACGGCGATGGCGGCGGCGATCAGGACGCGTTGGAGCATGCCGCCGGAGAGCTCGTAGGGGTACTGCCCGTAGACGAGCTCCGGGTCGCGCAGCCGTACGGCCGTGAGCAGTTCGACGGCCCGGCGGCGGGCGGCCCGCCGCTTGAGGCCCTGCTTGACCCGGATGACCTCGGCGATCTGGGCGCCGACCTTGATGGCGGGGTTGAGGTAGGAGGCGGGGTCCTGGAAGACGGCGCTGATGGTGGCGCCGCGCAGGTCCGTCCACTGGCGGGGCGTCAGGTTCGCGATGTCGGTGCCCGCGAGGTCGATGCGGCCGGCCGTGATCTCGAAGTGCGGGGGCAGGATGCCGAGCGCGGCCCGGCAGGTGAGGGTCTTGCCGCTGCCGGACTCCCCGACGATGCCGACCGCCTTGCCGGGCGTGAGTTGGAAGGTGACGCCGTGGACGATCTCCCGGTCGGTGACGCGGTCGGTGATGCGTACGTCGTGGAGTGCGAGGACCGGCGCGGCTGCCGGGACGTCCGGGGCGTCGAAGGTCTTCTCGGCGGTGTCGGCCGGGCGGGAGGTGAGGGTGTCGTGGGTCAGCGGGCTCATCGGGAACCTCCGGCGGGGTGGGGTTCGGCCGCCGCCTCGCGGCGGTTGGCGCGGGCCTTGCGGTCGTTGGCCAGCGCCCGGCCCGCCTCACCGGAGACGTCGCGGATCGCGTCGGCCAGAAGGTTGCAGGCCCAGACGGTGACCATGATCAGCAGTGCGGGTGCGACCGGGGCCCAAGGGCGGTGGCTGAGGTAGCCCAGGTCGGAGGCGAGGAGCCCGCCCCAGGTGGGCTCGGGCGGCTGGACGCCGATGCCGAGGAAGGTGAGGCTGGAGACGATCACGAAGCCGACGCCGATGGTCTGGGCGAGCGCGACGGCGATCGGCGGGAGCACCTTGGTCCAGACGTGGCGGCGGACGATCCAGCCGATGGAGGCGCCGGAGACGATCGCGGCCTCCACGTACGGGGAGCGGGCGACGGCCAGGGTGGCGGCGCGGGAGACCCGGTAGAAGAGCGGGGAGACCAGGGCCCCGGTGACGAGCATGGCCTGGGTGATGCCGTTGCCGAGCAGGGCGATCACCGCGATGGCGAAGAGCAGGAACGGCAGGGCGACCAGCGTGTCCGCGATGCGGAGCGTGAACCACTCGAAGGCCCGGCCGAGGTAGACCGAGAGGATGCCGGGTATCGCGCCGACGACGAGGGCCACCAGGGCGACCTCCAGCGAGCCGAGGACGCTGATGCGGGAGCCGTCCAGCAGGCGGCTGAGTACGTCGCGGCCGAGGTAGTCCGTGCCCAGCCAGTGGGCGCCGGAGGTGGCCGCGAGCGCGTTGTCGCTGGTGGCCAGGGGGTTCTGCGGGGCGAGCCAGGGGCCGAGGATCGCAAGGAGCGCGATCAGGGCGAGGATGGTGACGGCGATCCGTCCGGACGTGAGTGCGAGAACGCGGCGCACCATGGTCACACCCCCCGCTGGGAGGCCGGCATCACACGGGCCAGCACCAGGTTGATGATGAGGTTGAAGGAGACGACCAGGGCGATGGAGACCACCAGGACGCCTTGTACGGCGGGTACGTCGCCGGCCTGGGCGGAGTCGTTGGCGAACCGGCCGAACCCCTGGAGGCCGAAGATCCACTCGGTGACGACGGAGGCACCGACCAGGGCGGGGAACTTCTGCCCGAGCGTGGCGAGCGTCGGCCCGAGGCCGTTGCGCAGGACGTGCCCGAAGAAGATCCGGCGCGGGCTCAGCCCCCGAACCACCGCGCCGGTCACGTAGTTCTCCTGGTAGGCGCCGATGAGGCTGGAGCGCAGCTGGCGTGCCACGTCGGCGATGACGTCGAAGCTGAGCGCCAGGGCGGGCAGGGTGATGTGGGCGAGCCAGGGGCCGACGCCCTGTTCCGCCGGGATGTACCCGGCGGAGGGGAAGAGCCCGAACCCGACGGCGAGGATCGCGACGAGCACGATGCCGACGACGAAGGCGGGCATCACCGAGATCACGGTGACGAACCCGGTGATCGCCCGGTCGATCGCGGTGGTCCGCCGGAGCGCCGCGACCGTACCGAGGACGAAGCCGACGACCACCCCGATGACCAGGGCGAACGTGGCGACCGAGAGGCTCACCCCGAGGCCGAGGCCGATGAGGGTGGAGATGTCGGCGCCGTTGACCCAGCTGCTGCCGAGCTCACCGTGCAGGACGCCGCTGAACCAGTCCCAGTACTGGGTGAGGAAGGGCTTGTCCAGCCCCCACTGGGCCTCGATGCGGGCGATGGCCTCGGGTGTGGCGTCCTCCCCCAACTGGATGCGGGCCGGGCTGAGTCCGCTGAGTGAGCGGAGTGCGAAGGTGACGAAGGTCGCGACCAGGAAGACCGGTACGAAGATGGCGACCGACCGGGCGAGGACGGCCAGGACACGGGCGCTCGCGTGCCGTGTCCTGGCCACGGCGACCCCGCGACGGCGGGCAGAGGTGACCTGTGGCTCGGTCGTCGTCATGGGGCTGCCCCCTCTCTGTGCGATGGGCGGATGGGCGGATGGGCGGTGCTGGAAGGAGTGATCGGTGGTGCGGGAGGGTCAGCTGGCGCCGGTGACCTTCACGCCGGTCCAGTCGATGTGCCCGGGGTTCTTCGGGAGTGCGGAGATCGACTTCGTCTTGGCGAAGAGGTTCGGTGAGGCGTACGTGAACACCAGCGCCTTGCTCTCCAGCCCGGCCCGGGTCGCGGCCTGGAGGGTGGCGGCGTAGTCGGGCGAGTCCAGCGGGGTCTGGCGGACCTTGGCCACGGCCTCCTTGAACCCGGCCGGCTCGTACGGGGTGGAGAGGTTGAGCGGGCCGTTGGGGCCGAAGTGCGCGGTGAGGGTCTGTACGGCGGAGTCGCGGCCGGTGGTCCCGTACAGCGAGAACGTCAGGTCCTTGGCGAAGAACGGGGTGGACCAGTTCTTGTCGATCTTGATGGTGACCTTGATGCCGACGGCGGCCAGCTGCGACTGGACGATCTCGGCCTGCGGGTCCTCGGACGGGATGACCAGGTTGAGCTTGAGGTCGCCGGGCTTGTGGCCCGCCTCGGCGAGGAGCTTCTTCGCCTTCTCGGGGTCGTAGGGATAGGCGTTCTCGGACTTCGGGTCGTAGGCCACGTAACCCTTCGGGAACGGCTGGTCGGTCGCCTCGCCGTAGCCGAAGGTCAGCTTCCGCACGAACTCCTCGCGGTTGACCGCGTGCCGGACGGCGTCGACGACCTTGTCGTTGTCGAAGGGCGCCTTGTTGACGTTGAGGCTGAGGTTGGCTGCGTTGAAGCCGGGCTGGACGAAGACGTCGAGTCCGGCCTTCTTCGCCGCGTCCGCCTGACTGGGGTCGATGTCGGCGAAGTTGTAGACACCGGTCCGCAGTCCGGAGACGACCGTCGAGGCGTCGGGGGCGGATACCAGCTCCACGTTGTCGATGTGGATGTTCTCCGCGTCCCAGTAGTCCGGGTTCTTCTTGAGCACCGCCTTGGTGCCGGGGATCAGCTGCTGGACCACGAAGGGTCCTGCGCCGACCGGGTTCTGGTCCAGCTTCCCGGGGTCCTTCGCCGCCTTGGGGCTGGCGATCTGGAGCACGCGCTGTCCGAGCAACTGCGGTATCTGGTAGTCGACCTGAGTGAGGTTCAGGGTCGCTTCGAGCCCCTTGGCCTCGACCTTTCCGATCGAGGTCAGGTCACCGAAGAGGGCGGAGTTCTTCTGCTTCTGGGCGCGTTCGATGGCGGCCTTCACGGCGGTGGCGTCGATCGGTTCGCCGTCGCTGAACTTCTGGTTCGGGCGCAGCTTGAAGGTGATCCGGTCGCCCTTGTCGTTGTACTCCCAGCTCTCGGCGAGGTCCGGGACGGCCTTGCCCTCCTCGTCGGTGCGGGTCAAGGAGGCGTAGACGAGGGCGAGTTGACGGAACTGGGCGCCGCTGCCCGACACGACCGGGTCCCAGTGGGCCGGGAAGTAGGAGGAGGCCCACTTCAGCGTGGCGTTGCCGCTCGCGGAGGAGGCGTCTCCCCCGCAGGCGCTCAGGGCCGGGACGAGCAGGGTGGCGAGGGCCGTCCCGAGCGCGGCGGCCCGCAGGCCCCCGGCCCGCCGGGCGGACCGGACGCGGAGTCCTGGGCGGAGGTTCGTCAGTCGTGCGGACATCTCGGTGTTCTCTCTGTGATGGGCGCCGGCCGCGGTACGGGGCGGACGGAGCGGAACCGGGGGCGGCCGGCACCCGCGCCGGAAACCGGACGCACGGGCGTCCGGGCAGGGCGGTGGGAGCCGCGGCACGCCTCGGTGCGAGCGCGGTCCGGGACGGTCGACGGCGGCAGTGACGGCGACGGGGTCACGAACGGGGCGCACGGCGAGGGCCGTTGAAGGTGCGCGGGGATGCGCGGGGAGGGACGCGGAGGAGACAGGGGCCGATCGGTGTGACGACGGTCAGCGGGGCTGCCGTCGGCGATCGGGGAACGCCTGTGGGCCGAAGTGGCGGTCGGTCAGCGACAGAGAGCGCTGGAGGTGCGCCGCAGGTCCACGTAGCGGCACATCACGCCGGGGTGCGTCGTGAGCATGCGGCACATCCTGGTGCCGCACGCCCCCGGATGTCAATGGACACCTTTTGGTGTCTCATCCGGTGGAACGACACTGGGCCGCAGCTCAGGGCGTTGCGGGGCCCTACTCCCGTACGGCGGGGTGGTGTTGGGCGTCGTCGGGGTGCAGCCACACGGGCCCCTGCGCGGTGTCCACCCGCACCGCGTGCGGCGGCGGCCAGGCGCCCTGGGTCAGCACCAGCCGCTCCGGCCCGGTCAGGCTCCGGTAGCGCTCCAGGGCCATGGCGGGGGCGAGCGGGGCGGCCTCCCGGCGCAGCCCCGGGCTCAGCGCGTCGACGGCGGCCGCGTACGCCTCGTACGGCCGCCAGCCGGGCACCACGCGGTACGCGGCCGGGGTCCGGAACAGCAGCGTCGGCAGCGCGTACCGCACGTCACCGCCGGGCGTCTCCTTCGCCGCCCCGGGGTGCGGCGACTCCTCGTGTACGGAGAACACCTCGGGGACCGGACGGCGCGCCTCGGCCCGGTCGGCGCGCACACTTTCGCGTACGTCGGCGGAGGCGGCGTCACGCGCCAGCCGGTCGGGATCCAGGCCCGGCACCCCGCGTACGGACCGGAGTGCGAGCGCCTCGGTGTCCGCGGGCTCACCGAGCACGAAGACGCTCTCGCGCAGCCGGCGCAGCACCCGTTCGGCGATCTCGGGCCCTTGGGCCTCGGCGGCCCTGGCGACGAGCGAGGAGGGCCAGGAACTGGCCGCCACCCGGGTCAGCCGGTGCGCGCGGGGGGCCAGCGTGTGCGTGCCGATCTCCGCCAAGTGGCTTGCGTACCAGGAGGTTTCGGCGGCAGGGTCGGGGGGCGGATCGTCCTCGTCGTCGTCGAAGAGGATGGCGTACGCGCGCCGCCAGTGGACCCGGCCGGGCAGTGCCGCCCGGAGCCGGCGGAAGGCGGGCTCGGAACCCCAGGCCCAGGGGCAGAGCGGATCGGTGTACTCCACCACCTCCAGCGGGGGCGGGCCGTCCGAGGCGAGTGTGGCCTCCGCCGAGTCGGGTGTGGCCTCCGGCGAGGGCAGGCCTTCCGAGGCGGGTGCGACCTCAAGCAGGGGCGGGCCTTCCGAGGCGGGTGTGGGCGGGCCCTCCGGCTCCGGTGTGACGGTCATGCGGCGCCGACCTCGGAGTGCTGTTCCCGGGCACCGGCGGAGAGCCCGGCAGGCAGCAGTGAGGCCAGGGTCAGCCCGCCGAGGACCGCCGCCGCGCCCGCCTCGATCTGCCGCCACACACCCGGCAGGGGCGCGGCGGGACCGGGGTAGCCGAGCCCGTCCAGCGGTTCGCCACGCAGAGTGAGGACATCGCCGTCGATGGCGCGCACCACGTCGAGGAGGGTGACCTCGTCGGCGGGTCTGCCGAGCCAGTAGCCGCCCTCGCAGCCGCGCTGGCTGCGTACGAGCCCGGCTCTGCGCAACTCGCCCACCACGGACTTCAGGAAACGGAAGGGAATCTCCTGCGAGGAGGCGATGGCTTCGCAGGTGAGCGGACGGCCAGGTTCACGGGCGAGCTCCAGGAGGGCCCGCGTGGCGTAGTCCGCTTTCGCGGAGATATGCATGGCGCTCATCATGCCCGAAGGGCCGTGCGGAGGCCCGGCCTCCGCACGATTGAACTCCTACATGTCAGCAACATTGCCGCAGATGAACCGCAAAGGACACCTCTTGACATCCTTTTCCGTGCCGCTTTAGCGTCCCCGCCATGAGCGAGCCCCTGACCACCGCAGGCGAAGGTTTCCACCCGCACCTCCACGCCACCCCGGGAGACCGCCCCACGGCTCCGCTGCACACCCGCCTGCACCACATCCGCGCCGACGCGCTGGACGGCGACACGGCCCAGACCGGCGGGATGCGCCGGTTCGCGGCCATCAGCGGGCGGACGACCGGCTCCGAGAAGCTGTGGATGGGCCAGACCCATGTGGCGCCGTCCACCTCCTCCTCCGACCACCACCACGGCGCCTCCGAGACGGCCATCCATGTGGTCAGCGGACACCCGGAGTTCGTGTTCCTCGACGACTCGGGCGAGGAGCCGCAGGAGGTACGGCTGCGCACCTCGCCGGGCGACTACATCTTCGTCCCCCCGTTCGTGCCGCACCGGGAGGAGAACCCCGACCCGTCCGAAGAGGCGGTGGTCGTCATCGCGCGCTCCACCCAGGAGGCGATCGTGGTCAACCTCCCCCGCCTGTACGCCCTTCCGGCGGACGAGGGCCACTAGTAGGAACTGGGTGCGGCCCTCGAAGTGGTCCAGCCCGAGGCCGTGCTTGAGCTCTGGGTAGTCGTGTTCGATGCGCCAGCGCGTCTTCGCCCACCGCACCAACTCGGCGGCCGGTGTTCCGGGCGGCAGGTTCGATATCCGATAGCTCGTCGGCGCCTCCACCCCGGTGGGCCCTTCCACGAGGACGATGGAGGTGGGCAGGGCACCGTCCCACTGGTTGCGTCCGCCGCCCGCGGCCTGGGCGCCTGCCAGAGACTGCTTGCCCGCCGGCCGTAAGGTCAGGACCGCGAACCGTGAGGTCATCGGCCCTTTGCTGCCCTGCCGCCAGCTCACCGCGTGCTTGAGCCGGTTGATGGCCCGTTCGACGGTGTCGCGCTTCTTGCGGGGTCTGCCCGGCCCGGTCCGAGGTACGAGAATCCTCTCCAGCACGGGCTCCAACTGCGTGCAGTCCGCCCGCTGTCCCGGAGGAACGATCCGGGACAGCGGGCGGCAGCGGCCGTCCGCGCTCAGGCGGAGCTTGGTGGTGAACCGGCCCCGCGAGCGACCCAGGCCCTCACCTCCCGCACCACCTCCGCCAGTCGGGCGAGGAGGCTCTGCCACGCCGTCTGGTCCCGGTGTTCTGCCGCCGCGTCCCCCTGTGAGACGGGTGGTGGTCCGGTCGGGCGCCGCCGGCGTGCTGATGGGCCCGCACGACGGTGGAGTCGACCGAGATGTCCCAGTCGATCTCCCCAGCCTCATCGGCCGCGGCCTGAACCTGCCGGAGCAGGCATTCCCAGGTTCCGTCGGCCGACCACAGACGGTGACGTTCGTAGACCGTCTTCCACGGCCCGAACCGTTCGGGCAGGCCAACCACTGAACGCCGGTCCGCACCCGGTGCGGAATCCCGTCGATCACCTACCGGTGATTCCGCCACCTGCCACAACGCCTGTTACTGACCGGCAGGAACGGTCGCAGCCGTTCCCACTCGGCGTCCGCCAGATCACCCCGGCCCATGCACACATCAACGACACGACTGCGACGTGTTCATCAGAGCGGTCCGCAGGGGGGTGGCGTCGGCCAGCCTGCCGATCAGCGGGGTGAACAGACCGCCGACGCCGATGGTCAGCCCGAGGGTGATGCCACTGGCCGTGCCGGCCCGGCCGGGCAGATGGTCCTGGGCCAGGGTCACCTGCAACGAGACCGGGACGCGGAGACCTGCCGAGGTCAGGGCCGCACATACATGGAGGGCCGGACCGGGCAGGGGGATGAGCCCCGCCACGTCGGCCACGGTGAGGGGATGGGACCCGCGCACCACGGCCGGTACATGGATTGCACCGGCGGAACCGGGCCATCCGGGTGCCCGCCGGCACCGTGCACGCCAACCGGGCCCATCGACGTCGTCCGCCGGGCGTACGGCCACACCCCGGGCCGGTACCTGCCGGGCGGAGGCGACGGCCGGTCGTCACCGGAGCGGATCGCCGACCCGGTGGCGGCGCCCGGTCTCGCCGCGTACCCGGTGGGGCCGCGCGACCCGGTGCGCTGAGCCGACGGCGTACGACGGGGCGGGACCTCGCCGGGAGGCCCCGCCCCGCCTTCAACGGCCCGCCCGGCCCGGGGTCGTACGATCGGCCTCGGAGCCGACACCGTACGACCGGAATCAGAACCGCCGCCGCACGAGCGGACTCAGGTGCGGACTCAGAACCGGTCCGGGGCGCGCTCCGGGAGCGGAGATCCGGGGAGCTGGTCCCGCTTCTGGTTCTGCCGCGCCTCCGCGTTCGAGCCGGTCGTCGCCCGGCAGAACACGTCCTTCGCCGGAAGCTTTCCGGTGAGCAGGTAGCCGGTGACCGCGCCGTCCGTGCACACGTTGCCGCTCGGGTAGACGCCGTGGCCCTCGCCGCCGAGGACGGTGACTATCTTGGAGCGCTTGAGGACCTTGTGCAGGGCCTGGGCGCTGGGCAGCGGGGTCTGGGAGTCCCACTCGTTCTGGACGACCAGGGAGCCGACCTTGTTGTTCACCTTCGTCGCCGGTTCCACGGACGCGTTCCAGAACGCACAGGGCTTGATGCTGGACGCGAAGTCGCCGAAGAGCGGGTAGCGGGCCTTGTCCGCGATGGCGTCCTTCCGGTAGCGCTCGGGGTTTCGCGGCCACGCGGCGGAGTTGTCGCCGCACACCACGGCCCAGAAGCTCGCCGTCATGTTGTCCGCAGGCGGCTCGGCGGCCTTGCGCGCGCTCCCGGTCCCGGCCGCGCCGGTGAACGCCGTGAGCTTCTTGGCGGCGGCGGGCTGCCCGTCAGCGGCCTTCTTCAGCTCCACGAACGCCTCGGTGGCGGACTGCGGGCTGAACACCGCTCCCCGCATACCGCTGCGGATGTCGTCGCCGGTGACCAGCAGCCCGTCCAGGTCGATGGGCTTCTTGTCGGCGCGCGCGACCAGCTTCCAGAAGGTCCGGTCGACCTTCTTCGGCGTGTCACCGAGGCCGTACGTCGCCGAACGCGCGGCGGCCCACCCGGTCCACCGGTCGTACGCGGGCTCGGCGCCCTCGGCCCACCACTGGACCATGCCCCGCCAGGCGCGCGCCGGATCGACCGCGCTGTCGAGGACGAACCGGTCGGCCCGGCCCGGGAAGAGCTGGGTGTAGACGGCGCCGAGGTAGGTGCCGTACGAGTAGCCCAGGTACGAGATCTTCTTCTCGCCGAGGACCGCCCGGAGCACGTCGATGTCGCGGGCGGTGTTGCGGGTGGTGATGTGCGGGAGCGTGGCGCCCGCCTTCTTACGGCACTTGTCCGCGACCTTGCGGGCCCAGGCGACGTCCTTGGCGAACGTCTCCTTCTTGTACGGCCGCAGCCAGTCCTCCTCGTCCGGCGTCAGGTTGCAGGTGACCGGGCTGCTCCGCCCCACCCCGCGCGGGTCGAAGCCGATGAGGTCGTACTTCTGCCGGGCGGACTTCGGCAGCTCCTCCCGCAGTCCCAGTGGCATGTAGATGCCCTGGCCGCCGGGGCCACCGGGGTTGGAGAGCAGGACACCGTGGCGCTTGCCCGGCGTGGTGCTCTTGATCCGGGATATCGCCAGGTCGATCCGCTTGCCCCCGGGGGCCCGGTAGTCCAGCGGAACCTTGATCGTGGCGCACTGGAACTCCGCCGGCGCGCCGGCTTCGCACCGCTTCCACTTCGGCTTCTGCTTCGTGTACGGGTCCAGCGCGCCACCCTTGGCGGCGGACGGGGAGGCGGCCGAAGGGGCGGCGGCCGGGGCGGCGTTGGCGGTCGAGGTGGCGAGCGCGGGAGCCAGCGTTGCCGTCAGGGTCACGGCCAACAGGGGCGCGAGACGTCGTCTGCGCACGATATCGATCCTTCCGGTCACATGTTCGGACAGGGAAGATCATTCAGGAACGGCCCGCGTCTGCGGATCCCTCGGCGGGCCGCAGTTGTCTCCCACCTGGGAATGACGCAACAGCCACTCGTGATACCCGAGTTGTAGGTGACGCGTGAGGGTCTCGCCGATCGACGACCGCTCGGGGTCCGAGGCGACGCTGGACCTCGATGCTTTCCTCGACGCTTCTCAAGGCCCTCCACGGCATCGACGGCGGTCTGTCGACGAGGTGGGCCGACACCCTCGCAGGCGACCGACAGCCGGGCCTCCAGGCCGACTTCGTGAAGAGCGCCCCGCCGTTCAACGTCGGGGACCGGCCGCGGGGCAGGAACGATGTCCGCCGGAGGTACGGGCCTGCCACCGGCGGGCAACGCGAACTACGCATGGCTCCAGCACGTGCTGTCCACCGGAGGGGCAGCCGACCGACGCGGCCAGATCCTGTTCGTCGACGCCCGCCAGTCGGGCGCCATGGCCGACCGGACCGAGCGCGTGCCGACAGAGGCCGGCCTACGGAGGATCGCCGACGCCTACCACGCGTGGCGCGGGACGCCATCGGCGCAGGTTACAGGCCCTCAGGTACGAGAACGAACCCGGCCTCTGCCCTACGGCGACCGTAGCCGGAGTACGTGAACGGGGGTACATGCTCCCCCCGGACACTACGTCAGCGGCGCTCTTGTTCCGCCCCGGGATCGATCCACCACTTCACCGATCGACCCCGCCACCTTGATGAGGGACGTGCATGCCCTTTTCCCTTGAACACGGTTGCCCTCTCACCGGCCGGTCCCGCCGGATCGGGCCTTTCCGGGGAACGCCGGTCAGCGCACCCTCCCCCGCGCCTTCAGCGGCGTCGCGGGCAGCTCGGGCGCGGGAAGCGGAGAGCCGTCGTAGCCCTTCACCTCACCGAACCTGGCCCCGCTCATCCAGTCCTCGCGGGCCTGGGCGATCTCCTCGTGGGAGCGGCCGATGAAGTTCCAGAACATCACGATCTCCTCCTCGAACGGCTCGCCGCCCAGGAGCATCAGGCTCGCGTCGGAGAGGGCGCGCAGGGGCAGTTCCGTGCGGCCGCAGCCGAGGTAGAGCATCGATCCGGGCAGTACGGGGACGCCGTCGACCTCGGTCTCTCCGGACATCGACAGGACCGCGTACTCGAAGTCCGGGTCCAGCGGGAGGCGGGCCTCGGCGCCTTCGGTCAGGGTGAGGTCGGCGCCGACGATCGGGGTGTAGGCGGTGCCGGGTGAGGCCGCGCCGTCCAGTTCGCCGAGGATCACGGTGGCGGTGAGGCCGGGGGCGGTGACGGCGGGGAGGTCGGTGTGGTGCTGGAAGTGCGGCTCCACGTTGCGGTGTTCGTCGGGGAGGGCCACCCAGAGCTGGGCGCCGTGGAGAAACCTGGCGTGCGGCTTCGGGCTCTCCTCGGAGTGGCTGATGGCGCGGCCGGAGGTCATGAGGCCCAGCTCGCGGGGGCGCACGGTCTGTAGGCTGCCCAGGCTGTCGCGGTGCAGAACCTCACCGTCGTGGAGCCAGCTGACGGTCTGGAGCCCCATGTGCGGGTGCGGCGGTACCTGCATACCGGGCTCGTCCGCGATGTCATCGGGCCCGTAGTGGTCGACGAAGGCCCACGCGCCCACCATGCGGCGGCCCAGGTTGGGCAACAGGCGGCGTACCTCGGTGGACTCGCCGAGCGGTACGCGGCGGGGGGTGAGGAGTTCACGGACCGGCTCGGCGACGACGAAGCCGCGCCCTCCGCAGACGGAGGGAGTGGCCTGGCGATCGAGATTGCTCATGGCGCTCAACCTATTCCCGTACGGGCGGGGCGCGTCGGTACCCACGCCAAAGATTTAGTGGAATGTTCAACCATTATGCGGTGTTGTCATGGCTGAACGCACGGCGGGACGGGAGTTCGGTGGCCGGCACCGTACGGGCCCGCACGATGACGAGGAGGACGCGTGAACGAGACCTACTACGAGTTCGGCACGGCCGCCGACCGGTGGGACCGGGCGCAGATGTTCTTCGAGGCCAAGGAGTACGTCACGGCCGCCCGGATCCTGGGCGGGCTCGTCGAGGAGGCGCCGGAGCAGGTCGCGCCGCGGCTGCTGCTGGCCCGCTCCTACTACCACTCCGCCCGGCTCGGCCGGGCCGAGGAGGAGCTGCGGGCGGTCCTGGAGCGCGACCCGGTGGAGAGTTACGCGCGCCTCATGCTGGGCCGGACCCTGGAGCGCCAGGGGCGGCAGGTCGAGGCGGCGACCCAGCTGCGGATGGCCGCCGCGTTCTCGGGCGACTTCGGGTCGCTGGAGAGCTGACTCGATCCGCCTTCGGGCCGTACGGGAGAGACAGGGTCGCATCGAACCGGTGCGGCCCTGTCCTCCTTTACCCGCCGGTACGAGCACCCGATAATGAGCTTTCCGGGACGAAGGGGCAGGGGGCGGGGGAATGTGTAGCTCGAGGGACGCCGAATTACGCCGGGCGCGGGTGGCCGCGCTCATCGCATCGGCGGCACTCGCGGTGTCCGGCTGCTCCGGTGGCGGCCAGGACGGAGCTGAGGGCCAGGGGAAGTCCGCCGCCTGCGCACCGGGGGTGCACAGCTGGACGAGCCGCCCCTGCGAACTGCTCGCGGGCGCGCCGCCCGCCGAGGGGTTCACCGTCGGCTCCACCACCGATTCCGCCGATCCGGACACCAGGGAGGACATCGGCGAGAAGGGCACCCGGCACCGCTACCGGCAGGCGGGCTGCCTGGCCGGTCTCACGGGCGCGGACGGGGCGTCGTGGAAGCTCAGCGCGACCGCCGCCGTGTACGAGGACGCCGGGCCCGCCCGTCGCGCGTACCGCATCAAGGAAGACCTCGACCGGGCGCACGGCCGCGGGCCGGAGCGGGTCCACGACGCCGCGTACGGGAAACCGGCCGACGACCAGGGGCGCCCCGGCCGCACCCTCCTCCTGTGGAACGGCGACCTCCTGCTCTCGGTGACCGCGTACGGTCCGTACGGAAGCAAGGAGCACGACGTGCGCGAGGACCTCGGACGCATCGTCGAGAACACCGCCCGCCTGGTGGAGGACGGGCTGCGCGACGGCGACGCGCCCTCCCCCGTCCGCACGACATCCTGACCGCCACCGCCCCGGCCGCATCTGACCGTCGGCATCCCCAAACGCGCCCGACAGCCACCATCCCGGCCGCACCTGACGACCACCGCCCCGTGACCTCCACCGTCCCGGCCGCACCTCACAGCCGCCGCCACCCGCCCCGCGCAACCCCGCACCCCGCCGGACGCCACCCCCGCACCGTCCCGGCCGCCCTTCCCCTGCCCCGGGGGGGGGCTGCCCGGCGCTCAGTCCCGCGGGCCCGCGTTCGCCACCCGGCCGAGCCACTCCTTCATCAGCGCCGCCTCCGCCGTGCTGAGCCCCGAGCCCTGCGCCTCGCGGAGCAACGCGCTCAACCGCGCCGCCGCCGACGGCACTTCGGCCTCCTCCGGCGCACCCGCCGCCGCGTCAGGGGTGAGGATCGAGGCGTGCACGGCGTCGCGCACCCGGCGGGACAGGCCGGGGTCGTCGAAGGTCGCGGGGCGGGCGACCAGCATCAGCGCCACCCCCACATTGGCCGACATGACCATCTGGGCGGCCAGCTCCGGCGCGACCCGTATCCGGCCCTGGGCGGCCGCCCTTTCCAGGTCCCGCGTCAGGATGCGGTGCGACTCCAGCGCGGCGGCGGGGGGCGTCCGCATCGCCGGGGAGTTCATCAGGCGGTAGAGGTTCGGGTTGCGGACGGCGAATTCGACGTGGCTGTCCCAGCCGCGGCGCAGGTCCTCCACGGGGTCCGCGCTCTCGTCGCGCTCACGTTTCGTCGCGAGATATTGCTCGAAGCCGTGGTCGACGACGGCCGACAGGAGGCCTTCCTTGTCCCCGAAGTGGCGGTAGAGGGCGGGGGCCCCGACCTGGGCCGCCTCGCACACGGCGCGCGTGGAGATGTCACCGTCGGGTGAGTCGCCGACCAGTTCGGCGGCCACCTGGAGGATGCGGGTCCGTGTGCTCGTGGTGGTGCTCATCGGACGGACGCTATCAAGCCGGGACACGGCGCTCAGACGATGCCGCCGTTGGCCCGCAGGACCTGGCCGTTGACCCAGCGGGCGGGGCCGGCCAGGAAGGAGACCACCTCGGCTATGTCCTGCGGGGTGCCGAGCCGCTCCAGCGGGGGCTGGGCGGCCATCCGTGCGACGGTCTCCTCGTCCTTGCCGTCCAGGAAGAGGGCGGTGGCGGTCGGACCGGGGGCGACGGCGTTGACCGTCATGTCCCGCCCGCGCAGCTCACGGGCGAGGATCAGGGTCATCGCCTCGACGGCCCCCTTGGTGGCGGCGTAGGCGGTGTAGCCGGGCAGGGCGAGCGACAGCACGGAGCTGGAGAAGTTGATGACGGCCCCGCCCGCGCGCACCCGCCGTGCGGCCTGCTGGTCGACGACGAAGGTGCCCCGGATGTTGGTGCGGTGTATCCGGTCCAGCACGTCGAGGTCGAGGTCGGCCAGTGGGGCGAGCGCCATCACGCCCGCCGCGTGCACGACCACGTCGACGCCTCCGTACGCCTGCTCCGCGGCGTCGAAGAGACTCGCGACGGCGGTCTCGTCGGCCACATCCGCGCGGTGGGCGATCGCCTCGCCGCCCGCGGCGGTGATGGCGGCGACGGCGGCCTCCGCCTCGGCCTGGTTGCCCCCGTAGCCGACGACGACCGCGAGGCCGTCGGCGGCGAGCCGCTCGGCGCTCTCCCGGCCGATGCCCCGGGACCCTCCGGTGACGACGGCCACGCGGCGGGGAGCGTTGGTGGTGGACACAGCCTCGGACTGTTCGACGGTCATGACGTTGCTCCTGGCGACAGGGGTCGCGGCGGTTCCGTGCAACCCGACGACATCAACGTTAACAGTTGAGCCGTAGCGCCGCTACCCCGTCCGTCACCTCTTCCGGGTGACCTCGCCCGTAACACCGCTGTCCCTGCCCGGACAGCGCCGCACCCGCCCGCGAACAGCAAGAACCCGCCGGGTGTACCCCGGCGGGTTCTGTGCGGAGCGCGGGCGGTCAGCCCACCGGCGTCGCCACGCGCGGCGCGTCGGCAGCGTTCCCGGAGGCCAGCAGCCGCTCGGTGAGGTAGCCGAAGATCAGGCCGAAGCCGGCCCAGAACGTGGTCTGGACGGCGAGCGTGGAGAGCCGGAACTTCCACAGCAGGGTGGCCGGGAAGTCCTTGCCGACCTCGTCGAACGAGGGCAGGAAGGCATAGGCGAGACCGATCACCAGCACGAAGCCGGCGGCAGCCGCGATGGACGCGTTCCAGTTGCCCAGGCTCGGCGCGAGCCGCTTGCCGATGATCACGGCGGCGACGGCCAGCAGCACGCTGAGGGCGACCATCAGGAAGAACAGGGTGGTGCGCTTCCCGATGGTGTCGGGGTCGCCGACGGCCGGCGGGTTCGCCGGGTACTTCAGGAACGGCACGACGTAGACGGTGAGCAGGGCCGCTCCCGCGACCAGTGCGGCGGTGGCCCGGGCGCCGAACTTGCCGATGCGGCCCAGCGCGTAGGCGAACACGAGGGCGGCGATGCCGCCCGCCGCGACGCCGAAGACCAGCAGTGCGGTGGCGAGTCCGCCGGTCGCCTGCATGGTGCGGCTGACGAGTTCCTCCTCCTCGCCGCCGCCGTGGGCGGCGTGGCTGTGCGCCTCTTCGAGCGCGATGGCGGCGTCCACCTGGGACTCGCCGAGGAAGTACGCCACGGCGAGGGCCAGCGCACCCGCGATCACGCCCGCGATCATGCCGCGCACGAGCAGAGCTCTGACAGATATGGAGTTCACGAGACTTTCCCTGTTTCCCTTGTTCCTTCGCTGAACCGGATGTCGCGGGTGGCTCAGTGGCAGGGGAAACCGAGCAGGTGACGGCCGTCGTGGACCCACTCGTGGACGCCTTCGCCCGAGATGAGGGCGGTGGCGCCCTGTTCGGCGCCGACGAAGTACAGCAGTACGAGAGCCAGGATGCCGACGAAGACCGCCCAGGGGGCAAGGGCCTTCGCGGAGATCGGAGTGATGGCGGGTGCCCCGGTTGCGGGAGCGGCGGACTGCGCCATGGCGGAACCTCCTGTGGGAACACGCGTCCCTGTCGTGGTACATCCGACGAAGGTGCTGGGTCTGACTTCCCGCACAGGTACGGGTACACAGTGGCGCGACCGTGCCGGATTCTCACCGGGCTTCCGTCACACCGTCGTCATGGTCGACGTGACCATACCGCCTGTACGCAGGCACCGCCATGGTGCAATCTGCGGAGCTTCGGGCCGCGAATCGCCTGCCGGTCACGGGCGTTGGGGCCTTTCCGGAACGACTTGAGGCAGGAACATGACAGTACGGGTGATGTTGGTCTCACCGGCGATGAACGCGGCGCTCCGGGAGGCCCGTTTCGACGGTGACGCGCCGCTGGACCCGGCCGGGGAGCGGAGCGCCAGGGCGGCGGCGCCCGCCCTGCCGAGGTCCGGGACGGTTCTCAGCGGCCCGTCCGAGCGGTGCCTCGGGACCGCGGCCGCCCTCGGTCTCGCCGCCCGCCCCGAACCGGCGCTCACCGGCTGGGACCTCGGGCGCTGGAGCGGTCGGCGCCTCGACGAGGTGGGCGCCGCCGAACCCGCCGCCGTGGCCGCCTGGATGGGCGACCCCTCGGCGGCCCCGCACGGGGGCGAGTCGCTGCGGGAGTTGGTGGAGCGGGTGGGCGGCTGGCTGGACGGAGTCCCCGGCGCCGAGGACGGGGGCGTCCTCGCGGTCGCCGAACCCGCCGTCGTACGGGCCGCTGCCGTGCACGCGCTCGCGCTGCCGGTGGAGGCGTTCTGGCGGCTGGACGTCGCGCCTCTGGTCCTCACGGAGCTGAGCGGTCGGTCGGGCCGGTGGAACGTCCGGCTGGGGCGCCCGCTCACCGCGCCTCAGGGTTCCTGAGAGCCGCCCCGCAGGAACCCTGACTGCTCTGCCGCCCCTCTCAGAAACCCTGAGTGCCGCCCGCCTCCCGCCAGTCCGGCCGCAGCAGCACCGCCGTGGCCACGATGCCGTCCTCGACTCGCCACCT
Source organism: Streptomyces sp. SID8374 (assembly GCF_009865135.1). Classification (NCBI taxonomy): domain Bacteria; kingdom Bacillati; phylum Actinomycetota; class Actinomycetes; order Kitasatosporales; family Streptomycetaceae; genus Streptomyces; species Streptomyces sp. SID8374. The sequence goes on along the minus strand of NZ_WWGH01000002.1, from coordinate 2,081,283 downwards.
GCCGTCCAGCACCGGCGGCAGGGCCGGATCCGTGCGCACCAGCCGGGCTGTGAAGGTGCCTCCCACCCGGTCGTCGTCATCCCGGTGGAAGGTCAGGTCCGCCTCGTCGAAGTCCAGCTCGGTCAGGGTGAGCGGGTACCAGGTCTTGAAGACGCTCTCCTTGGCGCTGAACACCAGCCGGTCCCAGTGGATCCCGGCCCCCACCGCGAACCGCGCACGCTCCGAGGGGCGGACCACCAACTCCCCCACGCCTTCCGGCAGCGGGGCGTGCGGCTCGGCGTCGACGCCGAGCGACAGCACGTCCGCCGCGCGCGCCAGCGCCGCCGCCCGGTACCCGTCGCAGTGTGTGAGGCTGCCGACGATCCCGTCGGGCCACAGGGGCATCCCGCGTTTGCCGTGGAGTACGGCGACGGGTTCCAGCCCGAGCCCGCCCATGGCCCGCCGCGCGCAGGCCCGCGCGGTCGTGAAGTCGTTGCGGCGTTTGGGCACGCTCCGGGCGACCAGCTCCTCCTCCTCGGGGAAGAGGGTTCCCTCCGGCAGGCTCTCCTCGCGGGTCGCGGCGCAGGAGACGTACGCGGGCAGCAGTCTCTCGATCACAGGGAGCCTCCGGAGGTAGCGGTGCCGGTACGGGCCGGGGGCGCGGACTCCTGCTCGTACGGGAGGATCTGGCGCAGCAGGCCGCGCGGGTGGCCGCGCTCGCGCCACTCCCGTGGGTAGCCGATCGAGACCTCCTCGAAGCGGACGCCGTCGTACCAGGTCGTCCGGGGGATGTGGAGGTGCCCGTAGACGACGGCGGTGACGTTGAAGCGGCGGTGCCAGTCGGCGGTGAGTTCGGTGCCGCACCACTGGGCGAACTCCGGGTACCACATGACCGACGTGGGTTCCCGTACGAGCGGCCAGTGACCGGCGAGGACCAGCGGGATCTCCGGGTCGTGCTCGGCGAGTCTGCGCTCGGTCTCCGCGACCCGGGCCCGGCACCAGTCGTCTCGGGTCGGGTACGGGTCGGGGTGGAGGAGGTACTCGTCGTTGCAGACGATGCCGGACTCGTGGGCGACGGCCAGCGACTCCTCCTTCGTGTGCGTGCCCGGGGCGCGGAAGGTGTAGTCGTACAGGAGGAACAGCGGCGCGATCGCCACCGGTCCTTCGGGGCCGGGCCACCGGGGGAACGGGTCCTCGGGGGTGATCACGCCCAGCTCGCGGCAGATCGCGACGAGGTGTTCGTACCGGGCCTGTCCGCGCAGCTGGACCGGATCCTTGTCCAGGGTCCACAGCTCGTGGTTGCCGGGGGTCCAGATCACCTGGGCGAAACGTTCCGCGAGGAGGCCCAGCGCCCACCGTATGTCGTCGGGGCGCTCCGCCACATCGCCCGCGACGATGAGCCAGTCCTCGTCGGACGTGGGGTGGAGGGACTCCACGATGGGCCGGTTGTCGGAGACCGCCGCATGGAGGTCGCTCACGGCCAGCAGGCGTCCGGCCCCCCGTGGGGCGGGGGCGCCGCCGGGCGACGGAACGGCTGAGAGGGCACTGGGCGGTGCGGGATCGCTCGGAGCGGTCATGTGCGCTGGTTCCCCGTTCTGTCGGCCGTCGTGGGGCTCCGTCCGCAGGGTCGGGAGCCGCTGGGGAGTCAGCCTCTCATGAGCCTCCGACACCCGCCTCAGGGTTCGGGCGGGAGCACGTTCCGGCCGGGCTGAGGCCGGGTCAGCGGTCCTTCTGCGTACGGTGTTTGTTCAGCTCCTCCACCGCGCCGAGCGCGTCGCCGACGGTCGTGTAGTCGACGGCGACGAAGTTCACCGGACTGCCGCGCTCGGCCTCGCAGGCCCGGGCCCGCTCCAGCAGCCAGTCGCGGGAGTTGATGCGGCCCGCGTCCAGCCTGCTGCCGCCGCCGTTGGTGACGAAGTGGTTGAGCAGGAAGAGGCGTTTTCCGGTGCCGCCGCGGTTCGGTTCGCAGCTCATCTCGTCGGGGCTGCGGAAGGCGAACGGGGTCTCCATGCCGTACCGGTAGAAGTTGCGGTACCAGGGCGCCGGGCCGTCCGCCTTCTCGGCGAACACGACCAGCCGGCGGCCGCTGTCGATCATCTCCTCCAGCTTCGGCCACGGCTCCTCCGGGTCCTCGGACGGGGTGTGGAGCAGCTCCCCGAGCCCGGCCCGGCGGAACGCCTCGGCGGTCTCCTCGGCGCCGATGTCGTCCTGGACGATCAGCGTCACGATCTCGGTGGGGTGGGCGCGCAGCCAGGCGCCGATGTCCTCCAGGGCGGGGCCCAGTTCGATCGCGCCGGCCCGGCAGACGCTGTGGCAGAGCCAGAGGCCCTCGCGCGGCGGGTTGGCCTTGTCGATCGCGGCGGAGATCAGCCGACGCTGTTCGGGGGTGAACTCGGGGTTGTCGAGTCGGGCGGCGATGTCCTGCGGGCTCTCCCAGTGGTACGTGTCCAGCATGAGCGCCCGGACACCGGTGTTGAGCTGGGTGGTGATGTCGGGGTCCTGGAGGGGGCCGATGAACCGGTCGGCGGTGGTGGACATGGCGTTGTGGGCCGTGAGGTGGGCGACTTCGTCGTAGCGGAGCTCGCAGAGTTCGGTGCTGCCCTGGCAGCGGCGGGGCGCGGACGGGCCGAGTACGGGCGGGACGAGCAGGGCGCCGGCCAGTGCGGCGCAGGTGACGCCCGCGGCCACGCCCCGTACGGCGGTGGGGGTGGGGAGGGTGCGCGGGCGGACCAGGAAGGCCCAGCCGGTGGCGGTGAGGAGGGCCCCGCCGACGAGGGCGGTGAGGGCGGCGGTCAGGCCGGTGGCCACCGCCTGGTCGACGGCGTTGCCCTGGAGGTCCTCGACGAGGGCGGTGACGCTCGGCGGCCAGGAGGCCGGGATGGTGAGGAACCGGCCCCCGGTGGCCAGCCGGGTCAGCAGGACGGCGGCCGCCGCGAGGATCCCGCCGCAGGCGACCGCCTGCCCCAGCACCATCAGCCGCCGGGCGAAGGCGCGGGGGCCGGTGGCCCAGAGCACCGCGAGGGAGGTCAGCGCCAGGGCGGTGGCGAGGATCTGGAGGTACGTCAGCCACTGGACCCGCTCGCGCGCCTGCTCCAGGGCGTCGAGGTCGTTGCCCGCGGCCGTCAGGGTCGCGGTGAGGTCCCACGTACCCCCTTGGAGCGTGGTGCGCAGGCCGGCGGCGGCGGTCCGCGACCCGTCGGCGAGTGCGGCGGCCGCGGTCGTCGCCAGGGCGGTCGATACGTCGCCCCTGCCCAGGGCCACCTCCACATCGGGGCGCAGCTCCGTCCGGTCCCGCTCGGGCACCAGGGTCAGCAGGGCGTCGGTGGCGCGGGCCGCCTGGTCGTCGGTGAGCGGCAGGGCGGGCAGGGTGGGCGCGCGGCCTTCCCGGAGGGCTTCGAGCGCGGTGGTGAGGTCGTCGGTGAACCGGGCGAAGTCCGGTTCGTCCTGGTCCTGGAGGTTGGCCACCAGGTCCCCGAAGTAGATCCGGGCGAGGTCGGCCAGGTTCTGCAGCACCGGGTCGATGTCCACGTTCAGCCGCAGTTCGTCGGTGTCGCCGCGCAGGTAGTCGGTGAGCGCGTGGATCTGCTGGTCGGTCAGGGAGCGGACCGTCTCCGGGGGCAGGACGACCTTGATGTTGGAGGTCACCAGCGCCTCGGGGACGGGCAGGTGGGCGAGGAGGTCGCGGGTGACGGGGGCGATCGCCGGGTCGACGAGCACCTCGCTGTAGAGGCGGTCGTACGCCGACTCCTCGTCCAGGACCGACCGGTAGTAGCCCGGCGACAGGACGGTGGCGCGGACCGTCGAGGTGAGCGCCACCGTCATCACGCTCAGCGCGGCCAGCACGAACGCCACCACGCGCACCGCCCGCCGGGCCCGGCCCGGGGGCATGAGGCCGGGCTGCGGGGGAAACGGGTACTCCATCGGTGCGGCGATCACTCACTCAGCCTATGCGGATTATCAGCTTTTATGCATGAATGATGAGATTCGTGCAGGGAGGAGCTCCGCCGTGCACTCCGTCCACCTGGCCGTGCTGATGACGAGTCACAACCGGCGCGAGCGGACCCTGTCGGCGCTGAGCGCCCTGGAGAGCCAGCAGGGCCTTCCGGCCCACGCCACGCTGGGCGTGCATCTGGTGGACGCGGGCTCCACCGACGGTACTCCGGAGGCCGTCCGCCGCCGCCATCCGTCCGTCGAGGTCATGTCGGTGGGCGCGGACGTCCCCCGTAACCAGGCGCTGCGCATCGCCAGCCGCAACAGCCGCAGCGGCGGAGGCGGCGGGGGCTCGCACAGCGGCAGGCCGGGCGGCCCGAGCCACCGGTGGACGCACCAGCTGTGGCTGGACGACGGGGTGGACCTCTTCCCGGACGCCCTCGCCGGGCTCCTGGGCGCGGCGGACGAGGTCGGGGCGGGGGCGGTCGTCGTCGGGGCGGTCCGGGGCGCGGACGGTTCCACGGTGTACTCGGGGCGGCGCGGCCGGTCCCTGACGCTGGTGGAGCCGGGCGGGGAGCGCCCCGAGCCGTGCGACACGTACGACGGGCGGGTGGTACTGCTCCCCCGGGCCGCGTACGAAGTCGTCGGGGACCTCGACAAGGTGTTCCGCCACCGGATGGGCGACTACGACCACGGTTTCCGCGCCCGGCGCGCCGGGGTGCCCGCCTTCGTCGCCCCGTCGCCCGTCGGCGTGTGCGCGCGGGGGCCGGACGCCCCCGGCTCCAGGGAGCCGGGGATCGGGGTGCGGGAGGCGCTGCGGCGGGTGACCTCCGTGGCCGAGCTGCCGCCGCGGCAGTGGTGGGTGTACTGCCTGCGCCACACCTGGCCGTGGGCGCCGTTCCTGATGGTGTCCCCGTACGCGCGGACGGCGGCGCGGGCCACGCTCGGGCGGTGGCGGGCGTGATGAGGGCCGGCCGCCGCCTTCGCGTCAGCTTCTGTCGGCGGTGAGGCCGACGGCGGGGCGGCCGGTGGGCGGCGGGGGCACGGTGGGGCGCCCGCCTGCGGTCCTGGCGGCCTCGGCGCCCGTCGGAGCGGTACCGGCCGGCGTGGGTGGCGTGGCCGGGGCGGGCGGTGTGCGCGGGACGGCGGTGCCGGTGGCCGGGCGGCGGACGGCGGTGCCCGGCGGGGCCACGTACGCCGGGATCCTGAGCAGGGCGAGGACGGCCAGGGCGCTGCCCACTAGCGGTACGAGGGCGAGTGCGGGGTGCAGCACGCCCGCGTACACCAGCGTGCCGATCGCCACCGACGCGCCCGCCCACAGGCCCAGGAGGACGGCCGTGCCGGGCACGGTGACGCGGAGGCGGCGCAGCCGGTGCGTGATGTGGTCGCCGCAGTCCTGGAGCAGGGGGCGCGAGGCGCGGCGGCGGGAGGTCAGGACGAGGGCGGCGTCGGCGAGGGCGACGGCGGCCAGGACGGGCAGCGCGGCCCAGGCTGTGCGTTCCGACGGGGCCGCCACGTGGATCAGCGCGTTGGAGGACGCCAGGACGAAGCCGGTGAAGAGCGAGCCGCACGCGCCGGGGCGGATGCGCGCGGGGTGCCAGTTGTGGAGCAGGAAGCCGGTGAGCCCGGCGAGCAGGACGGCGGGGAGCAGGGCGAGTTCGGCCCTGCCGTCGACGGCCGCGCAGGCGAGCAGCCCGGCGGCGGTGACGGCGCCGACGGTCGCCAGGACCCCGTCGGAGGTGTCGAGGAGGGCAAAGGCCTGGGTGGCGAGGACGATCCAGATCACGGCCAGGACGCCCGCCACCGGTGAGAACCCGGCGAGGTACACGGCCAGCGCGGCGGCACCCGTCTGGACCGCCACCCGCAGGGGCACCCCGAGCGGCCGTACGTCGTGGACGAGCCCCAGGGCGGCGACGATCCCGGCCCCGGCCAGCAGCCCGGTGACGGCCCGCCCGCCGTCGCCCGCCGCGCCGAGTGCCGAGCCGGCGGCGGCAGCCGCGCCGGTGCCGAGGACGACCGTGGCGCCGCCCAGCCTGCGCACCACCCCGGCGCGCGAGGGTCGTGCGCCCGGCTCGCGGCCGGTGCCGGAGCGGAGCGCCGTACGGCGGACGCCCTTGGCGAGTACGACCGTGATGAACAGCGCGGCCACACCGGAGGCGATGATCCCAAGCACGTTCACCTGCCCTGCCTTTCCTCGTTCGTGAACAGCGGCGCGCGGGGCGCCGGGGCGACCGGTGGAACGCGGCGGCCCGGCGCTCGTCCGGTTGCGGTGTCGGGGTGACGTAGGACGCCAGTCGAGTGGCGGTTCTCCCCAACCTACGGGGCTGATGTCCTGATTCACCCTGAATAACACGAAAAAGGTGGTGATTCCCTGAACTCCTGGCCGGGAGGGGCGGAGGGACGAGCCCCTCCGCCCGGGCACTTCAGGCCCGGGTGTCCCGGCCGTCCACATACGTCGTCACGATCTCGATGTCGCCGATCCGCGCGGGGTCCACCCGGTGCGGATCGTCGCCGAGGACCACCAAGTCGGCGCGCTTGCCCGGGGAGAGGGTGCCCGCCGTACCGTCCCAGCGGCAGGCGTGGGCACCGGCGACCGTGTACGCGCGCACGGCCTCCGCGACGGCGATCGCCTCGTCCCCGCCGATGATCCGGCCCGAGACGGAGGCCCGTTCGACCATGAACTGGATCGCCCGCAGCGGGGACCCGTCGGTGACCGGCCGGTCGGAGGAGCCGACCAGGGTGACGCCGTGGTCGAGGAAGCCCCGGCCCCGGTACATCCAGCCGGCCCGCCCCTCCCCCATCACCGTCGCGTAGTCGTCGCCGAAGTACCGCAGGAAGTTGGGCTGGATCACCGCGCTCACCCCGAGCGCGGCGAAGCGGGGCAACTGGTCGGGGCGGATGAGTCCGGCGTGTTCGATGCGGTGGCGTGCGTCGGGCCGGGGCTTCAGTTTCTGGGCCTCCTCCAGGGCGTCCAGGGCGAGGTCGGCGGCGCGGTCGCCGATGGCGTGGACGGCGAGCTGCCAGCCGGCGAGGTGGCCGTCGACGATGAGGCGGGTGAGGCGGTCGGGGTCGTCCTGGAGCCGGCCGGTGTCGTCCGTTCCCTCGTACGGGGAGGTGAGCGCGGCCGTGCGCGCCATCATGCCGCCGTCGGTGTAGATCTTCAGGGCGCCCAGGGAGAGCCAGTCGTCGCCGAATCCGGTGCGCACCCCGAGGTCCAGGGCCTGGGTGAAGCCGTCGTCGGCGTGGGCCGCTCGGGTACGCAGGGTGTCGCCGGAGGCCATCAGCTGGACGCGCAGGGGCAGTCGGCCCCGGTCGCGGAGGAGTTGGTAGGCGCCGAGTTCGACGGGGCTGTGGCCGAGCAGCCCGCCGCCGATGCCGGCCTCGGCGCAGGCCGTGATGCCCTCGGCGAGGCAGGCCCGGGCGGCGTGTTCGATGGCGTCGGCGAGCTCTTCCTGGGAGTACGGCAGCCGCAGCCGTCGGGCGGCGGTCATGGCGCTCTCGGCGAGGAAGCCCTCCTCGTGCTCCACCTCGGGCGGCAGCAGCTCCAGGACGGCGGTGTTGACGACGCAGGCGTGTCCGGAGTCGTGCATCAGGAGGATCTTGCGGCCGTGGCTGACCCGGTCCAGTTCGGCGGCGGTCAGATGGCGGCCCAGGGCCCGCTGGTCGTAACCGGCGAGATCCAGCCAAGCGCCGACAGGTGCGGGGCGGCGGGCGGCCTCGTCCACGACGGCGAGGATGTCCTCGATCCGCTCGCACGGGGCGATGCTCGGCGTACGGGCCTTCAACCCGGCCCAGGCCAGGTGGACATGGCTGTCGATGAAGCCGGGCAACACGGTGGCGCCCTGGAGGTCGACCACCTCGCGGGCCGGGAGGGCGGTCACGGCCTCGTCCACGCCGACGATCCGGCCCCGCCAGATGCCCAGGTCGCGGGCGACCGGGTGGTGCGGGTCCATCGTGAGGACGCGGGCGTTCGTCAGCCTCGTACAGAGCATGGGAGGTCCCTCCCCGTCGCGGTCGGACCCACGGCGCACGGCCGGAGAGCGGGCCAGGCCTGATCCGAACGAGAGACCCTAACCCGCCCGCCCCGGCCTGTCGACGCCGTGGTGTTGTTCCGGCCGACATGGGCTGTCAACCTCTCTGTGAATCATGGGACGTTGTGCTCTTAGGTAAGCCTTGCTTTACTGAGTCGCCGGTCATCGCTCTACCAAGGAGGCACCTTCATGCGGGTCGTCATGTTCGGTTACCAGACCTGGGGGCATCGCACCCTGCAAGCGCTGCTGGACTCCGAGCACGACGTGGTGACGGTCGTGACGCACCCGAGAAGCGAGCACGCCTACGAGAAGATCTGGAGCGACTCGGTGGCCGACCTCGCGGAGAAGCACGGGATACCCGTGATCATCCGCAACCGGCCGGACGACGAACTGGTGGACCGCCTCAAGGAGGTGGCCCCGGACATCATCGTCGCCAACAACTGGCGGACGTGGATGCCGCCGGAGATCTACAACCTGCCCGTCCACGGCACGCTGAACATCCACGACTCCCTGCTGCCCGCCTACGCGGGCTTCTCGCCGCTGATCTGGGCGCTCATCAACGGCGAGCCGGAAGTCGGCGTCACCGCCCATCTGATGGACGAGGAACTGGACGCGGGCGACATCGTCGTCCAGCGGTCGGTCACCGTCGGACCGACGGACACGGCCACCGACCTCTTCCACCGGACGGTCGACCTCATCGCCCCGGTCACCACCGAGGCGCTGGGCCTGATCGCCTCGGGGCAGACCGAGTTCACCCCGCAGGACCGCTCCAAGGCCAGCTTCTTCCACAAGCGGGCCGAGGAGGACATCCGTATCGACTGGAACTGGCCCGCCGAGGACCTGGAGCGTCTGATCCGCGCCCAGTCCGCTCCCTACCCGAGCGCCTTCACCTTCCACAAGGGGCAGCGGCTCGAAGTCGTCTCCGCTGTCGTGTCCGAGGGCCGCTACGGCGGCACCCCGGGCCGGATCTTCTACCGCGAGGGCGACGGCGTCGTGATCGTCGCCGGAGCCGATGCCCGAACCGGCCGCAACCACGGTCTGGCCATCACCCGCGTACGGACCGGGGACGGCCGCGAACTTCCCGCGACCGAGTACTTCACCTCGATGGGCGGCTATCTCACCGGCCGCCCCTGACGATCGGGACCCTCACCCATGCGTACCGCACGTGCCCGGCACTACCTCATGTGCCGGCCCACCTACTTCGACGTGGTCTACTCCATCAACCCGTGGATGGACCCTAAGAAGCCTGTCGACACTCCGCTGGCCATCGCCCAGTGGGAGCGACTGCGCGAGGTCTACCTGAGCCTCGGGCACACCGTCGACACCATCGAACCCGTCCGTGGTCTCCCCGACATGGTCTTCGCCGCCAACGGCGCCACGGTCGTCGACGGGCGGGCCCTCGTGGCACGCTTCCGCGACGCCGAACGGATCGCCGAGGGGCCCGCGTACCACGACTGGCTGCGCGACAACGGCTTCCCGGACCTGCGCACCGCGAGCGTCGTCAACGAAGGGGAGGGCGACTATCTGCTGGTGGGCGACCTCCTGCTCGCCGGGACCGGGTTCCGCAGTGATCCCCGCTCCCACGACGAGGCCCAGGAGTTCTTCGGCCGGCCGGTGATCGGGCTGACCCTGGTGGACCCCGACTACTACCACCTGGACACCGCCCTCACCGTGCTGGACGAGAAGACGATCGCCTACTACCCGGGGGCCTTCTCCCCCGGCAGCCTCGCGGTCCTGCAACGCCTCTTCCCGGACGCGGTGCTCGCCTCGGCCGAGGACGCGGCGGTGTTCGGGCTCAACGCCACGTCGGACGGGCTGAACGTGGTCCTGCCGCAGAACGCCACCGCTCTCGCGGACCAGCTCCGCGACCGCGGCTTCCGCCCGGTCGGGGTGGACCTGTCCGAACTCCTCAAGGCGGGCGGCAGCGTGAAGTGCTGCACGCTGGAGCTCCGGCCGGCGCGCTGATCCACCGCCGTACGCCCCCGCCCGGGCCGACCACCCGGGCGGGGGCGTACGGCGGTGGCCACGACCGGTCCGCCGGCCACCGGCCCCTGTGAACAGGCTCGGTGACGACCGCTCAGGTACCATCGACCGCGCCAAGCATGCGCCGTGGGGGGAGCGGAGATGGTCGCGAAGTATGTCGTCTCACCGCGCGGCGGTCGCGGCGCCCACCCCGACATCACCTCCGCGCTCCTGGCGGCGGCCCGCCGGGGCCGGGCAGCACTCATCGAGATCGCGCCCGGGCGGTACGAGGAATCCCTCACCGTACGGGGAGAGGTCCGGCTGGTCGCGACCGGCGGGCCCGGCTCGGTGGTGGTGGGCCAGGCACGCGGAGCCGCCCTCGACGCCTACGGCGCGGTCGGTGTCGACGGCCTCGTCCTGACCGGCCGCGAAGCCGACACCGTCGCCTGCCATGCGGGGACGCTCACCCTCGACCGGGTCGAGATCCGCGCGTACAGCGGGGTCGGTGTGCACGCCAGGCCCAACACCTCCGTCACGCTGCGGGACAGCGTGGTGCTGCACGGCCGGACCCTCTTCACCGGGGCCCGCGGGCTGGTGGAGCGGTGCCGGTTCACCGACGCCACCGACAACGCGGTCGCCGTGATCGAAGGCTCCGACGTCACGGTCCGGGGCAGCCGTATCGAGGGCAGCCGCATCCACGGCGTACGCGTCAGCGGTGCCCGGGCCGAGGTCAGCGGGTGCGAGCTGACCGGCACCGGGCTCGCGGCCGTCGTCGCGGACGCGCAGGCGGAGCTGGCCGTGTCCGGCTGCGCCATCGACGCCGTGCACGCCGAGGGGATCTGCTTCATCGAGCAGTCCAGGGGCTCCGTGGACAGCACCCGCGTCACCGACGCCCAGCACGGGATCGCGGTCACGAGCGGCTCCGACCCGGTGGTGCGCGGATGCGCCTTCGCCCGGTGCCGGGACACCGGTATCAACGTCCGGTCGGCGGGCCGCGGCAGGTTCGAGGAGTGCACGGTGACCGACGCGGGCAACGCCGCGGTGCTCTCCACCGAGGGCGGCTCCCCGGAGATCCACGGCTGCCGCGTCTCGGGCGGCAACGTGGGGGTGGCCGTCATGGAAGCGGGCAGGGGCCGTTTCACCCGCGTCGTGATCGAGGACCTGACGAGTGTCGCCCTGCGGGTCAGGGACGGGAGCACCGCCGTGTTCGAGCACGTCCGGGTCGAACGCTGCCCCTCACAGGTGGAGACCCTGGGGAACGGCGGCACCACGGCCGACATCACCGACGCGGTGTTCCGGGACTTCGACATGTGCGCCGTCGAGGTCCTGGGCCAGTCCCGGGTGAGGCTGAAAGACGTGTCCGCCGAGCGGGGAACGGTGGGCTTCGGTGTCGGCGAGGAGGCCCAACTCCTCGTACGCGACTGCGAGATCAAGGCGGTGAGCAGGTGCGGGGCCATCGCCTTCGACAAGGGGAGACTCGTCGCACGGAACCTCACGGTCTCCGGGTCCGGCACGATCGGGCTCAGCGGGAGCGATTTTGCCTATCTGGACGTCGCGGACAGCGAGTTCAGCGACTGCGCGGCCGTGGCGGTGAGCCTGCGGGAGCGGGCCGGCGGACGGCTGGTGAACTGCACCGTGGCGGGAGAGCCGGGTACCGGCGTGCGGCACAACGGCCTGGTGGATCTGGTCTCCCTCCATACGTCGCTGCCGGTGGTGGAGGAGGAGAGCACGGAGCCGACCGGGCCGCCCCCGACCATCGTCAACAACTTCAACGCGCCGGTGTTCAACGACGAGGTCCACGGCGTCCAGCTGGCGTGGAACAACACCACGGCCATCCAACAGCAGACCGGAGAGGGCGGTACCCGCTCATGAACGACCCGCGGAATGTGCACCATTACGACGGCCCGGTGTTCAACGGTGCTGTCTCCGGGACCCAGTTCGCCTGGAACAACCAGAGCGCCACCCAGAACCAGCAGAACAACAGCACGGTGGCGCCGGGCTTCGAAGCGCTCGCCGCACTGGTCGACGACCTGCTCCGGCAGCTGCCCGGGGCGGGCCTCGCCGACCGGGACCGCGAGGACGTGGAGGCGGCCGCCGGCGAGGTCCGCGCGACGATCAGCGGGCCGGACACCCCCGAGGAAGGCCGGGTCCGCCGCGCGCTGGCCATGCTCAGGGGGGTGCTGGCACCTGTCGCGGCCGGAGTGGCGGCCGGTACGGCGGCGGGGGCGCAGGAGTGGGCGCAGACGGCGATCGAGGGGCTGAGCCGTAGCATCTGACCGTCTGCCGTCTGCTGTCTTACGCTCCCTACTGGTCTCCCTGGTTCTGCCGCTGCGGCAGCGTGGCCGGTCTCTCCGCGACCGCGCTCGCCCGTGAGCTGGAGGTGTCCACCCGTACGGTGCTGCGCGGCATCGAGGCGCTGTCCGCGGCCGGTGTCCCGGTCCACGCCGAACGCGGCCGGTACGGCGGCTTCGCGCTGCTTCCCGGCTTCCGGACCGAGCTCACCGGGCTCAACCACGACGAGGCCCTCGCCCTGCTGGCCACCAGGTCGGGCGAGGAGCGCACGTACCGGCTCTCCCGGATCCTGGCCGCCGAGGAGCTCGCCGAGCCCGCGCAGCGGCCGGACCGGGTCGATCTGGACCGGGCCTGGCGGGAACGGCGCTGGCAGTCCTCACAGAAGAGGCCGAAGAGGACGGCTGGCTGCGGCTGGAAGTGCGCTTCCGGGCCCCGCGACACGCCGAAGGGGCGCTGTGGAAGCTCGCAGCGGACGCGGAGGCGCTGTCCCCGCAGTGGCTGCGTACCGCACTGCGCGACCGTGCCACCGCGATCGCCGCCCGCTACGGGGCGTCCGCCTGAGCGAGGGGCGCCAGCTGCCGGCTGAGCCGGAGTACGTTCTCGACGGTCCGGGGGTCGCCGGCGCCACGGAAGAGGGGTACGGGCCGGGCCTGGGGTCCGATGAGCAGGCCGGTCCGCCCGTCGAGGGAGGCATCGGTGGCGGCGAAGAGGGACGGCCGGGCGGCCTCGGAGGCAGGTCCGGCAGTGCTGCGTTCGAAAACGCGGCGGACCAGCGGCCACAGCACGCGCAGCGGCGGCGAGACGATCTTCGGTGAGGTCATGGTGCCGTTGGTCATGTCGGTGGCCGCGCCCCCGGGGTCGGCGGCGAAGACCGTCACCCCGGTGCCACGGAGGCGTTCGGCCAGGTGCACGGTGTAGGCGAGGTTGGCGAGCTTGGCCCGGCCGTACCAGTGGAAGCCGTAGTAGCCGCCCGGGGGTTCCACCGCGTCGAAGGTGCGCTTGGCGCTCTTGATCGCGGCGGAGGAGACGTTGACGATCCGGCTCGGCGCGTCCGCCCTGAGCCGGTCGAGGAGCAGCTCGGTCAGCAGGTAAGGCGAGAGGTGGTTCACGGCGAACGACGCCTCGATGCCGTCGGCGTTCCGCTGCCGTTCGGCGAACATCGCGCCGACGTTGTTCACCAGCACCCCGAGTGGCCCTTCGGAAGCCAACCGGGATGCCAGCGAACGGACTTCGGCGAGGGAGGCCAGGTCGGCGGCGATGAATCGCGGTGCCTCTCCGTTCGCGACCGCCGCGATCTCCTCGACGGCGCTCGCGCCTCGTTCGGCGTTGCGGCCGACCACCGTGACGGCGTAGCCGTGGCGCGCGAGCCCTTTCGCGGTCTCCAGTCCGATGCCCCCGGTACCTGCCGTCACTATCGCCCGTCGGTTCATGGCCACCCCTTCACCGCTCCATAAACGGATGAGTATCCGTTTCGATGGGTGCACGCTAACACGAACGGATAGCTATCCGCTTAGAGCAGGAGGTGGGGGCGCCTCGTGGAGCACCCGGATCGCAGGCGTACCGCCGTCAGCGCGGCGGGCGCAGGCCTTCCAGCAGGATGTCGAGGTAGAGGTCCCTGACCTCGCTGTCCCCGGAGCGCACCGCGTGTCCCACGCCGCACAGCAGGCGGCGCACATCGTCGGCCTCGATGGAGCTCCGTACCGCACCGGCCGTTCGGACGCCGTCCAGCAGCTCGGTGACCGCCCGGTCGAGCTGGGCCTTCATCTCCGACGTCCGCGCTCCGCCTTCGCCCGCGGACTCCAGCACGGCCGCGAAGTCGGGGTCGTCCAGCATCCGGTCGAGGGCGAAGCGCAGCAGGCGGCGCAGGCCGGTGAGCGGGTCCTCGGCGACGGCGGCGGCCTTCGCCTCCTCGACCAGCTCCTCGAAGCGCTCCGCCGAGAGCGCCTCCAGCAGGGCGTGGCGGTTGGGGAAGTGCCGGTAGACCGTCCCCACGCCCACGCCGACGAGCCGGGCGATGGCGTTCAGCTGGAGCGAGTTGTCACCGGCGGCCAGCTGTTCGCGGGCGGCCCGGAGGATCCGGGCGCGGTTTCGGGCCGCGTCGGCCCTCAGCTCCCTCTCCTGTCCCGCTCCCTGTGTCATCCGCACAGCATAGGCAGGCGCGCACGGACCGGCGTCCGCCGCACCTGACCCAAACTGTCCGAATCACCACGGGCGGCCGCCACCGGGGTAATAGAGTCGGCCCATGAGCCTGACGCCACGATTGATCGTCCCGGACCCCGACACAGCCTCGACCTACTACCAGAAGGCCATGGGCGCCGAAGAGGTGTTCCGCGCGCAGGACGACAGCGGCCGGGTGATGGTCGTCGTCCTCCAGATCGGCGGCTCCCCGCTCACCCTGTCCCCGGCGGTGACGGAGTGGGGCTGGCTCTCCCCCGAGGACGTGGGCGGCTCTCCGGTGCTCCTGGAGGCGGAGTTCACCGACCAGGACGCCGTCGCCGAGCGGATGGTCGCCGGTGGCGGCACCGTGGTCGTCCCCGTCGAGAACCGCCCGTACGGCAAGCGGGAGGGACGCCTCCGCGACCCCTTCGGCCACCTGTGGATCGTCACCGGCGAGCTGCGCTGACCCGCTGACCCCGGCGGTCGGCGACCGCCATCAGCCCGACAGGGCCTCCTGCACCGCCCGGCGGAGCACCTTCGCGGCGGCAGGAGGCCCTTCTACGTTTCTACGCCTCGGTCGAGTACGTCCTCACGTCTCAGCCGGCCTGCACGGGCCATGGCGAGGGGCGGTAGGAGTAGGCCTCGGTCCCCTTGCGTACGCCCTGCTTGATGGCGATCGGCAGCATCAGGTCCCGTACCGTCCGGGCGGCCCAGTGGCTCGGGGTCATCACCGCGCCGGTCTGCCGGGCCTGCTTCGCCATCGCGGCGATCCGGTCGCGGCGTGACTCCTCGAACGCCCTGAACGCCCTTGGTGCGGTGGGGTGTTCGTGCAGTGCCAGGGCCAGTTCGTAGGCGTCCTCCATGCCGAGGGCGGCGCCCGCCCCCAGGTGCGGGGCCACCGCGTGCGCGGCGTCGCCCAGTACGGCGGCGCTGCCGCGGTGCCAGGTCCCCAGGGGCGGCACCTCGTAGACCGGCCACCGGCCGACCCGCCCTGTGGAGGCGGTCAGGATGCGCCGGACCACCGCGGGGTCGGGGCGGTGCCGCTCGGCCAGGTCGGCCACCCACTCCGCGTCGTCGATCCCGGCCAGTTCGGCGAAGCCGCGCTCGCGGGCGTCCTGGTGGTTCTCGAACCAGCACACGACGCCGGGCTCCACCACCTGGTAGCCGAAGAAGCCGCGCAGTCCGAAGACCATGTGGAACTGGCCGTCGACGGGCAGCTCCCCGGTGCCGATCTCCGACCTGCCCCCGGAGCCGACCACCTTGGTGTACTCGGCCCGAGGCGCGTCGGGGATCAGCAGCCCCCGTGTGGTGGAGTGCACCCCGTCGCAGCCGAGCACGAGGTCGGCCTCCGCCCCGGTGCCGTCCTCGAAGCCGAGCCGCCAGCGGTCGTCGCCGGTCCCGTCCAGCGCGACGAGGCGCTTGTCGCAGTGCAGTTTCGCTCCGGCGTCGGTCGCCGCGTCGCGCAGGGCTCCGCTGAGTTCGCCGCGCATGATGTTGGTCGTCCTCTCCGGGTTCCGCGCGAGCTCCCGGCCCTTGTGGTTGGCGAAGGTGATGGATCCGGCCACCGTGCCCTGTTCCAGCACCCGGTCGGCCAGGCCGAGGCGCTCCAGCACGGCGCGCCCGTTCGGGGCGAGGTTGAGGAATGAGCCGATGTCCTGGACCCGGCGGATGTACGCCTCGTACAGGTCCACCTCGAAGCCCAGCCTCACCAGGCAGAAGGCCAGGAGAGGCCCGGTGATGCCGGCACCGACGACGGCGGCTCGTCGGCGCTGTGTGCTGTTCTCGCTCTTCATCGCGTGCTCCTGATCATGACCGTGGTCAGCGGTTTCAGATGGTCGACCCCCGTAGACCCCCCGTGGCCCCCGTGAGTCCCCCGTAGATCCCCCGTACTGAGGTGTCTTGCCGATCAACAGGCCCGCCGCCCGGCCATGTCGCGCTTCTTTCACCCTTTCCCGGGGTGCGCGGGGCCGTGGCGGCTCCGGTATCGAATCCGGCCGGGGCGGAATCCGCCCGGCACCGACCTGGAACCGGGATCCGGCAGGATCTGACGCACGGGGACCGGGGTCGAAGTCACTTGGGGAGTCGACGTCGAAACCAGGGAGAGAGCGCACTCCGATGAGGCCACCGGCCTCCGGCACCAGCTTCCATGTCACGCGATACGGGGGTCACGACCATGACCACGACCATGCTCGCTCACCGACAAGAAGTCAGATTTCTCCGCTGGCCGGTACAGAGCCGCGAACGCGAACGGCTCCGTGAGGCCGGACTGCCCTGCCTGCTGGTGCTGGAGGGCCAGTCGGCGCCGCCGAGCGACATCTCTCCCACCGAGGACTGGGTACGTCCCCCGGTGGCCCGCCTCGACCTGGCGGCCCGTGTCCACACCCTCCAGCGGCGGACCGGGACCGATTTCGTGCCCGCGCTGGATCCGACCGGGGTGCTCTACTACGGCGGGCACTCGGTGCCGATGTCGGAGGCGCAGAGCGAGATGATGCGATGTTTCCTGGCCGACTTCGGCCACCTGGTCCGCAGGGACCGGCTGAAGGAGGCCCTGAGCCGGATCACCAACGAGGCGGTCACCAGCAACGCCATAGACCTGCACATCATGCGGCTGCGCCAGCGGCTGGACGGCGTCCGTCTGAGCCTGCGCACCGTGTGGGGCAGGGGCTACATCCTGGAGCCCGCCTCCTGAACCGCCCGTCGGCGGACCGAAGGTGTCCGGCCCCTGTGACCAGGGGCCGGACACTTCCGCGTACGGGAGAAAGTCAGCCGATCTGCTCCTGGCGGCGTTCGTGCATCTTGCCGCGCAGCTCGTGGAGTTCGGTGAACGGCATCGTGGCCCGGTCCATCAGATACCCGGCTCCCGAGGTGCCCGCGGTGCCCCGCTGTTCCCCGATCATCTTCGTCACCAGGCCCACATGGCCGAGCTTCCACTGGAAGTAGCCGTTGCCGACGCGCAGCATCCCCTCGATGACCCGGTGGAGGGAGCCGGCCCCGACCCCGGCTCCGACGATCTCCTCCAGGTCGGCGCCGGTGCGTTCCAGGCCGGTGCGGAAGGCCAGGAACAGCGAGCCCGCGCGCTTGGCGTTGCCCAGCACCCGCTCCAGCCGGTGGGACTGGGTGGACTGGGCGCCGCTGGCCGAGCCGAGGTACTGCCGGAAGTGGGCGAAGTCCTCCAGCGGCAGCCGTTCGAGCGCCATGAGCTGCTCGTGCAGCAGGCGCAGCAGCTCACCGGCGCGGTAGAGCAGGTCGACCGACCGCTCCAGGTCGGCGGTGGTCATCGTCCGGAAGTGGCCCTCGACGGCGGCCAGATCGCCGAGGATCTGTTTCAGCCACAGCTCGCAGGTCTGGTGGCTGACGATGAAGAACTGCTCGGAGAGGACCTTGGTGGGGTCGGTGTCGTCCTGGGCGGTGCGCGGCTCCTGGAGCTGGAGCAGTTCGTCGAGTTTCAGATAGGCGGCATAGGTCAGCTCGGCCGATGTCACTGCTGCCTCTTCTCGCGGACCAGGCCGACCAGCCGCTCCACCCCGGTGATGAGCTGATCCCGGTCCACGCAGAACGCGATCCGGACGAGGCCGGAGGCGACACCGCCGGGCCGCAGGGGTTGCATTGAGCCGTCGTGGCCGAATTCCGGCCGTGCGGAGAATCCGCTGCCGGGTACGACCACGACATCGTGGTGGATCATGAGTTCCGCGGTGAACTCCTCGCCGGTCATGCCGGTGGAGGAGATGTCGGCCATGACGTACCAGCCGCCGCCGGGCAGTGCGGGCAGCAGCCCTTCGTCGACCAGACAGGACAGCGCGGCGTCGCGGTTGCCACGCACGTAGTCGTGGTTCCCGGCGAGGTCGCCCGAGGCGTCCAGGGCGGCGATCCCGGCGTACTGGACGGGCGCGGAGGGCGCGATGATGTTCGCCTCCTGCACCATCCGCATGGTGGTGGCGATCTCGGGCCGCGACACCGCGACGTAACCGAGCCGGTAGCCGGTCATCGCCGGCCCCTTGGAGAAGGTGAAGACGCTGTTGACGAGGCGCTCCGCGGCGGGGCGGCCACGCTCCAGCGCGGCGATCGAGAGGTGCGGGCCGGAGAAGGCGAAGTCCTCGTACGCCTCGTCGCTGATGATCTGCCAGCCGTGCTCGTCCGCGATGTCGTACAGGGCCCGCTGGAGCGGCAGGCCGGCGACCGCACCGGCGGGGTTCGACGGGGTGTTGAGCAGCAGCAGCCGGGTCGCCGGGGTGGCCACCCGCCGGATCGACTCGGGGTCGGGGGCGAAGTGCTCGTCGAGTCGGTAGAACACCGGGCGGAATCCGGCGAGCAGGGCCTGTTGCAGATGGACGGGCCAGTGGATCTCCGGCAGCAGGATCTCCGCCCCCGGTTCGACGAGGCAGCGCATCAGGGCGACGAGCCCCTGGCACGATCCCGGGGTGACGAAGAGGCGGGAGGGCTCGGTGTCGATGCCGTTGACGGTGGCGAGCTTGTCGACGAGCCGCTCCCGGAGCTCCATGAGCCCCTGTACGTCGATGTAGCGGGCCCGGCCGTCCAGGGCCGCGGCGGCGAATTCCTTGGCCACGGACTCCGGTGGGCCGAACGCCGGCTCTCCGACGTGCAGCTTGATCAGCCCGGGGTGCTCCCGTTCGCGCTCGTTGGCGATTCGGAAGGACTCGTACAGCCAGGAGGAGGGGATCGCCGAGGCCCTGGCGAACCACGGTGGAGCTGTCTGCGTCATCTGATTCATGCCTTTCCGCTGGTGGCAGGACCGGCCGGGACAGGCCGGCGGGATGGTGCTCCTGGCTGCCGGCTCACGCCGCTCGTCCGCCGTCCACGGACACCAGGGATCCGGTGACCCAGGACGAGGTCTCGGGGTCGATGAGGTGGCACACCCAGGCCGCCACCTCCGAGGCCAGGCCGAAGCGGCCCAGCGGTGTCGCGGCGACGATTCCCGCGCGCAGGGCGTCCGCGCCGTCGCCCGCCGCCGTGTCCCACAGTCCGGTGTCGACGGGGCCGGGGAGCACCGCGTTCACCCGGACGTCGGGCGCCAGCTCCACCGCCAGCGACCTGGTCAGGGAGTTGAGCGCGGCCTTGCCGGCCCCGTAGTAGGACCGGCCCGGCATCGCCACGACCCCGCCGACGGAGGAGACGTTGACCACGCAGCCCCGGCTGGTGCGGAGCTCCGGCAGCAGCGCCCGGGTCAGCAGGGCGGGGGCCACCAGGTTGGTGTCCAGCATCCCCCGCAGGTCCGCCTCGGTGGCGTCCTCCAGGCGGTCGAAGACGGCGTGCCCGGCGTTGTTGACCAACGCGTCGACCCCGCCGAGGAGTTCGCGTGCGCGGTCCGCGATCCGGGCGGCTGCGCCGGGGGCCGTGACATCCACGACGTACGGCACCGCCCTTCCCGTACCGTCGGCCCGCGCCTTCGCCGTGACCTCTTCCAGCCGGTCGGCCCGTCGCCCGACGGCGAGGACATCGGCACCCAGGCCGACCGCGCGGGTGACCACTGCGGCCCCGATGCCCGATCCGCCGCCGGTGACGACCAGCCGCAGGCCGTCCCATGGACTACTCATGCGTCGTACGACCTCCTTTCGCGTACGCCGGAACTCTCCGCGCCAGGTCCGCCAGCAGGGGGGCGGGGTCGTCGTAGGCGTGGAAGTGCGCCCCGGCCCTGATGCCGACGCTCGCTCTCCCCGTGGTCACCCGGGACCAGTAGCGCCCGGCCCCGACCGGCACGAGCGGGTCCCCCCGGGCCATGCAGGCGTGCACGTCGCAGCTGAGCGAGAGGGGGTCCGGGCAGGCGAGGTAGCGCTCGTGGGCGGCGATGGAGGCGCGCAGCGCGGGGAGCACCAGATCGCGCACCTCGGCCTCGGCGGCGATGCCGGGGTCGATGCCGCCCAACGCGATCAGCCGCTGCCAGAGCTCTTCGTCGGGCAGCAGGTGCTCGTCGCGCGGGGGCCGTGCCGGGTCGCCGGGGGCCCAGGCCGACGAGGCCACGAGCAGGACGACGCCGATGCCGGCTCCGGGGCAGCGGCGGGCCACCTCGCAGGCGACGGCCGATCCGAAGCTGTGGCCGAAGAGCACCAGGTCCGCCGGTGCCATCCCGGTGAGTCCGGCGACGATCTCGTCGGCGATCGCGCCGACCTCCGTCAGCGGCGTTTCGGCCAGCCGGTCGCCGTGTCCGGGGTACTGCGCGGCGCACAGTTCGAGCGCGACGCCGGGGAACGCGGCGGGCAGCAGGGGGCGCCAGGCGGTGAAGCCCTCGGCCCGGCCGCCGGAGTGCGGCAGTGCGAGAAGACGCAGCTCGGGGTGCGGATGGCCCGTCACAGTACGGACAGCTCCGCGGTGCACACCCATGGCCGACCTCCCGTTCGCCGATGCGGACTTGAGCATCGCACCGGGGCGGAGGGGCGCCGCCGAATCCTTCATCATTCATTCAGCGCCACCTCGGCGGCGGGCGCGAAAGGTGAGTATCGGGGCGACAGTTCACCCCCGTGCAGGCCCGGCGTCCGGGCCGAAAGGAGTCTCCCGGTGGTCTCCTCCGGCAACGCCGCCGTCTCCGGCACTCCGTACGACGACACTTCCGGCAGCGCTCTCGACCTCACCGATCCGGCCGCCTTCATCAAGAACGACCCGCACGCCTACTGGGCTCGGATGCGCCGCGACGAACCGGTGCGCTGGCACCCTCCGGTGGGCGCCCGGCCGGGCTTCTGGGCGGTGGCCAGGTACGGCGATGTCCAGGACTGCTACAAGGACGCCGCCGGGCTGAGCTCGGCCCGGGGCACGGTGCTGGACGTCCTGCTGCGCGGCGGCGACTCCGCCGGTGGCCGGATGCTGGCGGTGATGGACCGCCCCCGCCACCGGGAGCTGCGCCAGGTGATGCTGCGCTCCTTCTCCCCGCGCGTCCTCGGTCATGTGGAGGAGGCCGTACGGCAGCGGGCCGATGCCCTGGTCGCCGCCGTGGCCGGCGCGGGCGAGGCCGACGCCGGGCGCGACATCGCCGAGCACCTGCCGCTCAACACCGTGTGCGACCTTCTGGAGCTGCCCGTCGCGGACCGGCCCCAGCTGCTCGCCTGGAACAAGCGCGCCCTCTCCTCCGACAGCGTCGAGGAGGACCTCTTCGACGCGCTGGAGGCACGCAACGAGATTCTGTCCTACTTCGTGGACGTGGTGCGTGAGCGCCGCCGCTCCCCCGGCGAGGACGTGATCAGCATGATCGCCCGCGCCGACGTCGGGGGCGGGCCGATGAGCGAGGACGACCTCGCCCTCAACTGCTACAGCCTGATCCTCGGTGGCGACGAGTCGACCCGGGTGTCCACGATCGGTGCGCTGCACGCGCTGGGGACGTACGCCGAGGAGTGGCGGCGGCTGCGCGACGGCGAGGTGGCGGTGAAGACCGCGGTGGAGGAGGTCCTCCGCTGGGTGACCCCGGCCATGCACTTCGCCCGCACGGCCACCACGGATCTGCGGATCGGCCCGGCGGAGGTGGCAGCGGGCGACATCGTCACCCTGTGGAACATCTCGGCCAACAACGATCCGGACGTCTTCGCGGAGCCCCGCCGCTTCGATGTCGCAAGGCACCACAACCCGCACCTGTCCCTCGGCCACGGCCCGCACTTCTGCCTCGGGGCCTTCCTCGGCCGGCTGGAGCTCTCCGCCGTACTGGACTCCCTGATCCGCCGGGTGGAGCGGATCGAGATCCTGGAGGAGCCGCCCCGGGTCTACTCCAACTTCCTCTTCGGGCACAGCGCGCTGCGGATGCGGCTGGACTGAGCCGCCCCCGCCGGGGGCGCCCGGCGGGGCCGACGCGGCTTCAGCCCGTGGACAGCAGGTCGCCCAGCTCCGCCATGGTGGGCCGCTCGAAGATGGCCCGTACCGGCAGGGTCATCCCCCAGTCGTCGCGTACGGCCTTGGAGAGCCGCACCGCCAGCACCGAGTGGCCGCCCCGGTCGAAGAAGTTGTCGTCCGGCCCCACCGTGTCCACCTCCAGTACGCGGGCGGCCAGTTCGCAGAGGGCGGCCACCGGGTCGGCCCGGTCCGCCGGGCCGGACGCGGACGAGGCGGCGGGTTCGGCGGCGCGGCGCTCCAGGGCGCGCCGGTCGATCTTGCCGTTGCTGGTCATCGGCAGGGCCGCCGCCACCTCGACGCGGGCGGGCACCATGTGCGCGGGCAACCGCTCGGCGAGCCGTCGCCGCACCCCCTCCGCGAAGTCGCCGGCCGGGTCGGCGCCCGGCACCACATGGGCGACCAGGCGCGCGGAGTCGACCTCACCGGTGACGACCACCGCACCGAGACGCACCCCCTCGCAGGCCTCCAACGCGGCTTCCACCTCGCCCAGTTCCACCCGGAAGCCGCGCAGCTTGACCTGCCGGTCGGCGCGGCCGGTGAAGTACAGCAGGCCGTCCTCGCCCAGGTGGCCGAGGTCGCCGGACCGGTACATGCGGCCGCCGGGCAGGCCGTACGGGTCCGCGACGAAGCGCTCCGCCGTCAGTTCGGGCCGGTGGAGGTAGCCGAGGGCCTCGCCCTCGCCGACGAGGTAGAGCTCGCCCTCCTCGCCGGGCGGGCAGGGCTTCAGGTCGGTGTCGAGGACCCGGACCTCGTTGCCGGGCCACGGCTCGCCGATGCTGACGGGTTCGCCCGGCCGGACGGGGCCCGCCATGGTCACCCCCACGGTCATCTCCGTGGGCCCGTACCCGTTGAACATGCGCCGCCCCGGCGCCCACCGCTCCACCAGTGCCTGTGTGCAGGAGTCCCCGGTCGAGAGGACCACCCCGCCGGGCAGTACGCCTTCGGGGTCGGTGGCGGTGAGCGCGACCGGGGGCAGCACCGCATGGCTGACCCGCCGGTCGATCAGCGTGCGGCGCAGCTCCTCGCCCGGCAGCACTCCGCGGTCGTCGGTGAGCACCAGGGTGGCCCCCGACAGCAGGGCGAGGGTCACGTCCCAGAAGCCCGCGTCGAAGTTGAAGGAGGCCCACTGGAGCACCCGGTCCCCGGGCCCGGCGCCGATCCAGTGCCGCTGCGCCGCCACCAGCCCCGCCAGCCCGGCGTGCGGGATCACCACGCCCTTGGGGGTCCCGGTGGAGCCGGAGGTGTAGATGACGTAGACGGTGTCCTCGGCTCGCAGCGGGCGGCGGCGGTCCGCGTCGGTGACCGGTTCGGCGGGCTGGGAGCCGGGGTCCGGGGAGGCGAGGTCGATCGTCTCCATGCCGGTGACGTCCACCGGCGGCGGCCCGGTGTGCAGCAGGGTCCGCAGCTTCGCGTCGGTGGCCATGTGGCGCAGCAGTTCCGTGGGATAGCCCGGATCGAGGGGTACGTAACCGGCGCCGCCGGTCGCCACGGCGAGGGCCGCCACCACCTGGTCGATGCCCCGGGGGACCGAGATCCCGACGAGGTCGCCGGGGCCGAGACCGGCCGCGAGGAGGCGCCGGGCCAGCCGGTTCACCCGGTCGGCCAGTTCGCCGTAGTCGACGGAGGCGCTCTCGCTCTCCACCGCCGGGAGGTGCGCGTGCCGGGCCGCCACCCGCTCGAAGAGGGCGGGAAGGGTGTCCGCCGCAGGCGCGGCACCGGAGGCGTCCAGGCGTACATCGGGCCAGACGCGTTCGACGTACGCGCCCGCCAGGGCCCGGCTGGTGGCGGGCCGCTCCACCCGCCATCCGGCCGGGGACGGCAGCCGGGCGGGCCACAGCGACCGCTGGCCGAGCGGGTTGCACAGGACCAGGTAGCTCTCGTCGGGCTCTTCGAAGGGGTTGGCCGGCATGGAGCTACCTCCCGTGTGACGGTGCCGCTGGACGGGATCGGGCGCCGTGCGAGGGCGCCGCACGCGACACAGGTGCCCTCACCCTGACCCCGGGGACCGGGCGGGCCCGGGTGGCGAGAAAGGAACGTGAAGGTCCTCTCAGCTTTCTTTCAGTTCCGGCGGCCGGGGCCGTGACCGTCGTTACGTTGCCGGACGTGACAGTCACCGAGATCCGTCCGTCCGTGGGCCAGACGCTCCTGTGGTTCCTCGACCGCTACCGCGGCGAGGAGGGCGCGCTCAACTGCCCGGTGCTGTGCCGCGTGCGCGGCGGTCTCGACCGCGGCAGACTCCGGCAGGCGGTCGACCGGGTGGTCGACCGGCACGAGGCGCTGCGCACCACCTTCACCGGGGGTGGCCGCCGGCTCAAGGCGCTGGTGCACCCGGCCGCGTACCCGGAGATCCGCGAGGTCGACCTCAGCGGTGAGCCGGACCCCGAGGCGGCCGCCGACCGGGCGGTCGCCGAGGAGCTGGGCACCCGTATCGACGCGACCGGGAGCGCCGTGCGGATCACCCTGTGGCGGCTGGCCGAGGACCATCATGTGCTCTGCCTCAACATGCACCACATGGTCACCGACTCGTGGTCGTGCAACGTGATCTTCGAGGACCTGTGCGCCGCGCTGGAGGGGAAGCCGGCCGCCGAGGCGGCGCCGTACTCCCGGTTCGCCCAGGAGCAGCGCGAACTTCTGGCCGGGCCCGCGGGCAAGCGGCTGAGCAGCTTCTGGGGCGAGCGCCTCAAGGATGTGACGCTGCCGCCGCTGCCGATGCGGGAGGCCACCCCGGGCGCACCGCGTGACACCCGGCTGGTGCAGCACGTCCTTGAGGCGCCGACGGTCGCCGCACTCGACGCCCTGGCCAAACGGGAGCGGTCCACGATGTTCGTGGCCCTGCTCACCGCGTACTACCGCGCCCTGCGGTCGGTCAGCGGCACCGAAGACCTGGCGGTGGCGACCCTGTTCGCCAACCGGGGCGCCGAGCACCGCCGCACGGTGGGCTTCCTGGCCAACATGGTGCTGCTGCGGACCCGGCTGGCCGGTGACGACTTCACCGAGCACCTCCGGGCCACGCACAGCACGGTGATGGAGGCGTTCGTCCACCAGGCGCTGCCGTTCCAGATGCTCCCGATCAGACTCGGCGGTACGAGCAGGCGGCTGGACGACGTGGTCTTCCAGATGATGGCCGACCCGGTGTACTCCACCCGGGCCGGCGGGCTGGACCTGGAGGTCCTGGTCCCCGACGACGTGGCCACCCGCTTCGAGCTGGAGCTGGTCGCGGTGCCCGACCGGGACGCGGTGCGGGTGCTGCTCTTCTACAACCCCGACCGCTTCGAGAAGGAGTTCGCCGAGTCCCTGCTCGCCGGGTACGTCGACATCTGCACCGCCGCCGCCCGCGGGGCGGCGCCCCACTCCGACCAGGCCGGGGCGGCTGCCCCGGTCCCGCACGGGAGGCCACGATGACCAGTGAGGCGACCACCGGACGCGTCCTGTCCGCCGAGGAGATCCGCGACACCGTCGCCGCACGGCTGGAACTGCCCGCCGCGGAGATCGGTTTCGAGGAGGACCTCGTCACCCTCGGCCTGGACTCCCTGGGGATGATGACCCTGGCGGCGGCCTGGCAGGCGGACGGTGTCGAGGTGACCTTCGGCGACCTGGTGGAGGAGCCCACCGTGCGGGCCTGGGCCGCGCTCCTGTCCGGGGCCGACGACGGAGCTGACGTACGGCCTGCGGCGGCCGACGGCGACCCGTCCGCCGAGGCCGGTGAGTTCCCGCTGGCCCCGATGCAGCACGCCTACTGGTCGGGGCGGCAGCCCGGAATGCCGCTGGCCACCGGGTCGCACTTCTACTTCGAGTTCGACGTCACCGCCGACGCCGGGCGCTGGGACGGAGCGGTCGCGGCGCTGCGCCGCCGCCACCCGATGCTGCGCGCCGCTGTCGGCACCGACGGCCGCCAGCGGATCCTGCCGGAGTGCCGGGGCCTCGACGAGGTCGTCGACCTGCGCGGCCTCGATCAGGAGGAGCGCGACCGCCGACTGGGCGCTCTGCGCGAGGAGTTGTCCCATCAGACGCTGCCGGTCGGCCGTGGGGGCGGACTCGATGTGCGGCTGGCGCTGCTGCCGGACGGGAAGGGCCGGCTCTTCCTCGACATCGACATGATCGTCTGCGACGCGTCGAGTTTCCGCATCGTCATCGGCGACCTGGCCCGCCACTACCGGGACCCGGACACCGCTCCCCCGCAGCCCGCTCTCACCTTTCCCGAGTACCTCCGGCTCGTCGCCGCATCGGGCCGGGAGCCCCGTCCGGCCGATGTCTCGTACTGGCGCGACCGGGCCGAGGAGCTGCCCAGCGCACCGCAACTCCCCCTGGCCGTGGCCCCGGAGCGGGTCGACCGGGTGCACACCGTCCGGCGCCACGCCTGGCTGGCCCCGGAGACGTACCAGCGGTTCACCCAGCACGCGCGCAGCAGCGGGCTGACGGTGTCGATGGCGGTCGCCACGGCCTACGCGGACACTCTGGCGGCCTGGAGCGACGGCCCGGAGTTCCTGCTCAACCTGCCGGTGCTGAACCGGATCCCGGTCCACCCCGAAGTGGGCTCCCTCGTCGGGGACTTCACGGATCTACTGCTGCTCAGGGTGGCGCCCGACACCTGCCGCACCTTCACCGAGCGGGCCCGTGCGGTGCAGGAGCAGTACCGCCGTGACGCCGCGCACACGGCGTACGGGGGCACATCGGTCCTCCGCGACCTGGCCCGGACCACCGCCGGCGCCGGCCGGCGGGCGGGGGTCGTGTTCACGAGCGCGCTCAGCCTCGGCGAACTCTTCGACGAGGCGACCCGTGCGGTGCTGGGCGCCCCGGTGTGGATGAGTTCGCAGACGTCGGGCGTGTGGATCGACCTCCAGCTGACCGAGCACGAGGGCGGCATGCTGATCAACTGGGAGACCACCGAGAACCTCTTCGAGGCCGGGGTCCCCGAGGCGATGTTCGATACCTTCGTCAACCGCGTACGGCTGCTCGCCTCGCAGCCCAGCGCCTGGTGGGAGAGTCTGCCGATCCGGCCGCCCGCACCGCAGATCCAGGCGCGCCGACACGCCAACGACACCCGTGCCGAGCTGCCCGGCGGCACCCTGCACGAGGAGTTCTTCCGGCTGGCCGCCGCGAGCGGCGACGCACCGGCGGCACTCTGGGGCGACGGCGGGCAACTGACCTACGCCGAACTCGACGAGCGCGCACGGCGGTTGGCCCATGTCCTGCGGACGGCGGGCGTCACCGCGGGCGACCGGGTCGTGATCACACTGCCCAAGGGCGTCGACCAGGTGGTCGCGGTGCTGGCGGTGCACGCGCTGGGCGCGGCCTATGTGCCGGTGGGGACGGACCAGCCGGAGGCACGCAGGCGGGTGGTCGAGTCCCGGGCCGGGGCCCGTTTCGCGGTGACCGACGGCCGGGATCGCGGAGATGCCGACGGCCGGATCCTGACCGTCGACGTGGGGTGCGGCACCGATCCGGGGGTGCCGCTGCTGGAGCGGTTGGCCGCCGTCTCGCCCGAGGACCCGGCGTACGTGATCTTCACCTCCGGGTCGACCGGGGAGCCCAAGGGGGTGGAGCTCACCCATGCGGCGGCCCGCAACACCGTGGCCGCGCTGAACCGGCGCTACGCGGTGGGCCCCGCCGACCGCACGCTGTGCCTGTCGGCACTCGACTTCGACCTCTCCGTCTACGACATCTTCGCGCCCCTCACCTGCGGTGGCGCCCTGGTCCTGGTCGGCGACGAGGAGCGGCGCTCGCCGGAGGTGTGGCTGCGCCGGGCGGTCGGGAACCGGGCCACCGTCCTCAACTGCGTACCCGCGCTGCTGGACATGGCGCTGACGACGGCGGAGTCACTGACGGATTTACGCGAGTGGCCGTTCCGGCTGCACCTGCTCGGCGGCGACTGGGCCGGACTCGACCTGCCCGGCAGGGTGCACGCGCTGCGCCCGGACGGCGTCTTCGTCGCGCTGGGCGGGACCACCGAGACCGCGATCCACTCGACCGTCCAGGAGGTCGCGGAGGTCGACCCCTCCTGGACGTCGATCCCCTACAACGTGCCGCTGCCCAACCAGTTCTGCCGGATCGTCGACGAGCACGGGCGGGACCGCCCCGACTGGGTGGCCGGTGAGCTGTGGATCGGCGGGGCCGGGGTGGCGCGGGGCTATGTGGGCTCCCCCGATCTGACGGCGGCGAAGTTCGTGGAGGCTGACGGGCGGCGCTGGTACCGCACCGGCGACCGGGCCCGCTACCGGCCGGGGGCCGTGATCGAGTTCCTGGGCCGCGCCGACTTCCAGGTCAAGCTGAACGGCTACCGGATCGAACTCGGCGAGGTGGAGCGGGCGTTGGGACGGCACCCGGGCGTACGTGACGTCGTCGCCGTACCGGTTCCCGAGCACGGCGGCGCGCTGTACGCGCTGGTCACCCCGGCCGGGGCCGACACCGAGGGGGTGCTCGCCACCGCCGCCCTCCAGGTGCCGGAGTACATGGTGCCCGCCCGTGCCGTCGCCACCGACCAGCTGCCGCTGAGCCGCAACGGCAAGGTCGACCGGGCCGAGGTCCGGCGGCTGCTGGCCGAGGCGCTGGGTGAGCGGACGTCCGACGGCGACGCCCCCCGCGGCCGGGCGGAGCAGACCGTGGCCGCACTCTGGGCCGAGCTTCTCGGTGGTACGGGGGCCGGCCGGACCACCAACTTCTTCCATGTCGGCGGGGACAGCCTCCAGGCCACCCGCATGCTCGCCGCCCTTCGCCGCCAGGGGTACGAGGCGCGGCTCGGCGACCTGTTCACCCAGCCCACGGTGAGCGGTTTCGCCGCGACCCTGGAAGCCGTCGAGGCCGCCGCGCCCGGCATCGTCCCGGCCGATCCGGCCCGTCGCCACGAGCCGTTCCCGCTCACCGATGTGCAGCGCGCCTACTGGCTCGGCCGCGACCCCGGCTACGCGCTCGGCGGTGTCGCGTCCTACTGGTACTGGGAGTTCGAGAGCGACGACGTCGACCTCGACCGGCTGGAGGCCGCCTGGAACCGGCTGGTGCGGCGCCACGAGATGATGCGCGCCGTGCTGGACGGCGAGGGCGGGCAGCGGATCCTGCCCGAGGTCCCGCACTACCGCTTCGCGGTCACCCGCACCACCGCCGCCGACCACGAGAAGGCGGTCGAGGAGCTGGGGACCATGGAGCAACAGGTGCTGGATGTGACCTCCTGGCCGCTGTTCGACGTACGCGCCGTGCGGCGGGACGACGGGCACACCGTGTTCGGGGTCGGCTTCGACTACGTCGTCCTCGACGCGCTGTCGATCATGACCATCTTCACCGAACTGTCCGCGCTCTACGCCGACCCCGACCGCGAACTCCCGCCCCTGGAGCTGTCCTTCCGCGACTATCTGCTCGCCGAGCGGACCGACCCGGCGGCCAGGGCGCGGGACGAGGCGTTCTGGCTGGCCGCGATCGAGGAGCTGCCGGCCGCCCCCGCGCTGCCCATGGCCCTCGACCCGGAACACGTCGACCGGCCGCGCTTCGTGCGGGAGGAGTTCCGGCTCTCCCCGGAGACCTGGGCGCGGCTGCGCCGCCGGACCGCCGAGGCGGGGCTGACCGCTTCGACCGTCGTGGCGGCCGCCTTCGCCGAGGTGCTGGCCGCGTGGAGCGCGGAGACCTCGCTGACGCTCAACCTGACGGTTTTCGACCGGCGCGATGTGCACCCCCAAGTGGCCCAGGTGGTGGGCGACTTCACCTCCTTGCTGCTGCTGGGCCACCACAGCGACCCCGACAGCTCCTGGGCCGATACCGTGCGACGGCTCCAGGGGCAGGTCTGGGAGGGCATCGAGCACAACAACGTCCCGACCACCTGGGTGCTCCAGCAGCTGGCCCGCCGCACCGGGGGCGGTCAGATGCTGATGCCGGTGGTGTTCACCTCCACCCTCGGGGTCAGCGCGGACTTCAAGGACCTGACGTTCGGCTTCGGCGAGCTGCGGCGCGGCCTCTCGCAGAGCCCGCAGGTCGCCCTGGACTGCCAGGTGGTGGAGCGGGACGGCGGCCTCGCCGTCAACTGGGACCATGTCGAGGGCCTCCACAGCCCCCAGGTCGTACCCGCCGCCCTGGAGGCGATGCGCCGCCTCCTGGTGGAGCTGGCCGACAGCGACTGGTCCCGCCCGGCCCCGCCGATCAGGCTCCCCGAGGCGCAGGCGAAGGTCCGCGCCGGGGTCAACGACACGGCCGTCGCCCGCCCCTCCCGTACGCTGCACCAGCCCGTCCTGGACCACGCCCGCACCTCCCCCGACGCCGTCGCCGTGCGCTCGGCCTCCGGGTCCGTGCTGAGCTACGCCGAGCTGGCCGAGCGCACCCTCGCGGTCGCCGGGCACCTCCTGGCGCTCGGGGCCCGGCCGGGCGACCCGGTGGTCGTCTCGCTGCCGAAGGGCCCCGACCAGGTGGTCGCGGTGCTCGGCGTCCTGGCCGCCGGGTGCTGCTACGTACCGGTCGGCGTCGGCCAGCCTGCGGGGCGGCGCAACCGGATCGTGCGTTCCGCCGGGGCGCGTCTGGCCCTGGTCGAAGCGGGTCCGGGCGCCGGGGAGGAGTGGGACGGGGCGGTGCGGCTGGTCCCGGTGGCCGAGGCGACGGGGGCCGAGCTGGTGGCGGAGCCCGTACCGGTCGACCCGGCGCGGATCGCGTACGTCATCTACACCTCGGGCTCCACCGGTGAGCCCAAGGGGGTGGAGATCAGCCACGCGGCCGCGGCCAACACCATCGACGACGTGAACGCCCGCTACGGCGTGGGGCCGGGCGATGTGGCGTTGCAGGTCTCGGCCCTCGACTTCGACCTGTCCGTCTACGACCTGTTCGGGCTGCTGGGGGCGGGCGGCACGCTGGTGACGCTGACCGAGGAGACCTGGCGGGAGGCGGCCGTCTGGGCCCGCCTCGCCGCCGAGCACGGGGTCACCGTCTGGAACACGGTGCCGACCCTCCTCGACATGCTGCTGGTGGCCTGCGAGTCGGGCCCGGACCTGTCGCGGCTGCGGGTGGCGATCGTCTCGGGCGACTGGGTGGGGCTGGACCTGCCCGACCGGCTCCGGGCGGTCGCCCCCGACGCGCTCCTGGTCGCCATGGGCGGCGCCACCGAGGCTTCGATCTGGTCGAACGCCTTCGACGTGACGGCCCTCGACCCGGCGTGGGTGTCGATCCCGTACGGATATCCGCTGGCCAACCAGTGCTTCCGCGTCGTCGACGAACACGGCCGCGACCGGCCCGACTTCGTCCCCGGCGAGCTGTGGATCGGGGGTGATGGGGTGGCGCTCGGCTACCGCGGGGACCCCGAGCGCACCGCGGCCGCTTTCGTGGAGGCGGGCGGCGAGAGGTGGTACCGGACCGGCGACCTGGGCCGCTACCACCCCTCGGGCGTCCTGGAGTTCCTCGGGCGGCGCGACCACCAGGTGAAGGTGCGCGGGCACCGGATCGAACTCGGGGAGATCGAGACCCGGCTGCGTGAGCTGGACGGTGTCGCGAACGCCGTGGCGTGGGTCGACAGCGGTGCGGGCGTACGCCGCCTGGCCGCGGTCGTCACCCCGGAGCCCGGCACCGGCCCGGCGCCGGAGGAGGCGGAGCTGCTGGCCGCGCTGGCCGGGCATCTGCCGTCCTACATGCTCCCCGAGCACCTCACCCTGGTCGACCGGCTGCCCCTGAGCGCCAACGCCAAGGTGGACCGCGCCGCCGTCGCCCGCCTGTACGGCCCGCGCCGCACGGCCGGGGCGCCGCCCGCCGACGACCGGCCGCGTGAGGGCACCGAACGCGCGGTGGCCGAGGTGTGGGCAAAGCTGCTGGCGGCGCCCGAGGTGGGCCGCTCGGCCGACTTCTTCGGCCTGGGCGGCGACAGTCTCATCGCCACCCGGGTCATCCAGCAGTTCTCGCAGCGCTTCGGCGTGGAGCTCTCCCTGCGGCAGCTCTTCAACCATCCGACCGTCGCCGCGATCGCCGCCGTCGTCGACGGCGAGATCTCCGGCAGCCACCAGCACGAAGCGTCCGTACGACTGGAAGAAGGTGTCCTGTGACCGCCGCCGACATCATCAGCGAACTCGAACAGGTCGGCCTGCACCTCTGGGAGGACGGGGGCAAGCTCCGCTTCCGGGGGCCGGAGGGGGCGATGACCCCCGAGCGCCGGAAGCTCCTGGCCGGCCGGCGGGAGGACGTTCTGCGGGAGCTGCGCGAGCGCGGCCCGCGCCAGGTGCGGCCGGACCCCGCGTCGGCCCATGAGCCGTTCCCGCTCACCGAGGTCCAGTCGGCGTACCTGCTGGGCCGCCGGGGCGCCTTCGCGTACGGGTCGGTGCCCTGCCACGCCTACGGTGAGCTGGAGTTCGCCGGGCTGGACCGCGACCGGCTGCTGCGGGCCTGGCGCCGGGTGGTCGACCGGCACGAGATGCTGCGCGTGGTCATCGACTACGACGGCTACCAGCGGGTCCTGGAGGACCCGCCCGCCCCGGTCATCGGCTGGCACGACGCGACCGGTCTGCCGGGCCCGGCGGGCGAGGAGGTGCTGCGCGAGGTCCGCGGCCGGCTCTCCGAGGAGTCCAAGGACGTCACCGCGTGCCCGCTGTACACCCTGGAGGTCACCGAGCTGGCCGACCGGGCCGTCCTGCACTTCTCGATCGACTTCCTGATCGCCGACTATGTGAGCATCTACCGGCTGCTGGACGAGTTCGGCACCTTCTACGAGGACCCGGAGGCGGACCTCCCGGCCCCGGCGATCTCGTTCCGCGACTATCTGCGGGCGGAGCGCGCGGTCCGGCAGGGCCCCGCCTACGAGCGGGACCGCGACTACTGGCTGGCGCGGCTGGACAGCCTGCCGCCTGCGCCCGAACTGCCGCTGGTGGCCCGGCCCAGCCGGCAGGGCACGGCAAGCTTCGTCCGCCGCGAACTGCGACTGGAGCCCGCCGTCTGGTCGGCGCTGAAGGCTCGCGCCGGGGAGCACCGGATCTCCGCGTCGACGGCGGTGATGGCCGCGTACGCCGAGGTCATCGGCCGCTGGAGCCGCAGTCCGCGCTTCACCCTCGATGTGACGGTGCTCAGCCGGCTGCCCCTGCACCCCGATGTCGGCGCGATCGTCGGGGACTTCACCTCCGTGGAGTTGCTGGCCGTCGACGGCGGCTGCGCCGACACGTTCGCCGGGCGCGCCCGGAAGGCCGGGGAGCAGCTCTTCGAGGACCTGGACCACCGGCTGTTCTCGGGGGTGGAGGTGCTGCGCGAGCTGACGCGACGCCGGGGACAGCAGGGGTCGTTGATGCCCGTGGTGTTCACCAGCGCCATCGGGCTCTCCGACGGCCTGGCCCCGCAGGGGCTGATGCGGTCGGAGATCCGCAACGGCATCAGCCAGACGCCGCAGGTCTGGGTGGACTGCCAGGCCATGGAGTCCGGGGGCTCCCTGCTCGTCAACTGGGACGTGCGGGAGGACACCGTGCCCGCCCCGGTGCTGGACGACATGTTCGCCGCGTTCCGCACCCTGCTGCACCGGCTCGCCGACGAGGACGGCGCCTGGGACAGCGACCCGCTGACGCTCCCCGCCCACCAGGCGCGGCGCCGGGCGGCGGTCAACGACACCGCCCGCCCGGTCGGTGACGCCCTCCTCCACCAGGCGCTGATGGACCAGGCGCGCCGCCGCCCGGAGGCGACGGCCGTGACCGGTCACGGCGGGAGCGTCGACTACGCCACCCTGACCGGCCGGGCCGCTGCCGTGGCCGCGGCGCTCGCCGAGCACGGCCACAAGCCGCACCAGCGCGTCGCGGTGGTGCTGGAGAAGGGCTGGGAGCAGATCGCCGGGGCGCTCGGGGTGCTGCTGGCCGGGGGCACCTACGTACCGATCGAGGCCGCCCAGCCCGATGCCCGGCGCAACAGGATCATCGAGTCCGCCGGGATCGGCCTGGTGGTCGGTCACAGCACGGTCGGGGCCCAACTGCCCACCGGGGTCGGGCGCATCGATGTGGACCGGCTGCCCGGGACGCCCGCCACCGGGCCCGAGGCGGTGCGGGTCGCCCCCGGGGACTCGGCGTACGTCATCTTCACCTCGGGCTCCACCGGCGAGCCGAAGGGGGTGGAGATCAGCCACCGGGCGGCGGTGAACACCCTCGACGACGTCTGCCGCCGCTTCGGGATCGGCGAGGACGATGTCGCGCTGGGGCTCTCCAGCCTCGGCTTCGACCTCTCGGTCTTCGACATCTTCGGCGTTCTCGGCCGGGGCGGCACCCTGGTGCTCCCCGCCCCGGAGCGCCGTACCGACCCCTCGCACTGGGGTGAGCTGATCGCCGGGCACGGGGTGACCGTGCTGAACACGGTGCCCGCCCAGATGATGCTGCTGGAGGAGTATCTGCGCGGCGAGGGGCGCGAGTTCACCGGGATCCGGCTCGGCATGATGTCCGGCGACTGGATCCCCGTGACGCTCCCCGACGCCGTCCGCGCCCGCCTGCCCCGGGTGGAGCTGTTCAGCCTGGGCGGCGCCACCGAGGCGGCGATCTGGTCGATCGTCCACCCGATCGGCGAGGTCGACCCCGAGGCGCCGAGCATCCCGTACGGCACTCCGCTGGAGAACCAGCGCTTCCATGTGCTGGACGCCTCGCTGCGGCCCAGCCCCGACCTCGTCGTCGGTGACCTCTACATCGCCGGTACGGGCCTGGCCGAGGGCTATCTCGGCGACCCGGCGAAAACGGCGGCGAGCTTCCTGGAGCTGCCGGACGGTGAGCGGGTCTACCGCACCGGCGACCTCGCCCGCTATCTGCCCGACGGGGCCCTCGAGTTCATCGGCCGCGACGACCGGCAGGTCAAGATCCGCGGCCACCGCATCGAACTGGCCGAGGTGGAGTCGGCCCTGGCCGCCGACCCGCAGGTGGACGCGGTGGCGGTGGCCACCCAGGGCGAGCGCAACGACCGCAGGCTGGTCGCCTTCGTCTCCCCGGCGCAGGCCGACCCGGCCGACCACGCAGTGGACGCCACCCTGCGGCCCGAAGTCCTCGCGTCGGCCGATGAGATCCGCGCCGGGGTGGATGTGGCGAAGGTCGTGGAGTTCGCGGCCGTACTCGACGACGCGGCGCTGCGCCGCATGGTCGACGTCCTGCGCCGGGAGGGCGTGTGGCCCGACGCGGCGGCCCGCCACACCACCTCCGAGGTGATGCGGCTGGCCCGGGTGGCGCCCAAGCACGAGCGGCTGGTACGCCGCTGGCTGGCCGCCTGTGTGGAGAACGGCTACCTGGACAAGGGTGAGGACGGCACCTTCGGCTGTCTGCGCCTGGTCACCCCCGAGGACGTCGAGGAGGCCTGGGCCGAGGTCGACCGGCTGCTGCCGGAGGCCAACGACCGTCCGGAGCTGGTGGACTACTTCAAGCTGGCCGCCGCCCATCTGGCGGAGCTGATGCGGGACGAGCGCGACCCGCTGCGGATGCTCTTCCCCGAGGGGGATCTGAGCATCCACGAGGCCGCCTACATGGAGGGTTTCCTCTCCCGCTACCTCAACCGGCTGGCCACCGGCACCGTGCTGGGGGTGGCGCGGCGCAACACCACCGGCCGGCCGCTGCGGGTGCTGGAGGTCGGGGCGGGGGTCGGCGGCACCAGCGTCGACACCATTCCGGCGCTGGACGGCGAGAACGTGCGCTACACCTTCAGCGATGTGTCGCAGTTCTTCCTGAACAAGGCGGGTGAGCGGTTCGCGGACCACCCCTGGGTCGACTACGCCCTGTTCGACTTCAACGAGCCCTTCCGCGAGCAGGGGGTGAGGCCGAACTCGGTGGACGTGATCCTCTGCGGCAACGTCATGCACTACGCCAAGGACGCCCGCGCGGTGCTGCGCCGGATGCGCGAGGCGCTGGTGCCCGGCGGGTGGCTGGTCTTCATCGAGACGACCCGTGACAACTACCAGATCCTGACCTCGATGGAGTTCCTCTTCGACGCCACGGCCGGGGACTTCCAGGACGTACGGCACGGCAAGGACCAGACGTTCATCGGCCGCCACCAGTGGTACGGCCTGCTGGCCGAGGCCGGGGCCGATCTGGAGCTGTGCGTCCCGGCGCCGGAGGACGAGCTGGCCCGTATCGGCATGCACGTCTTCGCGGCCCGCTTCAAGACCGACCGCGAGCCGGTCGATACCGAGGTGCTCACCCGGCGGCTCGCCGAGCGGCTTCCGGCGGAGATGATCCCCTCGCGCTTCGAGGTGCTGGACGCGGTGCCGCTGACCGCCAACGGCAAGGTCGACCGCGCCACCCTCGCGGACTGGGCCGAGCAGCACCGTAACGCCGGGGCGGTGGTCTCCCAGGACGGCCCGCACGAGGCCGGTGAGCTGGAGCTGGGTGTCGCCGGGGTGTACGCGGAGGTGCTGCGCGAGACGGAGGTCCCGCTGGAGACCAACTTCTACGCCCTCGGCGGGGATTCGCTGCTGGCCGCCCAGCTCGTCACCGCCCTGCGCGAGCAGGTTCCGGCCGCGGCCGAGGTCTTCTTCGACGAGCTGCTGCGTGAACTGCTCGGCGGCGCCTCGGTACGCGAGCTGTCCGCCTTCCTCCAGCAGGGGCAGGCCGGGACCGAGGAGGGCGGGGAGGACGACGAACTCGCCCTGGCCGGAGCGGCGGACGCCCTCGGCAACCCGGTGCACGTCCTGGTCGGCGACGGCCTGGGCGAGGACGCCGGACGGCTCGCCGCGGGCCTCGGCGAACGGGACCCGGTGGCCGTCGTGCCCCCGGTCCGGGTGGCCGACGGGCAGTCCCTGGAGGACCTGGCCCAGGAGATCGTGACGAAGGTACGCGCGCTGAGCCCGGGCCCCTTCCACCTGATCGGTGCCCACAGCGGGGGCGTCCTGGCCCTGGCGGTGGCACAGCAGCTGGTGGAGCTGGGCGCCCCGGTGTGCGGGCTGACCCTGCTGAGCAGCTACCCGCTTCCGGCCACGGTCCGCGACGACCTGCTCGAAGAGGCGCTGCTCTGCCTGGACCGCGGGCTTGACCCGGCCGCCCTGGACTACCCGGACATCGCCGCGCTGGGCCGGGCGCTGGCCGTGCTCGCCCCGGCCGGTGACATCGCGCCGGGAGCGCTGGCCGCCCTGGCCGACCGGGACGAACCGGAGCTGCGGGCCGTGGGCGAAGTGGCGGCCGCGGCCGCCGCGACCCCGCGCGAGGAGCGGCACACCAGGATCGCCGGGGCGCTGGGCCGCACCGCCGACGAGATCGCCGGGCGGCTCGTACGGGGCCGGGCGCTGGCGGCCCTGGTCGCCGCCCACGACCCGGGGATCTACACCGGGGAGGCCCGCCTGCTGGTGCACGCGGAGGAGTCCCCGATCTGGCCCGCCATGGCCGCCGACATGACCGGGCTCTGGGAGTCGGTGTGCGTCGGGGGGCTGCGGCGGGAGACGGTTCCGGGAGACCACTTCACCTGCCGTGGGCTGGTCGCTCCCGGTGCGATCGACCTGCCCGAGGAGGACGCGTGAGCGAGCACATCACCCCGACGGTCGCGGTCGTCGGCGCCTACGGTGCCGTCGGCGCCGCCGCCGTACAGGCCATCGCGGACCGCCGGCCCGACGCCGTCGTCCGGCTCGGCGGGCGCGACCGGGCGCAGGCCGAATCCCTGCTGGCCAAGTGCGGCCTGCGCGGTGAGGCCGTCGCGGTCGACCTGTACGACGGCCGGTCGCTGGCGCAGTTCTGCCGGGGCGCCCGGGTGGTGCTCAACTGCGCGGGCCCCTCCTACCAGGTCCTGGACCGGGTGGCCTGGGCAGCGGCGGCGGCCGGTGCCGACTACGTCGATCCGGGCGGGGACGAACCGCTCCTGGAGGCGCTGACGCGGCCGGGCACGTTCACCGGTACGGCGGTGATCACCGCCGGGATGCAGCCCGGGCTGACCGGGCTGCTCCCCCGCCACCTCTGCACCGCGATGAGCGACCCGCGGCGGCTCACGGCCTATGTCGGCACGATGGACCGGCTCACCCCGGCCGGGGCCGCCGACTACCTGCTCTCCATGGGCGGCGCCTACGGCGAGGCCCGCGGCGCGATCCGGGGCGGTATCCGCGTGGAACGCGAGCTGGAACCGCGTACCGGTGTCGAACTGCCTTACGCGGGCAACCGGGTCGACGTCTACCCCTACCTCAGCTTCGAGTCCGCGCGGCTCCCCGAGATCACCGGGCTGAGCGAGATCGACTGGTACAACGTCTTCGACGGCGGCGCGCACATGATGAACTGCCTGAGCCGGCTCCAGGGGGCGATGCGCGGTGAGTCCGGGCTCGCCGAGGCGGCCGAGGAGCTGACGCGCGCGGCGGCCCTGGACCTGTTCGGCCGGGACCCCTTCCAGCTGATGCTGTTCGAGGTCACGGGCCTCGACGACGGGAGGCCCGCCACCCGGAGCCTGGCCCTGCGCGCCGACGACACCTACGCCCTGACCGGGCTGGCCGCGGCGCTGGCGGTGCTGGCGGTGCTCGGCGGGGGGCTCTCCCCGGGGGTGCACTTCGGCTCCGACGTACTGGACGCCGAACCGGTGCTCGCCGCCCTGCGGGCCGAACCCGCGGTCGGGTTGCTGGACGTCACCGACCGGCCGATCCTCGCGGCCCGCGCCATGGAGGAAGGCGAGCTGTGACCCGGCCGCGCGTCCTGGTGGCCGGCACCGGTTTCGGCCGCGCCTATCTGGCGGCCTTCGAGCGGGCCGACCACGACTTCGAGCTGGCCGGGATCCTCGCCTCCGGGAGCGCCCGCAGCCGCGCCTGCGCCGAGCACTACGGCGTACCGCTGTGGTCGGCGGTCGAGGAGGTGCCCGGCGATGTCGACCTGGCCTGTGTGGTCATCGGCGGGGTGATGAACGGCGGTCCGGGCCCGGCGCTCTCGCAGGCGCTGATGCGCCGCGGCCTGCATGTGCTCCAGGAGCACCCGCTGCACCCCGACGAACTGGTCGCCTGCCTGCGGGCCGCCACCGAGGCCGGTGTGGTGTTCCGGTTGAACACCCACTACCCCCAGGTGGAGCCGGTGCGCCGGTTCATCGAGGTCGCCCGCGACCTGGTGGCCCGGCAGCGGCCGCTCTTCCTCGATGTGACCTGCGCCTTCCAGGTGCTCTACACGGTCTTCGACATCCTGGGCCGCGCGCTGGGGGCGATCCGCCCGCACGGGGTCGACGGGGTGCTAGCGGGCCCGGAGGGGGCGCCGTACCGGAGTCTCACCGGGCGTTTCGCCGGTGTCCCGATGTCCTTCCGGCTCCAGAACGAGCTGGCGCCCGCCGACCCGGACAATTACAGCCATCTGTTCCACCGCATCACCCTGGGCACGGACGGCGGCCACCTCACCCTGGTCAACACGCACGGCCCGGTGGAGTGGAGCATGCGCCCGCACATGCCCGGCGACATGAAGGAGCTGGTCCGCTTCGGCGACTCCGCCGCCCCTCATCTCCGGGTGCCGAGCGTGCAGCACCTGGGGCCCGCCGAGGGCGCCTCGTACACCGAGGTGCTGCGCGAGCTGTGGCCGCAGGCCACGGCGCGGGCGATGCGCGAGACCTGGGACGACGTGCGGGCGGGCGCCGACAGCCGGGGGCACGTGCAGTACCACATCGCCCTGGCCAGGCTGGCGATGAGCGTGGCCGAGGCATGCGGACCGGTCCGGCTGCACCACCCGGAGCCGCCCGAACTCCTTTCAACGGCAGACCTGTTGGAGGTGAAGCCATGAGCACCGAGGTCCCCAGCCCCTGGCTGCGCGGCTACTTCCCGCGCCCCCGGGCCCGGCTGCGGGTGGTGTTCTTCCCGCACGGCGGCGGCTCCGCGAGCTTCTACCGCCCCCTGGTGCGTGACCTCCCCGACGAGGTGGAGGGCTGGGTGGTGCAGTACCCCGGCCGGGAGGACCGCATCGGCGACCCCTGCTGCACCGACATGCCGGGCCTCGTGGAGCCGCTGGCCAAGGCGCTGGCGTACCTCGACGACCGGCCCGTGTGGTTCTTCGGGCACAGCATGGGTGCCTCCGTCGCGCACGAGATCACCCGCCTCCTGGGCGCGGTGGGCGGGACGCTCCCGGAGCGGCTGGTCGTCTCCGGCCGCCCCGGCCCGGCCCGGCAGCGGCCCGACGACAAGCACCTGGACGACGACCGGCTCTGGGACGACGTGTGCTCGCTCGGCGGCACCGACGAGCAGCTGCTGCGGCTGCCGGGCGTACGCGAGATGGCGCTGCCCGCGCTCCGGGCGGACTACCGCCTGGTGGGCACCTACCGTCCGCCGCCCGGCCGCGACCTCTCGGTGCCGGTGAGCGTCTGCTACGGCACCGAGGACCCGGAGGTCGACACGGAGGACGCGGCGGCGTGGGCGGCGGCCACCTCCGCCGACACCGAGCTGGTCCGCTTCCCGGGCGGCCACTTCTACCTGCGCGGCGACGCCCAGGCCGCGTTGACGGCCTGGCTGGAACAGCGACTGCGCGGCCGCCCCCGGGATGCCCCCACCGACCCCGCCGGAAGGAACCGAGGATGATCGTACGACCCGTCGTGGAGAAGTACGCCGAGGAGGCCTCCTCCCCCGCGCCGCCCTGGCTGGCCGGGCTGGTCGCCGACACGGAGGCCGGGACCGAGCTGCCCGCCATGATGGTGGGGAGCCTGGAGGGGGAGTTCCTGGCCGCCCTGGTCTTCGCCCTGCGGCCCCGCCGCATCCTGGAGATCGGCACGTTCACCGGCTACTCCGCCCTGTGCATGGCCGAGGCGATGCCCGCCGACGCCGAGCTCCTCACCTGCGAACTGAGCCCGCTGCACGCCTCGATCGCCCGCAAGCACTTCGGGGCCTCGCCCTGGGCCGACCGCATCCGGCTGCTGGAGGGCCCGGCCCTGCCGTCGGTGGAGGGGCTGCCCGGCCCCTTCGACCTGGTCTTCATCGATGCCGACAAGACCGGGTACGTCGACTACTACGAGGCGGTGCTGCCCAAGCTGTCCCCGCACGGGCTGATCCTGGCCGACAACGTGCTCCAGTTCGGCGGGGTCGCCAACGAGCGGGACCAGCAGCCCGACACCGTCGCCATGCGCGCGTTCAACGCCCATGTCGCAGCCGACGACCGGGTACGGCAGAGCGTGCTCACCGTGCGCGAGGGCGTCACCGTGATCCGCCGGGCCGGCTGAGCAGCTGCCCGTAGAGCGACGAAGCCCGGGCCCCTCCCAGGGGTCCGGGCTTCGCCGTGGGGCGGGCGGGCCCTCAGCTCGCGGGCTTGATGTTGTTGTTGGTGTGGAAGAAGTTCGCGGGGTCGTAGGCGGCCTTGATCCGGGTCAGCCGCTCGAAGTTGGTGCCGTACGCGTCCTCGATCCGCTCGGCGGAGTCCGCGCCGAGGTGGTTGGCGTAGACCGCGCCGGTGGTGTACGGCAGCAGCTCGGCGTACACCTTCTCGGTCCACTCGACCGCCTCCTCGTCCTTGGCCGGGTCGGTCCAGGAGGTGAGGATGCTGGTCAGATAGCCCTCGCGGTGCAGGAACGGCGTCTGCTCCGCCGGCACGTCCGACATCACCCCGCCCATCAACCCGCCGCCGACCAGGCTGCGTTCGGAGGGGGCGTTGACGAAGCCGTCGGCCAGGATCTGGAGCGGCTCGTCGCGCAGTTCGGGCAGCAGGAAGGAGCGCGGGTAGTAGCGGTGCCCGGCGACGGTGTTCTCGTCCAGCATCCGCTGCACCGCCACGTAGGGCATCGGCCCGCAGTGGTCGAGGAGCGCGTTGGTGCCCAGCCCGCGCATCTGGTCGATCAGGCTCTCGGTGGAACCGTCGGGGGCCGCGTG
The DNA here is from genome assembly GCF_009865135.1 of Streptomyces sp. SID8374. Classification (NCBI taxonomy): domain Bacteria; kingdom Bacillati; phylum Actinomycetota; class Actinomycetes; order Kitasatosporales; family Streptomycetaceae; genus Streptomyces; species Streptomyces sp. SID8374. Next base: position 2,039,433 of record NZ_WWGH01000002.1, on the reverse strand, counting down.
CACGAAGCCCAGGCCGATCGCCGGCTCGCCGCCCGGGGCGGTGAGGAAGGCGAAGGAGGTGGTCAGCTCGTCGGGGGCGCTCCGGTTGAACTCGTCCAGCCGCCGGGCCACTTGGACGGTCTGGTCGATGGGGAAGGCGAGCAGCCCCGCCATGCAGTCGCCCTGCGGGTGGAGGTCGAACTCGAAGCGGGTGGCCACGCCGAAGTTGCCGCCGCCGCCGCGGATCGCCCAGAAGAGGTCGGGGTGCTCCTCGGCGGTGGTGGTGACCAGCCGGCCGTCGGCGAGCACGAGGTCGGCGGAGACCAGGTTGTCGACGAGCAGGCCGCGGTAGCGGGCGAGCCAGCCGAGGCCGCCCCCGAGGGCGAGCCCGCCGATGCCGATGTAGGACTCCTGGGAGCCGGTGACGGCCAGGCCGAAGCTGGTGGTCTCGGCGTCGACGTCGCCCTGTTCGAGTCCGGGCTGCACGACCAGCCGGCGCTTGGCGGGGTCGACCCGGATGCCGCGCAGCCGCGAGGTGTCCAGCAGCAGCCCGCCCTCGACGGTGCCGGTGCCCGCGAAGCAGTGGCCGCCGCCCTTGATGGCGAGTTCGATGTCGTTGTCGCGGGCGAAGTTGACGACCTTGACGACGTCGGAGGCACCGTCCACCTGGACGATGGCTCCGGGGCTCTTCTGGAAGTAGCCGTTCCAGATCTGCTTGCGCTCGTCGTAGTCGGCGTCCTGCGGGGTGATGGTCCGGCCCCTGATCGCCTCACCCAGCTCCGCGAGCCTGGATTCCGGGATGGCTGTGCCGGTCGCGGTGACGAGTCCCACGTCAGTCCTCCTCATGGGGTTGGCGGGTTCGGCCGGCGCACGCTGGTGCGAGGGGGCCGATCGACTCAGAACGTACGGCGGCCCGGTGGCCCGCGACACGGGGGTGAAAGAGGGTGGAAAGGCGCCCCGGCCCTCGTGGAGCGCTGGCTAGGCTGGCGAGCATGTCTGTACTCCGCGCGATGCCCCTGCTCACGGTGAGCGATCTCGATTCCGCAGTGGCGGCCCATGTCCGGGTCACCGGGATGGAAGTGATCATGAATCACGGCTGGATCGCCACCCTCGCCCCGCCCACGGACCACTCCGTGCAGGTCAGCCTGATCACCAAGGACCCCACGGGACCGGTGAACCCCGCGGCCTCCATCGAGGTGGAGGACCTGGAAGCGGCCCTGGAAGGGGCCCGTTCCGCCGGTCTGGAGATCCTGTACGGACCGGCGGACGAGGAGTGGGGAGTCAGGCGCTTCTTCTACAAGGACACCGACGGCAACGTCGTCAACGTCCTCGCCCACCTCTGACCGCCGTGTCCCCCGCCTTCCGCCCCACCGCCGCCCGCCCCGGCATACCGCCCGCACAGCGGGGAAAACCCGCCGCGCCACCCGAAGGGCCCGCGCAGGCCTTCTCCGTACGGCTCTTCGGCGCAGGGCTCGCCTCGGCCGAGCTGATGACCTGCTTCCTGGGCCTGGAACTGGGCCTGTACGACGCGTTACGCCGCACCGGCGCCGCCACGGCCGCGCGCGTGGCCGGGGAGAGCGGTCTCGACGCCCGGATGGTCCGGGAGTGGCTGGAACAGCAGACCTGCGCCGGTGTGCTCACCGTCGACGCGCCCCAAGCCCCGCCGGAGGAACGGCGGTTCACCCTGCCGCCGGCCCACGCCGAGGCACTTCTCGACGCGGACAGCCCGAACTGGATCGCACCCTTGGTGGTGATGCCGATCGGCGGCATGGCGGCCGTGCTGCCGCAGCTGGTGGAGGCCTACCGCGACCGCCGCGGCCTCCCCTACGCGGCCTACGGCGAGGCGCTGCGCGGGGGTCAGGCAGGGCTGAACCGGGGCGTGTTCGAGCACCATCTGCCCGGCTGGATCAGCCGCCATCTGCCCGACATCGAGGCCCGGCTGCGGGTCCCGGGCAGCAGCATCGCCGATGTGGCCTGCGGCTCCGGCCTCTCCACCCTGGCGCTGGCCCGGATGTTCCCCGACGCCGAGGTGCACGGACTCGACCTCGACGAGGCGTCGGTCCGGGACGCCGAGGCCAACCTCGCCGCCACCGACCCCGCCGAGGGGCTGCGCGCCCGGGTGCGCTTCGGCGCGGGCGACGCGGGCGAGGCCGGTCCCGCGGGCCACACCCTGGTCTGCGTCTTCGACGCCCTGCACGACATGTCCGCCCCCGTCGACGTACTGAAGGCCTGCCGCCGGCTGCTGGCGCCCGGGGGCGCGGTGCTGCTGATGGAGCCGTCGGTCGGCGAGCGGTTCACCCCGGCCGCGCCGGACAGCGAACGCTTCCACTACGCCGTCAGCGTGCTGCACTGCCTGCCGGTCGGGATGAGCCGGACGCCGAGCGCGGCCACGGGCACGGTGATGCGCCCGGAGACCGTACGTACGTACGCCGCCGAGGCGGGACTCGACACCAGGGTGATCGACGTGGGGCACCCGTTCCACCGGCTGTACCGGCTCACGGCGCGCTAGCCGGTCGCGGCCGTACGACGGCGGCTCCCGTCCCCTTCGCGGGGGACGGGAGCCGCCGTCGTACGGGAAGCTCAGAGACCTTCCGGCCGCTCCTCGGAGAGGCGGCGCGAGCCGCGCGGGACGCCGACCTTGCCCGAGCGCAGGTAGTCGGCGACCAGCGCGTTGACCTCGGTGGGCTTCTCCAGCAGCGAGGCGTGCCCGCAGTTGCGGATCTCGGTGTACTCCGCCGTGGGGATCAGGTCCGCCAGCTCCCGTGACAGATGGCGGGGCGCGACGATGTCGTGCTCCATCCCCACGACGAGCAACGGCACCCGGACCTCGGCCACTTCCTCGTCGGAGGGCCGGAAGGCGGTGCTCGCCTCGGCGTGGCCGATGGCGCCGTGGCCGCCCGACTCCGCCAGACCGGCCAGGCCGTCCAGGTAGGGCGCGATGAACTGGTCGCGGTTGAGTGCGCGCGGCCCGAACAGGTACATCGCCCGGAACGCGCCCTCCAGCAGAGCCGGGACCTTGTGGCCGTTCTTCAGCCGGTCCACCGCCTCGGCCTGGATAGCCTGCTGGAGCTTGCCGGGCTTCCACGGCACTCCGATGAGCGCGGCCCTCTCGATCAGGTCCGGCCGCTTCATCGCGAGGTCCAGCAGGATCATCGCGCCGACCGAGTAGCCGATGTAGGTGCAGGGCCCCAGCTCCAGCGCCTCGTTGAGCGCGGCGAGGTCCTGTCCGAGCAGCTCCACGGTGTACGGCGGCGGGGTCTCCTCGGAGGGATGGACTCCGCGCAGGTCGAAGGTGACGACGCGGTAGCCGGCCTTCGTCAGCTGCGGCACCTGCATGGTCTCGAAGAGGGACGCCTGGTGCTGCCCGGGCACGAGGACGACCACGGGGCCGTCCTCGGGGCCGTAGAAGTCGTAGCTCAGCGTGACGTCCGTAGGCAGGGTGATCTTCATGGTGTTCCCTTCTGTGGGCGCTCAGCCGGCGACCAGGCGCTCGAAGTCCTGACGGGTGGGTCCGACATGGTCGCGTCGGAGGTCGGGGTGCTCGCGGAGGAAGGCGAGCACCCGGCGGGCCACCTTGCGGTCCGCCATCAGCTCCGCGGGGGTGAGCAGCATGTGGTAGACCCGCTCGGCGGCGGTACGGATGTGCTCGTCGTCCTCGCGCAGGACGGCCAGGGCGGTGAGGACGCGGGCGGTCAGCGATTCGTCGTGCGGTCCTTCGGCGAGTTCGGCGAGCCGGGCCGCGTCGGTGGCGACCTGCTGCTCGAACCACTGCCCCAGGCACCGGTCGGTCGCCTCGTGGGTCTCCGTCGCCCAGGCGGCCGGCTCCTGGTCGAGTCGGTCCAGCTGGTCGGCGACGGTACGGGCGTGGGCCAGGCCGAGGGAGACACCTCGGCCGAAGGTGGGGTTGGTCTGGACGCACGCGTCGCCCACCAGCGCGAAGCCGGTGACCAGGGGGGCGCCGTCGGCCTGGAGCGACCGGTAGCGGTTCTCCAGGCCGGCCATCGGCATCGGGTCGCCGACCGGGGCCGCCCCGTCCAGCCAGTCGCGGACCGGGGCGACGCTGGCCAGGAAGCGGAGGTAGACGGTGCGGTCCAGGAGCCTGGTCCGGGCGGGGTCGTGGGAGGCCACGGTGGTGGAGAGGTGGAAGCGGCCGTTGTCGCCCGGGAAGGCGAGCACGGTGGCGAAGTCGAGTTCGTACACGACCGGGGCCCGCAGGGACGGGAAGCGGCGGCCCTCGCCGAGCGCGAACTCCTGGGCGATGTAGGAGAATCCGCAGGCCTGGGCCGTCTCGCGGGGTGCGGTGCCGCCGATGGCGGTGAGCCAGGCGGCGGCGGTGGACCGGCGGCCGGTGGCGTCCAGCACCACATCGGCGGCCACATCCCCGGTCTCGGCGAGGCGGACCCCGTACACCTGTGGCACACCGTTCGGCGCCCCGGCCGAGAGCAGGCCGGTCACCTTGTCGTGCAGCAGCGTGACCGCCGGATCGGCGGCAACCCGGCGCCGCAGCGCGGCCTCGAAGACCAGCCGGCGGCTCAGCAGGCCGAGGTCACCGCCCCCCGTCTCCAGGGTCACGGGCACCGCGCCCCGGCCGGTCAGGTCGGCCAGCACCTCGGGGCACTCCTGGCGCAGCACGCCGATGCCCAGGCCGAGCAGGGCGTGCCCCTGGCGGGCGTGCGGCACCCCGCGCCGCTCCCAGTCGGCCACCTCGGTGTGGGCGCCGCCCTCCGGGGGCGGGCCGTCCCGCTCGGCGAGCGTGACCCGGTGTCCGCGGCGGGCGGCGAAGGCGGCCAGCCCGAGGCCGGCCACCCCGGCGCCCAGCACCACGATGTCCGCCATGGTCAGCCACGCCTCATCAGCGCCGTGAAGCGGCGTGTGGCCACGACGGTGCACACGACCGTGATGCCGATCGTCCAGGCGGCCGTGCCGAGCACCGGCGCTGTCAGCGCCTGCTGGGAGGAGAGCCCGGTCAGCGCGTCGGCGGCCAGGGAGACCGGGTTGGCGCTCACCGCCGGGCGGATCCACTCCGGGAAGGCCTCCAGGGGCACATAGCCGCTGGACATCAACGTCAGGACGAGCGTGGGCATCTGGACGTAGCGCACGATGATGCCGGGGTGCTGGGCGACGAGCGCGACGGCGACCGCCAGCGCGCTGCACATCATCCCGAACAGGGCCACGATCCCGAAGAAGCCGAGCACGGCGATCGGCCCCTGGGAGAACCGGAAGCCGACCGTGTGGGCGACCAGGGTGACCAGGACGGCGACGCCCATGATCCGTACGAAGTCGCCGCCGATCCGCCCGAACACGTAGGCCCGCATGTCCAGCGGCATCGCGCGCAGCCGGTCGAAGACCCCGCTGCGGATGTCGCTCCACAGGGCGATCGCGGTGGTGAGGATCGAGGAGAACGCCGTGGTGAGCACGATCAGCGGGGCCAGCCGCCGTACGTAGTCGACGTCCTGGGTGTCGCGCACCAGCACGCTGAAGGCGGCCAGCAGCATGAAGAGTTGGAGCAGCGGGAAGGCGACGGTGACGATGATCATCATCCGGTTGCGGACGAACTGCCGGATCACCCGGCCGCCGATGATCGCGGAGGCACCGAGCAGCGTGGTCGGTTCGGGCGAGGGGGACGGCGCCACCGTCGGTGCGATCGGTCCGGGCGTCTGCACGCTCATCGGATGGCCACCTTCCTGAACGCGGCGGTCGTGGTCCATGAGAAGAGGGCGATGAGCCCCGCCAGCCAGGCCAGGCCGGGCAGCGTCGCGCTCCAGGTCAGCTCGGCGGTCGAGAGGGCGCGCAGCGTGTCGATCACCCCGGAGACCGGTGAGGCGGCGACGATCGGCTGGAGCCAGCCGGGGAAGAGGTCGGCCTCGACGAAGCCGGTGGAGAGCACCAGCAGCGGCAGGTACGGGAGGTGGAGCACCGCGCTGAGCGCCTCGGCGTTGCGGATGCGCAGGGCGATGGTGGCCGTGGCCAGCGACAGGGCCACGGCGAAGGCCACGGCGACCACGACGAACCCGAGGGCGGCGAGCACACCGCGGTCGAAGCGGAAGCCCGCCAGGTGCCCGGTGAGGGTGATCACGACCGTGCACAGCAAGCCCTGCAAGGCCACCACCGTCAGGTGGGCCAGGCTCATCGCCCGCATGTCGACCGGGCTGGTGAGCAGCCGGGCGAAGACGCCGCTGGTGCGGTCGGCGGAGAGCTCGGTGGCGCTCCCGATGGCCACGAACATCAGCGCCTGGACCAGGACGGTGGCGGTCACGAAGCGGCCGAAGCCGATGCCCCGCTCGTCCAGCATCCCGGCGAAGGTGCAGTAGAAGATGGCGTAGAAGAGCAGGGGCTGCACCACGGTGGCGACCAGGCCGCCGCGTGAGAAGGAGCGGGCGCGCACCCGGTCGAAGAGGACCTGGAAGTCGTGGCGCCAGCCGGGTGGCTTCCCCGGGGCCGGCGGGGTGCCGGGCCGGGTGGCGAGTTCGGACGTGGCGCTCATCGGGTGGCCTCCTTCTCCAGCGGCTCGGTGAGCGCGAAGAAGACCTCGTCCAGCGTCGGCCGGGTCACCTCGATGTCGGCGATCCGCAGCCCGGTCCGGTCCACCCGGCCGATGACCGTACCGAGGTCCTCCGGCTGCGACATGGGTACGGTGACCTTGTCGCCCTCGGTGGCGACGCCCGGCAGGTCGCTGAGGGCGAGGCGGACCGCCTCGGTGTCGGCGCCGCTGGTCATGGTGAGCCGGCACATGACGCCGCCCACCTCGCGCTTGAGCTCGTCGGAGGAGCCGTCCGCGAGGACCTTGCCCTTGTCGATGACGACGATGCGGTCGGCGAGCTGGTCGGCCTCCTCCAGGTACTGCGTGGTGAGCAGGACGGCCACGCCGCGCGCGGCCTCGTCCCGGACCATGTCCCACAGGAGCTTGCGGCTGCGCGGGTCCAGGCCCGTGGTCGGTTCGTCGAGTACGAGCACGGGCCGGGGCACGACCAGGCTGACCGCCAGGTCGAGTCGGCGGCGCATACCGCCGGAGAGGTAGCCCACCGGGGCGCGGGCCGCCTCGCTCAGCTCGAAGCGCTCCAGCATCTCCCCCGCCCGCTGCTGCGCCCCGCCCCGGCTCAGCCCGAGCAGCCGGCCGAAGAACACCAGGTTCTCGTGCGGGCTGATCTGCTCGTCGAGGGCGGCGAACTGCCCGGTGACGGCGATGTTGGCGCGGACCAGGGACGGTTCGGCCCCGGGGTCGTGGCCGAGGACGCGGATGGTGCCGCCGTCGGGGCGCAGCAGTGTGGTGAGGCAGTTGATCAGGGTGGTCTTGCCCGCGCCGTTGGGGCCGAGCAGGCCCACCACGGTTCCGGTCGGTATCCGCAGCGACACCTGGTCGAGTGCAGTGTGTTCACCGAATCGCTTGGTGAGGTCCGTCAGGGCGATCGCCTCGGTCATCGTGGCTCCTTCGTCACGTCGTGCTCGGGTCGGTGGTGGCGATCACGACGGGGTCCTGACCTCCACCTGGCTCAGGACGTAGGCGAGTACCTGCTCCGTGGTCCGGATGGAGCGGCCGGTCTTCTCGTCGATCGGCGGGAGGTCGAAGTCGTCCTCGATCGCGAACGCCATCTCCAGCAGGGCCAGGGAGTGGAAGCCGAGGTCCTCGACCAGGCGCATGTCTCTTCCCGCGTCGAACCGCTCCCGTTCGGGGGCGAGTTGTTCGATGATCGCGAGCACGGTCTCGCGCACCTCTGCACTGGAGTAGGACATGGGTTCTCCTGTTCTCGGGCCGGTCAGGCAGGTGTGTCGGTGGCGGTGGGCACCGCGTCGAAGGCGTGCTCCTGGCTGAGGCGCTGCCACAGCTGCCGGCGGCGGCTCTTGCCGCTGCTGGTGCGCGGGATCGCGCCACGCGGCACCTGGGCGACGTGTCTGCGGGTGCCGGGGCAGGCGGCGGCGAGCACTTCTCCGGCCACTCCGGCGGCGCGGGTGCCGAGGTCCTCGAGCACCGCCACCGCGTGCGGCCGGCCGCCGGCCTCGCCCAGCACGACGCAGACCCTGCTCAGGTTGAGTCCGGCCTGCCCGAGCATCAACTCGACGTCCTCGGCGAAGAGGGAACGGGCGTTGACCTTGACGCTGTCGCCGAGCCGGCCCAGTACGTAGAACTCGCCGTCCAGCTCGAAGGCGATGTCCCGGGTGAGGAGCCGGCCGTCCTCGAACGCGGTGCCCGAGCCGGGGGCCGCCGCGAGGTAGCCGTCGGCCAGCGAGGTTCCGGTGACGACCAGTTCGCCGACGTGGCCTTCGGGCAGCGGCCGCCCGTCGTCGCCGGTCACCTGCACCGACAGGCCCTCCAGCGCCTCCCCGCAGCCGATCACCTGGACGGTCTCGTGGGTCCGGTCGTGCTCCGGGGCGTCGGCCAGGAGGCGCACCTCCGCCCCCACCCGCAGGTCGTCCCGGTGCACCCGGACCACGCGCGGGGTCCGGTCGACCGGTACGCCGGTGACGGCGAGGGTGCTCTCGGCCAGGCCGTAGGCCGGGGTGAGGGCGGCCGGTGCCAGCCCGTGCGGCCGCATCAGGTCGGTGAAACGGCCCACGAGTGCGGGGTCGACGCGTTCGGCCGCGACGATCACGGCCCGGGTACGGGAGAGGTCGGCGCCTTCGAGGTCGGCGGGGCCGATCCGGTCCACGATGCGCTGGAGACCGAAGGCCGGGGTGGCGGTGATCGTGGCGGGCTGGGCCACCCGTGTGGCGTCGAAGCGTGTGACGTAGGCCAGTGGATGGCGCAGGAAGGTCTCGGGCCTGCACACGGCCAGGCGGTTGTTGCCCGAGACCGGCACCACCAGGCAGCCGATGAGTCCCATGTCGTGGTGCATCGGCAGCCAGGAGCACCAGGAGTCGTCGGGTCCGGCCTTCTCCCAGGCGCGGATCGCGGCGGTGTTCGCGTCGAGTGCGGCGTGGCCGACCTGCACCCCGCGCGGCCGTCCGGAGCTGCCCGAGGTGAACTGGACGAGCGCGCGGTCGTCCGGGGCGCGGCGCCCAGGGTCGGCGGCGGCGAGCTGTTCCAGGAGCAGTACGCGGGTACGCAGCCCGGCCTCGGCGAGTACGTCCACCAGGTGGTCGTGGTGGACGGCTTCCACGACCACGGTGTCGGCGGCCACGGCGGTGACGACGGCGCGGATGTGGTCGCGGCCGGCCTCGCCGGAGACCCGGGTGGGCGGTGCCAGGACGCTCACGACGCATCCGGCGGCCTGGACACCGTAGAAGGCGGCGATCAGTTCGGGGCCGGTGGAGCAGAGCAACGGCACGATGGCCCCACGGGGCACGCCCTCCTCGATCAGCCCGCCCGAGATCCGGATCGCGGTGGCGGCGATCTCGGAGTAGGGCCGGTAGACGCTGGACGCCTCGTCGAACATCTCCACCCCGGTGTCGTCGCGGGGCGCGTCGAGCCAGCTCAGCGTGTGGGGTCGGCTCATCTACCACTCCTTAGCGGGGCGCCGGGGACCGGAATCCGCCCGGCGACGCTGGTGACACTAGGAGCGATCGCCCGGGCGGCCGTCGTCTCTTTCACGGCTCTGTTCGTCCCCGGCGTCCCGGCGGGGCGGCCCGGAACACTGGCGCCCATGGATGAGTTCACGCCGTGGAGCGACGAGGACGCCGCCCGCTACCGGGCCGCCGGGATCTGGCGGGGGGTACCGCTGGGCGACGCGCTGACCGCCGCGGCCGGAACCGCCCCCGACCGGACCGCCGCCGTGGACCGCAGGCGCCGTATCACCCACGGCGAGGTGCGCGCCGAAGCCGACGAGATCGCGCGTGGGCTGCTGGCCGAGGGGGTGAACCCTGGGGACCGGGTGGTGGTCCAGCTGCCGAACGTCATCGAGTTCCTCACCGTCACGGTGGGGATGTTCCGGGCGGGCATCATCCCGGTGCTCGCGCTGCCGGGGCACCGGGACAGCGAGGTACGGCACCTGATCGCGGCCTCCGACGCGGTCGGCTACCTGACCGCCGACCGCTTCCTGGGCTTCGACTACCGCACCCTCGCCCGCCACGCGGCCGCCCTGTCCGGGGTGCGCACCGTGATCGTGGCGGGCGACGGCCAGGAGCTGCTGTCGCTGGACCGGGTACGCGCCCGGGGCGCCGGGAACGTACCGCTGCCGGACGTCGATCCGTCGGGCGTGGCGTTCCTGCTGCTCAGCGGCGGCAGCACCGGGAAGCCCAAGCTGATCCCCCGTACGCACGACGACTACCTCTTCAACATCGCCGCCTGTGCGCAGGCCCTGGAGTTCGGCGCCGACAGCGTCTATCTGGCCGCGAACCCGGCGGCGCACAACGCGGCCCTGGGGTGCCCGGGGGTGCTCGGCGCGCTGCTGGTGGGCGGCAAGGCGGTCCTGGCCGCGAGCCCCTCCCCCGACGAGGTGTTCCCGCTGGTCGAGAAGGAGGGCGTCACCCACACCACCGTGGTGCCCGCCCTCGCGGCCCTGTGGTCCCGGGCCGCCGCGACCCGGCCCGTCGACATGAAACGGGTCGTCCTCCAGGTCGGCAGCTCCAAGTTCGACCAGCAGGCGGCGGGCCGTACGCAGTCCGCGCTCAACTGCCGGATCACCAACTGGTTCGGCATCGGCGAGGGGCTGCTCACCTACACCCGCCTCGACGATCCGGAGGAGGTGGTGCACGGCACCGAGGGACGGCCGCTCTCCGATCTCGACGAACTCCGCCTGGTCGACGAGGAGTTGCGTGACGTTCCGGCGGGCACGGTGGGCGAGCTGGTCACGCGCGGGCCGTACACCATCAACGGCTACTGGAACGCGCCCGAGGCGAACCGCGCCTCTTTCACCCCCGACGGCTTCTTCCGCACCGGCGACCTGGCCCGGCTCACACCCGAGGGCAACCTGGTGATCGTCGGCCGCGCCAAGGATGTGATCAACCGGGGCGGGGAAAAGGTGTCGGCCGACGAGATCGAGGGGCATCTGCGCAGCCACGAGGCGATCGACGACGCGGCGGTGGTGGCCCGGCCGGATGCCGGACTCGGCGAGGCCGTCCTGGCGTTCGTGGTGCCCGGCCATCAGGCGGAGCGGGCGCCCACGCTGGTGGAGATCAAGCGGTATCTGGCCGGGAAGGGGCTGGCCGCGTTCAAGCTGCCCGACGAGGTCCGCGAGCTGCCGGTGCTGCCCCGGACCCCGGTGGGCAAGATCGACAAGGTGGCGCTGCGGGCGACGGTGGCCTCCGGTTGATCCGTACGCTGCTGCCCGCGTACGCGGTGGCCCGGGAGACCACCGGTGAGCTGACCGGCCCGGAGCTCTTCGAGGCCGAACGGCGGCAGGTGGCCGGCGCGTTGGCCCTGCGGCGCGCCGAGTACGGGACAGTCCGGCGGCTGGCCCGCACCTGCCTGGCCGAGCTGGGCCACCCGCCCGTACCGCTGGTGCGGGGTGCCGACGGGGCGCCCGGGTGGCCGGGTGGGACGGTCGGCTCCCTGACGCACTGCCGGGGCTACCGGGCGGCGGCGGTGGCACACACCCGCGACGCCGACGGGCTGGGCATCGACGCCGAACCGCGCGCTCCGCTGCCCGCCCGCGTGCTGGACCAGGTGGCCTCGGCGGCCGAACGGGCCCACCTGGCCGAACTCGGCGCGGGCGGGGCGGAGGTGCCGTGGTGCCGGCTGCTGTTCAGCGCCAAGGAGGCGTACTACAAGGTCTGGTATCCGGCGATGCGGTGCTGGCTGGGCTTCGACGACGCCGAGGTCGTCTTCACGTACGGCCGCCGCTCGGGCGGGTTCGTGGTGCGGCCGGTCCCGGGCGGCGCCCGCCGGGTCCGCCGGGACGGTGCGGCGTTCGACCCCGCCGCCACCGGCTTTCCGGCCCTGCGGGGGCGGTGGGCCGTCGGCCCCGGCACCGTGGTGACCGCGATCGCCGCACCGGCGGGCGCGCTGCCCCGCCCCGGTCAGGCGGGGCGCACCGCCACCGGCAGGCTTCGGTGGGCCCAGTAGGGGAACCGGAAGCCGCCCTCGCTGGGCTCCCACACGCCCTCACCGGCCGACTCGATGTCCGCGAAGCGGGCGGCCAGCCGCTCGAAGACCACCGCCCCCTCGACCCGGGCGAGCGCCGCGCCCAGGCAGTGGTGGATACCGCCGCCGAAGCTGAGGTGCGGGTTGGGCGAGCGGGTCAGGTCGGCCCGGGCCGGATCGTGGAACACCCGCTCGTCGTGGTTGGCGGAGGCGAGGAGCAGCACCACCACCCGTCCCTTGCGGACCGTCAGGCCGGCGATCTCGATCGGTTCGACGGCCAGCCGGGTGGTGGCGTGGATGGGCGCGTCGTAGCGCATGAACTCCTCCAGCGCGCTGCCGACGATGCCCGGGTCGGCCCGCAGCTGCCGCTGGGTGTGGGGCTGGTGGACGAGGAGGTCGCCGCCGGTGGCGATCGCGTTGGTGGTCGTCTCGAACCCCGCGTAGTAGACGAACAGCGCGTTGTCGATGATCTCCTCGTCGGTCAGCGGCTCCTCGCCGTCCTTGACCGCCGTGAGCATCCGCGACAGCAGGTCCTCGCCCGGCCGGCGCCTGCGCTCGCGGACCAGCCCGGCCATGTACTCCCGCAACTCGACCACGGCCCCGTGCGCCTCGCGGCGCTTGTCCTCCGAGATGAAGACCGCGAACGCCTGGGCGAGCGAGGTGGAGAGGCGGGCGATGTCGTCCCGGTCGGCGCGGGGGATGTCCAGCAGCTCGCTCATCACCATCATCGGTACGGGTACGGCCAGGTCGCGTACGAGGTCGAAGCGGCGCTCCTCGGCGAATTGGTCCAGCAGCCCGTCGACGAGGAGCGCGATGGGCTCGCGCAGGCCGCGGATCATCGCCGGGCTGAGCGACTTGGTGAGCAGTCGGCGCAGCCGTGTGTGGTCGGGGCGGTCGCGGTCGACGACGATGCGCCGCAGATAGTCGTTGGCCGGTCCTTCGCCCACGGACACCGCTTGGTACTCCTCGGGGAACTCGCGGCCCAGCCGGGGGTCGCGCAGCAGCGCGGAGACCTCCTCGTGGCGCGGGAAGACCCACTGCCCCGGTCCGCCCCGGCAGACCGGGCCGTAGGCGCGGAGGCGGCGGTAGACCGGGTAGGGGTCACGCACCGCCCGCGCGTCGTCCAGCAGGAAGCGCGGCATGTTCAGCACCGTGTTCATCGCTGCGTCACCTCCCGGCACCCGGGGGTGCGCGGCCGTGGTCGGGTTGTTCCGCTGGCTCGCCCAGTCTGCGAGCGGCGGGGGAGGCGGCGGTCCGGGGTGAAGGACTGGCGACAGGTTCCCCGGCCGCCGCCCCGGAGCTGCCAGGCTCATGGGAGGCCACCCGCGAGCCACCGGAGGTGCCGGCCGTATGCGAGAGCTGCCCGCCAAGTTCGACTCCCGCGATCCCGCCGTGGTCGCGGACCCCTACCGGGTGTACGCGGACCTCCGCGCGGCGGGCCGGCTGGCCCGGGGCGCCGCGGGCCAGTGGGTGGTCTCGCACCACCAGGACGTGAGCCAGCTGCTGAAGGACCGCCGGCTGGGGCACGAGTACCCGCCGGAGTACCACGAGTTCTCCACGGGGGCGGGGCCCGCCAACGACTTCCTGAAGCGGATCGTCCTTGACCAGGACGCGCCCGAGCACACGTTCCTGCGCGGGATCATGCAGCGTTCGTTCAGCCCGAGGCTGATGCGGCGGCTGGAGGATTACGTCGCCACCCAGGTGGACCGGCTGATGGCCGAGGCCCGGGAACGCGCGGGCCCGGGCGGCGCCCTCGATGTGGTGACCGACCTGGCCTTCCCGTTGCCGGTCACCGTGGTCTGCGAGCTGATCGGCATCCCCGACGTGGACCGGGCGGCGGTGCGGCCGCACGCCGTGGAGCTGGCCAAGGCGTTCGCCCTCTACGTCCCGCCCGAGGAGCGGGCATCGGCGCACGAGGCGGTCACCTGGCTGCGCTCGTACGTCTCGGCGCTGGTCGACGAACGGGCGCTGCGGCCGGCCGACGACCTGGTGAGCAATCTGCTGGCCGCCCGGCGGACCCATCCCGGGTTCGACCGGGAGACGTTGGTGGACAACGTGGTCTTCCTCTTCTTCGCGGGGTTCGAGACCACCACCAATCTGATCTCGACGATCTGGTCGGCGCTGCTCCAGCACCCCGCGCAGCTGGCCCTGTTGCGCGGCCGCCCTGAGCTGGCGCCCACGGCGGTGGAGGAGTTCCTGCGTTACGACGCCCCGATCCAGGCCACCGCCCGCTATGTCAGGGAGCCGGTGGAGATCGACGGCCGGACCGTGCGCCCGGGCCGCATCCTGGTGCTGCTCCTGGGCTCCGCCAACCACGACCCGGCCCGGTTCGCCGCCCCCGGGCGGCTGGACATCACCCGCGATCCCAACCCGCACGTGAGCTTCGGGGGCGGGGTGCACCACTGCCTGGGCGCGGCGCTGGCCCAGGTGGAGGGGCGCGCGGTGCTGCGCTGGCTGGCGGACGCACCGGTCGTGCCCGCCGTGGCGGGCGAGATCGAGAGGCGCCCCAGCGTCACCTTCCGCGCCTACCGTTCCATCCCCGTCAGGCTGGACCCCGCGCCGGTGGCGCGGTGAGGCTCAGCGCCTCGGTGGTCAGGGTCCTGCTCTGCTCCAGCAGGCCGGTCCGGCGACACGCGGCGGCGAGGCCGAGCAGCGCCGTCCGGAACGACTCGGACGCCTCCGGCCTGCGGGCGCCGTCGCCGTACTCCCTACCGTCGGCACCGCTGTCGAAGGCCTGACAGCCCTCCGGCGACAGGACGTACCGCAGATTGTGCGCGAGCTGCGCGCCCGGCACGAAGAACCCCTCGTGCCGCGCGGTGCAGAGCGCGGCCAGCATCGCGGGCGACTCCCGCTCGCAGATCTCCGTCGCCTCCTTCCGGCTGCTGATCTCCGGGAGGTACGGGACGGGGCCGGGCCCGGCGTCGGCTGCGCCGCCCTCCCGGCCCAGGAGGGTGCAGCTGCGTCTGCTGACCGCCAGGTGGTAGTCCAGCAGCCGGCGGAGCGCCGAGCGCCGCTTCTCGGTGCGCAGGAGCCCCTCGATCTCCCCCATGGCGGCCGTGACACCGGCGACGAGGCCGTGGAGGGAGTAGCGGCCGATCCGGGGCTGCTCGAGGAGGTTGACGTCGAGGAGGCTCTCCAGCAGCAGTTCGGCCTCGGACGGGCTGGTGTCCAGCAGGGCGGCCGCCTCGTGGGCGTCCATGCTCGCGTCGGGCAGCAGCGTCAGCACGCACAGGGCGTTGCGCTGCGCGGGGGTCAGGGCGCCGAAGGAGAGCTGGAGCACCGACTGGACGCTCCGGTCGCCCGCCTGGAGTTCGCCGGGGCGCCGGTGCACGTCGTCGAGGCGCTCCACCAGATGGGAGAGCGTCCAGGTGGGGCGGGAGCGCAGCTTGGCTGCGGCCAGCCGCAGCGCCAGGGGGAGGCCGCCGCAGTAGGCGATGAGGCGTTCGGCCGCCTCCGGCTCCAGCCCCTCCCCCAGCAGCCTCTCGATGAGCTTCCGGGAGTCCGCCGTACTCATCCGGGAGACCGGGCACGGCTCGGTGCCGTCCAGGCCGTAGAGGCGCCGACGGCTGGTGATCAGGGCCAGGGAGCCGGTGCCGGGCGGCAGCAGCGGCACGATCTGTGCCTCGCTGGCGGCGTTGTCGAGGAGCAGCAGCACCTTGGACTCGGCCAGCAGGGCGCGCCACATGGCCACTTGGCTGTCCAGGTCCGCCGGGATGCGGGCCGCCTCGGTCCCCAGCGAGCGGAGCAGCACCTGGAGCACCTCGGCCGGTTCGCGGGGCCCCTCGCTGGGGCTGAACCCGTGCAGGTCGACGTAGAACTGGCCGTCCGGGTAGTCCTCCGCCAGCCGGTGGGCCGCGTACAGGGCGAGGGCCGTCTTGCCGATGCCGCCCATGCCGTCGACGCAGATGAGCAGGGGGCCCGAACCCCGCGAGCCCGCCCGGGCCGTCCGCAGCAGGGAGTCCGCCTCCTCCTGGCGGCCGACGAAGTCGGTCAGCCCGTGGGGCAGGGTGCAGGTGGCCCGGATGTGCGGCTTCTGGCCGGGCGGTGCCCCGTACCGTCCGTCCGCGTCGTGCTGCACCGTCGTGGTGTCCCGCCCGTCGGGTCTGAGCGGCGTGCCGGACCACAGATAGGCGGACGCGTCCCCGCGCAGGACGGCTTCGTGCACCTGGGCCAGCGAGTGGTCGGGGTCGATGCCCAGCTCGTCGCGGAGCAGGGTCCGGATCTCGGCGTACTCGGCGAGCGCGTCGGCCTGTCTCCCCGAGAGGGAGAGCGCGAGCATGAGCAGCGCGCGTAGATCCTCGGCCAGCGGGTGCTGCGCCACCAGATCCCGGAGGTCGCCTATGGCCAGGGCCGGGGGCGACGAGCGCAGGCGCAGGGTGATCAGTTCCTTCTGCACCGCGAGCCGTCGTTCCTCCACCACCCGGGCGGCGGCGCGGATCAGGCCGTTGTCCAGCTCGTCGCCCTCGACGACGTCCGCGGCGACATGGCCGCGGAAGAGGGCGAGGGCCGTCTGCAACTCCTCGATCAGCAGCACTTCACCGGCTCCGCCCTCGTTGAGCTTGCGGACCCGCAGGCGGCGTTGGTTGAACTCCACCAGGTCGGACTCGGCGGCGCCGACGTCGAGTCGGTAGCCCGGGCCGTCGGTGAGGAGGTAGTCGCCCGCGCCGGGTATCGCCTGGCGGAGCTGGGCGACCGCCTTGCGCACCTGGTTCGTGGCGGTCGCCGGGCCGGCCGAGCCCCAGACCGCCTTGGCGAGCCGGGGGGCGCTGAGCACCTCGCCGGGAGACAGCATCAGTACGGTGAGCACCCGGCGTGCGACGGTGCTGGGCAGCCGGGTGGGGACGTCCCCGCAGCGCACCGCGACCGGTCCCAGCACCTGGAAACGCAGGCCCCCCTGCCCCGGAGTCATCCCTTCGGCTCGCAGACCACGGGTTCTGCCGTGCGCCGCTCTGCGTGAGCGGAGGCGGGCGCCGGACATCGGTGGCCGGCCGATGGTCCTGGCCCTTTCCGTAAGCGCGTGTGCGGTTCGGCAGATCTCCCGGCGGGCGGCGCGGCGCACGCGGCCGTCAGGAGCCATGATCCGGTCTTGGCGCGCACGGACTTCAGGCTGTCCATCCATTCCCCCTTGGACCGATATCAGGCTGAAATCAGCCCATGGTGCTGGGTGTTGACCCCGAGTGCACCTTGGATCCTAACGGGCTATTACCCGGCCGGGAGGTGGTCCACCGTACTTATTGCGGATCAAAGCCACATCGGGTGACGGGAGGCCGAAACGGAATGCGTCTGCGCGCGCCGGTCCGGTACCGGAGTGCTTCCCGGCGTCGAAATGCTGCGGGCCGGGTCGTACTCGTTCAGTTGAAATCGAGTTCGTTCACCAGTTGCCTTGCTTCCAGCAGAAGTTCACCTCCGACGGCCGCCGCCGTTCCCTCCTGCCGGCGGAAGATCTCGGTGAGCGAGTCGAGTCCGGCCCGGGCCTCCCCTGCCACCGCGTCGCGGTCGTCGCGCGGGGCGTCCGGTGCGGCGGAGGTGAGCAGTTCGGTTTCCCGGGCACAGATACGCGCGCTCCGGCCAAGCACCTCGGAAAGCCGGCGGAAGAAGTCCGGTGAGGGCTGGCTGAGTTCCGGGTCCTCGCGGATACCGGAGAGTGTGCGGGTGACCGCCAGGACGCGGGTGCAGACCCGGCCCCACCGCATGTCCTCGGCGAACGGCGGAGGCTTCGGTCCTGAGCGGCGCAGGCGGCCTCCCGGGTTCCAGCGCGATCCCTCCATCGCCCAGCGGCGGGCGTCGCTCACGTTCTGGAGCGAGACCGTCAGGCGGGTGGCCCTGAGGTGCCAGCCCTCGGCCTCTCCCAGCCCGTTCTCCTCACGCAGTCCGTCCGCCATGGCGTCCAGCAGCTCTCCCGTCTCCTGCGTGAGACGGGAGAGGCGGTCACGGACGCTGCGCAGGTGGACGGGGGGCAGGACGAGCGCGTTGACCAGAAGGCCGATGACCGCGCCGATCAGGGTCTCCAGGAGCCGGTGTCCCACCGTAGAGGCGCTGGACACCCCGGCGGTGATCACGAAGAGGGCCGTGGTGGCACCGTAGATGCCCTGGCTTCCGAAGCGGCGGTAGTTGCCGAGCAGCATCATGAACGGCAGGGTGAGCAGCATGGCGGCCATGGTCTGGTCCCGCGTGAGAGCCATCGCCGCGGACGCCCAGAGAGTGCCGAGGGCGATGATGGCGAACTGCTGGGCACCCGTACGCAGCGACTGGTAGACCGTGCTGCCGACCATCGCGATCGCCGTCCACGGAGCCAGCAGGGCCATCGGGGCCTGGAACCACCATCCGGTCAACGCCCACGCGAGGATCGCCGCCGCCGCTGCCTTGAGGGACTGGACGAGCGTGTCCCGCTCCGGTCCGGCCTCCTCGCACGCGCTGCGGACCGCCCGCCGTACCTCCGCCCACTCCTGCCCCACCCACCGCCAGGCGGCCGACCACCGCGTCTCCGCCCGTCTCAACCTGCCCTCTTCCTCACCACGTCGCCGATCGCGCCCTCCGTCGGGCTGCGCCTCCCGTACCCGCCCTCCTCGGACCCACGCGTCACCTTGCGTAGGCATCCGAAGCCCGGCGGTTGGGCAGGGGTTCGCGGGAACGCCAGGCGTGAGGGATCTCGTCGGTGTCGAGGGTCTGGTCGATGATGTGGCGGGGGCGGCCCCCTGGCCGCGGCAGTCTCCAGCGACCGCCGTGAAGGGCACACCGTGGCTGACCGCCCTGCCCCGGGAGACACGGCTGGTGCAGGCCGCGTGCCCCCCCCTGCCGGCTCTCCTCCGCGGTATGGCGTGCGGGGCCTCGCCGGCCAGGGCGTGCTGCCGTCCCCGATGCGGGAGATGATCGGGACATGAGTGGCGAAAGAGACCTGGTGTGCCGTACGGAGCCGACCTGGCGTCCCCCGGTCCGCCGTGTCCGCGCCGCGAGCCACGCCCCTGCTCCGAGGCCCTGCGAAGCGGCTCTGCCCACGTCGGACGGACACCGAAGGCGGGGGCGGTGAACCAGGAACGTCTTCTCCGGCGTTACGCGGCGCTGATGGGCGCCGTGCCTCAGTCTGTCTGGGTGCTGTCGGCCGACGGGGTCGTCACCCTTCTGGCGGGAAGCGGCATGAGGGAGAGGCTGTGGCACCCCGATGGCGGGACCTCGTGGATGGACGCCGTGCATCCGAAGGACCGGGACTGGTTCCGGCGGGCCTGGCGCAGGACCTCCGAGGAGAGGTCTCCGCTCGACACGGTTGTACGGGTGCGGCTCAAGGACACCCCCGACCGCTTCCGCCACATCAAGATCATCGCCGTACCTGTCCTGGACGAGGAAGGTGACACCGAATGGGTCGGCACGGCTGCCGACGCCGAGGACCACTGGCGCATCCGGATGCGGGAGAAGCTGCTGGCCCGCATGGCGGCGGTACCGGCCGCGCACGACCTGTCCGAGGCGTTCCTGACGACCGCGGCCGCCGTCGTCCCCGAACTCGCGGATGCCGTTGCCGTCTTCCACGTACGGGGCGAGCCCGGCCCTGGCCACGGGCTGCCCGGGGGTGCGGCGTCCGGGGCGTCGACGGAGAGCGTGGGGCTGGCACCCGGGCTGCCGTCCCTTTATCCGCTGGACAGGGACATCCTGTGGGGGGCGGCCCCACGACAGGTCATCGAGAGCCAGGAGGCCCGCCTGCTGACCTTCCCGCCCGGAGAGCCTCCCGAGGACGGCCTGTCGAAGGCGTCCGTACGGTGGCTGCGCAAAGCCGGTGCGACCAGCGTCGCACTGCTTCCCGTCGTGGTGGACGGCCGGGCCGTCGCCCTGGCGACCACGACGACCTGTCGGGGGAACCCGCCGCCGGACGAGGCCGATCTGAACCTGCTACAGGATGTCTTCCAGCAGATGAGCGGACCCCTGCGCAGGACCATGGAGCTGCAGAGAATCCGTGACAAGGCTCTCGCCCTCCAGCAGTCCTTCCTCGCTCCTCCGTCGGCCGTCGACGGCATCTCGATCACCGCTCTCTACCATCCGGCCGACTCGGCCGCGGAGGTCGGTGGGGACTGGTACGACGCGGTCAGGCTCTCGGCAGACTCGCTCGCGCTGTCCATCGGTGACATCGCGGGCCATGACCTGGACGCGGCCGCCGCGATGGGCCGCGTCAACAGCCTGTTGCGAGGACTCGCCTACGACAGCGGGCCGGCCGCCAGCCCGGCGGTCACCCTGAGCCGGCTCGACCGCATCGTGCAGGCGCTGGACGGGCCGTCGATGGTCACGGCGGTACACGCGGTCATCCGTCGGCTGGCCCCTCACGTCTGGCGTGTCGCCCTGTCCAACGCGGGCCACCCACCGCCGCTGCTGATCCCCCGCGACGCACCGCCGCGATACCTGCACGACCTCACGGCCCCGGACCCTCCGCTGTGCGTCACCGATGACCTGCCCCGTACCGATCTCCACACGGTCATCCGGGAGGGCGACACCCTGATCTTCTACACCGACGGACTGGTGGAAGCACCGGGTACGGACATCGGCGACAACCTTCAGCGCCTGCGTGAGCACACCGAAACCCTGGTACGGGCGGAGGTGCCCCTGGCGACACTGATCCGAAGGCTCCTGCCGCCCGCCGAGAACCGGCGGGACGACATCGCCGTCATCGCCCTGCAGGCCCGGTCGGGCGAGTAGCCCGTCGACGAGGGCAGGAGCAAGCCGGATGTCGTCTCCGTCCGGGCCGCCGACGTGATCCCGGCCCCCCGCCGCACTTGCGCACCCGATACCGCGATATACCGTCGAACAAGCCGTACCTGACCGAAAGAGGCCTCGCATGAGCACCCCCCAGAACCGGCAGAGCGGACTCGCCACCTCCCGGGCCCACTCCGCCCGGGTCTACGACTACATCCTGGGCGGGAAGGACCATTACCCCGTCGATGCCGAAGCCGGCGACGCGATGTGCCGCCACTGGCCCGCCCTGCCCGTCCACATGATGGAGAACCGCCGGTTCATGCACCGCGCGGGTCGCTACCTCGCCGAGGAGTGCGGCATCCGCCAGTTCCTCGACGTCGGTACGGGGCTGCCGACCCCTCCCAACCTGCACCAGGTCGTGCAGGAGGTGGCACCGGAGTCACACGTGGTCTACGTGGACAACGACCCCATCGTGCTCGCGCACGCGCGGGCCCTGCTCCAGAGTTCGGCCGAGGGTGCCACCGCGTACGTGGACGCCGACATGCACGACCCCGACGCCATCCTCGGCAGCCAGGAGTTCCAGGAGCTGATCGACCTGGACCGGCCCGTCGGCCTGATGGTGATCGGCATCATGCACTTCATCCTGCCGCCCGACGACCGGCGCCTGATCACCAGGCTGCTGGATCCGCTGCCGTCCGGCAGCTATCTGGCCATGACCATCGGCACCGCGGACTTCGCGCCAGACGAGGTCAACCGGGTGGCGCAGGAGTACCGCGAGCAAGGTATGCCCTTCGTCCTGCGCGACCTGCGGACGGCCGCCTCGTTCTTCGACGGGCTGGAGTTGCAGGACCCGGGAGTCACCCAGGTGCACACGTGGCGCCCCGGTCCGGAGCAGAGTGCCGTCGACAGCCGGGACATCGCCATGTACGGCGCGGTGGCCAGGAAGCCCTGAAGCCGGCCTCCCCCGCCGAGACCGCTACCACCAGGAGGCCCACCGGACACCCACACCGCCCCCGAACCGGCGCCCGAGGCCTGAGCCTCGTCCGATGGGGAAGACTGGGGCCCATGAGCGACATCGTTTTCTCGCGCCGGAGCGGCTGGATACCGAACGTGGTCCGCGAGGACGGTGAGCCGAAACTGACGCTGGGTGCCGGGGCCGACGCCAACCACGACCCTCGCACCTTCACCTTCCCGATCGGGGAGGCCCATCTCGCGGTGATCCAGGACGACCTGCCCCGGCACCTGCTGCTGTGGAGCGCGGTCCTTCCGCTGTGCGAGGCCGCCGGAACCCGGGGCAGCCTCGACGAGAGCGCCGCCGTCGCGCTCCTGGACCCGATCCTCCTCTCCCCGCCCGGCGACGTCGACGCGCTCTTCCGGCGCATCCCGTGGGACAGGGACCGGCTCATCGCCCATGGGGCCGACGTCCGCCTGCTGGAGCGCGGTCAGGTCTTCGCGGCCATGCGTACGGCGACGGAGACGTCCGACGGGAAGCGGGTTCAGGAGTACCGCGCGCACCGCCGTCGCGCCGGGCGCGGGACCGTACCGAGTCCGCTCGACGCCGCGCTTCTGCGGTACACGGGCCAGTACCTGCACGGCTCGGCCCTTCCGAGGCGTACGCCGGATGCCGTCTCCCCCAAGCTGCTGCCCGAGGTCCGACGGGTGGTCGCCACCGCCGAGCGGGCGTGCGCCGGAATGCGGATCGGCCGCGATCCACGGCGGGGCAAGCGCGCCACGGACAAGGGCGACTGGGACCGGATAGCGGCAGCGGTCGAGGCGGCCGTGCGCCGTGCGCACCCCGGACTCGCCGATGAGGCGGTACGCACGGTGAGTTTCCTGATGTGCTCGGAGGCAGCGGAGCGCTCCAGGAGCGCGCCCCTGGAGGACGACGAGGAGGCCGCAGGCGAACGCGCCGACGGCGGCGGGAGGGCGAGGAAGACGGCCCTGTCCTTCACCGACGACAAGGGCGTCGAGAGGAAGTGGCTCCAGGGCGGTCCCCGCACCGCCAGCGCGGAGTTCTGGGAGTTCGTCGCCGATCGCTCGGCCGGGGACAACGAGGTGTTCACCATCGAGGACGAGGAGATGGGCGAAGGGATCCAGCTCCACTTCTACGCGGACTCCGTCGCCCGGGTCACGACGGTGCGCAAGGGCGTCGGCGGGTCGGATCCGGAGTACCGGGTCGAGTACAGCCTCGTCGACGGGATGGGCGGATACCGGAAGCTGGTGAGCACCTTCGTCCGGGGTGGCTGCGCCGCACTCGGACCGTACGGTCCCTGGATGTCGGACGTCGACGAGTTCGAGCGGGCGCGCCGACTGCGCGGTCCCAAGTAGTCCCGGTCCCTACAGCGCGTTCAGGCCCCGGCCTGGAGGCGCAGCCCCGCGAGGGTCAGGTCCAGCGCGGCGCGGAATTGTTCGATGTCGTCGTGCCCGTCGAACTCGTCGACGATCTCGTGCACGAAGGGGAACTCGTCGGCGTCGAGTTCCCGCCACGCCGAGGCGAAGCGGCCGAGGAACTCGTCGCGGCCGACGGCGCCGTCGAGGACCTCGTCAGGCGGTTCCTGGCCCAGGTCGACCGCGGAGCCGACGACGACCGTCGTGATCGCCGAGACGGCGTGGAACCGCTGGCGCGCGGTGAGCTTCAGCCGCAGGGTCGGCTGCCCCAGTCTGTCGTACAGGCGCAGGGCGTTGCCCTGCACGTCGGTGTTGCGCATGAAGTAGTTCCCGAGCCAGGGCCGTACGAGGATCGCGTCGAACAGGGTCAGCGACATCGCGCGCAGGTCGTCGATCGGGTCGTCGCCGGGCTCGATCGCCTCGATGTCGGCGAGGACGCCGCCGATCACGTGGTCGGTGGCGCGGTCGAGGAGTTCGTCCTTGCTCGCGACGTACCAGTAGATGCTGGCCACGCCGCCCCCGAGGCGCTGCGCGAGCGCCCGGAACGTCAGCGCCGAAGGCCCTGCCTCGTCGAGGAGCGCCACCGCCTCGGTGAGCACGGACTCCATCGAGTGCGAAGCCCGGCGGCGGCCGCCCGCGGCTCCGCGGTTCTGGTGGCGCGGCATGACTTCCGCCTCTCGTTTGCATCTCTATCGAACGCTGTTCTATCGTACCTCATGGAACACCGTTCGATAGTCGATCGGCGTTCGATAGAGAGGAGCGCCGCCATGACGACCGCGATGCTGAAACCCCCCGCTTCCCGTACCTATCCCTCCCTGCGCGCCGCATGGATCCCGATGGCCGCCCTGTGTCTGGCCTTCTTCGTGGAGATGGTCGACAACACCCTGCTGTCGATCGCGCTGCCCACCATCGGACGTGACATCGGCGGTGGCACCACCGCGCTGCAATGGGTCACCGGCGCGTACTCACTGACCTTCGGCGGTCTGCTGCTCACCGCCGGCTCCATGGCCGACCGGCTCGGCCGCCGCCGCGTCCTGCTCGTCGGGCTCGCCGTGTTCGGCGCGCTGAGCCTGTGCGTCGTCCGGGTCACCACCGCGGGTGAGCTGATCGCCCTGCGCGCCGCGCTCGGCATAGCCGCCGCGGCGATGGCCCCGATCACCAACTCGCTGGTGTTCCGCCTCTTCGACGACAAGGCGCTGCGGATGCGCGCCATGACGGTGATGATCGTCGTCGGCATGTCCGGTTTCATCCTCGGACCGCTGATCGGCGGCTCGGTCCTGGCCCATGTGCGCTGGGAGTGGCTGCTCGTCGTCAACGCCCCGATCGCGCTGATCGCCTGGATCGGGGTCCGCCTCGGCGTCCCGGCCGACCGGCCCGAGGACCTGACCCGCGACCGACTCGACGTGCCGGGCGCCGCACTGAGCGTCGCCACCATCGGGCTCGCCTGCTACGCGCTGACCAGCGGCGTCGAGAACGGCTGGCTCTCCGTCCCCACCATCGGCTCGGTCGTGGGCGCCGCCCTCGCCGCGACCGCCTTCATCCGGCACGAGCGCCGCAGCCCCTCCCCGATGCTGGACCTCGGCCTCTTCTCCAACGGCACGGTCCGCGGCGCCGCCGTGGCGCAGATCGGTACGTCCATCGCGATGGCCGGTGTGATGTTCGGGCTCATCCTGCACTTCCAGTACGCGTACGGCTGGAGCCCCGTCCGGGCCGGCCTCGCCAACCTGCCGCTGATCGTGACCATGCTGCTCGCGACGCCCCTGTCCGAGGGACTGGCCCGCCGCTACGGCCACCGCGTCGCCTGCCTGGTGGGCGCGGCCTGCCTGGCCGTCGCCCTGGCGGGGCTGTCCTGGGGTGTGGAGCACGGCTACCTCGTCATCGCGCTCTGCATGGTGCTCATGACGATCGGCCTGCGGACCGTCATGACGATCTGCGCGGTCGCGCTCGTCGACGCGATGCCGGCCAACCGCACCTCGATGGGCACCGCGCTCAACGACACCGCGCAGGAGGTCGGCACCAGCGTCGGCACCGCCGTGATCGGCACGCTGATCGCCGCACTGGTCACCACCCAGCTCCCGGCCGGGGTGTGGAGCAGCGACCTCGTGGCCTCCTTCTTCCACGGTGAGCGGATCGCCTACGCCGTGCTCGCCGTCGCCGTCGGCCTGATCGCGGCCACCGGCGCGCTGAGCCTCACGGACTCCCGCAGCGTGGAGGAGGCAGCGCCCGAGGAGGCCGCCTGACCGGGCGGCCTCCCCTCCCGTACGGCGCGGGGGCGCGGACCGGGTCCCGCACCAGCGGGAGCCCGCGGCGGCAGCCAGGGCCTGTTCGGTCCTGATCCCCCGGACAGGTCCTAGGGCCTGTCGTCAAACTGCCGTCGTCGCCCGAAGGGCGGCCGCGCGGCGTCTGGTGCGTGCGATCGCAAGGCGCCGGAATGGCCTCGTAGCAGAGCTACTTGGCCATTTCGGCAACGCCGCGAGCGGGCGTGCCAGGCGTCGCACGGCAGACGGCAGTTTGCCGACAGGCCCTAGCCCCGGTACGTCTCCAGCAGCCGCAGCCACACCTCGCTGATCGTCGGGTACGCCGGGACCGCGTGCCAGAGCCGGTCGATGGGGACCTCGCCCGCGACCGCCACGGTGGCGGAGTGCAGGAGTTCGCCGATGCCGGGGCCGACGAACGTCACGCCGAGCAGGATCTCGCGGTCCAGGTCCACGATCATCCGGGCGCGGCCCTGGTAGCCGTCGGCGTAGAGGCCCGAGCCGGCGACGGAGGCGAGGTCGTAGTCGACGGCGCGGACGCGGTGGCCCGCCTGTTCGGCCTCGGCGAGGGTGAGGCCGACGGACGCGGCCTCGGGGTCGGTGAAGACGACCTGGGGGACGGCCGCGTGGTCGGCGGTGGCCGCGTGGGCGCCCCAGGGGTCGGTCTCCAGGAGCGGGACCTTCTGGGCCCTGGCGGCGATCGCGGCGCCCGCGATCCGGGCCTGGTACTTGCCCTGGTGGGTGAGGAGGGCCCGGTGGTTGACGTCCCCGACCCCGTACAGCCAGTCGCTGCCCTCGACGCGGCAGCTGTCGTCCACGGCGAGCCAGGAGCCGGGCTCCAGGCCGACCGTCTCCAGGCCCAGATCCTCGGTGCGGGGTGCCCGGCCGGTGGCGAAGAGGATCTCGTCGGCCTCGATCCGGCCGCCGTCGTCCAGGACCACCGTGACCGGGCCGTCCGGTGCGGGGCGTTCCAGGGCGGTGACGGAGACGCCGGTACGGATCCGGGCTCCGGCCTCCTCCAGCGCCTCGGCCACCAGCTCGCCCGCGAAGGGCTCCATCTTCGGGAGCAGGCCCTTGCCGCGGATCAGCAGCGTCACCTCGGCGCCCAG
This sequence comes from Streptomyces sp. SID8374, assembly GCF_009865135.1. NCBI lineage: Bacteria > Bacillati > Actinomycetota > Actinomycetes > Kitasatosporales > Streptomycetaceae > Streptomyces > Streptomyces sp. SID8374. The sequence goes on along the minus strand of NZ_WWGH01000002.1, from coordinate 2,013,073 downwards.
CGCCTGCCAGACGGTCGCCATCTCCACGCCGACCACTCCCCCGCCGACCACCACGAGCCTCCCCGGCACCTCCTTGGCGCTGGTGGCCTCGCGGCTGGTCCAGGGGCGGGCCTCGGCGATGCCGGGGAGGTCGGGGACGACGGCCCGGGTGCCGGTGCACACGGCGACGGCGTGCCGGGCGGTGAGCCGGTGCCCGGTCCCGTCGGGGGCGGTGACGGTGACCTCGCGGGGGCCGCTGAGGCGCCCCGTACCCCGGTAGATGTCGGCTCCGACGCTCTCCAGCCAGCCGACCTGTCCGTCGTCCTTCCAGTGGCTCGTCATCTCGTCCCGGTGGGCGAGGACGGCCTCCACGTCGAGGGGGCCCTGCGCCGCCGCGCTCAGGCCCGGGACGCGGCGGGCGTCGGCCCGGGCGACCACGGGGCGCAGCAGGGCCTTGCTCGGCATGCACGCCCAGTACGAGCACTCGCCGCCGATCAGCTCGGACTCCACCACGGCCGTGCTCAGCCCCGCCGCGCGGGCCCGGTCGGCCACGTTCTCTCCCACCGGACCCGCGCCGATGACCACCACGTCGTACGGGGAAACATCCACTGCATCAGTCATGGAAACAGTGTCGTCGGGAGTGTGCGCACCGGCCACATGGGCAGGCGGAATAGCGCACGTGCAGTCACCGTTGTGCCGGACACGTCCGAACGGGCACAGGAAGAGGTATCTGGAGTATGAGCACCGTAGAGCTCACCAAGGAAAACTTCGATCAGGTCGTCAGTGACAACGGCTTCGTCCTGATCGACTTCTGGGCTTCCTGGTGCGGCCCCTGCCGACAGTTCGCGCCGGTCTACGACTCGGCGTCCGAGCGCCACCCGGACCTGGTCTTCGCGAAGGTAGACACGGAGGCGCAGCAGGAGCTGGCGGCGGCCTTCGAGATCCGGTCCATCCCGACGCTGATGATCGTGCGCGACAACGTCGCGGTCTTCTCGCAGCCCGGCGCCCTGCCCGAGGCGGCCCTCGAGGACGTCATCGGCCAGGCCCGGAACCTGGACATGGACGAGGTCCGCAAGTCCGTCGAGGAGCAGAAGCGGGCGGCGGAGGCCGGGCAGGGACAGCCGGAGCCCCAGTAGTCGCCGTACCGGCGCACGGCGCGCGCTGAAGGGCCCTGATCGGACACCGTGGAAGCGGTGTCACCCGGTCGGGGCCTTCAGCCATGCCCGAAACGCCTAGCCCGTCGGGCGCATCCCGTCGGCGACGTGCACCGACATGCCGGGGTCCAGTTCCTCGCCGTCGATCAGCACGGCCTCCACCGTGCGGGTCTCCGGGTCGATGTCCGCCTCCATGCCCTCGCCCGTGTACCGGGGGTAGCCCGAGGCGCCCGTCTCGCCGGTCGCGGTCACGACCGCCGAGCGGATCGGCCGTCCGGGGGCCCCGGTCCGCGTCCTGCTGTGGTCGGGGATCAGGAGGAGCTCGTAGCTCTGCGGGTGGCTCATGGCCCCGACGCTAGACACCCCCCGTACCGAGCGCATGTCGTCGCGCCGGGGGCGGTCAGCTGGACTCGCGGTGTACGGCGCTGGTGCGGAGCAGGTCGTGGTGGACGGGGGCGGCGCCCGGGTGGTGGACGAGCCGGTCGATCGTCTCGGCCAGGGGGTGCGGCATGGCGAGCTCCATCCGGACCGTGGAGAGGCGGGGCCGCAGCAGTCTGCCGAGCAGCAGGTCGTCCGCTCCGACGACCGCCGTGTCGCCGGGTATCGCGATCCCCGCGTCCTGCAAGGCCCGCATCAGCAGCATGGCGTACTCGTCGTTGTACGCGAACACCGCGTCCAGGCCCAGCTCCCGCCAGCCGCGCACCAGCTCCGCCGCCGACTCCTCCTCGTAGCGGAGCGGGAGGGGGCGGACATGGGCCCCGGCCGGTTCCGCCGCCTGCCGGGCCCCGGCGAGGCGGGGTTCGGAGAACGGGGTGAGGCCCGCCTCCCGGGGCATCACCACCCCGATGCGGCGGCGGCCCCGGGCCAGCAGATGGCCGACCGCGCTGGCGCCGACCCGCCGCTGGTCCATCACCAGCCCGTGGGCGCCCTCCACCGGCTCCGGGCCCAGGGTGATCACCGCCTTGGCGCCGGAGCGGGTGAGGACGTCCGTGCCCTGCGGGGTGAGGGTGACGCCCGGCGGTACGACGACGGCGACGGGCCGCAGTTCGGCCCAGGCCCTGACCGCCTCGTCGTCCGCGAGGCCGGCGCTGCCGTACTGGACGACGGTGTAGTCCAGTCGGCGCAGTCCCGCCTGGAGCTCCTGGAAGAAGCGCTGGTGGAGCGGGCCCGCCGGTATATGGCCCGAGGGCAGCAGGACCAGGCGGCTGTGTCCGGCGCGCAGGCTGCGGGCGGCCGCGTGCGGGACGTAACCGAGCTGCGTGGCAGCCTCCCTGACCCGGTGCCGGGTGGGTTCGCTGATCCGGACGGCGGCGTTGTTGTTCAGTACGTACGACACGGTGGCCCGGGACACTCCGGCGAGGCGCGCGACATCGGCGCTGGTCGGGACGGAGACTTCGGTGCGCTGCTTGGGTAACTGGCTCATGGCGTGCGGCAGTCTTCCAGATCCGCCGGGCCGGTCCGCGCCCCGGGTGCGCCTCGCCGCGGCCCCCGTTCGGCGGACCCGCTCCCGGGATGGCGGCGTGCAGGTCCTACGGTGTTGCGATGACGTTCCACCACAGCGCACAGCGCACCGACGCCCCGCCCGTACCTCCTGGCAGCACCGGTCCGACCGCGACCGTCCAGGCCGATCCGCGACAGGTCGGCCCGGTCCGCACCTCGTACGCGCCCGACCGCGACGGCGACCCCGATCCGGGCGAGATCGTCTGGACCTGGGTGCCGTTCGAGGAGAACGACGGGCGCGGCAAGGACCGGCCGGTGCTCGTCGTCGCCCGGGAGGCGGCAGGCACGCTGCTCGCCGTCCAGCTCTCCAGCAAGCAGCACGACATGGACCACGAGTGGGTGGCGCTGGGCGCCGGCCCCTGGGACAGCTCCGGCCGGCCGTCCTGGGTCGACCTGGACCGGGTGCTGCGGGTCCACGAGGACGGGATGCGGCGCGAGGCGTGCGCGCTGGACCGGGAGCGGTTCGATTCGGTCACCGGGCGGCTGCGGGAACGGTACGGCTGGGGCTGACCGCCGCTCGCCGGTGGTGCGCCAACGGCGCATGCTGGTTCCGGAGCGGTGCGGCGGCGACCGCTTTTCCGGTGGCTCGGGGGCACTCTTGTGCGATCCCGGGGTACGGGTTTGGGTGGTAGGTACGCAACTGAGAAGGAGGCGCCTCATGTCCTCGGACACACCTGGCGGCCCCGGCGCACACCCGGACCACGCCACCCTCGACGAGGGTGCGGCCCAGGATTTACTGCGCGGCATATGTTTCAAGACGGGTCCCCCTCGCATCGTGGGGGTGGAACTCGAATGGCTCATCCATGACCAGGAGAATCCCGCTGTTCCGGTCGCCCAGGAGCGGCTGGACGACGCGGTCGCGGCCCTCCGCGAGCTGCCGCTGAGCGCCGCACTGACGTTCGAGCCGGGTGGGCAGCTGGAGCTCAGCTCCCAGCCGGCCGGCTCCCTGATGGAGTGCATCGAGACGACCGCGGCGGATCTGGCCGCCGTCCGCGGTTCGCTCGGCCTGTCCGGGCTGGCACCGGCCGGGCTCGGTGTGGACCCGTGGCAGACGCCGCACCGCAGGCTGCGCGAGCCGCGGTACGACGCGATGGAGGCGGCCCTGGACCGGGCGGGACCGGCCGGGCGGGCGATGATGTGCACCTCCGCCTCCGTGCAGGTCTGCCTGGACGCGGGCGAGGAGGAGCCGGGGCCGCTCGGTTACGGGCGGCGCTGGCAGCTCACCCATCTGCTCGGGGCCGTCCTGGTGGCCGCGTTCGCCAATTCGCCGTTCCAGCAGGGCCGCCCGACCGGCTGGAAGTCCACCCGGCAGGCCCTGTGGGCCGATCTCGACCCGGTACGGACGCTGGCGCCGGGCGGCGGGCTGCCGCCGCGTGAGGCGTGGGCCGCGCACGTCCTGGACACGACCGTGATGTGCGTCCGCCGCGAGGAGGGCCCCTGGGACGTGCCGGAGGGCCTCACCTTCCGGGAGTGGATCCGCACCGGCGCGCCCCGCCCGCCGGTCCGGGCCGATCTCGACTACCACATCACCACCCTCTTCCCGCCGGTCCGGCCGCGCGGGCACCTCGAACTGCGCATGATCGACGCGCAGAGCGGCGCGGACGGGTGGCTGGTGCCGCTCGCCGTCGCCACCGCCCTGTTCGACGACCCGGAGGCCGCCGAGACCGTGTACCGCACCGTGAAGCCCCTGGCCGAGTGGGCGGGGTCCGACCCCTCGCCGCGCAACCCGCTGTGGACGACGGCCGCCCGCGAGGGCCTGGCCGATCCGGAGCTGCGGGCGGCGGCCACCGTCTGCTTCGACACGGCGCTGACCGCCCTGGACCGGATGGGGGCGAGCAAGGCCGTGACGGACACCGTGGCGGCCTTCAACGACCGGTATGCGGCCCGGGGCCGATGTCCGGCCGACGATCTGCTCGAACCGGGTGCCCTCGCCCGCCTGGGCCGGCCGAGGGGGACCGCGGACGGGCCCGCAGCCGGGCCGCACACCGGAAGGGTGGCCTCAGCATGACCGACGACCGCGCCCCCTCCGCCATCGCCACGGACGGCTTCCCGCCGGGCCCCGGCAGCCATGACCCCGAGGCGCTGCGGCAGCGCGCCCTGGACGCGCTGCTGACCGCCCGCGCGCGGACCGCCACCCTCACCGACAGCGTCGACGACGGTGAACTCACCGCCCAGCACTCCCCCTTGATGTCCCCGCTCGTCTGGGACCTGGCCCACATCGGCAACCAGGAGGAGCAGTGGCTGCTCCGCGCCGTGGGCGGACGGGAGGCGCTGCGCCCCGAGATAGACGGGCTGTACGACGCCTTCGAGCACCCCCGCGCGGCCCGGCCCTCGCTGCCGCTGCTGGCGCCCGCCGAGGCACGGACGTACGCCTCCGATGTACGGGGCAGGGCCCTGGACATCCTGGAGGGCGCCCCGCTGCACGAAGGGGGCCGTCCGCTGGAGCGGGCCGGATTCGCCTTCGGGATGATCGCCCAGCACGAACAGCAGCACGACGAGACCATGCTGATCACCCATCAGCTGCGGACGGGCCCGGTCGCGCTGACGGCACCGGCGCCGCCCGCACCCACCGACGCCGACGCGCTGCCCGACGAAGTCCTCGTCCCGGCGGGCCCGTTCACCATGGGGACCTCCGCCGAGCCGTGGGCCCTGGACAACGAACGGCCCGCGCACCGGCGGGAGGTGGCCGCGTTCCACCTGGACACCGCCCCCGTCACCTGCGGGGCGTACCGCCGGTTCATCGAGGACGGCGGGTACACCGACCCCCGCTGGTGGGCGCCCGAGGGCTGGGACCTGATCCGCGAACACGGCCTGACCGCACCGCTGTTCTGGCACCGGGACGCCGGGCAGTGGCTGCGCCGCCGGTTCGGGGTGACCGAGCCGGTGCCGGAGGACGAGCCGGTGCTGCACGTCAGCTGGTACGAGGCGGACGCGTACGCGCGCTGGGCGGGGCGGCGGCTGCCCACCGAGGCCGAGTGGGAGAAGGCCGCCCGGCACGACCCGGCCACCGGGCGTTCGCTGCGCTACCCCTGGGGCGACACGGACCCGACACCCGGGCAGGCCAACCTGGGCCAGCGCCATCTGCGTCCGGCGCGGGCCGGGGCGTATCCGGCGGGCCGGGCACCGTCCGGTGCGGGCCAGCTGATCGGGGACGTGTGGGAGTGGACCTCCAGCGACTTCCTGCCCTACCCGGGGTTCGTGGCGTTCCCCTACCGGGAGTATTCGGAGGTGTTCTTCGGCCCCGGCCACAAGGTGCTGCGCGGCGGTTCGTTCGCCGTGGACCAGGTCGCCTGCCGGGGCACGTTCCGCAACTGGGACCTGCCGGTGCGGCGGCAGATCTTCTCCGGGTTCCGCACCGCGAGGGACGCCTGATGTGCCGTCATATCGCCTATGTGGGCGATCCGGTGGCCCTCGGGACCGTGCTCTCCGCGCCGCCGCACTCCCTGCTGCGCCAGTCCTGGGCACCGCGCCGCCAGCGGTACGGGACGGTCAACGCGGACGGCTTCGGCGTCGGCTGGTACGCGGACGGCGACCCGGTGCCCGGGCGCTACCGGCGCCAGGGGCCGATCTGGCACGACCAGACCTTCACCGATCTGGCCCGGGTGGTGCGGACCACCGCGTTGCTCGCCGCCGTACGGGACGCCACCGAGGCGGGTGCGGACGGGGAGGCCGCGGCCGCGCCGTACGCCGCCGGGCGGCTGCTCTTCAGCCACAACGGCGCGGTGCCGGGCTGGCCGGGCTCCCTCGCGGGTCCGGCCGCCGCCCTGCCCGCGCAGGAGCTGCTGTCCCTGGCCGCCCGCAACGACTCCGCGCTGGTCTGGGCGCTGATCCTGCACCGCGTCGCGGCGGGGGACGAGCCGGCGACGGCGGTCGCGGAGACCGTCCGGGAGGTGGCCGAGGCGGCCCCCGGCTCCCGCCTCAATCTGCTGGTCACGGACGGCACCGCCATCGTGGCCACCGCCTGGGGCGACTCCCTCTGGCACCTCCACGACCCGGGCCGGTCGACCGTCGTGGCCTCGGAGCCGTACGACGACGACCCCCGCTGGCGCGAGGTCCCCGACCGCACTCTGCTGGTCGCGACCTCCGCCGAGATCACCCCCACACCGCTCAAGGAGCCCGCCGCGTGAGCCCTTTCCTGCTGACCCGCACCCTGCCGGAGGACGCGACGGACGCGGCGCTGCGCGCCGATGTCCTGAGCGGGCTGACCCGGCACCCGAAGACGCTGCCGCCCAAATGGTTCTACGACGCGCGCGGCAGCGAGCTGTTCGAGGAGATCACCCGGCTGCCCGAGTACTACCCGACCCGCGCGGAGCGGGAGATCCTGGAGGAGCGCTCCGAGGAGATCGCCGCCGTCTCGGGGGCCCGGACCGTGATCGAGTTGGGCTCGGGCTCCTCGGAGAAGACCCGCCATCTGCTGGACGCCCTGAGCGGGCTGGAGAGTTACGTCCCCGTCGACGTGAGCGAGAGCGCGCTGACGGGGGCGGCCGAGGCGCTGCTCGCCGAGCACCCCGGGCTCTCGGTGCACGCCCTGATCGCCGACTTCACCGGCGGGCTTGCGCTGCCCGGCACACCGGGGCCCCGGCTGGTGGCCTTCCTCGGCGGCACGATCGGCAATCTGCTTCCCGAGGAGCGGGCCGGGTTCCTGCACTCGGTGCGCTCGCTCCTCTCCCCCGGTGACGCGCTGCTACTGGGCACGGACCTGGTGAAGGACGAGGAGACGCTGGTCGCGGCGTACGACGACGCGTCGGGGGTGACGGCGGCCTTCAACAAGAACGTGCTGAACGTCGTCAACCGGGAGCTGGGCGCGGACTTCCCGCTGGAGGACTTCGAGCATGTCGCGGTCTGGAACCCGGAGCAGCGCTGGATCGAGATGCGGCTGCGCGCCCGCCGCGCGTTGACCGTGAAGATCCGGGAGCTGGACCTGGTGGTGCCGTTCGAGGCCGGTGAGGAGCTGCGGACGGAGGTGTCGGCCAAGTTCCGCCAGGAGGACGTACGCGAGGAGCTGGCGGCGGCCGGACTCCAGCTCGCTCAGTGGTGGACGGATGCGGCGGGGCGGTTCGCCCTGTCGCTGGCCACGGCGGTCTGAGCCACTGCCTGCGTCGCTCGGGGAGCCGTCGTCGTCCGGTCCGTACCGGCGACGGCGGCTCCGGCCGTACGCGCCAGTGCACGGCGGCCGGGCTCACCGCTCGCGGAGATCCCCGCGTGCTCGCCCGCCGGGATCGGGGCGAGGATCTCGACCCGCGCGGTGAGCCCGGCCGCCCGCACCACCCGCCACAGGGAGGCGGCGAGCGGGTCGTCCCCGACGAACGCGACCGCGCCCGCCGGACGGTAGGTGATGCGGACCGGCCGTACGGAGGCCTCCGCGTCGATCGCCGCCTGGAACACGGCCGGCCGGAACACCCCGCCGCTCCCCCGCCCGCACCAGGTGCTGCCCTCGGGGAAGGCCACGACGCGGGAGCCGGAGCGCAGGGCATCGGCGACCGTGCCCACGGCCCCCGGCAGCGCGCGCAGCCGGTCCCGGTCGATGAACAGCGTGCCGCCGAGCCCGGCGAGCCGTCCCAGCAGCGGCCAGCGCCCGACCTCGCTCTTGGCGAGCATCCGGCCCGGCAGTACGGCGGCGACGAGCGGGATGTCCAGCCAGGAGATGTGGTTGGCGACGACCAGCTCGCCACCGGGGCCCGGGGCGTACGGTTGCGCCGGGACCGTCACCCGTACGCCGAAGGCACGCGGTACGCCCCGCGCCCAGCGCCGTACCAGCCGCGTCCGCACAGCCGCCGGGAGCAGCCGGACCGGCAGCGCGCAGGCCACGCCCAGCAGCGTCCACGCACAGCCGGCCAGCAGGCGCAGGACGGCGGGCAGCGCGGCCCGGACCGCCCCGGCGTGGCGCGCGCAGGTCTGCGGGGTGCAGGGCGCGACAGGGAGCCAGGCGCTCACACCTCCGGTACGAAGGGTGCTCATGCCTGCGGGACGAGCGAGAGGAAGTGGCGCAGGTAGCGCGGGTCGGTGCGGCGCAGCGAGAGCAGGACGTACAGGTCGGCGACGTTGAACTCGGGGTCGTACGCCGGAGCTCCGCAGACCCAGGCGCCGAGCCGCAGATAGCCGCGGAGCAGGGGCGGCAGGTCGGCCCGGGAGCCGGGGCCCGCGTCGGGGTGGGCGGAGGAGTCCCAGAGGCGGTGCGGGGTGACCCAGTGCTCCTCGGGGGCCAGGTGCGCGGTGCGTACGGTGTTCCAGCTGCGGGCGGCGAGGGTGCCGCCGTCGGCCAGGGGCAGGGAGCAGCAGCCCGCCAGCCAGGTGTGGCCCGAGCGCTGCATGTAGCGGGCGAGTCCGGCCCAGACGAGGGCGATGACGGCGCCGTCGCGGTGGGCGGGGTGGACGCAGGAGCGGCCGACCTCGACGAGGTCGTCGCGGATGGGAGCGAGGCGGCTGAGGTCGAACTCGCTCTCCGCGTAGAGCCGTCCGGCTATCCGGGCCCGGTCGGGCGGCAGGAGGCGGTAGGTGGCGACGACCTCGTCCGTGGCGGTCTCGCGGACCAGGAGGTGGTCGCAGTACGCGTCGAACGCGTCGCTGTCGAGGCCGGGTTCGGGCCCTTCGAGGCGGGCTCCGAGCTCACCGGCGAAGACCTGGTGGCGCAGCCGCTGGGCGGCGCGGACGTCCTCCTGGCCGGTGGCGAGGGAGACCCGGTAGGCGGCGGGTTCCGGGGTGCGGGGGGCGACGGGGGCCGGGGCCCGGGCCGGGACGGGCGGGGCGGTGGGCAGCACGGTCATGGCAGTCTCCGGGGACGGATCAGCTAGGGCGGCTGCCGGGCTTCGCGGGGTGCGAAGACCCGGCCCCTTACTTCTTCCGTCACCGGCTGGATTCGACGTGTCCGCTGTGGAGCGCGCGGATGTGCGACGGCTGAATCCCCAGGGACGCCGTCCTGCCGTCCGGGAGTACCGGCGGCGCGGTCAGCTGCCGGCGAGCATGGCCGTGATGCGCTCCGACGCCTTCTTCGCCTCGGCGGCCGGGTCGGCGCCCGTGAGCACCGCCGTCATGTACGGCTTGATCGGGTTCTCCGCCTCGACCTTGGCCCACTGCGAGGAGTTGGGCGTGGCGCGGCCCTGGCTCGCCCCTTCGGCCATCGCGGCGGTGCCCTCCTCGCCCTCGACGACATGGGCGAGCCGGGGCTTGTTGGGGACGTAGCTCATGGTGCGGGCCAGCTCGGTCTGCCACTTCTCGCTCGCCAGCGCCTTGACGACGGCAATGCCGGCGCTGCGCTGGTCGGCCTTCTTCGGCACGATGAGGTCCGAGCCGCCGGTGAAGACGGAGCCGGGGGCCTTGGCGGTCTTGCCGGGAATGGGGAAGTAGCCGAGCTTTCCCTTGAGTTCGGGGTTCTGCTGTTCGATGAGCGCGGCGCTTCCGGGGAGCGAGATGATCTGGGCGACGTCTCCCTCGGCGAATACGTCGTTCTGCGGGGGCTTCTCCTCGTCGGAGTCCATGGGCCCGTCGCCGAGCGCCTGGAGTTCCTTGTAGAAGTTCATTCCGGCGAGCGCCTCGGGGGTGTCCAGTGTGCCGCGCCAGTCACCGCCGCCACCTTCGGCGAGTTCGCCGCCCTCGTCCCAGATGAATCCGGCCAGCACGTACCAGTTCTGACCGGCCAGATAAATACCCTGCTTGCCCTGGGTGTTGAGCTTCTCGGTGTCCTCGATCCACTCGGCGCGCGTCTTGGGGAGGTCGTCCACCCCCGCGGCCTTGAAGATCTCCTTGTTGTAGATCACCACGCGGTTGGCCGCGTACCAGGGGATGCCGTACTGCACGCCGCTGATCTGACCGGGCTGGGCGAGGCCCGGCAGCCAGTCCTCGCTGCCCAGGTCGCGCATCGACTCCAGGGTGAGGTCGCGCAGGTTGCCGCTCTCCGCGTACTGCGCGACCTGGGTGTTTCCGACCTCGATCACATCGGGGGCGTCGTCGCTCTCCAGGGCTTCCAGGACCTTGGGGCCGATGCCGCCCCACTCCTGGATCTTGAACTCCAGCTTGACGGAGGGATTCTCCTTCTCGTACGTGCTGGTGAACTTCTCCAGGAATCCCGCCGAGACGCTGTCCTTCATCAGCCAGACCGTCACCGTGCGGTCTCCGCCACCCGAACCGGAGAAATAGCCACATCCGCTGAGCGTGACGGACGAAACGAGCGCGACGGCTCCGACGAGTATGCGGTTCTTCACGTGGTCACCTTCTGCGAAACGGCACGACGAAATCAGGACCCGGTGTGGGGGGATTGCGGGCGGCGCTCGCACGGGCGTTTGGCTGAATTTTGGTATGGACCAATGAGTAGGTCAAGGCGTGCCCTCGTCCCGATTCGCCCTACTCGCCCCCTCGCGCTCCACCCGGGATTGAGGCACCGTGGTCACCAGAGAGGAGACAAAACATGTCCAACCACACCTATCGGGTCACCGAAATCGTAGGAACCTCCGAGGAGGGCATCGACGCGGCGATCCGGAACGGCGTCGCAAGAGCCGCGGAAACGTTGCACAATCTCGACTGGTTCGAGATTAACCAAGTTCGCGGCCATATCGAGGATGGCCGAATCGCGCACTACCAAGTCGGCCTGAAGGTGGGCTTCCGCCTCGACGAAAACGCCTGACAGATCCGCAACGCCTGATCAGGTCCGCCCCTCGCGCTCCTGTCCGTCCTTCAGCGCCTGTGACGGGTCGAACCAGCGGGCCCGCACCACGGGGAACCCGGCCACTTCGGCCGCATCGCAGACCAGCTCGTCGTCGTCGACGAGCATGCGCACCTCACGCGACCGGCCCAGCCGCCGGAGGATGTCCAGCTTCGTCCGGCGGGCCGGGCGCCGGTCGTCGTTGCGCCGCATGAACAGCTGCCCCTCGGGCAGCCCCTGACGGCCCGGCCACTCCACGGTGGCCCGGCGGCAGCGCTCGGGCCGCCCGGTCAGATAGACGACCTCGCACTCCTCGGCGCTGCCGAGCACGAGCGCCACGCCTTCGGCGAGCGGCGGATCGTCCGGGGCGGCCGCGAAGAAGCCGTCCCAGTCGCGTTTGGCCCCCTCCAGGAAGTGCTGCCGGTGGGCGGTGTCGGCGAGCGTGCCGTCGAGGTCGAACACGGCCAGCGGCCGGGCGTCTTCGTTCATCCGGCCAGCTTAGGAAGGACCGGCGCCGACCGCGTACCGAAGCACCCCGGCCCTGCCCCCGATAGCTGACACCCACCACGTGGCAGAGGGGAGGGCCAGGAGGTGGGCACAGCCCACGGACCGTGTGCGCCTGTCTCTCCTTCACCGCCCTGTCGGTGCGCGGTGCGCCCCGGCCCGGCCGGGAAGGACCGGCGGGCGGCTGCCGCCGTAACCGCTGCCCGTTTGTCTCTACGGCCGGCCGATGCCGGAAGGCACTCTCACTCTGGCGCCGGTATCGACCACGGCGCGACCACCGACCGAGGAGAGACGGCGATGTCCGACCACACCGAGAGCGTCTACCGCGTCGTACTCAACGACGAGGAGCAGTATTCGATCTGGCAGGCCGAGCGCGAGCTGCCCGCGGGCTGGCGGGCCGAGGGAACCCGGGGCAGCAAGGAGGAGTGCCTGGACCACATCGGGCGGGTGTGGACGGACATGCGCCCCGCCAGTCTGCGCCACCGGATGGAGAGCGAGGCCGCCGAGGCGGACGCCGGTAGGGCCGGATGCCAGAGCCTCCCGGTCTGATCCGCCTACCGACACCGAGGGGAAGTCCGGCGATGAACTCCGTCTCCCAGCCGGGATACCGGTCGGCCCTCGTGGCGCAGGCTGCCGGGCCTGCGGACGAGGAAGCCCTACCGTCCGACACCATTCAGCCCTCCGCCCCCGCCTCCGCCGGGTACGGCCCGGACCGTGCGGGCGCGCTGTCGGCCGTCGGCGGGACGCCTCTGGTGGAACTGACCCGGCTGGTGCCCGGCGCCCGCTTCCGGGTCTGGGCCAAGCTGGAGTCGGTCAGCACCGGCGGCAGCATCAAGGACCGTTCCGCCTATGCCATGCTGAGCCACGCTGTCGTCACCGGCGCGGTGGTCCCCGGCAGCGGCACCGTGGTCGAGTCCAGCTCGGGCAACCTCGGTGTCGGCATGGCCCAGGCCTGCCGCGCCATGGACCTGCGGTTCATCTGCGTGGTGGACCCACGCACCAATCCGCAGAACATCGCGATCATGCGAGCGCTCGGCGCCGATGTGCACACGGTCACGGAAGGCGACCCGGTCACCGGCGAGTTCCAGCCGGTGCGGATCGCACGCGTGCGGGAGCTGGTCGAGGCGCTGCCCGGGGCCTACTGGCCCAACCAGTACGCCAACCCCCGCAACGCCTGGGCGCACCGGATCACCATGGCGGAGATCGTCGAGGACCTGGGCGTCGCGCCCGACTACCTGTTCTGCACGATCAGTTCCTCGGGCACTCTGCGCGGCTGCGGCGACCTGATCCGCGACCGCGGACTGCCCACCCGGGTGGTCACCGTGGACGCCGAGGGCAGCGCCATCTTCCGGCCGCCGACCGGGCGCCGGCTGATCCCCGGTCATGGCGCGGCGGTCCGGCCCCCGCTCTACCGGGGCGGGCTCGCCGACGAGGTGGTGCACGTCAGCGATCTGGACAGCCTGGTGGGATGCCGCCGACTGGCGCTGCGCGAAGGGCTGTTGCTCGGCGGCTCCTCCGGCGCGGTGGCCACGGCCCTGGAACGGATCGGCGACCGCATCCCGGACGGTGCCACCTGCGTACTGATGATGCCGGACCGCGGCGAACGTTATCTGAACACGATCTACGACGACGGGTGGGTGGAGCGCCAGTTCGGCGAGGTGTCCCACCTGTGGAAGGACGAGGTGGCCGACGTGGCCGAGAACAGCGGGATGACCGGGGTGGCAGGATGCTGACGATCGGCAACGGAGACGTCCGGCGGCTTCTGGACGGCCGTGAGCAGGAAGTGCTGAGCGCTGTGCGCGAGGCGTATCTGCTCCACGCCGCCGAAGACACGTCGCTGCCGCACTCGGTGTTCCTGCGCTTTCCCGACGACCCCGGCAACCGGATCATCGGACTGCCCGCTTACCTGGGCGGGGCCGAGCCGCTGGCCGGAATGAAGTGGATCGCCTCCTTTCCCGGGAACGTCGCGGAGGGGCTGGAGCGCGCTTCCGCCGCGATCATCGTCAACTCCATGCGGACGGGCAGGCCGGTGGCTCTCGTGGAGGGGTCCACCATCTCCGCTCGCCGCACCGCGGCGAGCGCCGCTCTCGCCGCGGCCGCTCTGCCGTCCGGGGACGGCCGGGAGACGGGTGTGTCGCTGATCGGCTGCGGTGTGATCAACTTCGAGGTGCTCCGCTTCCTCCTGGTGGTACGCCCGGAGATCACCGACATCACCGTCCACGACCTGGATGCCCGGCGGGCTGCGGACTTCCGGGACCGCTGCTCCGCCGAACTGGCCGGGGACGGCCGGGTGGTGCGTGTGGCGGAGAGCGCCGGGGCGGCGCTCTCCGCGCACCGGCTGGTCAGTCTGGCGACCACGGCCACCGTGCCCCATCTGGATCTCGACGCGTGCCTGCCGGGCACACTGGTGCTCCACGTCTCCCTCCGGGACGTCACGGTCGAGGGCGTCCTGGACGCGGTGAACGTGGTGGACGACCCCGACCATGTCTGCCGGGCGGCCACGTCGGTCCATCTGGCGGAGACACGGGTGGGCAGCCGCTCGTTCATCGGCGCCACGCTCGGCGAGCTCCTGAGGGACGCGGAACCGGGTCCGCGTGACCCGGAACGCACCACCCTGTTCTCGCCGTTCGGTCTCGGGGTGCTGGACCTGGCCCTGGCCGGACTGGTACTGCGCGAGGCTCGCGCGGCCGGTGTCGGCCAAGAGATCTCCGGCTTCCTCCCGGAACCCAGGGTCACCGAGACCGTCTGAGCGGGCCGCGTCTGGGGAACGGCCCCCCATATTTCGGCCGCACCCCCACACCTCTTGGCCAGGAACCGACTTCTCGCAGGTCAGAGCCGGCCCTCACCCACGGCCCCCGTGCGTTTCCGGACGCGCACGGGGGCTGTTCTGCGCTCATGGACCTCGCGTGGGCACGCGGAGGTGGGGGCACCGCGGAAATCTGGGGGTGGTGTACCGATGCCCCGCGCGCCCTCGATCTTGATGCTCGGTGACACCGGCGAGAGCCGTTGCCGAGCGAGGAGGAAGATCCAATGACGAATACGGTGCGGGTGAGCGTCGTCGCTGAGGACCCGGTGCTGGAGGCAGGCACCTTGAGCGCCCTGGCGAGCAGCCCGGAGATCCTGCCCGCCGTCGGGGGCGGGCTTCCGGACGTGACGGTCGTCGTGGTCGACCGGGTGGCCGACCCGGTTCTGGACCTGCTGCGCCGCACCCGGGCCGCCGACCACCGCCCGGAGGTTGTCCTGGTCGCCACCGAGCTGAGCCCGCCGGAGGCGCTGCACGCCATTGCCACGGGTGCCCGGGGTCTGCTGCGCCGTCGGGAGACCAGCGGCCCAAGACTGGCCCACGCCGTGCTGGCTGCGGCGAGCGGGGACTGCACGGTGCCGCCCGATCTGCTGGACGGGCTGCTGGAGCAGCGTACGGAGGATGCGGGGGCCGGTGTCGCCGATGCCTGGGGGGCAGCGGGGCTCAGTGAGAGGGAACGTGCGGTGCTCCGGCTGGTGGCCGAAGGCCACGAGACCAGCGAGATAGCGGGACGGCTCTCCTACTCGGTCCGGACGGTGACGACGGTGATGCACAACGTGACCCAGCGCTTCCGGCTGAGAAACCGCGCCCACGCGGTCGCCTACGCGCTCCGGGCGGGTCTCCTGTGAGCGCCGCGCCGCTCCCCGCCCGGGCCCTGGCCGGCGCCGCCCCGCCCCACCGTGCCGCCACGGACCGGGCCGCGGTACGCGTCCACGTGCGCGCCGCGGACGACGACCTGCGGCACTCCTGGCACCGGCGGCTGACCGGGGCGGGAATCCCGCTGGTGGAGGGCGGACGGCCCGGCCCCGATCTGGTCGTGCTGGCCGCCGGGAGGACCGTGGACGAGGCGGTCGAATCGTGCCCCGCCCCCGCGCTCAGCGGCGGGAACCGGCACGGGGTCCTGGTGGCCGCCCAGTCGGTCTCCCCGGACGGTGTGCTGCGGGCGGTGCGGGCGGGTGCCCGGACGATCCTGCGGACCACCGACGCCACTCCGGAGCAACTGGTGGCCGCCGTGCACTCGGCCCACCACGGCGACGGCCGGCTTCCCTACGGCGTGCTGGTGCGCCTGCTCGGCGCCTCCCAGCAGTCGGGGCCCGAGCCCGCGACAGCTCTCCCCGACACTCCCCGTACCGCCCGGACAGCTCCGCTGACCCCGCGCCAGACGGCGGTGCTCACCCTGGTCGCCGAGGGCCATGGCAACGCGGTGATCGCCCGGGCGCTGTCCTGCTCGGAGCACACCGTCAAGAACGTCATCTACGAGCTGATGGCCCGGCTCCAGGTCCGGAACCGGGCCCATGCGGTGGCACGCGCGGTGCGAGCCGGGCTGATCTGACGCATCGGCCGCGCGGGAGCCGCGAACCGCGTGCGGGCCCGAGGTCGGTGACCTGGGGCCCGCACGCGGTTCCGCCGCGTCAGTGGACGACATCCCCGCGGACGGTGCCGCTGCCGGGCGCGGGCTCGGCCAGATCCGAACCGGTCGGCGAGACCTGCCGGTTGTGCCGGTCCACGTGGACGACGCTGGGCACGAGCGCCTTGGCCTCGGCGTCGGCGACGGAGGCGTACGAGATGATGATGACCAGGTCTCCCGGCTGGACCAGCCGCGCCGCGGCTCCGTTGATGCCGATGATCCCGCTGCCGCGTTCCCCGGAGATCACGTAGGTCTCCAGGCGGGCGCCGTTGGTGATGTCGACGATCTGGACCTGCTCACCGGGGAGCAGGTCGGCGGCGTCCATGAGGTCCTCGTCGATCGTCAGCGATCCGACGTAGTGCAGATCGGCCTGGGTGACGGTGGCTCGGTGGATCTTGGACTTGAACATGGTCCGGAACATGGCGTGGTCTCCAGCATCTGTCGTACGGGAAGGGGATGGACAACGGGTTGCTCAGTGGTGACCGTCGGAGCCCGCCCCGGTCGCCCCGGCGGGTGTCCTGCGGGGTTCGGCCGGAGCGGGCGCCTCGGCGGGGGCGGTGATCGCGGTCATCGTGGCCCGGCGCACCGGGCGGGAGAAGGTGGCGGCCAGAGCCATGAGCACCATCCACCCGGCGAGCACCGCCGCCGCGGCCCGCACCCCGAAGCCGTCCAGCAGCAGGCCTCCCGCCAGCGCCCCCAGCGACAGCGCGCCGTTGGCCAGCATGCTGGACGCACTCAGCACCCGGCCACGCAGTCCGTCGGGGGTGACGGCCAGCTGATAGGTGCCGACCGCCACATTCCAGATGGGCCCGACGAACCACATCGCCGTGTAGGCGATCGCGGCCGGCCACAGCCCGCCCCCGAAGGCCAGTACACACATGAGCAGTGCCCACGCCCAGTTGGCCCCGATCACCAGGGAGTTCATCCTGAGGGTGCGGCCGATCCTGCCGGCGACCAGCGCCCCGAGCATTCCGCATCCGCCGGCCACGCCCACGAGCACACCGATCGCGGCCGGACCCGCGCCCTCCTCGGCGAGCAGCACGATCATCAGCAGGAAGAGCGCGCGGAACAGCAGGTTGCTCCCGGCCACCAGGAGCGCGGTGGTGCGCAGCAGCGGTTGCCTCCAGAGCCAGGTGAGCCCCTCGGCCATCCGGCCCGCCTGGCGCCGCACCCGGGTGCCGCGGCTCTCCTGCGCCGCGCCGTCGCTCGGAGCGGCCCCGGCCCGTTCGCCGGGGCGGGCCGTCTGGAAGTCCTTCCGGATGCCCAGCAGGGTGGTCAGCGAGACGAGATACGCGAAGGTCTCCAGCACGAAGGGGACCGCCCGGCCGACGCCGAAGAGAATGCCCCCCAGTGGAGTCCCGATCATGGTGGCGGCCCGGCTCCGCGCCTCGTTCCCGGCGAGAGCCGCCGACAACTGGCTGGGGTGGACCACATTGGGCACGGCGGCGGTGGAGGCCAGACCGTTGAGGACCGTGAGCGTGCCCTCCACGAACCCGACCACCATCACATGCGCCAGCCGGAGTTCGCCCAGGAGCAAGGCCAGCACCACACTCGCCGCGCCGGCCGCACGCAGTCCGTCGCACCACATCATCACGCGCTTGCGGTTCCAGCTGTCGACCAGGACCCCGGCCGGCAGCTGGAAGACCAGGGCGGGCAGCAGCACCACGAACCCGACCAGCCCCGCGGCGGAGGGCGACCCCGTGACCGCGAGCACCAGGAGCGGGTAGGCCACCGTGGACGCCGTGGATCCGATGATCGCCACCGCCGAACCGCTCCACAGCAGCAGGAAATCCCGATTGCGCCGCAAGGGCGGTGGCGCGGGTGCGGCACCCGCGTGGTCGACGACCCTGCTCATGGACCTGTCCTCCACTCAGACACGGGGAATCCTCTCGAAGGCCGCACGGGACACCCGGCACGACGGTTGGGCCGCCGGGCCGCACGGTGACGCCAGCGTGCCGCGCGGCGGCGGACCGGCCCAGGGAAGGACGCGCAGTATGGGGCGCACCCACCGTGCCGACGACTCCGCCGGATGTTCTCTGCCCTGTCGGGAGCCGGGCGCCGACCCTGACCGGTATGACCGCAAACCCTTCAGCCCTGTTCACGCCGGCCTCGGCCGAGCCCCGGACGTCAGGGCAGACGCTTCCTCATCTGATGACGGCCGCCCCCGGGGGCTCCGCGGCGGACCGGCTGGCCGCCGCCCGGCCGGAGATCCGCGCCCGACTGCGTGAGCACGGTGCCGTGCTGCTGCGTGGTTTCGGCGACGACGGCGTGGACGGCTTCGAACGGTCGGTCCGCGCCATCGGCGGCGAGCCGCTGACGTACGCGGAGCGCTCCTCGCCCCGCTCCACCATCAAGGGCCAGGTCTACACCTCGACCGACTACCCGCCCTCCGAGGAGATCTTTCTCCACAACGAGAACTCCTACCAGGCGACCTGGCCGCTGACGCTGTTCTTCCTCTGCGTGACCCCGCCCGACACGCTGGGCTCCACCCCGCTCGCCGACACCCGGCGAGTGCTGGCCGCGATCGACCCGCGGGTACGGGAGGAGTTCGCCGCCCGGGGCTGGATGGTGGTGCGCAACTTCACGGACGGCTTCGGCGTCCCCTGGCAGCACGCCTTCAACACCGAGGACCGGGCCGAGGTCGAGGCGTACTGCGCTCGCAACGGTGTCGTCGCCGAGTGGACTTCGGGGGGCCTGCGGACCCGGGCACGCCGCGAGGCGGTGCACCGGCATCCGGTGACCGGGGAGCGTGTGTGGTTCAACCACCTGACGTTCTTCCACGTCACCACCCTGGGGCCGGACCTCTGCGGTGCGCTGCGGGAGATGTACGACGAAGCGGACCTGCCGACCAACACCTACTACGGCGACGGCGCCCCGGTGCCGGACGAGGTGGTGGCACACCTGCGGGACTGCTACCGCGCCGAGCAGCGGCGCTTCGACTGGCAGCAGGGCGATGTGCTGGTCGTGGACAACATGCTGGCCGCACACGCCCGGGAGCCGTTCACCGGCCCCCGCAAGATCGCCGTCGCCATGGCCGAGCCCTCCAGCGGTCCGGTCGAACAGGGCTGACCCGCCGCCCGGCCCCCCGTACGCCGACCGCTCCACCGCCCCACCACCATCTGCCCAGGGAGACGACCGATGGCACCCGTCGACGGCGGTTATCCGCTGTCCTTCGCACAGGAACAGCTCTGGCTGCTCGACCAGCTCAGGTCGGGCGACGCCGCCGAGTATCTGATGCACGAAACCTTCCGCATCCGCGGCCCGCTGGACACGGAGGCGTTGAACGCCGCGCTCACCGAGACAGCCGCCCGGCACGAGGTGCTCCGCACCCGGTACGCCGACGAGGACGGCGTCGGCATCCAGATCATCGACGAACCGGAGCCGGTGAAACCGGAGCTGGTCGACCTCGGCGACGTCCCGGACGAGCGGCGCGAGCAGGGCCTGCGGGAGTTCGGCGCGAGCTGGGCCGCCCTGCCCCTCGACATCCGCCGGGAGCATCCCTGGCGCGTGGCCGTGGTCCGGCTGGCACCGCAGGACTGGGCCTTGCTGCTCACCTTCCACCACATCGCCTTCGACGGCTGGTCCTGGGGCCTGCTCGCCGACGAACTGCGCGAGTCGTACGCGGCGTTCGCCTCCGGTGGCGCCCCGGCGGCGGAGGATCTGGAACTCCAGTACGCGGACTACGCGGAGTGGCAGCGCGATTGGTGGACGGCGCAGCCTGAACTGATGGACCGTCAACTCGCTTACTGGCGGGACCGCCTGACGGACACGACCCCACTGGACCTGCCCACCGACCGGCCCCGTCCGGCCCGGTGGGACGCCACGGGTGACACCGTCGCCTTCACCGTGCCGGCGCCCCTCGCGGCAGGCTTCTCGGCGCTCGCCAAGGAGCAGGGCACCACGCTCTTCATGGCCGGGCTCGCCGCGTACCAACTGCTGCTCGGGCGCTACTCCGGCGCCCAGGACATCGCGGTCGGCGTCTCCCTGGCCAACCGGGACGACGCCCGGCTGGAACGGCTGATCGGCCTGTTCCTCAACACGGTGGTGGTGCGCACGGACCTGGGCGGTGCCCCGGACTTCCGGGAGCTCCTGTCCCGGGTGAAGAGCACCACGCTGGACGCCTACAGCCACCAGGAGGTGCCCTTCGAGCGGGTGGTCGCGGACCTCGCCCCGGAGCGGGACCCGGGGCGCAACCCGGTCTTCCAGGCCGGGTTCGCGCTGCACAACGCGCACCGCCGCCCGTTCGCGCTCCCGGGCCTGGAGGTCACCCGGGTCTCCGGGGGCGCACGCACCTCCGCCTTCGACCTCTCCCTCCATCTGACGGAGCGTCCGGACTCCACGGTCACCGGCGAGTTCATCTATCCGACCGCGCTCTTCGACCGGGACCGGATGGAGCGCATGGCCGAGAACTTCCTCCATCTGCTGGACCAGGTGGTCGCCTCGCCCGGCACCCCGGTGGACCGGCTGGAGCTGACCGCACCGGCGGAGCGGGCCGTGCTCACCGCCTGGGGGCAGGGGGCGTCCCGGCCCGCCTCGGAGGACCGCTCCGGCCAAGGCCTGGTCGGGATGGTGCTCGACCGGGCGGCCGCCACCCCGGATGCGACGGCTGTGGCGTACGACGGAGGCTCGGTGGACTACGCCGGGCTGGCCGGCCGGATCACCGGGCTGGCGGTCCGGCTGCGGGAGGAGGGGGTCCGCCCCGGCACCCCCGTCGCGGTGAGTCTGCACCGCGGCCCGGAGCTGGTGACAGCGATCCTGGCCGTGCTGGCCGTCGGCGGTGTCCATGTGCCGCTGGCCCCCGATCTCCCGGAAGGCCGGAGGGAGTTCCTCCTGTCGGACTCCGGGGCGGCGCTGGTGCTCACCGAGGAGGCGCTGCGTGACGGCTTCGGCGAGGGCACCCCGGTGCGTGCGCTGGACGCCGAGTGGGCCGGGACCGGTCCGGACGCCTCGCCCGCCGACTTCCCCCACCAGGCCGGTCCGGACGAGGCGGCCTGCGTGGTGTACACCTCCGGATCCACCGGTACCCCCAAGGGCGTGGTGGTGACCCACGGCGGGCTGCGCAACCGGGTGCTGTGGTCGGTGGAGGCGTACGCGATGACCGCCGCGGACCGGCTGCTCCAGAAGACCACCATCGGGTTCGACGCCTCCCTCTGGGAGTTCCTCTCCCCGCTGGTCTCCGGCGGCACCGTGGTGATGGCCCCGGCGGACGCGCACCGGGACCCGTCCGTGATGGCCGCCGCCATGGCCCGCCACCGGGTCACCCTCCTCCAGCTGGTGCCCTCGGTGCTGCGGCTGCTGGTGCAGGAGCCGGCCCTCTCCCGCTGCACCGCGCTGCGGCTGGTCAGCTCGGCGGGGGAACCGCTGCCCGCCCGGCTGTGCGAGCGGCTGCGCGCGGCGGTGCCCGGGGTGGAGGTCTCCAACACCTACGGCCCCACCGAGTGCTCCATCGACTCGACCGCCCACCGCTACACGGGCGAGGGGCTGCCCGGATCCGGCACGGTCGCCATCGGCGCTCCCCTGACCGGTGTGGGTGTCTCCGTGGTGGACCGGGGCGACCTGCTGGTCCCGGTCGGGGTCCCCGGTGAGCTGTGCGTACGGGGAGCGGGGCTGGCCCGCGGGTATCTCGGCCGCCCCGGGCAGACGGCCGAGCGGTTCGGCGCCGACCCGTACGCCACGGTGCCCGGCGGGCGCTGGTACCGCACGGGCGACCTGGTCCGCTGGCGGGCCGACGGGACCCTGGAGTTCCTGGGCCGGAGCGACGACCAGGTGAAGATCCACGGTGTCCGGGTCGAACCGGCCGAGATCGAGGCTGTGCTGCTGGCCCATCCCTCGGCGACCGCTTCGGCGGTCGTGGCCCGGCCCGGGGCGCACGGCCAGCTGGAGCTGACCGCCTACGCCGTCCCTGCCGCCGGATCTGACCCGGCCGAGCTGCGGTCGGAGCTGCTGGCCCACCTCGCCGCGCGTCTGCCCGCCGCGGTCGTGCCCTCCCGGCTGGTACTGCTGGACGCCCTCCCGCTGACCGCCAGCGGAAAGGTGGACCGGGGAGCGCTGCCCGGCCCCGAGGAGGACGTGGCACCGTCCGCCGCGACCGGGCCGGACCGCGCCACTCCCCGTACGGCGACGGAACAGGCCGTCGTGGCAGCCATGGCCTCGGTCCTGGAGATCCCCGAACCGGGGCCCGACGACGACTTCTTCGGACTGGGCGGCCACTCGCTGCTCGCCATCCGGCTGGTTCTCGGGCTGCGCCGTGCCTTCGGCATCGAGATGACGGTCGCCGACCTCTTCGCCGACCGCACCGCCGCCGCCCTGGCCGCCCGCATCGACCGGGCCGCCGGAGCCGCGCAGGCGGAGGAGCCCGGCCAGGGGCCGGGCGGGATCGTTCCGGTGGAGCGGGACGGTGTGCTGCCGCTCTCCTTCGGCCAGCAGCGCATGTGGTTCCTGGACCGGCTGGAGCCGGGGAGCCAGGAGTACCTGATCCCGCTGGCCCTTCGACTGCACGGCCCGCTGGACACCGGGGCCTTCCGGCAGGCTCTGGACGAGGTGGCACGGGTCCACGAGGTGCTCCGCACCCGGTACGCGGACCGGGACGGCAGCCCGGTGCAGCTCATCGACCCACCGGGCCCGGTGGCGTACCGGGAGGTGGACCTCTCCGGCGCCGGGGACGGGCCCGTCCGTGCCCGGGAGCTGCTGGAGGAGGTCCTGCGCGTCCCCTTCGACCTGGCGGCCGAACACCCCTTGCGGGTCACGGTGATCCGCGCCGCTCCCGAGGACCACTGGGTGGCCCTGGCCGCCCACCACATCGCCTTCGACGCCTGGTCGACCAAGGTGTTCCTGCGTGACCTGGACACCGCGTACACCGCGTTCGCCGCGGGCCGGGAGGCGCCGCTCCGTCCGGGGCCGGTCCAGTACGCGGACTTCGCCGCATGGCAGCGCGCCCAGGAGGACACCCCGGAGACCTCTCGTCAGCTCGAGCACTGGCTGGAGCGCCTCGGCGGTCTCACCCCGGTGGAGCTGCCGTCCGACCGGCCGCGCGGCGCCACCCGCGACGCGGCCGGGGACACCGTCGTCGTCGACGTCCCCGACGCCCTGGGCCGCGCGGTGACGGAGCTGGGCGAGCGGTCGGGCGCGACGCCCTTCATGACGCTGCTCGGCGCGTTCCAGGTGCTGCTGCACCACTACACGGGCCGCACGGACATCGCGGTGGGCGTTCCGGTGGCGGCCCGGACCCGGGAGGAGACGGAGGGGTTGCTCGGCCTCTTCGTGAACAGCCTGGTCATCCGTACGGATCTGAGCGGGGACCCGGCCTTCACCGGACTGCTGGAGCGGGTGAAGGAGGTCTGCCTGGAGGCGTTCGCCCACCAGGACGTCCCGTTCGAGCAGCTCGTGGACGAGCTGGCGACGGACCGCGACCTCTCCCGCAACCCGCTGTTCCAGGTGATGTTCGAGCACCAGCACATGGGCGGGCTCACCTCCACGCTCGGCGGGCTGGCGGTCGAACCGCTCAACGCGGGTCCGCGGACCGCCAAGTTCGACCTGACACTGACCGTGAAGGAGCGTCCCGACGGACGGATGCACTGCTGGTTCGAGTACGCGAGCGCGCTCTTCGACCGCTCCACCGTGGAACGGCTGGCCGCCCACTACCTGCGCCTGCTGGAATCGGTGACCGCCGCGCCGGGCACCGCCGTGGCCGAGCTGGAGCTGATGCCGGACGCCGAGCGCCGGCAGTTGCTGGACGTCTGGCCCGATCCGCACTCCGCCCGGCTGCCGGAGATCGTCCCCGGGAACGAACGCGGGCTGACCGTGCCGGAGCTGTTCGTCCGGCAGGCCGCCCGCACCCCGGACGCCACCGCCCTGGTCTTCGGTGAGGAGGAACTCGACTACGCCGCTCTGGAGGCCCGCTCCGCCCGCTTCGCCCGGCACCTGCGAGCCCTGGGGGCCGGTCCGGAGACCCCGGTGGCCTCCTGCCAGGAACGCGGCATCGACGCCGTGGTCACCCTGCTCGGTGTGCTGCGGGCAGGTGCGGTCTACGTACCTCTGGACCCCCGCCATCCCCGCCAGCGCCTCCTGCGGACCGTCGAGGACGCCGGGGCCCGGTTCCTGGTCACCACGTCCGAGCACGCGGACACCCTCACCGGCGCCGGCCACCAGGTGCTCACCGTGGACGCCCTGGCCGCCGACGGCGCCGACGAGGCGCTGCCGGACGTTCCGGCGGCCCCGGAGAACCTGGCCTACGTGATCTACACCTCCGGCTCCACCGGGCGCCCCAAGGGGGTGATGATCGACCACCGCGCCTACGCCCACCACTGCCGCATCGCGGCCGACGCGTACGGGATCGGCCCGGGTGAACGGGTGGTCCAGCTCTCCTCGCTGACCTTCGACGTGTCGATGGAGCAGATCGCCGCCCCACTGCTGACCGGTGCCGCCGTGGTGATCGCCGACCCGCTGTTCTGGAGCCCGGCCGAACTCCCCGCCCGGCTGGCCGAACACGGTGTCACGGTCATGGAGACCACCCCGGCCTACTACCGGGAGGCGATGAACTACGACACGAGCGTGCTCACCGGGCTGAAGCTGATCAACCTCAGCAGCGACGTGGTCACCGTGGCCGACGCCCGGCAGTGGGCCGCGAGCGGGCTGCCCGGACGGTTCGTCTGCTGTTACGGCCCCACGGAGGCGACCGTCACCTGCCTGCTGCACACCGGTCCGGCCGGGCAGAGCGGGGAACGGGACACCGCGTCCATGCCACTGGGCCGCCCCTTCGCGGGCACCCGGGCCTACGTCCTGGACGCCGGGCAGCGCCCCGTACCGATCGGTGTGCCCGGCGAACTCTGTGTCGGCGGCGTCCGGCTGGCCCGCGGCTACCACGAACGCCCGGAGCTGACCGCCGCACAGTTCGTGCCCGATCCGTTCGGCGGCACGGGCGAGCGGCTGTACCGCACCGGTGACCTGGTGCGCTACCGGCCGGACGGCACCCTGGAGTTCCTGGGCCGGATCGACCAGCAGGTGAAGATCCGCGGGCTGCGCATCGAACTCGGGGAGATCGAGGCGGCCCTCACCGGCCACCCAGGCGTCGGCGCGGCGGCGGTGACCGCGCCCGAGATCACCCCGGGCAACCGCCGGCTGGCCGCCTACGTGACCGGCCTGGACGGCGCCCCCGCTCCTGACCCGGAGACGCTCCGTGAGCATCTGCGGGAGGGGCTGCCCGACTACATGGTTCCGGCGCTGTGGACCGTGCTGGACTCCCTGCCGATGACCGCCAGCCAGAAGATCGACCGCAAGGCCCTGCCCGCCCCCGCCACCACTCTCGAACGCGCCTATGTGGCGCCCCGGGACCCGGTCGAGGAGGCGGTCGCCGCCATCTGGGCGGAGGCGCTCGGGGTCGACCGGGTCGGCGCCGAGGACGACTTCTTCGCCCTGGGCGGGCACTCGCTGCTGGCCACCCGGGTCCTGGCCCGGCTGCGGGAGGCCTTCGCGGTGGAACTTCCGCTGCGCCGCCTCTTCGAACACACCACTGTCTCCGCCCTCGCGGCGGCCGTCACCGAGGCCGTCGAGGCCGCTATCGCCCAGCTCTCCGACGCAGAGGTCGCGGAACTGCTGAACCCGGAAGGCGCACGATGACCCACCAGACACTCGCCCCCGCGGACCTCCGCGCCCGCCTGCTCAGGCAGCGGCTGCGCGGCGCGGCCGCCCCCGCCCCGTCCGACGGCATCCCCCGCGCCGAACGCGGCGGTCCGCTGCCGCTCTCCTCCGCCCAGCAGCGGCTGTGGGTGCTGGACCGGCTGAGCCCCGGTTCCACCACCTACCTCATGACGGCCGCGCTGCGGCTGCGCGGCCCTCTGGACCCCGGGGCGCTGCGGGGTGCGCTGGACGCGCTGGTGGCACGGCACGAAGTGCTGCGCACCCGCTACGGGGTCGTCGACGGCGACCCGGTCCAGATCGTGGACGCGCCCGCGCCGGTGGACCTCGCCGAGGAGGATCTGACCGGGCTGGCCCCGGCGGAGCGCGCACGCCGGCTGGCGGTGCTGGGCACCTCGGGGCGGCGGCCGGTGGACCTGGCCGAGGGACCCGTGTTCCGGGCCGTCCTGGCCCGCTGCTCGGCCGAGGAGCACGCCCTCTTCCTGACCGTGCACCACATCGCGGCGGACGGCCGGTCCGAAGAGCTGATGGTGCGTGAGCTGATGGCGGACTACCGCCGGTCGAGTGCCGGGGAGGAGTATCCGGAACCTGTCCCGCCGGCTCTCCAGTACGCGGACTTCGCCGTCTGGCAGCGGGCCCGGCTCACCGAGGAGAAGCTCCGGGAGGGCCTCGCCCACTGGCGCGGGCGGCTGGCGGGGCTCACGCCGCTGGAGCTGCCCACCGACCGGCCGCGGCCCGCGGTCCGGGACGAGAGCGGGGCCGTGGCGCCCTTCACCGTGCCGGCCGACGTCGCCGGCCGGCTCTCCCGGCTGGCCCGCGAACGCGGCGCCACCCCGTTCATGGCCGCTCTCGCCGCGTTCCAGGTGCTGCTCGGCCGGTACTCGGGCAGCACCGACATCGCCGTCGGCACCCCTGTGTCCGGCCGGGACCGGACCGAGACCCAGAACATGCTGGGACTCTTCCTCAACACCCTGGTCCTGCGCACCGACCTCTCGGGAGCCCCCGGCTTCGGCGAGGTGCTGGACCGGGTGCGGGAAGGCTCGCTGGACGACTACGGCCACCAGGAGGTGCCCTTCGAACGGCTGGTGGACGCGCTGGCTCCGGAGCGCGATCCCTCCCGTACACCGCTGTTCGGCGCCATGTTCCTCTGGGAGGGCGCCGACGGTCAGGCCTCGGAGGCGAACGCCGGGAGTGCGGAGACGCTCGTGGTGGAGCGGCTCGCGGTCGGTGAGACCACCGCCAAGTTCGATCTGACGCTCGGTGTCACCGAGCAGCCGGACGGCTCGCTCTCCGGCGGACTCAACTACGCCACCGCGCTGTTCGACGCGGCGACGGCCGCCCGCATGGCCGATCACTTCGTCCGGCTGCTCACCGCCGCAGTGGCCGAGCCCGACGTCCCGGTGGCCGAGCTGGAGCTGATGTCCCCGGCGGAGCTGGAGCAAGTGGTGCACCGGTGGAACGACACCGCCGTCCCGTTCCCCACCGGCACGCTGCACGGGCTGTTCGAGGCCCAGGCCGCGGCGACCCCGGACGCGGTGGCGGTGGCCGACGAGGACGGCACGCTCGGCTACGCGGAGCTGGACCGCCGCGCGGAGGCGGTGGCCGACGCGCTCCGGGCCCGGGGGGCCGGTCCCGGCACCGTGACGGGGGTGTGCCTGGAGCGCTCCCGGGGGCTGCTGGTGGCCCTCCTCGGTGTGCTCAAGGCGGGCAGCGCCTACCTCCCGCTGGAGCCGGATCTCCCTGCGGAGCGCCGCCGGTACATGCTCTCCGACTCCGGCGCCCGGGTCGTGCTCACCGATACCGGGGCCGCCCCGGACGGTGTGCCGGAGGAGGTCGCGGTCGTCCCCCTGGCGCGCGGCGGAATGCTGCCCGACGGGGCCCGGGCCCTTCCCGGACGCTCCTGCGGCCCGGACGACGCCGCGTACGTCATCTACACCTCCGGGTCCACCGGCCGCCCCAAGGGTGTGCTGGTGGAGCACCGGGCGATCGTCAACCGGCTGCACTGGATGCAGCGGGAGTTCGGCCTCGACGCGACCGACCGGGTGCTCCAGAAGACCCCGATGGGCTTCGACGTCTCGGTCTGGGAGTTCTTCTGGCCGGTGATCACGGGCGCCACCCTGGTGATGGCACGCCCCGGAGGTCACCGGGATCCGGCGTACCTCGCCCGGACCATCGCCGAGCAGTCCATCACCACCCTGCACTTCGTCCCGTCGATGCTGCGCGCGTTCCTGGCGGGCTCCGTGCCGGCTCTGCCCTCGGTACGGCGCATCGTATGCAGCGGCGAGGCACTGCCGGGAGACCTGGTCACCGCGTCGGCGGAGCGCCTCGGGATCGCTCCGCACAACCTGTACGGGCCGACCGAGGCGGCCGTGGACGTGACCCACGCCCCCTGCGTGCCCGGACAACGCGTCACCATCGGCAGGCCCATCGCCAACACCCGTACCTACATCGTGGACTCGGCCCTGCGGCCGGTCCCGGTCGGGGTGCCGGGAGAGCTGCTGCTGGGCGGTGTCCAGCTGGCCCGGGGCTACCCGGGACGGCCCGCGCTGACCGCCGACCGGTTCGTCCCCGACCCCTTCGGCGGGGAGCCGGGCGGGCGGCTCTACCGCACCGGCGACCTGGCCCGCCATCTGCCGGACGGCTCCATCGACTACCTGGGCCGGATGGACCACCAGGTGAAGATCCGCGGCCAGCGCATCGAGCTGGGCGAGATCGAGGCGGTCCTGCACGAGCACCCCTCGGTCACCGCCGCCGCCGTCACGGTGCACGACGGGCGGCTGGTGGCCCATCTCGTCGGCCACCCCGCACCGGGCGCCCCGGAGGCCGGGTCTCCGGACACCGGCGCCGTCCGGGCCTGGCTCCGCGAGCGGCTGCCGGACGCCATGGTGCCCGGCGACTGGACGGTACTCGACGCCCTGCCGCTGACCGCGAGCGGAAAGACCGACCGCAAGGCGCTGCCCGCCCCGGACCGCAGCCGGGAGAGCCGGGCCGGTGAGTACACCGCGCCCCGCACTCCGGTGGAGCGGACCATCGCCGAGGAACTGGCCGCCGCACTGGACCTCGACCGGGTGGGTGTCCACGACCGGTTCTTCGACCTGGGCGGCGACTCCATCCGGGCGATCCGCGCGGTGGGGGCGCTGACGGCCCGCGGCCTGGCCCTGTCCGTACAGCACCTCTTCACCCACCCCACGGTCGCCCAGCTCGCCACCGTCGCCACCGGGACCAGCGGCGGCGGGCGGGGGCACGAGCTGGTCGCCCCGTTCAGCCAGCTGACACCGGCCGACCGCGAGCGGCTGCCGGACGGGCTGGCCGACGCCTACCCGCTGGGCGAGGTCCAGGCCGGGATGGTCTACGAGCTGTTGGCCGATCCGGACGCCAACACCTACCAGAACGTCAGCAGTTTCCACTTCACCGACGACGGCCCCTTCGACCTGCCGGCGCTGCGGGAGGCGATCCGGCGCCTCGTCGACCGGCACGAGATCCTCCGTACCTCCTTCCGGCTGTCCGGTTTCTCCGAACCGCTCCAGCTCGTGCACGAGAAGGCCGAGGCGGAGGTCGGGTTCACCGATCTGCGGGAGCTGGACCGGGCCGGACAGCGCGCCGCCGTCGCGGAGTTCCGCGCCGCCGAGCAGCGCGTACCGTTCGACCTGGAACGCGCCCCCCTGCTGCGCTACCACGTGCACCGCACCGGTGAACGCACCTGGACGCTCACCCACACGGAGTGCCACGCGATCCTGGACGGCTGGAGCCACCACTCGGTGATCCAGGAGATCCGCGCCGACTACGGCCGTATCCGCGAGGACTCCGACTGCGCCGTCACACCCCCGCCGCGCGCCCGCTACGCCGACTTCATCGCCCTGGAACGGCAGGCGTCGCAGTCCTCTAGGGACCGGGCTTTCTGGCAGAGCAGGATCGACGCCTTCCCGCGCCTGGAGCTGCCCGCGCCCACCGCGCCGACGGAGTCGGGCGGGCCCGCCCACGAGGTCCGGGTCTCCTGGGCCGGGCTGGACCCGGAGCTGCGCGCCCTGGCGGCCCGTACCGGCACCTCGCTCAAGACGGTGCTCTACACCGCCCATCTCAAGCTGCTGGGCCTGATCTCCGGACAGCGCCGCTTCTTCGCCGGAGCCGTCTGCAACGGCCGACCCGAACTCCCGGACGGCGACGAGGTGCGCGGCATGTACCTCAACACCGTGCCGTTCGCGGTCGATCTGGAGGCACCGAGCTGGGAGGAGCTGCTGCGCGCGGTCTTCGCGGAGGAGGCCGCCATCTGGCCGCACCGCCGGTACCCCCTGCCCGCCATGCAGCGGGAATGGGGCACAGGGGTCCCGCTGGTCGACGTGATCTTCGGCTACCTCGACTTCCATGTGCTGGACCAGTCCGGCTCCGCCCCCGAGGCGGTCACCGACAGCAGCCCCAACGAGTTCACCTTCGACGTGTGGACCTTCCCGGGCGAGCTGCGGATGACCTGCCGGCCGGGCTGGGCCGGCCGGGCCCGGCTGGAGACGATGGCCGCCACGTTCGTGGAGGTGCTGCGGACCATGGCCGAGCGGCCGGGGTCCTCCCCCGCGTCCTTCCGTGCCGCCGGCCTGACCGCAGGCGCCTCCGGTCCGGTGCCCCGCCGGCTGCCGCCCGAGGTGACCCTGCCGGAGCTGATCGGCCGGGGCGCCGACCCGGGGGCGGTGGCCCTGGCCGACGGGGGATCGACCGTGACCTACGGCCAGTTGGAGGAGCGCGCCAACAGGTTCGCCCACCTGCTGCGGGCCCGCGGGGTGCGCGCCGAGGACCCCGTGGCGGTCTGCCTGGAGCGCGGCGCGGAGACGGCGGTCGCCCTGCTCGGCGTGGTCAAGGCGGGCGGCTGCTACGTACCGGTCGACCCGGAGTACCCCGAGGAGCGGATCGGCTATCTGCTCTCCGACTCCGGTGCCCGGCTGCTGGTCACCCGCTCCGGCCTGGCGGACCGGCTCCCCGGAGATGTCCCGACGGTGCTCCTGGACACCGCGCGGGACGAGTTGGAGGCACAGCCTCCCACCGCCCCGGACGCGGGCATCTCCGCCGACAACACCGCGTACGTCATCTACACCTCCGGATCCACCGGTCGCCCCAAGGGCGTCCAGGTCACCCACCGCAATGTCGTGCGTCTGGTGCACGACGAGAACCACGCGGAGATCGGGCCGCAAGACACCGTCCTGGTGGTCTCTCCGCTGGCCTTCGACGCCTCCGCCTTCGAGCTGTGGGGCACGCTCGCCAACGGCGGCCGGCTGGCGTTCGCCCCGCCCGGCACCCCCACCACCGCGGGCATCGCCGAGGTGCTGCGCGAGCACGGGGTGACCGTGGCGTTCCTGACGACCAGCCTCTTCCATCTGATGGTGGAGAGCTGCCCGGACACGCTGACCGGTCTGCGTACGCTGCTGACCGGCGGGGATGTGCTTTCCGCGAGCCGGGTACGGGCCGCGCTCGGCCACGGGCTGCGGGTCAGCAACATGTACGGGCCGACCGAGTGCACCACCTTCGCCACCGGGCAGCACGCGCTCACCCTGGAGCAGACGGACCGGCCCATCCCCATCGGCCCGCCGATCGCGCACACCACCGCGCTGGTCGCCGACGAGGACCTCCACCCCGTTCCGTACGGTGTCGCCGGCGAACTGCTGCTCGGCGGACCTGGGGTGGCCCGTGGCTACCTGGGCCGCCCGGAGCTGACCGCCGACCGGTTCGTGCCCGACCCCACCGGCACCTGGCCCGGTGGCAGGCTCTACCGCACCGGCGACCTGGTGCGCCAGGACCCGGACGGCGTCCTGCACTTCCTGGGCCGCCGCGACCACCAGGTCAAGGTGCGCGGCCACCGTATCGAGCTGGGCGAGGTCGAGGCGGGTCTGGGTGGTCTGCCGGGTGTGCGCGAGGCGGCGGCGGCCGTGCGTCCGGGCCCGGACGGCGACAAGCAGCTCGTCGGTTACATCGTCCCGGCGGAGCACGGCGGTTTCGACCCGGCGCTCCTGCGTTCCGCGCTCCGTGCGAAGGTCCCCGGTTTCCTGGTGCCGAGCGCCTGGGTCCGGCTGGACGAGCTGCCGCTCAACGCCAACGGGAAGCTGGACCGCGCGGCGCTCCCGGCGCCGGGCGGCGCCACCGGTGGCGAGGTGGTCGCCCCGCGCACCGCGGCCGAACGGGCCCTGGCAGAGGTGTGGGCGGAGGTCCTCGGCCTCGAACAGGTAGGAGTCCACGACGACTTCTTCCTGCTCGGCGGGCACTCCCTGCTGATTCTGCGGGCCATCGCACTGCTCCGTGAACGCCATGGCCTGGAGCTGACCGTACGGGCCTTCGTGGAGCACCACACCCTGGACGCCATCGCCGCCGCGGCGGAGCGCGGCGACTACGGGGACACCTCGCGCACCGCCCTGATGTGGCTGCGCGCGGAGGGCGACCGGCCGCCGCTCTTCTGCGTCCACCCCGGCGGCGGCAGCGCCCACTGGTACCAGCGGCTGCTCCCGCACCTGGCACCGGATCTGCCGGTGGCCGCCCTGGAGTGGCCCGGCCTCCAGTCCGGTCCGGGGCTGCCGGTGCCCACCGCCGCGGAGATGGCACAGCGGTACGTCGCCGAGATCCGCGCGGCCCGTCCGCACGGCCCGTACCGCCTGCTGGGCTGGTGCGGCGGCAGCGGCATCACCGCCGAGATGGCGGACCGGCTGCGGGCGGACGGGGAGGAGGTGACCTTCGTCCTGCTCGATCCGGGCCTCGACAGCCACGAACGGCAGGGCCTGTGGGAGGAGTTCCGCCTGATCGAGAGCTGCACCGCCAAGCTGGAGGAGCTGGCCGCCGCCGGCCCGGAGGAGGACACGGGTGCGCTGCGCGAGGAGATCCTGAAGCTGCTGGACCACCTGGTGGACGATGCCGACCCGGAGACCGGGATCGTGCTCCCCGAGCGGAACGGGGCCGGTGTCTGGCTTCCGTCGGCCCGGATCTGGCGCGAGGTGATGGAGATGACGCTCACCTACCGGCACCACCACGTCCCCGGCACGCTGCATCTGATCATCAGCGACGAACTCGCCCGCGGTGAGCACGAGGTGGCCCTCGGCCAGTCCTACGAGGAGTACCTGAGCCGCTGGCGGGAGCTGAACTCCGGCGTCGAGGTCCACCGGGTCCCCGGCGACCACTTCGGCGTCATGCGCCTGCCCCACGTCACGTCCCTGGCCTCGACCCTGGCCTCGGTGCTGGACTGACGTCCCGGGGAGGAGGACCGGACAGAGCCCGGCCGGAGCACACGCTCCGGCCGGGCTCCGTGCTGTCGCCCGCGCCCGGCGGAGGCGGAGGACGCGGGGGGCTCGGCGGCCCACTCCGTCGGCGGGCGGCGTCCCGGCCGGCTCCCCGTACCTCGATCCGGCCCCGGACATGACGACGGGGTGCCCGGCCGGTGCGGCCGGACACCCCGTGCGAGGGTCTTCGGTGTTCTCAGCCGTGCTGGTCGACGGCGACGAAGCGGAGTTCGGAGGTGTAGGTGTTGCCCCGGTCGTCGGTCAGCCACGCGTGCTCGGGACTCGGCAGCATCTCCGTGACCGTGAGCTTCGCCTCCGGATCCTTCCGCGCCAGCCGACGAGCAGCCTTGGCCAGGATGTTCACATACACCGGAGCATCGAAATCCACATAGAACGGACGCGGCTCCGTCGGCGACACCACGAACACATACCGCGGCAACCCCCGCTCACCACGCCAGTTCCGCGCCCGCACATACCGCCGGGCCTCACTCTTCTCCTCCGCGAACCCCAACTCCCCACCCGTGAACCGCCACGACTCACGACTCACCACCAGCTTGTCCACCATCACCCGCGGCACATGATCCGCGTCGGGGAACAGCCGGAACAGGTCCATGGCCAGGGTGGTCAGCACGTGGCCGAACACATCGGTGACGGGGAACTCCGCTCCGCCGGGCAGCACGACGACCGGTCGGCCCTCGCGCCGGACGACGTGGGCGTCGGCGCTGAGCACGGTACGGTCCCGGTGCGGGTCGGCGGTGAGTTCCATCAGGGCGACGTAGTAGTCCTCCGGCCTGACCAGCACATTGCGCACCCGGGTGGAGAGCCGCGCCTTGTGCTCCTTGGGCAGCAGGGGCAGCAGGCGGGGGCCGGGGTGGTCCTGGCCGGTGAGCCGGAGGAGTTCCGCCGGCTCGGGGTGCTGGCTGACGAACAGCGAGGCGCCCATGGTGTTGGACGCCAGGTGCAGTTCGCCGAGGACGAGTTCGAAGTCGCCCCTGCCGATCGCCTCGGTGTCGCGGGCGGCGATCAGCACATCGGGGCTGAGGTAGCGGGCGGCGGTCCAGGCCACGGGGGCCGGGGGGAACGCCTCGGCCACCTGGGACGCGACGGACGAGTGGGTCGCCCGCACCCGCCCGGCCCCCTCCGGCAGCGGGATGATCCGTGCCCAGCGGCGCTGGAACTCCGCCAGCACCTCCTGTACGTCGGTGACCGCGCCTCCGTGCAGGATCGGCATGGAGGCGAACCAGAAGTCGGCGAGGTTGACCCGTTCCTCGCCGGAGGCGGCGGACAGCTTCTCGTAGACCTCGACGGCCCGCCGCTCCACCCGGGCGCCGAGCTGGGCCATGAGCCACGCGGCGCTGGTCATCAGCGGGTCCAGGGGCGCCATGGCGTCCAGGACGGTGCCGCCGATCCGTGCGGTGGCGGAGCGCCGGGTGTCGGAGTGGACGAGCGACCTGTTGGGCGCCGTACGGCTGCCCTTGGCACGCTGGGAGGCCGTGTCGGTGATCCGGGTGAAGTCCTCCTCCAGCGCCGCCAGCGCCTCGCACAACGCCTCCGCGTCACGCCCGGCCGCCTCCACCCGCTCACGACCCCGCTCCAAGACCTCCAACGGCTCCAGCGCACCACGCCGCAGCTCCGCATCCCCCACCCGCTCCAGAACCGCACGCAACTCCCGGTCCGGACGCGCACCCGAAGGCACCTCCAACCGCCAGCTCACCCAACGACGACCCACCAGCTCGGTGAGACGGGAGGTGACCTCGTCGAGTGAGGTGCCGAGGATCCGGGCGAGTTCGTGCGGTGAGCGGCGGCCGTCCGCCAGCCGCAGCAGGGCCACCAGATGGGGCGGCGCCTGCTGCGGGCGACGGCCGGGGACGTGGACGGGTCCCTCGTCGGACTCGGCACGGATGTAGGGCAGCCGTCGTGGGGGTATCCAGGCCATCAGCCGCTCGTCCGCCGACAACGTCCTCGCCAGCGCGTCGATCGACCAGCTCGAGAAGAACACCGACGACGACGCCGTCAACCCCTCCCCCGGATCGATCTCCACACCCCCCACCGAACCATCCACACGACCCCAGCCCACCGGACCGAAAAACCCGATCGTGTCGTTCTTCACACAGAACCGCTGCCAATAATGCGCCACCAACTCCTCACGCTGACGCGGCATACTCGACCGCCCCGACGCCGAAGGAACCCACCCCAGAAACGGCCGCAAACCCGTCCGCAACACCGTCCGGTTCTGCCACGCCACCGCCGCAGTGAAATCCGAAGAACCCGCAACACCCTGCAACCTCACCGCAGTACGCGCCGCAACCTCCCCGAACACCCCCTCGAACTCATCCCAATCAGGACCCGACAACACCCCACCGGCAAACTTGTCCGCATACACCGACACATCCACCGGAGCCAGATCCAACACACCCCCCACCGGAAAACCCGGCCCACGCAACGAAAACTGCTCCCACAACCGCCAACGGCGGCCCAGCAGCAGCGCGCCGTCGTCACTCATGGGTCGCACCCGCCGGGAGTTCGGCGAGTTCCTCGGCGACGACCTCGGCCAGTTCCGCGGGGGTCGGGTAGGTGAAGACGAGGGCGATGGCGATCTCCGTGCCCACCGCCTCCTGGATGCGCCCGGTGATCTGGAAAGCCGTCAGCGAGTCGCCGCCGGACTCGAAGAAGTCGGCGTGCTCGTCGAGCCCTTCGTCGGCCAGCGCCTCCTGGTAGAGGACGGTGATGAGTTCGGTCAGCCCGGCGACGCTCCGGAGGTCGCGCGCGAGGGTCTGGTCCTGGACGGTCATGGTGACTCCTTCGGGTAGGGGGAAAGTGATGTCGGAAGCAGCGG
Source organism: Streptomyces sp. SID8374 (assembly GCF_009865135.1). NCBI lineage: Bacteria > Bacillati > Actinomycetota > Actinomycetes > Kitasatosporales > Streptomycetaceae > Streptomyces > Streptomyces sp. SID8374. The sequence goes on along the minus strand of NZ_WWGH01000002.1, from coordinate 1,977,158 downwards.
GGTGGACGGGGACGGGCGTCACGACAGGACGGAGACAGGCGGCATGGGGGACGGCGGAGCCTGACCGGCCGCGGCGGCCGTGTCCCTCCCCGCCTCCGCGCCGATGGCGGCCAGCGCGGACGGCGAGTTGCCGCCGGAGACCACCACGGCCGTACGCCCGTGGAAGCCGCGCCGGAGCGCGCCGGCCAGGGCCACGCTGCCGCTCGGTTCGGCGGGCAGGCCGGCCCGGTGCAGCAGCTCCATGGCCCGGAGGACCTCGTCGTCCCCCACGGCGATCAGCTCGTCGACCCGTCCTCGGACGATGGGAAAGGTGATCTCGCCGGGCCGCTGGCCGCGCAGCCCGTCGGCGACGGTCCTCGACGCGGGCAGCTCCACCGGGTTCCCGGCCGCGAGCGACACGGCGTAGCGGCACGCCTCCTGGGGTTCCACCCCGATCACGCGCGGAGGGCGTACGGCGAGACCGGCCGCGAGGCAGCAGCCCGCCAGCAGTCCGCCGCCGCCGACCGGGACGAAGAGCAGATCGAGGTCGGGCGCCTCCTCCAGGATCTCCAGGGCGACGGTGCCCTGGCCCGCGATGACCCGCTCGTCGTCGGAGGAGTGCACCAGCAGCGCGCCGGTGTCCGCCGCCAGCCGCCGGGCCAGCTGGTCGCGGGCGGCCACACCGCCGTCCGCCGTCACCACCCGGGCGCCCAGCCGGCGGATGGCGTCGGCCTTCGCCCGGCCCGCTCCCGCGGCCATCACCACGGTGGCCGCGGCGCCGGTCCGGCGCGCCAGCGCGGCCACGGCGATGCCGTGGTTGCCGGAGGACCCGGCGACGACGGCCGCGGTGTCCCGGCCCAGGAGCGCGTTGGCGGCGCCTCTGGCCTTGAACGAACCGCCCCGTTGCAGGTGTTCGGCCTTGAGCAGCACTCCGCGGAGTCCGGCCGCCGCCAGTCCCGGCAGTGCGTCGGCGGCCAGCAGAGGCGTTCGGCGCACCGGGCCGCGGATCCGTTCGGCGGCCGCCCGCACGTCCCCCGCTCCGAGGCGGGTTCCGGCGGCGGTCATGGTGTGCGGTCCGGGATCGGGGCGATGGTGCGGCGCAGGGCCGCCCGGTCCGTCTTGCCCGTACGGGTGGTGGGCAGCCGCGCGATGCGGTGGAACCTGCGGGGCATCATGTGCGGCGGCAGGACCTTAGCGAGGTGCCGGCGCAGCTCCGCGTCGGTCACCTCGTCGAGAGGGCCGGTGACATGGGCGTACAGGAACACCCGCCCCTGCTCGTCCGGTTCGGCCGTGACCACGGCGCCGGTGACGCGGGGGTGGCCGAGCAGGACGCCCTCGATCTCGGCCGGGTCGACCCGGTAGCCCCGGATCTTCACCTGCCGGTCGGAGCGGCCCAGGTACTCCAGAACGCCGTCCTCACCGGCCCGTGCCAGGTCTCCGGTGCGGTAGGCGCGGGCGCCCGGCGGTCCCCCGGGGTCGGGGCGGAAGCGGTCGGCGGTGAGCCCGGGGCGCCCCAGGTAGCCGCGCGCCACGCCGATGCCGCCGAGGACGATCTCACCGGTGCCGCCCGGGGGCACCTCGTCACCGCCGGGGCCGGTCAGACGGACCGTCATCCCGTCGATGGGTGTCCCGACCAGGTCGCGGGTGGTGTCCGGCTCGGGGGGCACCGCGTAACGGGTGGCCGTCATGGTGCATTCGGTGGGGCCGTACTGGTTGACCAGGCTGCCGGGCAGCAGGCGGCGCGCACCGGAGCGGAGGAAGGGCAGCAGCGACTCCCCGCTGGTCACGGCGAGGCGCAGTCCGCGCAGATGCTCCTCGGCCAGGTCCTGCTGGGCCAGGAAGGTGAGGAAGGACGGGGTGACGCTCAGCAGGGTGTTGACGCCTTCGCGGCGCAGGGTCTCCGCGAAGCTGTCGGCGCGCAGCAGGGTGCCGCGTTCCGCCAGGACCACGGTGCCTCCGGCGACCAGCGGGGCGAAGGTGTCGCGGATGGAGGCGTCGTAGCCGAGGGGTGCGACCTGGAGCGCCACGGTGTCGGGGCCCAGGCCGTAGTCCCGGGCGATGAACCCGAGGTACGAGTCGAGGCCCGCGCGCTCGATCAGGACGGCGTTGGGGGTGCCGGTGGAGCCGGAGGTGTGGCTGACGTAGGCGAGCTGCCGCCCGGAGCCGGCGGGTGTGCCGCCCTGAGGGCCCGGACCGCCCGGTCCGTCCGGCTCTGCGACGTCGTCGAGGTCGATCACCGGCCCGTCGACGGTCAGCCCCGTCTTCTTCCGCACCGCGCTCCGGGTGATCAGGACGGTGGCGCCGCCGCTGCGGACCATGGCGGCCAGCCGGGGCGGCGGCTGGGTGACGTCCAGCGTGAGGAAGGCTCCTCCGGCACGGAGGACGGCCGCCACCGCGACCACGCTCTCCGGGCCCGGTTCCAGGGCCAGGGCGCAGACCCGCTCGGGCCCGACCCCGTGGGCGGTCAGGAGGTGGGCCAGCCGGTCGGTCCAGGTATCGAACTGCCGGTAGCTGACGACGCTGCCGGGGGCGCGCAGCGCGGTGGCCTCCGGGGTGCGGGCGGCGTGGTCCCGGACGGCGTCGAGGAGGCTCACCATGAGGGGACGCCTCCCTGCTGGTGTTCCTGGTCGACGGCGACGAAGCGGAGTTCGGAGGTGTAGGTGTTGCCCCGGTCGTCGGTCAGCCACGCGTGCTCGGGACTCGGCAGCATCTCCGTGACCGTGAGCTTCGCCTCCGGATCCTTCCGCGCCAGCCGACGAGCAGCCTTGGCCAGGATGTTCACATACACCGGAGCATCGAAATCCACATAGAACGGACGCGGCTCCGTCGGCGACACCACGAACACATACCGCGGCAACCCCCGCTCACCACGCCAGTTCCGCGCCCGCACATACCGCCGGGCCTCACTCTTCTCCTCCGCGAACCCCAACTCCCCACCCGTGAACCGCCACGACTCACGACTCACCACCAGCTTGTCCACCATCACCCGCGGCACATGATCCGCGTCGGGGCGCAGGGCGAAGCGGTCCATGACGCGGTTGGTCAGGGCGTGGCTGAAGACGTCGAGTACGTCGAACTCACTGCCGTCGGGCAGGACGGCGGTCAGCCGGCCGTCGCGGTCGGTCACCGTGACGTCGGCGCTGAGCACGGTGCGGTCCCGGTGCGGGTCGCTGGTGTGTTCGGCGATGGCGACGAAGTAGTCCTCCGGGCGGTCCAGGGCGGGGCGGCTGCGGGCCGACCACTTCAGCGGCAGTTCCTTGGGCAGCATCGGCATCAGCCGGGGCCCGGGGAAGTCGCGGTCGGTCTCGGCGATCAGCTCCTCGACGGCGGGGTGCTGGTTGACGAAGAGCGAGGCGGCCACGGTGTTCATGGCGATGTGCAGTTCGCCTAGGACGAGTTCGAAGTCGCCCCGTTCGACGGCGGCGGCGTCCTTGGCCATGATGAGCACGTCGGGGCTCACATAGCGGGAGAGCGACCAGCCGTCGCGCGGTCCGTCGAACTCCTCGTGGACCCGGTCGGCGATGTCCGCGGAGGACAGCTGTACGCGGCGTGCGCCTTCCGGGGCGTCGATGATCCGGGCCCAGCGCTCCCGCAGTTCGGCACCGATCCGGTCGGCCTCCGGCATGGACGCGGCGTGCGGGGCGGGCAGGCAGGCGAACCAGAGCGAGGCGAGGTCGGTGGTGGGCCGGTCGCCGCGCACCTGGTCGAAGCTCTGCCGGATGTGTGCGCGCATGGACTCCGCGTACCGGCTGGTCAGCCAGCCCACGGCCGTCAGGCACAGGGAGAGCGGGGTGAGTTCGTCCAGGACGGCGGGGCTGAGCCGTGCGGTGGCCGAGCGCCGGGTGTCGGAGTAGACGAGCGACCTGTTGGGCGCCGTACGGCTGCCCTTGGCACGCTGGGACGCGGTGTCGGTGATCCGGGTGAAGTCCTCCTCCAGCGCCGCCAGCGCCTCGCACAACGCCTCCGCGTCACGCCCGGCCGCCTCCACCCGCTCACGACCCCGCTCCAAGACCTCCAACGGCTCCAGCGCACCACGCCGCAGCTCCGCATCCCCCACCCGCTCCAGAACCGCACGCAGCTCCCGGTCCGGACGCGCACCCGAAGGCACCTCCAACCGCCAGCTCACCCAACGACGACCCACCAGCTCGCGCAGGTGCTCCTCGGCCAGGCCGGCGGGGAGTGAGAGGTCGCGGGCGAGGTCGCCGAGGGTACGGCGGCCGTCGACCAGTTCGAGCATCGGCAGCAGCTCGCCGGGGACGGGCTGTTCGGGCCGCCCCGGGAGCCGTACGAATGTCCCGGCGCCGCCCCGTCCGATGCGGGCGAACGGGATGCGTCGTGGGGGTATCCAGGCCATCAGCCGCTCGTCCGCCGACAACGTCCTCGCCAGCGCGTCGATCGACCAACTCGAGAAGAACACCGACGACGACGCCGTCAACCCCTCCCCCGGATCAATCTCCACACCCCCCACCGAACCATCCACACGACCCCAGCCCACCGGACCGAAAAACCCGATCGTGTCGTTCTTCACACAGAACCGCTGCCAATAATGCGCCACCAACTCCTCACGCTGACGCGGCATACTCGACCGCCCCGACGCCGAAGGAACCCACCCCAGAAACGGCCGCAAACCCGTCCGCAACACCGTCCGGTTCTGCCACGCCACCGCCGCAGTGAAATCCGAAGAACCCGCAACACCCTGCAACCTCACCGCAGTACGCGCCGCAACCTCCCCGAACACCCCCTCGAACTCATCCCAATCAGGACCCGACAACACCCCACCGGCAAACTTGTCCGCATACACCGACACATCCACCGGAGCCAGATCCAACACACCCCCCACCGGAAAACCCGGCCCACGCAACGAAAACTGCTCCCACAACCGCCAACGCCCACCGGGCAGATAAACGGCTTCCTGGTCTTCCGCGTGCTTTTCCGCGCCCATGACGCTCTACCTCTCGGAGCTCCGGTCGGCCGCGCACCATTCGAGAACGGCGCGGGCGCTGTGGTATTTGTTCTCGGCCTGGTCGAAGGCGATGCTCGCCGGACCGTCGAGCACGTCCGCGGTCACCTCTTCGCCCCGGTGGGCGGGGAGGTCGTGCATGAAGACCGCGTCGGGGCTGCTTGCCATGGTTTTCTCGTCGACCTGGAAGGGCGCGAACACCTCGCGCCAGTCGGGGGTCGGTTTGGCGGTGCCGGTGGTCTGCCAGCGGGTGGTGTAGACGACGTCGGCGGCCGGCAGGTCCGCCATGTCGTGACGCTCCTCGATCCGGGCGCCGCTCCGCCGGGCATGGGCCGCCGCCCGCTCCAGATAGGCGGGGGCCAGTCCGTACCCGGGCGGGGTGCGCAGCGTGAGCCGCGTGCCCGGGAAGCGGGAGAGCGCCAGGGCCAGGGCGGAGGCGGTGTTGTTGCCCTCGCCCACGTAGACCACGTGGAGGTCCTCGATGCGCCCGAACCTGCGGAGCAGCGTGGTCAGGTCGGCCAGCGCCTGGGTGGGGTGCTCCCCCTGGCTCATCGCGTTGATCACGGCCATCCGCCGCTGGTCGGCGTAGGCGCGCAGCTCCCGCTCGGGCCCGGCGGTGCGCGCCACCAGGACGTCGATCATGCGGGAGAGTACGGCCGCGCTGTCCTCCACGGTCTCCCCGGTGTTCTCCTGGAGGTCCCCGGGGCCGTAGGTGATCAGCCGCGCGCCCAGCCTCAGCGCTCCGGCGGAGAAGGCGGTACGGGTGCGGGTGGAGGTCTTGCGGAACAGCACGCCGACGACGGTGTCCGCCAGGGGGCGCGCGTCGTCGGCGGCGCCCGCGGAGAACTCGGCGCCGCGCCGGGCGATGTGCAGCAGTTCGTCGTCGGAGAGGTCGTCGATGGAGATCAGATGGCGGCGTTCGGCCTGGGGCATGGTGCTTCCTCCTGGATGGAGCGGTCGGTGCGGTCTCAGCGGCCGAGCAGTGCGGCGCGGAGCACGCCGATGCCGTGGTCCAGTTCCTCGGGGGTGACGGTCAGCGGCGGCAGCACCTTGATGACCTCGTCGTCACGGCCGGAGAGTTCGACGATGAGCCCGTGCTCGAAGGCGTACCGCTGGACCTCCTCGGCGCGCTTGCCGCCGCCGGCCCGGCCGAGGTCGATGCCGAGCACCATGCCGCGCCCCCGGACGGTGATCTCCGGTTCGGCGGCGGTCAGTTCGGCGCCGAGGCCGGCCAGGGAGCGGGCCGGTACGGGCAGCCGCTCCACGAACTCCGGGTCGCTCCACAGCTCGGCGGCGGCGGTCGCGGCGACGAAGGCGAGCTGGTTGCCGCGGAAGGTGCCGGTGTGCTCCCCGGGCTCCCAGACGTCCAGCCCGGGCCGGAAGAGGGTGAGGGCCAGCGGGAGGCCGTAGCCGCTGATGGACTTGGAGACGGTCACCATGTCCGGGACGATGCCGGACTCCTCGAAGGCGAAGAAGGTGCCGGTGCGGCCGCATCCGGACTGGATCTCGTCGCAGATCAGCAGGATGCCGTGCCGTTCGGTGACGGCGCGCAGCCGCCGCAGCCAGTCGGCGGAGGCCGGGTACACGCCGCCCTCCATCTGCAAGGGCTCGACGATCACCGCGGCGGGCGCCTCGACCCCGGAGGAGGAGTCGGCCAGCAGCCGTTCGATGAGGGCGACGGAGTCGAACGGGCCCTGGGGACCGTCCTCGTAGGGGATGAAGGTGACCTCGTCCTGGCCGTGCACTCCCCCGGCCCGGCGGGCGCGTCCGTTGCCGGTGACGGCGAGCGACCCCCGGGTCATCCCGTGGTAGCCCCCGCTGAAGGCGAAGACCCCCCGGCGGCCGGTGGCCTTGCGGGCCAGTTTGAGGGCGGCCTCGACGGCGTCGGCTCCGGTCGGGCCGGAGAACTGCACGGTGTAGTCCAGGCCTCGGGGGCGCAGGATGTGCTCGGTCAGCGCGGCCAGGAAGGACCGCTTCGCCGCGGTGTACATGTCGAGGCCGTGCATCATGCCGTCGGAGGCGAGGTAGTCGGTGATCCGCGCCTTGATCGGGTCCGGGTTGTGGCCGTAGTTGAGGGAGCCCGCGCCGCAGAAGAAGTCGGTGAAGACCCGTCCGTCCTCGGCGTACAGCCGGGCGCCCTTGGCCCGGACGAAGACCGCCGGGAACTTGCGGCAGTAGCTGCGGACGTGGGACTCGTACCGCTCGAAGACGTCCACGTCGGGCGCCCCGGCCTCGCCGAGGGACGGAACGACGACGGGGGGAGGGGTGAAGGCGATGGTCATGGTGGTCGGTGGTCCTTTCGGTTCTCGCCCCTCGTGCCGGTCCTGGTCCGGGACGACACGCCCCGGCAGGACGGCTGCGTGAGGCGACTGGCGACGGTGTGCGGTGGCGACGGCCGGCTCCGGCGCCCGGTGGATTGCGGAAGGCGGTCGGACGGGGGCCCTCAGGGGCGGGCGTCCGCCACCGGGCGGCGTGTGCGCCGCCTGGCTCCCAGCACGGGCGCGGACGCCGCGGAGGCGACGGTCGGATAGCCGGGCAGAGCGGTGGCCAGCGCGGCCACGGTGGGGTGCTCGAAGAGCGCCCGGACCGGTACGTCGATCCCGAGGGCGGACCTGAGCCGTACCGAGACACGGGTGGCGAGCAGGGAGTGCCCGCCGAGCTGGAAGAAGTCGTGGTCGACACCGATCTCCCGGATGCCGAGCACGTCCTCCCAGACCGCGGCCACCGCGCGTTCGCGGTCCGTGCGGGGTGGTGCGCCCGTGGAGCCGCCCACGGCGCCCCAGTCGGCCACCGGCGGCAGCGCCCGGCGGTCGACCTTGCCGTTCGGTGTCCGGGGCAGCGCCTCCAGGGTCACGAAGGCCTCGGGCACCATGTAGTCGGGCAGGGTGGCCAGCAGGGCCGTCCTCAGCTCGTCATGGGCGGCCGCCGCGGCCGCCTCCTTCATGACGAGATAGGCGGCCAGCCGCTGGTCACCGTCCGGGTGCTGAACCGCACGGACCACCACGGCCCGGATGTGGCCGAGGGCCAGGAGCGCGGACTCGATCTCACCCGGCTCGATCCGGTGCCCCCGGATCTTCACCTGGTGGTCGGCCCGGCCCAGGATCTCCAAGGAGCCGTCGGAACGCCGGCGGGCGAGATCACCCGTGCGGTACAGCCGAGCGCCGGGGCGGTCGGCGAAGGGGTCGGGGACGAAGGCCGCGGCGCTCTGGGCCGGCCTGCCGTGGTAGCCCCAGCCCAGGCCGGTGCCCCCGATGCAGATCTCCCCGACGGCCCCTTCGGCTACGGGTTCCCCGCGGGCGTCGAGCAGCACGAGGCGGGTGTTGCCCCGCAGTTGCCAGTCCTCCGGGCGCCCTCGGGGGTCGAGGCGGGAAGTGGTGGACCAGACGGTGGTCTCGGTCGGGCCGTAGAGGTCCCACACCCGCGCACCGCCGTCCGCCAGCCGTACCGCGAGTTCGGTGTGCAGCTTCTCGCCACCGCTGAGGATGTCGAGTCCGGCGCCCGGCCGCCAGCCGCAGTCCAGCAGCATCCGCAAGGTCACCGGGGTGGCCTGGACCAGGGCGGTGCCGGCGCTGTCGATCAGGGCCGCCATCCGCTGCGGGTCGCGGGCCTGTTCGCGGTCGGCCAGCAGCAGCCGCGCCCCGGTGGTCAGCGGGAGGCACAGTTCCATGAGGGACGGGTCGAACGAGACCGTGGTGATGCCCAGGAACGTGGTACCGGGGCCGATCGGCAGACGGCCGGCCATGGCCGCCAGGAAGTGCGTGAGCGACCGGTGTTCGACGAGCACGCCCTTCGGCTGCCCGGTGGAGCCGGAGGTGTAGAAGATGTAGGCGAGTTCGTCCGGGCGCGGACGGTGCGGTGGCCTCGGGCCCGGGGCCCCGGTCGCCCGGGAGCTCTCGTCGGCGTCGTCGAGGAGCAGGGTGCGCGGCTCGGGCTGACGGCCGCCGCCTCCCGTCTCCGCCAGACGGCCGGTGAGGGCCCTTTCGCTGATGATGATCCCGGCGCCGGAGTCCTGGAGCAGATAGCCGATCCTGGCGGGCGGGTAGTCCGGGTCGAGTGGAAGGTAGACGGCGCCGGCCCGGTGGACCGCCAGCAGGGCCGTCACCAGACCGGGGCCCCGCTCCAGGAAGACGCCGACCGGAACGCCCGGTCCGGCACCGAGGGCGGCGAGACGGTGTGCCAGCCGGTCGGCCCGGGCGTCCAGTTCGCCGTACGTGAGGGAGCCGCCGGAGCCGCTGACCGCCACCGCGCCGGGGGCGCGGGACACCTGCCGGGCGAACAGCTCCGTCCAGGGGACGTCGGGCACGTCCAGCGCCGTGTCGTTGCCCTGGGCCAGCAGTCTGCGCCGCTCGCGGCCGGGCAGTCCCTCGATCCCCCCGGTGAGCCGGGCGAGCGGGGCGTCCGGTTCGGCCATGGCGGCCGCCAGCAGGGTGACGAAGGCGGCGCCGATCCGCTCGGCGGTGTCGGGGTCGAACAGTGCGGTGGCGTACTGCATCCGGCCGGAGATCCGGCCGTCGGGCTGGGAGAGGAGGTCGAGTGCCAGGTCGAAGGCGGTGCCCGACGCCGGGGTGGAGACCATCCTGGTGTCCAGGCCGGGCAGGTGGTCCGGCTCCTCGGGGAGGGGAAGCAGCTGGAAGGAGACCTGGAAGAGGGGGTTGCGGGACAGGTCACGCCGGTGGGCCAGTTCGGTGACGACCCGCTCGAACGGCAGCTCGGCATGGCTGAGCGCGGCCAGGGTGTCCGTCCGTACCCGGCCGAGCAGCTCGGCGAAGGACGGGGAACCGGCCAGGCTGGTGCGCAGCACCACCGAGTTGACGAACAGCCCGATCAGCTCACCGAGCGGGGGCCGCCCCCGGCCACTGACCGGGGTGCCGACGGCCACGTCGTCGCGGTCGGCCAGCCGTCCCAGTGTGGCCTGGAAGGCGGCGAGCAGCACCATGAAGCGCGTGGCCCGGTGTTCTCTGGCCAGCCGGTCCACCTTGGCGGCGAGTTCGGCCGGAACGGTGAAGCGGGCGATGTCGGCGGCGCCGTCCCAGATGGCCGGCCGCGGCCGGTCGGCGGGCAGTTCCAGGGGTTCGAGTCCGGCCAGCCGCTCACGCCAGTAGGCGAGTTGGCGCTCGCCCCGGGGGCCGGTGAGGCGCGCGGCCTGCTGAACGGCGGCGTCCGCGTACTGGAGGGGCAGCGGCTCGGGCTCCGCTCCCGCACCTCCCGTACGGGCCTGGTACCCGGCCGCCAGTTCCCGGGTGAGGACGGGCCAGGAGAAGAAGTCGAAGGCGATGTGGTGGACCACGATCAGGAGCAGGTGCTCCTGATCGCCGAGCCGCACCAGCGTCAGCCGCAGCGGCGGCGCGGTGTCCAGCGGCAGCGGCCTGACCAGTTCGGCGGCGATCAGCCCGGTGAGGCGTGACTCGCGCTCCAGGGAAGGCAGGCTCCGCAGGTCCCGGTGGTCCCACGGCACCTCCACGGCAGGCTCCACCACCGCGACCGGCTCCCCGTCCACGGACGGGTACCGGGTCCGGAGCACTTCGTGCCGGGCGAGTACGGCCTCGAAGGCCCCGGTCAGGGCCTTCTCGTCGAGGTCCCCCCGAACGCGCAGTGCCAGCGGCAGCAGGTCACCCGGCGTCCCGGGGCGCAGGCTGTCCAGAAACCACAGCCGTCGCTGTGCGAACGACATCGGCCGTCCGGAATCCGCCGTCCGGGCATCTGCGCTGTCCACCGGTCGCCTCCATGGATGCGGTCACGTCCGGGCCTGGGACCGGCTCCGGCACCTGCGAGTCTCCGCGTCCGCCCGGTTCGCGCCCAGAGAACTTCCGGCAGCCGCGTCGGCGGCCCACTCCTGCCCGGCACTCCCTTGCTGCTCCCGGCGGCCGTCGCGCTCGGCCCCTGCCGCGCTGCTCACCGCACAGCGGACAGGCGGTGGACCGGGCGGCCGACCGGACCGCCGGTCGCCCCGGCCCTCCCCGCCCCCGGCCCCGCCCGCACCTAGAATCGAACCGTTTGTCCCCCTCACGTACGGAGCCGAACCCCATGCACTCCCCCCACGATCCGTACGTCCGGGTGCGCGGCGCGCGCGAGCACAACCTCCAGGACGTGAACGTCGACATCCCGCGCGACACCCTCACGGTCTTCACCGGGGTCTCCGGGTCCGGCAAGTCCTCGCTGGCGTTCGGCACGATCTACGCCGAGGCCCAGCGCCGCTACTTCGAGTCGGTCGCTCCGTACGCGCGCCGGCTCATCCACAAGGTGGGCGCCCCCGCCGTCGGGGAGATCACCGGGCTGCCGCCCGCCGTATCCCTGGAGCAGCGGCGTTCGGCGCCCGGGGCCCGCTCGTCGGTGGGGACGGTGACCACGCTCTCCAACTCGCTGCGGATGCTGTTCTCCCGGGCCGGTGAGTATCCGCCGGGCGCGGAGCGCCTCGACTCCGACGCCTTCTCCCCCAACACGGCGGCCGGGGCCTGCCCCGAGTGCCACGGCCTGGGGCGGATCCACCGGACGGACGAGGAGCTGTTGGTCCCCGACCCGTCGCTGTCGATCCGGCAGGGCGCGATCGCCGCGTGGCCGGGGGCCTGGCAGGGCAAGAACCTGCGCGATGTGCTGGACGCCCTGGGGTACGACGTGGACCGCCCGTGGCGTGAGCTGGAGGCGAAGGACCGCGAGTGGATCCTGTTCACGGACGAGCAGCCGGTGGTCACCGTGCATCCGGTGCGGGACGCGGGGAGGATCCAACGCCCGTACCAGGGAACGTACATGAGTGCCCGGCGCTATGTGCTGCACACCTTCGCCGACACCAAGAGCCGCACCCTGCGGGCGAAGGCGGAGCGCTTCCTGACGAGTGTGCCGTGTCCGGTGTGCGGCGGGAGCAGGCTGCGGCCGGAGGCGATGGCGGTGACCTTCGCCGGGCGGACCATCGCGGAGCTGGCCGCGCTTCCGCTGTCCGCACTGGCGGAGGTGCTGGGCGGCGCCGGGGCGGGCGGTGAGGAGACGGCCCGGGTGCTGACCGGCGATCTGCTGGCCCGGATCGGGACGGTGACCGAGCTGGGGCTCGGCTATCTGAGCCTGGACCGGACGGCCCCGACGCTCTCCTCGGGCGAGTTGCAGCGGCTGCGGCTGGCGACCCAGCTGCGTTCGGGGCTCTTCGGGGTGGTCTACGTCCTGGACGAGCCGTCGGCCGGGCTGCACCCCGCCGATACGGAGTCCCTGCTCGGGGTGCTCGGCCGGCTCAAGGAGGCCGGGAACTCGGTCTTCGTGGTGGAGCACCAGATGGATGTGGTGCGGCGGGCGGACTGGCTGGTGGACGTGGGGCCGCTGGCCGGGGAGCACGGTGGGCGGGTGCTGCACAGCGGGCCGCCCCAGGGGCTGGCCGAGGTGCCGGAGTCGGCGACGCGGCGGTTCCTCTTCGACCAGGGCCCGACGCCGGTACGGGAGCCGCGCACCCCTTCCGGGTGGATCCGGCTCTCCGGGGTGGAGCGGCACAATGTGCGCGGGGTCGACGCGGCCTTCCCGCTCGGGGTGTTCACGGCGGTGACCGGGGTGTCCGGGTCGGGCAAGTCGACGCTGGTGGGCCAGGTGCTCGCCGGGGTGCTGGCGGACCGGCAGGCGGGCGAGGAGGCTGCCGGGGCGGGCGAGCGGTTCTGCGCCTCGGTCTCCGGTCTTGAGGCGGTGGACCGGCTCGTCCAGGTGGACCAGAAGCCGATCGGGCGGACGCCCCGGTCCAACCTGGCCACGTACACCGGCCTCTTCGACACCGTACGCAAGTTGTTCGCGCAGACCGGGACGGCGCGGGAGCGGGGCTACACGGCGGGGCGGTTCTCGTTCAACGTGAGCGGCGGGCGGTGCGAGACGTGCCAGGGCGAGGGGTTCGTCTCGGTGGAGCTGCTCTTCCTGCCGAGTACGTACGCGCCCTGCCCGGACTGCCATGGCGCGCGGTACAACCCGGAGACCCTGGAGGTCACGCTGCGCGGGCTGACGATCGCTCAAGTCCTCGATCTCACCGTGGAGTCGGCGGCGGACTTCTTCTCCGGGACCCCGGCCGCCGAGCGCGCGCTGACGACTCTGCTGGATGTGGGGCTCGGCTATCTGCGGCTCGGGCAGCCCGCCACCGAGCTGTCCGGTGGCGAGGCCCAGCGGATCAAGCTCGCCTCGGAGCTCCAGCGCACCCGGCGCGGGCACACCCTGTATCTGCTGGACGAGCCGACGACCGGTCTGCATCCGGCCGATGTCGAGGTGCTGATGCGGCAGTTGCACGGTCTGGTGGACGCGCACAACACGGTGGTGGTCGTGGAGCACGACATGGCCGTGGTGGCGGGCGCGGACCATGTCATCGACCTGGGACCCGGGGGCGGCGACCGGGGCGGGCGGATCGTGGCGACGGGTGCGCCGCAGGAGGTGGCGCGGGCGGCGGAGAGCCGTACGGCGCCGTATCTGGCGGAGGCTCTGGGCAGCTGATCCCGTACGGCCCGGAGTTCACGGCCGTACGGGATCAACTCCCTTGTCAGCGGCGGACCTTGCGGGTCGCCCGCAGCCACTCCTTGTTCATCGCCGCGATCGACGGCAGCGGGATGCCCTTCGGGCAGGCGGTCGCGCACTCGCCGGTCAGGGTGCAGCCGCCGAACCCCTCCTCGTCCATCTGGGCCACCATGTCCAGCACCCGGGTCTCGCGCTCCGGGGCACCCTGCGGCAGGACATTGAGGTGGTTGACCTTGGCCGCCGTGAACAGCATCGCCGAGCCGTTGGGGCAGGCGGCGACGCAGGCGCCGCAGCCGATGCACTCGGCGTTCTCGAAGGCGAGTTCGGCGTCCGGCTTGGGCACCGGGGTGGCGTGGGCGTCGGGCGCGGTGCCGGTGGGGGCGGAGATGTAGCCGCCGGACTGGATGATCCGGTCGAAGGAGGAGCGGTCCACGACCAGGTCCTTGACCACCGGGAAGGCGGAGGCCCGCCAGGGTTCGATGTCGATCGTGTCGCCGTCGGCGAAGGACCGCATGTGGAGCTGGCAGGTGGTGGTGCGCTCCGGGCCGTGGGCGTCGCCGTTGATGACGAGGCTGCACGCGCCGCAGATGCCCTCGCGGCAGTCGTGGTCGAAGGCGACGGGCTCGTCCCCGGCGAGGATCAGCTCCTCGTTGAGGGTGTCCAGCATCTCCAGGAACGACATGTCCTGAGAGATACCGTCGACTTCGTAGGTGGCCATGGCGCCGGGCGTCTCGGCATTCTGCTGGCGCCAGACGCGCAGGGTGAGCTTCATGCGTAGCTCCGCTGAGTGGGGTGGACGTACTCGAAGACGAGGTCTTCCTTGTGCAGGACGGGGGCGGCGCCGGTGGTGGTGAACTCCCAGGCGGCGGCGTACGAGAACTCCTCGTCGCGCCGCTCGGCCTCGCCCTCGGGGGTCTGGGACTCCTCGCGGAAGTGGCCGCCGCAGGACTCGGCCCGGTGCAGGGCATCCAGGCACATCAGCTCGGCCAGCTCCAGGTAGTCGACGATGCGATTCGCCTTCTCCAGCGACTGGTTGAACTGCTCGCCGGTGCCCGGCACCTTGATGCGGCGCCAGAACTCCTCCCGAATCTCCGGGATCTTGGCGAGCGCCTTGCGCAGTCCGTCCTCGGTGCGGGCCATCCCGCAGTACTCCCACATGAGTTCACCGATCTCACGGTGGAAGGAGTCGGGGGTGCGGTCGCCGTCGACGGAGAGCAGCAGGTTGATGCGGTCCTCGGTCTCCGCCACCACCTCGGCGACGGCGGGGTGTTCGGCGTCGACCTTCTCGGTGTGCGGGTTGCGGGCGAGGTAGTCGTTGATGGTGGAGGGCAGGACGAAGTAGCCGTCGGCGAGGCCCTGCATCAGCGCGGAGGCGCCGAGCCTGTTGGCCCCGTGGTCGGAGAAGTTGGCCTCGCCGATGGCGAAGAGGCCGGGGATGGTGGTCGAGAGGTCGTAGTCGACCCAGAGGCCGCCCATCGTGTAGTGCACGGCGGGGTAGATCCGCATCGGGACCGTGTAGGGGTCCTCGTCGGTGATCCGCTGGTACATGTCGAAGAGGTTGCCGTACTTCGCCTCGACCGCCTTGCGGCCCATCCGTCCGATGGCCTCGGCGAAGTCCAGGTAGACGCCCTGCCCGCCGGGGCCGACGCCGCGCCCCTCGTCGCAGACGTTCTTTGCGGCGCGGGAGGCGATGTCGCGGGGCACCAGGTTGCCGAAGGCCGGGTAGATGCGCTCCAGGTAGTAGTCGCGCTCGTCCTCGGGGATCTGGTCGGCCGGGCGGTCGTCGCCCTTGGCCTTGGGAACCCAGATGCGGCCGTCGTTGCGGAGCGACTCGCTCATCAGCGTCAGCTTGGACTGGTGCTCGCCGGTGCGCGGGATGCAGGTGGGGTGGATCTGGGTGAAGCAGGGGTTGGCCATGTAGGCGCCGCGCCGGTGGGCCCGCCAGATGGCGGTGGCGTTGGAGTTCATGGCGTTGGTCGACAGGTAGAAGACGTTGCCGTAGCCGCCGGTGGCCAGGACGACCGCGTCGGCGAAGTAGGTGTCGATCTTCCCGGTGACGAGGTCGCGGGCGACGATCCCGCGCGCTTTGCCGTCGACCACGATGAGGTCCAGCATCTCGGTACGGGCGTGGAGTTCGACGCCGCCCGTGGCGATCTGCCGGGAGAGTGCCTGGTAGGCGCCGAGGAGCAGTTGCTGCCCGGTCTGGCCGCGCGCGTAGAACGTACGGGAGACCTGGACGCCGCCGAAGGACCGGTTGTCGAGGAGGCCGCCGTACTCGCGGGCGAAGGGGACGCCCTGGGCGACGCACTGGTCGATGATCTCGACCGAGATCTGCGCCAGCCGGTGGACGTTGGACTCGCGGGCGCGGAAGTCACCGCCCTTGACGGTGTCGTAGAAGAGTCGGTGGATCGAGTCGCCGTCGTTGCGGTAGTTCTTCGCCGCGTTGATACCGCCCTGCGCGGCGACCGAGTGGGCGCGGCGGGGCGAGTCCTGGAAGCAGAACTGGACGACGTGGTAGCCCTGTTCGGCGAGCGTCGCGCCGGCCGATCCGCCGGCCAGTCCGGTGCCGACGACGATGACCGTATGTTTACGCCGGTTGGCCGGGTTCACGAGTTTGGCTTGGAAGCGGCGGGTGTCCCAGCGCTCGGCGACGGGGCCCTCGGGGGCCTTGGTGTCGACGACGGGCTCGCCCGTTGCGTAGTGCGTGTAGTCGGGCATGTCAGCTCACCACTCCGGTCATGACGGCGACGGGTACGGAGATGAAGCCCAGCGTCAGCACCGCCGCGAGGACGTTGGCGAGGGTCTTCAGGACGCGGTCGCGGGTCGCGTTGCCGACGCCGAGTGTCTGCGCGGCGCTCCAGAAGCCGTGCTGGACGTGCAGGCCCATGGCGAGCACGGCGACGATGTAGATGACGTTGCCGTACCAGGTGGAGAAGGTGTCGATGACGTTCTGGTACGGGTGCCCGGCCTCGAAGCTGGTGTGGACCGTGCCGGTGGTCAGGTCGAGGATGTGCCAGACGATGAAGAGCGCGAGGATGATGCCGCCCCAGCGCATGGTCCGGGTGGCGTAGCTGGCGCGGGGCCGCTTGTGGACGTACTTCGCCGGGCGCGCTCTGATGTCGCGGCGGCTCAGCTGGTACGCGGAGATGCCGTGCAGCACGACGGCGGCGACCAGCCCGACGCGGACGATCCACAGCGCCCACTCGTAGTGCAGGATCGGTTCGCCCATGGTGCGCAGCCAGTGGGCGTAGCCGTCGAACTCACCGGGTCCGAAGAAGATCTTCAGGTTCCCGGCCATATGGGCGACGAGATACCCGAGCATGATCAGACCGGTGACGGCCATGATGGTTTTCTTGCCGACGGTCGAGTCCCAGAGCGTACGCGTCATCGACGGCCGTCGGTCCGTCCGCGTTGCCAATGCCATGGAGCTGACGGTAGGGGCCGCAAGCTGATCAGTCCAAGACATGGAGTGGCTGATCTTCATAGGCTCTGCCTATCGGACGACGGTAGCCTCGGTTCATGCACTTCCAGCAGCTCACCTATTTCGTGGCCGTCGCCGAGACCCTGCACTTCACCCGGGCCGCCGAGGCCGTGCATGTCTCGCAGCCCTCGCTCTCCCAGCAGATCCGGGCCCTGGAGACGGAGCTGGGCGCCGAGCTGTTCAGCCGGGCGCGGGGCAACATCGCACTGACCGACGCGGGTGAGGCGTTGCTGCCGCTGGCCCGGCGGATCCTGGCGGACGCGGAGACCGCGCGCCAGGAGGTGCAGGAGCTGGTGCAGTTGCGCAGCGGGCGGGTGCGGCTGGGGGCGACGCCGAGCCTCTGCACGGGGCTGCTGCCCGATGTGCTGCGCGCCTTCCACGACCGCCATCCGGGGGTGCGGCTGCTGCTGGAGGAGGGCGGTTCGCACGATCTCGTACGGCAGCTGGCGCGCGGCGCCCTCGACCTCGCCCTGGTGGTGCTGCCACTGCCCGCCGCGTCGCCTGCTCTGACCACGGTGGAGCTGCTGCGGGAGGACCTGGTGGTGGTGTCGTCCGCCGCCGAACGCGCGCCGGGGCGCGGTGGCCGGGTGCGGATCGCCGATCTCGAAGGGGCGCCGCTGGTGATGTTCCGGCACGGCTACAACCTGCGGGAGCTGACGCTCGCCGCCTGCCGGGCCGAAGGGTTCGAGCCCTCGTTCACGGTGGAGGGCGGCGAGATGGACGCGGTGCTCGGTTTCGTACGGGCGGGGCTCGGGATCGCGGTGGTGCCGAGCATGGCCGCCGGCCGGGCGGGCCCTGACCTGCGGAAGACCCCGCTGGCCGGACCGGGGCTGCGGCGCACGATCGCTCTCGCGCACCGCAGCGACGTGGCGCCGCCCCGGGCGGCCCGGGAGCTCCAGCGGATGCTGCTGGAGCACGGGCCGGGGGTCGGCTGACTCCCCCGCACCCGCCGGAGGCCCCGGGGAGGGCTCCCCCCCCAACCCTCCGGAGGCCCGGGCGGGGCTCCCCCGCTCCCGGTCCCCGTACGCCTCAGACCGCGTCGGCCAGCAGCAGCGAGTGGATGCGGTCCGGGGCGCCGGGGCGGGCGTAGTACCAGCCCTGGGCGGTGTCGCAGCCCAGCCGACGCAGCTGCTCGGCCTGCGCCCCCGTCTCCACGCCCTCCACCGTGACGGCCAGCTCCAGGCTGTGGGCCAGCGAGACGATCCCCTCGACGATCTTCAGGTCGACCGGGTCCGCCGGGTGCTGCTGCATGCCCCGGGTGAAGGAACGGTCCAGCTTGAGGACGCTCACCGGCAGCCGCCGCAGGTTGGCCAGGTTCGAGTAGCCGGTGCCGAAGTCGTCCAGCGCGATGTCGACGCCCATCTCCGCGAGCTGCCGCAGCGGCTTGAGGAGATCGTCGTCGGCGCCGATCAGGGCGGACTCCGTCACCTCCAGGCAGAGCGCACCGGGTTCGAGGCCCGAGCGTTCCAGTACGTCGACGGTCTCGGCGACCAGCCGGGGGTGGTGCAGCTGGGTCGGCGAGAGGTTGACGTTGATCCGCAGCGGGCCTCCGTCGCTGTGCCGCTCCTGCCAGAAGTTGGCCTGCCGGACGGACTCCTCCAGCACCCAGCGCCCCAGCGGCACGATCAGCCCGGTGTGCTCGGCGAGCGGGATGAACCGGTCGGGGCCGAGCACCCCGTGCTGCGGATGGCACCACCGTACGAGCGCCTCGGCGCCGTGCACCGTGCCGTCGCCCAGGTGGACGAGCGGCTGGTACTCGATGAAGAACTCGCCCCGGTCCAGGGCGGCGGGCAGTGCGGTGGTGAGCCCGTGGCGGGTGATGGCGCGGGCGTCGGCCTCGGCGTCGGCGAGTTCGAAGCGGTTGCCGCCCGCCGCCTTGGCCCGATACATGGTGATGTCGGCGCTGCGCAGCACCTCGGCGGCGCTGCGCTCCCCGGCCGGGCCCTCGACGACGCCGATCGAACCGCGGACGGTCAGCTCGCGGCCGTCCAGCCGGATCGGGGTCGCGAGCACGTTGAGGATGCGGCCGGCCAGCTCGTCCACCGCGTCGGCGGTCCCGGGGCCGGTGGTCAGGGCCACGAACTCGTCGCCGCCGAGCCGGGCGACCATCTCACCGGGCGCGGTGGCGCAGCTCTGGAGCCGGTCGGCGACCTCGACCAGGAGCCGGTCGCCGGCCGCGTGGCCGAGGCTGTCGTTGATGGCCTTGAAGCCGTCGAGGTCCAGGTAGCAGAGGCCGAAGCGGGCGCCGTCCTTGGCGGAGAGCACCTTCTCCAGACGCTCGAAGAACAGGGTCCGGTTGGGCAGTCCGGTGAGCGCGTCGTGGGTGGCCTCGTACCGCAGCCGCAGGTTGAGCAGGCGGCGCTCGGTGGTGTCCTCCATGAGCGCGAGCTGGTACTGCGGGCGTCCTTCGGGGTCGCGCAGCAGGGAGACGGTGAGGTTGGTCCACAGGACCGTGCCGTCGTTGCGGTAGTACGCCTTCTCGACCCGGTAGTGGTCGCGCTCCCCCCGTACCAGCTCGTTGTAGAACTTCCACACCTGCGGCGAGTCCTCGGGGTGGACCCACTCGTTCACCTTGTGGCTGCGGACGTGGTGCTCCAGTCCGCCGAACATCCGGGTGAGGGTGTCGTTGATCTCCAGGATGTTGCCGTCGAGGTCGGCGATGCCGATGCCGACGGCGGCGTCCTTGAAGACCGCGCGGAAGCGGGCCTCGGTGGCGTGGAGGGCCTGTTCGGCGTTCGAGCGGGCGGTGAGCGCCGAGCGGGCGATGGCCTCCTGCTCGGCGAGGGTCCGCTCGCGCAGGGCCTGGGAGAAGCCGGAGGCGAGGGTGTGCTGGATGCGGGCGCACCGGGCGCGGGCGTCCTCGGTGGAGAGTTCGCCGGGGCCGTTGCCGCCGCAGTACAGCACGAGGTAGGAGTCGACGACGCCGAGGGTGGAGCTGAGGGCGTCCGGGTCGGTGCAGTGCGCGTCGACCAGTGCCGCGCCGATCCGGGCGGCGGGCGAGGCGTCGAACGGGTGGGCGTGCAGGGTGAGGCTGAGCTCGCGGGCCAGCGGCAGCAGGTGCTGTTCGAACTCGGGCCGGGTCAGGGAGGTGGCCGTCAGGGGGAAGATGGCCCGGCTCCAGATCGTGGCGAATCTCCGGAGCCGGCCTTCGGGTCCGTCCGGTTCCGCGTCCTGCTCACCGGAGGCCTGGGCGGGAATGCTCACGCCTTACGCCCAACCCCGCCGAAGCCCGAGAAGGCGTACGGGTCTTCCTGCTCCGGGGACTGCGGGGTGTCCGGCCGCCACTCGGGCATCGACACGAGGCCGGGCTCCACCATCTCGTACCCGTCGAAGAACGCGCCGATCTCCTCGTGCGTCCGCATGATGAGCGGGTTGCGGATGTTCCGGTAGACGCCGACCGTGCCGTCCGCCTCCTCCTTGGAGAGCGGGATGCCCTCGTACGAGGCGTGGGTCAGGATGAGGAGGCTGCCGGGGGCCAGTGCCTCGCGCAGTTCGGCGACCGCGCCGCGCGGGTCGTCGGCGTCCTCGATGAAGTGGAGCACCGCGACGAGCAGCAGGGCCACCGGGCGGTCCAGGTCGAGGAGTCCGGTGACCGCCGGGTTCTCCAGGATCTCCTGGGGGCGGCGCAGATCGGCGGCGGCGATGACGGCGCGGTCGTTGCCCTCCAGCACCGCCTGGCTGTGCGCGACGGCGACCGGGTCGTGGTCGACGTAGGCCACCTTGGCCTGCGGGTCGGCGGCCTGGGCGACCTCGTGGACGTTGCCGAAGGTCGGGATGCCGGAGCCGATGTCCAGGAACTGGTCGATCCCCGCGTCGACGGCGTACCGCACGGTCCGGCGCATAAAGGCCCGATTGGCCTGCATGATCTTGGGAAGGCCCGGCAGGAACTCCATGGCCTTCCGCGCGGCTTCCCGGTCGACCTCGAAATTGTGCGATCCGCCCAGATAGAAGTCGTACATGCGGGACACGCTCGGCACCGAGATATCTATGCCTTGCGGTGCCCAGGCGGGACGCTCCATCGATGTCTCCAACAAGTTCGCCACGGCGATCCGGCCATGTTCATGGTCAGTGTTGACCAGAGGCTACTGATCGACCGCCAAGAGAGCGAGTGGAAACGGAAATTAGCGATCCGTTATTGGTCACACTCCGGTGGCAACAACGGCCGGTCCGTCGCTGCGCGTACACATGCGGCGACGGACCGGAGCTTCACCCGCCGATTCCCGGTGGTTCGGGGCTACTTGAGAGCTACTGGACGGTTACTTCTCGGCACCGACGAGCTTGGAGTCGGGCGAGACCGCGAACCATGTGCCGCCGACTCCCTGGCCGTTCACGTCACCCGGCTTCTCGTCCCCGGCGAACGTATAGATCGGCCAGCAGTCGATGGTCTGCTGCTTGATCCCGTCGGGCCGGTCGAAAGTGACAAATCCCTTCTTCGTCACGCCTTCCACCGAGTTTTTGGACACGGGGGCGACTACCGGCCACTTCTTGAGGCACTCACCGGTGCAGGCCGTCTTCATCGGCCATGCGGAGTCCTTGGTGAACCGGTAAACCGTCATACCGCGCTTGTCCACCACGATGTCGCCGAGTTCCGGGTCCTTGCGGACCGAAAGCCCCGCCGCGTCGGCCGGTTCGGCGCCGTCCGTGCTGTCGGCGTTGGCGGCCGCCTTCTTCCCGTCGGGGGCGGAGGCGAACCAGGTGCCCCCGACGCCCTGGCCGTTGGTCTGCCCCGGCGCGGTGTCCTTCGCGAACCGGTACATCGGCCAGCCGCCGACGGTCAGCTGCTTGGAGCCGTCGGTCCGCACGACCTCGCCGAGCAGCGAGGCATCGGTCCCGGCGGCGGCGGTGGCATCGTCCGCGGGCACCACGGGCCACGCCTTCTCGCAGTCGCCGTCGCAGTTCGACTTCGGCGGCTTGGCCGTGTCCTTGTCGAAGCGGTAGAGGGTGAACCCCTCGCTGTCGGTGAGCACCTTCCCGAGCTTCTTGCTGTTCTGCACGGCGAGTCGACCCGCCGCCTTGGGGGCCGCCGCATCCGCGCCGGAGCCGTAACCGCCGCTCTCCGAGCCGTAGCCGCTCTCCGCCGGCTGCTGCGCCGGGGCCGCGTTGCCGACCGCCTGGCCGTTGGGCGATGCCGTGCCCTGCTCCTGACCGCACGCCGTCGTCAGCGTCAAAAGGGCCGCGGCGGTGACCGCGAGCGAGGCGTTGCGCCAGGTATTCATGTCGACTCCCGTAGTACGTCGTCGTATCGCTCCGATGGCGGCGCGAGTCCGCGCCGTTCATGGCCCTAGGTACGCGGCGTCACGGGGGTGGCGTTCAAAGCGGGCCGAGAAGAATTCGGCGGAGCACGCATCGGGCCAGGGGGCCGGACAGCTGCGGAAGCGTCAACCGTGCGCAAACATGAACGGCTCATTGTCCCACCATCAGGCGAATCCCCGCGGAGTCGCGCGTGTCGCCGGACGACCTGGATCATGCTCCCGCTCGTGTACGGATCCCGCATCGGGCGGCTCTCGACAGCCGCCGCACTCGTCTGGCTGATAGCCGTACCGCAGCCCGCGACCGCCGACGCCTGCGCGGTGGCCACCATCGGGCAGGACGACGGCAGCACGGCGGTCGCCGTGGCGGGCAGCGGAAAGTGCGTGGTGGTCACCCCTCCGGAGCCCCCACCACCCCCGCCGCCCCCGAAGCCACCACCGCCCCCTCCCCCGCCACCACCGCCTCCTCCGCCACCGCCACCGGAGCCACCGCCCCCACCTCCGCCTCCCCCACCGCCCCCGGCGCCGGAACCACCGCCCCCGCCGCCTCCTCCGCCACCACCTCCAGCGGAGCCGCCACCACCACCCGTGCCTAAGGCCGCGCCCGTGCGGAAGGCCGCGCCCGCACCCAGGCCGGCGCCGAAGCCGTCACCGACCCCCTCGGTGCGGCCGAAGCCGCCGGAGGCGCGGCCCGTGGCGCTTCCGACGTACCGCAAAGCGACCCGCAAGGAGCCGCGGAGCGGACCCTCGCTGGTGTCCACGACCCTGCTGATCACCGCCCCGGCGGTGTTCGCCGTCGCCGTGCTGCGGCCCCGATCGTCCCGCTGACGAGGAGTTACCCATGTCCGAATGGCTCGTCCTGAGCATTGCCATGGCGTCGGCCTGTGCGGTCGTGCTCACCATCGCGATCCTCAACAACCGCCGGATCGCCGATGACGACGATCCCTCCGAGACGCCCGACGTCATCGAGTACATGACGATGATGATCGGCGTGGTCTACGCGATCGTGCTGGGTCTGGCCATCGCCGGGGTCTGGGAGGGCCGCAGCGCCGCCCAGGAGTCCGTACGGCTGGAGGCGCAGGCGCTGCACGAGGTGCAGGCCCGGTCCTCGGTCTACCCGGCCGAGGTCCGCGACCGCATCCGCGCGGACGTGGACGCGTACGTCGCCCATGTCCTCGACGCCGAGTGGAAGGTGATGTCGGAGAAGGGCACCCTCACCGAACGCGGCACGGAGCTGCTGGCCCGGGTGCGGGCGGACGTCACCGAGTTCGAACCGCAGACGGAACTGGAGGGACAGGCCTACCAGCCGCTGGTGGACCAGGTGGCGGCGGCGGACGACGCCCGCAGCTCGCGGGGGCAGAACGCGGGGGCGACGATGCCCGGGGTGGTGTGGTTCGGCCTGATCATCGGGGCGCTGGTGACGGTCGGGCTGATCTTCACCCTGCAGATCCGCAGAACGTTCCGGGAGCTGCTGCTGGCGGGGCTCTTCAGCGTGCTGATCGCGTTCCTGCTCTTCCTGATCTGGGACTTCGACGCGCCCTTCGGCCGGGGCATCTCGGCCACCGCGGAACCGTTCCTCGACCTGTTCCCGCAGGCCGCCCGCTGATACCCGCTCTCCCCGGCCGGCGGACCGCCGAGTGCGCCGGCCGGGGGACGGAATGACCCGTTCGCCGGACCCCGATAGCGGTGGGTCCGCACCCCTCCTAGCGTGTCGCGCATCGAGGTGCATTTTTCCTGCTATGTGGAAATTCATTCCGCAGCTGCCCCTCGGGGAACCCGGAGGATCCACCATGCGCGCGATACGTGTCGCACCCCTCGCACTCCTGGGCGCCACCGCCCTCACCCTGCTGGCTCCGTCCGCCGCCCACGCCGCGCCGGACGGGGCCATCAACACGTTCAACCCGACGATCTCCCCCTCGGTGATCGCTCCGGGCGGCCGGGTGACCCTCGGCGGCGGCGGGTGCACCGGCGAGACGACCGTCACCTCGGGCATCTTCGACACGACCGTCATCCCGAGCGGCAGCACCACGGCCACCGCCACCGTCGACACGGACGCCCGGCGGGGCGCGGTCTACGCGGTGACGTTCGCCTGCGGCTCCACCGGCACCACCCGCAACGTCAACCTGACCATCACCGGGGGCGCCACCAGCACGCCGACGCCCACGACCGCTCCGACCACGGCCCCGACCGTCAGCTCCACGGCCATCGCGCCGAGCGGGGTACGCGGCGGACTCGGCGGCAGCTCCGGCGCCATGAACACGGCGGAGGTCACGGCGGGCGCGGCCCTCGTGCTCGCGGCCGCCACCGGCACCCTCTACTTCGTACGGCGCCGCGGCGCCGGCCGCCGGCACTGAAGGCGCGAGGTCCGAGGTGGAACGCACGACAGTCGCCCCGGGTCCTGACCGCAGGACTCGGGGCGACGGGCGTATCGGGCCAGGCGGGAGGTCCGACGTCCTAGAAGGCCGCATGGCTCGTCCGCCGGCGCCGGACGAGGAAGACCGCGCCACCGACGGCCGCCGCGGCCACCAGTCCGCCGCCGACCTGCATCTCGGTGGAGTTCGGGCCCATGGAGCCGCCGAGCCCGCCCTGCGCGCCGTTGCCGGCGAGCACGGTGAACTTGTGCGTCGCGATCCGGTCGTTGTCGCTGCACTTCACGGAGAGGTGGTAGTGACCCGGCGTGGTGTTGTCGCGGACGCGGGCGTGGGCGTAGTTGGTGCCGTCACCCGCCGAGAGGCTGGTCGTCGGGAACGCGTTCGACCAGACCGTGCCGCCGTGACCGCAGCCGCGAGCCGTGATCTTCAGCGTGCCGCCCTGGTGGACCGACTGCGGGTTGACGGCGACGTTGACCGGACCGTTGGTGGCCGCGGCCATGGGGGCGGCGAGCCCGACAGCTGCGAAAGCGGTCACGGTGACCGCGAGAGCGCGTGAAGCACGCATCGTGTGGACCTCCAGCGGGAAACGCCCCGGAGTCCTGTCCTCCGGGAATGGATCGACGTGAACGCCTCCCATGACGAACACTCACCAGCCGGTCGACGGCTCGCACTTCGGCACTGCTCCACCCCGGTGACACGACACGCCGTACGAAAACCCCTGCGTCCGACGGAGCCGCAGGTCACAGGCCGTCAGAATTTTTATCTGCTCATTACTCCGAAGGGCAGTCACGCCGGAGCCCCGGTGAGGTCGGCCTCAAGGCCCCGGCGCGGTCGGCCCGGAGGCCCGGGTTCCGCCCGCCACCCGTTCGCCTCTCCCTGATCGCCGCCCGGCCGCGGCACCCCTAACGTTCCAAGCGTCGCGACGAAGGGAGCACCATGGGCCGGGACTACGCTGGCGCCGAGCGGACCAGACGCGTGCCGTGGGGTGCCGTCGCCCTGGTCATGCTCACGGGCCTCGCCCTGCTGCGCAACGGGGCGGAGTTCGGGGACGAGGGCCCGCCGCAGCCTGCGGCCGCCGCCTCGCTGGACCTGGGCAGCGACACCGCCGGGCCGCCGGTGGAGGGCGAGCCGGTGCAGCCGCTGCCGTACGCCCCCGCCTCCCGGGTGAAGATCTCCACCATCAACGTGGACGCCCCGATCATCGACGTCAACCTGGACGCCGACGGCTGGATCGACGCCCCGCCGGCCGAGGACCCCAACCTCGCCGGCTGGTACCAGAACGGCATCGCCCCCGGGCAGCGCGGCACCTCCGTGGTCGTCGGCCATGTCGACAACAACTCCGGGCCCGCGGTCTTCTACGGCCTCGGCTCGCTCCAGAAGGGCCACCGCGTCGAGGTGGAGCGGTACGACGGCCGGGTCGGCGTCTTCGAGGTGTACGGGGTCGAGGTCTTCTCCAAGAACGACTTCCCCGGCTCCCGGGTCTACGGCGACACGGGCCACGCGGAGCTGCGGGTGATCACCTGCGGCGGCGGTTACTCCAAGGCGGGCGGCTACGACGGGAACGTGGTGGTCTTCGCCCGGCTCGTCGAGACCCGCTGACCTCGGCGGAGTCCGTACGTCCGTGCCCCCGGCATCCGTTGGACGCCGGGGGCACCGTCGTACGCCTCAGACGCGGTGCGGCACCGTGACGCGGTAGCCCTCGTCCAGCAGCCGGGGCAGATAGCGGCGCAGCGCCTCGACGCTCTGGGACCGGTTGCCGCCCGCGTCGTGCGAGAGGACGACGACACCGGGCGCCGCCCCGTCCAGCACCCGGCGGACGATGGTCCCCGTCCCCGGGGTGGTCCAGTCGAGGGTGTCGACGGTCCAGGCCATCGGCTCCATGCCCAGGTCGGCGCCGATCTCGAAGGAGTTGCGGTTCCATGCGCCGTACGGGGCCCGGTACCAGAGCGGCGCGGCGCCGAGCACCGTCTCGACCACCTCGCTGGTGCGGCCGAGTTCGCTGCGGATCCCGGCGCGGGAGAGGCCCGGGATCAGGGGGTGCGACCAGGAGTGGTTGCCCACGACATGGCCGTCGTCCGCCATCTCGCGCAGCAGGTCGGGGTGGGCGTCGGCCATCTCGCCGCAGACGAAGAACATCGCGCGGACCTGGTGCTTGCGCAGGGTGGCCAGGATGTCCGGGGTGTAGCGGGCGTCGGGGCCGTCGTCGAAGCTGAGGACGATCGAGTGGCCGAGGTCGGGGAGCTCCTCGAAGGGGCGGGTGCGCACCGGGGGTCTGGCCGGCCGGAAGCGGGGCGGGGAGCCCGCCGTCATGGGCTGGAGGCGGTACGCGGGCGGCCTGCCCGGTAGCCCGGCGGGCGGCCCGGCGGCCGCGGCGGGCGGGGTGCCCGCGGCCCGTGCGGGGCGGGTGGGCGTCGACGCCGGATCGGCGGCGATCAGATGCACGGCGGTGGCGGTCCCGAGGCCGAGGGCGACCTTCAGCAGGGTGCGGCGGTCGGGCCGGAGGTGATCACTTCTCATGGCCAACTGCTCGCACGGCCGGGCCCTCCCGTCGGCCGACGACACCGAGGCCTGACCGTTTTGTACCCATTCGACGCAGCGGTCGGCCCGGGACGCAGGCCCTCCTCCGCACCCTCCGGGCGAGCCGATAGCCTCGGAGCCGTGACAGAGCAGCAGCCTCATCAGTTCGAACGCGGTACGGACGGGCCCAAGGTGATCGTCGCGGGCGTCGACGGCTCCGACTCGTCCATGCGCGCGGCCGCCTACGCCGCCGGTCTCGCCCGGCGGCAGAACGCCATGCTGGCCCTGGTCTACGTCCAGCCCGTGATCCCCTCGGGGGCCGCCCTGGGCGTGCCCGTCGGCGACACGACGGGCGAGGTCGCCCAGGAGCTGGTCGACGAGATCCGGGAGTCGGCGGAGCGGCTGAAGGACACCTGGGACGTGCGCTGGGAGTTCCACACCTTCCGCGGCGACCCGTACAACGGGCTGGTGACGGCGGCCGACGAACTCACCGCCGACGCCGTGGTGGTGGGGGCGTCGGAGTCGGCGGGGCACCGGTTCATCGGTTCGGTGGCGGTCCGGCTGGTGAAGGCGGGCCGCTGGCCGGTCACCGTGGTGCCGTAACCCTTCCCGGCTACTCCCCCATCACCAGGCCGTCGGCCGCCGCGCCCCGCCCCAGCACCACGTTCCGGATCCGGTCGCGGACCTGGCGGTGGTGGTCGGCACCGGCCTTGATCGAGGTGTTGAGGTCGACGACACGCCCGGTGCCGGTGTCGTACCACTGCGGGACGAACTCGGCCTTCTGCACCGTCCAGCGCCCGCCCTCCCGTGCGGGCGGCGCGAAGGTGAAGCGGCCCATCGAACTCTGGTTGCCGCGCGGGTCCTGGACGCCCTGGTAGTTGATCATCGCGCCGGCGATCTGGTCGCCCATGCCGTAGATCACCCAGGTGCCGTTGACCTTCTCGTACGCCTGCGGGACGTGGGCGTGGGTGCCGATGATCAGGTCGATGTCGGGGCGGCCGCGGTCCTGGGAGGCGGTGAGCCGCCGGGCCAGATCCAGCTGCCGGGCGTCCGGTTCGTCCTGCCATTCGGTGCCCCAGTGCACGGAGAGTACAACGACGTCGGCGCCCGCCCGCCGCGCCTTCCGCGCCTCCGCCACGATCTTCCCCGCGTCGATCACGTTGACCGTCCACGGCTTCCCGGCGGGCAGCGGGATGTTGTTGGTGCCGTAGGTGTACGCGAGGTGGGCGACCTTGGCCGCCCGCTTGCCCGGGCCGGTCGGCAGGATCGTGGGGCGGGCGGCCTCGGCGGCGGAACGGGCGGATCCGGCGTGGCGGATGCCTGCCGCGTCCAGGGCGCCGAGGGTGCGGTCGACACCCGCGGCCCCGGCGTCGAGGGTGTGGTTGGAGGCGGTGGAGCAGGAGTCGTAGCCGGTGGCGCGGAGAGCGGTGGCGACCTCGGGCGGCGACTTGAAGCTCGGGTAGCCGGTGTAGGGGCCGCCCTCCTTCCCGTACACCGTCTCCATATGGCAGATGGCCAGGTCGGCGCGGGAGACGAGCGGGGCGGCGCCCTTGAGCATCGGGGTGAAGTCGTACCCCTGCCCGCCCGCGTCGGCTGCCGCCCGGTCGATGACCGAGGAGTGCGGCAGGACGTCGCCCGAGGCCAGGAGGGTGAAGGGGCGCGGTGCGTCGGGGTGCTGGGCACCCGCACCCCGGGCGGCACTCGGGGAGGCGGTGGGGGAAGCGCTCGGGGTGGGCGCCTGGGGCGGCTGCTGCCCGGCACAGCCGGTGGCCGCAGCGAGCAGGAGGGCGAGGGCGGCCACGGTGCCCGGTCGGATGCGCTGCGTCATCTGCTCGACTCCATGTTCGGATGATTACGACCATCCGACTACACATATCGTCATACCGCTGAGGCAAGGAGCATTGCCGCATACCTAGCTGAACTGGTCGTACCGTCCGACCCCGACGGCCCCTTGACCGTTCGCCGCACCATTCGCCGCACTGAGCGACCGCTCGTCGCACGCCTCGGTGCACCGCCTGTTCCTGCGCCGCCGAATGCGTTCGTATACGCCAGGCGGCAGCGAGGCCGTCGGGGGCCTCCCGCGGGAAAGGACGTTCATGAAGACCACGACGACGACCGATGAGCGGGCCATCGCGGAGTTGCAGCGGGAACACGGCCCCGCCCTCTTCCACTTCCTGCTGGGCCTGACCTTCGGGGACCGGCAGCGGGCCGAGGACCTGGTGCAGGAGACCCTGGTACGCGCCTGGCAGCACCCCGAGGCCTTCGACGCCCCGTACGACTCGATGCGGCCCTGGCTCTTCACCGTCGGCCGCCGCCTCGCCATCGACGCCCGGCGCTCCCGCCAGGCGCGCCCCGCCGAGGTCAGCGATCTGGTGCTGGAGAGCACCCCGGCCGACCAGGACACCGCGGACTCGGCCGTCCGCGCCCTGGACGTCCGCGAGGCGGTGCGCACGCTCAGCCCCGAACACCGCGCGGTGCTGGTGCAGATCTACTTCCGCGGGCTGAGCGTCGGCGAGACCGCCGAGGTGCTCGGCATCCCCGCCGGGACCGTCAAGTCCCGTTCGTACTACGCCCTGCGGCTGCTCTCGCGCAATCTGCCCGGCTACTCACGGAGGTCCTCCGCCCGCAACAGCGCGAGCAGGGCCGAGGCCTCCGCCACCTCCACGTAGTCCCGGGCACAGCCGTCGCAGAGCTGGAGGTGGCGCGCGACCCGGCAGGTCTCCTCCGCGTCCAGCGCGTCCAGGACGTACGCGCCCAGCAGCAGGCGCACATGCGGGTCGTCGCCGGGGTCGGCACTCATTCACAGCCTCGCATCTCCTGGGCGATCCTCCGCTTCTGCCCACGCGGGGCGTCCGCCCCCGGTTCAATGCTGCGTGAAGCCCGGTACCGAGCAAGGGAAGAGGCGAGACGGGATGCGTCCCGAGGATACGGATGGAACCGGTGGGGGCGGGCTGCCGGTGCCGATGGCCTGGCTGTACACGGAGTACATCGCGGACGAGCTGTTGCGCACCGGCGATCTGATGGAGCCGACGACCCTGGAGTTCCGGGCCGGGCGCGACGCGCTCGCGCTCACGATATTCCTCTCCGGCCTCCTCGGGGAGACCCCGGTCCCCGGTGCGCTGTCCGAGGCACGGGTCGACGAGCTGCGGCTGCTCACGGCGTACGGCGCGACCTGGCGGAGCTGGGTCTGCGAGCGGCTCGTGGAGTCGCAGCGGCGGGCCGGACCCGGCGACCCCGATCTGGCACTGGCCCGGGCGGCCTGGCGGTGGCTGGAGGAGACCGAACTGCTCGCCGCCGACCTCGACGCGATCGTGCCGGCGCCCTGGGAGCCGGTGGCCGGGGGCGCGCACGAGGGCGAGGGGGAGGTCCAGGTGTGGACTCCGGCGTGGCAACTGGGGCTGCCGCTGGGCCACTTGGCCGTGCATCTGTGCTGATCCGGTCGGGACGCCGGGCGTGGCTCAGGAACCGTGCACGCCTGCGCGGTACTTGGGCAGCCGGAGCGTGATCTTCATGCCCGCGCCGAGCCCGGTCTCGATGACGAGCCCGTACCCGTCCCCGTACACCTGGCGCAGCCTCTCGTCCACGTTGAGCAGGCCGATGCCGGTGGAAGGCGTGGTGGCCTCGCCGCGCAGGATGCGGCGCAGCCGTTCGGGGTCCATGCCGGTGCCGTTGTCCTCGATCACGACCTCCGCCTCCGATCCGGCGTCCAGCGCGCTGATGGTGATCCGGAAGGGGGTGTCCGCCGCCCGTTCTCCGGGCGGGGCGCCGGCTCCCTCCAGGCCGTGCTTCACGGCGTTCTCCACCAGCGGCTGGAGGCAGAGGAAGGGCAGGGCGACCGGCAGTACCTCGGGGGCGACCTGGAGGGTGACGGAGAGGCGTTTGCCGAAGCGGGCGCGGACCAGGGCCAGATACTGGTCGATGGAGTGGAGTTCGTCGGCCAGGGTGGTGAACTCGCCGTGCCGCCGGAACGAGTAGCGGGTGAAGTCGGCGAACTCCAGGAGCAGTTCGCGCGCCTGCTCGGGGTCGGTGCGGACGAACGAGGCGATGGCGGCGAGGGAGTTGAAGATGAAGTGCGGGGAGATCTGGGCCCGTAGCGCCTTGATCTCGGCCTCGATCAGCTGCGTACGGGAGCGGTCCAGCTCGGCCAGCTCCAGCTGTACGCAGACCCAGCGGGCCACCTCGCCCGCCGCCCGGGCCAGCACCGCCGACTCGCGCGGGGCGTAGGCGACGAGTGCGCCCAGGACCCGGTTCTCCACGGTGAGCGGGACGGCGACCGCCCAGCGCAGCGGGCAGTCGAGGTCGGCGCAGCCGCTGTCGAAGGCGGTGCCGCGCCCGCCCTCCAGCAGCTCCTGGATGTGGCCCATCACGTCCTTGCCGTGATGGTGTCCGGCGCCGTCCCAGACCAGGACACGTTCCCGGTCGGTGAGGCAGAGGGCGTCGGTGCCGAGCAGGGAGCGCAGCCGGCGGGCCGAGCGCCGGGCGCTCTCCTCGGTGAGCCCGGCGCGCAGCGGCGGCGCGGCGAGCGATGCGGTGTGCAGGGTCTCGAAGGTGGCGTGTTCGACGGGGGTGCCGACATCGCTGGGCCGGAGCGGCCGGGCGGTACGTCGCCCCACGAGGAACCCCATGCCGAACAGCAGCGCCACCAGGACCACGAGCACGGCGATCCCGGCCCCGGTCATCGCTCCCTCCCGGCGGCCCGTGCCGAGGTGAGCGCCTCGGGGAGGTGGAAGCGGGTCATGGCCGCGTTGGTGCCCGGCGGTATCCGGCCCGGCGTCGCGAGCGAGACGAGGATCATCGCGAGGAACCCCACAGGGACGGACCAGACGGCGGGCCAGGCGAGCAGCGCGTGCGGCCAGCCGGGCGGGCGTACGGCACCGCTCACCGTGATCGCGACGGCGAGGAGCGCGGACCCGCCGCCGAGCAGCAGCCCCGCTATCGCGCCCGGCGGGGTGAGGCGGCGCCACCAGATGCCGAGGACCAGCAGCGGGCAGAAGGAGGAGGCGGAGACGGCGAACGCCATGCCCACCGCGTCGGCCACCGGCACCCGGCTGACCAGCAGCGAACCGGCGAGCGGCACGGCGATGGCGAGGACGGTGGCGAGCCGGAAGTACCGCACCCCGCGCGAGGGCAGCACGTCCTGGGTGATGACCCCGGCGACCGCCATGGTGAGCCCGGACGCGGTGGAGAGGAACGCGGCGAAGGCCCCGCCCGCGATCAGCGCGCCCAGCAGATCGCCGCCGAGCCCGCCGATGACCCGGGCGGGCAGCAGGAGAACAGCCGCGTCGGCGTCGCCGCCGTGCCGCAGCTCGGGGGCGTACAGCCGGCCGAGGGCTCCGTAGATGGGCGGCAGCAGATAGAAGAGGCCGACCAGGGCGAGGACGGCGACGGTGGTGCGGCGGGCGTCGCGGCCGTTGGGGCTGGTGTAGAAGCGGACGACGACATGCGGCAGGCCCATCGTGCCGAGGAAGGTCGCCACGATGAGTCCGTACGTGGCGTAGAGCGGGTGGTCGGCGCGGAAGACGGCGAACTGGTCGTCGAAGCTGACCCGGGGCCGGCCGTCTCCCTGCCAGGCGAGGATCAGGAAGAGCGCGGGGACCAGGAGCGCGGTGAGCTTCAGCCAATATTGGAAGACCTGGACGAAGGTGATGGACCGCATCCCGCCCGCCGCCACCGCCACCATCACCACGGTCGCGACGAGCACGTCGCCGAGCCACCCGGGCGCCCCGGTGAGGATCTTCAGCGTCAGCCCGGCGCCCTGGAGCTGCGGGACCAGGTAGAGCCACCCCGCCCCGACCACGAGGATGCTGACCAGGCGCCGGACATGGAGCGATTCGAGCCGCCCCTCGGCGAAGTCCGGCAGGGTGTACGCCCCCGAGCGGCGCAGCGGTGCCGCGACGAAGACCAGCAGCACCAGATATCCGGCGGTGTAGCCGACCGGGTACCAGAGCATGTCCGGGCCGTGCAGCAGGACCAGGCCCGCGACGCCGAGGAAGGAGGCGGCGGAGAGGTATTCGCCGCTGATCGCGGCCGCGTTGAGCCGGGGCCGCACGGTGCGCGAGGCGACGTAGAAGTCGGAGGTCGTACGGGAGATGCGCAGGCCGAAGCCGCCGACGAGGACGGTGGCGAGGACGACGAGGGCGACCGCCACCCAGGACGCCGTGTGGTCGGGGGTGCTCACGGCGTCGGGCGGCCCTCCACCAGCCGGGCGAAGTCGCGTTCGTTGCGCTCGGCCCTGCGCACGTACCACCAGGCGGCCAGGGTGAGCGGCGGGTAGGTGGCGAAGCCGAGCACCGCCCAGACCAGGGCTGCGCTGTTCAGAGCGGCGAACAGGAGCGGCAGGGTGCCCGTGACGAGGGCCAGCACGGCGAAGACGGTGAGCCCGGCGCGGAGCTGGCTGCGCATCAGCGAGCGGACGTAGGCGCCGCCGAGGGCGGTCTGCTCCTCGATCTCCGACTGGGTCCGGTAGCGGGGCAGCGGACGCACCCGGCGGGGCTCTCCCGTGACGACTTCGCGCCGGGGTGCGGTCTCCTGTGACATGGGCTCGGAGTGTAGGCGGCGGGGGGTGGCGCTGGGAAGGTTTCGGGGAAGGTCGCCCCAGGTCAGCGGCCGCCCTGGCGCATCAGCAGATCGCGCAGGGCCCGGGTGTGGCGGCGGCTGACGGCCAGCTCCGCCTCCCCGATCCGTACGCTCATGCTCCCCGCGTCCAGCCGCAGCTCGTCGATCCGGCCCAGCGCCACGAGGTGGCGGCGGTGGATCCGGACGAAGCCGCGCGAGCGCCAGCGCTCCTCCAGGGTGGTGAGCGGGATGCGGACGAGGTGGCTGCCGGACGCGGTGTGCAGCCGGGCGTAGTCGCCCTGCGCCTCGGCGTACGCGATCTCGTCGATCGGGATGAAGCGGATGACGCCGCCGAGCTCCACCGGGATCTGGTCGGTGGCGGTGTCGTTGACCGGGGCGGCCCGCTCCCCCACCTGTTCGGCGACGCGGCGTACGGCCTCGGCGAGGCGTTCGCGGCGGACCGGTTTGAGGACGTAGTCGACGGCCTTGAGGTCGAAGGCGTGCACGGCGAAGCCCTCGTGCGCGGTGACGAAGACGATGAGCGGGGGCGAGGCGAAC
The DNA here is from genome assembly GCF_009865135.1 of Streptomyces sp. SID8374. NCBI lineage: Bacteria > Bacillati > Actinomycetota > Actinomycetes > Kitasatosporales > Streptomycetaceae > Streptomyces > Streptomyces sp. SID8374. The sequence continues at coordinate 1,943,024 of NZ_WWGH01000002.1, read as the reverse complement.
CCGGCGAGCAGCTGGGCGACGTCGAGGCCGGTGAGGCCCGCCATGTGGATGTCCAGGAAGACGACGTCGATCGCGGTCGGGTCGTCGGGGCCCGCGTCCACGGCGCTGCCGATGCGGCGCAGCGCCTCGGTCGCCCCGGTGGCTCCTTCGGCGCTGCGGATACGGGGGTCGGCGCGCAGGAGGTAGAGGAGCTCCTCCAGGGCGGGTGGTTCGTCGTCGACGGCGAGTACGCGCAGCATGAGCCCGGAGTTTAGGTGCTTCGAGGCCGCATGGCTTGAGTGAATCCCGGCTTGTTCCCGTACCGCAGTACATGCAGACGACCGAGCCCCACATCCGGGTGGGGGCCTACGCCCTGGGCGTCCTCGGGAGGGCCGACGCCTTCCGGTTCGAGGAGCATCTGGAGGAGTGTCCGCAGTGCCGTGTCCGGGCCCGGGAGCTGGCCCCGGTGGCGGCCCGACTCGCGGTGGCCAGGCCGGTGGTGCGGCCCTCCCCCGGGCTCGCGGACCGGCTCATGGAGGCGGTGGCGGCCGGGCGGCGCAGGGCGGGCAGGCGGCGGCTCGCGCTGGTGGCGGCCGCGGTGGTGCTGGCGGTGGGCGGGCCGTTGGCGGTGGCCGGGGCGCCGGAGGGTCCGGGGCGCGTGGTGGGGGTGCAGCGGTGGGTGGGGGCGGACCAGGCGTCGGGGGCGGCCGCGGTGGTGACGGCGGCGGGCCATGAGTGGGGTACGTCGGTGGCGCTGGAGGCCGTCCGGGTGCCGGCGGTCGGGGTGTGCGCGCTGATCGCGGTGGGCCGGGACGGCAGCGAGGAGACGGTGAGCAGCTGGTCGGCCGGGGGTGCGGGGGACGGCCTGGTGGAGGTGTCCGGCGGGGCGGCGCTGCGGCCGGAGGGCATCGACCACTTCGAGGTGCGGACGGCGGACGGGCGGCGGCTGGTGACGGTGGAGCGGTGAGCGCCCGGGTTTCACGTCAGGAACGCCCGGGGGTCACTTCAGGAACTTCGACAGCCGCCGGTCGGCCAGCGGTTTGCCGCCCGTCTGGCAGGTCGGGCAGTACTGGAGCGAGGAGTCGCTGAAGGAGACCTCCAGGATGGTGTCACCGCAGACCGGGCAGGCCTCGCCGGTGCGGCCGTGGACCCGCATCCCGCTCTTCTTCTCGGACTTGAGCTTTCCGGCCTCCACCCCGCTGGAGCGAGCCACCGCGTCCTTGAGGGTGGTGCGCAGCGCCGTGTACAGGCGGGTGATGTCGTCCTCGTCGAGGTCTGCGGTCCGTTTGAACGGGGACATCTTCGCCACGTGCAGGATCTCGTCGCTGTAGGCGTTGCCGATGCCCGCGATGAGCGACTGGTCGCGCAGCGCGCCCTTGATCTGGCGGCGCGCCCCGGCGACGATCGCGGCGAACGCGTCCCGGTCGAAGGTGTCGGCGAGCGGGTCGGGGCCGAGGCGGGCGATGCCCGGGACGTCCATGGGGTCGCGGACGAGGTGGACGGAGAGGCGCTTCTTGGTGCCCATCTCGGTGAGGTCGAAGCCGTCGCCGTCGGCGGTCACCAGGCGCAGGGCGAGCGGGCCCTTGCCGGGGCGCGGCGGGGCGGCCGGGAAGGAGTCCTTCCAGCGGAGCCAGCCCGCGCGTGCCAGGTGGGTGCAGAGGTGCAGCCCGCCCGCCTCGATGTCGAGGAACTTGCCGTGGCGGGCCACCGAGGTGACGGTGGTGCCGTCGAGGGCGGCCAGCGGCGGGTCGTACGTCTTCAGGACGCTGATCGCCAGCGGGAGGACGCGGGCGATCTCCCTGCCGACCAGGTGGTCGTCGAGGAAGACCCGCAGGGCTTCGACTTCGGGCAGCTCGGGCATGGGTCCAGCCTGCCGCAGGGCGCGTACGGCTGCCTGTCAGGCGACCGGTTCCGGCGTGGCCACCCGGCCGCCGGCCACCAGCTCGCGGAGCTCCTCGAACTCCTCCTGCACCGCCTCCGCCAGCCGGTCCAGGTCCGGCAGCGCCTTGCCGTCCGCCACCAGGCCCACATGCACCCGGCCGCCGTACGTCGACAGGGCGACGGCCAGCGACTGTCCTCGGGCCAGGGGTGCCATCGGGTACAGCGCGGTCAGCGGGCAGCCGCCGAGCGAGAGCGCGGAGCGCGGCAGCGGGACGCTGGTGACGAGGAGGTCGAAGAGCATCCGGGCGGCGTTGGCCGCGAGGGGTGCGCCGAACCGGTGGGCCAGCGGGTGGAGTTGGTCGGCGAGTACGGCGACGGCTCCGGCGCCCTTGAGCGGTCCGGCCGCCTTGTTACGGTCCATCGCGGCCCGGACCGTCCTGAGCCGCTCCCGGGGGTCGGCCGCGCCGACGGGCAGGTCGAGGAGGTAGGCGGAGAGCCGGTTCCCGCTCACCGCGCCGCCGGGCCTGCGCCGGGAGACGGGGACCAGGGCGCGCGGGTCGGTGGCGGCGGGCACCTCGCCGCGCCCGGCCATCCAGCGGCGCAGGGCCCCGGCGACCACGGCGAGCAGGATGTCGTTGGCGGTGCCGCCCTCGGCGCGGCGGATGCGCTGGAGGGCCGTGGCGTCCAGGTCGGCGGTGGCCAGGCGCCGGGTGCCGCTGGAGGGCGCGGTGAAGGCGGTGGAGCGCAGGTCGAGGCGGCCCGCGCGGACGACGGAGGCGCCGACGCCCAGGGCCCGGCCGACCTCGCCGATCCGGCCGAGCGCCATCCCCGCCATCTCGCGGGGGTCGGGGAGCCAGGAGCGGGGCGGCACGGCGGAGCGGCCGCGTGGGGTGGGCCGGGCCGCGGCGGCGGCGATCTCGTCGAAGATCCCGGCCCCGATGGCGACCGCCCGCATCCCGTCGGCCAGGGCGTGGTGGAGCTTGACCAGGACGGCGAAGGGCCCGTCGTCGGCGCCGCCGATCAGGTACATCTGCCAGGGCGGCAGCCCGCGCCCCAGCGGCTGCTCCATCAGCTCCCCGGCCAGCCGGGTGGCCTCCGCCATGAAGTCCCCGTCCTCCACGGCGACGCGGCGGACATGGCGGTGCACGTCGAAGTCCTTGTCGACGGTCCAGGCCGCGCCGCCGACGGGCAGCAGGACGTCCCGTACGCACATCCGCAGCCGGGGGATCGCGGCGGCCCGGGTGCGGAGGAGGTCCAGGATGTGCGGCGGGGTGACGCCGGGCGCCGGGGCGAAGACGGCGAGCGCGCCCAGGTGCATGGGGTGGGCGTCGGATTCGAGGTGCCAGAAGGCCAGATCGAGAGGGGCCAGGAGTTCGGTACCCAACAGGGGCCTCATGTCTTGGGGGGGGCGGAACGGCCGTTACCCCCGCAGTCAATCGTTTGCGGTCGGTTACGGTCAAGCACGGACATGTTACGTACTGTTACAGCACACGGCTTCCGCTCATCACGACCGTTCGGGGATCAGGAACTCGCACCACACGCACTTGCCGCTGCCCCGGGACTCCACACCCCAGACGTCGGCCAGCCGGTCGACGAGCATCAGCCCGCGCCCGGAGACCCCGTCCTCCCCCGCGTCCCGTCGGCGGGGCAGGGCGCTGGAGCGGTCCTCCACGTCGACGCGGAGCCGCCGCTCGGAGCCGGCCATCACCCGGATCGTCACCACGGCCCCGCCGTCGGTGTGCATCAGGGCGTTGGTGGTCAGCTCGTCGGCGGCCAGTTCGATCTCGTCGGCCCGCTCCTTCGCCCCCCAGGCGCGTACCGCCGCCCGGATCATGTGCCGGGCCGAGCTGAGCGCCTCGGGGTCGTTCTGGGCGACATGCTGGCGGAGCCTGCCGCCGGGCTGGGGCGCCTGGGCGGCGCGGCGGCGGAGCAGCAGGAGCGCCACGTCGTCCTGGCCGCCGCGCACGTCGACGGCGTCGCAGAGTTCGTCGGCCAGCTTCTGGAGGTTCTGGGGGCCGTTGGAGACCAGCGTGGTCAGCAGCTGCATGCCCTCGTCGAGGTCGGAGCCCGGCATCTCCACCAGTCCGTCGGTGAACAGGATCATCGTCTGGCCCGGGTCCAGCTCCGCCGTGGAGACCGGGTACTCCAGCCGCCCGAACTCCGCGGAGAGCCCCAGCGGCAGTCCGCCCTCGGCCGGCATGCGGCGGCAGCTGCCGTCCACGTCGCGTACCAGCGGGTCGACATGGCCGGCCCGGACCGCCTGGACGACCCCGGTGGTGAGGTCGACCTCGGCGTAGGTGCAGGTGGCGAAGCGGTCGGTGTCCAGCTCGTGGAGGAAGACGGAGGCGCGCGCCATGACGGTGGCGGGGCTGTGCCCCTCGGCGGCGTACGCCCGCAGCACGATCCGCAGCTGCCCCATGACGGCGGCGGCGTGGGTGTCGTGCCCCTGGACGTCGCCGATGACGGCGCCGACCCGGCCGCCGGGCAGCGGGATCAGGTCGTACCAGTCGCCGCCGATGTCCCGGCCGAGCCGGGCCGAGCGGTAGCGGACGGCGACCTGCGCCCCCGGCACGGCGGGGATCCGGCGCGGCAGCATCGCCTGCTGGAGCCCTTCGGCGAGGTCGTGCTCCTGCTCGTAGAGCATGGCCCGCTGGAGGCTCTGGGCGATCGAGGTGCCGAGCGCCATGAGGAGGTTGCGCTCGTCGGGGGTGAAGCCCGCCTTGTCGCGGTAGAGCAGGCCGAGTGCGCCGATCGGGCGGGCCTGCGCGATCAGCGGCATGTAGGCGGCCGAGGTGATCCCCAGGTGGCTGATGTTGGGCCAGAGGATCGGGTAGGAGGTGGCGAAGTCCTCGGCAGACTCGATGAAGCGCGGGGTGAGGGTGCGGACGACCTCACTCATCGGGTACTGCTCGTCCACCCGGGTGAACCGGGTGCCGGGGACGTAGGCGCCTTCGGGCCCGTCGGCCACGAGGTGGATGCGGCCGGACTCCAGCAGGCCCATGACGAGGCTGGTGGCGCCCAGGTGGGCGAGGCCCTGGGAGTTCTTGAGGACGGCGATGACGTCCTTGACCGTACGGGCGTGGGCCAGGGCCGCCGTGGTGCCCTCCACCAGGCTCGTGCGCTGGCGCCGCTCCAGGTCCAGCTCCTGCCGGGCGGAGGAGTCCGCCAGCTCCTGGGTGGCGTCGCGGACGATCCCGATGATGCGGCGGGGCCGGCCGGTCCCGTCCCGGCGGACGAACCCCTGGGTGTGGGTCCAGCGCAGGGTGCCGTCGCGGCGCTGGATCCGGAAGTAGGCGCCGTAGTTGGTCAGCCCGCTCTTGAGCGCCTGCGAGACCAACCCGTCCAGGCGTACGGCCTCATCGGTCGGTACGCGCTGTGCGAGGGAGGCCGGCCGGTCGTCGTACTCCTCGGCGGCCAGGTCGAACACGTCGAGGGCGGCCTGGTCCATGTGCATGAGGCCGGTGTCCAGATCCCAGTCGAAGCTGCCCATACGGTTCAGGGCGAGGCTGAGGTCCGGGTGGGCGGGCCAGTCGTCCGGGAGTGACAGGGCACCCGCTACCCGATCATCCATGTGGGCCACTCTGCCACCATTTGTCCGATTCTTCGAGTGATCCGTTCCGTGGACCGGAGCGGTCGCCGCACGGGCTGGAGGGGGTCCGGGCGCGGCCGGTCAGCCGGCGAACGGCTCCGGAACGGCGTCGTCCGCCGGCTCGTCGAGACCGTCGGGGTCGCCGGGGAAGACCTGGGTCGGCTCCGGCACCACGCCGGACCCGTCCTCCTCCATCTCCCAGGGCTCGTCGGTCGGCATGCCGTCGAAGTCGTCCGGCGCCTCGGTGCCGGGGTCGGGCTCCATGGGCGGCGGGCAGCCGGGAGGCAGCTCGGCGGGGTCGCCCGAGGGGTCCGGGCACGGCGAGCTCTCCGGTTCGGCGGGGGCCGGGGCCGACGGGGCGGTCTCCGTGGGTTCGGGATCGGAGGGGCGGGCCGGGGACGGGAAGAGCAGGTCCTGGCTCGGCTCGAAGGGCGGCGGGCCCTCCGGGTCGCGGTCGCGTCCGACATCGTCGCCGACGGCCCGTTCGATCCAGGTGTTGTCGGCGGTGTTCACGATGATCAGGCTGCTCACCGGCCGCACGCCCGCGTCGATCGCCAGGATCCGCGCGGGGTCGTACCCGGCCCAGCGCTCGCCCCGGTGGGTGACCTGCCCCTTCGCGACCACCGGCCGGTCCAGCGGATTGCCGCAGGTGCAGCGGACCTTCGGCAGCCCCCTGCTGTCGACCAGGACGGCGGTGCCCGCCTGGAGCACGGCCTGGAAGGCGGTGACGGAGCCGGAGCTGTAGCCGTGGTTGGTGACCTGGGTGTCGGCGCGCAGGACCACCGGGGTGAGCGAGCGCAGATAGCCGGGGATCTGCACGGCCTCGATGCCCGCCTTCTCCGCGAAGGCGCGCGCCTTGTCCTGGTCGGCGGTGAGCAGGCGGGCCTGCTGTGCCACGTCGCAGGACGCCTCGGACCGGACGCCGCCGTAGAGCCCGGGAACGGCTCCCGAGACGCGATGCACCGTCCGGGTGGCGGATCCGCCGTCCTCCTGCGGCGAACGGGTGGCCGACGGGGAGGGCGCCGGCCGCGCCGTCGACTTCGTGAAGGGCCCGGGGCCGGGCTCGCCGAGCGGCTGGAGGAGGACGTCCTCGGCCTCCGCGGTGCCGGTGGTGCCCTTCGTGGTGCGGTCGGCGGCGCTGTCGCAGCCGGTGGCGGCGAGCAGGACCCCGGCGGCCAGTGCGGCGAGCGCGGCGCGTCGGGAACGTCTGGGTGAGCGCACAGAGCTCTCCTGCCTGTCCATGGCGAACGGATGGGTCCGTCACCATCTGTGCCGCACCGGACGACGGCCCGCAAGCGGACACCGGCCCGGGAACAGCTTTCTTGAACGCGTTCAATAAAACCTCTACTCTCCTCTTAGGAGTTGAACGCGTTCAAATGTGGGGGTGGGGCCGTGACCGTACTGGTCAACGTGATCGTGATGCTGGGGATGCTCCTGGTCGTCCCGGCAGGGCTGCGGCTCACCGGGCTGCGGGAGCTGGACGGGATCCGGAGGCTCTGGCCCCTCTTCGCCGTCCCCGGCGCGGTGGCCCTATGGCTGCCGCGTGGCCCTACCGCCACCGCGCTCGCCTCGTGCTACGCACTGGGCACCGTCCTTCTCGCCCTGTACGGCGCCCGCCGGGCGGTGCGGGGCAGGGACCTCTCCCCTGCCGGGATCGCCCTGCTCACCGCGCTCACCACCCCGGCCGTCGCCGCGCTCGCCCTGGTCGCGGAGCGGTGGGGCCACGAGCTGTTCGGCTTCGAGCTGGGCATCCTCGCCCTGACCGTGCCGCACTTCCACTTCGCCGGTTTCGCCGCCGCCCTGGTCGCCGGGCTCGTCTGCCAGGTCGCCGGGAGTCCTGCGGGCCGGTTCGCCGCGCTGAGCGTGCCGCTGGGCACGCTGCTCGTCCTCGTCGGCTACTTCATCGGCGATTGGGCCGAACTGGCCGGGGCCGTGGTCCTGACGGCCGGCATGTGGACCGTCGGCCTGCTCACCTGGCGCCTGGGGCGCGCGGAGGGCCGCGACAGGACGACCCGGCTGCTGCTCCTCACCTCCGCCGCCGTCCTGGTGGCGACCATGCTGCTCGCCCTGAGCTGGGCGGTCGGCGAGGCGACCGGACTGCCCCACCCCACCCTGACCTGGATGGCCGCCACCCATGGCCTCGGCAACGCCCTGGGCTTCGCCCTGTGCGCACTCCTCGCCTGGCAGCGCATCCGCACCACCACCCACCCGGAAAGCAGGACCGCATGAGCACGCTCACCTACCCCGAGGTCGGGGCCACCCGCCTCGGCCCGCTCCCCCAGGGCTACCACCACCTGCACCACCGCACCCGGGTCGGCCGGGGCCCGGACGACTTCGCGGTGGCGGGCGCGGCGGTGACAGAGTGGCGGATGCACCGGGCCTCGGGGGCCGGGATCGAGGCCTCGGCCGCACGCGCGGAGCCCGGAGCCTCCGTACGGGTGTCGCTCGGCGTGGGGCCGCTGCGCCTGGCCGCCCCGTGCGAGGTGATCTGGACGGCGTACGGGGAGGAGGGCCGCACCGGGTTCGGCTACGGCACCCTCACCGGCCACCCGGAGAACGGCGAGGAGTGCTTCGTGGTCGACCTGGCGGACGACGGCACGGTCTGGTTCACCGTCACGGCGTTCTCGCGCCCCGCCGTCTGGTACGCACGGCTCGCGGGGCCGCTCGTGCCCCACGTGCAGCTCTGGTACGCGCGCCGGCTGGGCCGGACGCTGCGCCGGCTCGTAGCGGCGGGCTGAACACCACCGCCGGACCGATACTGGCAGGGATGGAGTGGTTCTCCGCCGACGGCTACTGGCTGAGCAGGCTGGTCTTCCAGCGGACGCTGGCCGTGATCTACCTGGTCGCCTTCCTCTCCGCTGCCCTCCAGTTCCGCGCGCTGATCGGCGAGCGCGGCATCCTGCCCGTACCGGACCTGCTCCGGCGCACCCCCTGGAAGGCGGCACCGGGGCTGTTCCGGCTGCACTACTCCGACCGCTTCTTCGCCGCCGTCGCCTGGGGCGGCTGCGCGGTCTCGGTGGCCCTGATCGCCGGTCTGGACGGCCGCCTGCCGCTCTGGGGCGGGATGCTCCTGTGGGCGCTGCCCTGGGTGCTGTACCTGTCGATCGTCCAGGTCGGGCAGGTCTGGTACGGATTCGGCTGGGAGTCGCTGCTCCTGGAGACCGGGTTCCTCGCGGTCTTTCTCGGTACGGGGGACACCGCGCCGCCCGTCCTGGTGCTCTGGCTGCTGCGGTGGCTGCTGTTCCGGCTGGAATTCGGCGCCGGGCTCATCAAGATGCGCGGCGACGCGTGCTGGCGGAAGCTGACCTGCCTCGACTTCCACCATGAGACCCAGCCGATGCCGGGGCCGCTCAGCTGGTTCTTCCACCATCTGCCGCGGCCGGTCCACCGGGTCGAGGTGGCCGCCAACCACGTCACCCAGCTGCTGGTCCCCTTCCTGCTGTTCACCCCGCAGCCGGTGGCGAGCGCGGCCGCCGCCCTGATGGTGCTCACCCAGCTCTGGCTGGTCGCGTCGGGCAACTTCGCCTGGCTGAACTGGCTGACCATCGCGCTGGCGCTCTCCGTCATCGACTGGACCCCGCTCACCGGGCAGCCGCCCGCCCTGGCCGCGCCCCCGCTCTGGTACGAGGTGCTCGTCATCGCGGTGACGGCCCTGGTCCTGGTCCTCAGCTACCGCCCCGCGCGCAATATGCTCTCGCGCCGCCAGGTGATGAACCGGTCCTTCGACCCCCTGCACCTGGTCAACACCTACGGGGCGTTCGGCTCCATCAGCAGGATGCGGCTGGAAGTGGTGGTGGAGGGCACGGCCGATCCGGTCGCGGACGAGGGCGCCGACTGGCGGGAGTACGGCTTCCGCGGCAAACCGGGCGATGTACGGCGGCTGCCGCGCCTGTTCGCCCCGTACCACCTGCGACTCGACTGGATGATGTGGTTCGCGGCACTCTCCCCGGCGTACGCGCGCTCCTGGTTCGGCCCGTTCACCGAGCGGCTGCTGCGCGGCGACCGGGACATGCTCCGGCTGCTCGCGCACAACCCGTTCCCCGACGCCCCGCCCCTGCATGTGCGCGCCCGGGTCTTCCACTACTGGTTCACCGGCCTCCGGGAGCTGCGGGCCACCGGCGCCTGGTGGGACCGCACCTACGTCCGGGAATTCATGCGGCCCGTGTCCCGGCCGCTCCCGCCGGAGCGGGAGGGCCGGGACACGGGCCGTGGGTCGCGCTGAGGCAGCCTGCGGAAGAGGCGTGCCCAATCGGTCAGTCGATGCCGGGCAGGATGTGCGGCTCGGCGAGGTCGTCCTCGTAGCCGGCCAGCCGGATCGGTGCGGACCTGGCCCACACCTCGATGTTCCGGAGCTTCTCGGGGCGTGCGGTCCGCTCCCCGTACCGTTCGGCGGGTCGCTTCTCGCGCATCGTCAGTTCTGGTGTCGTCACCGCGCACTCCTCTGTGTCGCGTCACCCGGGGCGGCGCCGACGCTCCGGGTGCGGCGCCGGAGATCGACCGCCCCGGAGTGGGGCAGGGGCTTGAGATATGTCGGTCGCGGTGGCGCCGTGTCGGGGCGGGACGGCGGTCGGGTTGCAGACCTGTCCCGGGACGGTCGGGGAACCTTCGTGGGCTCCTCGATGGCGTCCGTTCGCCTCAGAGTAACCAAATGAGCGGCTCCGCGCTCTATAGAACGTGTGCAGTGGGTCACTTTCGGCCACTTCGAGCAGCAAAAACCCGGCCCAGAATCCATCCTGGGCCGGGTTTTCGGCCGCCGCACGGAAGATGCGGCTCCGATTGAGCCGGTCGGGTTACGCCGGCGGAGGCCGGGTTTACCAGTTCGCGGGGGCGTAGTCCTTGAGGAAGCAGCCGTAGAGCGCCTCGCCGCCCTCGCCGCGCACGATCGGGTCGTAGACCCGGGCCGCGCCGTCGACGAGGTCCAGCGGGGCGTGGAAGCCCTCCTCGGCCAGCCGCATCTTGTCCGGGTGCGGCCGCTCGTCGGTGATCCAGCCGGTGTCCACCGCCGTCATCAGGATGCTGTCCTTCTCGTACATCTCCTGGGCGCTGGTGCGCGTGAGCATGTTGAGCGCGGCCTTGGCCATGTTGGTGTGCGGGTGGCCCGCGCCCTTGTAGCCCCGGCTGAAGACGCCCTCCATCGCGGAGACGTTGACGACGTACGCGTGCTTGGCCGCGGCCCTGGCCATCGCCGGGCGGAGCCGGCTGATCAGGATGAACGGCGCGGTGGAGTTGCAGAGCTGGACCTCCAGCAACTCGATCGGCTCCACGTCCTCGACCGTCTGGACCCAGCTGTTGGTGTCGTGCAGGTCCGGGACGAGCCCGCCCGCGTCGATCGCGGTGCCCGCGGCGATCCGGGCCGGGGAGGCGGAGCCGGTGACCAGGGCGAGGTCGGTGACCTCCTGGGCGCTGAGGCCCTCCTTGCGGGCGGCGGGCAGGGCGGCCACCCGGTCGACCGTGCCGCTGCCGAAGGTGCCGATGACCTCGGCGGCGGGCAGCTCACCCGCCGGCAGCGGGGCGGACTCGGCGGCCACGAGCTCGCTGTAGGCCCCCGGCGAGCGGCGTACCGTCTGGGCCGCGTTGTTGATCAGGATGTCCAGCGGGCCCTCGGCGGCGACGGAGTCGGCCAGCGCGACCACCTGGGCCGGGTCGCGGAGGTCGATGCCGACGATCTTCAGCCGGTGGATCCACTCGTCGCTGTCCTCCATCGCCTTGAAGCGGCGGATCGCGTCGTTGGGGAAGCGGGTGGTGATGGTGGTGTGCGCCCCGTCGCGCAGCAGCCGCAGCGCGATGTACATGCCGATCTTCGCCCGGCCGCCGGTGAGCAGCGCCCGGCGGCCGGTGAGGTCGGTGCGGGCGTCGCGGCGGGCGCGGTTCTCCTTGGCGCAGGGCTGGCAGAGCTGGTGGTAGAACGCGTCCACCTCGACGTACCGGGTCTTGCAGATGTAGCAGGAGCGGGGGCGCTGGAGTATCCCCGCGATCTCGGCCTGGGCGGAGGAGGACGGCAGGACGCCCTGTGTCTCGTCGTCGATGCGCTCGGCCGAGCCGGTCGCGGTCGCCTCGGTGACGGCCCGGTCGTGGGCGGTCTTGGCGGCCCGGCGCTCCTGGCGGCGGCGCTGCTTCACCGTGCGGTAGATCCCGGCGGTGGCCCGGCGGACGGCGACGGCGTCCGGGTGGTCGACCTCGATGCGGTCGAGTTCGTCCAGCACGCTCAGGCAGACGGCCAGCCGCTCCGGGTCGATACCGGGACCGAACTCGTCGATTCCGGGAGCGAGCTCCGGGCTGTCCTCTGTCACCGTCATTGCCGTTCCTCTGTCATCTTCATCCCCGCGGGTCAGGGGACACCGCGGGCCGAAACACCCCGCTCAAGTCTGCCATGCGCGCGAGGCTGCTCCGGTCGGGCGGGCGGCGCGGGTGACGGCCCGGACGAGGACCGGAAAACAGGGGCCGGAAAACTTTCTCGAAAAGGCACGCATGACTTCGGAACGACCGGGAAGGCGACCGTCCGACACATTGGGTGACAGGGAGGGTGACACCATGACGGCGATGTCTGTGCGAGCCACCGGAGCGACGGCGCCTCTGAGCGACGACCTGGCGGGCACGCGGACCGACGTCGGCGCCGAGGAGCTGCCCTGGGTCGAGGACGCCGGAAAGGTCGCCCCCAAGGACGCGCGGGCCCTGTCCAAGGTCTTCTTCGACCGCCTCCAGGTTCTGGAGGAGGGCACCCACGAGTACCAGTACGCCCGCAACACCCTGATCGAGATGAACCTCTCGCTGGTCCGCTTCGCCGCGTCCCGGTTCCGCAACCGCGGCGGCGACGACACCGAGGACATCATCCAGGTCGGCACGATCGGGCTGATCAAGGCGATCGACCGCTTCGACCTGTCCCGCGAGGTCGAGTTCGCGACCTTCGCCGTCCCCTACATCGTGGGCGAGATCAAGCGCTTCTTCCGGGACACCACCTGGTCCGTGCATGTGCCGCGCCGCCTCCAGGAGCTGCGGGTCGACCTCGCCAAGGCGAAGGAGCAGCTCTCCGCCGAGCTGGACCGCGACCCCACGGTCAAGGAGCTCGCCGCCCACCTGGACCTGCCCGAGGAGGAGATCATCGAGGGGCTCGTGGCCGCCAACGGCTACTCCGCCGGCTCCCTCGACACCCCCTCGGCCGACAGCGACTCCGGCCAGGAGCAGCGCGCGTACGCCGATGTGCTCGGCGAGGCCGACCCGGCCATGGAGACCGTCGAGAACCTGCACACCCTGGCACCGCTGCTGGAGCAGCTGGACGACCGGGAGCGCCGGATCGTGCAGATGCGGTTCGGGGCCGAGATGACCCAGGCACAGATCGGCGCGGAGCTGGGCGTCTCCCAGATGCATGTGTCGCGGCTGCTGACCCGGATCGTCAAGCAACTGCGCAAGGGCATGAGCGTCGAGGCGTGAGCCCGCACACTTCCTGACCTGATCGGGGTCTCCCCCGGCACCCGCCGTTCGACCGGTCGGGCACCCCTCCTGGGTGCCCGGCCGCTTACTGTCCGAGCGGCGGCCCGTGGCATCTGCCGGGGCCGCCGATCACATATGCTTCCCGACGATCGGCCGGATGGTCTGATGCCGGTCTTTCGAGGGGGTGGAGGGGTTGGCCGAGTCACCCATGGGCATGTCTCTCAAACCTGTGGGCACCGCCGGCATCCCCGCACAGCAGGACCTCACCGGCGACTCCTCCCCCAGCACCCTCCTGTGGAACGTCGACGCCACCATCCTCCTGGTGGAGGACGACGCGGGCGACGCGCTGCTGGTGGAGGAGATGCTCACCGACAGCGAGCTGGACTCCGCGCTCACCTGGCGCAAGACCCTCGCCGAGGCCCGCGCCTTCCTGCGCACCTGCGCCACCCCGGTCTGCGTCCTGCTGGACCTGCACCTCCCGGACGTACACGGCCTGGACGCCGTACGCCAGATCCTGGAGTCCGACAGCGACGCCGCGATCGTCGTGCTGACCGGTCTCGACGAGTCGGGCACGGGGCTGCGCGCGGTCGCCGGAGGCGCCCAGGACTACCTGGTCAAGGGGCGGCTGGACCCCGAGGTGCTCTCGCGCGCGATCCGTTACGCCCTCCAGCGCAAGGCGGTGGAGCGGGCGGCCGCCGCGCTGCGGTCCAACCAGCTGATCGCCCAGGAGAACGCCCGGCTGGAGCGCGGTCTGCTGCCCGTGCCGCTGCTGCGGGACGACCGGTTCCAGGCGCGCGCCCGGTACGAGCCGGGGCGCGTCCACGGGCTGCTGAGCGGTGACTTCTACGATGTCGTGCAGACCGCCGACGGCGCCGTCCACGCGGTGATCGGCGATGTCTCGGGGCACGGTGCGGCGGAGGCCGCGCTGGGGGTCTGCCTCCGGGTGGCATGGCGGACCGCCGTGCTGTGCGGGACCTCCCACCTGGAGCAGATCGAACTGCTGGAGGAGATCCTGGTCGCCGAGCGCTCGGACTCGCACGTCTTCGCCACGATGACCTCCCTGTCCTTCGCTCCCGACGGACGGAGTGTGCAGATCGTCCGGGCGGGCCACCCCGGCCTGCTGCTGCGCCGGGGTGAGGAGGTCCGCTGGGTGGAGCCGGAGGGCGGCATGGCGCTCGGGCTGCTGCCCGGCATGGGCAGATGGACGACGGTCGACCTGCCGCTGGAGCCCGGTGACGGTCTCGTACTCTTCACCGACGGACTCTTCGAGGGGCGCGACGGCCCCGACAGCCGCCTCGGTGAGGAGGGGCTGCTGGAGATGGCCCGGGCCCACGGGCGGCTGCCGGGCCGCAGGTTCGTCGACGCACTGGTGGCCGGAGCCGCCGAGGGAGCCGCCCCCTACGGCGGTCTTGCGGACGATGTGGCCGTCCTGCATCTGGGCTGGGGATCGGAACTTTCATGAGCACGGAACACTCCACGCGTACGGACACGGGGAAGGACCCGGCGCCCTCGGGCGTGGCCTCACGGCTCTCGGTGCAGAACTGGGTCCATCTGATCCTCGGCGGATTCATCGTGGTCGTCTGCGGCTGTCTGGTGGTCGGCGGGCTGGTGCTGGCCCGGATGTCCGACCGCACCACCGATCTGGTGGACCGAATACAGCCCGCGCGGTCGGTCTCCTTCCAGCTGCAGAACGCCCTGCTGGACCAGGAGACCGGGGTCCGCGGTTTCGCCCTGACGGGGGACGACTCGTTCCTCGAACCGTACGAGGCCGGCAAGGCCGCCGAGCGGGAGCGGCTGACCCGGGCCCGGCAGCTGATCGGCGGGCAGAAGCAGTTCGCCGAGGATCTCGACGCGATCGAGACCGCCGCACGGCAGTGGCGCGAGACCAAGGCCGAGCCGCTGCTGAAGATGGTCCGCGAGCAGGGGCCCAACGAGGCCGGCGCCTCGGCGCAACTGCAGAGCAGCAAGGCGGACTTCGACGCACTGCGGCGGGCCTACGGCGCACAGCAGACCCATCTCTCCGAGGCCCGGGACACCGTCCGGGCCGAGCTGAACGACGCCCGCACCACCCGTGACCAGGTGCTGTTCGCCCTGGTGGCCGTCTTCGTCCTGACGGTGGTGGCGCTCAGCGTGCTGCTCCACCGCGTGGTCGGCGTTCCGCTGAACCGGCTGCGCGCCGCCTCCGAGCACGTACGGTCGGGCGCCTTCGCCCAGCGGATCGAGATCAAGGGCCCCTCCGACGTCCAGGCCGTGGCGAGCGCGGTCGAGGACATGCGGCGGCGGCTGGTCGACGAGCTGGACGGGGCGCGGAGCCGCGAGACGCTGCTCGCGGAGCAGACGGAGGAGCTGCGCCGCTCCAACTCCGAGCTGGAGCAGTTCGCGTACGTCGCCTCGCACGACCTCCAGGAGCCGCTGCGCAAGGTCGCCTCCTTCTGCCAGCTCCTGGAGAAGCGGTACGGCGAGGAGCTGGACGACCGGGGCAAGCAGTACATCGCCTTCGCGGTGGACGGCGCCAAACGGATGCAGGTGCTCATCAACGATCTGCTGACCTTCTCGCGGGTGGGCCGGGTCCACGAGGGGTGGAAGCCGGTCGATCTGGACCGGGCCCTGGACCGTGCGCTCGGCAACCTGACGCTGGCCGTCGAGGAGTCCGGGGCCGTGATCGAGCGGCCCGAGGAGCTGCCCGAGCTGCTCGGCGACTCCACGGCCCTCACGATGGTCTGGCAGAACCTCATCGGCAACGCGGTCAAGTTCCGCCGCGCGGACGTGGAGTGCCGGATCACCGTCGGCTGCGTACGCGAGGACGAGGACTGGCACCTGACCGTCTCGGACAACGGGATCGGGATCGCGCCCGAGTTCGCCGACAAGGTCTTCGTGATCTTCCAGCGGCTGCACGCGCGCGACGAGTACGAGGGAACGGGCATCGGCCTGGCGCTCTGCCGGAAGATCATCGAGTTCCACGGTGGCCGGATCTGGCTGGACGCCGAACCGGGCGAAGGCACCCGCATACACTTCACCCTGCCTGCGGCGCCCGAGGCGCCCCAGCACACCACGGCGGAGCTCCTCGCTCCGGCCCTGACCGTCAGCCAGCCGGGAGACCCTTCGTGAACAGCCCCGTACAGCCCATCGAGGTCCTCCTGGTCGAGGACGATCCCGGCGACGAGCTCATGACCCGTGAGGCGTTCGAGGACAACAAGATCCGCAACACCCTGCACGTCGTCCGCGACGGCCAGGAGGCGCTGGACTTCCTCTACCGGCGCGGCGAGTACACCGACGCCCCCCGCCCCGACCTCGTGCTCCTCGACCTGAACCTGCCCAAGTACGACGGGCGGCAGGTCCTGGAGCAGATCAAGGGCGACCCCGAGCTGTCGCTCATCCCGGTGGTCGTCCTCACCACCTCCTCGGCCGAGGAGGACATCCTGCGAAGCTACAAGCTGCACGCCAACGCGTATGTGACCAAGCCGGTGGACCTGGACCAGTTCATCGCGGCGGTGCGCCAGATCGACGAATTCTTCGTGACCGTGGTGCGGCTGCCCGGCCGTGCGTAGGATCGGTCCGGATCGCCTGGAGTGGGATCCCTCGACGCGGGTAGACGAATGGCGGAATAGGGTCTTCGACGGCCTTACTGCGGCGCCTGGCTGGAGCACATGAACAAAGAGGTCACCTCACCACCGGAAGACCCCGGCCAGGGTCTGCGGTCCCCGGAGGTACTGCTCAGCGCCGAGGTCTTCGACGGCGAACCCGGCTGCATCGCGCTCGCGCGCGCCCTGGCGGACCGTTTCCTCACGCGGCTCGCGGTGGAGTGCCTGGCCCCGATCGGCGAGCACACCCGCAGCGATCTGATGCTGGCCGTGAGCGAGCTGGTCACCAACGCCGACCGCTACAGCCACGGCCCGTACCTCCTGGAGCTGGAGGGGAACGCCGAGGTCATGAGCGTCACGGTGTACGACAGCAGTACGGCGATGCCCGTGCTGTACGGCCCCGACCCGTCCCGGCTGGGCGGGCACGGCATGGAGATCGTCGTGGCCCTGTGCGACCGGCTCACCGCCGAGCGGGTGCCGGTCGGCAAGCGGATCCGCGCGGAGTTCCAGCTCTCCACCTGACCCGGACACGACGATGCCCCCGTGGACGCGTGACGCGTCCACGGGGGCATCGTGTCTCCCGGCCGCCGCGGTTCCGGTCTCAGCTGTCGTCGTCCTGGCGGCCGAACCAGTCCAGGCAGACCACCAACGCGTCGTCGAGTGTCTCCGTGACGCGGTATTCGGCCAATTCGCCGAGGATGGCGCGCGGGACGGTCGCGGCCGGAAGCAGCCGGGTCGACTGGATGGCCCGGGCCAGCGCCTTCTCGCCGTACATCTCCCCCGCCGGGGACACGGCCTCGTACACGCCGTCGCTGAGCAGCAGCAGCCGGTCGCCGGGCTCCACGTGGAACTCCTGGACCGTGTAGTGCGACTCCTCGAACATGCCTAGCGGGAGCTGGGCCTCCAGCTCCATGCGCCGGACCGTGCGGCCGCGCTGCATCCACAGCTGCGGCGATCCCGCGTCGACGACGCCGACCCGGCCGGTCGCCAGCTCGAAGCGGAGCAGCAGCGTGGAGACATGGGAGGCGCCTCGGTGCTGGTCGTAGAGCGCCTGGTCGGCGAGGGCCGCCTGGTCCGCGATGCCGATACCGGCCCGGCGGGCGTTGCGCAGGGCGTTGACCGCGAGGTTGGTGAGCAGCGAGGCCTGTATGCCCTCGCCCATGCCGTTGGTCACCGCGAGGGTCAGCTCGTCGGCGTCCGCCGCCCAGTCGAAGTTGTCGCCGTGGATGGAGTAGGCCGGCTCCAGCTGGGCTCCGATGGCGAACTCGGCGGCGGTGCAGGCCCGGGCGGGCAGCAGCTGCCACTGCATCTCGGCGGCGAGAGTGAGCCGGGTGGTGCGCCGGGCGCGCTGGTAGACGTCGGTGTCCCGTTCGGCGACCAGGATCTCGTGGCCCAGCAGGTCGGCCACGTGGGTCAGCTCGCCCACCATGTCGGGAGCGGACCGTGCGGCGGGCAGCCGGACGGTGAGGATGCCGAGACGTTCGCCGCGTACGGTCACCGGGAGGTAGTGGTCGACCGCGTCGCCGTGCCGGACCTGCTGCTCCCGGGGCTCCTGGCTGCCGAAGGCCCGGCCCTCCGCGCTGTTGTGCAGGGAGAGCGGCTCCTCCTCGCCGTCGGGCTGGTCCAGGCGCTTGAGGACCCTGAGACCGTAGTCGGCCAGATGCAGCTCCACCGCCAGCGCCCCGTAGGCGTCGGCGAGCAGGGTGCGCAGCGTGGTCAGCAGCGCGTGCGGAGCGGCGGCCCTGACGGCCGTCTCGATGTCCGGTCTTCTTTTCACGGTCTCTCGTGCATTCTTCGTCCTGCGACGTGGTAGGGGCCGAAGCCGGGCTGACAAGTAGGGCTGGCGGATGACAGAGTGGACGGATGCCCCACCGTGCCCGCCGCCCGCGCACCCGCGCAGAGGTGTCCGCCGACGCCTCCGCAGCCTCGGAGCTGCTGGAAGTGCTCTGGGGCCGTGGTCAGGAAGCGGCCGCTTCGGGAACGGTATCCCCCTCCCAGCTCCGGGCCCTGCTCGTGATCGAGAAGCAGGAGGGCACCAATCTGCGCTCGTTGGGCGAGGCACTGGGCTCGCGTGCGCCGTCGGTCAGCCGGCTGTGCGACCGCATGGAGGCGATGGGGCTCGTGCAGCGGGCACCGAGCCCGACGAGCCGGCGCGAGGTGGTGCTGCGGCTGAGTCTGCGCGGCCGGGCCCTCCTCGAAGAGTACCGGGCGCTGCGTGCCCGGGAGCTGAGCGCCGTGCTGGAGCGGATGGAACCGGCCGCGGTGGCCGCGCTCGCGGAGGGCCTGGCGGCCTTCCACGTGGCGGCTTCGGAGAGGCTCTCGCCGGAAACGGGTGCGACGGACCCCCTGCTCCGCGATGATGTCGCCGACAGCGCCTAGCCTCATCCAGCCCCTGCTTCCGCTTCTCTCGGTACGTCACCGCCGACGGCTGGTCCTTCAACCGTTGCGGATCAGATTGTTACCCAATGGAGAATGTTGTCAAATGGCAACTGTTCCTTCTATCGTTATCCTCGTACCCCGCCGTGAGCAGGGACGGAACGAGGCCGACCCGTCCGGCAGACCGGCTCCCGACGTCCGCCCGAACCGCCCGAGGTGCCTTCCGTGCAACCACCGCCCAGCGAAGACAGAGCAGTCAGAATCATCACCCGTCAGGAACGGGGTGCTCTGGTCCTCACCGTGTCGGGTGACCTCGATATCGACAGCGTCCCGCCGCTCGGCCGAGCACTTGAGACAGCGACCACGGAGGGCTCCGGTCCCGTCGTCGTGGACCTCTCGGGGGTGGGCTTCGCGGACTCCACCACGGTCAACGTGCTGCTCCAGGGTCAGGCCGCGCTGGGCGGCCGGCTGCGGCTCGCCGCGCCCTCCCCGTTCGTCCAGCGGCTGATCGGAATGATCGGCCTCGACAGCGCGATCCCCGTCCTGCGGGACGTCGACGAGGCCATAGACGCGGCCCAGCCTTCCTGACACCCGCGGCCCGGCCGGGCCGGGGCGGCCCTGCCCCTGCGGCTACCGGGCCGCCCCGGCCGCCCCCGGCGCGTGGTCGAAGACGCAGTCGCCGCAGAGCCCGCCGCCCGGACAGCGCCAGTACAGGCAACAGCTCCGCCGCCGGAACGCCGGGCCGTGCGGGGCGCCGGTGGAGCGCAGGTCGGGGTGGTCGAACAGCTCGGCCCCCAGGGCGCGGGCCCGCCGCGCCACATCCGGTCGGTCCTGCCCGCGCGACCAGGCGACCAGCTCGCGCACGGCCCCGGCGAGCGCGGACCCGGCGTTGCCCCACAGCAGCTGCGGGGAGATGTTCCCGTCGCGCCGGACGGCCTCGGCCAGCGGCACCAGATGCCCGTACTGGACCTGCTCGCGGATCCGGTCGGCCGTCCCGGGCAGCTCCTCGGGGTCCGCGAGCCACAGATCGTCCGGCGAGGTGCTGAGCGGGTCCCAGTGCAGGGTGTCCGGTACGAGGCCGGGGAACCGTCCGAAGAGCGCGGCCGGGCCCAGCGCGATGGACCAGAGCCGGGCGGCGAGGCCGAGGTGGGCGATGGAGGCGGCGACCCGGCGCTCGGGGGCGCCCAGTCTCTCCGCGACCCTGTCGACCCGCGCGGTCAGGGGCGCCGTGCCACCCTCGTACAGCTCCGCCAGCGGCCGGTGGCCACCCCCGGGCACCGGCGTCGTCCGCAGCGCGAAGAAGCCGCCCACCGACGCCGCCTGTGCCAGGTCCATGCCCCGCTCCTCACTCGCCACGGTCACCGCGTCGGCGCCGGAGCGCGGCCGGGGACCGGCGACCGCGCGTACCGGCTTCGCGGCTCACCGTATCCGCCGGTGCACAACTTCTGACGGCCGGGCCCGGCAGGACTACCGTCGAGGGGAGGACCTCGGTCCGACGTCCGTACTACTGGGGCAGTACGCGCAAGTGACGTCTCAAGGACGATGACGCGGCACCCCGGACAGGGACAGGGTGGTGTACATGAGCTCCCTCGCGCTGTCTGTGCTGCTGTCACTGATCTCCGCGGTCGCCTACGCGGCCGGGGCGATCGTCCAGGAGCGAGTGGCCGCGCGCGGCGACAACTCCCCGCACGCCCTGGTGCGCAACGCGGTCTGGTGGGTGGCGGTGCTGCTCAACGGGGTCGGCGCGGTCCTGCACGTGGTGGCCCTCGCCTACGGTCCCCTCAGCCTGGTCCAGCCCCTGGGTGCGCTCACCATCGTCTTCGCCCTGCCGATGGCCGCCCTCTTCGTCGGGCGCCGGGCCAGGGCGACGGCCTGGCGCGGTGCGCTCATGGCGACGGCCGGTCTCGTCGGGCTGCTGGCCCTCACGGGCAGCGCCGAGCCGCACACCCTGCGCGGTCCCGAGCAGCTGGCCCTGGCCACGGTGACGTTCGGGGCGGTGGGCGCGCTCATGCTGCTCGCCCGGGCGCTGCGGCGGCCGGTGCTGCGCAGCGCGGTGCTGGCCACGGCCGCAGGTGGGGCGTTCGGCATGGCCTCGGTGTTCACCAAGACCGTGGCCATGGAGTGGACGTCCGGCGCGGTGCGCTCGGGGCTGCCGACACTGCTGGTGATCGCCGGGCTCGCGGCGGCGGGCCTGCTGCTCTCCCAGGCCGCCTACCGGGGCGCGGGGCTCGCCGCCCCGCTGGCGACGGTGACGGTGGTCAACCCCGTGGTGGCCGCCGCGATCGGGATCACGCTCTTCGGCGAGCACTTCCGCCACGGCGTGACGGGCACGGTCCTGGCGCTCTCCTGCGGGGCGCTGGCGGCGGCCGGCCTGGTCCTGCTGACGAAGGAGCGGCTGAGCGCGGAGCAGGCCGGGGAGGGGCGCCTGAGGCCCCGGGACGCGGTGAACCCGGCGCCGGAGGACGGCAGCGGTACGGAGGGTGCGACGGCGCGGCCCGAAGGGGCACCGGTCGCGGTGGGTTCCCCCGAAGGCGTACCGGTTCCCGTCGGGCCGCCCGAGGAGGCGCCGGTCGCCGTCGGGGCGACGTACGTTCCGCCGCGGCACCTCGTGCCGGGCGGCGCGGTGCCGCGCGTGGGGTTCGGCGGTCCTCGGCGGCCCGGGCACGACCGGCGGGGTGCGGCGTCGGCCGCGGCCCCGCGGTCCGACCGGACGGTTCAGACGCTGACGCCGCCCGCCCTGAGATAGGCCAGCGGGTCGATGTCCGACCCGTAGCCGGGGCCGAGGCGGACCTCGAAGTGCAGGTGCGGGCCGGTGCTGTTGCCGGTGGAGCCGGAGCGGGCGATCCGCTGACCGCCCGAGACCGACTGCCCCTCCTTCACATGGAGCGCGGAGAGGTGGGCGTACTGGCTGTACCTGCCGTCCTCGTGGCGGATGACGACCTCGTAGCCGTACGCCCCCGCCCAGCCGGCCGAGACGACCCGGCCCGGGGCCACGGACTTCACGGAGGTCCCGGTCGGCACGGGGAAGTCGACGCCCGTGTGGTAGCCGCTGGACCAGGAGCCGGCCTGGCGGTAGGCGGTGCCGGTGGCGGCGGCGACGGGGGCGCTCATGCCGGAGCGCTTCACGGCGCGTTCCGCCGACGCCTGCTTCTGCTGGGCCTTTTTCTCTTCGGCCCGCTTCTGCTCGGCCTTCTTCTGCTCCGCCCGCTTCTGCTCGGCCCGCCTTTCCTCGGCCCTTCTCTCCTCGGCTCGCTTCTGTTCGGCCCGCTTCTGTTCGGCCTTCGACGCGGCCGCCAGCTGCTCGGCCTTGCGCTGCTCGGCCTTCTTCGCCTCATCGGCCCGGGACCCCGCGGCCTGCCGCTCGGAGGGCTTGGGCTGGGGTGCGGCCTGCCGCTTCTGCGGCTCGGGCGCTGGTGCGGGCTTCCGTGCGCTCGCCCCGTCCCCGCCGCGCGGTATGAGGCTCAGCCGCTGGCCGGGGAAGATCAGATCGGGGTTGTCGCCGACGACCGTGCGGTTGGCCGCGTACAGCTTCTGCCAGCCGCCGCGGACCCGCTGGGCGTCGGCGATGCCGGAGAGCGAGTCGCCGCTCGCGACGGTGTACGCGTCGCGCTTGCCCGGTACGTGGGTCGGTGTCGCCGCGGCGGGTAACGTCCTCGGCTGCCGGGGCAGGGCACTCTGCGGCGCCGCGGCCTGGACGGGCCGGGTGCCCGCGCTCTGCGGGGTGGTGTCGGGCGCGTCCCCGCCCCGGGTGAGACCCGCCTTCACGGAGCAGGCGGGCCACGCTCCGGGCCCCTGTCCGTCGAGGACCCGCTCGGCGATGGCGATCTGCTGGTCCCGGGTGGCGAGGTCGGCGCGCGGCGCGTACTGCCCACCGCCGAAGGCCGCCCAGGTCGGACCGCTGAACTGCAGTCCGCCGTAGTAGCCGTTGCCCGTGTTGATGGCCCAGTTGCCGCTGGACTCACAGGCGGCGACCTTCTCCCAGACGTCCCCCGAGGCGGCTCCCGCCGAGGCTGCGGTGATGAGCGGGAGCGCTATGCCCGCACCGCCCGCGGTCACCGTGAGCGAGGCACGGTTGATCCGGCTGGGCTGGTATCTGCGATGCCGACCGTTTGCGGCCATGACTGGGCTCCCCCACTGGCGTTGGGACACGTCGCAAGCGGCAAACGTAGGGCGGCGCGAAGGCTGATCACAAGGGAATCGTGATAGTCGGCCGCCTTGGCCGGGTCTGTGGCCGGATTCCGCCCCTGGGCCCGACAGGGCCCCCTCGCCCGCCTCATGTGCAAGGGGGCGGAAAGCGCGGGCAGTTGCGATGGAGAGCGCTCTCCGCAAGTGCTATAAAGGCGCTCATGACGGATGATCTGCGGTCGGCCGGAGCACCAACCCTGGAGGACGTGGCGCGCGCGGCCGGTGTCTCGCGCGCCACCGTCTCCCGGGTCATCAACGGTGTGCGCAACGTCGATCCGGCGATCCAGGAGGTCGTACGGCAGGCGGTCTCCGTCACGGGCTACGCGCCGAACCGGGCGGCCCGCTCCCTGGTCACCCGGCGGGCCGACGCCGTGGCGCTGGTGGTGTCGGGGGCGGGCGTCGAGTCGGGGTCGGAGGGCTCGGGCTCACGGGCGGCCGGGGACGACGGCTCGTTCACCGCGCAGGTCTTCGCCGACCCGTTCTTCGGCCGGGTGGTGACCGGGGTGGTCAACTACCTGCGGCCGCGCGGGATGCATCCGGTGCTGATGTTCGCGGAGACCTCGCGGGCCCGCGACGAGGTGGTGGCGTACCTCCGGCAGGGCAGCGCGGACGGGGCGCTCGTCGTCTCCACGCACGCCGAGGACCCGCTGCCGGGCCTGCTCACGGAGGCGGGGCTCGCGGCGGTCCTCTACGCGCGCCCCGCCCGCCCCGTACCCATCAGCTACGTCGACCTCGCCCACCAGGACGGTGCCCGGCTGGCGGCCGAGCACCTGCTCGCTCGGGACTGCCGCCGCATCGCGACGATCAGCGGCCCGCTGGACGTGCCGGCGGGCCAGGCGCGACTGGCCGGCTTCCGGGACACCATGGCGCGCCACGGGCACCCGTACACCCCCATCGTCGAGGGGCAGTTCACCCAGGAGAGCGGTGAGGCGGCGATGGAGCGGCTGCTGACGGAGCATCCCGATCTGGACGGGGTCTTCGCCGCCAACGACCTGATGGCGATGGGGGCCTGCCATGTGCTGCGGGAGCACGGCCGCCGGGTGCCCGAGGACGTGGCGGTGGTCGGCTTCGACGACAGCAGCGCGGCCCTGGCATGCCGCCCGCCGCTGACCACGGTCCGCCAGCCGGTGGAGGAGATGGCCGCCGAGATGACCCGCCTGCTCCTGGACCGGATGGCCCGCCCGTCCTCCCCCGCCACCTCGGTCATCTTCGAACCGGAGCTGGTGGTACGGGGGTCGGCGTAGGGCGCGCACGCCGGGGGGCTCTGCCGCGCTTCGACAGCGCTCGGTCCCGGTCCCGCCGCGCTCGGGCCCGGTCCGCCCGCGCTCGGGCGCGCCCCCGGGCGAGGATGGCGGTATGACCTCACCCCGCATCCGGGTCGCCGCCTATGTGATCCGGCGTCACCCCTCCCCCGCCCTGCTGGTGTTCGACCACATGGACGCGCCCGAAGCCGGTACGCAGGTGCCCGCGGGCGGCGTCGGGGCGGGTGAGGACCTGGAACGGGCCGTGCTGCGCGAAGCCGCCGAGGAGACCGGGCTGACGGGCGGCACGGTCGTCCGGCGGCTCGCGGTGGAGGACCGGCCGCATCCGGTGACCGGGCAGCCGCGCAGGACCACCTTCTTCCTGCTCGACGCGCCGCCGGACGGGCCGGAGGCCTGGGAGCACACGGTCGGCGGCGACGGGGCCGACGCCGGGATGCGGTTCGCCTGCCGGTTCGTCCCCCTCCCCTTGGCGCAGCCCCTGGCCGATGCCCAGGACGCGTGGCTCGGACTGGCCGACCCGCACTGGGCCTGAGTACGCCCGCCGCCCTCAACCCGCCTTCGTACGGCTCCGATTGCGTACGGTCTCCGTCGCCGTCCGCGGTGGGGTGCCGGTGCCGTCCGGCCGGGTGCCGGAGGCCGGACGGCTGCCGCCGCGGGTCAGGAAGTCGGCCAGCGGGAGCGTGGCCGCGCCGACCGTGACCGCGTCCGGGCCGAGGCGGCCCATCTCGATGGTGGTGCGGGCCGCCGCGTGGCGCAGGGCGTACTCGCCGGCGTACCGGCGGATCTCGGGGAGCAGGTGGGGGCCGAGCAGCAGGCCCGCCCAGCCGCCGAGCAGGATGCGTTCGGGCAGGAAGAGGTTGACCAGGTCGGCGAGGGCGGCGCCCAGGCATTCGGCGGTCTCGTCGAGGAGGGAGAGCGCGATCCGGTCCGGGGCGGGTCCGCCGGGCGGGGGGTAGGCGGCGGCGAGGAGGGCGGCCAGGGCGGTCTCGTCGTCGGCGTCCTCGGGGAGCGGGCCGCCCGCCTCGCGCCAGCGCTCACGGAGCGCCTCCGCGCCGGCGTACGCCTCCAGGCAGCCGATGGAGCCGCAGCGGCACCGGCGGCCGCGCAGCTGGACGGTGGTGTGGCCCCATTCGAGGGCGAGGCTGGTGCGGTCCTCGGCGAGGATGTCGCCGTGGTCGACGCAGGCGCCCACCCCGGAGCCGATGAGGGCGATGGCGGCGGCGCCCGCACCCCGCCCGCCGCCGAACCACATCTCGGCGCGGCCGAGCGTCTTGGCGCCGTTGTCGATGAAGAGGGGTACCTCGGGCGGTACGTCGACGGCCTCCCGGAGCAGCTGCTCGAAGGGGACCGCCTGCCAGCCGATGGTCTGGCCGTGGACGACGGCGGTGCGCTTCCCGTCGGGGCCTTCGGGGCCTTCCCGTTCGATGATGCCGGGGACCCCGACGCCGATGCCGAGCAGCCGGTGCGGGTCGGCGCCCGCGTCGCGCAGGACGTCGGCGACGCCCGTACGGACGTGGGCGACGATGCGGTCGACGTCGTACCCGTGCTGGGCCAGCAGCCTTTCGGTACGGGCCAGTTCGGTCAGGGAGAGGTCGAAGAGCTCCACCCGCACCCGGGTCTCCCCGATGTCGATGCCGACCAGCAGTCCGCCGTCCGGGGCGACTTTCAGCAGCGTACGGGGGCGGCCGCCGTCGGAGTCGACGATGCCGGCCTCCTGGAGGAGCCCCTCGGCGGCCAGTTCGGCGACGACGTTGCTGATGGAGCCCGAACTCAGCCCGGTGGCGGGTCCGAGCTCCTGGCGGCTCAGCGGACCGTCGAAATACAACCGTTGCAATACCCTCGCCCGGTTGCCCCGCCGCAGGTCACGCACGGTTCGTCTGTTGCGCTCGGCCATGGTGCTCCTTCCCGTCCAGGAACATACCTGGTCCCAGACCTTGACGCGACCTTCTCTCACCTCTTAAATCACGGCATAAATTAAGTCATGGAGGCCGTTCGGTTCCCGAACGCAGCCATCCCCGGAAAGGGGCCACCTCACATGCGTCACCTCAGAGCCGCAAGCGCCGTCACCCTCGCGATCGCCATCGCCGCAGCCGCCACCGGCTGCGGCGGCGGGACCACCGACTCGGGCAGCAACGAGTCCCCGAAGACCCTCACGTACTGGGCCTCCAACCAGGGCCCCAGCATCGAGGCCGACAAGGAGATCCTCACTCCCGAGCTGAAGAAGTTCGAGAAGGAGACCGGGATCAAGGTGAAGCTGGAGGTCGTGCCGTGGGCCGACCTGCTGAACCGGATCCTCGCCGCCACCGCCTCCGGTCAGGGCCCGGACGTGCTGAACATCGGCAACACCTGGTCGGCCTCGCTCCAGGCGACCGGCGCGCTCCTGCCGTGGGACGACAAGAACTTCGAGGCGATCGGCGGCCGGGACCGCTTCGTCGACTCGGCGGTCGCCTCGGCCGGCAAGGAGGGCGAACCGCCCGCCGCCGTGCCGCTGTACTCGCTGGCGTACGCGCTCTACTACAACAAGAAGATGTTCGCCGAGGCGGGCATCGACGGGCCTCCGGCGACCTGGGACGACCTCGTCGCCACGGGTAAGAAGATATCCAAGGGCGGCAAGTGGGGGCTGGGCGCCGAGGGCGGCAACCTCTCCAACAACATCCACCAGACCTTCGTCCTGGGCCAGCAGCACGGTGCCGACTTCTTCGACAAGGACGGCAAGGCGACCTTCACCTCGGACGGTGCCGTCGCCGCCGTGAAGCAGTACATCGACTTCATGGCCAAGGACAAGATCATCGCTCCGGGCAACGCGGAGTACGCCCAGAACCAGTCGCTCACCGACTTCGCCAAGGGCAAGACCGCGATGGTGCTGTGGCAGGCGGCCGCCTCCACCTTCGCCGCCCAGGGCATGAAGCCGGAGGACTGGGGCGCGGCCCCGGTGCCGGTCCCCTCGGGCACCCCGGGCACGGGCAAGCAGGTCAACTCGATGGTCGCGGGCATCAACATCGCGGTGTTCAAGAACACCAAGAACATCGACGGCGCGAAGAAGTTCGTGAAGTTCATGACCAGCGACGAGGAGCAGAAGCACCTCAACAAGACCTACGGGTCGATCCCGCCGGTCAAGACGGCCCAGGCGGACGAGGCCTTCGGCGCGCCTGACCTCACGGTGCTGCGCGACACCCTGGCCACCAGCGCCGCCCCGCTCCCCCAGGTCCCC
Organism: Streptomyces sp. SID8374; assembly: GCF_009865135.1. Classification (NCBI taxonomy): domain Bacteria; kingdom Bacillati; phylum Actinomycetota; class Actinomycetes; order Kitasatosporales; family Streptomycetaceae; genus Streptomyces; species Streptomyces sp. SID8374. Next base: position 1,915,532 of record NZ_WWGH01000002.1, on the reverse strand, counting down.
AACGAGTCGCAGTTCGAGACGGCCGTGGGCACCGCGGTCAAGGAGCTGTGGGCGGACGCCGCCGCCGGACGTCCGGTGACGGAGGCGTCCGTCAAGGCGCGCCTCGAAAAGGCCCAGCAGACGATGCAGCAGTGAGGCCCTGATCCATGACCGCCACCGTCACCAACCCCGAGGTCGACAAGTCGACCGACGGGGGTACGAGCCGGGGCACCGGGGGTGCGCGCAGGAGACTGCCGCGCATCCCCGACCGGATCCGCCAAGGCGGACTGCCCTATCTCCTGCTCCTGCCCGCCGTGCTGCTGGAACTCCTCATCCACATCATCCCGATGGTCATCGGGATCGTGATGAGCTTTCGTCAGCTCACTCAGTTCTTCATCAACAACTGGGGTGCGGCGCCCTGGATCGGCCTCGACAACTACCGTATCGCCGTCGACTTCGACGCGCCGATCGGTGAGGCCCTGCTCCACTCGTTCTTCGTGACCTGCGTGTTCACGTTCTTCTCGGTCGGGTTCGCCTGGCTGCTGGGGACGGCGGCGGCGATCCTCCTCCAGGAGAGCTTCCGGGGCCGGGGCGTTCTGCGGGCGATCTTCCTCGTGCCGTACGCCCTGCCGGTCTACGCCGCCGTCATCACCTGGGCGTTCATGTTCCAGCGGGACAACGGCCTGATCAACCATGTGCTCCACGACCAGCTGGGGATCACCGACGAGCCGTCCTTCTGGCTGATCGGTGACAACAGCATCTACACGCTGATCATCGTCTCGGTCTGGAAGGGTTGGCCGTTCGCCTTCCTCATGCTGATGGCGGGCCTTCAGAACATCCCGCGTGAACTGTACGAGGCCGCCTCGATCGACGGCGCCGGCATCTGGCAGCAGATCCGCAAGATCACGCTGCCCTCGCTGCGCCCCGTCAACCAGGTGCTGGTCCTCGTGCTCTTCCTCTGGACGTTCAACGACTTCAACACCCCGTACGTGCTGTTCGGGAAGTCGGCGCCGGAGAGCGCGGACCTCATCTCGATCCACATCTACCAGTCCTCGTTCGTCACCTGGAACTTCGGCACCGGCTCGGCGATGTCCGTCCTGCTGCTGCTCTTCCTGCTGCTGGTGACGGCCGTCTATCTGATCCTCACCTCGCGCGGAAGGAAGGGCGCCGATGTCTAGCCTCACGCGGACCCCGGGCGCCGCCCGCTCGCGCTCCCGCTCCCCCATGGCCGCGCCGCAGTCCTTCCTCTGGACCCGCCGCATCGTCCTCACGCTGCTGGCCGGCTTCGTCCTGCTGCCGGTCTACGTGATGGTCAGCAGCTCGCTGAAGCCGCTCCAGGACGTGTCGGGGAAGTTCCAGTGGATCCCGTCCACGCTGACGGTCCAGCCGTACTTCGACATCTGGAAGACCGTTCCGCTGGCGAAGTATTTCGTCAACTCGCTGATCGTGGCGGGTTCGGCGACGGTGCTCTCGGTGACGATCGCGGTGTTCTCCGCCTATGCGGTGAGCCGCTACAAGTTCCGGGGCAAGCGGGTCTTCACCGTCACCGTGCTCTCCACACAGATGTTCCCGGGCATCCTCTTCCTGCTGCCGCTGTTCCTCATCTTCGTCAACATCGGCAGCTCCACCGGCGTCGCCCTTTATGGTTCACGCGGCGGCCTGATACTCACCTATCTGACGTTCTCGCTGCCGTTCTCCATCTGGATGCTGATCGGGTACTTCGACTCCATCCCCAAGGACCTCGACGAGGCCGCCCTGGTGGACGGCTGCGGACCGGTCGGCGCCCTCTTCCGGGTCGTCGTGCCGGCCGCCGTACCGGGCATCGTCGCCGTCTCCGTCTACTCGTTCATGACGGCCTGGGGCGAAGTCCTCTTCGCCTCCGTGATGACCAACGACGCGACCCGCACCCTCTCCGTCGGCCTCCAGGGGTACGCGACGCAGAACGACGTCTACTGGAACCAGGTCATGGCCGCCTCGCTCGTGGTGAGCGTGCCGATCGTCGCCGGATTCCTGCTGCTTCAGCGCTACCTCGTCGCCGGACTCACCGCGGGAGCCGTCAAGTGACCTCCGCAGAAGGGCAGCACGTGACCGACCTCAACGCCCTCCCCGCCGACTTCACCTGGGGCGTCGCCACCGCCTCGTACCAGATCGAGGGAGCCGTGGCCGAGGACGGCCGCTCCCCCTCCATCTGGGACACGTTCTCGCACACCCCCGGCAAGATCGACGGCGGTGACACCGGCGATGTGGCCTGCGACCACTACCACCGGGTCCCCGAGGACATCGGCCTGATCAAGCAGGTCGGCGCCGACGCCTACCGGTTCTCCATCGCCTGGCCGCGCGTCGTGCCGGGCGGCGACGGACCGGTCAACAAGGCGGGCCTGGACTTCTACGACCGGCTGGTGGACGGGCTCCTGGAGGCCGGGGTCACCCCGTTCGCCACGCTCTACCACTGGGACCTGCCGCAGGTGCTCCAGGACCGGGGCGGCTGGACCGTACGGGAGACCTCGGAGCACTTCGCCGCGTACGCCTCCCATGTCGTCGACCGCCTGGGCGACCGGGTCAAGGACTGGGCGACGCTCAACGAGCCGCTCTGCTCGGCGTGGATCGGGCACCTGGAGGGCCGGATGGCCCCGGGCCTCACCGACCTCACCGCCGCCGTACGCGCCTCGTACCACCTGCACCTGGGCCACGGCCTGGCCGTGCAGGCGATCCGCGCCGCCTCCCCGGACGCCCGGGTCGGCATCGTGAACAACCTCAGCCCGATCGTGCCGGCGAGCACGAGCGAGGCCGACCTGGCCGCCGCCCGCCGCGCCGACGGCCACATCAACCGCTGGTGGCTGGACCCGGTCCTGGGGCGGGGCTACCCGCAGGACATGGTCGAGACGTACGGGGTCGAACTCCCCGTACGGCCGGGCGACCTGGAGACCATCGCGGCACCGCTGGACTGGCTGGGGCTCAATTACTACTTCCGGCAGATCGTCACCGCCGATCCCTCGGGCCCGGCGCCGGGTTTCACGCAGGTCCCCGTGACTGGCGGGCGCCACACGTACATGGACTGGGAGGTGTACGCGGACGGGCTGGAGCAGCTGCTGCTGCGGCTGACCGAGGAGTACGGCGTGGAGCGCATCTACGTCACCGAGAACGGCTCGGCCTACCAGGACACCGTGGCGGCCGACGGCTCGGTCCACGACCCGGAGCGCGTGCGCTACCTGGAGGAGCACCTCGCCGCCTGCGCCCGCGCCGTCGCCAAGGGCGCGCCGCTGGCCGGGTACTTCGCCTGGTCGCTGCTGGACAACTTCGAGTGGGCGTACGGCTACGACAAGCGGTTCGGCCTGGTCCACGTGGACTACGCGACCCAGCGCCGTACGGTCAAGAGCAGCGGACGGCGGTACGCGGAGCTGGTCCGGGAACACGCGGGGCGCCGCGCGGGGCTGGCCGTCTGAACCCGCTCCCTACGCACGAGGCTCCCGACCGTGGTGGTACGCCGCCACGGCCGGGAGTTTTCATGTGGCGAGGAGGACCTTCCGCAGGCGGGCTGCGAACGCCCGGGGGTCCTCGGTGAGGCCGATGTGCCCGCCGGGGAACTCCACCACCCCGGCGTCCACGTGCCGGGCCAGCCGCTCGGCCGCGACGGCGGGCAGGAGGGCGCGGGAGTCCCGCCCGACGCCGACGACCAGCTGGGCGGAGGCGGCCTTGAGGGCCACGAGGTCGGGGACGTAACCGCTGAAGGGGCAGAGCACGTGCTCCAGGAAGACGGGCAGGTTGGCGTGCATCCGCTGGAAGGTGGCGGCCTGGGCCGGGGTGGGGGCGGGGGCTCGTTCCGGGTCGGGGTTCTGCTCCCGGGTGGGGGCTCGTCGCGGGTCGGCCGCGTGCTCCGGGGCGGGAGCCTGTTCCAAGGTCGTGACCTGGTGCGGGGTCGGGGTCTGTTCCGAGGCGGGAGCCTGTTCGGCTGCGGCCGCCTCCTCCGGGCCGAGGGCCTCCCCCTCCGGGTCTGAGGCGGCCTCCCCCTCCGGGCCCGATGAGGACTCCTCCTCCGGCGCCAGCCCCGCCGCCATCGTGGCCATCGCCGCCGCCACCCCGTCCCGCCGGAACGCCTCCCGTACGGCCGCGAAGAGCGCGCGTCCCGCGTCCGGGTCGGGCAGCAGCGCGACCACGGGCGGTTCGTGCGCGACGACCCGGCTCAGCCGGCCGGGGTGGCGGGCCAGGGCGGCCAGCGCGACGACGGCGCTCGAACTGGAGCCGAAGACCGCGGCGGGAGCCCCGTCCGGCGACAGCAGGCCGATCAGCCGGATGATGTCATCCGCGTGCGTCGCGGGCGACTGGTCCGTCACCGGGCCGTCCAGCGGGCTGCGCGAGTAGCCCCGGGGGTCGAAGGTGGCCACCGTCCAGCGGTCCGCCAGGTCCGCCGCGATCGCGTCGTAGATCCCCGCGTCGGCGCTCCCGCCGGGCATCATCACCAGCAACGGCCCCTCGCCGCGCACCTCGTGGTGGAGGGTGGCACCGTCCACCGTGAGCAGACCCGTGCGTACGGGCGTCCTGTCGGTCATCGTCTTCTCCGTCCGGCGGAAGGCAGTGATCTTGTCGGAGCCGGAAGGGGCCCACGCTACAAAGGGGAAGGCCGTGGCGGCCACGGATTTCCGTGGCCGCCACGGCCTGTCCCACCGCACCGGCAGCGGGGAGAAACGGTGCGGCAGGTCTCGCCGTCCGGCGGGGTCAGCTGCGGTAGACGCCGAACTCGTAGAGCGAGTTGCCCCACGGGGTGCCGCGCTCGGAGGTGTTCACACGGACGTACCGGCCGCTTGCGGCGACTTCGATGTCGTCGATGCCGCCGTTGCCCGCGGTCTCGGTGTGGACAGTGGTCCAGTCCTCGCCGTTCTCAGAGGTCTGGACGGTGTAGCCCTTGGCGTAGGCGGCCTCCCAGGCCAGCTGGACGTGGTCGAAGGAGGTGGTGGTGCCCAGGTCGACCTGGATCCACTGCTGGTCGGCCCACTCACTGGCCCAGCGGGTGTCGAAGGACCCGTCGACGGCGTTGGCCGCCGGGCAGGGGCAGCCGGTGCTGTCCGCCTGGAAGGTCGAGGCCGTGGCGGTCCTGCCGAGCGCCAGGTTGTCCCCGTCCACCTGCGGCGGGACCACCTTGAAGGACGTGGTCTCGATGCCGACGTTGCCCTGCCCGTCGGTCGACTTGAGGTAGACCTTCCAGACGCCGAGCCGGTCCGGGGCGGTCACGTCGAAGGTGCCGTCGCCCCGGTCGGTGAACTCCGCCTCCGTCAGGCTGCCGTTGTCGTCGAGGTACTTGGAGCTGAACAGCACCTGGTGGCTGAGCGCGTCGCCGTCCGGGTCGGTGACGGAGGCGCTCACCCGGAAGGTCCGGCCGGCCGGCACGGCGGTGGCGTTGTCGACGGTGAACCCGCTGATGACGGGCGGGGTGTTGTCACCGGAGGTGGAGGCGCCGTACGCCTCCTTCACCGCGTAGTACGAGAGCCGCTTCTGGCCCGCGGGGAGCAGGTTGAACCAGACGCCCCCGAAGTCGTACTCGGTGCCGTAGTGGAAGAGCGTCGCCCCGAGCGAGACGCCCGGGTGGCCCTGGACGCAGTCCCAGGCGCTCTTGTACCCCGCCGCCTTCTCCACGTCGGTGGGCTCCTCCGGTACGCCGTTGGCGTCGTCCGGCACCTCCCACTCGCCGGCGGGACCGCCCTCGGTGACGATGTAGGGCTTGTCGTACCCGCCCTGCTCCCAGGTGGAGCGGATGTCGCAGACGGCGTCGTAGGAGTTGACGGCGTACAGGTCGAGGTCGGGCGCGTTCTTCTTGTAGTACGGCCAGGCACCGGTCCAGGCGTCGGTCGAGGTGACCGGGTGGTTCGGGTCGACGTCATGGATCTTCTTGGCGATCTCGTTGACGAACGAGGTGTACGCGTCGCGCTGCTGCTCCAGGGCCTCGCCGCTGTAGCAGTTCTGGAGCCCGAGCACCGACTCGTTGCCCACGTTCCACATGAGGACGCCCTCATGGTCCTTGTACGTCTCCACCCACCGGGGGAACTCGGCGAGCATGTCGTTCTTGTAGGCGGTGTCCGTCAGGTAGTTCACACAGCCGCCGCTGCCGGGGCCGCCGCCGGGCTGGAGCCAGAACCCGGCGATCACCTTGATGCCGTTGGCCGCCGCGCTGTCGAGGAGGGGCTTCGTGGTGGCGTCGGTGCCCCACGTACGGATCGTGTTGACGCCCATCGACTTCACATCGGGCATGTACCGATCGGCGTCCGCGACGGACGGGCCCCAGGTCAGGCCCTTCACGGTGTACGGGGAACCGTCCACGGTCAACTGCCAGTCGCCCTGGGACCCGGTCACCTTGACGACGCTGCCCGCCGCATGGGCGGCGGGCACCGGGAGGGCGGCCACGGCTCCGGCCAGGAGAGCGGCCGCGGCAAGGCGCGCGGTGGCCCGGCGCCGCATGCGGGGTGACCGTCGGGGAGGGGGGAGGTTCATGGGGGGAGTGCTCCTCAGTGGGGAAGGGGCTGGGGGAAAGGAGAGATGGGAGAGCGCTCTCCCCCGTAGGCAGGGTGCGCCCACGAGGGAGAGCGCTCAGAGGTCGGTCAGGCGGTCGACCCGGACGGCCGACCCCGTCAGGGCAGCTCGTAGTTCTCGTCCAGAGCCGCGCCCCGGCCGGGGTTGTTCTCGTCGTAACCCCGGGCGTTGCACTGGAGGCCGCCGACGACGCAGTGGTCGACCAAGGCCTTCAGGGTGGCGTCGTCCCAGGCGTTGAAGAAGTCGTAGTGGAAGGAGTAGCCGGTGCCGCTGGCCAGTCTCACCTGCGACATGTCCCCGTTGACCGGCCACGCCATCTTGAACTCGATCATCGGCAGGGCGACCGGGTGGCTCGCCGGGCAGACGTCCTGGTTGGCCCCCATCACGACCGGATAGGCCATGTGGGCCTTGTGGTCGGGGGTGTCCAGGTACTTCCCGTCCCAGCAACTGGGCGCCTGCATACGCAGGTTGAGCTGGGTGTCCGGACTGGTGGGGCAGGCCGCCGGGAAGTCGTAGTTGTGGTAGCTCTCCCCGCACTCGTACCCCTCGACCATGCCGGGGTGGTTGCGGAACTGCTCGGCGGTCTGGGTCGGGCTCCCGACGACGAACCGCAGCCCCTTGGGGAAGGGGCGGACGGTGCGGTAGTCGGTGACTCCGGCCTTGTAGTAGATGGTCTGCGGTCCGATCGGGCGGATCTCCTCGTTCCCGTTGTAGAGGGTCGGCATCCAGTACGCGGAGAGGTCACCCGGCGCCACGCAGGCCGTGCCGCCCGCACCCAGCGAGGCGGTGGTGCTGCTCGCGTTGGTGGTGTCGTTCCCCATGAACGTGTGGTCGTGCGACGCGCCGGCCTGGCCCGGGTAGACGATCGGGTCGTCCGGGGCGGTGTGGCTGACCGAACAGTTCGCCTGGAACTCGTGGAAGTAGCGGTGCGGCGGTATCTCCTGGGACGGTTCCACACCGGTTACCGGCGGATTCGCCGGGATGTAGCCGTCGCCGTCGGGGTCGTCCCCGAAGGCGACGGGCTGGGCGGCCGCCATCTTGTGCCCCTGCATCACGTGGGACGCCGCAGCGGGCTGATCGGCCGCGGCCGGAGAGGCGGCGGCCGTGGTGGCCCCGGCGTTCGTGATCGCGGTCAGCCCCAGGGCCACCAGGGCCAGGGCGGTCGCCACGATCAGCGCGGACACCAGGGTCGTTCTGTTGAGTCTTGTCGCCATGCGGACCTCCATGCCGCTCTGCATCCATGCACATCGGGTGCACGGTGGGGGGAGAGTTGAGCTGGGCGGTGCAGCCGGGAAGAGCCGCCGGCCCAGGGCGTCCACGAGGCCGGGAAGCGGCCGGGGACTGACTGGGAGAGCGCTCTCCAAGGCGGTGTCAGTGTTGCGTCGAGGCTGAGAGGGTGTCAATAGCTTGTGAACGATGCGCTGCGCAAAGGGCGTTGGGGTAACGCGCGGATGCGGCGGTGGATACCGAATTGCCCGGGAAGCGGAAGCCTGAGGACGCCCCGCACGCGGAAGCGGCCCCGCACGTGGGCGGGGCCGCTCGGGCACCTGTCGTACGCATCGAGGGGAGCCGGCCGTCCCGCCGGGCGGCCGGCTCCCCCGGATCACGCGGTGTGCAGCCTCAGCCCGTACCGGTTGAGGATCTCGTTGATCGGCTGGTACCAGGTCTCACCGCCGCTGGAGCAGTTGCCCCAGCCACCCGAGGTGACGCCCTGGGCCTGGTCGCCGCTGATGAAGGAACCACCGGAGTCGCCGCCCTCGGCGCAGACGCTGGTCTTGGTCATCTGGTGCACGGCGCCCTGGCTGTAGTTGACGGTCTCGTTCTTGGCGAGGACCCGGCCGCAGTGCCAGCGCGTGGTGGAGCCGGAGCGGCAGATCGAGGCGCCGATCGGGGCCTCGTTGGAGCCCCGGACCAGCTGGTCGGAGACGGTGCCCCAGCCGAGGACGACCGGAACGGTCCACCAGCCGCTGCCGACGTTCACCCAGGCGTAGTCGTCGCCGGGGAAGGACGAGCCCTGGAAGTTGCCGATGTACGAGTTGTCCCAGCCGCGGACCTGCTGCCCGGTGCCCCCGCAGTGCCCGGCGGTGACGAAGCCGCCGTGCACCGAGAAGCCGATCGAACAGCGGACGTTGCCGGTGTAGTACGGGTCGCCGCCGACGGTGCCCGCGGCGAAGGTCTGCGGGGCCTCGGCCGTCCGCTCCACGGTGACGGGCCCGGCCTTGCGGGCCTTGGCGACGAAGGCGCGGACATCGTTGTCACTCTGCGCGGAGTCGACGACGTTCACGACGACGCGGCTGGTGGCGGGGTCGACGCGCCAGCCGGCCACGCCCTCCGGCGCGCTCAGGGCGTCGATGCGCTTCATGGTGGCGTCGAGTCGGGCCGCCGAGTTCTCGACGATCCGGGTCTGCGCGCCGGCGGCCCGTACGGCACCGGCCTTGGCGGCGTCCGTGACCGCCACGGTCAGCTTGCCGGTCGCCGGGTCGAACCAGGACCCGCCGTAGGCGGAGCCCGCGACGCGCTGCGCCTTCGGTTCCAGGGCGGTCGCCGCCTTCTCCTGCGCCAGCCGGGTGCGGGCCTGGCCCTCGGTCAGGCCGAGGTCGCGCTGCATGGCGGAGAGCAGGGCGGCGGAGGCGGGGAGCTCCGCGGAGTCGGTGGGGGCGGCGGATGCGGTCGACGGACCTGCGGCGGTCCAGGCACCGAGGACCAGGAGCGCGGACAGACCGGTCCGCAGGACGGTTGCGTGTCTCAAGGGAGTGACCCTTCCTGTTGTTCCAGCGACGTGGGGGTGGAACGGGAGGCATCCGGGAGCACATCCGGATCGAGTCTTTGAGAGCGCTCTCAGATGCGTCGTCCCGGACTGTAGCGGAGTTCGATAGTCAGGTCCATGCCAATGACGGAGGCGGTGCGGAGGGGAGGTGCGGAGGGCGTACGGACCGTCCGCGAAGGTGCCGCACACCGACTTTGAGTAGGCGTACTCATCCGGCCTCACGGCTTCCGGTCCTACTGTCACAGGAACACAGGGCAGCACCACCCCGAGGAGCAGACCATGGCCGGATCACGCCGCAGCCAGTGGAGAGCGGCCGTCACCTGCGTACTGGCAGGTTCACTGGTGGGCCTGCTCGGTGCCTGCGGGGTGGTCACCACCAAGGAGGACCGCCGGGCGGCTGAGGAACTGGCCGACAAGCACTTCCCCGGCCAGATCAAGGCGATCGGGGCACGCACGCTCTTCCCGGGCACCGGAGGCTCCGAGGTCACCTTCGCGGTGGCCGACGACCGGGACGCCGTGGTCCGGCTGAACATCGACGCGGACAAGGGCACCTGCGACGGCAAGGAGTGCGCCGGGGTCCTCACGGAGGCGGTGGCGCGCGGACGGGCGGACGCGGCCGCGTACCGCACCCTGCGGGACACGTTCGACGCGTGCGGCTACGAAGTCATCGCCCTCGGCCCCACCGGGACGCCGCCGTACGTGGTGGCCGAACTGACCAACGCCACCGTGCAGCGGGTGCTGGCCGACATCGGCGGCTGTATCCAGCGCTGGGTCACGGCGAGCGCACCCGGCAGCCCGCTCGCGAAGGCAAAGGCCTCGTACGTGAACGTGATCTCCCCCGCCGTCGCCGAGAAGCGCAACCGGGGCAAGGACTCCTGGCCCACCCTGCTGCGCCTGACCCGGAGCAACCTGCTCGCCTCGCTCACCAAGCACACCTATCACTCGGCCAGTTACGACATCGTGGACGGGCGGGTGGACACGGTGGGCAGCGCCCGGGTGGTACGGCCGTTCAAAGAGAGCGAGGCGTTCGGGAAGACGGTCCAGGACGCCGTACGGGAGGAGCTGCGCGCCACGTACCCGAACGTGGTCATGAGCGACTATCAGTGGGTGTGGCGCCTGGAGCCGGGCCGGATCGACCGGCAGACCGGCTATCTGCTCTTCTGCCCCGAGCCGGGCGAGCGGGGACGCTGCGTCAACAGCGACGACGCGGTCCTGGTCACGGCGGACGAGCACGGCAACCCGGTGGGGAAGATCCGCATCGTGCACGACGTACGGGAGGGCAAGGGGGCGCTGCGGCTGCCGCCGTACTGAGGCGCGTCAGGGGGCCGGCAGGGGCAGGCCGGCCGCATCCCACAGATCACGGAACGCGCCGGTCTCCCGGGCTTCCTCCCCGGCCGTACGCCACACCCGCACCCCGGTTACGTCTCCGCCGCCGTCCAGCGGGGCCCAGCCCGGGTCCCCCTCGGCGGCGAACGCGGCCCAGGCGCCCGTCATGCGGTGCGACAGCTCGTGGTCGGCCGGGCCCGGCGGGCCGCCGATCAGGAAGTGGAGGTTCTCGTCGTGGAGGTTCCCGAAGGCGAAGGGGATGTCCGCGCAGTGCCAGGCCCGGACCCGTCCGCCGTCCCCGCCGCACCGGCGGTCGAAGCGGGAGAGGAAGGTCCGTCCGCCTGACCGGGCGTGGGCCTCGGCGAGCCGGCTGCTGTACTCGGCGAAAAGGAGGTCTCCGTACAGGGCGAGATAGACGTCGAGGACGGGAGCGGGGCCCGGCAGGCGGTCGCGGTAGGCGTCGACGAGCTGCGGTGGCAGGCCGAAGTCCTGGGCGAAGGAACCGAGTTGCTGTTCCGTGGTGACCTTGGCGCTGCTGCCCACCGCGTCCAGGAGCCAGTATTCCTCCGTGGTGTGGCAGACCAGCAGCTCCACCTCCGCGCCGGCTCCGGCGGCCCACGCCTCCAGCGGGTCGGAGGGCAGGAGAACCCCGTCGGCGACGGGCCCGTAGATCGCCGGATCGTAGTGGCGCTGCCCGGATCGGGGGTCCTGCCGGTACCGGTCGGCGACCTGGTCCGAGGCCGTCACCAGCGTCTGCGGCGGGGCGGCGAGCAGCCCCGCGCGGGTGGCGGGCACCCCGGCCGCCGCCGCGACCTCGGCGGTGGTGCGGGCGGCCTGTCCGACCGTGGCGCAGGCGTTCACGGCGCTGTGCACGATGGCGCGGTGGAAGAGCCCGCGCGCCCGGTCGGCCGCCATCAGGCAGGCCACGGAGGTGGCCCCGGAGGACTGTCCGGCCAGGGTGACGCGCCCGGGTGAGCCGCCGAAGGCGGCGATGTCGTCCGGTACCCATTCCAGGGCGGCGATCTGGTCCAGCAGCCCCCGGTTGTCGGGGCAGGCGGGCCCCACGCCATCGGCGGGGACATGGCCGAACCCTTCGAAGCCCAGGCGGTAGTTGAGCGTGACGACGACGAGCCCCCGGGCGGCGAGGGCGGTGCCGTCGAAGTCGGGCTGGGCGGAGGAGCCGAAGACGTACGCACCGCCGTGGATCCACACGAGCACCGGCAGACCGCCGGGCCCGTGGGCCGGTGACCAGATGTTCAGCGTGAGGATGTCCTCGCCCCCGGGCGACCAGGCCGGGGAGCCGGGCAGTTCGGCGGACTGGGGCGCCACGGGGCCGTACGCGGTGCACTCCCGTACGCCGTCCCAGGGCTGCGCCGGACGTGGCTCCCGGAACCGGTCGGCGCCGAACGGCGGTGCTGCGTAAGGGAGTCCGCGTACGGTGACGATCCCCGGGTCCCGCTCGGAGCGCCGGCCCCGTACCCGTCCCGCCCGCGTGGTGAACACGTCCACCGCTGCCGCTCCCCCGCCCTGCTCCGCCCGCCCGGTGGTCGGGCGTGCGGTGGCAGGATGTCAGCCGGGCCGCCCGTCGGGCCAGCGGCTTTCCGGCAAGGCGTGCCGGATGTCCGGCCCGCTTACTGGCCGATCAGTTCGCGCACCGTGGCCATGTCGCTGAAGGGCAGCAGCTCGTCACCGACGATCTGGTGGGGCTCGCTGCCCTTTCCGGCGATGAGCACGATGTCGGCCGGGCCCGCCGAGGCGAGGGCGCAGGCGATCGCCTCACGGCGGTCCGTGAACCGTTCGAACGGCGTGCCGGTCGCGGTGATGCCCGGTGCGATCTCGTCGAGGATGGCCTCGGGGTCCTCGTACCGGGGATTGTCCGAGGTGAGGACGCACAGGTCGGAGTGGGTACCGGCGATGGTGCCCATCTCGGCGCGCTTGGTGGTGTCGCGGTCGCCGCCGCAGCCGAAGACCGTGATGACCCGTCCGTCGGCGAAGCCCCTGATCGTGCTCAGGACCTTGTTGAGGGAGTCCGGCGAGTGGGCGTAGTCCACGATCACCGAGGTGCCCTCGGGGGTGTGGAGGCGCTCGAAGCGGCCGGGGATCTGCGGCATGCGGTCCAGCGCGTCGACCAGCCCGGCCAGGCTGTGGCCGAGCAGATGGCAGGCGGCCACCGTCGCCAGGGCGTTGGAGACCGAGAACCGGCCCGGGGACGGGATCGCCGCCGGGTACTTCCGGCCGTCGTGGTGCAGGGTGAACCGGGTCCCCGCGGCGTCCACCACCAGGTCGGTGGCGCGGTAGTCCGCCGGGACGTCCAGCGCGTACGTGGTCACCGCGTCGGGCATCAGCTCCCGGATGCCGGCGCCGACCGGGTCGTCCGCGTTGATGACGGCGCGCTTGCACAGCCCCTGGAAGAGGCGGAGTTTGGCGTCCCGGTAGTGCTCCATGGTGCCGTGGTCGTCGAGGTGGTCCTGCGACAGGTTGGTGAAGACCCCCACGTCGATGAAGGTCCGGTCCAGACGGTGGGTCAGCAGGCCCATCGAGGTGGCTTCCAGGACGACGCTGCCGGCCGCGCTGTCACGCATCCGGCTCAACAGGTACTGGAGGTCGGGCGATTCGGGGGTGGAGAGCGCGGAGGGCGGCATCGGGATCGGTTCGTCCCCGATCCGGCTCCCCGCCGTGCCGATCACCCCGACCCGGGCGCCCTCGGCGAGCCGCAGCACCGACTCGACCATGTACGAGACGGAGGTCTTGCCGTTGGTCCCGGTGATCGCGATCAGGTCCATCGCGCGGCCCGGCTCACCGAAGTAGCGCGAGGCGATGACGGCAGCGGCCTTGCGGGCGTCCGGCACCCGGATCGCGCACACGTCGCCCGCCGACGCGGGGAGGGGTGGGGCCTGGGCGTCGACGACGACGGCTGCGGCGCCGCGGGCGACGGCCGGTGCGACGGCGTCGGGACCGCCGGCCGCGTGGTCGGGTACCGCGACGAAGACCGAGCCGGGGGTGACCCGGTCCGCGTCGAACGTCGTCCCGGCGGTGATCCGCGTGCGCTCGGGGCTTCCCTGTAGTACGTGGTGGTCCTGCCCGGCCAGTAGGTCGCTCAGCTTCACGGTGGTCCCTTCGAGTGCGGCTCGGGCCCGTCTCTGCGGCCGTCGCCGGGCAGCGGCACGGGCGGGAGCGCCGTGTGCCGCGTGATGCGTGATGCGTGATGCGTGATGCGTGATGCGTGATGCGTGATGCGTGATGTAAGCGGTCAGGCGTGGTGCGTGACGTCATCAGTCAGATGCGTGACGCGATCAGCCAGGTGTGGTGCGCGTGATCGGTGGTGCCGGGGAGCCGACGGACGATCGCGGGTCCGGCGCATGCCGGGGGAGGTGGCTCCCTCCGGCGCGGAGAGGCCGGAGTCGTTCGTGGGAGGGTGGCGGGCCGGGCCCTGCGGACGCCGAAGATCGCTAGCCGTGGCCGTGCAGCGCGGTACGGCCCGTTCCGGGCGCCGCGTCGGCGGGCGCCGGTGCGGCGGCGGGGGCCGCGGCCGGGGGCAGCGCGGAGGCTGCCCGGTGCGGGCACTTCCTCGGTTCGGCGCTACGACCCATGAGCCGAGTGTACGTCCGGCCCGGGGTGCCCCGGCCCTCGCGGGGGCGGACCGGGGCACGTCAAGGCACGTCAGGGCCGTCGGCGGGCGGGGCGGCCAGGCGTACGGGTCAGGAGGCCTTCTCGACGAGCCGGACCGTGGAGAGGATCTTCCGCACGGTCGGATCGGGTACTTCGCCGGGGACACCGCGTACCCCGACGAACGTCCAGGACACGATCTCCCCCTTCGCGTCCTTGAAGGCGAACGCGGTCGCCGTGCCGTCGAAGTCGCACCGGTCCTTCACCTCGACGCCGGACGAGGTGGCCGTCGCGACGCTGCCGGTGAGGCCCGACTCCGTCGTGAAGGGCTCGGCGGGTCCGGTGGTGACCTTGTCCTTGTGCGGCTGGGCGTAGTTGCCGTACACCCACAGCCTCGCGTTCTCCCGGGCCGCCTCCCCGGTGCTCCGGGCACCGCTCTCGCCCCGGGAGCCGGCGGCGGCGAGCGCGGTCTCCTCCTTGGTGCCGTCGCGGTCCTCGTCGGAGAGGCACCACTTCTCCTTGAGGATCGCCGGGGCGGAGAACCCGACGAGCGGCATCTCATCGGGGTCGCTGTCGTCGGCGACGTAACTCACCCAGGTGGTCGGCTTCGGCGCCCACTCGACCGGTACATCGAAGGCGATGTCGCGCTTGGCGTTGACCACGGTCTTCCAGCCGGAGACGAGGGGGCCCGCCGCCTCAGCGGGCGCGTCGGACGGGGCGAGGGAGTCCGCGGGTGTCGGGCCGACCGCGGGCTTCTCCCCGTCGCCCCCGCCGAACACCAGAAAGGCCGCGATCCCGGCGGCCGCCACCACGGCTGCGGCCGCGCACACGGCGACGACCGCGGTCCGGCGTCCGCCGCCCCGCGGGGGTGACGGCAGCGGGTGCGCCGGCATCCCGGACGGGACGGTCGGTGCCGCCCACGGAGGGGGCACGGGCCCTGCGTACTGCTGGGGGTGGGGGTGTTCGCCGCCGGGCGACTGCGCTCCGTTCGTCATGGGAGGCAACCCTATGCACGGGCCCAGTTGGACAGTGTGTGCCCCCAGTGCCGGGGCTTTCGGCCCCCGTACGGCAGGGGGCCGCGACCTCCGTACGGACCCGGCCGGCGCACCACGGCGGAGCGCCGGATTCCGATCTTCCCTTTGCGGCCGGAGCGGTACCGGAGTGGAATTGCGTACAGGGGACAGTGGTTCTCCCGAGGAAAGGACGCGCCATGAGCGACACCGACTGGGGGGACGACGTCTACCAGCCCCAGGAGCCGGAGGCTTCCGACCCCGATGAACAGCTCGGCGCCGAGGACACGCTGCTGGACCCCTCGGGCACGGGCGACCCCCTCGACGAGGGCTACTCACCGCCGGACCGGCCCTGGGTGGTCGAGGGCCTCGGCACCACAGCCGCCGAGAGCCTCACGGGCGAGTCCCTGGAGGCCCGGCTGACCAGGGAACTTCCCGAGACGCCCGGGTTCACCGGCGACGGTGTGGGAGACCTGGCGGGCGGGGACGGCGAGCTCTGGGACGGCAAGGTCGGTGTCGCCCGCGCCGGGCGGCTGACCCAGCAGGCGGACGGCAGTGTCCCGGCCACACTCACCGCCAGCGACGTGGGCATCGACGGCGCGGCGGCGTCGGCCGAGGAGGCCGCGATGCATGTGATCCCCGAGGACGGGGACGACGACGCCCTGCTGGACGGTTCGCTGCCGGACGGCGCGCTCGTCGACGGGGCTTCCCAGGACGGCGGCTCTCGTGTCGACAGCTCCCCCGCCGAAGGCTCCTCCGCCGACGGCACGTGAACGCGCCCGTCCCCCGTCCCGTACTCCCCTGACCGAACGAACGTCCCCGGAATCGCAGGAGCACACAGATGAGCGGCACCGCCCAGATCGGCGTCACCGGACTCGCGGTCATGGGCCGCAACCTGGCCCGGAACTTCGCCCGCAACGGCTTCACCGTCGCCGTGCACAACCGCACGACCTCCCGGACCGACGCCCTGGTGAAGGAGTTCGGCGACGAGGGCACGTTCGTCGCCGCGCACACCCCCGAGGAGTTCGTCGCTGCTCTGGAGCGGCCCAGGCGCCTGGTGATCATGGTCAAGGCCGGGGACCCCACGGACGCGGTGATCCAGGAGTTCGCGCCGCTCCTGGAGGACGGCGACGTCATCATCGACGGCGGCAACGCCCACTTCGAGGACACCCGCCGCCGGGAGAAGGAGCTGCGCGAGCGCGGAATCCACTTCGTCGGTGCGGGCATCTCCGGCGGCGAAGAGGGCGCGCTCCACGGCCCGAGCATCATGCCGGGCGGGTCGGCCGAGTCCTACGAGTCGCTGGGCCCGATGCTGGAGAAGATCGCCGCGAAGGCGAAGGACGGCACCCCGTGCACCGCGCACATCGGCCCCGACGGCGCCGGTCATTTCGTGAAGATGGTGCACAACGGCATCGAGTACGCGGACATGCAGCTCATCGCGGAGGCGTACGACCTGCTGCGCCGGGTCGCCGGGTACTCCCCCGCTCAGATCGCCGACACCTTCCGCAGCTGGAACACCGGTCGGCTGGACTCGTATCTGATCGAGATCACCGCCGAGGTCCTCGCCCATACGGACGCGGCCACCGGCAAGCCGTTCGTCGACATCGTGCAGGACCGGGCGGAGCAGAAGGGCACCGGGCGGTGGACGGTGCAGATCGCACTCGACCTGGGCGTTCCGGTCTCCGGGATCGCCGAGGCGGTCTTCGCCCGCTCGCTGTCGGGCCACGCCGACCTGCGCGAGGCGTCGCGGGAGCTGCCGGGCCCGGTGGCGAAGCCGCTGGAGGGGGCGGACGCGTCGGCGTTCGCGGACCGGGTCGAACAGGCCCTGTACGCCTCGAAGGTCGTCTCGTACACGCAGGGCTTCCACCAGATCCGGGCCGGCAGCCAGGCGTACGACTGGGACATCGACCTCGGTTCCGTGGCGGCGATCTGGCGGGCCGGCTGCATCATCCGGGCGGCGTTCCTGGACCGGATCCGGGCCGCCTACGACTCCCGGCCCGAACTGGTGAGCCTGCTGTCAGACGAGGAGTTCGGGCGGGAGATCGGGGCCGCGCAGGACGACTGGCGCGCGGTGGTGGCGGAGGCGGCGCGCCAGGGCGTGCCGACGCCCGGTTTCGCCGCCGCGCTGTCCTACTACGACGGGCTGCGCGCGGACCGGCTGCCTGCGGCGCTCACGCAGGGGCAGCGGGACTTCTTCGGGGCGCACACCTACCGGCGTACGGACCGGGAGGGTTCGTTCCACACGCTGTGGGGCGGGGACCGGTCGGAGGTCGAGGCGGGCTGAGGCGTACGCCCGGGGTGGGGTGTCAGTCGGCCGGGCCACCCCGGGTGCGGGCGTCCGCGGGGCATGGCTTAGTGGGCAGCGAGCCCTGTACACGCGATCTCACGCGATCCACCCGACGCCTGGAGTGCCGCGCATGTCCGCAACCGTCCCCGAGCCTGTCTCCGTCCAGCCGGTCGTGGCCCCGCTGACCAGCGCGGCGCTCTTCCTGGTCGGCACGATCGAGCCGGGCGGCGAGGACGCCGTACGGGAGGTGCTGCCGGATCTGGCGGCCGTCGCCCGCTCCCTGGGCTTCCGCTACCCGGACGCCGGACTCGCCTGTGTGACGGGGTTCGGCTCCACCGCCTGGGACCGCCTGTTCGGCGGGGAGCGCCCCGCCCACCTCCACCCGTTCCAGGAGCTGCGGGGCCGGCTCCACCACGCCCCGTCGACCCCGGGCGATGTGCTGCTGCACATCCGGGCCGACCGGATGGACGTCTGCTACGAGTGGGCGGCGCAGCTGCTCACCAAGCTCGGCGGGGCGCTGCGCGTCGTCGACGAGACGCACGGCTTCCGCTATCTGGACCACCGGGACCTGCTCGGCTTCGTGGACGGTACGGAGAACCCGGTGGGCGACGACGCCCGCGCGGCGGCGCTCGTGGGCGCGGAGGACCCGGAGTTCGAGGGCGGCAGCTATGTCGTCGTACAGAAGTATCTGCATGACCTGACCTCGTGGAACGCGCTCTCCGTGGAGGAGCAGGAACGCGTCATCGGCCGCACCAAGCTCAACGACGTGGAGTTCCCCGACGAGGAGAAGCCCGCCGACTCCCATCTCGCGCTCAACACGATCACCGACCCGGACGGCACCGAACGCGACATCCTGCGGGCGAACATGCCGTTCGGCAACTTCGGCCAGGGCGAGTTCGGCACGTACTTCATCGGGTACGCGGCCGACCCCGACGTCACCGAACGCATGCTCCGCAACATGTTCCTCGGCGACCCGCCCGGCACCCACGACCGCATCCTCGACTTCTCCACGGCGGTCACCGGCTCCCTCTTCTTCGCCCCCCGCGCCGACTTCCTCGACGACCCGCCGCCCCCGCCCGACCGGGCCAGTGCCGGGGACCGGCCGGAACCGGTGTCCGCACCGGTCCGGCAGGAGCCCGCCGCCGCCGGGTCGGACCACGGTTCGCTGCGCATCGGCAGCCTGCAAGAAAGCGCCCAGTGATGAACAATCTGCACCGCGAACTCGCACCGGTCACCCCCGCCGCCTGGGACGAGATCGAGGAGGAGGCCCGGCGTACGTTCCGCCGCCATGTGGCGGGCCGGCGCGTCGTCGACGTCTCCGATCCGGACGGCCCGACGTCGGCCGCGGTCGGTGACGGGCATCTGCGCGACATCGACCCGCCCACCCCGGACGTGGTGGCCCGGGCGCGTACGTCGATGCCGGTCATCGAGTGGCGGGTGCCGTTCACGGTGAGCAGGCAGGCCGTGGACGACGTGGAGCGCGGCTCCGCCGACAGCGACTGGCAGCCCGTCAAGGACGCCGCGCGCACCTGCGCGTTCGCGGAGGACATGGCGGTCATCGACGGGTACGCGGCGGCCGGGATCACCGGTCTGCGGGACGGCTCCTCGCACGACCCGCTGCCGCTGCCCGCCGACGCCCGGGACTATCCGGTGGCGGTCGGTCAGGCGGTGACACGGCTGCGGCTGGCCGGTGTCGAGGGACCGTACCGGCTGCTGCTCGGCGCGGACGCGTTCACCGAGGCCGCCGAGACCTCCGACCACGGGTATCCGGTCAAGACCCATCTGGCCCGTATCGTGGACGACGAGATCCTGTGGGCGCCCGCGGTGAAGGGCGGGGTGCTGCTGTCGGCCCGGGGCGGGGACTTCGAACTCTGCCTGGGCCAGGACCTGTCGATCGGCTACGCGGACCACGACGCCACCAGCGTCCACCTCTACTTCCAGCAGGCGTTCACGTTCCGGATGCTGACACCGGAGGCGGTGGTGGGGCTCATCGCCTGAGTGGCGGGCCGTTCCCGAGCCATCCGCCGAAGAACCGAAGGGCCGAGACCTGTGGGGGCAGCCATCACCGACTCCGGCCGCACGACACAGACACAGACACCTTCCGCACCCCTGGGGCGGCGGCCCGCCGTCCGTTTCGACGCGGCCGTCCGGGCGGCCGTCGGGCAGGGGCTGCTGAGCGAGTCCCGGCCGGTCGCCGGGTTCATCGACACGGACGGGGTGCGCTCGTCCGTCGCCGAGCTGCGGGAGGCGTTCGCCCACAGCCCCGGTGTGCTGCACACCTTCGCGGCCAAGGCCTCCTCCCTCGTCCCGGTCCTGCGGCTGCTCGCCGCCTGCGGGATGGGGTGCGAGGTGGCGAGCCCGGGTGAGCTGCGGCTCGCCGTCGAGGCGGGTTTCGCGCCGGGGACGATCGTCCTGGACTCCCCCGCCAAGACCCGCGAGGAGATCCGGCTGGCGCTCGCCCTCGGGGTGGCCGTCAACGCCGACAGCATCGACGAACTCCGCCGCATCGACGCACTGCGGCATCGCGATGCCCCCTCCGTCCTCGGGCTGCGGGTCAATCCGCAGGTGGGCGGCGGAGCGATCGGCCCGATGTCCACGGCGACGGACACCTCGAAGTTCGGGGTGGCGCTACGGGACCCGGGCGCCCGCGAGGCGGTCGTACGGGCCTTCGAGGCGCGCCCGTGGCTGACCCGTCTGCACGCCCATGTCGGCTCCCAGGGCTGCCCGTTGGAGCTGATCGCGGCGGGCGTGGCGCGGACGTACGAGCTGGCCGAGGAGATCAACGAACGCCTCGGCACCCGGCAGGTCACCAGCCTGGACATCGGCGGCGGGCTGCCGGTCAACTTCACCGACGACACCGTGCACCCCACCTACGCCGCCTACGTGGACGCGCTGACGGCCGCAGCCCCCGGGCTCTTCTCCGGCCGGTACGGACTCGTGACGGAGTTCGGCAGATCACTGCTGGCGAAGAACGGCTTCATCGGGGCGCGGGTGGAGTACACGAAGGACGCGGGCGGCCGCCGGATCGCGCTCACCCACGCGGGGGCGCAGACCGCCACCCGTACGGTCTTCATGCCCGGCTCCTGGCCCCTGCGCATCGGGGCGTTCACGGAGGACGGCTCCCCCAAGCAGGGACCGGGGCTGGCGCAGGACATCGCGGGGCCCTGCTGCTTCGCGGGCGATGTGGTGGCGCACGGCCGGGAGCTGCCGGAGCTGGCCGAGGGTGATTTCGTCGTCCTCTACGACACCGGGGCGTACTACTTCTCCACCCCGTGGGCGTACAACAGCCTGCCGCGCCCCGCGGTGTACGGCTTCCGCTCCTCGGCCCCGGCCGGCGAGGTGGTGTTCGCGACGGTACGGGAGGCCCAGACGATGGACGCGATCGCCGCGGAGAGCGGCCTGGCACACGCGAACACGCTGACGGGCCTCGGCTGAGCGGTCCCCTGCCCACCGTGGCTACAGCCCGGCGCGGGGCGGCTCCGGCGGCCGCCCCGCGCACGTCCCCACGTCGCCTCACGCCCCCCTACGGCCCGGCGGGCTCGGGCTGCGGCTCCGGGTCCGGTACGGGGTCCGGGCCGGGCGCCGGGGGCTGCGGAATCGGGTCCGGGGCCGGGCCGGGAGGCACCGGGGCGGGCCCCGGCGGCACAGGCGGCGGGCTCGGGACGGGGGTGGGCGGACCCGGCACGGGCGGAGGCGTCGGCGACGGCGGTACGGGGTCGGGGTACGGGTGGGTCATTTCGATCCTCCACAACGACATGAAACGGACAGATGGAGCTTTCCTCCACCGTCTCCCGGTGCGGCTGCCCGCGCCTGTCGAGTCCACACGTACGACGCATGAGGGAATACGGAGGGTGTGAGGCGCCGCCCCACCGGGCCGCCCACCCGCCCCGTACACCGACAGGAAGGCGTCCACCATGTCCCTGCCGAGCGTGCTTGCCGTCCACGCCCACCCGGACGACGAGTCCCTCTTCTCGGGCGGCGTACTGGCCCAGCACGCGGCCGCCGGTGCGCGGACCGCGGTGGTCACCGCGACCTGGGGGGGGGCGGGAAGCCACCGGGCCGCCGAGCTGGCGCGGGCCCTGGAGATCCTGGGTGCGGGAGCGCCCCGGCTCCTCGGCTACGCGGACGCCCGCGTCCCGGAGTCCGCCCCGGGGCGGCCCAGGTTCCTGGACGCGCCACTGGACGAGGCGGTGGGCGCCGTGGTGGGCCACATCCGTGCCGTACGGCCGCAGGTCGTGATCGCCCCCGACCCCTACGGCGGCATGACCGGCCACCCCGACCACGTACACGCCCACCGGGTCACCGCTCTGGCCGCCCGGGCGGCGGGGCTCCCCCGGCTCTTCCCCGCAGCGGGTGCCCCCTGGCAGCCGAGCGCCCTCTACCTGGCCACGCACCCGCGTTCGGCCGCGGAGCAGGTGGGCAGGCGCCTGGGCCGGCCGGGCACCCCCGCCGACGCGTTCCACGTCTCCGACGACGCGTGGATCACCACCACGGTCGATGTCGCCCCCTGGCTCCCCCAGAAGCTGGCGGCGATCCTCGCCCACCGCAGCGAGGTGGAACGGGGAGCCGCCCCCGGCCGGATCGCCGCTCTGCCACCGGACGTTCAGCACCAGGTGCTGAGCACCGAGTGGTACATCCGCCAGGACCTCACGCCCCGGGGTGCGGCGGACACGTCACTGACCGCGTGAGGCGGCGGACGCCCGACCGCTCCCGGGCGTCCGCCGCTCCTCGGAACAGCTCGGGTCAGAACAGCTCGGGGTGGTCCTTGAGCTGCCGCTCCGCCTCCCGTACGAGCTGCTCCGGAGCCGCGGGCGCCTCGTCGGGGTGGCGCTGCGCCCACTTCGCCGCGTACGGGCACAGCGGCACGACGGGGACGCCCTCCTGAGCGGCGAGGCCGTAGAACTTCCGGACGAGCGCACCGGCGATGCCCTTGCCCTCGTGCTCGGGCCGGACGACCGTGTGAACGGCCACGAGGGCGCCCGGAGCGGGCTCCATGACGAAGTAGGCGATGGTTCCGGCCGCCTTCCCGCCCTCGTAGGCCGTGAGCACACCGCGCTCCCGGTCATCGCTGATCTCTACGGCACCGTTCTCCGCCATGGGCTTCCGCTCTCCTCGTTCCGTGTGGCGCACTTCCGTGTGGCACGAGCGGCAGACTCAGCCGCCCGCGACGACCGCCTGCGGGCTCCGCTCCGTACGGCTCCCGGGCACCGGCGCCGACGCGTCGCTCCCGAGCGCCACGATCCGGTTGTCCACGTCGACATGGACGACCTTCGGGGTGAGCGCCCGCGCCTCCGCGTCCTCGACCTGCGCGTAGCTGATCAGGATGACCAGATCGCCGGGGTGCACGAGGTGTGCGGCAGCGCCGTTGATGCCGATGACACCGGAGCCGCGCTCGCCCTCGATGACGTACGTCTCCAGGCGGGCGCCGTTGTCGATGTCAACGATATGGACCAGCTCGCCGGGCAGCAGGTCGGCGGCGTCCATCAGGTCGGCGTCGACCGTCACGGAACCGACGTAGTGCAGGTCGGCCTGGGTGACGGTGGCCCGGTGGATCTTGGACTTGAACATGGTGCGCAACATCGAACAACTCCCGAATTCAGCTACCTGCCTGCGTTTTTGCAGGTCAAGTGCGGCCCCTACTTTACAACGAGTCGGCTGTCCAGGCAGCGTGCCCGGCTTGCCGCAAATCGTCGTCGCGAGCAGGGTGAGGACGTGAGACGAACGGTACGCGCCGTGGGCGGGGCGAGCGTGGAGAGGGCCTGGCAGCGGTACGTACGGACGTCCGCCTGGCCGACGTGGGCCCCGCAGATCCGGGCCGTGGAGGCGGAGGCCGAGCTGCGGGCCGGGATGCGGGGGCGGGTGGTGCCCGTGGTGGGGCCGGGCGTCGGCTTCGTCGTCGAGGCCGTCGACCACGAGGCGCGCACCTGGTGCTGGCGGGTCCGGGTGGGGCCCGTACGGATGCGGCTGTGGCATGCCGTGCGGGTCCTCACGCCGTCCGGCACGGAGACCGAGCTGCGCATCGAGGGGCCGGCGGCGGTCGTCGTCGTGTACGCGCCGTTGGCTCGTCGTGCCCTGCGCCGTCTGGTGTCCCCATGACCGGTTGACCGAGGGATTGTGCTGTCGGCCGGTCCCGCACGCCGCAGGGCATCCACGTCACGTGCAGAACGCCGTGTCCGTGGCCGACATGACCGCCAACGCCCCCTTCTCCGCGTCGCCGAACGTACCCGGCAGAGCCGTCACGGCGACCCCGACCGAGCGGCCGTCGTCGGTGGCGCCGCCACGTGTCTCGTAGCCGTCGATGTCCCCGCCGTGCCCCCAGTAGACGCCTCCGCAGCTCAGCGGGATGCTGAACACACCGAGCCCGTACCGCCAGCCGGGCAGCAGCGGTGCGTCCACGGTCTTGCGCATCTCGGCCAGCTGCCGGGGCGGAAGCAGCTCTCCGTCGAGCAGGACGCGGGCGAACCTGGCGAGGTCGCTCGGGGTCGAGATCATCTGTCCGGCCGCCCCTCCCCAGGACGGGTCCATGGTCGTCACGTCGATGACCTTGCCGTTCTCCGCGCTGCTGAGCGCGTAGCCGTGCGGGTGCGGGGCGCGGAGGGTGCGGTCGCCCGGCTGGGGCCAGTAGGTGTGGCGCAGGCCCGCCTTTTTGATCACGCGTCGCGTTATCTCTTCCTGGACCGGACGCTCCGTCACCCTCTCGACCAGCAGGCCCGCGAGGAGGTAGTTGGTGTTGCTGTACTCCCACTTGGCGCCGGGAGCGAACTTCGCCGGATGGGCGAGCGCGGCTTCGAGCAGGTCGTGGGGGTGGAAGAACTTGTGCTGGATCTTCTCGAAGTCCTCCAGGCCGATGTGTTCGGTGTAGTTGGGCAGGCCGCTGGTGTGCTGGAGCAGCTGGCGGACGGTGATCCTGCGGCCGTCGATGCCGTCGCCGCGCACGAGGCCGGGCAGATAGGTCTCCACCGGCTCGTCCAGCCGGACCCTGCCCTCGGCCACCAGTTGCAGGACCACGATGGCCGTGAAGGTCTTCGTGTTGCTCCCGGCCCGGACCTGGCCGTCGCGTGGCACCGGGACCTGCCTGCCCAGCCGGGACGAGCCGGCGACCAGGGAGGCCGACCGGCCGTTCTTGTCCACATGGGCGAGCGCGGCCGGAAACTTCTCCTGGCCGACCAGGGCGTCGAGGCTCTTCTGGAGAGACGTGGCCTTGTTCTTGGGCGTGGAGGCGGCCGTGGTGTCCATCGTCGGCGACTGGGCCGGCGCGGCGTTGGTCACGAAGGCGCCCGCGAGCCCCGTCACCGTCACCGCCAGCAGGACCCTGCGCAGCTTCGTCGAGATCTTCTTCCGGTGCATCGAGAGGCTCCTTCTGCTTGCGGATCGACACCACAACGATGTCGGGATCCGGCGCGAAGATCACTGGGGCTGGCCTCCGAGTCCCAGGTACGCCTGGCCCCACCATGGACGTGACCCCAAAGCCCTTCGAAAGGGGACCTTTCCGGGCGGATGCGACACTGAAGCCATGACGAAGAACGGGCAGCAGCAGGACCAGCAGCTCGAACAGACCATCCTGGAGTTGCTGGACGCACGCTCCCCCGCCGCGACCATCTGCCCTTCCGACGCCGCACGAGCCGCCTATGACGGTGAGGGGGACGGCTGGCGAGCGCTCATGGAGCCGGCCCGTCAGGCCGCGCGGCGACTGGTGGCGGCCGGGGAGGTGGAGATCACCCAGGGTGGACGCCCCGTGGACCCTGGCGAGGCACGCGGCCCGATCCGCATTCGCCGCGTGCGCTGAGGCCTCGTTCCGGCCGGAAGCTGCCCTCAGGCCGCCGTCCGTGCCAGGTCGCGGTGGATGGGCTCCGCTCCGCCGGTCAGCGGCAGGCCCGTCCCGCCGCGCCTCGCCGCGATGATCTCCGCCGCGATGGACAGGGCCGTCTCCTCGGGCGTACGGGCTCCGAGGTCCAGGCCGATGGGTGACCGCAGCCGCGCCAGCTCGCGTTCGTCCAGCCCCGCCTCGCGCAGCCGCCGCAGCCGGTCCTCGTGGGTCCGGCGTGAGCCCATCGCGCCGACGAACGCGACCGGCCTGCGCAGCGCCTCCGTGAGCAGCGGCACGTCGAACCGGGCCTCGTGGGTGAGGACGCACAGCACCGTACGCCCGTCGGTGCGGGTGCTTCGCAGATAGCGGTGCGGCCAGTCGACGACGACCTCGTCCGCCTCGGGGAAGCGGGCCCTGGTGGCGAAGACCGGCCGGGCGTCGCACACCGTGACGTGGTGGCCCAGGAACTTGCCCGCCCGCACCAGGGCCGCGGCGAAGTCGACGGCACCGAACACGATCATGCGGGGCGGTTCCACGCTGCACTCGACGAGCAGGGTGAGCCCGCCGGGGCAGTGCGAGCCGTCCTCGGAGAGGGTGACCGTGCCGGTCCGGCCGGTGTCCAGGAGGGCCCGGGCCTCGGCCGCCGCCGTACGGTCCAGCTCCACGTGGCCGCCGAGCCCGCCCTCGCTGCTGCCGTCGGGGCGGACCAGCAGGGCCCGCCCGAGCAGCTCTGCCGGGCCGCGTACGACCCGGGCGAGGGCCGCCGCCTCGCCGGAGGTGGCGGCGGCCAGTGCGGACGCCAGCACCGCCCGCTCCGGAGTGTCCGTACGGACCGGTGTGATCAGGATGTCGAGGACCCCGCCGCAGGTCAGGCCGACCGCGAAGGCGTCCTCGTCGCTGTAGCCGAAGCGTTCGCGCACGGTCCGGCCGTCCTGGAGTGCCTGGGCGCACAGTTCGTAGACCGCGCCCTCCACACAGCCGCCGGAGACCGAGCCGATCGCCGTGCCCTCGCTGTCGACGGCCAGGGCGGCGCCGGGCCCGCGTGGGGCGCTGCCGTCGACGGAGACGACGGTGGCGACCGCGAACTCCCGGCCCTCGGCCGTCCAGCGGTGCAGCGCGTCGGCGATGTCAAGCATCCGCCGCTCCCTTGCGGGGCTCCGGTGCCGACGCCGCGAGGATCCGGTCGGGGCGGATCGGCAGGTGCCGATGGCGTACGCCGGTGGCGTGCCAGACCGCGTTGGCGACGGCCGCCGCCGCGCCCACGATGCCGATCTCCCCCACGCCCTTGATGCCGACCGGGTCGTCCGGGTCGTGGTCGTCCACCCAGTCCGCCTCGATGTCCGGGACGTCGGCGTGCGTGGCCACGTGGTAGCCGGCGAGGTCGGGGCTGTAATGGCGGCCGGTGTTCCGGTCGCGGACCGCCTCCTCGTGCAGGGCCATGGAGATGCCCCAGGTCATCCCGCCGACCAGCTGGTTGCGTGCGGTGAGCGGGTTGACGATCCGGCCCGCGGCGAAGATGCCCAGCATGCGGCGGACCCGGACCTCGCCGGTGGCGGTGTCGACGGCGACCTCCGCGAACTGGGCGCCGAAGGAGTGCCGTTCCTTCTGTGCGAGGGCGCCGAGCGCCGCTGTGGTGTCGGAGCGCACGGTGATCCCCTCCGGCGGGATGTCCGGGCCCGTCGCGAGCCGCTCCCGGAGTTCGGCGGCGGCCGCCGTGACGGCCCAGGCCCAGGAGCGGGTGCCCATGGAACCGCCGGCGATCATGGCGGGGCCGAAGTCGCTGTCGCCGATGCGTACGTGGACCCGTTCCGGTGTGGTCTCCAGGGCGTCGGCGGCGATCAGGGTGAGCGCGGTGCGGGCGCCGGTGCCGATGTCGGCCGCGGTGATCCGTACGGTGTAGGAGCCGTCCGCCTCCGCCGTGACCAGGGCCGTGGAGGGCATGGCCCCGGCACCGAAGGAGGCTGCCGCCATTCCCGTACCGAGCAGCCAGCGGCCGTCGCGGCGGATCCCGGGGCGCGGGTCGCGGTCCGCCCAGCCGAACCTGCGGGCGCCCTCGCGGAGGCAGGCGGCCAGGTTGTGGCTGCTGAAGGGGAGGCCGGAGACGGGGCCGACCTCGGGCTCGTTGCGCAGGCGGAGTTCGACCGGGTCGATACCGGCGCGTTCTGCGAGTTCGTCGAGGGCGGCCTCGATCGCGAACGACCCCGGTGCCTCCCCCGGGGCCCGCATCCAGGTGGGGGACGGCACGTCGAGGCGTACGACGTGGTTGGCCGTGCGGTGGGCGTCGGCGTCGTACATGACCCGGGCGACGCCCGCGCTCGGCTCCACGAACTCGTACACGGTCGAGGTCTGGTTGAGCGAGCGGTGCTCCAGGGCGCGGAGCCTGCCGTCGGGGTACGCGCCGAGCCTGACCCGCTGGGCGGTGGGGCTGCGGTAGCCGGCCAGCGAGAACGTCTGACGCCTCGTCAATACCACGCGTACCGGCCGCTGGAGTGCGGTGGCGGCCATGACGGCGGACACCTGGTGGGCGCGGAGGCCCTTGCTGCCGAAGCCGCCGCCGATGTGTTCGGAGCGCACCCGCACCGAGGACGCGTCGAGGGAGAACATCGTGGCCAGCTCGGACTGGACCCACCCGGCGCCCTGGTTGGAGTCGACGACCTCCAGCCGTCCGCCGTCCCACAGGGCGGTCGCCGCGTGCGGCTCCATCATGCTGTGCTGTTCCTCGGGAGTGGTGTACTCCTCGTCCAGCACGACGGCGGATGCGGCGAGTTGGGCGTCCAGGTCGCCCTTCTCGGTCTCGGCGGGCATGTGACCGGCACCCGGGTAGGCGCCGGGGTCGTCGGCCGCCAGCACGGTGGTGTGCGGCTCCTCGTCGTACGTCACCACCAGCGCCTCGGCCGCCTCCCTGGCCTCCTCGGGGGTCTCGGCGACGACCAGAGCGACCGGCCAGCCCGCGAACGGCACCTTGTCGTCCTGGAAGACGGCGGCGGCCGGGTCCGGCGGGGTGCCGAGCATGCCGAGGTAATCGGTGTGCAGGCGCGGGGCGTTGCCGTGGTGGAGCACGGTGAGGACGCCCGGCATGGCGAGGACGGATGCGGTGTCGATCGTACGGATACGGCCCCGGGTGACGGTGGAGAGCACTAGCCAGCCGTGGGCCAGGTCGGCGAAGGGGATCTCGCCCGCGTAGCGCGCGGCGCCGGTGACCTTCTCCCGGCCCTCGACCCGGGTGCGGGCGGTGCCGACGGCCGTGTGCAGCGCGCGGGGGCCCGGTGTGGTGGTGGTCATCGGGCGTCCCCTTCCGCCAGTTCGGTCAGGACGGAGACCACGAGGTTGCGCATGAGGGTCACCTTGTATCCGTTGTCGGGCAGCGGCCTTGCGGCGGCGAGTTCGGCGTCCGCGGCAGCCGCGAAGGTCGCGCCGGTGGCCGGTGCGCCGGTCAGGACGGCTTCGGCGGCGCGGGCACGCCAGGGCCGGGAGGCCACGGCTCCGAGGGCGAGCCGAGCTTCGCGTATGCGCCCGCCCTCGATGTCCAGCGCGGCGGCGACGGAGCCGATGGCGAAGGCGTACGAGGCGCGTTCGCGCACCTTGCGGTAGCGGGAGTCGGCGGCGACGGGGGCGGCAGGGAGCGTGATGTGGGTGATCAACGCGCCGGGCGGCAGGGCGGTTTCGCGGTGCGGGGTGTCACCGACGGGGAGGTAGAGGTCGGTGAGCGGGACCTCGCCAGGCCCGTCGAGGGTCTCGTACGCGACCTGGGCGTCGAAGGCCGTCAGCGCCACGCCCATGTCGGAGGGGTACACGGCCACACAGTGGTCGGAGGCGCCGAGGACCGCGTGGTTGTGGTGCTCACCGGCGACGGCCGGGCAACCGCTGCCGGGGACACGCTTGTTGCACGGTCCGCCGACGTCGGTGAAGTAGCCGCAGCGGGTGCGCTGGAGCAGATTGCCGCCGACGGTGGCCATGTTGCGCAGCTGCCCGGAGGCCCCGGCCAGGACGGCCTGGGTCAACGCCGGGTAGCGGCGGCGGACTTCGGGGTGGGCGGCGAGGTCGCTGTTGGTGACGGTCGCCCCGATGCGCAGACCGCCGTCGGCCGTGGACTCGACGCGGTCCAGCGGCAGTTCGCGTACGTCGACGAGGAGGGCGGGCCGTTCGACGCCGGTCTTCATCAGGTCGACGAGGTTGGTGCCGCCGCCGAGGAACCGTGCGTCCGGGGCGGCCGCGAGCAGGGCGACGGCGCCGGTGACGTCATGGGCGCGCCGGTAGTCGAACTCTTTCACGCTGCGGCCTCCTCGGCTGCTGCCGTACGGGCCTCTTCGTGGGCCTGGGCGCCACGGGAGACGGCCTGGACGATGGAGACGTACGCGCCGCAGCGGCACAGGTTGCCGCTCATCCGTTCGCGGATCTCCTCGGGCGTCAGGGGTGGCGGCGCCTGGGCGGCCACGTCGTCGGTGGCGGCGCTGGGCCAGCCGGCCGCGTGCTCCTCGATGACGGCGATGGCCGAGCAGATCTGGCCGGGTGTGCAGTAGCCGCACTGGTAGCCGTCGAGGTCGAGGAAGGCCTGCTGGACGGGGTGCAGCTCGTCGCCGTCGGCGACGCCTTCGATGGTGGTGATCTCGCGGCCCTCGGCCGCCACCGCCAGGTTGAGGCAGGAGACGACACGGCGCCGGTCGACCAGGACGGTGCAGGCCCCGCACTGTCCCTGGTCGCAGCCCTTCTTGGTGCCGGTGAGGTCGAGGCGCTCGCGCAGGGCGTCGAGCAGGGTGGTGCGGTGGTCGACGGACAGGTGGTGCTTCTCGCCGTTGATGTTCAGGGTGATCGCGCTGGTGGTCGACGAGGGTGCTGGGGCCATCATCAGCCTTCTTCGGTGTCCGGTGACAGGAGACAGGCGCTGTGGCAGGAGTCCGGGGTCCGCGACCGGTGCGTGGGGGTGCCGGGCCGCGCTAAGGTAGACCTAACCGGACTGCTGTCCGCTTCACTGGCCAACGTAACGGACAGTTGTCCGCTTAACAAGGACGGGATTCGGCCACGAACCCGTGAGGAGGATGTGTGTCCCAGCCGAAGAAGGACACGCCCGCGCGTTCGGACGCGGTGCGCAACCGTGAGCGCATCCTGCACGTCGCCATGGCCGAACTGACGGTGCGCCCGGACGTCCCGCTGAGCACGATCGCCAGGAAGGCGGGCGTCGGGCAGGGCACGTTCTACCGCAACTTCCCGCACCGCGAAGCGCTCGTCCTGGAGATCTACCGCTACGAGATGCAGCAAGTGTCGGACGCGGCGGCCGAGTTGCTCTGCACCCGCGCCCCCGAGGCGGCCCTGCGCGAGTGGATGGACCGGCTCGCCGGGTTCGCCATGACCAAGGCGGGGCTGGCGGACGCGATCCGGCTGGTCACCAGCGCGCCGGGCGGACCGGCCAAGCCCGGCCCCGCGCCGGTGATGGAGGCGGCCGGAACCCTGCTCCGCGCCAACGAGGAGGCCGGCACCATCCGCCCGGGGGTGACGCCGGACGACTTCTTCCTGGCCATCGCCGGTCTCTGGCAGCTGGATCCGCGGGAGGACTGGGAGCCGAGGGCCGCCCGGCTGCTGGACTTCGTGATGGACGGGCTGCGCGCGGGGGCGCCCGGCCGCTGAGCGGTACGGCGCCGGGCGCTCACCCCTGGCGGGCCGCCGGGTCCGACGGCTCCGGCTCCTCGTCGGTGAGCTCCGGTTCCAGGCCCTCGGCCACGCCGCTCGGGCGGCGGCCGGAATCCGCCCGCCACGCCTCGAAGGCCCAGCCGGTCAGGACCACGACGGCGGCGCCCAGCAGCCAGCCGCCGATGACGTCGCTGAACCAGTGCACACCGAGCGCGATCCGGGTGAAGCCAACACCCAGGACCGACACCCCCGCCACGCCCCAGCAGAGCGCACGCCAGGCGCGCGGCACCATCGGCAGCAGCACCAGGAGCAGTACGGCGAACGAGGTGGTCGCCGTCATCGCGTGGCCGGAGGGGAAGGAGTAGCCGGGCGCCTGGGCGACCGGGTCCTCCAGCGAGGGCCTCGCCCGCTCCACGACCACCTTGACGAGCACGCCGGTCAGCGCCCCGCCGCTCGCCGTCACCGCCGCCCAGGCGGCGAGGCGCCAGGCCCGCCGGTACAGGAGCCAGAGCGTGAGCAGCGCCACGGCGATGCGCAGGGTCGCCGGGTCCCACACCCAGTCGGACAGGATCCGCAACGTGCCGGTCCACGCCGGGTGTTCGAGGGCGAGGTCGTGCAGTCGGCGGGCCGCCCCCGCGTCGACGCGCCGCAGCGGGGGCCAGCGCGCCTCGACGAGGACGAGCAGCAGGGCGAAGGGGATCGCGGCGGCGGCCGCGGCGGCCACGGCTCCCAGCAGGCGGATACCGAACCGGCGGTCGGCGCGGCGGGTGCGCTGCTCCTGGGTGTGCGGGGTGGCGGGGCGTGTCGGCATGTCAGGTTCCTGGATCGGCGGTGATCGGGCCGGGCTTCCCCGCGCGCACGGCTTCCAGCTGGGCGGCGAAGGACAGTCCGAGGAAGAGGGACAGGGAGGTGAGGTAGGACCACAGGAGCAGGGCCATGAAGAGGCTCAGCGGTCCGTAGACCGTGTCGAAGGAGCCGCTGAGTTCGAGGTAGAGGCCGAGCAGCCAGGTCAGCAGCGTCCACAGCACCAGGTAGACGGCGGCGCCGAAGGCGAGCCAGGTGTACCCGGGCTGTCTGCGGCGCGGCGAGCGCCGGAAGACCGCACTGGCGGAGATCAGGGCCAGCAGCAGGCCGAGCGGGATGCGGAGCAGGTCCCAGGCCGTCCGGGCACCGTCGCCGAGTGCGTAGACGGTGGTGGCGGCCGTCACGAGGTCCCCGCCCGCCACGATCATGATCGAGGCGATGCCGAGCGGTATCCCGGCGCTCAACGACATGATCAGGCCCCGCAGATACTTGAGGTGGAAGACCCGGTCGCGCTCCACCCCGTAGATCCGGTTGGCGCCGCGCTCTATCTGGCACATCGCCGTCGTGACGTTGACCAGGGAGAAGAGCAGGCCGAACCAGAGGGCGAGCTCGGCCCCGTCACCGCCCCCTCGCCGGCCGCGGTCCAGGGCCTCGTCCACCACGGGGGCGCTCGGCCCTTCGCTCAAGCTGCGGATCGTCAGCTCGGCGAGTCTCCCTATGTTCTCGGTGTGCAGCGCGGTGGAGAGTCCGACGAACGCGATGACCAGGGGGATGATCGCCAGGATCGTCTGGAGGGCCAGCGCGCGGGAGTGGCTGAAGCCGTCGGCGTAGCGGAAGCGTACGAAGGCGTCGCGCAGCAGGGGCCAGCGGCCGTACCGGCGCAGCGCCACGAGGGCTTCGTCGGCGGAGAGTTCGTCGCCGGTCATGTCCTGGGTGACCGGCACCCGGGTCGCGGTTCCCATCACTTCTCCCGTGCGGGCGGCTGGACGGTGGTGGCCATCACTTCTCCCCGGCGGGCAGCAGGACGGTGAGGGCGCCGGGCCTGACCTCCGCGGTGATCCGCCGGCCGGGGGCCACCGGGTCGCCGTCCACTTCGCGGGGCTGGGGCCGGGTGAAGGTGAGTTCGGCGTGGCGGAAGGTGAAGAACTCGACCGGGCCCCCGTGCGCACCGGGGGCGGTGGCGCTCCCGGTGGGCCGTGAGCCGCCCAGCAGCACGCCCGCCGTCCGCAGCCAGCCGCCCGCGCCACGGGGGTCGAAGAGGGCGAGGTCCAGGAGCCCGTCGTCGGGGCGGGCGCCGGGGACGAGGGCCGTACCGCCCTGGACGGTGCCGATGTTGGCGATGAGGACCATGCGGGCGGTGCGGTGCAGCGCCGGTCCGCCGTCGAGTGCGACCGCCAACCGGATGCGGGGGCCCCGCAGTTGGCCGAGCCCGCTCAGGACGTAGGCGGGCCAGCCGAGCGCCGACTTGGCGCGGTCGGAGGTGGACTCCATCACCGCCGCGTCGAGTCCGGCTCCCGCCATGGCCGTGAAGTGCGTACGGGCGGTCCCGTCGCCGCTGATGGTGCCGAGGTCCAGCGCGCGGCGTTCGCCGGTGAGTCCGGCGGCCAGCGCGTCGGCGGGGTCGAGGGGCAGCCCCAGGCTCCGGGCCAGGAGGTTGCCCGTACCGCAGGGCACGACGGCCAGCGCGACACCGGTTCCGGCCAGTGCGTCGGCGACCGCGCGGATGGTGCCGTCGCCGCCGCTCGCCACCACGAGACCCGCTCCGCCACGGACCGCGTCGGCCGCCTGGCCGCCCCCGGTGTCCTGTTCGGTGGTCTCCACGAACGTCACGTCCGTATGGCCCCGTTGTGCGAGGACGAGCCGCAGCCGGTCACGGGTGGCGGTGTCGGTGACCGTCGGGTTGACGATCACCACGGCTGATTCGCGCGACGGGCCCGGCCGGCTCTCGGCGGCGGCCACGGCGATGTCGACCGCGTCGGCCGGGGGCCGCGCGGCCCAGGCGTCGTCGGCGAGCACGGCACGGCCGACGACGAGCAGCGAGAGCGCGCCGTTGAGCAGCCCGCCCACCACATCGCTGGGGTGGTGCATGCCTCGGTAGAGCCGGGCCAGCCCCACCAGCAGCGGGATCAGCAGCAGGAGCACGGCGAGGGCCTTGCCCCAGCGGCTGCGGACCCGGGACAGCACCAGGACGGCCAGCCCGGCGTAGAGCGCGGTGGCCGCTCCGGTGTGCCCGGAGGTGTAGCTGGACGTCGGCGGCGAGGCGTCCAGGCGCTCCACGTCCGGACGCGTCCGGTCCACGGACTCCGTGATGACCAGGAAGACCAGGGACTGGAGCCAGACGCCCAGGGCCAGGAAGAGCGCCGCGCGCCACCGGGGGAACGGCGGCACCAGGAGGAGGCCCAGGCAGCACAGGACGGTGAGGCCGACGACGGCGGAGGTGTCCCCCGCGCCGGAGACGACCGCCGAGACGGTGGTGAGCGTATCGGTGCGTACGCGTTCGAAGGCCTCGTTCACCGCGTCCTCGGCGGACAGCGGCCAGATGTTCCGTGCGGGCCCGGTGATCAGCAGCCCGAGGCCCGCGATCATCGCCGCCTGGCAGACCGCGAAGGCCGCGATCCGGGCCACCGCCCGGCCGGCGCCGCTGCTCAGGGCCGGCGAGTGGCCCAGGCGTGGCGGAGCCGCAGTTCCTGACGGTTCGGTCGCTCTCGCGGGCGTGGTGGTCGGCATCGGGTCCCCCGGGTCCTCCGCCTGACGGCGGCGCCGGTGGAGCCTGTTCTCCTCCGGCGTTACGCCGTCTTCCCGCACAGCCGCCGGACAGACCTGCCGGATGGCGGCAGGGGCCGGCCGGTGGCACCCCGGGCGTCACAGTCGCGCTACGACCCCTTCTCGTCTGGGCCACCGTCAGGTGCCTGTGAGGCCGGTGGGGCGCTGCGAAGTGGAAGGTTTCCCTCCACAATGTCCCGCTTTCGGAGGGCGGTCGGGCCGTCTCCATGCCCTCCCGCAGGCCCCGGTGCAGTCCGTGGCGACTTTTAGGCTGCGCTTATGCACTACACCAAGAAGCTCATCGGACTGGCCGCCGTCGGCATCCTCGCGGTCGGCTGCGGCTCCGGGGATTCCTCCGGCACCGCCGCGACCCCCGCCGCCGACTCCAAGCCCGACGCCGTGGAGGAGACGACCGCCGCCCCGCAGGCCGCGCCGCTGCCCGTGGCCGTGGACGGCCCGCAGAAGGACGTACTCGACAGCTCCTCCGACGGGCAGCTCAAGGTCCTGCCCAAGCCGGAGAACAGCGCCCCCTTCACCGAGCGGGTGGAGCACAAGCTCCAGGAGCAGGTCCTCGGCCGGGTCAAGGTGCCCGGCAAGACCAGCGCCGAATGCCCGGACGGGGTGACGCAGAAGGCCGGTGCCGTCAGCACCTGCAACGTCACCTACGAGGGCGCTGTCATCCCGTACGAGGTCAAGATCAGCGACTCGTACAAGGAAGGCAGCTTCATGACCTTCTACAACGCCAAGCCCCTCAAGGGACTGCTCGTCGCGAAGGTCGTCTACAACCAGCTGTTCGAGCAGTACGGCAGCGGGTCCGGCCGCTCCGACGCGTCCAAGCTCGCCTGCGAGGAGTTCCCCGCCGCCACGGCCGTCGACTTCGATGCCGACTCCGGTCTGACCTGCCAGTTCTGGAGCAAGTACGGCAACCAGGGCGACGGCGGGTACGAGACGCTGCGCGTCAAGGCCGGCCCCTACGGACCGAGTTTCGAACAGGTCCGCTAGCACCACCGCCTCACCAGCTCACCAGGAGCCTGCGCGGGCTGCGTGAGGTCGTTCCGGTCCGCCAGACGACCGCCTCCGTGGGCTCCGCCAGGCGCAGCTCCGGGAGGCGGGCGGCCAGCCGGTGCAGGGCGGTCTGGAGCTCGGTACGGGCCAGCCAGGCGCCCAGGCAGTAGTGGGCCCCGGCACCGAAGGAGAGCGTGGGGGCCTCCAGCGGGGCGAACAGGTCGTTGCGGGTGTGGCGGGGGAAGACCTCCGGATCCCGGTTGGCGGCGCCGCAGTCCGCCAGGACGACCGCGCCGGCCGGGATCACCACCCCGCCGACCTCGACGTCCTCGGCCGCGTGGCGTGCCGTTCCCCGGTCGTCGCCCAGCGGGACGAGGTGGATGAGCCGGTCCGCCACCCTTCCGGCCGCCTCCTCGTCCGCGCCGATCCGGGGCCAGCTCTCCGGGCGTTCGCCGAGGAGGTAGAGCAGCGCGTTGCCCAGCATGGTCATGGTGCTGTCGTGGCCGCCGACGACGAGCCCGCACACCAGGCTCACCAACTGCGCCTCGGGGAGGCCGCCCTCCTCGTCGGCGGCCCGCACCAGACTGCTGATCAGGTCGTCGCCGGGGTCGCGCCGCCGCTCGGCGAGGAGTTCGGCGCCGAACGCGCTGAACTCCTTCAGCACGGACTCCACCTCCTCCCCGGAGTGCGAGCCGTCGGAGAAGGCGTGCTCGCTCCAGTGCCGCATCCGGCCGTGGGCGGACGCGTCCAGGCCCATCAGCCGGCTGATCACCGCCACGGGGAGGGGCAGCGTGAACTCCTCGACCACGTCGACCGGTCCGCGCTCTGCCTCCAGCCGGTCCAGTAGCTCCTCCACGATGGCGGTGATCCACGGCTGCCAGCGGGCGACCGCTCTCGGGGTGAAGGCGCGGCGCAGCGTCCGGCGCAGCCGCAGGTGGTCGGGGCCGTCCTGGTTGAACATCAGGTCGGGGTTGTTCACGAGGTCCGGTACGTCGGAGAGGGGCGGGGCGTCGTCGGCGTACAGCTGGGCCCGGCCGAAGCGCGGGTCGGAGAGCACCTGGCGGACGTCGGCGTACCGGCTGACCAGCCAGGCGGGCGCGCCGCCCGGCAGTTCGCCGAGGCGGGGCGGGCCGGGTTCCTCGAACCGCAGGCGGTGCAGGGGGACCAGGGAGGACGGGTCGGTGGTGGTCATCGTGAACTCCTTCGGCGGAGGAGGCGTCGAGTGCCGGCGGTCCTCACAGCGCGACCAGCACCTTGCCCCGGTGCTCCGCCCGGTCGCGGTAGAGGCTTCCGTACGCGGTGGGGATGGCGTCGAAGCCGTGGTGGAGGGTGTGGTCGCAGACGACCTCTCCGCGCCGGACCCGGCCGCCCAGCTCCGCGTGGAGGTCCTTCCAGTTCTGCTCGGTGAACCACTCCAGGGAGAAGATCCCCCGGACCGTGGCGCGCGGGAACATCAGATAGGGCAGCAGGCGCGGGCCGGTGTCCTCGTTGCCGACCTGGGTCGCCCACTGCCAGCACACGGCCACCTGGCTGCCGACGTTGAGCATGGAGAACACCACGTCGGTGACCGTGCCGCCGAGGTTGTCGAAGTAGCGGTCGACCCCGTCGGGGGCGGCCCGGGCCAGCGCCTCGCGGACGGTGCCGGCGCTGTCGGTGTGCCGGTAGACGACGACCGTGTCGAAGCCGAGGCCGAGGAGGTACTCCGCCTTCTCCGGGGACGAGGTGGTCCCGATGACGCGGGCGCCCGCGAGCGCGGCGAGCTGGCCGACGAGGGCGCCGACCGCGCCGGAGGCCCCGCTGATGACGAAGGTGTCCCCGGGCGTCACCGTCATGTACTTGGCGAGAGTCCCCCAGGCCGTCATGCCCGGGCCGCCCATCACGCTCAGCGCGGTCGGGAGCGGCAAGGCATCGTCGTACCACCGGGGGTCCAGCCTGCGGTAGGCCGGGAAGACCATGGGGAACGTGCCGGTCTGCCAGAGCTCGGCCTCCCCGGTGGAGACGACGTGGGAGCGCCAGCCGCCGAAGCCCTGGACCAGGTCGCCGACGGCATGGGCGGCGCGCGGCCCGGCCTCGACCACCTCCATGATCGAGTCGGCGCCCATGTGGGACCCGATCGGGGTGTCCAGGGCGATGCCCTGGAGGTAGGGGTCGACGGAGACGTACAGCGTCCGCAGCAGCATCTCGTCGGGGGCCAGGGACACGTCGACGTTCTCGACGACCTTCTCGTAGACGCGGTCCACGTCGGGCACGCCCTCGACGTGCTCGCGGACCACCCATTTCTCGATCTTCATGTGCTCTTCCCTGTCGTGGGTACGGCGGTGGCCCCTCGGCCGGCCGGTACGGGGATGACGCGGTGGGTGGGCGGGGGCGCGGTGAGGTCGACCGACGCGGTGAAGGGTTTGCCGTCGTCGCGGCAGATGAACTGCATGACGTGGCGTCCGGCGGCGGCCGCCCGGATCAGCCCGCCGGTGGTGGCCCAGACGCCGGACTGGTAGAAGTCCGCCAGCCCCGGCAGCCCCGGGCCGTGCTTCTTGACCAGCTCTTCCAGGGTTTCGCCGCTCTCCACGAACGGCTGCCAGCCCAGCACCGTGCCGTCGTAGTTGCCGGTGTAGCGGACCTGGGTGAGCGGGCTGGAGACATCGCGTACGACGATGGCGTCCCGGATGCCCGGGAAGCGCTGCTCCAGGAAGTCCACGAGCGTCTCGCGTGCCCGTCGTTTCGCCGCGTAGTAGCCGCGGCCGTGGCGGACGGGCAGGGTGTGCAGCTCCTGGCCGCCGCGGGTGCGGGTGACCTGCTCGGGGCCTTCGTCCAGGGCCCGCCAGGGGGCGATGTCGCAGAAGTAGGTGGCGTAGACGACGGTGGTGCCGTCCGGGGAGAGCTCGGGGTAATGCCGGTTGCGGAACTGGACGTTGATGCTGGCGTGGCGGATGCCGGTGAGCTTCGCGGCTGTCGCTTCGTCGAGGAGGTAGGTCGTGCAGGGGTCCCCTTCCGGGAAGGGGCGGGAGAGGCCGAGGAAGAGGGTGAAGTAGCCGGGGAAGACCATGCCGGGTTCATGGATGGTCCGCGTGTAGAGCTTGCGGTACTCCTCGCCCAGGTACTTCCCCTCCAGGAACTTCATGGTCGTCGTGTAGCCGTCACAGGCCGACACCACGATGTCCGCCCGCAGTTCGCTGCCGTCGCTGAGCCGGACGCCCACCGCGCGGTCGTCCTCGACGATCACCGTCTCGACCTTCGTGTTGTACGAGATCTCCCCGCCGAGCCGCCGGTAGCGGGCCTCGATCGACCGGGCGAGGCCGAGGGATCCGCCTTCGGGTACGCCCGCCGAAAGGTTAGCGTGGGAGGCGAGTTGGAAGTGGAAGGGTAGGACGGGGAAGTTCGGGTGCTTCTCGTACAGGATGAAGTTGAACGCCTCCCGCAGGAGCGGGTCCTTGAACTTCGCCGAGTAGTCAGCCATCAGGACGGTGATCGTGGTGCGGACGGCGTTGAAGTACGGCACGAACGAGGCGAGCATCCGCCACCGCTCCACACGTCCCATCAGCCCGACGGGTTTGAGGAACGGGTAGACCGCAAGGGCCTTGCGGAAGCTGCGGAGTTGGGCGCAGAACTTGCGTACGGTACGGGCGTCGGCGGGCGAGATCCCGATGAGGTGGGCCTCCAGCCGGTCCGGGTCGGAGTAGAAGTGGACGGCCCGCCCGTCCTGTCCGCGCACGATGTTGAACACGTCGAAGTGGCGGATCTCCTTGCCCTGCAACGCGCCCAGCTCCAGCCAGATCTGGTGCATCTCGTTGCCCGGGCCGCTGCCGAGGAGCCAGCTGACGCAGGCGTCCAGGGTGAAGCCGCCGCGCTCCCAGGCGGTGCAGCAGCCGCCGGGCAGTTCGTGCATCTCCAGGATGTGGGTGCGGTAGCCGTTCATCCGGGCGTAGCAGCCGGTGGAGAGGCCGCCGAGGCCGCCCCCGATGATGATCATCGACTCGCGGGGCCGCCGGGTCCTGCCGGTCGTGGACGTGGTCATGAACTGGTGTCCTCCCGTGCTGACCACCGGTCCAGCTGGGGCAGCTTTCCCAGCTTTCCGGTGTGCCAGGGCTCGGTGGCCTCGCTCTCCCACGCCCGGAATTCCAGGCCGAGTTCGCGGCAGAGGTACTGGACGGCGAAGCGGCCGGTGGAGGCGGCGCGGATCAGGCCGCCCATGCCGACCCACTGCCCGGCCATGGAGAAGCCGGTGAGGCCGGGGAGCCGCATCCGGTCCTTCCCGACCAGGCGGGCGGAGACGTCGTCGGCGTCGGAGAAGGCCTTCCAGGCGAGGATGGAGCCGTTGTGGTTGCCGGTGTAGCGGTGGGTGGTGGCGGGTGAGGCCACGTCGACGAGGTCGATGCGGTCGTTGATGCCGGGGTGGCGGCGCTCCAGGAAGGTGCGGACGAAGTCGGCGACCTCGTGCTTGCGTTGGCGGTACTCCTTGCGGTTCCGGGTGCGCAGCTCCTTCCAGTAGGTGTAGTCGCTGAAGTAGGTGCAGTGCAGGACGGAGTGGCCGGGGGGCGCGAAGCCGTCGGAGTAGCGGGAGCGCGCCTGGACGACCAGGCTGTTCTGGAGGGCGCCGGGGAGCCGCTTGCCTTCCTCGTCGGCCAGGAGGTGGGTGGTGCTGTGGGCCTCGCCGGGGTCGAAGTCGCCGCGCAGGCCGACGAAGGCGGAGACGACCGCGGGGAAGAGGGTGCCGGGGCGCTGGAGGAGGTCGGTGTAGAGCTTGTCGATCCTGGGTCCGGTGTACCGCCCGCCGAGCAGCCCGTGGACGGTGGTGTGCCCGTCGGCGGCGGAGACGACGTGCTCGGCGAAGTACCTCTGCCCGTTGCGGAGTTCGACGCCGATCGCCCGGTCGTTCTCGACCAGGATCTTCTCCGTGCGGGCCCGGTAGGTGACGTGTCCGCCCAGGCTCAGGTAGCGCTCTTCGATGGAGCGCGAGAGGCCGAGCGAACCGCCTTGCGGGAAACCGGCGTTGAGGTGGTAAGCCGCCGCCATGTTGAACAGGTACGGCAGGAGCGGGAAGCCCTCCGGGTCCTGGAAGAAGATGTTGCGGAAGGCCCGGCGCAGCAGCGGGTCCTGGAACTTGTCGGCGAAGACGTGCATCGGGGTGGCGGCCGTCCGCCAGAAGAGGCGGAAGGCCGGCAGCACCGTGCGCAGGGTCGCCGCCCGCTCCCGTACGGTCCGCAGGGCGGGTGCCGTCAGGAACGGGTACAACTCGATGGCGATGAACCGCCTCAGGTCACGGGTGAAGGCCCGGATCAGGGGTGCGTCGGCCGGTGAGATCGCCAGCAGATGCGCTTCCAGCCGGTCCGGGTCGTTGTAGAAGGTGACCGAACGGCCGCTCTCGTCCTCGGCCTTGTTGAACAGCTCGAAGTTGGTGACGGTCTTGCCGTCGAGGGCGCCCAGCTCCCGCCACACCTGGTGGGCGTCGTTGCCGGGCGCGGTGCCGATCAGCCACTCGATGCAGTAGTCGAAGAGGTAGCCGTCCCGCGACCAGGCGGTGCAGCAGCCCCCGGGCAGTACGTGCTTCTCGAAGATCCGGGTCCTTGCGCCGCTCATCTGGGCGTAGCAGCCGGTGGAGAGGCCGGCCACGCCCGCGCCGATGACGATGACGCGGGGCGGGGTGCCGGGGATGCGCTCGCGGCTGCTCCAGTCGTCGGGCGCGGTTTCGACGGTGCTCGGGTCATCCGCCATGGGCCGCGTCTCCCGTCAGTACGGTGCGGACCAGGGCGGCGTTGCGGGCGAGGTGCTTGGGGTCCAGCATGTCGGCGTGGACGCCGGAGCCGCGCAGCACCACGGTGGTGGCGGTGGAGCTGCCGTGCCAGGTGCCGTGCTCACCGGCCGCGTACAGGGCGGTCTTCTCCTCGTCGGTGATCACGCTGACCGGGGCGTCCACCGTCCCGGTGTTGGGCGTACGGCCGCAGAAGGTGAGGTACTCCGCGGCATGCGCGAGGGTCTCGCGGGTGACGGCTTCCGACCCGGTGTGTTTGCGCAGGTGGTCGGCGAGTTCGGCCTCGAAGGCGCGGATGCCCTCGTCCCCGGGCTCGTAACGCTCCATGATGCGCCGGGAGTCGAGGATGACGACATGGCCCACCCGCCGTCCGCGCCGCTCCAGCTCCTTCGCTGTCTCGAAGGCGAGGTTGCCGCCGAGGGAGTAGCCGAGGAGCAGGATGGCGCCCTCGGGCCGGGCGGCTTCGACGAGGTCGGCGTAGCGGGC
The DNA here is from genome assembly GCF_009865135.1 of Streptomyces sp. SID8374. Lineage (NCBI taxonomy): Bacteria > Bacillati > Actinomycetota > Actinomycetes > Kitasatosporales > Streptomycetaceae > Streptomyces > Streptomyces sp. SID8374. The sequence continues at coordinate 1,873,802 of NZ_WWGH01000002.1, read as the reverse complement.
CACCTTGTCGTCGCCGGGGAGGTAGTTGAAGCCGATGACGGCGTACTCCGGGAGCTGCGCGGCGAGGCCCCGGTAGACGAGTCCGTGGCCGCCGGCGGGCGGGAAGCAGAAGAGGTGCGGCGACTGGCCGGAGTTGAAGGTCAGATACGGCAGTTCGTCGGTGCTGGTGCTGTGCAGGACCTCCTCCACGGTGGCGGCCATGCCGTGGAGGGTGGTGACCTGGTAGAGGCGGCTGACGGGGACGCTGACGCCGAACTCGGTGCGCAGCAGGTGGAGGAGTTCGATGAGCTTGATGGAGGAGCCGCCGACCTCGAAGAAGTCGTCCTCCAGACCCACCTGTTCGAGCCGCAGCAGCGCCTTCCAGTGCCGGGCCACGCTGGTCTCGTAGAGCGTCACCGGCTCCTCGTGGGGGCGCTCCCCGGTCTCGGCCCGGGGTGCGGGCAGCGCGGCGGTGTCGATCTTGCCGTTGGCGGTGAGCGGCAGGGCGGGCAGTTCGACGAAGTACGACGGGATCATGTACGAGGGCAGCGAGCCGGCCAGGTGGCGGCGCAGGGCCCGCCGGTCGAGTGCGGTGCCCGGGGTCGCCGGTACGCAGTAGGCGCAGAGCGCGGCCTCTCCCCCGGTGTCGGTGGCGACGGTGACGACGGCCCGGGCGAGCGGGGGCCACTGGGCGAGGTGGGCCTCGATCTCGCCGATCTCGATGCGGTGGCCGCGCAGTTTGACCTGGCCGTCGGTGCGGCCCAGCAGATGGACGCGGCCGTGGGCGTCCCAGCGGGCGATGTCGCCGGTCCGGTAGAGCCGTTCGGGCCGGGCGGCCCGCGCCTTGCTGAGCGTACGGGTGACGAAGCGGTCCGCCGTCTGCTCGGGGTCTCCGGCATAGCCGAGCGCGACCCCGTCGCCGCCGATCCACAGCTCGCCGGGGACGCCGGGCGGGACGGGTTCGCCGTGGGCGTCCAGGACGTGGAGGGTGCTGTTGGGCAGGGGGCGGCCGATCGGGACCATCAGGCCTGGTTCCAGGTCGTCGACGGGCCCCTCGAAGTAGGCGCTGTCGATGGTCGCCTCGGTGAGGCCGTAGGAGTTGACGAGCCGCGTCGCCGGACCGCACAGCTCGCTCAGCCTCTGGTACTCCCCCACCTTCCAGGCGTCCGAGCCGACCACCAGCAGCCGCAGGAAGTCCAGCCGCAGCCGCTCCCGTACGCAGTGGTCCATCAGCCCACGCACCACCGCCGGAACGAACTCCGCGCAGTCGACCCGCTCCTGACGCATCGTCCGGTACAGGCGTGCGGTGTCGAAGAGGAGGTCCCGGTCGGCCAGGACGAGGTTGCCGCCCGAGCAGAGCGTGCGGACCAGGTCGCCGGTGAACACGTCGAACGACGGCTCGGCCATCTGGAGGTGCACCCGGACGTCGGTCTCCAGCCGGTACTCCTGAAGCCAGGCCCCGTACGCGGAAGCGAGGTTGCGGTGGCTGACCCGGACGGCCTTGGGGCGGCCGGTGGAGCCGGAGGTGGTGATGACGTACGCGGTCGAGTCCGGTGCCGTGTTCTGCCCGGGGCCCTCCGGGTGCGGCTCGGTCGCGTGCAGGGCGTCGAGGGTCAGGGTGATGACGGGCAGCGCGGCGGTTCCCTCGCGGGCGGGCTCGCCGGAGACGATGACGAGGCCCGCTCCGGTGGCCCGGACGAGGTGGGCGATGCGGTCGGCGGGCTGGTCGGGCCGCAGCGGCAGATAGGCGCCGCCCGCCTTCAGCACGGCGAGCAGGGTGACGATCAGCTCCGGCGACTTGTCCAGGCAGACGACGACCACCGACCCGGCCGTGACGCCCAGGGTGCGCAGCCGGGCGGCCACGTCGGCGGCCCGCCGCTCCAGCTCCCCGTAGGTCAGCCGGCGGGCGCCGCCGCCCGGGAGCGGCATGGTGACGGCGACCGACGAGGGGTGGGCGGTGGCGACCGCGCCGATCAGCCCGTGGACCGGGGTGAACGGCGAATCCGCGGCGGCGGCAGGCAGGGCGGGGCGGCTCCACTCCCCCACCAGCTGTTCGCGTTCCTCCGCGTCCAGCATCTCCAGCCGTGAGGCGGGGTGTTCGCCGGGCGCCCGGGTCATGTGGTCGAGGAGGCGGGTGTAGTGGGCGGCCATGCGGCGCATGGTCTGGGGGAGGAAGAGGTCGGTGTTGTACTTGAAGACGCAGTGGAAGCGGTTCTCCGCCTCGTCCTCGTAGGCCGAGAGGGTGATGTCGAACTGGCCTTCCTCCTCCGGTAGTTCGATGTACTCCAGCCGGTAGCCGTACTGCTCGGTGGCGACCTTGTGGGTGAGGAGGATGAACATCGCCTGGAAGACGGCCGAGCGGCTGGGGTCGTGCTGGAGGCCCAGCTCGTCGACGAGCAGGACGAACGGGTACTCCTGGTTGTCCAGGCCGCCGAGCACCGTCCGGCGGACCTGCTCCAGGAGTTCGGCGACCGTGGGCTCGCCGGTGAGGTCGGCGTGGAGCGGGAGCGGGTTGACGAAGTAGCCGTAGACGGAGGCGAAGTCCTGCCGGGTGCGGCCGGTCACCGGGGAGCCGACGACGATGTGGTCCTGACCCGAGTAGCGGTGGAGCAGCAGGTAGTACGCGCTCAGCAGCACCATGAACGGCGTGACGTTCTGGGCGCGGGCCAAGGCGTGCACGCGGGCGCTGAGTTCGGCGTCCAGCACGAAGAACTCGGAGGCTCCGTTGTGCGTCTGGACGGCCGGGCGCGGCTTGTCGGTGGGGAGGTCCAGGAGGGGGACCTCGGCGGGGAGGTGCGAGCGCCAGTAGTCCAGCATCCCGGCGGCCTCGCGTCCGGCGAGGAAGGTGTTCTGCTGGTTGAGGAAGTCGAGGTAGCGGGCTTCCACGGGCGGCAGTTGGGGTTCCCGGCCCTGCCGCAGGTCCTCGTAGACCTGGAAGAGTTCCTCGATGAAGGTGAACGTGGAGATGGCGTCCGAGACGATGTGGTGGACGGCCTTCATGATGACCCAGCGGTCGTGCCCGCGCTTGAAGAGGCGGAAGCGGACCAGGGGGTCGTGGGCCAGGTCGTAGGGCTTGCGGTACTCGGCGACGATGGTGGCGTGGATGGTCTCCCACTCCTCGCCCTGGACGTCGAAGAGAGCGAGGTCCGGTTCGGTGTCCTCGGAGACCCGCTGCACGGCCTGCCCGTCCTCCAGCAGGAAGTTGGTGCGCAGAGCGGGGTGGCGGGCGATGAGGCGGCGGACGGCCTCGAACATCAGGTCCGGTTCGAGGGCGACATGCACCTCGACGGCTCCGCCGATGTTGTAGGCGTACCCGTCGGGGTTGAGGTGCTTGAGGAACCAGAGGGCCTTCTGGTTCTGGGTCAGCGGGTAGCACGCGGGGTCGTCGTGGAGTTCGACGGCCCGGCCGGTGGTGTGGGAGCCGTCGGCCGCGGCGAGTTCCGCCAGGCCGTCGTGGAGCTGTGCGGCCAGCTCTCCGGCCGGGGTCCCGCTGAGCAGGGCGACCACGGGCAGGGCGACGCCGAGCTCGGCGTGGATGCGGGCGCGCAGCTCCATGGCGAGCAGGGAGTCGAGTCCCAGTTGGCCGAGGCCTTCGGCGGGGTCGATGCGGTCGGTGCCGGTGCGCAGGACGGCGCCGGAGAGGGTGGCGAAGCGCTCGGCCACCAGGGAGCGGCGGGTTGCTTCGTCGGCGGTACGGAAGGTGTCGAGGAAGCCGCCGGCCCGCTCGGCGGCCGGGGGTGGGGCGGCCGCTGCTGCGAGGGCGGTGACGAGCGGGGGCGGGGAGGGGTACCAGGCCAGGAAGGTGGGCCAGTTGACGACGGTGGCGACGACGAGTTGGGCGTGGTCCTGGCCGATGACGCGTTCCAGGACGGCCATGCCCGCGTCGGGGGCCAGGGAGCTCATGCCCCGGCTGTGCAGGTAGTGGTCGACCAGGCCGAGTTCCTCGATCATGCCGGTGGCCCAGGGGCCCCAGTCCAGGCTGAGCGCGGGCAGGCCCTGGGCCCGGCGGTGGTGGGCCAGCGCGTCCAGGAAGGCGTTGCCCGCCGCGTAGTTGGTCTGGCCGGCGGTGGTGAGCAGGGAGGCGATGGAGGCGAAGAGGACGAAGTGGTCGAGGGGTTCGTCCCGCAGGTGGCGGTGGAGGAGGTGGGCGCCGACGGTCTTGGGGTCGTGGACGGCGTCGAAGGCGGGCCGGTCCAGGTCGGTGACCAGGGTGTCGCGGACCTGTCCGGCGAGATGGAAAACCCCGCGTACGGGAGGGGAGCCGGCGCGCCGGTAGGCGTCCAGCCAGGTGGTCAGGGCGTCCTCGTCGGTGATGTCGAGGGGGGCCAGGACGGCCTGGGCGCCGAGCGTCTCCAGCTCACGGAGCAGTTCCACCGCCCGGCCCTCGGCGGTGGCGGGGTCGGTGGAGCCCCACTTCTCGCGGGCGGGCACCGGCGTACGCCCCACCAGGATGAGCCTGCGCGCCCCGCGTTGGACGAGGGTGCGGCAGAGCAGCCGGCCGAGCGCGCCGAAGGCCCCGGTCACCAGATAGCTCCCGTCGGCCCGCAGCCGCAGCGGCAGCGGCCGGGTCAGGCCTTCGGCCTGGCGGAGGCGGCTGGTGCGGCGTACGCCCTCACGTAGGGCGATCTCCTCCTCGTCGTCGGTCAGCACCTCGCGCAGGAGCGCCTCCGCTTCGGCGAGGGCACCTTCCGGACCGGGCCGCCGCTCGGGGTCGAGGTCGATCAACTTGCCCCGGTGGTCGGTCAATTCCTGGTGGCGCAGGACGCGGCCGACGCCCCATGCGGGGGCCCCGAGGGGTTCGACGGGTTCGTCGGGCAGGACGGGCTGGGCGCCCCGGGTGACGATGTGCAGCCTGCCGCCGAGGCCCCGGGCGAGCAGGGTCCGGGCCAGGGCGATCAGGGAGTACGAGCCCGGGCCCGCGTGGTCGCGGACGGCCTGCCGGTCGCAGGCGGCGAGGGAGGGCCGGTCCAGGTTCCACAGGTGCAGGACGGCCCCGCGGAACGGCTCGCCGTCCCGGTCCAGGTCGGCGAAGAGGCGCTCCAGGTCGGCGGTGGACCCGGGGTTCACGGTGAACGAGCCGTCCGGGCCCGCTCCGGCGTACGCCTCGCCCCGGCGCACCAGGTGGCAGCGCTCGCCCCGGGCGGCGGCGAGGGTGGAGAAGGCGTCGGCGACGCCCTGGGTGTCGGCGAGGACCAGCCAGCCGTGGTCCCGGGCCGCTATCCCTGCGGGCGCGAGCGGGTCTTCCTCCCCCAGCTCCGGGACCTCCGTCCAGACCGTCTCCGCGAGCCAGGAGTCGATGGTGGTCCGGGCGACGGCGGTCGCCGCCTTCTCCACGTCGGCGGCGCGGAACCCCTCGATCCGGCCGAACGGGGTGCCGTCGTCGGCGTACAGGGTGATGTCCCCGAGCGTGGTGTCCGCGTCGGCGGGGCGCAGGGTGGCGTGCACCCAGAGCGGCTGGTCGCCGATGGGGCCGAGGGCGACCTCGGCCAGCGAGAGCGGCAGCCTGATGCCTGCCCCCGGTGCCGGGTCCTGGAGGAGTTGCGGGGTCAGCAGCGCCTGGAAGCAGGCGTCGAGGAGGACCGGGTGGAGGTGGTGGCCGGAGGCGTCGACCCCCTCGGGCGGGCGGATCCTGGCGAGGACTTCCCCGGCGCCGATCCACACCTCCTCGATGGCCCGGAAGGCGGGGCCGTAGTGGTAGCCGAGCCCGGCCAGCGCGGTGTAGCAGTCGGGGCCGGCGAGTCGGCGTACGGTACGGGCCCGGATCGCGGCGGCGTCCAGAGGGGCGCCGGTCCTGCGGCGCTGCCCGGTGCGGACGATGCCGCTCGCGTGGACGGTCCGCTCCCCGTCGTCCCCGGTCGCGGGCGAGGCGATCGTGAAGGCCGCGTCCTCCAGGGAGAGCGACACCTCCACGGTCCGGTCCTCGCCGTCGGGCAGGAAGAGCGCCTTGCGCAGGTCGATGTCGGCGAGGACGGCTGCCGTGCCACCGGTGAGCCGCAGGACGGCCTGGGTCGCCATCTCGATGTATCCGGCGGCGGGGAACACCACGGTGTCCTGGATGCGGTGGTCGGCCAGGTAGGGCAGGGACTCGGTGTCCAGGCGGGCCTGCCAGGCCGGTTCGGTGCGGTCGGTGCGGCGGCCGAGGAGGGGGTGGTCGATCCGGCCCAGGCGGACCTTCGCGACGGCCGGGGGCTCGGTCCAGTGCCGGTCGCGCCGGAAGGGGTGAGGGGGCAGGGTGACGGGCCGGCCGGAGGGTTGGAGGACGTCCCAGTCGATGTCGGCGCCCAGGTTGTGCAGGGAGGCGAGGGAGAGCGCGAACCGCTCGCTCTCGTCCTCCTGGCGGCGGATCGAGGGCAGGGTCAGCCCGGCCGCCCCGGTGGCCTCCAGGCACTCGCGGATGGCATGGCCGAGGACCGGGTGCGGGCCGATCTCCAGGAACACCTGGTGCCCGTCGCCCGCGAGGCGGTCCACGGCGGACCGGAACCTCACCCGGTCGCGGACGTTCCGCCACCAGTAGTCGGCGTCCAACTCGCTTCCCTCGGCCACCCCTTCGCTGCCCGTGAGGTAGAGCGGGAGGTGAGCCGGGCGCGGCTCCAAGGGGGCCAGTGCCGTGAGCAGTTCGTCCTTGATCCGCTCCATTCCGACGCTGTGGTAGGGAACTTGTACGGTGAGGAACTTGGCGAACAGCTGCTCGGCCCGCAACTCCTCGGCCAGCAGCGCCAGGGCGTCCGCCTCCCCGGCCAGCGTGATGGAGGTGGGGCTGTTGACGGCGGCGACCGAGACCCGGTCCCGGTAGGGCCGCACCCGGCGCTCGGCCTCCTCCTCCGTCAGGCTCACCGCGAGCATGGTGCCCGTCCCGGCGAGGGTCTGCTGGAGGCGGCTGCGGTGCACCGCGATCCGGGCCGCGTCCCGGAGGGAGTAGACGCCCGCCTCGTGGAAGGCGGCGATCTCGCCGGTGCTGTGTCCGACGACGGCGTCCGGGCGCACGCCGTACGACCTCCACAGGGCGGCGAGACCGACCTGGAGGGCGAAGTTGGCGGGCTGCGCGAGCCAGGTCTCGGCCATGCGCGAGGCGGACTCCTCGGCGGTCAGCTCCTCGATCAGGGACCAGTCGGCGAACTCCCGCAGGGCGTGGTCGCATGCGGTGACCGCGTCGCGGAACACCGGTTCGTCGTGGAGGAGTTGGCGGCCCATGCCCCACCACTGGGGGCCCATGCCGGTGAAGACCCAGACCAGGCGCCGCGCTTCGGCGTCCCGCGCGCGGTCCTGGACGACCCGGGGGTGGGCCTCGCCGCGCTGGAGGGCGGCGAGCGCCTCGTCGAGGGAGGCGCGGGAGGAGTGGACGACGGAGAGCCGGTGCGGGAGGTGCTGGCGGCGGTGGGCCAGGGTGTGGCCGAGGTCGGGCAGGGCGACGGCGGGGCCGTTCTCACCGGCCAGTTCGGCGCGGATGCCGGCGGCCAGCTCCGGGAGCGCTTCCGGGTGCCGGGCGCTCAACGGCAGGATGCTCCAGGCCCGTTCGGTGGAAGGGGCGCTGTCCTGCGGGAGCGGTGGGGCCTCCTCCAGGACGACATGGGCGTTGGTGCCGCCGAACCCGAACGAGTTGACGCCTGCCCGGGCGGGTCCGTCGTGGTCGGGCCAGGGGGTCGGCCGGGTGGGGATCTCGTACGGCAGTGAGGCCTGGTCGATGGCGGGGTTGAGGCGCTCCAGGTTGATGTGGGGCGGGATCGTTCCGTGCTTGAGGCAGAGGACGGTCTTGATCAGCCCGGCGATCCCGGCGGCGGACTCGGTGTGCCCGATGTTGGTCTTCACGGAGCCGACGTAGGCGCGGGTGCCCGGCTTGCGTCCGATGGCCAGGGCGCGGGCGAGGGCGCCCGCCTCGATCGGGTCGCCGACGGGGGTGGAGGTGCCGTGCGCCTCCATGTACTGGAGCTCGCCGGGGGCGATGCCCGCCTCGGCGCAGACGCGGCGGATGAGGGAGACCTGTGCGTCGGGGTTGGGCACGGTGATGCCGTTGGTGTGGCCGTCCTGGTTGACCCCGCTGCCGAGGATGACCGCGTGGATGCGGTCCCCGTCGCGGACGGCGTCCTCCAGGCGCTTCAGCGCGACCAGGCCGACGCCCTCGGCCCGTACATAGCCGTCGGCGCCCGCGTCGAACGTACGGGAGCGGCCCTCGGGCGACAGGAAGCCGCCCTTCGTCTCGGCGATCGTGTACTGCGGGGCCAGGTTCAGCAGGGTGCCGCCCGCGAGCGCGAGATCGGTCTCGCCCCGGCCGAGGGCCTGGCAGGCGAGGTGGACGGCGACCAGGGAGGAGCTGCACGCGGTGTCGATGGAGAGGCTGGGGCCGCGGAAGTCGAAGCAGTACGAGATCCGGTTCGACACCATCGTCATCATGGTGCCGGTCGCAGTGTGGGCGGCCAGCGAGGTGAAGCCCAGGTCCGCGAACTGGAGGATCTTGTAGTCCAGGGTGAACGCGCCGACGTACACGGCGACGTTCTCCCCGGCCAGGTCGGCGGGGCGCTGGCCGCCGTCCTCCAGGGTCTCCCAGGCCACCTCCAGCAGCTTTCGCTGCTGGGGGTCCATGTGGTCGGCCTCTCGGGGGCTGATGCCGAAGAACGCGGGGTCGAACTCGTCGAAGCCGTCGATGTATCCGCCGCGGCTGCCGACGAGGCGCCCTGGTTTGTCCCGGAACCGGCTGCCGAGTGTGGTCACGTCGTACCGGTCGGGCGGGGTGGGCGTGATGCAGTCCTTGCCCGCCATCAGGTTGCGCCAGAACGTCCGGTGGTCCGAGGCGCCACCGGGGAGGCGGCAGCCCATCCCGACGATCGCCACCTTGTCGCGTAATGCCCGGTTGTTCGCGTCGGCCATGGTCGAACTCCTCAAGTCGTGGTGGAGCATCAGGTGTTGGCTGCCGGTCCGGCCGGGGTTTCCGGTTCCGGCCGGCGCCGCCACGGGTGCAGGAAGCCGGCGACGATCTCTCCGGTGCCGGGGAAGGAGGCCGGGTCGTGGAGGCCGACGGCGGCGGGTTCGCGGCCGGGGTGCCAGGTGAAGCTGCCGAAGAGGTGGTCCCAGCACGAGAGGTCGGAGCCGTAGTGACCGGCTTCGGACAGGTCGGTGCTGTGGTGCAGGCGGTGCTGTTCGGGGCTGGCCAGCAGATGGTTGAAGCGGCCGATGCGGACGTCGATGTTGGCGTGCACGAAATAGCCCTGGGCGACGACGAAGAGCCCGGTCACCAGCACGGCCGAGCGGGAGAATCCGGCCAGGGCCAGGGTCAGCTGGACGAGGCTCTGGGCGAGCACGATGTCCAGCACGTGGTTGACGCCGTTGTTGGCGACGTTGACCTTCTGCGGGACGTGGTGCACCCCGTGCAGCCGCCACAGGAGGGCGCTGGTGTGGCCGAGGCGGTGCACCAGGTAGCTGACGAGCGATCCGGCCAGCAGGGCGCCCGGGATCTCGGCCCAGAGGTGGTGGCCCCGCTCGTCGGCCGAGATCCACCCCACGGCGGCCGTGACCAGAAGTTGCGCCAGTCCACTTCCGGCCATGGTGAGCAGGAAGTAGATGCCGTACCAGCGCCACTCGTCCTTTCCCGGATGCCAGCTCCGGTCATAGGGAATCAGTTGTTCGAGAACGGCCAGATACACGAGAGTTCCGACGAGGAAAAGCGGGCTCACGATGGCCGGATCCCAGCGCAGGGCCAATGCTGACGCGCCGACAAGGACGACGGCCAGCAATAGGAGCGGATAGGCGACCGCACGGAGGACGGAAGCCAGGGAGATTCCGACCGGGCCCTTCCCGCCGTCCGAATATCCAACCGAATCGATCTCGCCATCGGCGGACCGTTCGCACTCGTCCATCCGCGACCCTCCACAGGAGATGTGATCTAGGAGAGAACATCGCATCGGTGCAGCTCAAGGGAGCCCGAGAAGTCGATGGGCACCTCGGGGTGCGAGCGGATCACTCATGCACCGACCAATTCCGGACACCCGGCTCCGGCGAAACGGACCGTGGCGTGAACCGATGCCCCCCAACTCCATCGGCCCAGATCATTCATTTCCGAATCCCACGGCTTTAACCACCACCTCGCCACCGAATTGACGGCCTCTTCACGGGCGTTCGCCGCGCACCACCGGTGAACACGTTTACCGGGGCGGGGAGAATGCGGGAAATCCTGCGCGACGGCTGCGTGAGTCAATTTGTACGAGGAATTTCCTCATAGGATCATCCCTGTGCCGTGTGACGGGCGCATGAATGCGCGCCGTGATGTGCGTGCGTACGCTGCGGCGCACTCCTGACCGGGGGCCGTGCGCCCGCGTACGGGGCGGTGTGAGGCGTCCTTTCACGGGTGGGGACACCCTGCGATGATCGGCGCCGAACCGCGCGCCCGCCCTCGGGCGGCGCTGCGGCGACGGACTGTCGGCGCCATGACCGTGACCCGGGCCGGGCGCCCACGAGCGAGGGAGTCTCCTTGAGTTACGACATCAGCACGGTGCGCGCGCAGTTTCCCGCCCTCCGGGCCGGTACGGCCCACTTCGACGGCCCCGGCGGCACACAGACCCCGGCGCCCGTCATCGCGGCCTTCACCGAGGCGCTGAGCCGGCCGCTGTCGATCCGGGGCGCCACGCTGCCCGGGGAGGTGCACGCGGAGACGATCGTCGGCGAGTTCAGACAGGCGCTGGCCGATCTGCTGGGGGCGGACCCGGGCGGGATCGTCCACGGACGCGGCTCCACCCAGCTCACGTACGACATCTCCCGCGTCCTGTCGAGGAGTTGGGCGCCGGGCGACGAGGTGGTGGTCAGCCGGCTGGACCACGACGCCAACATCCGCCCGTGGGTGCAGGCGGCCGAGCGGGCCGGCGCGGTGGTGCGGTGGGCGGAGTTCGACCCGGCCACCGGTGAGCTGCCCACGGAGGCCGTCGGCTCACTGCTGACCGAGCGGACCCGGCTGGTCGCGGTGACCGGGGCCTCCAACCTGATCGGCACCCGCCCCGATGTCACCGCGATCGGTGAGCTGGTCCACCGGGCCGGTGCCCTGTTCCACGTCGACGGGGTGCACCTGACGGCGCACGACTTCGTGGATGTGGAACGTCTCGGCGCCGACTTCTTCGTCTGCTCGCCGTACAAGTTCTTCGGCCCCCACCACGGTGTGCTCGCCGCCCGCCCGGAGCTGCTGGAGTCCCTGCGGCCCGACAAGCTGGTGCCGTCCAGCGACGCCGTCCCCGAGCGCTTCGAACTCGGCACCCTCCCCTACGAGTCGCTGGCGGCCACCCGCGCGGCCGTCGACTTCATCGCGGACCTGGGTTCCGGCGACGCGGCGGGCGGGCGGCGGGAGCGGCTGCGGTCCGCGTACGCGGCGATCGAGGCCCACGAGACCGCCCTGCTGGAGGTGGCCGAGAAGGCGCTCGGCGAGCTCGGCGGGGTGACGGTGCACTCCCGGGCGGCCGAGCGGACGCCCACGCTGCTGCTCACCTTCGAGGGCCGGGACGCCTCCGACGCGTACCGCTTCCTCGCCCGTTCCGGCGTCCACGCCCCGGCCGGTTCCTTCTACGCCCTGGAAGCCTCCCGCCACTTGGGCCTCGGCGACGCGGGCGGCCTGCGCGTGGGGCTGTCCCCGTACAACGACACGGACGATGTGGAGCGGCTGCTGACGGGGCTGGCGGACTTCCTGCGCTGAGGGGCGGGCGGTCCGCCGGAGGTCAGCGGCGGCTGATGGCCGCGAGGGCGTCCAACGCCTCGGCGAGACCGGACGGATGGCGGGCACCGGGCGGCAGCTGCCCGGCCCAGCCCGGTCCGGCGGCCAGCACGACCGGCCGCCGGCGGGCGCCCCGTACGCCCCACTCGATGGATTCCACCCGCGCCACCAGCGCACGGCTCGCGGTGGACCGGGACTGGGCCCAGAGCACGACGGCGGCGGGCCCGGTTCGCCGTACCGCCTCCTCCATCGCCTCCACCGGCAGGGCCGCGCCGAACATCCTTACCGGCAGCCCCTGTTGGGCCAGTCCGGCGGCGAGCGCCTCCAGGGCCAGCGTATGACTCTCGCCCGGGGTGCAGGCCAGGAGCGAGACCCCGGAGCCGGCCGCGGGCGCGCGCTGCGACGCGGCCCTGCGCAGTGCGCTGGAGACGTGCCAGGACAGGAGGTGTTCGACCTCGACGTACCGCTCCCCCGCCGTCTCCCATTTACGGCCGACGGCGTGCAGCGTCGGCATGATGACCGACTCCCAGGCGGCGAGCAGCCCGTGCCGGTCGATCGCCTCGGCCAGCAGTTCGTCCATGGCCTGCGCGTCGAGGCGGACGGCCGCCCTGGCGAGGCCTCGGCACTCCCGGCGGGCCCGGCCGATCGGGAGCGCCCCGGGGGCGCGGGAGGCGGGGTGCCCGTCGGGGCTCTTCCGCTCGCCTCGGGGGTTCCGCCCGTCGCGGGTCTCCTGCTCGCTACCGCTCTTGTGCTCTTCCGGTCGTGCGGGGGCCTCCTGGGAGGCGCTCGCCAGGGCCGCGCGGGCGGCTTCGGCCGGGGGCAGTCCCGCGTTCGTCAGGCCGCACATGCACTCCAGCAGCCGAATGTCGGCCGCCGTCCACCGCCGGTGGCGGCCGCCCTCGCGGGAGGCCGGGCCGATTCCGTAACGGCGGTCCCACGAGCGCAGCGTCGTCGGCGCCACCCCCAGCAGCCGGGCCACCGCCCCGGTGGTCAGGCCACCGACGGCGGGGTCTCTGGTGAGCGTGGAGACCGCATCGTCCATACGGCCCACCATACGACGCAGAAACGATGCATGTTGCCCGGTGCGGCACCGCCCGGTTGCCTGGTGATCAGCGGGGCCACGGGGGTGCCCGGAAGACGGCCCGCCCTGCGCGGCATCCCGCGTCGGCCGTCGCGGTTCGAGCAGCGGACGTGCGGCGCAGCGGAGAGGACGGACGGACATGACGGCACTCCTGAGCCCGGTCGGCACGGTGGCCGCGCTGCCCGCCCCGGCCGGGAACCGGCACGAGGACCGGGCCGGGAATCCGTCCGACGACCGGGTGGAGTCGGAACGGCTGGCCGCCGGCTTCGTACGCGGCGACGAGGACAGCTTCGCGCTGGTGTACCGCCGCTGGGGTGCCCTGGTGTACTCGCTGGCCGCCCGGTCCCTGGGGGATGCCCGGGAGGCCGAGGACGTGGCGCAGCAGACCTTCCTCGCCGCGTGGCGCGGCCGCCACGGCTACCACGCGGTGCGCGGCCCCCTTCCGGGCTGGCTGGTCGGCATCGCCCGCCGCAAGATCGCCGACGCGCATGCGGCCCGTTCCCGGCGTACGGAGCTGGCCGCCGCCCACGCGGCGCGCGAGGGGTCCGGCGCCCCCGGAACGGCCGAGCGGCCGGAGGCGGCGCTGGACCGTGTGCTCGTGACGCAGGAGCTGCGCAAGCTGCCCCCGGTCCAGCGGCACATCCTCTGCCTGGCGTTCTTCGACGACCTCACCCATGTCCAGATCGCCGAGCGGACCGGCCTGCCGCTGGGCACAGTGAAGAGTCACGCCCGGCGCGCGATATTGCGCATCCGGCGCTCCGTCGCGGAGGGCTGTCCCGACGGAGTGGCGTGACGGGAGGGGGGCCGCAGGAAGAGGGGGCGGACGATCAGGGCCCGCCCGGGCCCCGCACCAGCCACCGACAGGAGACGGCAATGAAACTGAGCGACGAACTCCCCGTGGACCACCGGCTCGCGACCGTGTACCGGATCGGAGCGGGGCTCTGCGGAGTCATCCTTCTGGTCTTCGGCATCCTCGGCTTCACCAACCAGCTCGGCTTCTTCGACACCAGCGGCTCCCAGGTGGCCGGGCTCTCCACCAACGGCCTGCTGAGCCTGATCTCCGTCGTCGTCGGTTCGGTGCTCATCGCCGGGGCGGCGATCGGCGGGAACGTCGCGTCGATGGTGAACATGACGGTCGGTTCACTCTTCCTGCTGAGCGGGTTCGTCCACATCTTCATCCTGGACAAGGGCGCCAACATCCTGGACTTCGGCATGTCCAACGTGATCTTCAGCTTCGTGATGGGGCTGCTGATCCTGACGTTCGGGATGTACGGCCGGGTCACCGGCGGGCTGCCGCACGACAATCCGTACTGGCGCGGCAGGCACCCCGAGCAGGCCGCCCGTGAGGACGCGGCCCGCCGGGGTGCGACGGCTGCCGGACCGCCCCGGGTCACCGGGGGCGGCGCCGGTCAGACCTGGCGCTAGCCCGTCAGACCTTGCGGTAGCGGGCGTTGAACCAGGAGAAGACGCCGAAGGCGACCAGGCCGAGGGCGATGACCACCAGGAGCCACGGACCGACGGGGGTATCGGTGAAGGAGCGCAGGGTGTCGTCCATCCCCTTGGACTGATCGGGGTTGTGCTTGACCGCCGCGGCGACGGCGAAGCCGCCCGCGGTGGCGAAGACGGCACCGCGCGCCGAGCCGCCGAACACCCCGGTGAAGTCGACCGCGCGGCGCACCTTCTGCGACATCTCCGCCATCTTCAGGTGCTTGTGGTACTTCCGCATGATGGCCCGGACCGCGATCCAGATACCGGCACAGGCGATCGCCACGCCTCCGATGCCGACGATCCACTGGCCACCGGGCCAGCCCAGCACCTTGGCGGTGACGTCCTGGGACTGCTGGTCGGACGAGCCGCCACCGCTGCCCGAGTCACCCGCGGCGAAGGAGAGGACGGAGTAGGCGACGAAGCTGTAGAAGACGAACCGTCCCCCGGCCATCGCCCGCTTGGTGGGCTTGTCGCCGTCGGGACCCGCCGAGCCGAAGAAGGCCTCGGACAGCCGCCAGAGCGCCATGCCCACCAGGGCTATGCCCAGCAGCCACAACACGACCTTGCCGAACGGCTTCTCGGCTATCTCCGCGATCGCGCCGCCCCGGTCCGCCTGCTTGCCGCCTCCGGAGAGCGCGATCTGCAGGGCGAGGGCGCCCACGAGGACGTAGATGACTCCGCGGGCGCCGAACCCGGCACGGGCTCCGACCTCCACCGCAGTGCTGTTGGCGGCTCGCCTTGCCTGGCCGCGCCCCTGAGCTGCTACTGAACGGGTATTCATGTCATGCCGGTTGCCCCGGTCCGGCGGATCAACTCCTGCCGGGAGGGGGCGGGCGACGGGAGCAGGACCGTGTACGCCACTTCGGGGCGCATTCACGGAATGCGCCCCGGAAAGGGAAGGAAATGCGCGCGGCACAGAAAAATCGATCCGCACACCTTTTATTCATATGCGCGAACGATTAACCTCACGGCTGACCACCAGCCGATCGATCAGCGGCTTCCCGCACCAGAGGTCAATTGATTCTCCTTACGGCAGGGCGTACTCCCGTATCCACCCTGCGACACGCCGTCCCGCCGGTCCTGCCGCGTCGGTTCTGCGTCGAAACCGGGCACAACCGCACGTGGGGCGGGTGTCGGGGGCCGAGGCGACGACAGCAGGGGCTCTCCCCCGACCCTCCCTTCACACAGTTTTCCGTCTCGGAAAATTGCCTACCGAATTCCCTTTTCGGGGCTCCGCATTTGACCCGGAACTCCTTCTATGGGCTACTGGATCTACGGCACTCCATGGCCGTACGGCGTGAATATCTCACCCCCCACCCGCCGGAGGAGACATCATGACCATCACCCGCCTTCAGCGCACCGCCGCGGCCGCCGCCGCTCTCGCCTTTCCCGCCTCCATGGCGTTCTTCGCGCCGCAGGCACAGGCGCAGGCTCCGGCGGAACCGTTCGGTCCGGCTTGCGCCTCCGTCCCCAAGGAGGGGGCGGGCAGCCTTGAGGGCATGGCGAAGGATCCGGTCGCCACCGCCGCCTCCAACAACCCCGAACTCTCCACCCTGGTCAGCGCGATACAGAAGGCCGGCCTGGTGGACACGCTCAACAACGCCGAGAACATCACGGTGTTCGCGCCGACGAACGACGCCTTCGAGAAGATCCCGCAGGCCGACCTCAACGCGCTCCTCAACGACAAGGAGGAGCTCACCAAGGTGCTGACGTACCACGTGGTGGACGAGAAGCTGACGACGAAGCAGCTGGAGGACGGCACCTACAAGACCCTTCAGGGCACCGATCTCACGGTGAAGGGGTCCGGTTCCGACTTCACGGTGAACGACTCCTCGAAGATCGTCTGTGGCAATGTGCCGACGGCCAACGCCACGGTCAACCTGGTCGACACGGTGCTCATGCCGACGTCATGACCGCGGCCGGGCCGCCGGTGTGACGGCGCCCACGGGACATGGCCGGTGCCCGGACCTGGTGACGGTCCGGGCACCGGCCACGGCCATGGGTTCTATACGCTGAGTACGTGACCAGCGCTGACAGCCGACCGACCCGGAGCGGCGCCTCGGACCCCGCCGCGGCCCCGGACCCCGGACCCGCGACCGGTCTCCAGGCGTTCGCGGTGGAGCTCCGCCGGATGAACGGCGAGATCAACCGGATGACCCACGGCTTCGCGGCTCACCAGCAGCTCCACCCCACGGATGTCACCGCCCTGGCGGCCATCCTCGATGCCCCCGCCCCCCTCACCCCGGGCGCGCTGCGCGAGCATCTGGGGCTCACGTCGGGCGCGGTGACCGCCTGCCTCGACCGGCTGGAGCGGGCCGGCCACATCCGGCGGGCCCGCGAGAGCGCCGATCGCCGGGTGGTGCACATCCACTACGAGGCGAGCGCCCGGATGGCCGCCCGCGACTACTTCATGCCGCTCGCCGAGGCCACGGCCCGGGCGCGGGCACGCTTCAGCGAGGCGGAACTCACGACCGTTCTGCGCTTCCTCGCGGCGATGAACGAGGAGCTGTCCGAGGCTTCCGCGGCGCGCCGCTGAGCCCCTTCGGCACGCCGCCCGGGTCCCCTCCGGCGCGTCACTGAGCGCGTCGCCGAGATTTTCCGCCGCCGGGTGCATCCATGAGGGGATGGCCCGCCGAAGCCCTCCCCGTACGCTCCCGACCGGCACCCCCCGAAGGGGCCGGACCGTTCCCACCGCAGCCCTCCGCTAATGTATTTCAACGATTGAGATTGTTCATCGTTGAGGCACTTCTCGCACCCCGGGAGAGGCATGTTCACCCCTGCACGGTCGGCCCGCCGGCTGATCCCCGTCGTCCTGCTGATCGCCTGGCTCGGTATCGGCGGCGGGCTCGGTCCGTACGCGGGCAAGCTCGGCGAGGTCGCCACCAACGATCAGGCGTCCTTCCTGCCCCAGAACGCCGAGTCCACTCAAGTCATCGACGCGCAGAAGGCGTTCCAGCAGAACGAGAGCCTCCCGGTCATCCTCGTATGGACGTCGAAGACCGAGGGCACCCCGGTGAGCGCGGCCCAGCGGGAAACGGCCACCGGCGCCCTGGCCTCGCTCTCGGGCACCGAGGGCGTCGTGGGGAAGGCCTCCCCCGCGCTGCCTTCCGAGGACGGCCTCGCGCTCCAGGGCATCGTGCAGCTGAGCCCCGACCTGGGGGACGAGCTGCCGACGGTGCTGGCGGAGGTCGAGAAGGCCGGTGCGGGCGTACCGGACACGACCGTGCAGCTCGCGGGTCCCGCCGCGAGTCAGGCCGATCTCTCCGACGCCTTCGCGGGCATCGACGGGCTGCTCCTCGGGGTGGCCCTGATCACCGTGCTGGTCATCCTGCTGCTGGTGTACCGGAGTGTGCTGCTGCCCTTCCTGATCATCCTGGGTGCGGTGTTCGCCCTGGGGCTGGCCTGCGCGATCGTCTATGTGCTGGCCGACCACGACATCGTCCGGGTGGACGGCCAGGTGCAGGGCATCCTGTCGATCCTGGTGATCGGCGCCGCGACGGACTACGCGCTGCTGCTGACCGCCCGGTTCCGGGAGGAACTCGCCGTCCAGGGCGACCGGTTCGCCGCGATGCGGGTCGCGCTGCGCGAGTCCTTCGGCCCGATCACGGCCAGCGCCGCGACGGTGGCCGTGGGCCTGCTCGCCCTGCTGCTCAGCGACCTCACCAACAACCGGGCGCTCGGTCCGGTGGGCGCGATCGGCATCGTCTGCTCGGTCCTGAGCGCGCTCACCTTCCTGCCCGCCGCCCTGGTGCTGCTGGGCCGCAGGGCGTACTGGCCGGCGAAGCCCCGGCCGGCCGAGGACGGGACCGGCGGCCACGGCATCTGGAGCAAGGTCGCCGCGCTGGTCGACCGGGCGCCCCGCAAGGTCTGGGCGATCACGCTGGCCGCCCTGATCGCCTGTGCCGCCTTCGCCCCCACGCTCACCTCCAAGGGCGTGCCGCTGGACGAGATCTTCGTCAACGACGCCCCGTCCGTGGCCGCCCAGCAGACGCTGGGCGAGCACTTCCCCGGCGGCTCCGGCAACCCGGCGGTGATCATCGCTGCGGCCGACAGGCTGGACGAGGTGAGCGAGGCCGCGACCCGTACCGACGGGGTGGCCTCGGTCGCGCCGGTGAGCGAGGGCGGGCGGCCCGGCGGCGAACCGCTGGTCGTCGACGGCAAGGTCCGGATCGACGCGACCCTCAAGGACGCGGCCGACAGCGACGCCGCCAAGGCGACGGTCGCCGCCCTGCGCGAGGCGGTGCACACGGTGCCGGGCTCGGACGCCCTGGTCGGCGGCTACACGGCGCAGCAGTACGACACCCAGCGCACGGCCGAGGACGACCGCACGCTGATCGTGCCGGTGGTGCTGGCGATCATCCTGGTGATCCTGGTCTTCCTGCTGCGGTCGCTGCTGATGCCGGTGCTGCTGGTGACCACGGTCGCGCTGAACTTCCTGGCCACGCTGGGGATCTCGTCGCTGGTCTTCACCCATGTGTTCGGCTTCAGCGGTACGGATTCCTCGGTGCCGCTGTACGGGTTCGTGTTCCTGGTCGCCCTCGGCGTCGACTACAACATCTTCCTGATGTCCCGGGTCCGCGAGGAGTCCCTGCGGCACGGCACCCGGGAGGGCATCCTGCGCGGGCTGACCACGACCGGCGGGGTCATCACGTCGGCCGGTGTCGTCCTCGCGGCCACGTTCGCCGCCCTGGGCGTCATCCCGCTGGCGTTCCTCGTCCAGATCGCCTTCATCGTCGCCTTCGGTGTCCTGCTGGACACCCTGGTCGTCCGCTCGCTCCTCGTCCCGGCGCTGGTGCGGGACATCGGGCCGAAAGCCTGG
Organism: Streptomyces sp. SID8374; assembly: GCF_009865135.1. Taxonomy (NCBI): domain Bacteria; kingdom Bacillati; phylum Actinomycetota; class Actinomycetes; order Kitasatosporales; family Streptomycetaceae; genus Streptomyces; species Streptomyces sp. SID8374. The sequence goes on along the minus strand of NZ_WWGH01000002.1, from coordinate 1,854,752 downwards.
TGGCCGGGTGCGCTGAGCCGCGAGAGCGGGGACGGTCAGCGCGGGGCGACGCCGGGGGCCGCGGGCCGGTAGGCGCACAGCGCCCAGATCACGAAGATGTCCAGCCCGATCATGAGCACCGACCAGACCGGCGCGTACGGCAGGAAGAGGAACTGCGCGAACAGGGCGAGGGAGGCGATGACGACACCGGCCACCCGGGCCCATCCGGCGCCCTTGAGGAGCCCGGCACCGGTGATCGCGGCACAGACGCCGACCACCAGGTGGATCCAGCCCCAGCTGGTGAGGCTGAACCGGTAGAGGTAGTCGCCGACGGTGCCGTAGACGTCGCTGTCGCCCAGGGCCGCGATGCCTTGCAGCGCCGCGACGACGCCCTGGCAGAGCATCAGCACCCCGGCGAACAGCACTCCTCCGGTGACCCAGGCGCTCCCCGGGTCGGGCACCGGAGGGGGGCCGGAGGAACCGTCGTAGAGGCGCGGGTCCTCGCTCATCGCCCCGTCTCCTGCTCCCCGCCCGCCTGCCCCTTGGCCCGCTTGCCGACCACCGCGACGGCGGCGGCCGCGCTGCCCGCGAAGGCGAGGGCGACCATCCAGGGCCGGTCGAAGATGTGGCAGGTGACGTGGTCCACGGAGTAGCGGCCGGGGCCGGTCAGGCCGACGGCGGCCGCGGTGAAGCCGAGGAACGCCGGGTACTCGTAGCCGCCGCCCTGCGCGAAGAAGCCCGCGGGCGCGTGCACGGCCACCGCACCGGCCATCGCCCCGGCGGCCGCGGCACCGGCGGCGGGGGTGGCGAGCCCGAGGGCCAGCAGCACCCCGCCGCCCGCCTCACCGAGTCCGGCGGCCACGGCGCTGTGCTTGGGCGGATGAAAGCCCATGGCCTCCATCGCGGCCGTGGTGCCCTGGATACCTCCGCCGCCGAACCATCCGGCCAGCTTCTGGCTGCCGTGGGCGGCGAGCACCGCGCCGGTACCGACGCGCAGGGCGAGCAGGCCGAGATCACGCCGGTTGACGCTGACCATGGGGACTCCCGGGATGAGGGGACGCGCTGTGGATCCCACTCTCGTCGGCCGGTGCCGGGCGGGCCCGGCCGAGTACGCCGTACGTGGCACGGGCCGGGCGCCGCAAGGCCGGGCGGAGACCGGGCATGCGATGCAGATCATTGTGCAACTTGTTGCATAAGTGGCTCGCGGTGGTCTACAACTGACGCGACGCCCCCATGCCGAGAGACCCGGATGAGGACGCGACGACCCTGTGCGGAGGAGACCCGGATGAGCCTGTACCCGACCTTGCTGAGCCCGCTGGACCTCGGGTTCACCACCCTCCCCAACCGGGTCCTCATGGGGTCGATGCACATCGGCCTGGAGGAGGCCGAGCGCGGCTTCGAGCGGATGGCGGCCTTCTACGCCGAGCGCGCCCGGGGCGGCGTCGGCCTGATGGTCACCGGCGGCATCGCCCCCAGCGAGCGGGCCTGCTCCTTCCCCGGCGGGGCGAAGATGACGACCGAGGCCGAGGCGGAGCAGCACCGCGAGATCACCTCGGCGGTGCACGCGGCGGGCGGCCGGATCGCGATGCAGATCCTGCACTTCGGCCGGTACGCACACCACCCGGACCTGGTGGCACCGAGCGCGCTCAAGGCCCCCATCAGCGGGTTCACCCCGAACGCCCTGACGGACGAGGAGGTCGAGGAGACCATCGAGGAGTTCGTCCGGGCGGCGGAGCTGGCGCGGCTCGCCGGGTACGACGGCGTCGAGATCATGGGCTCCGAGGGCTACCTGATCAACGAGTTCATCGTCTCCGCCACCAACCACCGCACCGACCGCTGGGGCGGCTCGTACGAGAACCGCATCCGGTTCCCCGTCGAGATCGTGCGCCGGGTACGCGAGCGGGTCGGCAGCGACTTCATCCTGATCTACCGGCTCTCCATGCTGGACCTGGTGCCGGGCGGCTCCACGCTGGAGGAGGTCGTGACGCTGGCCAGGGAGATCGAGGCGGCGGGCGCGACGATCATCAACACCGGCATCGGCTGGCACGAGGCGCGCATCCCCACCATCGCCACCTCCGTGCCCCGCGCGGCCTTCACCTGGGTGACCGAGAAGGTGCGCGGGGCCGTCTCCGTACCGCTGGTGACGAGCAACCGCATCAACACCCCCGAGGTCGCCGAGGAGGTCCTCGCCTCGGGCCGGGCGGACATGGTCTCGATGGCGCGGCCCTTCCTCGCCGACCCGGAGTTCGTCGCCAAGGCGGCGGCGGGCCGGGCGGACGCGATCAACACCTGCATCGGCTGCAACCAGGCCTGCCTGGACCACGTCTTCAGCCTCCAGATCACCTCCTGCCTGGTCAATCCGCGCGCGTGCCACGAAACGGAGCTGGTCCTGAGCCCCACCCGGACCCGTAAACGCGTCGCCGTGGTCGGTGCCGGTCCGGCGGGTCTGGCGTGCTCGGTGACGGCGGCCGAGCGGGGTCACGCGGTGACGCTGTTCGACTCGGCGGACGAGATCGGCGGGCAGCTGAACGTGGCCCGCCGGGTGCCGGGCAAGGAGGAGTTCAACGAGACCCTGCGCTACTTCCGTACGCGACTGGCCGAGCTGGACGTCGAGGTGCGCCTCTCCACCCGGGCGGACGCCGGAACGCTGGACGGCTTCGACGAGATCGTGCTCGCCACCGGGGTGGAGCCGCGCACCCCCGCGATCCCCGGTACCGACCACCCGAACGTGGTCAGCTACCTGGACGTGCTGCGCGACGGGGCCCCGGTCGGCGACCGGGTCGCGATCGTGGGCGCGGGCGGCATCGGCTTCGACGTCGCGGAGTTCCTCACCGACAGCGGTGACGCGGCGAGCCTGGACGCGGACACCTTCTTCCGGCAGTGGGGCGTGGACACGGCCTACCAGGAGCGCGGCGGCCTGCGGGCCCCCGAGCGCCCCAAGACCCCCCGTACCGTCCACCTGATCCAGCGCAAGACCACGAAGGTCGGCGCGGGCCTCGGCAAGACGACGGGCTGGATCCACCGCACCGAACTGCGTCACCGGGGCGTCGAGATGATCGCGGGCGCCTCCTACGACCTGATCGACGACGAGGGCCTGCACCTCACGGTCGACGGCGAGCGGCGGGTGCTGGAGGTGGACACCGTGGTGCTCTGCGCGGGCCAGGAACCGCGCCGCGAGCTGTACGAGGAGCTGCGCGCGGCGGGCGGCCCGGTCCATCTGATCGGCGGCGCGGACGTGGCGGCCGAGCTGGACGCGAAGCGGGCGATCCGCCAGGGCACGGAGCTGGCCGCGGCGCTGTAGGTCGCGTCCCGCTGTGAGCTCGTCCTGTCCCGCTGTGAGCTCGTCCTTAGGATGCACGTCATGTCACTGCCGCACGCGATTCTCACCGCTCTGCTGGAGAAGCCGTCCTCGGGCCTGGAGCTGACCCGCAGGTTCGACCGGTCGATCGGCTACTTCTGGTCCTCCACGCACCAGCAGATCTATCGCGAGCTGGGAAAACTGGAGCAGGCGGGACGGATCAGGGCGCTGCCCACGGCGGCTCCGGCCCGGGGCCAGAAGAAGGAGTACGAGGTCCTGCCCGCGGGCCGCGAGGAGCTGGCGGCCTGGGTGGCGCTCCCCGAGGACCCGCGCCCGGTCCGCGATCCGCTGCTGCTGCGGATGCGGGCGGCGGCGGTCGTCGGGGTGAACGGGATGGGGGCGGAGCTGCGCCGCCATCTTTCCCTGCACGAGCGGCAGTTGGCGGAGTACCGGGAGATCGAGGAGCGGGACTTCACCCCCGCGCCCGAGGCCGATGCGGACCGGCTGCGCCACCTGGTGCTGCGCGGCGGCATCGACTTGGAGACGTTCTGGATCGACTGGCTGACCCGCGCCATCGGCGACCTGGACGACTGAGGGTTACGTACGAGGTGGGGCCGACGGCCTGCGGCACGGGTGGGGCCGAGGGCCACCCTTGACGGCGGCGGCCGCTCGTCACGGGTGGGGCATGGGGCTGCTCGCTACGGGGGCGGCCGAGCGTCACGGGTGGGGCCGCCCGCCCGCCGGTACGGCGAGGGGTTCCGCGCCGAGCTGCGTACCGTCCGCGCGCCGTGGGCTGCCGATGACCACCCGGGAGGGCACCGGATCCGGCACCGGCTCAGGGGCGGCCGTAGGCGCTTCGCCCGGGTCCGTGCGGCGTGCCTGGGCCCGGCTCAGCAGGATCACGCCGCGTACGGCGGCCGCCGTACCGAGCAGCGCCAGGACCAGGCTGACCGGCCCGCCCTGGAGGCGTTCGCCGAGGAGGGCCAGGCCGATCGCGGCGGCGGCCACCGGGTTGGCGAGGGTGACGACCGCGAGCGGTGCGCCGAGGCCGCCCCGGTAGGCGGTCTGGGAGAGCAGCAGGCCGCCCATCGCGAAGGCGGAGACGAGGAGCGCCACCGTCAGCAGCCGCCAGCTGAACAGCGGGCCGCCGGAGTGGTCGGTGACGGCGACGGTCAGGGTCTGGGTGAGCGCGGAGGCGACGCCCGACGTGATGCCGGACGCCGCCGCGTGCCGCAGTCCGGGGCGGGCGCCCGGCCGGCTGAGCCCGGCGACGACCGCCATGGTGGCCGCGCCGACGCCGAGCGCCTCGGGAAGGGTGAGGGTCTCGTGCGGGGCGGTGCCGCCCGCCGTCAGGAGCAGCGCGCCGAGGCCGAGCAGGGTGAGGACCGTGCCCCGCCACTCGGTGCGCCCGACCCGGCGTCCGGCGGCGCGTGCCCCGAGCGGTACGGCGGCGACGAGCGTGAGAGCGCCGAGCGGCTGGACCAGGGTGAGCGGGCCGTAGTTGAGCGCGGCGACATGGAGGAGCGCTCCCCCGGCGTTGAGGCCGACCGCCGACCACCAGGCGCCCCGGCCCAGCAGCCGCAGAACGCCGGTGGAGGGTTCGGTACGCCCGGCCAGCCGGGACTGGGCGACGGCGGCGGAGGCGTAGGCACCGGCGGAGACGAGGGAGAGCGCGACGGCGATCAGCGTGGCGTTCATCGGCCGGCTCCGGATCCGGCGGGGGTGCGTGCGGGGTGCGGGGCGCCGGTGACGTACGAGTCCACCGCCATGTCCGCACCCGGGACGGCGTACGCCGGTACGCGCGCACCCCCGCCGGGCACCGCCCCGCCACCCGCCGCCCACGGCAGGTGCGCCGGTACGTTCCTGGCCGCGCGTGGCAGCCGCAGCGCGGCGAGCGCCACCGCCAGCAGTGCCACCACGACGATCGCGTCCAGCCAGTAGTGGTTGGCGGTGCCCACGACGACGAGGAGGGTGATCGCCGGGTGCAACAGCCAGAGCCAGCGCCACCGGGAGCGGGTGGCGGCGATGAGGCCGACGGCCACCATCACGGCCCAGCCGACGTGCAGCGAGGGCATCGCGGCGAACTGGTTCGCCATCGTGTCGGTCGCGGGCGTCGCCCCGTACACCGTCGGCCCGTAGACCTGGCCGGTGTCGACCAGCGCGGCGGCCGGGAGCATCCGGGGCGGGGCGAGCGGGAAGAGCAGGTGGAGCACGAGGGCGGAGCCGGTGAGTACGGCGAGGACGCGCCGTGACCAGAGGTAGTGGAGCGGGCGGCGCCAGTAGAGCCAGACCAGGAAGAGGACCGTGGCGGGGAAGTGCACGGTGGCGTAGTACGTGTTCGCGGCGTGGATCAGTGTCTGGCTGTGCAGCAGCACGCCCTGGACGGCTCCTTCGCCCGGGAGGTGCAGCGCCCGTTCGAGGTCCCAGACGTTCCCGGCGTTGCGGAACGCCTCCTCGACATGGCCGTTGGCCGCCTGGCGGCCGAACTTGTAGGCCAGGAAGAGTCCGGCCACGAGAAGGAACTCGCGGACGAGGGGCGGTCGGGCACGTATGTCCGGCTCCTGGTCCGCGGGCTCGGTGCGGGCGTACGTCACCCGGTGCCCCCTTGGATGCGAAGCGGTGTCAGGACGGCATGGCGAACCCATGCCGAATCGATACGCCAGTGTACCGATACGTTGGCGTATCGGTACACGCGCGTATCGGTACACTGGCGTATCGAGAGCCTCGCCGCACCGCCGCAGGAGGGACCGTCCATGCCGTCGCCCGATTCCGTACCGGAGTCAGCCCCCGCTTCCCGCCGGTCGAAGATCACACCGGAGCGCGCGCAGGAGCTCTACACGGCGGTGCTGGACCTCTTGCGGGAGAGCGGTTACGAGTCGCTGACCATGGAGGGCGTCGCCGCCCGCACCCGCTGCGGCAAGTCGACGCTGTACCGGCAGTGGGGGTCCAAGCCTGAGCTGGTCGTCGCCGCGCTGCACGGCACCCGGCGAATGCGGCTCCCGGACATCGACACCGGGACGCTGGCCGGGGACCTGCTGGAGGCGGCCCGGACGATCGGTGAGGCTTCGGGGCGTGACACCCCGCTGATGCACGCGCTCAGCCATGCGGCGCTCCAGAGCCCCGAGCTGCTGTGCGCCCTGCGCGAGGCGCTGATCGTGCCGGAGATCGCGGCGATCGACGCGATGGTCCGGCGGGCCCAGGCGCGCGGCGAGATCGCGGCGGACCTGCCGGGGGCGGAGTACGTGGCGGCCCAGCTGCTGGGCGTGATGCGCGCGCGGCCGCTGCTGGAGGGGCGGTACGCGGACGCGGCATACCTCACCAGGTTCGTCGAGAAGGCGATCCTGCCCGGACTCGGACTCACGGCGGGAACGCCGGAGCCCTGCGGGGACGGGGACGCGGGCACACCGTGACCCTCACAGACATGGACTCGGGCACGCCCGGATCCTGACAGACGTGGACCGCCCGTCCCAGCGGATGGGGACGGTCCACCCGGCGCCGCACCGTGGGGACGGGGGCGGCGCAACGCCCGGCCGGCCGGTGAACTCTTCGGAGCTCACCGGCCGCCCGTGTTTCCGGACGCCCGCAGCCCCTATCGCACCTAACAAACGATTGGTAGATTCCGCGTCCACGCACGCGGGAGGCGGACCATGGAACTGGGCAATCCGATCGACTTCACCGGACGGGTGGCGATCGTCACCGGCGGCACCCAGGGCATCGGCGCCGTGATCGCGGACGCCTTCCTCGCGGCGGGCGCGGAGGTCATGGTCTGCGGCCGCACCACCCCCGCCACGCTGCCCTCGTCAGGCGCGCGGCACGCCGCCTTCCGCCCCACGGACGTCCGGGACCCGACGGCGGCGGCCCAGCTGGTGGCGGCGACGGCCGAACGATTCGGCCGACTCGACGTCCTCGTCAACAACGCGGGCGGCTCCCCCGACGCCGACGCGGCCACGGTCTCCCCCCGTTTCGTCGAGAAGGTCGTCGCCCTCAACCTCCTCGCCCCCTTCTACGTGGCCCAGGCCGCCAACCTCGTCATGCGGGAGCAGCCCGAGGGCGGCAGCGTGATCAACATCGGCAGCGTCTCCGCCCACGACCCGCAACCGGGCACCGCCGCCTACTCGGCGGCGAAGGCGGGCCTGCTCGGCCTCACCCGGGCCCTGGCCCTGGAGTGGGCACCCAAGGTCCGGGTGAACCACATCACCGCAGGACTCATCCGCACCGCGAGCGCCGCCGAGCTGTACGGAGAGGACGACGGGGCGGGGGTGGCGGACATCATCCCCATGGGGCGGCTGGCGGTTCCGGCGGACGTGGCGCACGCCTGCCTCTGGCTCGCCGGGCCGCATTCCTCGTACGTCAACGGGGCCGACCTGGCCGTGCACGGCGGCGGGGAGATCCCGGCCAGGGACCTGGCCCGCCGAGCCCCGCAACCCCCCTTATCGTCACCTTGACTATTTAGCCCCTCGCCCTTTATCGTCTTCATGACGACATCACGTTCGAGGGGGGACCCCATGGCCGACATCACCCGGCGCTTCGGCTGGCGCCATCTGCGCTCCGCGCCCACCGCCCACATCCGCCACCACAAGCGCGGCGAGCTCGCCCACGACGGGCGGGGGCTCAGCTTCTGGTACCGGTCGCTGTCGGCGGCGCTCTCCGAAGTGCCGGTCGACGACCGGGAGCTGGCCATGGCGTTCCACGCCCGTACGGCGGACTTCCAGGACGTCACCGTGCAGGCCACCGTCACCTACCGGGTGAGCGACCCGGCGCTGGCGGCCGACCGGCTGGACTTCTCCGTGGACCCGGACACCGGGAGCTGGCGCGGCGCGCCCCTGGAGCAGATCGCCACCCTGCTCACCGAGACCGCGCAGCAGCACACGCTGGACGTCCTGGCCCGCACCCCGCTGGCGCAGGCCCTGGTGGACGGGGTCGCCTCGGTACGTGAACGGGTCGCCATCGGTCTCGCCGCCGAGCCGAGGCTCCCCGCCACCGGGATCGACGTGGTGGCCGTGCGCGTCGTCGCGATCCGCCCCGAGGCCGAGGTGGAGCGCGCCCTGCGCACCCCGGCGCGTGAGCAGATCCAGCAGGAGGCGGACCGGGCCACCTACGAGCGCCGGGCGGTGGCCGTGGAGCGGGAGCGCACCATCGCCGAGAACGAGCTGGCCAGCCAGATCGAACTGGCCCGGCGCGAGGAGCAGTTGGTCGACCAGCGCGGCACCAACGCCCGCCGGGAGGCGGAGGAGAAGGCCGCGGCCGACGGCGTACGCACGGAGGCGGAGGCGTCCCGCAAGGTGCGTCTGGCCCGGGCGGAGGCCGAGGCGGCGCGCGAGACGGGTTCGGCGCGCGCCGAGGCGCAGGCCGCCTGGCTGCGGGTGCACGGCGAGGTCGACCCGGCCACGCTGCACGCCCTGGCGGCGACCCGGCTCGCGGAGAACGTACCGCGCATCGAGAGCCTCACCCTCTCCCCCGACGTGCTCACCGGGCTGCTGGCCAAGCTCGGCCGTGCGGAAGGCGGGGCGGGGGCGTGAGCCTGGCACCCCGGGCGGTGCTGGTGCACCGGCGTACCGAGTACGAGGAGCTGCTCGCGCGCCACGGGACGCACGGGCAGGCCGCGTTCTTCCTGTCCAGCCGGGGCCGCGCGATCGACGACGTGGCCCGGCGCCACGAACGTACGCAACAGGCCCTACGGGACGTGGCGGCCGCCGTGCCGCTCACCTGGCGCTCCACCCGGGTGGAGCGGGCGGACCTGGACCGGTTCCTCTTCGCGCCGGAGGACGTGGTGGTCGTGGTCGGCCAGGACGGGCTGGTCGCCAACGCCGCGAAGTACCTGTCCGGGCAGCCGGTCGTGGGCATCGACACCGACCCCGGGCGCAACCCCGGCGTCCTGGTCCGCCACCGCTGCGCCGACGCGGCCGCGCTGCTCCGCGCGGCGACGGCCACCGGATCCACCGTCGACGCGCTGACCATGGTCGAGGCGGTCGCCGACGACACCCAGCGGCTGGTCGCGCTCAACGAGATCTACCTGGGCCCGCCCGGCCACCAGACGGCCCGCTACCGCCTGGGCCCCGACGGCGCCCCGGCCCCCGGCGAGGCACAGGCCTCCTCCGGGGTCCTGGTCGGCACGGGCACGGGCGCCACCGGCTGGCTGCGCTCCCTGTGGCTGGAGCGCGGCAGCACCACCCCGCTGCCCGCGCCGAGCGACCCCCGGCTCCTCTGGTTCGTCCGCGAGGCCTGGCCCTCACCCGCCACCGGCACATCGCTGGTCTCCGGCGAACTGGGCCGGGGCCAAGGGCTGCGGCTCACCGTGGAGTCGGACCGGATCGTGGTCTTCGGGGACGGCATGGAGTCGGACGCCCTGGAGCTGACCTGGGGTCAGAGCGTACGGCTGGGCATCTCGGCGACCGCGCTGCGACTGGTGGTCTGAGCGGGGCCGGCACCTCGATGTCGTTACGGTGTTGCGGTACCACCGGCCCAGCAGAAGCCCCGGAGAGCGGAGACCCAGCACCATGACCACCGAGACCCGCCCCGCCCGCAACACACGACCGCCCACGGCACAGGCGGCCCTCGGGGTCGGCGTGATCGTCGAGGACGGACAGGGGCGCGTGCTCCTGGGGCGGCACCACAGCGGTACGTGGGAGCTGCCCGGCGGCAAGGTCGATCCGACGCACGAGTCGGTCGCGGCGGCCGCCGCGCGTGAGCTGAGCGAGGAGACCGGTCTCGCCGTGGACGAGGGCGCGGTGGACGTCTTCGCGATGCTCCACGACGTGATCGGGGGGATCAACCGGATCAGCATGGGCGCCCTCGTACGCTTGCACTCCGGGATCCCCGAGGTCACCGAACCGCATCTGATCAGCGCCTGGCGGTGGACCGCCCCCGAGGAGCTGCCCACGCCGCTGTTCGAGCCGTCGGCGCAGATCCTGGCGGCCTGGCGCCCGGACCTCGGCATCAGCCACCCGCCCGCGCACCTGCTGCGGATCGCCGGGGCCGCTGAGGAGCGCCCGGGGCGATGAGGGAGGGTCGCAGGGCCCATGAAGAACCCTCGGGCCGACGGGCTTCGTGGTCCGCCGGCCCGGTCAGCGCGATGCCTCCCGGTCCCGCAGCAGCTTGGTGATGTGCTGGACGATCTCCTCGTCGCTCGCGGCGGTTGCGGCCTTCCCGGAAACGAGGTCGTGGAGCCGGTCGGTGGTCAGGAAGTCGTAGGCGCGCTCCGCCTCCTGGCCGGGCACATGGTCGTACTGCTCGGAGGCCCGGAATCCGACGGTCAGGTCGACGGCCTTGGCGATGAGCCACGTCAGCACGAACGAGAACGCCATCACGGCGACGATCGCCACGAGCTGCTTGCCCAGCAGACCCCAGCCGCCGCCCTCGAAGAGCCCCTTCCGGCCGCTGATCCGCGCGGTCGCGAACAGGCCGACCATGATCAGCCCGATGAAGCCGCCCACCCCGTGCACGCCGACCACGTCGAGGGTGTCATCCACGCCGAAGCGGTATTTCAGGGTGACCGCGAAGGCGCTCACCGCGCCCACGACCAGGCCGGTGACGACCGCGCCCAGGGTGTTGATCTCACCGCAGGCGGGCGTGATGGCCACCATGCCCGCGATGGCGGACGAGACGACGCCCATCGTGCTGACACTGCCCGTACGCCACTTCTCGACCAGCGGCCAGGTCACCATGGCGCCCGCCGCGCCCAGCTGCGTGTTGAGGAAGGCCGCGGCGGCGGTCCCCTGGTCGGTCAGCGCGGAGCCCGAGTTGAACCCGAACCAGCCGAACCAGAGGAGCCCCGCGCCGATGACGACCAGCGGGATGTTGTTGGGCCGGTCCTCGCGGCGCGCGAAGTCGCGCGGCGCCCGCAGCACCAGGGCCACGGCCAGACCGGCGACCCCGGAGTTGAGCTCCACCGGCAGCCCGCCCGCGAAGTCCAGGGCGCCCAGGTGCTTGACGATCCAGCCGTCCTCGTCGAACACCCAGTGGGCCAGCGGCACATAGACGATCAGCAGCCACAGGACGACGAAGACCAGCCATCCCTTCATCGTGGCCCGGTCGGCGATCGATCCGCTGATCAGGGCCACGGTGATGATCGCGAACCCCATCTGGAACGTGGCGTAGACGTAGGTGGGGATGGAGCCGGTCAGCGTGGTGAGCCCGATGCCGTTCATGAAGGCGTGGTCGAGATTGCCGATGAGCCCCGCTCCCCCGACATCGGGGCCGAAGGCCAGGGTGTAGCCGACGGCCCACCACACCAGCGTCCCGAAGGCCAGCGCGGCGAAGCTCATCTTGATCATCATCAGGACGTGCTTGGTGCGTACCATGCCGCCGTAGAAGAACGCCAGTGCCGGCGTCATCAGCAGCACCATGGCCGTGGCGGCGAGCAGCCAGGCCGTGTCGCCGGAGTCGTACGCGGGTGGCATCGGTGCGGGTGCGGTGATCATCGGCGGGATACCTCGCTGAAGGTCTCGACGGAGCGGGGGCGGATGGCGGCGCGCGCTACGGCTTGCGCACCGGCGGGGCCGGGCAGCCGGTGAGGAGCCGGTGCACGGCGGACCAGGCAGCCGTGTGCGCGGCGGCGACCCGGACGGGGCTGTCGTCCAGGAGCCGCAGCCAGGCGCCGCACTCCCGGGGCAGCACACTCACGCCGTACGTGACTCCGTGGCCGGCCACCGCCTCGTGCAGGGCATCGGCGACCTCGGCGGCCGGGGCCCGGTCGGTGACGGCGTAGAGCGAGCTGACGTGGTCGTGCCCGGCGAACACGGCCGGGCCGAGGACCCCGGCCCGGTCCGTGTCCGGACACAGCCGCTGGGTGTCCACGGCCAGGAGCGTGCCGTCGGGCCGGCTGATGCGGAGATCGGCCGCGAGCACCCGGTAGGCGTGCCGCTCGCCCCGCGCGAGCCGGCCGGCCGTCACGGTGTCGCCCAGGACGACGGTGGCGCCGGGGGCGACGGTGACCTCGGTGCGCTGGTAGAAGCGCGACCCCTCGAACGGGATCAGGGGGTCCGGCAGGTACTCCACGTAGGAGCCCTCCTCGGCCGTCAGGTGGACCCGCTGGGCGGCGTAGTCGTGTTCCATCCGGAAGACCTTGGTCGCGGCCTGGGTCGTCAGGTGCACCTGGGTGCCGGGGCCGCACCGGAAGTCCATCCGGTAGCGGTCGGCCTGCGCCACACCGCCCCCGGTGGCCATCAGGCAGACGTACGTCATGCCGGGCATGGCGGGGTCGGTCCAGAGCGGGCGGATGATCTGGAGCGGCGACTTCTGGTACCGCTCGACCAGTTCGGTGCGCCCGCCCCGGACCGCGAAGCCGAGGTCGAGGATGCCGACCTTGGCCGGGGAGCCGGGGGCGAGCGTGTCCGGCGCGGAGCTGAGCGCCGCGACCTCGGGAGGCAGCCGGTCGATGCCGTAGTACCGCTCGTCGAGTCGGTCCGGCCCGTTCGCCGTCGGCAGGGCCGTCATGTCAGATCAGCACCTTGCGGCGGGATTCGAGGAAGCCCGCCACATCGGCCACACCGGCACCCGTCAGACAGTCGGTCAGGAGCACCGGACGGTCCTCCCGGACCCGGTGGGCGTCGGACTCCATGACACCGAGGTCGGTACGGACGTACTGCGCGATGTCCGTCTTGTTGATGATGAGCAGATCCGATTCGGTGATGCCCGGGCCCCGCTTGCGCGGCATCTTCTCGCCCTCCGCCGTGTCCAGCACGAAGACGAAGACATCGGCGAGGGCCGGGCTGAACGTCAGGGTGAGGTTGTCGCCGCCGGACTCGTAGAAGAGGGTGTCCGTGTCGGGGAAGCGCTCCAGCAGCTCGGCGCCGGCCGCGAGGTTCATCGTCGGGTCGTCGCGGACGGCGGTGTGCGGGCAGGCACCGGTCTCGACGCCCACGATCCGCTCCGGTTCCAGGACCCCCGCCAGGGTGCGCCGGATGTGCTGGGCGTCCTCCTGGGTGTAGATGTCGTTGGTGACGACGCAGGGGCGGCGGCCCTCCGCGATCATCAGCGGCACCAGCGCCTCGATGAGCGCGGTCTTGCCGGATCCGACGGGTCCACCGATACCGATGCGCAGTACGTTGTCGTCCATGGTTTCTTCTCCCTGGCTCGCGGGTGGTTGGGGGGGCGGGGCAGGCCTGCTCAGCTGGCGAAGAGGCGGGCTTCGGCCCGTTCGTGACGGCCCGACATGATGTCGGAGGCGAAGGCGGTTGCGCCGACGTCGGCGAGTTCGCGCCGCAGCGCCGCTTCGACGGTCCTCTCGATGACGGGCGCCACCGCGTGGAGCATGGTCTGGGCCCGGCGGTGGTCGGTCAGCCGCAGCCGCAGGGCCGCCCCCGCGAAGCTCGCGCAGAACGCGAACAGGTCGCAGGCGACGGCCTGGCGGACCGGCACGCCCGTCGCGGCGTGGACGACCCCGGCGGCCACGGCCTGGGTGCCGGGCACCTCGCGGCGTACGACGCGGCCGAAGTACGCCTCGATCTCCGGCCGGCCGTAGACCTCGGCGGCGAGGTCGAGGAGCTGTCTGCCGGTCCGGGTGGCGGCCCGGCGCATCTCCTGCCCCAGCTTGGTGGCGAAGAGGTGCTCGTCCACCGCGGCCACGGCCTCCGGCCGACCCTCCCGGGTGGCGCGGTGGGCGAGCGCGAGCGCGGTGGCGTCGGCGGGGCCGACCCCGTGGAGCAGCAGCGACTCCAGCAGTGCGGGCAGGGTCCCGGAGTCCACCGCCCGCGCCTGGGCGAACCCCTCCAGGCTGTGCGACAGGGTGTAGAAGCCGCTCGGGAAGGCCGAGTCGGTCAGCTGGAGGCCGACCAGCAGGTGGGCGAGCGGCGGCTCGGCGGCCACCGCCCACACGCCGGGGCCGGGTGCCCGCGTGCCGGGCCCGGTGGTGTCCCGCTCTTCCTGGTACATCGCCTAGACCAGGAAGTACAGGTGGTTGAGGGGCAGTTCCTCGGCCGGGTCGATGGTGGCGACCTTGCCGTTGAGCGTGACCTTGAACGTCTCCGGGTCGACCTTGATGTCCGGCAGCGCGTCGTTGCGGACCATGTTGTGCTTGCCGATGGTCCGGGTGCGGCGGACGGGCAGGACCCTGCGCTCCAGGCCCAGTGCGGCCGGAACCCCCGCCGCGATGCCCGCCTGCGACATGAACGTGACGTGCGTGGCCTGCTGCGCCTTGCCGTACTGCCCGAACATCGGGCGGTAGATCACCGGTTGCGGGGTGGGGAGCGAGGCGTTGGGGTCGCCCATCTGCGCCCAGGAGATGATGCCGCCCTTGATGACCATCTTGGGCTTGGCGCCGAAGGAGTGGATGGGCCAGAGCACGATGTCGGCGATCTTGCCCTTCTCGATCGACCCCACATGGTCGGCGATGCCGGTCGCGATGGCGGGGTTGATGGTCACCTTGGCGAGGTAGCGCAGCACCCGCTGGTTGTCGTTGCGCGCCGAGTCGCCCTCCAGCACACCGAGCTTGTCCTTGCAGTGGTGGGCGGTCTGGAAAGCACGGGTGAACGACTCCCCGACGCGCCCCATGGCCTGGGAGTCGGAGGAGAACATGCTGATCACCCCGAGGTCGTGCAGCACGGTCTCGGCGGCGATGGTCTCCGCGCGGACGCGGCTGTCGGCGAAGGAGACGTCCTCGGGGATGTCGTGGCTGAGGTGGTGGCAGACCATGACCATGTCCAGCAGCTCGTCCACCGAGTTCTTGGTGTACGGGAGGGTCGGATTGGTCGAGGACGGCAGGATGTTCGGCTCGCCCGCCACCCGGAGGATGTCGGGGGCGTGTCCGCCGCCCGCGCCCTCGCTGTGGAAGGTGTGGATGGTGCGGCCGTCGATCGCGGAGCGGGTGTCCTCGAAGAACCCGCTCTCGTTGAGGCTGTCGGTGTGGATGGCGACCTGGACGTCGTGCTCGTCAGCGACGTTCAGCGCGTTGTCGATCACGGCGGGGGTGGCCCCCCAGTCCTCGTGGACCTTGAGGGCACAGGCACCGGCGACGACCTGTTCGTTCAGCGCCTCCGGCAGGCTCCCGTTGCCCTTGGCCATGATGCCGAGGTTGACCGGGATGCTCTCCGCGGCCTGGAGGAGCCGGGAGATGTTGTACGGGCCCGGGGTGCAGGTGGTCCCGTTCGAACCGTCCGAGGGGCCGGTGCCGCCGCCGATGAGGGTGGTGATGCCGTTGGTGAGGGCCTGCTCGGCCTGTTGCGGGGCGATGAGGTGGACGTGGGTGTCGATGGCGCCCGCCGTGGCGACCAGGTGCTCGCCCGCGATGGCCTCGGTGCCCGGGCCGATGATGAGGCCCGCGTCGACCCGGTCCTGGGTCTGCGGGTTGCCGGACTTGCCGATGCCGACGATGAAGCCGTCCTTGATGCCGATGTCGCACTTCACGACGCCGACGACGGGGTCGATGACCACCACGTTGGTGATCACGGTGTCGAGTGCCCCCTGCGCGCTGGTGGCCTGCGGGTCCGCCGCCATGCCGTCGCGCATCGTCTTTCCGCCGCCGTAGAGGACCTCGTCCCCGTACTGCCCCTCGCTGTAGTCCTTCTCGACCTCGACGACGAGGTTGGTGTCGCCCAGGTGGAAACGGTCGCCGACGGTCGGGCCGAACATGTCGGTGTACTGCTTGCGCGGCAGGATGGGCATCAGCGCGACCCCTTCTTCTGGGAACTCTTCGGCTTCTTCTGCTGGGAACGCTTCTGCTCGGGCTTCTTCGGCTCGGGGTTCTTCTGGTCGGGCTTCCCCTGCGCGGGCCTCTTCCGTTCCGGCGTCTCTTCCTGCCCGCTGTTCTGCGCACCGGCGAAGCCCCGCTCGATCGCCTTGCGGACCGCCTCGACCTTGGCCGGGTGGGAGACGAGGCTGCCGTTGAGCAGGCCGCTGAAGCCGACCAGCCGCCCGGTCCCGGCGTACTCGCACAGCTCCACCTCGCGGGTGCCGCCGGGTTCGACCCGTACGGAGGTGCCGGCCGGGATGTTGAGGTGCATGCCGAGCGCCCGCTGCCGGTCGAACGACAACGCGGAGTTGACCTCGAAGAAGTGGTAGTGCGATCCGATCTGGATCGCCCGGTCACCGGTGTTCTCGACCGTGAGCCGGACGGTCCGGCGACCGGCGTTGATCTCGATCGGCTCCTCGCCGTACAGGTACTTCTGACGGAAAGTCATGCGGTGCTCCTGATGACGTGTCCCGCGCTGTGGACGTGCGGGCGCCCGTGGTCGTGGGGACCCACGCCCGGGAGGTGGATGTGTTCGTGCCCCTCGCCCGACGCGTGGGCGTGGTGGTGGCCGTGCTCGTCGGCCGCCGGGTGACCGCGGTGGTGGCCGTGTCCCTCGCCGGGCGGGTGGGTGTGGTGGTGGCCGTGTCCCTCACCGGGCGGGTGCGTGTGGCCGTGGCCGTGGTCGTCGGCGGCGGTCAGTCCGGCCGCGATCCCGTCGTCCTGGCGCTCGCTCCACCGCTGCCGGGCGTCGGCCACCCGCTCCGCCAGGACCCGGGCCAGGGCGGCGCGCGAGACCGTCGGGCCGACGGAGGCCACCGTGACGCCCGGCACGCCGGGCGGGTCGGCGGGGGCGAACCCGGCGGTCAGCAGCGCCACTTCCGTCGCGCCGAGGCGCCCGCAGCGCCGCACCCCCTCGGCCGGGTCCGGATCACCGCCGGTGAACGCCACCTCGACGAGCCGATGTGCGCCGTGGCCCCGTACGAGTCGCGCGATCCGGTACAGCTCGGCGTCCTCGAACAGCCCTCCGGCCGGGGCGGTGACGAGCAGGGCCGACGTCGCCGGGACCCGGTTCGCCGCCGCCCGCAGCCAGGCGATCAGATGGCGGTCGGTGCCGAACGGTTCGGCGAGCAGGGTCCCGAAGGTCTGCACGGCATTCTGTACGGCGGGCAGCGCCCGGAGCGTGCGTGCGGTGTCCGCGACGAGTTCCGGGTCCCGGCCGAGGGTCATCGGGACGACGCAGGCCTGTTCGCCCGAGCGCCGGAGGCGGGCCAGGGCGCGGATCAGTCCGCGCCCGCCGGTGACGACGAGCACGTCGGGGCCGACGAGGTCGCGCAGGGCTTCGCCGTAACCGGCTTCGTGGCCGCACACGGCGACCGGGCGGCAGCGGTCGGCCACGGCTCAGCCGCCGATGGGGTCGTGGCAGGAGACCAGCTTGGTGCCGTCCATGAACGACGCCTCGACCTGGAGCAGCCCGAGCATCTCCCGTACGCCCGGCATGGTGTCGTCCTCGGAGACGATCTGACGGCCCAGCTCCATGCAGTCCGCGACGCTCTTTCCGTCCCGGGCCGCTTCGAGGATCGCCTCGGTGATCAGCGCGACGGCCTCGCTGTAGTTGAGCTTGAGGCCACGGCCCTGGCGCTTGCGGGCCAGGTCGGCGACCACGTACACCAGCAGCTTGTCGATCTCGCGGGGGGCGAGGTTCATCGTCGGTACCTTCCTGAGGATGTCGTGCCGGGAGGCGGGGGGAGTGGCAGGGGAGGCAGGTCAGTCGCTCCGGCGGAGGCGTGGCAGCAGGGGGACCGCGGCCATGAGTGCCCAGGTCGTGAGGATGAACGGCCAGGTGAAGGTGTGGCCGCCGAAAGGCTTGAAGAAGGAGGTCAGCGAGGCGGTGAGCCCCGTGCTGGCGGCGGCTCCGAAGAGCGCGTAGGCGCCGTTGGCGACGGTGCCGCTGAGGAAGACGGCCCCCAGGGCGATGGCGACCAGGACGGCGTTGTATCCGTAGATGCCGTTCCTGATCAGCTCGGTCGGAGCGCCGAGGGCCCAGCCGGCCACGATGCCCATGACGCTGCCGGCCGCCGCGAACAGGAAGACCCGCATTCCGGCGCAGGCCAGCCCGGCGAGCATGATGAGCCCGACGTACCACTCGTCCACCAGGAAGACCTGCGACACGTTGGTGAAGAAGGCGTGCCAGAGGTCGTCCCAGGAGATGGCCGTGTCCCCCGATGTGGGCGAGGAGACGGGCTTGGGAGCGTCGTTCCAGATCCGGCTGAAGGAGGGGGCGCCGAGCACCATGACACCCGACACCAGGCAGAAGGGCGCGGTGAGCGCGGTCAGGCCGAACGGGGTGAGCAGCGTGGTCAGCGACGCGGTGAGCAGGGTGCAGATGACCGCGCCGACGACGGCGAGGACGTACGTGGCGGGGTGGTGCCCCAGCGAGGTGACCAGCGCGATGCCGGTGAGGCAGCCGCTGTAGCCCTGGAGGCCGAGGACGATGCCGGACCGGTCCACGCCCAGGGCGTAGGCGGTGGCCGTGGAGACCAGGGTGCCCAGGGTCGCGAAGAGGCCGATCTCCCAGCCGGCGCTCCACAGTGCGGCGAGGATGAGGAGGCCGGTCCAGAGGAGGGGCTGGAGGTCGACCTGTCCCACCCCGCGCACCGAGGCCAGAAGGAAGCCGAAAGGCTCGCGTTTCTGCAGTTTTCGGATGATGTCCGGTTCAGCGACGGGCACGAACGGCTCCGGCATTCGAGGAGAGGGCAGGGCGACCGGGCCCGTCCCTGCGGTGTGGGTCTGCGCTCAGGAGGTGTCCCACCCAGGAGACTCCGGGTTGGCCGCTCACGCGACGTTGGACTACGCCGTACGGTGCCGGGCCGCTGACACGGCTGCCGCTCCAGGCGCGTACGCGGGTGCAGATGCGGGCAAAAGGGGCCGGACGTATGAATGAGGGACCATCCGCGCGAACGGAGTTGGCCCCCATGGACGATTACCCGCTCCTCAACCTCTTCCTGACCATGCTGTACCTGTTCCTCTGGGTCATGTGGTTCTTCCTGCTGTTCAAGGTGGTGACGGACCTGTTCCGCGACCACACCCTGAACGGCTGGGCCAAGGCGGGCTGGCTGATCTTCGTCATCCTGCTGCCCTACCTGGGCGTGCTGATCTACCTGATCGTGCGGGGCCGCAGCATGCACGAGCGCGACGCCAAGGCGGTCAAGGACTCGGAAGCCGCGTTCCGGCAGTACGTGCGGGAGGCGGCCAACAGCGGCGGCCCATCCGGCTCCACCAGCCATGTGAGCGATCTGGCGAAGCTCGCCGAGCTCAAGGACAAGGGCGCGCTCAACGCCGAGGAGTACGAGCGGGCCAAGGCCAAGCTCCTCGCCTGAGGAAGCGGCCGGCGGGACAGGGCCGCGGGCCGGTCCGCGAGCGTGGTTTCCTTGTGGAGCAATGGCATGAGGAAAGTGGGCGGCCCGGTGGCAGCAGGTCTGGTTTTCGACGCGGGTACCCGCGCGGACGGTCTTCCGGCTGCCCTGTCGGACCCGGCCCGGCTGGCGGCGGTGGCCGCGACCGGGCTCCTGGACACCGGCCCGGAGGAGGTCTTCGAGGACCTCGCCTCACTGGCCGCGCGGGTGACCGGCTCCGGCCGGGCGTTCGTGACCCTGGTCGACGAGGACCGCTCCTTCTGGAAGTCCTGCGTGGGCGTGGACGTCACCGAGATCGCCGCCCGCCAGAACCCCGTACGGGAGAGCTTCTGCTACTTCCTGGTCGGCCTGGGCGGTGCCCCCTTCATCGTGGACGACGCGGCGACCGACCACCGGACCCGCGACCACCCCTCGGTCGGACCGATGCGCATCGGCGCCTGGGCCGGTTTTCCGCTGCTGGCACCCGACGGCGAGGTGCTGGGGAGCTTCTGCGTCATCGACGACTCCCCCCGTACCTGGTCCGCCGCCGATCTGACGACGCTGGAGACCCTGGCCCGCTCGGTCTCCGCCGAGATACACCTGCGCCAGTCGCTGGAGGCGGCCCGGCAGGCGCACCGGCTCTCCGCCGATCTCGCCCACTCCCTCCAGCAGGGGCTCCTCCCGCCGTCCCTCCACCCGATCCCCGGACTGGAGGTGGCCGCCTCCTACCATCCGGCATCGGCGAGCGGCAGCTCCGGGGTCGAGGTCGGCGGCGACTTCTACGACCTCTTCGCCACCCGGGGGTCCTCGTACGCCGCCGTACTGGGCGATGTGTGCGGCAAGGGCGTGGAAGCCGCCAAGGTCACCGCCATGGCGCGCTACACCGTACGGGCCACCGCCTCCCAGGTCCTCTCCCCCGCGGCCCTCCTGGGCGGGCTGAACACCGCCATGCTCGCCCAGCGCGCCCCCCGGTTCCTGACGGCCGTCTACGCCTCCTTCCGGCTCACCCCGGGCGGGCTCGCGGGCCGGGTCAGCCTCGCCGGGCACCCGCCCGCCCTGATCCGCCGGGCCGACGGGCGCGTGCACCAGGTCGGCTCACCCGGGACCCTGCTCGGGGTCGTGGAGCACGTCAGGCTCGCCGATGTCCGCTTCCGGCTGGTCTCCGGTGATCTGCTGCTGCTCTACACCGACGGCGCCTGCGAGGCCCGCCCCCGCCCCGGCACACCCTCCGGGGACCGGCAGCAGGTGTTCGGCGACGCCGAGCTGGCGGCCGTCCTGTCGGGGACGCGCGGGCTGGAGGCGGAAGCGACGGTGAAGGCCATCGGCGCGGCCCTGGCCGACCACCACGACGGCTGGGCCAGCGACGACACCGCCCTGCTCGCCCTGCGCGTACCTCCGGCCGCCTGACCTCGGGGCTCCGGACGGCCCGCCCCCGCCATCAGGTGTAGTGCCGCGATCCCGGGGCACCCAGAAGCGCGGGCCGCCGGAAAGGGTGATCGTGGAAGCGCACCCCCGGCCCCGACTTCTCCAGGGGCGGTGGGCCCCTGACAGCCGATGGCCGGCGAGCGATGGAGCAAGGAGTGCCGCCGATGCATGATGCGACCCCTCTGCCGACGGGCGTGGAGACCTCCGTCGGCGGTGCAGCGCCCGCGGACGGCGGAGGTCCGACCACCGCCGCGGTCCGCCGGACGGCGGACGGGTTCACCCGCTTCGTCGACGCCGTGACGGCGGGCTCCGTCGAGGCGCCCCTGCCCGGCGGCGGCCGGACCGCCACCCGCTTCGATGTGCTGTCCGAGGTGGCGGAGGACGATCTGTGCGTCGCCCGGCTGGCGGAGGGCCACCTCGACGCCGTGGCGATCCTGGCCGAACTGGACGGCGAGCCGGTGGCGCCGGGCCGGCGCTGGGGCGTGTGGGCCGCCGAACCGCCCGGCTCGGGGCTGACGGCGACGCGCGGCCCGGACGGCTGGGTGCTCAACGGCCTCAAGCGGTACTGCTCCGGAGCGCACAGCTGCACCCACGCCCTGGTCACCGCCACGGCGGAGGACGGCCGGCGGCTCTTCGCCGTCCGTACCGGCGTCCCGGAAGGCCTCCCGGCGGCCGAGGCGGGCCAGGGATGCACGCCGGTGCCGGGCACCTGGCGCGCGATCGGCATGGCCGGCAGCGACAGCCCCGACGTCCGCTTCACCGACGTTCCCGCCACCCCGGTCGGCGGGGTGGAGGCGTACGTGCGCCGCCCCGGCTTCCACCACGGCGGGGTCGGTGTCGCCGCGTGCTGGTACGGCGGGGCGCGAGCGGTGGCCCGCGTGCTGTTCACCCGGGCGGAGCAGCGCGCCGATCCGTTCACCGACGCCCACGCCGGTGCGGTGGACCTGCGGCTGTACACGGCCGGTACGGTGCTGCGCCGGGCGGCCGAGGAGATCGACCTCGACCCGCTCGACAAGGCGGGCGAGGCCGGGCTGCGTGCCCTGCGGGTACGGGCCCTGGTGGCGGAGGTGTGCTCCGAGGTCCTGGACCATGTGGGCCGGGCGACCGGCGCGGGGCCGCTGTGCCACGACGAGCGGCATGCCCGGGCCGTCGCCGACCTGGGCGTCTATGTACGCCAGCACCACGCGGAACGGGACCTGGCGGCCCTGGGCGGGCTGGTCGCACGGGGTCCGGAGGAGGGCCGATGAGCACGGTGGAGGGCCGGACGCCCGAGGGCCACGCGGACGCGATCCAGGCACCCGGCACCGATGAGGCGCTCTGGCGTGCGTGGCACGGCTGGGACCGGCTCCCGGACTACACGCTCCCGGAGGAGGGGCGGGTGGTGGTGGTCGCCGCCCATCCCGACGACGAGGTGCTGGGCGTGGGCGGCACCATCGCCCGGCTGGCGGCGGCCGGTCTCGCCGTGACCGTGGTGTCGGTCACCGACGGCGAGGGCTCCCACCCGGACTCGCTCGTCCTCTCCCCCGCCGAACTCGCCGGGCTGCGGGCCCGGGAGCTGGAGGAGGCGCTGGCCGAGCTGGGGGCGGCCGGAGCCGAGATCGTGCGGCTGAGGCTGCCCGACACCGGGGTGGGCGAGCACGAGGACGCACTGGCCCGCGCACTGACCCCTCTGCTGTCCGGTGCGGCACTGTGCCTGGCGCCGTGGACCGGGGACGTGCACGGCGACCACGAGGCGGCCGGACGCGCCGCCCTGGCCGCCGCTCGGGCAACGGCCGTGCCGTGCGGGCTGTATCCGGTCTGGATGTGGCACTGGGCCGAGCCCGGTGACAGCCGCGTCCCGTGGGAGCGGGCCGCCCGCGTCGTCCTGCCGTCGGCGGCGCAGGCGCTCAAGCGTGCCGCCGTCAGCCGGTTCGCCACGCAGATCCGGCCGCTCGGACCCGCTCCGCAGGACGCGGCCGTACTGCCTCCGGATGAGCTGACCCACCATCTGCGCGGCTGGGAGGTGGTCTTCGTATGAGCCGTCCCCGCACCCCGGCCACGTACTTCGACGCGATGTACGGCTCCGCCGAGGACCCCTGGAGCCTGGCCGAGCGGTGGTACGAGCGCCGCAAGTACGACCTGACCGTCGCGGCCCTGCCGCTGCCGCGCTACCGCCGGGCCTTCGAACCCGGCTGCTCCGTCGGAGAACTCACCCGCCGTCTGGCGGACCGCTGCGACACCGTGCTCGCGTGCGACCGGGTGGAGTCCGCCGTCGAGACGGCCCGCCGGCGCACCGCCGCACTCCCCCAGGTGTCGGTGCGGCACATGCTGCTGCCCGAGGAGTGGCCCGAGGGCTCCTTCGACCTGGTCGTCCTCTCCGAACTCCTCTACTACCTGGACGAGATGACACTCGGTACGGTGCTGGAGCGGACGGTGTCGTCCCTGGAACCGGAGGGCACCCTGGTCACCGTCCACTGGAACCACCCGGTGGAGGAGCATCTGACCACCGGCGACGGGATCGCACGACGCGTCGCCGCCCAGCCCGGCCTCGTCCTTGCCGCCGACCACCGTGAGGAGGACTTCGTCCTCCAGGTCCACCGGCGGACCACCGCGAACGGTGAACGGCCCGCCGGTGTCGCCGCCCGCGAGGGACTGGTGTGAGCGCCGGGACCGTCGCCGTGGTCGTCCCCGCCCACGACGAGGAGGCGTTGCTGCCCGCGGCGCTCGCCGCGGTCGGCCGGGCGGCCCGCCACCCCGGGCTCGCCGGGACGCGGGTGCTGACCGTCGTGGTGGCGGACGACTGCCGCGACCGTACGTCCGCCGTGGCCCGCGACGCGGGGGCGCTCGTGGTCGGCACCCGCTTCCGCAACCCCGGCCGGGCCAGGGCCGCAGGCGTCCGCCACGCCCTGGCCCGGGCCGACGCGGCGGCGCCGGTCACCTGGATCGCGACGACCGACGCCGACAGCGTGGTCCCGCACGACTGGCTGGTCCACCAGCTGGCCAGGGCCCGGGAAGGCTGGGAGGCGGTCGTCGGCACCGTCGTCCTGCCGTCCACCTCACCGCTGGCCACACCCCACCGGATACGTTACGAGGCCACCCGCCCGCCGACCGGAACCCCCTGGGCGCACCCTCACGTACACGGCGCCAACCTCGGGGTGGCCACCACCGCCTACCTGGATGTCGGCGGCTTCCCCGGCCTGGCCACCGGCGAGGACCACGCCTTGGTCGAGGCCCTCGAACGCCGGGGCCACCGCGTGCTGCGCACCGCCCGGTGTCCGGTCCTCACCTCGCCCCGGCTCCAGGCCCGCGCCCGGGACGGCTTCGGCGCCTACCTCGCGGCGATGCCCCGGCCCGCCGGGGCATGAGCGCCACAACAAGTCAGGGCCGGTCTCGGATTTCTCCGAGACCGGCCCTGATCTGCGACTGCTTCCAGTCGGGACGACAGGATTTGAACCTGCGACCCCTTGACCCCCAGTCAAGTGCGCTACCAAGCTGCGCCACGTCCCGATGCGTTTCCGCCTGGTTCCCCAGGGCGGCCGCGCAGGACAAACATTACCTCACTCCGAGGACCGGATCGACGTCCGTGCCTGCTGGGCGCGGGCCGCCAGCCCTTCGGCTCCGCAGGCCATGGCCTGCTTCTGGGCCCGGGCCAGTTCGCGGTGCGAGCCGATCGCGATGCCGTAGTCGACGCGGGCGAGCGCGTGCTCGTAGGCGGAGGAGGACCTCTCCAGGTGGCGTACGGCGTCGGCGAGGAGCTGCTCCGCCTCCTCGGGCGGGGCGAAGAGCGCGACGCAGCGCAGGGCTTCGCCGATCGCGGTGTCCGTACCGAACCGTTCGGCGTGCACCCGTGCGCGGGCCGCGAGGTGCGCGGCCCGGCCCGGGTCGTCCTGGGCCACGGCTCGGGCGAGGTCGCCGGCCCAGGGTGCCCAGATGCCGTTGAAGCGTTCGCGGGGCTCCAGGGCGGCACCGGCCGCTTCGAGCTCGGCGATCGCCTCCTCCTTGCGGCCTTCGGCCAGCAGCAGGCGGCCCAGGACGCACGGGCCGTCCGGCAGCACCATGGCGCTGGGGTAGGGCGGTCCGAAGTTGTAGCGGTCGGCGATCTTGCGGGCCTCGGCGGTGCGGCCGCGGGCCAGCAGCGTGTCGATGAGCAGGCACGCCGCGTCCCAGTGGACGGGCAGCCCGGAGCCGACCCGGTCGGCGAGCCGGAGCCCTTCGCGCAGGAAGCCCTCGGCCTCCGCGAGACGTCCGCGACGGCGGTGGACCATGCCGAGCAGGGTGTGTGCGAACGCCAGGTGGGCGCCGCTCCAGCCGGAGATCTCGAAGGCCCGTACCGCCTCGCCGAAGAGGCTCTCGGCCCGGTCCAGCTGGTCGGTGAAGGTGTAGGTGATGCCGACCATGGTGGGCAGCTCGAAGCCCCACTCGGAGTCGGTCCAGCCCAGGCCCCGGGCGGGGCTGCCGTCGACCAGGGCCCGTTCGCACAGGTCGACGATGAGCTGGGCGTTCTCGCCGCGCAGCATGGCGTCGAAGGCCCGCAGGGTGAGCAGCGCCCGCTCCGCGTTGTCGCGGCCCTTGAGGTGGTCGGCGTTGCGGGTGAGGCGGCGGGAGCGGGCCGGGCCGTCGTCCTCGGTGGCCTGCATGCCCTCCCACATGAAGTGCGCGGCTTGCAGCCGCATCAGGCCGGGGCCCGGTGCCGTACGGGCCGCCTCGGCGGCCAGCGAGAGCGCCGCGTCCTTGAGCTGGTTGTTGTGGGCGAGCGCGGCGGCGAGCCGGAACGTGGCGTCGACCCGCAGGCCGTCGTCGAGGCCGGGCATGTCGAGGGCCGCCCGCAGATGCTGCACGGTGGTGGGCGGGGAGCTGAGCAGGGTGGCGCAGCCGAGCTCGTACAGCAGGACCGCGCGGTCCTTCGGGCGGGGCGGCTCCTCCAGGGCACGTTCCAGACAGCGCCTGGCCGCTTCGGGGGCGCCGACGGCGAGGTGCTGGCCCGCGGCCTCGCGGAGCTGGGCGACCAGTTCCTGGTCGTCGTCCGGGTGGACCTCCAGCAGGTGCCGGGAGGCGGCCGCGGCGCCGAGGCCGGCCCGGGTGATCGCCCAGGCGGCGCGTCCGTGCATCGCGGTACGGGTGGCCGGCGGGATGGAGCGGTAGACGGCGGTCGCGATCAGCGGGTGGACGAACTCCAACGGGTCGAAGCCGCTGACGATACGGGCGTCGCGCAGCCGGGCCGTGCAGTCGGCGGCCTCCGCCGAACTCATCCCGGCGAGGGTGGCGGCCAGCTCCTGGGAGATGTCGGTGCCGAGCACGGCGGCCGCCCAGGCGAACCGGTTGGCGTTGGTGCCGAGCCGCTCCAGCCGGGCGACGAGCCCGCTGCCCCGGGCGGAGGCGCCCAGCTCCCGCAGCTGCCCGGCCGACTCCTCGACCGGTGCCAGCTCCTGGTCCTGCACCTTGGCGACCAACTCGACGGCCTCGTACGGGTTGCCGCCGGTGACGGCCCAGACCTCGCGGCAGAACGGGTCGTCGGCGTGCTCACCCAGGGCCGCGCGGGCCAGTTCGGCGGTGGCGTCCGGGGTCAGCGCCCGCAGGGCGACCCGGGTGACCGAACTCGGCCCGTCGGAACCACGCTCGGCCTCGCGGTCGGCGACGTAGCTCGCATTGCGCTCGGCCATCTCCTGCGGCCGGTACGCCTGGACGACGAGGAGCGGCAGTTCGCCGAGGCGGGCCGTGAACGAGGAGAGCCAGGAGAGGGATTCGCCGTCCGCCCAGTGGGCGTCGTCGACCAGGAGCAGTAACGGCCGGTGGCTGAGGCGGGAGGCGAGCCGGGAGACGACGTAGTCGAGGCCGTCCCGGACACCCTGCGGGTCGGGCTGCGGCCCGCTGGGCTCGGCCAGTCCGAGTGCGGGTGCCGTGGTGTCGTACCAGTCGCCGAACAGGGACCGCTTCTCGTCGGCCGGGAACTGGTCGAGTGCGGGCTGAAGCAACTGACGTACGACATGGAACGGTACGGAGGTGACGGTCTCGCCGCCACGGGCGGACCAGACCGTGCAGCGGTCGGCGGCCATCGCCCGGATCTCGGCGAGCAGGGCGGTCTTCCCGAGCCCCGCCTCCCCGCTGAAGACCAGCAGCCCGCCGACGGCCTGCGCTCCGCACAGATCGTCCACCGCCCTCGCGGCAGCGGCGAGTTCCGGTTCACGCTCGTACAACGGCCGGGACGGCTTCATGCCCACCCTTCCCCAAATGGCATGCAGTGACGACGGACGAGCCTAGTCGTGCGCGGGTGCTCATCGACAGGGTTCGGCCGATTCCCCGCAGGTACGAGGCACAATCGGGGAGTGAACGAGACGCACAGGGACCGCGACCCCGAGGGCCGGGCGCGCAATGCGCGCCCCCGGGACGGGCTGGGGCGCCCGCTGCCCTACGGAACGCCCGGAGTGGAACGGCAGCCCGAGGGGGTCGTCCGCGCGCCGGACGAGACGCTCCGGGAGGCCCAGCGGCTGCTGGACGCGGGGATGCCGTTCCACGCCCACGAGGTCTTCGAGGACGCCTGGAAGTCGGGGCCGGAGAGCGAGCGCGAGCTGTGGCGGGGGCTGGCACAGGTGGCCGTGGGGCTGACCCATGCCGCGCGCGGCAACACGGCGGGCGGGGCGCGGCTGCTGCGCCGTGGCGCGGGCGCGCTCACCTCGTACGGCGAGGCCCGGCCGCACGGCATCGGGATCGGCGGACTGGTCGACTGGGCCCAGGAGTTGGCCGGCCGCGTGGAGAGCGACCCCACGGTGGACGCGGGGGCCGAGGCACCCCGGCTCCTGGGGTAGCCGGTGAGGCTCCGGCGCTCCGGGCCCGGGGCGGAACGTCCGGCTCGGGGAACGGGCCTGCCGCGCAGCCATTACGATCCGGCTCCATGAGCACTTCTGACCAGGACCAGGACCGGGACCAGCGCAAGAGCCGGGACCGGGACACCGACATCGACGCCCCGATAGCCGAGGCCGCGGCGGCGGAGCCCGCCGAGGACGCGTACGACACCGAGGCCGCGCCCCACCCCTACGCCGGGGCCGGGACCGACCCCGAGAGGAGACTGACGCCACGTCAGGCGCGGCGGCTGCGGATCGTCCTCTCCTCCGTGGGCATGGTCGCGATGGGCGTGGTCCTCGCCCTGCGGATCGCGAGCCGGTCGTCGGTGCTGGTGGTGGGTGTCTACGGGCTCGCACTCATCCTGTGCGGTCTGGTGATCGAACTGAGCAGGAACGGCCGCACCAGGCTCGGCAGCTGGCTGCTCGCAGTCGGCCTGGTGGCCGCCGTCGGTGCGGACTGGCTGCTGCTCCCCTGAGTCCTATGGCTTCACGTGTGGGCGGGGCGACTCCGAGAACAGCTTCCCACCTGATCGTTTGATCGCTTTCGCGGGCTTCCGGTCGACCTCTTGACCGCTTGCGATCACTCGATCAGGATTTCCGGTGCCGACCGTGTCCCCCATGAAGGGCCTGGCCTTCCCGTATGTCGACCTTCCGCTCCCCCTCCTTCGAACTTCCCTCGGAGGACCGGGCGTCGAGCCCGTTCACCGGGTACACCCGAGAGCACTGGGAGGCCGCCGCCGACGGGCTGCTGCACGCGGCCTGGCGGTGGGCCACCCCTGGCGGGGCGCTCCTCGACCTGCCCGGGGCCCCCTCGCACTCCGGAGTGCGCTCCGACGGCCTCGAGGGGTACGCGCGCACCTTCCTCGCGGCCGCCTTCCGGGTCGCGGGGGCCGAGGGGAAGGACCCGCACGAATGGCTGGAACGTTACGCCCGGGGGCTCGCGTCCGGGACCCGTACGCCCGGCCGGGACGACGCGGAGTCCTGGCCCGTCATCCTGGACCACCATGTACAAGGGCAGCCCATGGTGGAGTCCGCCTCCGTCGCGCTCGGGCTGCGGCTGACCCGGCCCTGGCTCTGGGACCGGCTGGACTCCGGGGTGCAGGACCGGGTGGAGCAGTGGCTCCGGGGTGCGTTGCGCCACCTTCCGGCGGGCAACAACTGGTACCTCTTCCCGTACACGGTCGCCGGTTTCCTGGAGTCGGTGGGGCGCGGGGACGTGGAAACGGCCCGGGCACGGGAGCGGGCGCTGGAGCTGCTGGAGGGCTGGTACCGGGGCGACGGCTGGTACGCCGACGGGGACGGGCGCGCCTTCGACCACTACAACGGCTGGGCGCTGCACCTGTATCCGGTGCTGGACGCCCATCTGGCGGGCGACGACAGTGCGTCCGCGTACCACGGGGCGCGGCTGCGGGAGCATCTGGAGAGCTTCTCGCTGATGTTCGGCGGCGACGGGGCCCCGCTGCACTTCGGGCGCTCGCTCACCTACCGCTTCGCCGCGAGCGCGGCCGTGGGCCTGGGCGCGGTCTCCGGGCACACCCCGCTCGCGCCGGGGGTGTCACGGCGGCTGGTCAACGGGTCGCTGCGGTACTTCCTGGAGCGGGGCGCGAGCGGCGCCGACGGACTGCTGAGCCTCGGCTGGCACGGCCCCCACCCGGCGACACTGCAATCCTATTCCGGTCCCGCGTCGCCCTATTGGGCATCGAAGGCGTTCGTCGCGCTGCTGGCCCCCGCCGGGCATCCCCTGTGGACATCGGTGGAGGAGGCGGCACCGAGTGAAGGCCCCGACCGGGTGCTGTCCGTACCGGCCCCGGGCTTTCTGTTGCAGTCGACCCGGGCGGACGGTGTGGTGCGGCTGCACAACCACGGCAGCGACCATGTCCGCCCGGACGAGGCCGAGTCGGCGGCCGACGCGGACCCGCACTACGCCCGGCTCGCCTACTCCACCGCGACCGGACCGACCTCGGCTGCGAACCCCGCGGACAACCACCTGTCGGTGACGGTCGGCGGAGTACGCAGCACCCGGCGCCGTATCCATCCGCTCGGGGCCGGACACGGCGAGGGCTGGGGGTGGGCGGGGTCCTGGCACCTGCCCGTCTTCCCTGCCGGCCCTTCCACCGTTCCGGGACTCCGGGTGGAGGGCGTGACCGTGGCGCGGGGCCGCTACGAGCTGCGGGTGCACCGGATTCTGGGGGCGCCGGACGGTGCACGGGCCGAGCTGACCGGCTGGGCGGCGGAGCCAGGGGGCCCTGTGTGCTCCCAGCTGTACGGACTCCACGGCTGGGAGGCCCTGGAGGACGTACGGGCCCCGCAGGGCACGGCGTTCACCCGCTGGGCGGTGCTGCCCCGGCTGACCGCCCCCGATGCGGCGGGGAACGTGGTACTGGTGGCGCTCGCGTCGCTCACGGCGGAGCCGGGGGCCGGTCCGCTGGAGCCGGTCGTTGACGAGGTAGACGTACGGCCCGGTCCGGACGGTGACGCAGGCGCGGCCGAGACCGAAGTCGAGGTGGGGTGGGCGGAGGACGGTACGAGGAAGCTGACGCGGATCGTCTTCGGTCGGGGGTCTGTCGCGGTGGAGCACTTTTAGGTCGGACCACAGACCGCTTTTGGTCCGACCACAACTCGTTTCGACCCGGCCACAGCTCGCTTCGGTCCGACCACAGTTCCTTCGGTCCGACCACAGTTCGGTCACCTGTCGGTACGGATCACCACGACCAAGGTACGAGGGCCGTGCACGCCCTCCACCCGTTCCAGTTCGATGTCCGAGGTGGCCGAAGGGCCGCTGATCAGCGTCGTCGGCCGCTCGGGCACGAGCCGGGCCAACGCCTCGGGCACCCCGGCCTCGACGGCGGAGAGGTCGACCACGCAGAGGTGCAGATCGGGGACGAGGGACAGCGCGCGGCGCCCCTGGTCGGGCGAGCCGTCCAGGAAGATCGTGCCGGTCTCGGCGCAGCCGGCGGCGGACGCGGTCACCACCGCGTCCAGGGCATCCAGTTCGGGTGCGGGGATGTCCGCCGAGTCCGGGCACACCTCCCCGTCGTACGCATCGACCCAGCGCGGATCCAGCCCGGTCGGCACACCGATCCGGCGGGCGCCGCGGTCGCGCAGCACCTCGGCGACGACCTGCGCCGTGCGGTCGGCGGTGCAGGGGTGGACCTCGGCCTTGTAGTCGAGGAGCCGGTCGGTGAAGAGGGCGAGGCGTTCGGCGTCGGGGAGGACCCGGCCGGTGCGGTAGGCGCGCGGTACGACGGTGGCGGGCGTCGGGGCGAGGGCCAGGGCGTCGCGGACCCGGCCGAGCACGGTGTCGCGGGCAGTCGTCATGCCGTCCCGTCCTCTCCGTGGTTCCTGTGGTCTTCTGCTCGGCTCCGGTCGGATTCGTCCTGGCTCCGGTCGGGTTCTTCCCTCGTCCGGCCCCGGTCGTGTTCGTCGGCGGCCGCTCGGAGCGCGGCCCGGCCTTCGTCGGAGGCGAACCAGGCGCGGAAGGTCTGCCGGGGCGGGGCCGCCGTGTCACGGCTGTCGCTCCAGCCGCTGAACGGCGGGGGCAGCCGGGAGATCGTCCCGTCGCGTCCTGCGACGGCCCGGCCGAGACCGGCCGCCTTCTGTGCGCCCCGGTAGAGCGCGGGCCGCTTCATCACGGTGGCGGCCGCCTTCATCGCCAGCTTCTCCGGTGTGGTGCCGGTCTGCTCGGTGTGCTGGTGGCGCAGCTCCACCAGCAGCGAGGGAATGTCGATCTTCACGGGGCAGGCGTCGAAGCAGGCTCCGCAGAGGCTGGAGGCGTACGGCAGCGAGCTGTTGGGGTCGTCGGCGGCCGCATGCATCCCGGCGAGCTGCGGGGTGAGGACGGCGCCGATCGGACCGGGATAGGTCGAACCGTAGGCGTGGCCGCCGGTCCGCTCGTAGACCGGGCAGACGTTGAGACAGGCCGAGCAGCGGATGCAGTTGAGCGCCGCCCGTCCGATCGCGTCGGCGAGGGCGGCCGTGCGCCCGTTGTCCAGCAGCACCAGATGGAAGCCCTGGGGGCCGTCGCCGGGGGTCACTCCGGTCCACAACGAGGTGTAAGGGTTCATGCGTTCACCTGTGGAGGAGCGCGGCAGCAGTTGGAGGAACACCTCCAGGTCCTGGTAGCGCGGCAGCACCTTCTCGATGCCCATCACCGTGATCAGGGTGTCGGGGAGGGTGAGGCACATGCGGCCGTTGCCCTCGGACTCGACGACGGAGAGGGTGCCGGTCTCGGCGATGCCGAAGTTGGCACCGGACACGGCGACCTTCGTCGTCATGAATTTCTGCCGCAGATAGGCCCGGGCGGCGGCCGCGAGATGGGCCGGGACGTTGTCCAGTTCCGGGTCGACGCCGGGGATGCGGTCGAGGAAGATCTGCCGGATCTCGTCCCGGTTGCGGTGGATCGCGGGCACCAGGATGTGGGACGGCCTGTCGTGGGCGAGCTGCACGATGAGTTCGGCGAGGTCGGTCTCGTACGGGGTGATGCCGACCGACTCCAGGTGCTCGTTGAGCCCGATCTCCTGGGTGGCCATCGACTTGACCTTGATGACCTCGCTGCTGCCGGTGGCCTTCACCAGCCGGGCGACGATCTCGTTCGCCTCGGCGCTGTCGCGCGCCCAGTGGACGGTGCCGCCGTGCTCGGTGACCTTGTGCTCCAGCTGTTCCAGGAGTTCGGGCAGCCGGTTCATCGCGTCGGTCTTGATGGCGGAGCCGGCGTCGCGCAGGGCCTCCCAGTCGGGGAGTTCGCCGGTGACGTCGAGGCGTTTGGCGCGGATGGTGGTCGTGGCCCTGCCGAGGTTGCGGCGCAGTTGTCCGTTGCCCAGCTCGTGGTGGGCGGCGCGGGGGAACGCCTCGTCGCCGCGCAGGTTGCCGGTGCCGTACGGGGAGCGGGGCGGCCGGGCGGGCATGCCGAGGAAGGTGCTCATGCGGCGGCCTCCGTCAGGACGTCGGGGGTGGTGCGGGTGGCGGCGAGGATGCGGGCGAGGTGGAGGGTGCGGGTCCCGGACCGGATACGGGAGAGCCCGCCGCCGATGTGCATCAGGCAGGAGGAGTCACCGGCGGTGCAGACCTCGGCCCCTGTGGTGGCGATGCTGTCCAGCTTGTCGTGGAGCATCGCGGTGGAGGTCTCGGCGTTCTTCAGGGCGAAGGTACCGCCGAACCCGCAGCAGGAGTCGGCGCCGGGCAGCTCCACGAGGTCGATGGAGTCCACGGCGCGCAGCAGCCTGAGCGGTCTGTCGCCGACGCGCAGCATCCGCAGTGAATGGCAGGTCGGGTGGTACGTCACCCGGTGCGGGAAGTAGGCGCCCACCCCGGTCACTCCGAGGACGTCGACGAGGAGTTCGGAGAGTTCGTACGTCTTCGCCGCGACGGTGGCCACCCCGGCGCGCAGGGCGCTGTCCCCGTAGCGGTCGGCGACGGTCGCGTGCTGGTGGCGGACCGAACCGGCGCACGAGCCCGACGGCATGACGACCGCTTCGATGGAGGTGTCGCCGAACTGTTCGGCGAAGTCGCGGACCAGGGGGACGGGTTCGCGCTGGTAGCCGGTGTTGATGTGCATCTGCCCGCAGCATGTCTGCCCCGGCGGGAACACCACCTCGTGGCCCAGCCGCGTGAGCAGGATGGCGGTGGAGCGCACCGCGTCGGGGAAGAGCGTGTCGCCCAGGCAGGTGGCGAAGAGTCCGATGCGCATGGGGCCTCCCCGGTCAGGTCCTCGGTTCACCATGATGCTTCTATGGTCGGACCATACTAGGCTCGGTCCGTTGGAGGAATGGGCCACGCCGCACAGGCCGACGCCGAGCCCATCCATCCCTCGCCGCTAGACCCCGAACGGCTCGTCCACGAGCGTCCCGTGCAGACCCCGGATGTGCCGCTCCACCAGATCGGCGGCCTCGGCACCCCGCCCCTCGCGCACCAGCGCCAGAAGGGCGCGGTGCTGCGCGTTGAGAGCGTCGGCGGTGGCGGGCCAGTCCTCGACCCCCTCCAGGGCGCGCAGGATCAGCGGGCGCACCGACTCCCGTACGGCGGAGGTGAGGGTGGAGGTCAGGGCGTTGCCGGAACTGCGGGCGATCAGCACGTGGAAGCGGGTGTCCAGGTCGTTGAACGCGCTCACTCCGACGCCCGGCGCCGCCATCCCCCGTACCAGCTCCTCCGCCTCGTCTAGGTCCTCGGACGACGCGTGGCCGGCGGCGGCCTCGAAGCTGGACCGCTCCAGGACGACCCGGGCCTCCAGGACGTCCTGGAGGCTGTAACTGCCGAGGGCGAAGTGGAGCCGCAGCAGCCGGCCCAGGGCGTCGTCCGGGTTGCGTACGATCCGGGCCCCGGCGTCCGGGCCCCGGCCGGGCTGGGCCACCAGGACGCCGATCGTCTCCAGCACCCGCAGCGCCTCGCGCAGGGCGGAGCGGCTCACCCCGAGCACGGGGGCCAGTTCCCGCTCGGGCGGGAGCCGGTCGCCCGCTTTCAGCTCACCGGCGAAGACCCGCTCCTCGATGGAGCGCAGCACCAGTTCGTGCGTACGGGACTGCTGCACAGGCTGCCATTCGACGGACATCCGCCACTCCCTGCCTCGGCCGGTTCCGGGACGTTCAGCCTATGTCACACATTCGCTGTGGTCGGACCTTTCACCCTTCAGAGGTAGGATCAAACAGAGGTCCCATTCCCCAGGCACACCAAGGCCCCGACCGGTTCGGCGGTCGGGGCCTCGGTCGGCCCGTGCGGAGGGGCCGGGGTGCGGCGGTGCGGGCGCCGCGCGTCAGTGGGTTCGTGGGTTTCCGGGCGTTCCCGGGATGTCCTTGCCGTGCAGACGGCCGCGCTGCGGGTCGAAGAGATGGGCGGCCGCTCCCGACACCACGAGTCCGGTGGCGATCAGGAGGCCGTGGCCGATGGCGATGCCCATGCCCAGGGCGGTGAGGCCGAAGGCCATCGCCAGCCAGGCGTTGCGGCGTCGGTACTCGCGGGGGCTGCGCGGGGTGCCGTCGGACATCGCCGCCGCGAAACCGGGGTCGTCGCGATGCAGCTGCTCCTCAAGGGCGCGCAGCCGTTCGTCGTACGTGGGCATGGTGTCTCCCTCCCGGTACGGAGGCCTCTCGGCCCCTCCGGCGCCGGCCCGGTGATGCGGCACGGGCAGGGCCCCCCGGGCCCTGATTTCATGATCGGCGGGCGCGTTCGGAAGGGCTATCGGGGGCAGCACCCATATCCGGGGGCGTGCACCATGTAGACGCGCGATGAACCGTGACGGCCGCCCACCGGCGGGCGGGGGCTCCGGGGCGACGGCGTGTTTCCCGCGCGCAGCGACGATAGTGGAGGCTGTCGACGCCCACGTCAACGCCCGCCAACACGCGCGATGCCCGCACCGACGCCCGCAATCGTTCCGACGCCCGATGGAGGCCGTGCTCCCTTGTCCCTGTTCTGGCGGATCTTTCTGCTCAACGCCGCTGTGCTCGTCGCCGCGGGGGCTCTGCTGCTGCTCGGCCCGATCACCATTTCCACCCCGGTCCTGCTGACCGAGGCGATGATCCTGACCGGCGGGATCGCCTTCATGCTCGCGGCCAACGCGGCCCTGCTCCGGCTCGGCCTCTTCCCTCTCCAGCGGGTGACCCGCGCGATGACCACGACCGACCTGCTGCGCCCCAGCCCGCGTCCCGAGGTGGCCGGGCACGGCGAGATCGCCGCCCTGATCGAGACCTTCAACACGATGCTGGACCGGCTGGAGGCCGAACGCGCCACCAGCAGCGCCCGCGCGCTCTCCGCCCAGGAGGCCGAGCGCCGCCGGGTGGCCCAGGAGCTCCACGACGAGGTCGGGCAGACCCTCACCGCCGTCCTGCTCGAACTGAAGCGCGTCGCCGACCACGCGCCCGAGCCGCTCCGCGGCGAGCTCCGGCAGGTCCAGGAGATCACCCGTGGCTCACTGGACGAGATCCGCCGGATCGCCCGGCGGCTGCGCCCCGGGGTGCTGGAGGAGCTGGGTCTGGTCAGCGCGCTCACGGCTCTCATCACCGAGACGCCGACGCCCGACGGGCTGACGATCCGCCGCCGGATGGGCAAGGACCTGCCCGAACTGGACGCCGAGGCCGAGCTGGTCATCTACCGGATCGCGCAGGAGGCGCTCACCAACACGGTCCGCCACGCCCGCGCGTCACAGCTCGAACTCTCCTTGCTCCGCAGCCCCTGCGGGGTGGAGCTGCGTATCCGCGACGACGGCCGGGGCCTCGGCGACACCCCCGAGGGCGCGGGCCTGCGCGGCATGCGCGAGCGCGCCCTGCTGATCGGGGCCGAGCTGTTCCTCGGCCCCGGGCCGCAGGGCGGTACCGAAGTACGACTCGATGTGCCCGTCCGGAACGGAAGCCGGTGACCATGCCCCTCTCCTCCCCGTCCCCCTCCCGGGGCACCGCCGCACCGACGCGGATCCTGCTGGCGGACGATCACGCCCTGGTACGCCGGGGGGTCCGGCTGATCCTCGACGGCGAACCGGATCTCACGGTCGTGGCCGAGGCGGGCGACGGTGCCGAGGCCATCGAGATGGCCCGCGTCGAACGGCCGGATCTGGCCATCCTGGACATCGCGATGCCCCGGCTGACAGGGTTGCAGGCGGCGCGTGAGCTGTCCCGGGTCCTGCCGGACCTGCGCATCCTGATGCTGACGATGTACGACAACGAGCAGTATTTCTTCGAGGCGTTGAAGGCGGGGGCGGCCGGATACGTCCTCAAGTCGGTCGCCGACCGGGACCTGGTGGAGGCCTGCCGGGCGGCCATGCGCGACGAGCCGTTCCTCTACCCGGGCGCGGTCACCGCCCTCATCCGGAACTTCCTCGACCGGGCCAAGGACGGCGAGGACCTTCCGGCGCGCGCGATCACCGAGCGCGAGGAGGAGATCCTGAAGCTGGTCGCCGAGGGGCACTCCTCCAAGGAGATCGCCGAGTTGCTCGTCATCAGCGTCAAGACCGTGGAGCGGCACCGCGCCAACCTGCTCCAGAAGCTCGGGCTGCGCGATCGCCTGGAGCTGACCCGGTACGCGATCCGCGCGGGCCTGATCGAACCGTGACCGCCCACCTCGCCCTCGCGCGGCGGGCAGTTCATGTGATTCTCACCCTGCCCGCATAAGGTGCCCCCGTGACCCAGATGACCCCGCCCGGCTGGCACCCAGACCCCGGGCATTCAGGTAAAGGCCCCGATCAGGAACGCTGGTGGGACGGAGCGCAGTGGACCGGCCACGTCCGCCCGTCGCCCGCCGCGGTACGCCGCCGTGGACTCCGTATCGGCGTCGGTGTGACCGTAGGCGCTGTGGTCCTCGCCGCGATCGGGGGCGGGATGTACATGCTGCGCGAGGACGACGGCGGCCGCCCGGGCATCGCGGTCGCCTCGCCGTCCGCGACCCCGCCCGTCCCTGACGGGTCCGGCGCACCGGACAGCGGGAACGGCGACGACAAGGACGGCGAGGACGGCGGCCCCCGGAGCCCCGGCGAGCAGCTCCCGCCGACGGAGCCGGGTTACGCCACGGACCTGGCCGCCGGGATCAGCCTGCCGGTCCCCAAGGGGTGGACGGGCAAGTCCGCACCGGTCGGCGCCGGTCTGACGACGGGTGAGCACGCCTGCCCGGGCGGCTCTGCCCAGACGTGTGTACGCGGAGGGGTGTTCTCGGCCCCTGCGGTGGCCCTGAAGATCACTGCGGGGACGCCGGAGGAGGCGGCCAAGAAGGACATCGCCGTCAACGCCGAGCAGTCCTACGGCGGGGACTCCTACGGGAAGATCACCTCCCACGAGGAGATCAAGTCGGCCGCGGTCACCGTGGCGGGCCAGAAGGGCTACGCGGTGCGGTGGAAGGTGGTGACGGAGAAGGGCGACGACGGGTACGTGGAGTCGCTCGTGTTCCCCTCCCCCGCCTCCAAGGACATGCTCGTGGTGGTCCGGTCCGGCTTCGACATCAACAAGGACGCGCCGAAGCTGTCCGTCCTGGACGAGATCGTCAAGGGGATCAAGGCCGCCTCGGGTGCGGGCGCGGGCAACGGCGGAGCCGCCTGACCCCACCCCGTACGGCAGCGGCGAAAGACGCACGGGAGCCGGGCGGGACCGATGGGTCCGGCCCGGCTCCCACCACGTTCAGCGGCTTCCGGGAAGGGCTCAGCCCGTCACGATCGCGGGATCGCTGACCCCGGCGGCCCCCGTCTCGACGTGGCCCGCGAACCGGCGCAGGAACCCCGGCTCTCCGTCGGCGGTGACGGACACGTCGTACCAGCGCTTGCCCGCCCGGAGGTCCACCGTGCGCGAGACCGTGGTACCCGGCCGTACCGTGACGGCCTGTTCCGCTCCCCCGTAGGCGTTGGCGATCGTCAGTACGGCGTCCGTGGCGCCGGAGTTGGTGAGCGTGAGGTCCAGGTTGCCGCTGGTGGCGTTGTGGCGGGCGGTGGCCTCGGGTCCTGCCGTGGCGCCCGGGCTCCGGAACGTACGCAGGAAGCCGTTCGGGCCGTGCACGGTGAGGTCGTGGCTGCCGCCGGAGTAGGCGGAGTTCCAGCTGTCGGTGAGCGTCCGGCTCGCGCCCGCGGTGTACGTCCACGGGGCGTCGGTGCGGTTGCCGGAGGTGACGTAGAACTGCGCCCCGGCCGCCGTCCCCGGGCTGAAGGTGAGGGCGATCTTCCCGGTGCCGGTGTCGACCGCACCGTCGACGTAGGGCTCGTAGGGGAGCGGCCTGGTGGGCCGGCTGCCCGGTTCCTGGGCGGGCATGGCGCCGACGGCCGGCGGGGTGGGCCGGTAGTCGGGGTGGCGCTCGCGGTCCGGTGGCTCGTACGCGGAGGTGTCCGGCAGGTCGTCGGGGGCGGGCGCGGACCGGCCGAAGTCGAAGGCGGAGGTGAGGTCGCCGCAGACCGCCCGCCGCCAGGGCGAGATGTTCGGCTCGTGCACGCCGAAGCGCTGTTCCATGAACCGCAGTACGGAGGTGTGGTCGAAGACCTCGGAGCAGGCGTAGCCGCCGGTGCTCCAGGGCGAGACGACGAACATCGGCACGCGCGGGCCGAGCCCGAAGGGGCCGGGTCCGTACGAGGGGCCGCCCGGGTAGATCTCCGTGGTGGTGTCGGCCGTCGAGAGGCCCTGGGCGGCGGAGGCCGGCGGGTAGGGCGGGACGACGTGGTCGAAGAAGCCGTCGTTCTCGTCGTACGTGATGAACAGGGCGGTACGGCTCCACACCTCGGGGTCGGAGGTGAGGGCGTCCAGCAGCCCGGCGATGTACCAGGCGCCGTAGTTGGAGGGGAAGTTGGAGTGCTCGCTGAAGGCCTCGGGGGCGGCGACCCAGGAGATCTGGGGCAGCTTCCCGGCCTGTACGTCGGCGGCGATCGCGTCGAAGTAGCCGCCGCCGGCCGAGACGTCGGTGCCGGTGCGCGCCTTGTCGTACAGCGGGTCGCCGGGCTTGGCGTTGCGGTAGTTGTGGAAGTAGAGGAGCGAGTTGCAGCCGTAGTTGCCCCGGTAGGCGTCGTCGATCCAGCCCCAGCGGCCCGCCGCGTCCAGCCCGTCACCGATGTCCTGGTAGATCTTCCAGGAGACCCCCGCCGCTTCCAGCCGCTCGGGGTACGTACGCCAGCCGTACCCCTGCTCCTCGTTCCCGAGCACCGGACCGCCGCCCGCCCCGTCGTTGCCGGTGTAACCGGACCAGAGGTAGTAGCGGTTGGGGTCGGTGGCCCCGATGAAGGAGCAGTGGTAGGCGTCGCAGATGGTGAAGCGGTCGGCGAGCGCGTAGTGGAAGGGGATGTCCTCGCGGGTCAGATAGGCCATGGTCGTGGGGGTCTTGGCCGGTATCCACCGGTCGTAGCGCCCGCCGTTGTACGCCCGGTGGCCGCCGGGCCAGTCGTGGTTGAGGCCCTGGAGGAACTGCATGCCGAGGTCGTCGGCGGTCGGGTGGAACGGCAGCGTCACCTTGCCCGCGGCGTCCTCCTGGTGCCACACCGGCTTCCCGCTCGGCAGGGTCACGGGCCGCGGGTCCCCGAACCCGCGGACCCCTTTCATCGCCCCGAAGTAGTGGTCGAAGGAACGGTTCTCCTGCATCAGGACGACGATGTGCTCGACATCCTGGATCGTCCCGCTGGCCCGGTGGGCGGGGATGGCGGCAGCCCGGTCGATGCTGCCCGCCAGGGCACCGAACCCGGCGGTCGCACCGGCGATCTGGAGAAACCTGCGCCGATTCATCTCAGTCATGTGTGGGGGCCTCTAGGAGTGGGGAACAGAAGCGAACAGAATGCTCCAAGAGAACCCAGGAGAAGGGAAGGGGTCGTGACGGGCCGGTGAATGCGGGCGGTACGGCCCGCCAAAGGCGGGTCCGCGTCCGCCCGCCGTCGCCGAGCCCGTCACACCCCGCTCAGCGCAGCGTCTTCAGCATCTCCGCGTCGAACGGCGTGATGTCCCCGGTCCGTCCGCCCAGGGTCTTGGCCGCCCACTCCGGGTCGGCGATCAGCGCGCGGCCGACGGCGACCAGGTCGAACTCGTCGCGCTCCATGCGGTCCAGGAGCTGGTCGACGCCGGTGACGGCCGAGCCGTTGCCCGCGAAGGCGCTGAAGAAGTCGCCGTCCAGGCCGACCGAGCCGACCGTGACCGTCGGCCTGCCGCTGATCTTCTTCACCCAGCCGGCGAGGTTCAGATCGGAACCGTCGAACTCCGGGAGCCAGTAGCGGCGGGTGGAGGCGTGGAAGACGTCGACGCCCGCCTCGGCCAACGGCGTGAGCAGGGCGTCCAGTTCGGCGGGCGTCTGCGCGAGCTTGGCCTCGTAAGCGTTCATCTTCCACTGGGACATGCGGAAGAAGATCGGGAACGAGTCGGAGACCGCGGCCCGGCAGGCCGCGACGATCTCGGCGGCGAACCGGGTGCGGGCGACCAGGTCGCCGCCGTAGGCGTCGGTACGGCGGTTGCTGCCGGCCCACAGGAACTGGTCGATCAAGTAGCCGTGGGCTCCGTGCAGTTCGACGCCGTCGAAGCCGAGGCGCTCGGCGGCGGCCGCCCCGTCGGCGAACGCGGCGATGACGTCGTCGAGGTCCTGCCGCGTCATCGCGCGCCCCTTGGGCTCGCCGGCCAGATCGACGCCGGAGGGGCCGACCGGCTCGGCGTCCGCCACCGGGGGCGCGCCCTCGGTGCGGGTGACGCCCACGTGCCACAGCTGCGGGATGATCGTGCCGCCCGCCCCGTGCACGGAGTCCACCACATCGGCCCAGCCTGCCAACGCGTCCTCGCCGTGGAAGCGCGGGACCCGGTCGCTGGTCCCGGCGGAGTCATGGCCGATGTAGGTGCCCTCGGTGATGATCAGCCCCACACCGCCCGCGGCCCGCCGGGCGTAGTAGTCCGCCACGTCCCGGCCGGGGACGCCGTCCGGGGAGAACTGCCTGGTCATGGGGGCCATGGCGATCCGGTTGGGCGAGGTGAGCCCGCGGACCGCGAAGGGGCGGGAGAGCGCGGCGGCCGCGCGGCCGGTTCCGGGGGCGGTCACATCGAGGTCGGTCACATCAAGTCCTGTTCATCGGCTGGATCATGCGTCACCCCTCGCCAACGTCCCGGCGCACTCAGGGCATTCCGGCCTCACCCCGATGTGGCCCAGGACTCCCCGAAGGCGGTAACGGGATCGAACAGCCCCCGGAAACGGTCAAGGGCCGGTTCGGATTTCTCCGAACCGGCCCTTGATCCACGACTCTCACGAGTCGGGACGACAGGATTTGAACCTGCGACCCCTTGACCCCCAGTCAAGTGCGCTACCAAGCTGCGCCACGTCCCGGTGCCCGTCTGACCTGGGGTTTCCCCTGGCCGAACGCGCATGAGAACAATACCGCACTCGAGCAGGTGGTCACGAACCGCTTTCCGCGCTTGACCTCAACCTTGGTTGATGTTGAACGCTCGGTGTCATGACGAACACGACCGCCGCACCGGTACGCGGCCTCCGCCACTCCCCCGACTTCCACGACCTCGGCCGCCTGATCTCCCTGATGACCGGCGCCGAGAAGCATGCCCCCGCCGCACACTCCACGACGGACGTGCTGTGGGTGCTCTACAACAGGGTGCTGCGTGTGACGCCCGCCACCGCCGACGACCCCGGGCGCGACCGCTTCCTCCTCTCCAAGGGGCACGGTCCCATGGCCTACTACGCCGTCCTGGCGGCCCACGGGTTCTTCGACGAGGAGTTGCTGCGCGGCTTCGGAACGTACGGTTCGCCGCTCGGCCACCACCCGGACCGGCTGCTCGTCCCGGGTGCGGAGATCGGCAGCGGCTCGCTGGGGCACGGACTGCCGCTGGCCGTCGGGACCGCCCTCGGGCTCCGGGCCCAGGGGCTCACCGATCCCCGGGTCTGGGTGCTGGTCGGCGACGCCGAGCTGGACGAGGGCAGCAACCACGAGGCCATCGCCCACGCCGGGCCGGCCGGCCTGGAGCAGCTCCACACGGTGGTGATCGACAACGCCTCCGCCACCCACGGCTGGCCCGGCGGCATCGCCTCCCGGTTCGAGGCCGCCGGGTGGTCGGCGGCGACGGTGGACGGCCGCGACCACGACGCCCTGTACGCGGCGTTCACGGCGCCCCACCCCGGCCGGCCCCGGGCCGTGGTCGCCCGGGTCGAACCCAAGGCCTGACCCGCCCCCGTAGATCCGCAGCCCAGGCCGGTCCGCGACCGGCCGATTCCCAGGAGGACCCCTTCATGGACACCATGCGTGACCGCTTCATCGCCACCACCTCGCAGCTCCTGGCCGAGGAGCCCCGGCTGGCCGTCGTGCTCGCCGACATCAGCGCCGACGGCTTCGCACCCGCCCGGCGGGCCCACCCGGACCGGGTGATCAACGTCGGCATCAGGGAGCAGTTGCTCATCGGAGCCGGGGCCGGGATGGCGCTCACCGGGATGCGGCCGATCGTGCACACCTTCGCCAGCTTCCTGGTGGAGCGGCCGTTCGAGCAGGTCAAGCTGGACTTCGGCCACCAGGGGGTGGGCGGGATCCTGGTCAGCGCCGGGGGCTCGTACGACTGGCCCGCCGGGGGCTTCACCCATATGGCGCCGGGCGATGTGGCGCTCCTGGACACGCTGGACGGCTGGACGGTCCATGTGCCGGGCCACCCCGACGAGGCCGAGGCGCTGCTGCGGGGGGCGGTGGACGGGGATGACCGTGTGTACGTACGCCTCTCCCTCCAGGCGAACCGGGAGGCGCGGCCGGTGGGCGGTGACGGCGGCTTCTCCGTCGTACGTGAGGGACGGGGCGGGACCGTCGTCGCGGTCGGCCCGATGCTGGACGACGTCCTCGCGGCGACCGGGGGGCTGGATGTGAGCGTGCTGTACGCGAGCACCGTGCGGCCGTTCGACGCGGCGGGCCTGCGCCGCGCCGTGGGCGCCGGTCCGGGTGCCGATGTGGTGATCGTGGAGCCCTATCTGGCGGGCACTTCGACGGCCCGGGCGAACGAGGCGCTCGTGGAGCTGCCGCACCGGGTCCTCGGCCTGGGGGTGGGGCGCGCCGAGCTCCGGCGGTACGGGCAGATGGAGGAGCACCTGGCGGCGCACGGGCTGGACGCGCGGGGGCTGCGGGAGCGGATCACCGGGTTTCTGCCGGGGTGAGGCGGGCGGAAACCGGACGGGCGGCGGCAGCCGCCCTCACCCCTCGCCCGGCCCCTCCAGCTCCGGATGCGCGGCCAGCAGCCGGCGTGGGGCGACCTGGCGCCAGGCGTCCGTGAGGATGGCGGCGAGCTCCCCCGCGTCCTCCAGGGCGGCCAGCCGGACCCGGAGCCAGGCGTAGTTGTCGTCGTGGCCCTCCTTGAGGAAGAACTTCTCGGGCTCGGTGGCGATCAGCTCGTCCCGGTCCTCCTTGGGGCACTTCACCCCCATCGCCGTGTCGTCGTCGCCCAGCGAGGCGAAGATCTTGCCCGCCACCCGGAACGTGGGCCGGCCCCACGCGAGCTTCTCGGCGGTGTCGGGCAGGGACAGCGCGGCCGAGCGGACGTCGGCTGCGGTGAGGGGGGCCTTGCTCCTGGCGGTCATTCCCGGTGCTCCGATCGCTTGCGCCCCGGCGGCCGTTGCCGGGATTCGACCGTAACGCCCGGACCGGGATTCGGCCGTAGCGCCCGGGACCGGCATCCGCCCCCGGCCGGAAGCCCCGTCGCACCCGGACCGGTGGGCCCCGCAGACCCATTGACCCCGTCGGAGCGGTGAACCTACGCTGAGCGGCGTACTTCAGAAAGCGCTTTCTACACCCCACAGTCGGCATCTACCGCACAGGGAGCGCCCCATGAAACGCCCTTCGTTACGCCGGGCCGGCCGCGTCGGCCGTT
Source organism: Streptomyces sp. SID8374 (assembly GCF_009865135.1). NCBI lineage: Bacteria > Bacillati > Actinomycetota > Actinomycetes > Kitasatosporales > Streptomycetaceae > Streptomyces > Streptomyces sp. SID8374. The sequence goes on along the minus strand of NZ_WWGH01000002.1, from coordinate 1,810,917 downwards.
CCCCCGGCGCCCCGTCCCCCCTCGTCGCCGTCACCTCGCTTTTGGCGCTGGTCCTGGCTCTGCTGGTGGCGGCGCCGCCGGAGGCGCGGGCGGCGGCCCCGTACCGGGTGCTCGTCTACTCCGAGGTCACGAACTTCGCCCATGACTCCATTCCGGCCGGGATCGAGGCGGTGGAGAAGCTCGGGGCCGAGCACGGCTTCGAGGTGGAGGCGACCGAGGACTCCGCCGTCTTCAACGACACCGATCTCGGCCGCTTCCAGGCCGTCGTCTTCAACAACACCAACTCCACGCCGGAGAAGGGTGACTTGCTGACCGCCGACGAACGCGCCGCGTTCCAGCGGTTCATCCGCGCGGGCGGCGGCTGGGTGGGCGTGCACGCCGCGTCCGCCAGTGAGCGGGACTGGGACTGGTACGAGGGCCTGGTCGGCGCGATCTTCGACCAGCACCCCGAGGTCCAGACGGGCCGGGTCAAGGTCCTGGACCGCGCCCACCCCTCCACCGAGCATCTGCCGGACCTCTGGGAGCGGACGGAGGAGTGGTACAACTGGCGCTCCAATCCGACCTCCAAGGTGCACACGCTCGCCCAGATCAAGGTGCGCGACGGGGTCACCGGCCTCGACGAGGGCGTGGACCACCCGTGGTCCTGGTGCCAGAACTACGACGGCGGGCGTTCCTGGTTCACCGCGGGCGGGCACGACAAGGCGGCCTTCCAGGAGGAGGCCTTCGTCCAGCACCTCCTCGGCGGCATCCAGTGGGCGGCGGGCGCGGCGGAGGGCGACTGCACCGCGACCCGTACCGGTTCGTTCCAGCGTACGGCGCTCGCGACGAGCGATCTGGCGGACCCGTTCGAGCTGGCGATCGCCCCCGACCGGCGGGTCTTCTTCGCCCAGCGGACCGGGAAGCTGAAGGTGATCGACCAGGAGACGATGAAGGTGTCGACCGCGCTGGACTTCGCGTACACGCCGGAGATGACCAGCCAGTCCGACGGCCTGCTGGGGCTGGCCCTGGACCCGGGGTTCGCGGAGAACAACTGGCTCTATCTGCTCCACTCCGACAAGGTCGAGAAACGGCTGAACCTGTCGCGCTTCACCGTGGACGGCAACACCGTCGACCCGGCTTCCGAGAAGCGGCTGCTGACCGTTCCGACGCTGCGCGGCGAGGGGCGGGCCAACTCGCACATGGCCGGTTCGCTCGCCTTCGACAAGGACGGCAACCTGTACGCGGCGACCGGCGACAACACCGACCCGTTCGCCTCGGACGGCTTCACCCCCATCGACGAGACCGAGGGGCGGCGCGCCTGGGACGCGCAGATGACCGCGGGCAACACGAACGACCTGCGGGGAAAGATCCTGCGGATCACGCCGCAGGACGACGGGACGTACACCGTTCCGGAGGGGAACCTCTTCGCCCCGGGAACGGAGAAGACGCGTGCGGAGATCTACGCGATGGGGATGCGCAACCCGTTCCGGATCACCACCGATCCGCTCAGCGGGGCGCTGATGGTCGCGGACTACGGTCCGGACGCGCGGGAGGCGGTGGCGGACCGGGGGCCCGAGGGGACCGTCGAGTTCACCCGTATCACCGAGGCGGGGAACTTCGGGTGGCCGTACTGCATCGGGAACAACACCCCTTTCAACGACTACGACTTCGCGGCGAAGAAGTCCGGCCCGAAGTTCGACTGCGCCGCACTGGTCAACGACTCGCCGAACAACACCGGGCTGCGTGAACTGCCGCCCGCCCAGCCCGCCACGGTCTGGTACGCGTACTCCGCCTCGGCCGAGTTCCCGGAGCTGGGCACCGGGGGCGGCGGGCCGATGGCCGGTCCGGTCTACGCCTACGACCCGAACAACACCTACCGGACCAAGTTCCCGGCCTACTTCGAAGGGAAGGCGTTCAACTACGAGTTGACCCGGCAGTGGTTCAAGACGTTCTCGTTCCAGAGCGAGGACCAGAGCTTCACCGACCCCCGGTTCGACCCGGTGCAGGCTGGTGACCTCCACTCCATCAACGGCATCTTCGAGGACATGGAGTGGAACCAGCCCTTCGACGCGGACTTCGGTCCCGACGGGGCGCTGTACGTCATCGACTTCGGGCTCGGCAGCGGGACCGGGCGGGGCGGCGGCAACGAGGGTGCGGGCATCTACCGGATCGACTACGTGGGTGACGGCCGGCTGCCCGACGCCAGGCTCTCCGTCGACCGGGACAGCGGCCCGGCCCCGCTCACGGTGGAGTTCTCCAGCGAGGGATCAGGGCTGCCCGGCGACCAACCGGTCACCTATGCCTGGGACTTCGACGGGGACGGCACCACGGACTCGACCGAGGCCAACCCTTCGCACACGTACACCGCCAAGGGGCTCCACACGGCCCGCCTCACCGTCACGGGACCCGACGAGCTGACGGCACTGGCGGTACAGGACATCACCGTGGGCAACACCCGGCCCGAGGTGACCATCCAACAGCCGCCGGACGGCGGGACGTTCAGCTTCGGCGACACCATCCCCTTCACGGTCGAGGTGACCGACGAGGAGGACGGGCAGAGCGGTCCGATCGACTGCTCGCGGGTCGTGGTGCAGTCGCAGCTCGGCCATGACACCCATCTGCATCCGCTGGACAACTACACCGGCTGCACAGGGGAGATCGTCACGGACGCGGGCGACAGCCACGGTCCGGGACAGAACCTCTACTACGGGATCACCGCCCAGTACGAGGACAAGGGCGCCCCGGACGCCCCCGCGCTGACCGGTTCCACCTCACTGACCCTGCGCACCTCCTACCGCGAGGCCGAGCACTTCACCGCGACAGGTGGCCGCAACGGCGGTGCGGAGGTGGGTAGTCGGGCCGACGCTTCGGGCGGGAAGCGGCTGATCGAGATCGAGGACGGCGACTGGGTCACCTTCGATCCGGTGCACCTGAAGGGGGTCGACTCCGTGACGGTCGGGGCGTCGTCGGGCGGGCTCGGCGGCACGGTGGAGTTCCGGGCCGGCTCCCCCACCGGCGAGCTGCTCGGTTCGGTGACCGTTCCGAACACCGGCGGCTGGGAGAGGCTGGTCTCACCGACGACGGAGCTGAAGGACCCCGGCTCCACGACCACGCTGTACGCGGTCTTCACCAACCCGGAGTGGAGCGCCGACAAGGCCGACCTGCTCTCGGTCGACTGGCTGCACTTCAACGGGCCGGGCGTGGAGAAGGCGGGCGGTACGGAGGTGGCGGTGAAGGCCGAACCGGCTTCCGGTACAGCCCCGTTGACCGTGGCGCTGAGCAGCACGGTCGCACCGGCGGAAGGCCGGACGATCACCTCGTACCACTGGGACTTCGGCGACAACGTGAAGGCGGCCGGGCCCGAAGGTGCGACAGCGACCCACCGTTACGAGCGCAAGGGCGCCTACACCGCGCATCTGACGGTCACCGACGACAAGGGCGACACGACCACCGGTGCCGTGCGCATCGACGTGAAGTGAGGGGCGGAGAGCGCGTGAAGAGCACACGAAGAGCCTTTCTCGGTACGGCGGTCGGTGCGGCCGCCGCCGTCGGCATCGGCGCCGCACCGGCTTCGGCGGCCGGACGGCGGGGCTGCCGGCGCATCCCGCCGTCCGGGATCGGGATGCACCTGTACACGATGCGGACACCGCTCGCGGCGGACTTCGCGGGGACGCTGGAGCAGCTCGCCGAGATCGGGTACGCCACGGTCGGGGTCAGCGGCCGCCACGGCAACTCCCCAGCCGCGATACGGCAGATGCTGGACAGAGTGCGACTCAAGGCCGTCCTGGAACACGTCGGCTACGACATCGTGACCGGCTCCGGACTCCCGCAGGCCCTGGAGGACGTCCACACCCTCGGCGGCAGGTGGATCGTGGTGCCGAGCCTGCCGGGGTCCCTGCACTCCCCGGCCGGATACCGGGAAGTGGCACGGCAGTTCAACCGGGCGGGGCTCGCCGCCCGGGAGTCCGGGCTGAAGCTGCTCTACCACAACCACGGCGGCGACCATGAAGTGGTGGACGGGGTCAGCCTGTACGACATCCTCCTCGCCGAGACCGATCCTGAGCTGGTCGGCTTCGAGCTGGATGTGTACTGGGCCGCCAAGGGGGGCTCCTCCGCCCCCGGCGAGCTGTTCGTCCGGCATCCCGGGCGGTTCCCGGCGCTCCATGTGAAGGACATGGCACCGAACGGGGACTTCGCGGACGTCGGGTCGGGGGTGCTGGACTTCCCCGATATGTTCCACACCGCGCGGCAGGGCGGGGTGCGGCAGTGGCTGGTGGAGCATGACGCCCCGGCGGACCCGTTCGCCTCGGCCCGGACCAGTTATCGGTATCTGTCGAGGCTGCGCTACTGACGGCGGCCGCGGAGCGGTGGTGGGTGCGGTCCGGCCCCGGGTGTGCGGTTCTGCGCCCGGGGCCGGACCACGGGCCCGGCCGGGCCGGAACGCGCTCAGCGCTGCGCGGTGAGGAGTTCGCCGTACCAGGCGAGGGTGGCACCGACTGCCTCCTCCAGCGGGGTGGGGGTGAGTCCGAAGGCCTTCTCGATGGCCGAGGAGTCGAGGATCTGCGCCTCGGTGTGCTGGTAGAACATCTCCGCGTACTCCGCCATGAAGGTTTCGTCGAAGGGGCCGAAAGGGCGGGGCTCGGGGATCACGGTCAGCTCCAGCGGGCGGCCGGTGCGCTCCTCGACGAGGGCGAGGATCTGGCGGGTGGTGCGCGCCGGGGCGGTGGGCAGGTGCCAGACCCGGCCGTCGCCCTCCGGGCGCTCCCCGAGGGTGGCGAGGCCGGTGGCGACATCCTCGATGTACGTGTAGCTGTGCGGCAGGTCGATGTCGCCGAGAGCGGGCACCGGCTGCCCGGTGAGGGCGGCGGGGAAGACGGCGCCGCCGAGCGTGGAGTTGAGGACCCCGGGCCCGACGAAGTCGGCGGAGCGGCCGAGGACGACGGAGAGCCGGCCCTCGCGGTGGGCGGCGAGGTAGCGGGCGTCGAGGTCGGCGCGCATCCGGCCCTTGCGGGTGGTCGCGTTCCACGGCGACTCCTCGGTCATCACCGCGCCGTGCGTCTCGCCGTACGGGTAGAGCGTGTCCAGGACGACGAGCCGGGCGCCCTCCCGCTCGGCCGCGCCGAGCACCGCCTCCTGGATCTTCGGCATGACCTCCACCTGGAGGTGGTAGCCGACGTTGACGCAGTGGTACACGACGGCGGCTCCGGCCACGGCCGCCCGGGCCCCCTCGGCGGTGGCGACATCGGCGGCGTACCGCTGGACGCCCTCGATCTCCGGTCCGCCGCCCGACCGGTCGACGAGCCGGACCGGGTGGCCCCGGCGGACCAGCTCCGTGGCCAGGGCCGTACCGGCGGGTCCGGAGCCGAGGACGGTGTGGAGAGCGGGTGCGGTGGTCATGGTGTGCCCCTTCGGGATGGGTCCGCCCGGGCAGCGCTGCCAGCACACCGCCAGAACAGTTCGTCACTTCTGTTAGAGACCATAACTCTCGCGATAGCTCATCGCAATAGCGCTTGTTAGACTCTGTAACGGAAGCGAGCTCGGCCGGCGAGAGGGGACCGTGATGGACCGGGCCCAGCAGGGGCCGCGCGCCCGGTACCGGGAGCAGACCCGCGCGGAGATCAAGGACGTGGCGCTGCGGCAGCTCGCCGAAGGCGGCGGCACCGCCCTCGCGCTGACGCGGATCGCCAAGGAGATGGGCCTCTCCGGCCCCGCCCTCTACCGCTACTTCACCAGCCGCGACGATCTGCTCAACGCCCTGATCAGGGACGCGTACGACGATGCGGCGGCCGCGATGGCCCGGGCCGCGGTCCGCTCGGCCAAGGGCTCTCGGGGCGTACGCGGTCGGCTGCACGACCTGGCCGAGGCGTACCGCGCCTGGGCGATCGCCGAGCCCCACCGCTATCTGCTGATCCAGGGCGCCCCCGTGCCCGGCTATGTGGCCCCGGCCGACACATTGGAGCGGGCCCGCGCGGTGCTGGGCCCGTTCCTGCCGCTCTTCGCCACCGGGAACCCCGGACCCGCGGTGGCGTCCACGGTGGACGAGATGACCGCCTGGCTCGCGGCGGACGGCACGGTGGGGGCGTGGGTGGCCCGGTACGCACCGGAGGCGGCGGGCGCTCCGGCCGGGGAGCCCCGCGCGGCCTCGGCGCTGGCGGGCGCGGTGCTGGCCTGGACCCAGCTGCACGGCTCGGTGAGCCTGGAGGTGGCCGGTCAGTTCGCCGGGATGGCGCACCGGGGCGGCACGCTGCTGGGCGCCCACATGGAGATGCTGGCGGACGCGTTCGGGCTGGAGTGAGGGAGGGGCGGGCGCCCGCCGTACGCCTCAACGATGGGCCCGCCCCCGTACGCCTCGTCGATGAGCGCGCCCGTACGCCTCCGATGGGCGCGCCCCTGTGCGCCTCACACCATGGGCCCGCCCCCTGTGCGCCTCATCCGGCAAGCGCACCCCGCCCCTCAGTCCTGCGCCGACACCGCCCCCAGCAGGTCCCGGATGTGGGCCGCGGCCGCGCGGAACTCCGGGCGGCCCAGCGTCTCGCTGTAGTCGCGCTCGGCGGGCAGCCCCACCTCGATGATCTCCGTGATGGTGCCGGGACGCGGGCTCATCACCACCACCCGGTCGGCCAGATAGACGGCCTCCGAGATCGAGTGGGTGACCAGCAGCACCGTGGTGCCGGTGGACCGCCAGATCCGGTTCAGCTCGGTGTTCATCTGCTCGCGGGTCAGGGCGTCCAGCGCGCCGAACGGCTCGTCCATCAGCAGGACGGGCGGTTCGTGGAGCAACGCCCGGCAGAGCGCGACCCGTTGCTGCATCCCGCCGGAGAGCTCGTGCGGGTAGGCGTCCTCGAACCCGGTCAGCCCCGTCATCCGGATCAGCTCGTCGGCACGTCCGCGCGCTTGTGCCGCCGGCATCCGGCGGATCTCGGCCTGGAGCAGGATGTTGCGCAGCGCGGAGCGCCACTCCAGCAGGGCCGCGCGCTGGAAGACGTAACCGATGTCGTGGCGCGGCCCGTCGACCCGCTCGCCACCGAGCAGGACCTCGCCCGAGGAGGCCGTGAGCAGCCCGGCGACCAGCTTCAGCAGCGTGGACTTGCCGCACCCCGACGGGCCGACGATGGCGACGAACTCGCCCGGCGCCACATCCAGCGAGACCTCGCTGAGCGCCGTGACATCGCGCTTCTTGCTGCGGAACCGGACGGCCACGTCAGCCAGTTGGACCGCCGCAGCACCAACACCCTTGGACGGCAAGGGCACTGTGGTCGTCTGCTCCTTCGACATCGCCGTCATCCCTTCAACGCCGTCTTCGTGTCCCAGTAGTCGGCCACGGCCTTCGGCGAGGCCACCATGCCCGCCTCGGCGAACACATCGATCGTCTGCTGCCAGTCGGCCTCGGTGTTGACGCCGGGTGCCTTGCCCTCGGTGGCCTCCGTGTGCAGCAGGGTGAGCGTCGTGGCGAACTGCTCCGACAGGACGGTCTTCGGCGGCAGTTGTTCGGACGCGCCCTCCATCGCCTCGATCGCCGGCCCCGGCTCCTTCGCCGCTGCCGCCCACGCCTCGCTGACCGCCCGCACCATGCGCTCGGCCAGCTCCGGCTTGGCGGTGAGGATCTTCTGCCCGGCGAGGAGCCCGTTGGAGTAGAAGTTCAGGCCGTGTTCGGAGAACCGGAGGTACGAGACCGGCTTCTTGGCCTTGTCCTGCATGGTGGGCCCCTGGTCACTGGCGTAACCGAGCAGCCCGTCGGTCTTCCCGGAGATCACGGCGGCGATCTTGCCCGCCGGGTCGGTGTTCTGGACCTTGACGTCGGACTCGCCGATGCCGTTCTTCTTCAGGAAGATCGGGAAGGTCTTGGAGAGCGCGTCCCCGGCGGTCCCGGCGATCGTGCGGCCCTTGAGGTCGCCGGGCGCGTCGATGCCCTTCGCGTCGAAGGACTGCACGGAGGCGGGCGTGGTCTGGAGGAAGACACCGAGGCTCTTGACCTTGACGCCCTGGTCCACCCCCGCGAGCAGCGCCGGGGTGTCCGCCCAGCCGAAGTCGGTCTGCCCGGCGGCGGTCGCCTGGACGGTCTTCTGCGAGCCCTGGCCCGCCCGGACGTCCAGGTCGATGCCGTGCTTCTCGAAGATCTTCTGCTGCTTTCCGTAGTAGAACGGGGCGTGTTCGCCGTACGGATACCAGTTGAGCGTCAGCGTGACCCGGTCCAGCTTCTTTCCGGAGTCGCTGGTGGTGGTCGACGCATCGTTGCCGCCGCAGGCGGTCGCCACCAGGACGAGGGGTACGGCACCGATCAGGAGTCTGCGCGCGTGCATGGGCTTGCCCTTCTCGCAACGGGTCGGTACGTGGGGCGACGTGAGCGGTCAGTACGTGGTGGTCGCCGAGGTCTCCCGGCGGCTGGCGTGCCACGGCAGCAGCAGCTTCTCGGCGATCTCGACGACGACGAAGAGCACGACGCCGATCAGCGACATCACCAGCAGTCCGGCGAAGAGCATCGGGGTGTCGAGGTTGCCGTTGGCCTGGAGGATGACGAAGCCCAGGCCTTCGTTCGCCCCGACGAACTCGCCCACCACGGCACCGGTCACGGCGAGGGTGACGGCGACCTTGAGGCCCGAGAACAGGTGCGGGAGCGAGGCCGGGAAGCGGATCTTCAGGAAGGTCTGCCAGGGCTTCGCGCCCATCGTGGCGGAGAGTTGGAGCATCTCCGGGTCGACGGCCTTGAGCCCGGTGACCATCGAGATCACCACCGGGAAGAAGGCGATGAGGACGGCGATGAGGATCTTGGGCGCGATGCCGAAGCCGAGCCACACCACGAAGAGCGGGGCGATGGCGATCTTCGGCACCACCTGGGCGAAGAGGAGGATGGGGTAGAGCGTGCGCTCCACGGTGGAGGAGTACACCATCACCACCGCCGCGAACACCCCGACGGCGACCGCGATGACGAAGCCGAGGAGCGTCTCGTACGTCGTCACCCAGCTGTGCTCCCAGAGGTAACCCGCCTTGCCCGTAAGGACGTCGAGGGTCGCGCCGGGCGACGGTACGAGATACGGCTCCACCAGCTCGGCCGCCGCGATCACCCACCAGAGCGCGAAGCAGGCCAGCAGCAGCGCCACGGGCCGCCAGCTCTGTTCCGCGGCCCGGGCCAGCCGCTCCCCCGCCGTGGGGCCGGCCCGGCGGGCGACCCCCGCCGGCTCTGCGGGCCTCTTGGCCAACGCGCTCTCACTCACGGTGAACTCCCTGGACTCCGGGGGCAGTTGTGACGAGCTGTGCGATTCTGTGATCCAGGCGGATCCTGGCGGCGGCTAGCTGAAGGCGCTTTCAGAAAGCGCTTTCTGATAAGGTGCCGCCACGCTAATGACTGTTCGCGCACACGGTCAATAGGTCGTCCCGAAGTTTCGGGGCCCTGCCACCACCGCACCCCTGGGGGTCGAGTTGAGTGAACGGGAAACACCTCTCCACCCCGATACGCGTCGCCGCGTCCCGGCCCCCCATGTGACCCTCGACGCCGTGGCCCGCGAGGCGGGCGTCTCCCTGGCCACCGCGTCCCGGGCGCTGAACGGCACCACCCGGGTCCGCGACGATCTGCGCAGCCGGGTCCACGCCGCGGCCGATCTCCTCGGCTACATCCCCAACGCCCATGCCCAGGCCCTCGCCAGCTCCGAGGGCAACCGTACGGTGGGGCTGATCTGCCACGACGTCAGCGACCCCTACTTCGCGGGCATCGCCAGCGGGGTGATGCGGGCGGCGGCGGAACAGGACCTGCTGGTGATGCTCGCCTCCACCTTCCGTGAGCCGGCCCGGGAGATCGCGTACGTCTCGATGCTGCGGGCCCAGCGGGCGCGGGCCATCCTGCTGATCGGCTCCGGGTTCCAGGACCGGGCCTGGGAGCGGGCGATGGACGCGGAGCTGGACCCGTACGTGCGCGCCGGCGGCCGGGTCGCGGTGGTCAGCCGGCACCGGTCGCTGCGGGTGGACACCGTGCAGCCGGAGAACCGGGCCGGGGCGGCGGAGCTGGCGAAGGCCTTGGTGGCGCTCGGGCACCGGGAGTTCGCCGTGCTGACCGGGCCGCCCGAACTGACCACGGTGGCCGACCGGTTGGCCGGATTCCGTGAGGGTCTCGCCGGGGCGGGCATCGTCCTCGACCGGGTGGTGCGGGGGGCGTTCACCCGGGAGGGCGGTCATCTGGCGGCGCAGCGGTTACTGGCGTCCGGCGGCCCCCGGCCCACCTGTGTCTTCGCGGTGACCGATGTGATGGCGGTCGGGGCGCTGGCCGCGCTGCGCGAGGCGGGGGTGCGGGTGCCGGAGGACATGTCGCTGGCGGGGTTCGACGACATCCCCGTCGTACGGGAGTTGTCGCCGCCGCTGACCACGGTGGCGCTGCCGCTCACCGAGATGGGCGAGCGCGTGATGGCGCTGGCCCTGCGCACACCGTCGGGGGCGGGGAGGTCGCGGGTGGTGCGGATCGACGGGGAGGTGGTGCTGCGGGGCAGTACGGCTGCTCCGCCCGGGAGTTGAGGCGGCCGCTCTCGGCGCTCAGGGGTGACGGTAGCCCTCCCGGTGGTCGATCTGCTGGACGAGCTCCTGGGCGAGGGACTTGATGGTGTCCAGGCCGGCCCGGCCCCAGGGGCGCGGCACGGTGTCGACGGCGCAGACCGTCCCCAGCGCGATGCCCGTGCGGTCGATGAGCGGGGCTCCGAGGTAGGAGCGCACGCCTATGTCGTCGACGACCGGATTTCCGGCGAACCGGGGGTAGTCGCAGACGTCGTCCAGGACGAGCGCCTTGCGCCGCACGACGACGTGCGGGCAGTAGCCGTGGTCCCGGGCCATGTAGCGGGCGCTGCGACTGCTGCCCGCCGCGACCGCACCGAGCTCCTGCCCGCCCCGGTTGCCCGCCGGGGTGTGCAGCCCCGCGAAGAACTGCCGGTTCTCGTCGATGAAGTTGACCATCGAGAAGGGCGATGCGGTCACTTCGGCCACCTTGTCGGCGAAGGCGTCGAAGCTGTCGAACGAGGCGTCGGCCCGTTCACCGAGATCCAGCCTCCGCAGCCGCTCCGCGCGGGCCGGGCCGTCCCGGTCGGCGGGGGTGAGCAGCATCCGGCCGGTGGCGAAGGACGTCACTGGTGGGCCCCGAAGGCCTGGAGCGGAGCGGGCGCGGAGGTGGCGTTGATCAGATGCTGTACGAGGGTGACCAGCGCTCCCGTACCGGAGCTGGCGATCCGCGCGTCGCACAGGACGACGGGCACCTCGGGCCCGAGGTCGAGTGCGGAGCGCACCTCGTCGGGCTCGTAGCGGTAGGCGCCGTCGAACTCGTTGACGGCGACGATGAATCCGATGCCGCGCCGCTCGAAGAAGTCCACGGCGGCGAAGCACTCCGCCAGCCGCCGGGTGTCGGCGAGCACCACGGCGCCGAGCGCGCCCTGGGAGAGTTCGTCCCACATGAACCAGAACCGCTCCTGGCCCGGCGTGCCGAACAGATACAGGACGTGCTGTTCGGAGAGGGTGATGCGGCCGAAGTCCATGGCGACGGTGGTGGCCGTCTTGGACTCGACGCCGTCCAGGTTGTCGGTCCCCACGCTGACCTGGGTCAGCAGCTCCTCCGTACTCAGCGGGGCGATCTCGCTGACCGCACCGACGAAGGTCGTCTTGCCGACGCCGAATCCGCCCGCGACCAGGACCTTGAGGGCCACGGGGAAGAACTCGGTGGTTCCGGTGCGGTCAGAGCTGTCGTCGTAAACCATCGAGCACTGCCTCCAGCAGGGATCGGTCGGTGGGTGTGTCATGGAAAGCGGGGGCGTGCGCGGTGACCGCTCCGCAGTCGACCAGGTCGGAGAGGAGGACCTTGGTGACGACCGCGGGCAGCCGGAGGTGTGCGGCGATCTCGGCGACGGACATGGGGCCCTCGCACAGTCCGAGCGCCACGGTGTGTTCGGGGCCGAGGTGGATGTCGGGTTCGATGCCCGTGGCCATGACCAGGGAGAGCAGGTCGAATCCGGTGGACGGCCGGGTGCGGCCGTTGCTGACGGTGTACGGGCGGATCAGCCGGCCGGCCGCGTCGTCGAGCAGGGGCCCGTCCTGCGGGGCCGGCATCCTCACAGCCCCGGGGTGAACGGCGCCCCGGCCGGCTGCCGCAGCGGGGTCATCAGATAGGGACGGACACTCTTGACCAGCATCGCCATCTCGTAGCCGAGCACCGCGGCGTCCGCCTCGCGTCCGGCGAGGACGGCGAGACAGGTGCCGGATCCGGCGGTGGAGACGAACAGGAGCGTGGAGTCGAGTTCGACGACCACCTGCCGGACGTCGCCGTTGTCCCCGAAGCGGGCACCGGCGCTGCGGCCCAGGGAGTACAGCCCGGCGGCCAGGGCGGCCATGTGGTCGGCGCTGTCGGGGTCCATGCCGTGGACGGATTTCACCAGTCCGTCGGCGGAGAGGAGCACCGCGCTGCGCGTGTAGGGCACGCGTTGGACCAGTCCGCTCAGCAGCCAGTCCAGGTCCGAGACCTGACCGGCCTGCATGTCGCTCGGCATCGTGTCTACTCCTTGAAGGTCGTGTCTTTACGGGGTTCCGGCACGGCGTGGCCCGGCAGGAAGGTGTCGTGCCCGGTCTGCGGGCGGCCGGCGGGCGTGGGCGCTTCGCCTGTTCCGCGTACGGGGAGGGGGGCGAGGGTCTCCAGGGGGGCGTCGAGTGCGGTCGGCGCACCGATGGCATCGCCGTATCCGGTGCCGGTCCCTTCCTCCTGTGCGGTCTGCGCCTCAGCGAGGTCGACACCGCGCCGGAAGGCGGCCATGAGGCCCGGGTCGTGCAGGGCGTGCTCGTCCTCGACCCGGGGGGCGGGGGCCTCCCGCAACTGCGGGACGAGGCTCTCCTGGTTGGCCCGCTTGGGCAGTTCGGGGCGGGCGGCGGGTGGCGTGGGCCGGTCGACCCGCTCGGGAACGAAGGCGGCCGGTGCGGAGTGGTCGGCGCGCTCCGGTGTGAAGGCGGCCGGGGCGGGGCGCTCCGTGTGCTCCGGCGTGAAGGCCGCCGGTGCGGGCCGGTCGGGGGCGGACGCGGGCGGTGCGGGGCGGTCGACCCGTTCGGCGCGCAGCGGGAGGGGCGGGGCCTCGCCGCGTGGTCCCGGCGCGCGGCTCTCCGGTGCGGCGTGCGCGTGCGAGCCGGGTGCCTGGGCGTCGCGCGGGTGGCCGGCGGGCGCCTGGGCGGGCGGTCCGGGGACGGCCTGCGGCTGGGCGGCCTGGACCTGCGGCGGTGCGGGCGGGGCCGTGCGTCCACCGTCGGCGGGCGGCCGGTGTACGGCTCCGGGCGGCGGTACGGGGGCGGCGCCGGGCGCTGTCGCGGTGTCCGGGTCGGCTCCGAGGAGGGTCTGCGGCAGGACGAGGACCGCCTGGGTGCCGCCGTAGATGTTGCTCTGGAGGCGGACCGCGATGCCGTGGCGGCGGGCCAGGGCGGAGACGACGAACAGGCCGATCCGGCCGTCCTGGAGGAGATGGGCGACGTTGACTTGGTCCGGGTCGGAGAGGAGGGCGTTCATCCGGTTCTGCTCGTGGTCCGGCATCCCGAGGCCGCGGTCCTCCACCTCCAGCGCGAGTCCGGCGGTGACGCGCTGGACGCGCAGCAGGACCTGGGTGTGGGGGGCGGAGAACACCGTGGCGTTCTCGACCAGTTCGGCCAGGAGGTGGATCACATCGGCGACGGCGTGGCCGCGCAGGGTGCCCTCCATCGGGGGGACCAGCTTGACCCGGGGGTACTGCTCCACCTCCGCGATGGCCGAGCGCAGCACCTCGGTCATGGTGACCGGGTTGCTCCACTGGCGCCGGGAGACGGCCCCGCCGAGGACGGCGAGGTTCTCCGCGTGGCGGCGGATGCGGGTGGCCAGGTGGTCGACGTGGAAGAGGCCCTTGAGCAGGTCGGGGTCCTCGACCTCGTGCTCCAGCTCGTCGAGGATCTGGATCTCGCGGTGGACCAGGGACTGGAGCCGCCGGGCGAGGTTGACGAAGACCTCGACCTTCTGTTCGTTGCCGGTGGAGCTGAAGAGCTGCGAGGCCTGGACGACGGCGGTGACCGCGGCGTCCTGGGCCCGTCCCATCTCCTGGGCGAGCAGGTCGAAGGCGTCGCCGTCGGGGGTGGGCGGCGGCGGGGGCCGCCGGGGGCCGACGGGTTCCCCGGCCCGGAGCTGCTCCACCACCCGCTGGAGTTCGGCCTGGCCCTGGGCGCTGGCGCGGCGGAGCGTCAGGGCCCTGTCCAGCACGGCACCGGCCACGCGGTGGGCGCCGAGGTAGGCGGCCGCGACGGCGGCGACGGCCAGGGCTGCCGATCCGCCGAGCGCGGCCCACAGGCTCGGGGACGGGTCGACGGCGCCGTCCCGGACGGTGAAGATGACGGCTGCCGCGCCGCTGAGCAGGGCTGCGATGGTGGGGAGCAGGGCGGTGCGCAACAACTGGGGGCGTATGCGCCCCTCGGGGGTCGGCTGAGCGGCGCGCGGCCTGCTCGGGGCCGAGTGGGTGCGTGCGCCGGGGCGGCCGTGCCGCCCGCCCTCACGGCGGTCCGGTCGCGCGGCGGGTGCGCGAAGTTGAGACATCAGCGTCCTCGGTACAGGGGGCACCAGGAATCGGCGTTCCTGTCGGCGTTCATGCGGTGGCACCTACGGTGGTCGGTCGGGCTGGGGGCATCGGCCGGGCGGACCCGAAGCCGGGAGCCCCCCGTTGATCACCGAGCACACACGGTAGTCGCCACCGACCTGTGTGCGACGGGCAGTTGTGGAACTTGCCCGCCATCCGTCCCGCTCTGGTATGACCTCTCGCACGGGCGCCCGATTACGCCGCATTGACACCGGAGCGTCCGCGTCCCGGATCTCCGGACGGGACCACCTGAAGGATGAGCAGACCGGGGCGGCTACCATATGAGCGCCGCCTAGCTCGAAAGATAAACACGTGACTGTCAATGACGACTCGTTCACCAACTGGATGCACCGCGAGGAGATCGCGGAGTCGATGATCCCGATCATCGGGAAGCTGCACCGCGAGCAGGACGTGAACGTCCTGCTGCACAGCCGCTCCCTGGTGAACAAGTCGGTGGTCAGCATCCTCAAGACCCACCGCTTCGCCCGGCAGATAGCCGGTGAGGAACTCTCCGTCACCGAGACGATGCCGTTCCTGCGGGCGCTGACGACACTCGACCTCGGCCCCTCCCAGATCGACATAGGCATGCTGGCCGCGACGTTCCGCGCCGACGACCGCGGTCTGACGGTGGAGGAGTTCACCGCCGAGGCCGTCGCCGGGGCGACCGGCGCCAACAAGATCGAGCGCCGCGACTCCCGGGATGTCGTCCTCTACGGCTTCGGCCGCATCGGCCGCCTCATCGCCCGTCTCCTCATCGAGAAGGCCGGTTCCGGCAACGGACTGCGGCTGCGCGCCATCGTCGTACGCAAGGGCTCCGGCCAGGACATCGTCAAGCGCGCCTCACTGCTGCGGCGCGACTCGATCCACGGCCAGTTCTCCGGCACGATCACCGTCGACGAGGCGAACAGCAAGATCGTCGCCAACGGCAACGAGATCAAGGTGATCTACTCGGACGACCCGACGTCGGTGGACTACACCGAGTACGGGATCAAGGACGCCATCCTGATCGACAACACCGGCCGGTGGCGCGACCGCGAGGGGCTCTCGAACCACCTGCGCCCGGGCATCGCCAAGGTCGTCCTGACGGCGCCGGGCAAGGGCGACGTCCCCAACATCGTGCACGGGGTCAACCACGACACGATCAAGGACGACGAGCAGATCCTGTCCTGCGCGTCCTGCACCACCAACGCGATCGTCCCGCCGCTCAAGGCGATGGCGGACGAGTACGGCGTGCTGCGCGGCCACGTGGAGACCGTCCACTCGTACACCAACGACCAGAACCTGCTGGACAATTACCACAGCTCCGACCGGCGCGGCCGCTCGGCGGCGCTCAACATGGTCATCACCGAGACCGGTGCGGCCTCCGCCGTCGCCAAGGCACTCCCGGACCTGGACGCGCCGATCACCGGCAGCTCCATCCGCGTCCCGGTGCCGGACGTCTCGATCGCCATCCTGAGCCTGCGCCTGGGCCGCGAGACCAACCGCGAGGAGGTCCTCGACTACCTCCGCAACGTGTCGCTGGCCTCGCCGCTCAAGCGCCAGATCGACTTCATCAGCGCCCCCGACGCGGTCTCCAGCGACTTCATCGGCTCGCGCCACGCCTCGATCGTCGACGCGGGCGCCACCAAGGTCGACGGCGACAACGCGATCCTCTACCTCTGGTACGACAACGAGTTCGGCTACTCGTGCCAGGTCATCCGGGTCGTCCAGCACGTCTCCGGCGTGGAGTACCCGACGTACCCGGCCCCGGCCGTCTGACACTCGACAGGGCCGCCCCTCCGTGACGGGGCGGCCTCACAGCACGGCCTCGCGGGCCGGCGCCCCTGCCCCGGGGCGCCGGCCCGCTCGTGTTCGGCCGCCCCTTCGGGAAAGAATGGGGGCTCCGTCCACACCATTCCTGAGCGCAAGGAAGCCCAATTTCATGACAGACAGGCATGATATGGATGAATTGCATGGAGACCGCGGTTCCCTGGCAGCGCAGTTACGTTCCCTGCGTATGCGCCGCGGTCTGACCCTCAGCGCATTGGCCAAACGCACTTCCTACAGCCGGTCCTCCTGGGAGCGTTATCTCAACGGAAAGGCCCTCCCGCCGGCAACGGCGATCACCGAATTCGCGGCCGCCGTCGGGGTCCCCGCGGCCGCCCTGTTGAGACAGCGGGAGCAGGAGCAGGACGGCCGGAGACCCGAGACGGGGAGCACCCCGCCCACCCGTGAGACGGCTGCCCCCGATAAGGACGTACCGCCGGAGACCTCAGGGCGAGAGGGGTCGGCGGAGGCGGCTCCGCCGGTGGACAAGCCTCCGAGGTCCCGGGCATTCGGCACGCGAACGACCCTCGTCTCCACGATTTCCGCCTGCACGGCGCTGGTGGCCGGAATACTGATCGGCGGCTGGATATTCGGCGGGACCGAGGCGGAGGGGCAGAACCGGGAGAAGGCGGCGGGCGAACCCCAATGCCTGGAATTCGAATGCCGCGACAAGGATTCCCAGCGGACGGGCTGCCATATCGGGGCCTGGACGGCTGCCGCGACCTGGTCGGGCCGCACCTACATCGAACTGCGCTACAGCCCTCGCTGCCGGTCCGCCTGGGCCCGCATCACCGATGCCCATGTCGATGACACCGCCAGGGTGGAGGGGCCCCGAGGAGCCCGCAACGAGCGCTCGGTGACGTACGAGAACGACACCTACTCCCCCATGGTGGAGGCGCCCTACCCGGCTTCCGCGCGGGCCTGCGGAGTGATCAGGGGCGAGGAGACCTGCACCTCGGCGGGCGGACCCTCGCCCATGCCGCCCGCACTCACCGACGAGCGCGAACCGGCCCGCAAGCCTGCGCCGGCGGAGAGCGGCTAGGGCTTGGTCCGTTCGGGAGCCGGGGGCGGGTGCCCGCCCGGCTCCCGAACGGTCACCACACCCCCGGCTTCCCGCTGTCACTGCTCTCCGGCTCCCGCCGTCAGCGCTCCCCGGCCACATCGAGGTCGCGCCGCGCGACCGGTGCGCCGCCCGGGACCGCGTCCGGTGCCGCCGTACGCCACTGCGGGGCGGCCATCGGTGCGGAGACGGCCCGCCACCAGGGCTCCACCGGGAGCGTTCCGGCAGGTTCGAAGGGTTCGCCCGGGCGGGGGAACGCCGCCGCCTGCTCGGCCTCCTCGGCCGCGTCCTTGGTCCACTCGCCGGGCTCGGCCCAGGCGTGCGGGGCGAGGTTGAAGGTGCCCCAGTGGATCGGCAGCATCACCCCGTGCGGGCGTCCGCCCTGGAGGTCCAGATGCGCCCGCATCCCCTCGGCGGGGGTCATGTGGATGTCCGGCCAGTACTCCGAATAGGCGCCGATCTGGATCATCGTGGCGTCGAAGGGGCCGTGCTCGGCGCCGATGTCCCGGAAGCCGGGGAAGTAGCCGGTGTCGCCGCTGTGGTAGATCCGGTGCTCCGGGCCGGAGACCGCCCAGGAGGCCCACAGGGTGTGCTGGTTGTTCCGCAGGCCGCGGCCGCAGAAGTGGCGGGCGGGCGTGGCGGTGAGGCTGATGCCGTTGACCTCGGCGGTCTCGTTCCAGTCCAGCTCGCGCAGCCGGGCGGGTGCCACTCCCCAGCGCTCCAGATGGGCGCCGACCCCGAGCGGCACGGCGAAGACGGTGTCCGTGCCCGCCAGCGCGCGGATCGTCGGCAGGTCGAGGTGGTCGTAGTGGTCGTGCGAGATCACCACCACGTCGACGGAGCCGAGCGCGGCCAGCGGCACCGGCACCGGGTGCAGGCGCTTGGGTCCGGCGAACGGGAACGGGGAACACCGGTCGCCCCACACCGGGTCGAACAGGACCCGGCGGCCGTCGATCTCGGCGAGGACGCTGGAGTGGCCCATCCAGGTCAGCCGCAGCCCGGTGGCGGGCGGTGCGGCCAGGTCCGCGAGGGTGGTGGCATGGACCGGGACAGGGCCCGCCGGCGCCCTGCGGATCCGCTGCTCCTTCTGGAAGTAGACCTTGGCGAACTCCAGCCCGGACCCGGACGGCCTGGTGCGGGCCCCCAGCGGGTTCTGGAACACTCCGTCGGCGAAGTTCGGCGAGCTGAGGATGCGCTGCATCCGCGCTCCGGCGGGATCGGCCCCGAAGGGTTCGGAGCGCATCGAACGCAGTTTCGTACGGAAGGGGACAAAGTAGTCGGCGCCGGTCACAACATCTCCTGGGGGAGTCGGTGTCGTCTCATTATCGTCGGACTGTCCGACAGGGCGAGAAGAGGAAGGTGAACGGGGCAGCCGCCCCGGACGGCGGGACCCGGCACGCGGCCGCCGGAACCCGGCACACGGCGGGCGGGACCCCCACCGGGACCCCGCCGCGATCCGTTCGGTGGCGGTTCAGCCACGCGGCTGTCCGTAGACGTGGTCGATGCGGAGTGTGAGCAGCACCCTGCCGTCCTCGACCATGGCCCGCCGGTAGTCCTCCCAGTCCGGGTGCTCGCCCTTCACATCGCGGTACAGCGTGATCAGGGCCTCCACCGTGGCGTCGTCCCGTTCGGCGGCGGGCGGGGTCAGCTCGGCGGTGCCGTCCGCGACGGTCCAGGCCCAGCGGTCGTCGCTGGTGACGTGGTAGCTCGCGCGGGGGTCACGCCGCAGGTTGCGGGTCTTCGCCCGGCCCTCGGTGATCGACACCCGGATCACCCGCTCGTCGGGGTAATAGGCGTGATTGACGTTGGACAGCTGGGGCCGCCCGTCCCGCTTGAGAGTGACCAGCACTCCCCCGTCGTGCTCGCCGAAGAGACGGAGCAGCGCTTCCTGTGCCGGTTCGAATGACGTCATGAACGGTCCAACGTGCCTGCCGCCCCAGGGATTCCGGGCCGGCGGCTCCCGCAGGAGGTGTCACATACGGGTGCCCCCATCGCGTCATCCCCATGAGGGCGTGATCTTCGGTGACCGGCAGTGACCGGAAGATTGACTAGGGTGGTCGGGTGGCAAGAGTCCGGTTGAACGTGGCGGAACGGCGCGAGGAGCTGTTGAAGGCGACGGTCGAACAGATCGAGATCCGCGGGGCCTCCTCCGTACGGATCGCCGATGTGGCGTCCGCGCTGGGGGTGAGCAACGCGCTGGTGCTCTACCACTTCTCGACCAAGGAGAAGCTGGTCTCCGCCGCCTTCTCGTACGCGGCCGAGGCCGACCTCGCCCAGCTGCGAAAGCTGCTGGCCCGCCGCACCACCGCCGTACGGCGCCTGCGGGCCGCCGTGCGGTGGTACGCGCCGACCGGGCAGGCCAAGGGGTGGCGGCTGTGGATCGAGGGGTGGGCGGCCTCCCTGCGCGAGCCCGCCCTGCGCGAGGTGGCGGGCCACCTCGACCAGCGGTGGAAGGCGGAGCTGGCCGAGGTCATCGCGGAGGGCGCCGCCGCCGGTGAGTTCCGGTGCGAGGACCCGGAGTCGGCGGCCTGGCGGCTGACCGCCCTGCTGGACGGCCTGGCCGTGCAGATGACCTCGTACGCCGGTCCGCTCTCCCGGACCACGATGCTGCGCTGGACCGACGACGCGCTCGCCCGTGAGCTGGGCATCGACCACGCCGCGCTGACCGGCTGACGCGTCCGTCGGATCGGCCCCGGCGCGTCAGGTCTGACGTACCGGCGCGTAGGCGGCACCGTCCAGTCCGAACGTCCAGGCGACCCCGTCCTTCGCGGTCCGGGTCGCCGGGGGTACGCGGAGCCAGTAGGTGCGGTGTGTGCCGTCGGGTTCCGGGGTGGAGTTGACCACCTCGACCATCACCACGTCCTCGTCGCCTTCGAGCGCGATGCGCCAGAGGATGCCCGTCTCGTCGCGGTGGACGGGCTCGGCCCCCGACTCCGTGAGGTAGCGGTCGTAGCCGTAGAACTCCAGCATCACGCGGCGCAGCTCCGCGTTCTCCTCCTCCCGTATGCGTTGCGGGGTCAGCGACGCCAGCTCCGCCAGGAAGGCGGCGGGCACCGGCATACCGCGCCAGGCGTACAGGGCGAATCCGTCCGGGTAGGCGAGGGCGGGCCCGGCCCCGTGGTCGAGTCTGCCCGCCTCGTCGCGGTGCAGGACCTCGGGCCGTTCGCTGATGACCACGGCCTTCTCGTACGGCCACCACCAGCCAGCGTTCCGCGCGACCTCGGCCAGGCCGGTGAGCCGGTCACCGCGCCCGTCGAAGGCGGCGAGCCAGGCGGCGTCGTGCTGCCCGAGCACCGCGTCGAGGAGGACCAGCCGCAAACCGCCCTCGTCCTCCGGCCTGGGCGCCAGATCGGCGACGACACCGGACCGGATGCGCTCGGCGAGCGCGGCCGTGGTCTCCCACAGCTGGGCCCCGGTGGCGGACCAGAGGGCGGACCAGCCGGCCGGGCCCAGCTCGTCGTACATCCGGCGGCGCTCCTCGGCCCACGGCCGGGTGCGGACCTCTTCGCGCACCGAACGCCCGGCGTCGGCCAGCTTCTCGACGGCTTCGACGGCCGCCCGGGGCGATTCGGCCCAGACGATCCGCTCGGGCTCGGCGAGCCCGGCGGTGCGGTAGGCGCGCCGTACGCCCTCCTCGGCGGCCACCCGGTCCGCCGCACCGGTCGCCGCCGCCACGTCCCGCCAGGAATTCACGTGCTGCATCGGTTGTCCCGTCCCCAGTTCATGTCTGCTTCGTATCTGCTGGTCGTGCTCGGTGTGCTGCTGGTGTCCGTACGTACGTCAGTCCGCGACGATGCGGATCGCGCCGGGCGCGTACTCCCTCTGGCGCACCACCCGGAACCAGCCCTGCGGCAGCGCGATCGTGGCGTGCTCCTCGTGCACCACCCGCCCGCCCTCGGGGAGATGGAGCAGCATCGGGCCGAACGGTCCCGCCTCCCGGATCAGCCGGCCGGGTCCCTGCACGGCGTGCGCGTGCCCGGTCACCTCACCCAGCGCCAGCACCAGCCGCCCCCGCCCGTCGCGCAGTTCGCCCGAAGCCTTGAGGAAGGGGGCGGGCACCGCCGACTCCTCCAGCGCCATGATCAGTACATCGCCCTGCCGGTACACAGACGTCTCCCCTCGGTCGCGGCACCCGCTGTGCCGGCCACGGGAAAAACGCTACGGGCAGGGTCTGACAACGGGCCTCTCCGGCAGGTCCGGAGAGGTGCCGCAGCAGGTTCGCAGCGGCCCCGCGGCAGCCTCGGAGCGGTCCCGGTCGCGGCGTTGTCAGTGGGGCTTGATAAACCTTGCGGACATCAGCCGTCCCCAGGACCAGGAGCTCAGTGCGATGTACGGTGCGCAGCATCTGCAAGCGTTCGGCGGCCTTCCGGCCGTCGACTTCCAGCACAAGGACCGTCCGGCCGACCGGCCCGCCGCCGATGATGTGGCCTGGCGGATCTCCGTCGATCCGTACGGCGACGACGACCGGAGCTGGGAGCAGGAGTTCGCCGGCTTCCTGGACGCGGTCGACCCGGCCGGGGCCAAGGTACTGATCATCGGCCAGTGGGGCGAGGCGTACGAGGAGGACTCCTCGGTGCCGATCAATCTGGTGATCGCCGCCGCCGACCGGCTGACCTCGCTGGAGGCCGTGTTCGTCGGGGATCTGGAGGCGGAGCAGGCCGAGATCACCTGGATCGAACAGTCCGATGTGACGGCGCTGTTGGCCGCCTTCCCCGCGCTGACCGAGTTCGGGGTCCGGGGCGGCACCGACCTGCTGTTCCCGCCGACGAAGCACGAGCGGCTGCGGTCGCTGACCATCCAGGCGGGCGGCCTGCCCGTGCAGGTGGTCCGCGGGGTGCAGGACAGCGAACTGCCCGCGCTGGAGCGGCTGGACCTCTGGCTCGGCATCTCTGCCTACGGCGGCGACACCGATGTGGCGGACCTGGCACCGCTGCTCTCGGGCACCCGGTTCCCCCGCCTGCACCACCTCGGCCTGCGCAACAGCGAGGTGCAGAACGAGATCGCGGCGGCCCTCGCGTCCGCCCCGGTCGTGGCCCAGCTCAAGACCCTCGACCTGTCGAACGGCACGCTGGGGGACGAGGGGGCGGCCGCGCTCCTCGAAGGGCAGCCGCTCACCCATCTCGACCTGCTGGACCTCCACCACCACTTCCTCACCGAGGCGATGGAGCAGCGGGTCCGCTCGGCCCTGGAGCCGCACGGGGTGCGTGTCGACCTCTCCGAGCGGAACGAGCCGTGGGACAACCGCGGCGCCGAGGGCCGCTACACCGCCGTGTCGGAGTGAGGTGTCATGACCCCCGTCCACATCCAACATCCCGACCGGTTCCACGGCTTGCCGGTCCACTTCCTGGCGCCGCCGTCCGGAGCGGACACCTCCCCGGCGCTTCCCGACGCCGACGTGGTGGCCTGGCTGCTGGGGTGCGGCTACGACGAGCGGACGGACTTCGCCGCCGTGTGGCAGCGGTTCCTCGACACGGTCGACACCACGCGGGTCCGGGCGCTCCTGATCGGCCCCTGGTGGCATCAGGAGTACACGCCGTTCGCCCCGGTGATGGAGCTGATCGTCGCCCACGCGGACCGCTTCCCGGCCCTGCGGGGGCTCTTCCTCGCCGATGTGGTGGGCGAGGAGTGCGAGGTGTCGTGGCTGCGCATGTGTGACATCACGCCGGTGCTCGAAGCGTTCCCACTGCTGGAGGAGTTCACGGTGCGCGGCTGCGGCCAGGAGGGGCTGGCGCTGCGGCCCGTCCGCCATACGGCGCTGAAGTCGCTGCGCTTCGAGTCCGGCGGGCTGCCCGGCGATCTGGTGCGGGCGGTCGCCGCGAGTGAACTGCCCGCGCTGGAGCGGCTGGACCTGTGGTTCGGCAGCTCGTGGTACGGAGCGGACGCCACCGTCGAGGACATCGGGCCGGTCCTGTCGGGCGGCACGTTCCCCCGGCTGCGCCACCTGGGCCTGCAGAACAGCGAGCTCCAGGACGAGATAGCGGTGGCCGTGGCGTCGGCGCCCGTCGTCGCCCAGCTGGAGACCCTCGCGCTCTCCATGGGCACCCTCAGCGACGCGGGCGGGGAGGCCCTGCTGAACGGGCAGCCCCTGAACCACCTCTCCGCTCTCGACCTGCGCCACCACTACCTCACCGGCCCGGTGCTGGAGCGGATCAGGGCCGCGTGTGCTCCGGCCGTGGTCGAGGCAGGCGAGGCCGAGGAGGACTACGAGGACGAGGACGAGGAACCGGAGCGCTATGTCGCCGTCAGCGAGTAGCCCCGGGAGCCTTGCGGCCCCGCGCTTCGCGGTCGTCGGCAACCCGGAGAACCGCCGGGTCGCCTTCTTCCGGGAGGCCGTGCGGGCCGCCGGGCTGGAGCCGGCCCGGGTGGTGCCCTGGCTCCAGGTGCTGCGCGGCGAGGCGGCGTTCGAGCCGGGCGAGACCGTACGGATCGACTCGCCCGGCGAGAACGCGGAGGTGGAGCGGCGGCTGCGCGGGGTCGACGATCCGACCCGGGTGGAGGGGTCCGCACGGTGGTACGCCGGGTTCCGCACGGCGGTCGGCGAGGTGGCGCGGGCGGCCTCGGCGGCCGGTGCCGAGGTGCTCACCTCCCCCGGTGACCTCGCCGCGCTCTTCGACAAGCGGCTCTGCCACGGCCTCCTGGCGGCCGCGGAGGTGCCGGTTCCGCCCTCGCCCACGTCCGGCCCGGACGCGGCGGAGGTGCGGGGCTGGTCCGACGTACGGGCGCTGATGCGGGAGCACCGGATGCCCCGGGCGTTCGTGAAGCTCGCCCACGGCTCCTCCGCCTCGGGGGTGCTGGCGGTGGAGACGGCAGGGCCTGGCCGGGTCCGGGCGAGCACCTCGGTGGAACGGGACGCCGAGGGGCGGCTGTTCAACTCGCTGCGGGTCCGCCGGTACACCACGGAGCAGGAGGTGGGCGCACTCGTGGACGCGCTCGCCCCGGACGGGCTGCACATCGAACGCTGGCTGCCGAAGGCGTCGCAGCGGGGGCGGGCCGCCGATCTGCGGATCGTGGTGGTCGGCGGCCGGGCCACCCATGCCGTCGTGCGCACCAGCCTCTCCCCCATGACCAACCTCCACCTGGGGGGCGCCCGCGGCGATCTCGACGAGGTCCGGGCCGCCGTGTCGGCGGTGGGCGGCTGCTGGCGCGAGGCGCTGGCGATGTGCGAGCGGGCCGCCGCCTGCTTCCCCGGGACGCTCTGTGTGGGCGTGGACCTGCTGCCCGCGGCCGGCTGGCGGCGCTTCGCCGTCGGCGAGGTCAACGCCTTCGGTGATCTGCTGCCCGGGCTCACCGGCCTGCCGGGCAGCGGTGCCGAGGGGCTGGACACCTATGCGGCGCAGGTCGCCGCCGTACTGGACCGAACGAGGAACGACCATGCCGTCACGTCTGCCTGACCCCCCACGCCCCGATATGGCCGAGGTCGTGGGCACCCATGACCTGCTGCTGGTCACCCTGGACACCCTGCGCCACGATGTCGCCGCCGAGCTGGCCGCCGCCGGGCGCATCCCCAATCTGGCCGCCCATCTCCCCGGCGGGGTCTGGGAGAAGCGGCACGCGCCGGGCAGCTTCACCTACGCCTCGCACCAGGCGATGTTCGCCGGGTTCCTGCCGACGCCCGCCGCCCCCGGCCCGCATCCGCGGCTGTTCGCGGCGCGTTTCGCGGGCAGCGAGACGACGGCGGACGGCACGTTCGTCTTCGACACCCCGGACCTGGTGTCGGGTCTGGCCGCCGAGGGCTACCGCACGGTGTGCATCGGCGGTGTCGGGTTCTTCAACCGGCAGGGGGCGCTGGGGTCGGTGCTGCCCGGGATGTTCCAGGAGAGCCACTGGGAGCCGGAGTTCGGTGTCGCCTCCCCGACCTCGTTCGAGGAGCAGGTGACCCGCGCCGAGAAGGTGGTGGCGGAACTTCCGCGGGAGCAGCGGCTCTTCCTCTTCGTCAACGTGTCCGCGCTCCACCAGCCGAACTGGTTCCACACCCCGGGCGCGACCCGTGAGGCGGGCGACTCCCGGGCCACGCACGCGGCCGCCCTGGAGTACGTCGACCGGCACATCGGCCGGCTCTTCGCCGCCGCGAGCAGCCGCCGCCGCTGCTTCGCCATCGTCTGCTCCGACCACGGCACGACGTACGGCGACGACGGCTACACCGGCCACCGGCTCGGCCACGAAGCCGTCTGGACCGTGCCGTACGCCCACTTCTTCCTCGAACCGGGGGCCTCCTGATGACCACCAGCACCGCCACGGCGACGGGCACGCCCGCCGTGAGGCCGTACGAGAGTTACGTCTACGCCTACCCGCACAAGACCGCCTACCGCCCCCTGGCGGACCGGCCCGCACTGCGCGAGCTGTGGGCGGCGGAGCCCAAGGATGCCCTCTCCCTCTACCTCCACATACCGTTCTGCGAGGTCCGCTGCGGCTTCTGCAACCTCTTCACCCGCATCGGCGCGCCCGAGGAGCTGACGACCCGCTATCTCGACGCCCTGGACCGGCAGGCCGCAGCCGTACGGGACGCGCTCGGCGACGACGAGCCGGTGCGGTTCGCGGCGGCGGCGTTCGGCGGCGGCACCCCGACCTTCCTGACCGCGGGTGAGCTGGAGCGGCTCTGCGACATAGCGGAGAAGCGGATGGGCGCCGACCTGCTCGCGGTCCCGCTGTCGGTGGAGACGTCCCCGTCCACCGCGACCGCCGACCGGCTGGCCGTGCTGGCGGACCGGGGGACGACCCGGGTCAGCATCGGCGTACAGAGCTTCGTGGACGAAGAGGCGCGGGCCGCCGTCCGGCCGCAGCGCCGGGCAGAGGTGGAGGGGGCGCTCGGCCGGATCCGGGACGCCCGGATACCGGTGCTGAACATCGACCTGATCTACGGCATCGACGGCCAGACCGAGCGGACCTGGCTCACCTCGCTGGACGCCGCGCTGGCCTGGCGGCCCGAGGAGCTGTATCTCTACCCGCTGTACGTCCGCCCGCTGACCGGTCTGCACCGTCTGGGTGCAAGCGGGAGCGGCCCGGAGGCGGAGGCCCTGGAGCAGGCCGCCTGGGACGAGCAGCGGCTGCGGCTGTACGCGGTGGGCCGGGACCATCTGCTGGCGTACGGCTACGAGCAGGTGTCGATGCGGATGTTCCGGCGCGCCGACGCCCCCCGCGAGTCGCAGGACGGCCCCGAGGACTACGCGTGCCAGACGGACGGCATGATCGGGCTCGGCTGCGGGGCCCGTTCCTACACGGCGGCCCTGCACTACTCCTTCGACTACGCGGTGGAGATGCGGGAGATCCGCTCCATCATCGACCGCTTCACCACCACCGAGGACTTCTCCCGGGCCGAGGTCGGCAGATACGTCGACGCGGATGAGGCCCGCAGGCGCCACCTCCTCCAGTCGCTGCTCCAGGCAGCCGGTCTGCCCGTGGCCGACTACCGCGCCCGCTTCGGCACGGACCCGTCGGAGGACTTCCCCGCCGAGCTGGAGCGGTTCGCGGACCGGGGCTGGCTGGACGGCCAGGCTCCGGAGGGTCTGCTGCGGCTCTCCCCGCTGGGGCTGGCCCACTCGGACGCGCTGGGTCCGGCGCTGTTCTCCCCCGGGGTGCGGGCCGCGATGGCCGCGTACGAGCGGAAGTGAGCGGGCCATGGACCTGACCATCCTCTACCGGGGCCCGCTGGCCTCGTGCGACTACGACTGTCCGTACTGCCCGTTCGCCAAACGGCGTGACAGCAGGGCCCAGTTGACGGCGGACCGGGAGGCGCTGGAGCGGTTCACCGCGTGGGCGGCGGCGCAGACCGGTGACCGGCTCTCGGTGCTGTTCACGCCGTGGGGCGAGGGCCTGGTGCGCTCCTGGTACCGGCGCGCGCTGACCGAGCTCTCCCATCTGCCGCACATCGGCCGGGTCGCCATCCAGACGAACCTCAGCGGCCGCACCGCATGGCTGGCGGACGCCGATCCGGAGCGGGTCGCGCTCTGGTGCACGTACCACCCGGGGCAGACACCGTACGAGCGGTTCCTCGGGAAGTGCCAGGAGCTGTCCGCCCGGGGCATCCGCTACAGCGTGGGCGTGGTGGGGTTCGACGAGCACCTCGACGAGGCGCGGCGGCTGCGCGCCGCGCTGCCCTCCGAGGTCTACCTCTGGGTGAACGCCGCCGAGGGCCATACGTACACCGACGAGGAGGCCGAGCGGTGGACGGAGCTGGACCCGCTCTTCCCCTACAGCAGACATCCGCACACCTCGGCGGGGCTGCCCTGCCGGACGGGTGAGTCGGTGATCTCGGTGGACGGTGACGGCACGGTGCGCCGCTGCCACTTCGTCAAGGCGGAGCTGGGCAACCTCTACGACGGCAGCTACCGCGCGGCGCTCGGCCCCCGGGCTTGCCCGCTCGCCGTGTGCGACTGCCACATCGGCTATGTGCACCTGGAGACGCTGCCGCTGTACGACGTGTTCGCGGGCGGTGTCCTGGAGCGGATACCCGCCGGGTTCGGCGCGGGCACGCCGCCGACCGGGCCCATCCCCAGGGGCCCGTCCCGGCGTGCGCTTCCGCTGCTGGAGCCCTGACCGCTACAGCGGCAGCAGGTCCGGCCGCTTCGCCTCGACGTGGTCGCCGGACGACTCGCCGCGCAGCCGCCGCCCGATCCACGGCACCAGGTACTCCCTGGCCCACTGGATGTTGTCGCGCCGCTCGTCGAAGGGGCGGCGCTGGGCCTGCGGCGGCCAGGGCTGGTCCGGGTCGGCGGGCACGTCGTGGCCGAGGACCTGGGCGGCGCGCAGGGCGACACGGGTGTGGCCCTCGGGCGAGAGGTGGAGCCGGTCGGCGTCCCAGGCGCGCCGGTCCTGGACCGAGCGCAGCGACCACAGGTCGAGTACGGGGCACTGGTAGCGGTCGGCGATGGCCCGCAGGTGGACGTTGTACGTGGCGATCTTGCCGCGCATATGGCGCAGCACCGGGACGCCCCGGGTGTCGAACCCGGTGGTGACCATGACGGTGCCGACGGCGTTGGTCAGGTCCGCGACGGCCCGCTCGAAGCGCTCGGCCAGATCGTCGGGGTCGGTGCCGGGCCGGATGATGTCGTTGCCGCCCGCGCAGAAGCTGACCAGGTCGGGAGCCAGCTCCTTGGCGCGGGGGAGCTGCTCCTCGACGATCTGGTCGAGGAGGCGTCCGCGTACGGCGAGATTGGCGTAACGGAAATTGCCGTGCCGGGTCTCGTCCGGGTTCGTCGCCGCGTCGTCGGGGGCCGGGAGCCGGTCGGCGAGCAGAACCGCGAACCGGTCCGCCCAGCCGACGAAGGTGCCGTCGGGACCGGGATCGCCGACGCCCTCGGTGAAACTGTCCCCGATCGCCGCGTACGACCCGATGATGTTCTGCTGCTGGGTTCTCGAATCGTCTGCCACAAGCACTTATCCTGCACCGTTCAATGTGACCTACGCGACCGTAATATGGGGTTGACGGGTGGTGAGATAGACCACCCGGTCAGGTTTTGGTAAACCCGGAATAAGCGGAGGGGCGGTGCGCCGCCGCGCACCGCCCCTCGATCACTTCGTGTTGCCCTCGGGTCAGAGGGAGACGCCGTGCTGCCGCAGGTAGGCGACCGGGTCGACGTCCGAGCCGTAGCTCGGGCCGGTGCGGACCTCGAAGTGGAGGTGCGGGCCGGTGGAGTTGCCGGTGGAGCCGGAGAGGCCGATCTGCTGGCCGGCGGTGACGGTCTGGCCGGCGGAGACGCTCAGTGAGGACTGGTGGGCGTACTGGGAGTACATGCCGTCCTCGTGCTTGATGACGACCTCGTTGCCGTACGAACCGCTCCAGCCGGCCGAGACCACGGTGCCCGGGCCGATGGCCTTGACGGGGGTGCCGGAGGCGGCCTGGAAGTCGGAGCCGGTGTGGTAGCCGCTGGACCAGCTGGAGCCGGAAGCGCGGTACTGGGTGGTGACGTTGGGGTTGTCCAGCGGGGCGGTCCAGCCGGAGCCGGTGGACTGCGAAGAGCCGGTCTGCGCGGAGGTGCCGGTCTGCGCGGCGGCGTCGGACTCGTCGGCCGAGAGGGTGTCGCCCTTCGGGGCCGGCTCGGCCTTCTTCGGCGCGGCCTTCGGGGCGGCCGCCTTGGGCGCCGGGGCGGACTTCTTGGCCTCGGAAGGCGCGGCGGAGCCGGACGCCTTGGCGCCGAGGGTCAGCTTCATGCCCGGGAAGATCAGGCTGGGGTTCCCGCCGACGGTGGAGCGGTTGTCCTGGTACAGCTTCTGCCAGCCGCCCTTGACCTGGTGCTCGGCCGCGATCTTGGCGAGGTAGTCGCCGGAGACGACGGAGTACGTCTTCGGGGCGGCCTTCTTCGCCGTGGCGGGCGCGGTCTGCGGTGCGGCCTGCTGCTGCGCGCTCTGCGCGGCGGCGGGCTTGACGGCGGGGGCCGCCTTCTCCGCGGCGTGGGCGCCGGTGGCACCCATCAGCGGGAGGGCGAGTACGGCGCCGCCGGTGCCCGCGGCGAGGACGCCGCGGTGGATCGGGCCGGACTTGGGACGGCGGTGCTTACCCTTTGCGGGCATGGGGAAGTTCCTCTCCGGCGCCTGCGAGGTGAGCTGTCGGGTTCGGGCTGGAGATGCCCGGCCGCCGGATGGCGACTTCACCCCGAGCCGGTCCGGATCGCTCCGGGCCGGCGGCTTACCTGGTTCCCCCGCTCCTGCCACACGTGAGTGGGTGGGTGCGAATTCCGGGCGGCGGCAGGATTAGGCGGTCCGTCCGGATTGACGGTGACCGTAAACGAGTCAGGACGACAGGAACAAGCCGTCGGTTGCACGCCGGAAACATCGATTCAATTCCGGTTCGGATTTCCCGTCACACTCCGTGGATTACGGATCTTGGCTTTCCGTACGGATCCCGGGAAAACGGCCGGGCGCCACCGCCACGGTCCGTCACGGATATGATCCCGCTCACCTGCGGAATCCCATCTCCCCCATTAGCGGGGCATGTTCTGCGAAATACACCAATACGGACATGGCGTGGACGCCATCCCTGACGCGCCGTCAGCAGACCATTGATTTCCCCGTGCACCGATGTCGTATCGTCGCAGGAGCGCCCTCGCCGGAGAGCCGCGCCGACGCCAGAGATTCCAGGAGCCACCGTGACGCAGCAGGTGCCGCAGGTCCCGCCGACCGAGACCGCACTGACCGGAGTCCGCAACTTCCGCGACGTGGGCGGGCTCCCCACCACGGACGGGCGGCGCACCGCCTTCGGCAGGCTCTACCGCAGCGGCCACCTGGCGCACGCCACCGCCGAGGACGCGCTCTTCCTCGGCGGGCTCGGGCTGCACACCGTCTTCGACTTCCGCAACTCCGCCGACCACAAACTCGACGGGTACGACATCGAGCTGGCCGGTGTCCGCAATGTCAGCATTCCGCTCTCCGACCCGGCCGACGGAGCCGAGTTCTGGCGGCTGGTGCGCGACGGGAACATCCAGCAGCTGCGCTCCATCCTCGCCAACGGCAAGGGCACCGAGCGCATGATCACCATGTACCGGTCGACCATCGTGGACCGCACCGCCGAGCACAGCCGGGTGCTGCACGCGCTGGCGGAGGACAGTGTGCCCGCGCTGATGCACTGCGCGGCGGGCAAGGACCGGGCAGGGCTGTCGATCGCGGTCTCGCTGCTCGCGGTCGGTGTGGAGCGCGAGGCGATCGAGGCGGACTACCTCAAGTCCAACGACCCCCACCGCCGGTACAAGGTGAAGCGCACGGACATGTCCGAGGTCGGGATGTCCGCCGAGGTGATGGAGCTCCTCAACCCGCTCTTCGGGGCGCAGTCCTCCTACCTGGAGGCGGCGTTCGCGGCCATCGACGAGACCTGGGGCACGACGGACCGCTATCTGTCCGAAGGGCTGAACGTCTCCCCCGAGACCCGGGAGCGGCTGCGCGAGCGGCTCCTCGACCAGGGCTGACGGCCTACTCGGCACCCGCCACCATGAAGAGCAGGTAGAGGAAGGCCGCGATCACGTGGCCGACCACCAGGTAGGCGAAGAGCCGGATGACCAGACCGCGCGGCATCCGGCGCTCCTGCGAGTCCTTGGTGGACTTCGGGTGCCTCGGGCTCAGCGGGTCGTAGTGCTCGGAATCGGACATGACGGTCCTCTCTGCCGGCCTCGCGGCCGGTGGGACGAAGGGGTCAGCGCGCGTGGAGCGCGTTGCCGAGGCAGAGCTCGGCCGAGGGGCTCTGGAGCAGGGAGTGGACGAAGAGCAGCTCCGCCCCGCCCCGGTCCAGGGCCGCGATCCGGTGCGGGGTGAGCGAGTCGAAGTGGGCGCTGTCGCCCGGGTCCAGATCGTGCACGGTCTCCCCCAGCGCGACCCGCAGCCGCCCGCCGAGGACGTACAGCCACTCCTCACCGGGGTGCACGCGGACCAGATCGCCCTGGGCGCCGTAGGGGACCCTGACCCGCAGCGCCTGCATGGCGCGGCCGGAACCGCCCGCCCTGCGGTACATCCAGCCGTCGGCCTCGGCGCCCTCGAAGGCGCCGCCCCGGATGATCGACTCCCGCTCGGGCGGCTTCTCACCGAGGAGCTCGGAGACCGTCGTACCGTAGATGCGGGCCAGGCCCAGCAGCATCGGCAGCGAGGGCTGTCGGCGGCCGGTCTCCAGCCGGGAGAGGTGGGCCGGGGAGAGTCCGGCCCGCTGGGCGGCGGTCTCCAGGGTGAGGCCGCGGCCGCGGCGCAGGTCGCGCAGGCGGGGTGCGACGCCGGGGAGCTCGTCGGCCGCCCCTTCGTCCGGAGGGTTCATACCTCCATTGGGCCAGGAACTTTCCTCCCGGGCAAATATCTTGCCCGGGAGGCAAAAACTCAGCGGTTGGCCACGGCCTGCTTGACCAGGGTCCGGCCGAAGTCCCACATCAGCCCGCCGCCGCTGTGCGCGTCGTCCATGACCTCCGTGAACGCCGCCACGAAGCGGTCCACCTCCGCCTCCCCGATGATCAGCGGCGGGATCAGCTTGATCACTTCCAGGTGGTCGCCGGAGACCTGGGTGAGGATGCGGTGCTTCTGGAGCAGGGGCACCACGACCATCTGGGCGAAGAGTCCCTTGCGGGCCGCCTGGAGCATGGTCCAGCGGCTGCGGAGCTTCAGCGAGACGGGGCGGCCGAACTCGATGCCGATCATCAGCCCGCGCCCGCGCACCTCGTGCAGCAGCTCGTAGCGGTCCACCAGGGCCGACAGGCGTTCCCGCAGCAGATCACCGGTGCGCCGGGCATTGGCGACGGTCTCCTCGTCCTCCATGACGGAGAGCACCGCCAGCCCCGCCGCCATGGCCTGGGCGTTGGAGCCGAAGCTGGCGGAGTGGACGAGGACCCGGTCCATCGAGGAGTAGACCTTGCGGAAGATCCACTCCTTGCCGAGCGTCGCGCCGACCGGCACATAGCCGCCGGAGAGGGCCTTGGCCACGCAGACGAGATCGGGTTCGACGCCGTCCTCGTGCTGGTACGCGTAGAAGTCGCCGGTCCTGCCGAGCCCCGTCTGCACCTCGTCGGCGATCAGGAGCGCCTTGTGCCGGTGCAGCAGCTCCTGTGCCTCGCGCAGGAAGCCGGGCGGCGCGGCGTGCACGCCCTTGCCCTGGATCGGCTCCACGACGAGGGCCGCGACGTCGCCGCGCTTCAGCTCCCGGCGGAGCGCGTCCAGGTCGCCAAGGGCGATCGGGGTGTCGGGCAGCAGCGGGGCGAAGCCGTCGCGGAAGCCGCTCTCGCCGTTGACGGAGAGGGAGCCGGTGGTCAGCCCGTGGAAGGCGTGGGCGCAGTAGAGGACGCGGGGCTTGCCGGTGGCGTACCGGGCGAACTTCAGCGCCGTCTCGACCGCCTCCGTACCGCTGTTCCCGAAGAAGACGCGGTCCAGGTGCGGGCTGTGGCCGAGCAGCTTCTCGGCGAGGAGGCCGGGCAGCGGCTGGCAGTCGAAGCGGGTGAGGTCGGCGAGCTGGGCGTCGAGGACGTCGTGCAGGGCCTGGCGGACGACCGGGTGGTGCCGGCCGATGCCCATCACACCGAACCCGGCGAGCATGTCGAGGTAGTCGTTGCCCTCCGCGTCCCAGAAGTACGCGCCCTCGGCCCGCTCGTAGACCTTGTCGAAGCCGATGGTGTGCAGCATGCGCGGCAGCTGGTGGTTGAGGTGGCGCGCGTGCAGCTCGTACCGCTCGGCCCCGCGCTCCGCCAGGAGCCGTCCCAGGTCGAAGCCCTTGGGCCCGCCGTCCGTCATCGCCCGCTCTTCTCCTTGCGTTCCGTGGGTCGGTACGTGCCGTGAGGAGGCCGGGTGACCGGCCCCCTCACCCGTCACGACGTCACCGGTTGCTGCTGATGGTCTCCCGGGCCGCGCGCAGGGATTCCTTCAGCGACCCCATGGTGGCTAGCACCGCTGTGGGTTCGTAGCCGCAGTGCGCCATGCAGTTGGCGCAGCGCGGGTCCTTGCCCCGGCCGTACTTCTCCCAGTCGGTCTCCTCGATGAGCTGACGGTACGTGGGTACGTAGCCGTCGCTCATCAGGTAGCAGGGGCGCTGCCAGCCGAAGAGCGAGTAGTTGGGGATCGCCCACGCGGTGCACGGGAAGTCCGCCTTGCCTTCCAGGAAGTCCAGGAAGAGCGGCGAGTGGTTGAGCCGCCAGCGGGCCCGGTTGCCGCCCGCGAAGGCCTTCTTGAAGAGTTCGCGGGTCTGGTCGACGCCGAGGAAGTGCTCCTGGTCGGGCGCCTTCTCGTAGGCATAGGCGGGAGAGATCATCATCTCGTCGACCTTGAGGTCGTCGTTGAGGTAGTTGAGGACCTCGATGATGGTCTGCGGGGTGTCGGTGTTGAAGAAGGTGGAGTTGGTGGTGACGCGGAAGCCGCGCGCCTTGGCCTCCTTCATCGCGGCGACGGCCTCGTCGAAGACGCCCTCCTTGGCGACCGACTCGTCGTGCCGCTCCCGCAGTCCGTCGATGTGCACGGCGAAGGCGAAGTAGGGCGAGGGGGTGAACTTGTCCAGCTTCTTGCGCATGAGCATCGCGTTGGTGCAGAGGAAGACGTACTTCTTCTTCGCGACGAGCTGGCGCACGATCTCGTCGATCTGCGGATGCATCAGCGGCTCGCCGCCGGCGATGGAGACCATGGGGGCACCGGATTCGAGGACCGCGCCCACTGCCTGGGCGACCGGCATGCGCTGCTTCAGGACACCGGCAGGGTGCTGGATCTTCCCGCACCCCTCGCAGGCGAGGTTGCAGGCGAACAACGGCTCCAGTTCGACGATCAGCGGGAACTTCTCACGCTTGCGGAGCTTCTGTTCGAAGAGATACGTCGCGACCTTGATGGACTGACGGAGCGGCATGGCCATCTGGCTCACCTCCTGGGGAGCAGTAAAGATCGGTGCCATTCGTAGAAAGCGGGAAGGACGGCACGGAGAACACGGAAGGCCGATATTCCACCGCGTACCGTGCCGATACGGACGAGCTCATGCTCTGGAGCGTCCACGACCACCCGGACGGCCGCAACCGGGCGCGGTCCGTGGCACAGGGCGGTACGCAGTGTCGCGGCGGACTCCATGTCCACCGCGATGGCCCCGGTGGCCCGCAGCGCGGCCCGCTCGGGGCCGCGTACGACGTGGTCGGAGCCGGTCAGGGGGCCGGTGTGGACGGCTGAGCCGGGGGCGGCCCGGGCCAGGGCGGCGACCAGCAGCCCGGTGCCGGTGCAGGGGGTGGCGCCGTCCGCGTCCCGGGTCTCCTCGGCGACGACCAGGTCCCCGGGGTGCATCCCGGGGGCGAGGCCGGCGCAGAAGCCGGAGGCGATGACGGCGGCGTCCGGTACGCCATCGGGGGCGAGGGCCGCCGCGACGGCCGCCTCCGCCGCCCGGGGGCCCATACCGGTCCGCAGGACCCGCACCGGGCCCCCGGCCCGCTTGCCGCTGCGCAGGGCCAGCTGCTCGATGCCCAGCGCGCAGGCGACCAGCAGCGGCGCCCGGGGCGTCGCGGACTGCGGTGGGCCGGCCATCAGGCCCCCTTGGCGGCGCCCGTACGGTCGGCGAACGGGTCGCCGTACACGTAGCGCCCGAGTGCCGTGAGGGGGAAGACCTGGCGGTAGAGGTGGTAGTTGATCGAGAAGTCCCAGGGGAAGCCGGTGCCGGTGAAGTACGGCTCGTCCCAGGAGCCGTCGGCCTGCTGGGCCTCGGTCAGCCAGGTGACCCCGCGGGCGACGGCCCGGCTGTCGCGGCGGCCCGCGGCGAGCAGGGCGAGCAGGGCCCAGGCGGTCTGGGAGGCGGTGGACTCGCCGTGCCCGATCCACTTCTCCTCCTGGTACGAGCGCAGGTCCTCGCCCCAGCCGCCGTCGTCGTTCTGCACGGACTCCAGCCAGGTCACCGCCCGGCGGATCGAGGGGTGCGCGGCGGGCAGTCCGGCGGCGACCAGCGCGGGCACCACCGACCCCGTCCCGTACACGTAGTTGACGCCCCAGCGGCCGAACCAGGCGCCGCACGCCTCCTGTTCGGCGAGCAGCCACTCGATGCCCCGTCGGGTACGGGGGTGGCTGCCGAGCCCTTCGACGGCGAGCATCTCCACGACATGGCCGGTGACATCGGCCGAGGGCGGGTCGATGACCTCGCCGAAGTCGCAGAACGGCAGGCGGTTGGGGAAGGGGCTGGTGTTGTCGGCGTCGAACGCGCCCCAGGCGCCGTTGCGGGACTGCATCCCGAGGTTCCAGCGCACCCCGCGTTCGATGGCGGCTTCCAGCCGGGCGGGGTCGGGGTGGCGTACCCGGCGCAGCGCCAGGACGACTTCGGCGGTGTCGTCGATGTCCGGGTAGTTGTCGTTGTGGAACTCGAACGCCCAGCCGCCCGGGGCCAGTTCGGGTTTGCGTACGGACCAGTCGCCGGGCCGGGTGATCTCCTCGGCCAGCATCCAGTCGGCGGCCTTCACCAGCGCGGGGTGGTCGGGTCTGAGTCCGCCGTCGACCAGGGCGATGGTGGCCAGGCAGGTGTCCCAGACGGGCGACTGGCAGGCCTCGACCATCCGGGCGCCGTCCTCGCGGTGGACGGCGAACCGGTCCAGCGAGGCCAGGCCCGCCTTCATCACCGGGTGGTCGAGGTCGTAGCCGAGCAGGTGCAGGGCGATGATGGAGTAGACGGCCGGGGGCTGGATGCCGCCCCAGCAGCCGTCGTTCTCCTGGCGTTCGACGATCCACCGGGCGGCCACGTTCATCGCGATCCGGCGCAGCGGGCGCGGGGCGACCTTGTGGTAGAGGTGAAGTCCCTTGTCCAGCCGCTGGAAGAGGCCGTCCCAACTGGCCGCCGGAGCAAGCTTCCTGGGCGGACTGGGCTCGGCGGGGTCGGTGTGCAGCTCGTCCAGGGCGAAGGGCGCGGGCCGCACGGGGCGCTTCGCGGAGACGATGGTGAGGGGGACGATGGTCTGGCGGGCCCAGCAGCCGAAGTCGTAGATGTTGAGCGGGACCCACTTCGGGAAGAACATCAGCTCGGGCGGGAGTTCGGGGAGGTCGTCCCACTTCCACCAGCCGAACAGGGCGAGCCAGATCCGGGTGAAGACCCGGGCGGCCGCGATGCCGCCCTGCTCCCTGACCCAGGCGGAGGCGCGTGCCATGTGCGGCTCGTCGGGGCGGTCCCCCGCCAGCCGCAGGGCCACATAGGCCTCGATGGTGGCGGAGAGGTCGCTCGGCCCCTCGTAGAAGGTGTTCCAGGTGCCGTCACCGAGCTGTTCGCCCCGGATGAAGAGGGCGGCCGCCCGGGTGGTCTCCGGGTCCTGGATGCCGAGGAACTGGCGCAGGAGCAGGTCCTCGGCGTCCATCGTGACGTTGGTGGCCAGGTCGCCCTTCCACCAGCCCTGCTCGTCCTGTCTGCCGAGGAGGTGGGCCACGGAGCGTTCCGCGGCCCGCCGCGCGGCGGCGAGCACGTCGTCCGCGGCGGTGGTCGTGTCGGCCGGATGTCCTGCCGGGCTCGCGGAGAGGTTCGCGGCCCCGGTCGATCCGTCGGTCGTCGCTGTCATGAGCTTCCCCTTACGTGCAGTGGTTTCTCTGCTGTGCTGGGGTCTCCGTCGGCCGACGCCCCGTATCAGGGCGCCGGCCGGCGACTGCGAGTCATATGCGGGTGCTGATCACCGCTTCCGCACCACCACGAAGTCCGCGAGCGCGGTGAGCTGCGCCCGTACCTGATGCGGCATGTCGACACCGTGCAGCGCCTCGATGGCGACCGCGTGCTGACGACGGGCTTCCTGTGCGGTCCACTCGCGGCCGCCCGCCTCCTCGATGAGCGCCGCGCGGGCGGCGAACTCCTCTTCGGAGAAGCTGTCGAAGTCGCTGCTCTTGGCGTCGGCGGCGAGCAGTTCGCCCAGCCGCTCGGAGGCCGGTCCGCCCGCGGCGAGCGCGGCGACGACCGGGAGGGACTTCTTGCGCTGGCGCAGGTCGCTCCAGGTCTGCTTGCCGGTGGCCTCGGGGTCGCCCCAGATGCCGAGCAGGTCGTCGACGGCCTGGAAGGCGAGGCCCAGGTGGTAGCCGTACGCCTCCAGGGTGTCGGCGGTGCGGTCGTCCGCGCCGCCGAGGACCGCGCCGATGGAGACGGCGCAGGCCAGCAGGGCGCCGGTCTTGTTGCCCTCCATCTCCAGGCACTCCTCGACGGTGACCCGCTCGCGGTGCTCGTAGGAGATGTCCTGCGCCTGGCCGTCGATGAGCTTGCGGGTGGCGGAGGTCAGCCGGCGGGCCGCGCGGCCCGCCTCGACCGTGCCGAGCTCCAGCAGGACGTCGTAGGCGAGGGCGAAGAGCGCGTCGCCGACCAGGATGGCCTGGGCGGGGCCGTGCACCTTCCATACGGTGTCGCGGTGGCGGCGCTGCTCGTCGCCGTCCATGAGGTCGTCGTGCAGCAGCGAGAAGTTGTGCACGAGTTCGACGGCCACGGCGCCGGGGACGCCCGCCTCGGCGGGGGCACCGGCCGCTTCGGCCGACAGCAGGGCGAGGGCGGGGCGCACGGCCTTGCCGCCGTCGCCGTCCGAGGGCCGTCCTTCGGCGTCGATCCAGCCGAAGTGGTAGGCCGCGACGGTGTCCATGGGCGGCGCCAGCCGGTCCACGGCAGCCCGCAGCACCGGCGCTGACAGGGCTCGTCCGCGCTCCAGAAGCGCGGTGACGTCCGTGGTCTGGTCCACGGTGTCGGAAGCCGGATTCGCCGGGGTCACTGACTCTCCTCTTGTTCCGGTGGTACTGCTCATGCCGCCTCCTGCAGCGGATGTCCATGGGGGCGGCCGAGGTCGTGGAGGGCCGCGTCGGCGGCCTGGGAGCCGCTGCGCACGGCACCCTCCATCGTCGCGGGCCAGCCGGTGGCGGTCCAGGCGCCCGAGAGGTGCAGTCCGGGCGCCCGCGTACGGGGGCCGGGGCGCAGGGCGCCGACGCCCGGGGCGGGCGCGAAGGTGGCGGTGCGCTCCCGGGTGACGAAGAAGTCCCGGATGCCTGCGCCGCGCGCGGCGGGCAGGAGCCGCTCCAGCTCGGGGAGGTAGCGCTCGCGCAGCTCGGCGACGGGGAGGTCGATCTCGTCCTGGGCGGCGGACTGGGAGACCGCCAGATACTGCCCGGGTCCCTTGAGCCCCGAGGAGTGCGTACGGTCGAAGACCCACTGGACCGGGGAGCCGATCGCGGCGAAGAACGGGCGGCGCAGCACCTTGCGGTCGTAGACGACGTGCACGTTGAGGATGGGCGCGTTGTCGATGTCGAGGAGCAGGTCCGGCTCGTCCAGCGCCCCTGCGGGCAGCAGGTCGTGGGTCTCGTGCTG
Source organism: Streptomyces sp. SID8374 (assembly GCF_009865135.1). Lineage (NCBI taxonomy): Bacteria > Bacillati > Actinomycetota > Actinomycetes > Kitasatosporales > Streptomycetaceae > Streptomyces > Streptomyces sp. SID8374. Next base: position 1,771,769 of record NZ_WWGH01000002.1, on the reverse strand, counting down.
GGGTACGGCGAGGACGACGGTGTCGGCGGTGAGGTGCTCCCCCGCCGTCTCGACGCTCCAGCGGCCGTCCTCGGTGCGGGTCAGGGACCCCACCTTGGCGCGCAGCTCGGTGCGGACGCCCGCGGTGTCCAGGGCCTTGCGGGCGAGGGTGTCGTGCAGTTCGCCGAGCGGGACGGTGGCCCAGCCGATGTCGGCGGCGCCGGGCTCGGAGAGCAGGCCGGTCTTGAAGACCTTGGCGGCCAGGGCCATGGAGGCGTGGGACGCGGTGGCGTTGAGGGTGGCGACGCCGACGAGGTCCCAGAGGGCCTCGATGGTGCGCTCGGACTGGCCGTGCTGCTTCAGCCAGGTGGCGAAGTCGATGCGGTCCAGGGCCGGGTCGGCGGGGTCGAGGCGGCCGAGCGCCAGGGCGGCGCGGCCGACGTTCGCCTTCTCGGCGAGGGAGAGGTGCGGGTAGGCGGCGAGGCCGCCGGCGAGGTGCAGCGGTACGGGCAGGCCGGTGCGGCGCAGCCGTCCCAGGCGGGGTCCGGCGGCGCGGCCGACGTCCAGGACGGGGACGTCCAGGCGGTCCTGGAGGGGGGCGAGGTGGGCGGCCTCGATGCGGTCGAGGAACCAGCGGTAGCCGGTGCAGCAGCGCAGGTAGACGTGCTGGCCGTTGTCGACGGTGAGGTCGCCGCGCTGGAAGGAGAAGGCGAGGCCGCCGAGGCGGGGCCGCCCTTCCAGCAGGGTCACGTCGAGTCCGGCGTCGGCGAGGCGGAGGGCGGCCGTGATGCCGGCGAGTCCGCCGCCGACGACGACGGCGACGGGGGGCTGGGTCTCGTCGCTCATGCCTGCCCCTCTCGCCGGGCCGTCACCGTTCGCCGGGTCGCCCCGGAAGGAATCGTCGCAGTCGTGGACGCGTCGGGCCACCGGAGGGTTGCCCGGGCGCCGGGCCTGCCGGAACGCATCAGGCACGCCCCCTGGAGGTCAGCCGGGAGACATGGCGGGCGTCCAGGCCGGAGAGGCCGCGCACCGCGACGTACGCCTTCTCGTGGCCGGGCAGCGAGACGCGGCCGCGCAGCACGGCCTCCGGGTCGCGTTCGATGCGGTCCAGGAGGCGGCGGTAGATCCCGGCCATGGCGGCGACGCAGGCGCCGCTGCGGCGGTCCAGCATCGGCAGCAGGCGGTACCCCTCGGCGAACAGGGCGCGGGCCCGGCGCACCTCGAAGTGGACGAGGCCCGCGAAGTCGGAGCCGGGCGGCGGGGTGGACCGGTGGAAGCCCGCCGAGCAGCCGAATTTGGCCAGGTCGTCGGCGGGGAGGTAGGTGCGCCCGTTGGCGGCGTCCTCGCGGACGTCGCGCAGGATGTTGGTGAGCTGGAGGGCGAGGCCGAGGGTGTCGGCGTACTCGGAGGCCCGCTCGGCGCCGGGTGCGCCCGGTTCCGTGCCGAAGACGCCGAGGCTGAGGCGGCCGATGGCACCGGCGACGCAGCGGCAGTACGTCTTCAGGTCGTCCCAGGTCTCGTACGTGGCGCCGCGGACGTCCATCAGGACGCCGTCGATCAGCTCGTCGAGGCCGTCCAGCGGCAGCGGGAAGCGGCGGGCGGCGTCGGACAGGGCGACGGCCACCGGGTCGGTGTCGTCCTCCTCGACCTTGCCGTGCCGGATCCGGTCCAGCAGCTCGCGGGTGCTCTCCAGCCGGGTCCGCTTGGTGCCCGGGTCCAGTTCGCCGTCGCCGATGTCGTCGACCCGGCGGGAGAAGGCGTACAGCGCCGACATGGCCTGCCGCTTCTCGTACGGCAGCAGCCTGATGCCGTAGGCGAAGTTCCGGGCCTGCTGTCCGGTGACGGCCTCGCAGTAACTGTATGCGGCCTGTACCGGCGGCGACATGTACGTCGTCTGTCCCTCCACGGTCGGGCTCACCCCTCTCTACGCGCTCTTCGCAGGACGACTGCGACTTCGCGCAGCATGCTGGGCTTGGTGGGCTTGGGCGGTCCGGGCAGTACGTCGAATCCGGCGGCCGAGATCGCCGTGAGGGCGGAGCGCCCGCCGCCGACGAATCCGGCGAGGAGGAGCTTGAGTCTGCCGTTGACGCTACCCACGAGGGGGGTGCCTTCATTCAGCAGCTCGCTCGCGCGTTCGGATTCGTACGCGATCAGGGCGCGGACCGAGGCTCCGGCGGACGGCACGGCCAGGTCGGCCTCGGTGACCCGGAAGCGGTCCATGTCCTCGGCGGGCAGATAGATCCGGTCGCGGGCCAGGTCCTCGGCCACGTCCTGGAGGTGTTCGACGATCTGGAGCGCGGTGCAGACCGCGTCGGAACGGCGGACGCGCTCCGGGCTCGTGGTGCCGGTCAGGGCGAGGACCAGGCGGCCGACCGGGTTGGCGGAGAGCTCGCAGTAGGCGGCGAGCTCCGCGTAGGTGGCGTAGCGGCGGACCTTCTGGTCCTGGCGGTTGGCCTCGATCAGCCCGAGGAAGGGTTCGGGGGTGAGCGCGCGGCGCCGGACGGTGGGGCGCAGGGCGCGCAGCAGGGGGTGGTGCGGCTCCTGGCCGGTGGTGGCGAAGACCCGGTGCAGGTCCCTCTCGAAGGCGTCCAGCATCGCGAGCCGGTCGTCGCTCTGGTCCGGCTCCAGGCCCAGGTGGCGGGCGTCGGCGCCGCCGGGGGCGAGGTCGCCGTCGCCGATGTCGTCGACGAGCCGGGCGTAGCCGTAGACCGCCATCAGGTCGTCGCGCCAGGCGCGGGGCAGGAAGAAGGGGGCCACGGGGAAGTTCTCGTCCGCGGCCTTGCCGAGCGTGGCGTCACCGGTGCGCGCCTGCGGGGTGGAGGTCACTGCGGACCGCCCGGGGCGGGGACGGCGGAACCACGTCGGAGCTGGAGATTTTCCGTCATTGCCGTCACATCTCCCGTTCTACACTGCTGACCCAAAACAACCCTTTTCGGACACGCCGCTCGTTCTTCCGAGTGCACTGCGGCACAGCGGGCGGAGCGCCGGGGGCGTATCGCCCCACTTGCCATGAATCAGCACCGCTACAGCTTACGTTGTACAGCTCACAGGGGTGCGGCGGGGTGGAGCGCCCGCGGGGCGGGGACCGTACCGCCTGTCAACCTTCCTCGTACGCCGGTGGATTGACGTCATCCGCCGGGAGGAGATCACCCCCTGAGGCGTACTGCGGGTGGCCTCCACCGCCTCGGCCACCGCGCCCGTACACCGCAGTGGCCCCCGCCGGAACCGCTCCGGCGGAGGCCACGGGTGACTGGGAAGCTACTTGCCCGTCTCGCGTTCGTAGGCCTTGAGGACTTCCTCGGTGGGGCCGTCCATCAGGAGCTCGCCCTTCTCCAGCCAGAGCGCCCGGTCGCAGGTGTCCCGGATCGACTTGTTGTTGTGGCTGACCAGGAAGACGGTGCCCGCCTCCTTGCGGAGCTCGCGGATCCGCTCCTCGGAGCGGACCCGGAACTTGCGGTCACCGGTGGCCAGCGCCTCGTCGATCATGAGGACGTCGTGGTTCTTGGCGGCGGCGATGGAGAAGCGCAGACGGGCCGCCATGCCGGAGGAGTACGTCCGCATCGGCAGGGTGATGAAGTCGCCCTTCTCGTTGATGCCGGAGAAGTCCACGATCTCGCGGTAGCGCTCGCGGACCTCGTCCCGGGTCATGCCCATGGCCAGGCCGCCCAGCACCACGTTGCGCTCGCCGGTGAGGTCGCTCATCAGCGCCGCGTTGACGCCGAGCAGCGAGGGCTGGCCGTCGGTGTAGACATGGCCGGACTCGGTCGGCAGCAGGCCGGCGATGGCCCGCAGCAGCGTCGACTTGCCCGAGCCGTTGGTGCCGATGAGGCCGATGGCCTCGCCGCGGTAGGCGGTGAAGGAGACGCCGCGCACGGCGTGCACCTTCCTGACCCCGCGCGGCTCGCCCTTGCCGCGGCGCAGCATGCGGCTGAGCGCCGCGGTGGCGCTGCCCCGGCCGCCGCCGGTGCCGTTGACCCGGTAGACGATGTGGACGTCGTCGGCGATCACCGTGGGGATGCGTCCCCGTGCGTTGTCCTCAGCCACGGCCGTACCGTTCCTCTGCCTTCCAGAAGTACACGAATCCCACGACCCCCAGCAGCAGGGCCCAGGCGAGGCCGACGGCCCAGACGTGGTCCGGCAGGTTCTCGGAGCCGTACCCGTCGATCAGGGCGAAGCGGACCAGGTCCATGTAGATGGCCGCCGGGTTGTACTGGAGCACGTCGGCGATCCACGCGGGCTTGTCCTTGAGCATCACGGGGATGGAGAACATGACGCCCGAGGCGTACATCCAGGTCCGCATGACGAACGGCATCAGCTGCGCGAGGTCGGGGGTCTTGGAGCCGAGCCGGGCCATGACGAGGGCCAGACCGGTGTTGAAGACGAACTGGAGGAGCAGCGCCGGGATGACCAGCAGCCACGACAGCGACGGATAGCTGCCGAAGATCACGGTGACGGCGACCAGCACGATCATCGAGAACATCAGCTGCTGGAGCTGCTGGAGCGAGAAGGAGATGGGCAGCGAGGCCCGGGGGAAGTGCAGGGCCCGGACCAGTCCGAGGTTGCCGGAGATCGACTTGACGCCCGCCATCACGGAGCTCTGCGTGAAGGTGAAGACGAAGACGCCGGTGACCAGGAACGGGACGAAGACGTCGTCCGGAATGCCCCTCCTGGTGCCCAGGATCAGTCCGAAGATCAGGTAATAGACAGCGGCGTTCAGGAGAGGGGTGACCACCTGCCACAGCTGGCCCAGCTTGGCCTGGCTGTACTGGGCGGTCAGCTTCGCCCGGGAGAAGGCCAGGATGAAGTGGCGCCGTCCCCAGAGCTGTCTCATGTATGCGAACAGCCCCGGCCGGGCGCCGCTCACGGTCAGGCCGTACTTGGCGGCCAGCTGGGCCGCGCCGAGGCCCTCGTCGGCGGACGGTGGGGTCCCGAGGGCTACCCCGCCGTCGTGGGTCGTGTCACTCACAAGTTGAAACTCTCGTCTTCACGCGCAGCCAGTCGCGGGCGCGGCTCAGGCGGACAGGTCCCGGAAAGAAAATACGCCTCATGCTCTCAGAGGAAAGCCTCTCAGATGACCGGAGGTCGGCCCAGCCTCGTCAGCCGCCACACCGTACGCCACTTCATCGGGCGCCGGGGTCCGCAGGGCGTCGACCAGCCTTCCCGGAAACCGCCGAACCATGCCTTCAGCGCGGGCGGCGAGGGGCGTCTGACCAGCGTCAGCAGCAGCCAGATCCCCACATAGAGGGGGACCAGCGGGGCGGGCAGGTTGCGCCGGGCCAGCCAGACCCGGTTGCGCGCCACCATGCGGTGGTAGACCGCGTGGCGGGAGGGGGCGGTGGTGGGATGGTTCAGCACCATGTCCGCGCGGTAGTCGATCATCCAGCCCGCGTCCAGCGCCCGCCAGGCCAGGTCCGTCTCCTCGTGGGCGTAGAAGAACTCCTCCGGCAGCCCGCCGACCTCGGCGAGGACCTTCGTCCGTACGGCGTTGGCGCCGCCGAGGAAGGTCGTCACGCGTGAGGAGCGCAGCGGGTCGGCCGCCCGGAGCCGGGGCACGTGGCGGCGCTGGGTGGCGCCCGTGTCCGGGTCGGCGATCCGGAAGGTGACGATGCCGAGCTTCGGGTCCGCCTCGAAGGCCTGGCGGCAGAGCTCGGCGGTGTCCCGGTTGGGGAGCAGCCCGTCGTCGTCGAGGAAGAGCAGGGCGTCCACGTCGGCGCCGGAGGGGCCGAACGCCTCGATGCCGACGTTGCGGCCGCCGGGGATGCCCAGGTTCTCGGGCAGCTCTACGGTCCGCACCCCGGCCGGGACGTCCGGGACCGGGGCCCCGTTGCCGACCACCACGACCTCGATCCGGTCACCGTCCTGCGCGGTGACCGAGTCGAGGAGGGCGCGGAGCTCGTCGGGGCGGTTGCCCATGGTGATGATCACCGCGCCCAGTTTCATGGCAGAGGTCACTTCAGCCTGCTGGACGCCAGGACGGACACCAGGTGCAGCAGGGTCTGCAGCAGCGCGATGCCGGCCAGGACGGCGGTGGCGAGGCGGGTGTAGAAGAGGTCGCCGCCGATGGTGTCGAGGATCGCCACCAGGAGGATCAGCAGCGAGGCCTCGATGCCGAGGATCAGCCGGTGGAACTTGAGCGCCCCGGCGGCCCGGCGGGCCAGCGCCATGCCGGAGGAGCGCGGCTCGGACGCCGCCTCCTTGACCGGCGGCAGCCCGCCCTGGTGGCGGGCCACGCCGACCAGGTCCGTCTCGGCCTTGATCAGGATCGCGCCGAGTGCGGCGAGGGTCCCGAGGAACGCCCAGAGCCAGTCGGTCCGGCCCTCGCCCCAGATGTCGGCGGCACGCAGGCCGAGGCCGACGAGCACCGCCGCGTCGCACAGATAGGCGGCGACCCGGTCCAGGTAGACGCCGCTGAGCGAGTACTGCTTCTTCCAGCGGGCCAGCTCGCCGTCCACGCAGTCGAAGAGCAGGTAGAGCTGGACCATCACCACACCGAGCACCGCGCCCCAGATGCCCGGCACCAGCAGGGCCGGGGCGGCCAGGGCTCCGGCCAGCGTCATCACGTACGTGACCTGGTTCGGGGTGACCCGGGTGTTCACCAGGTAGCGGTCCACGCGCAGGGAGACCTCACGCATGTACATGCGGCCGGCCCAGTGCTCGCCGCTGCGCCGGTCCTTCACCCCCGGGGGGTGCACGACCGGACGGAGTTCAGCTACTGATGGTCGAGGCATAGTCGGCGTACGCGTCCCTGATCTGGTCGGTGGACAGGTTGAGGTGCTCCAGGACCGTGAAGCGTCCCGGGCGCGTCTGCGGCGCGTAGTCGACGGCCTTCACGAACTCGTCGACGCTGAACCCGATCTCCTGCGGCAGGACCGGCAGACCGTGGCGGCGCAGTATCGATGCCATCAGGAGGGACTCCTGGCGGGCACCGCGCAGATGCATGGCGAAGCAGGCGCCGAGGCCGACCTGCTCGCCGTGGCTGGCCGCGCGCTGGGGGTAGAGCAGGTCGAAGGCGTGGTTGATCTCGTGGCAGGCACCGGACGCCGGACGGGAGTCGCCCGCGACCGACATCGAGATGCCGGTGAGCACGAGCCCCTCGGCCAGCACCTTGAGGAAGGCGTCGTCGCCGACCCCGCCGGGGTGGCGCAGCACGGCCTCGCCGGCCTGGCGGGCCATCGCGGCCGCGAGGCCGTCGATCTCCTCGCCGTTGACCTCGTGGGCCAGCTCCCAGTCGGCGACGCAGGAGATGTTCGAGATCGCGTCGCCGATGCCGGAGCGGACGTAGCGGGCGGGCGCCTCACGGATCACGTCGAGGTCGATGACCACGGCGATCGGAGTGGGGACACCGTAGGAGCCGCGCCCGTTGTCGTTGTCCAGGGTGGCGACCGGCGAGCACAGGCCGTCGTGCGAGAGGTTCGTCGCGACGGCGACCATGGGCAGCCCGACCCGCGCCGCGGCGTACTTCGCCACGTCGATGATCTTGCCGCCGCCGAGGCCCACCACCGCGTCGTACCGGTTGCCCTTGATGCCGTCGGCGAGCTTCACCGCGGAGTCGATCGTGCCGTCGGCGACGGCGTACCAGTCGGCACCCGGCAGGACCGGGGCCAGCCTCTCCCGCAGGGCACGCCCGGAGCCGTCGCTGATCGCGATGGCGAGCTTGCCCGAGGAGGAGATCCGCTGATCGGCCAGGAGACCCGCCAGATCGTCCATGGCGCCGCGCCGGATGTCGACGACGACCGGGGACGGAATGAGCCGGGTCAGTACTGGCACGCGATCTCCCGGCCCTTCTTCAGGTCGTCGTGGTTGTCGATCTCGACCCAGGTGACGGTGCCGATGGGGGCGACGTCGACGGTGAAGCCGCGGTTGACGAGCTCCTGGTAGCCGTCCTCGTAGTAGAGGTCGGGGTCGCGCTCGAAGGTGGTCTTCAGCGCGTCGGCGAGCTCCTCGGCGGCCTCGGCCTCGATGAGGGTGACGCCGATGTACTCACCGGTCGCGGTGGCCGGGTCCATCAGCTTGGTGATGCGCTGGACGCCCTTGCCCTCCTCGGTGATGACCTTCATCTCCTCGTCGGCGAGGCTCTTCTCGGTGTCCAGGGCGAGGATGATCTTCTGACCCTTGCCGCGGGCGTCCAGGAGGGTCTTCTCGACGGAGACCGGGTGGACGGTGTCGCCGTTGGCGAGGATCACGCCGCGCTTGATGACGTCACGGGCGCACCACAGGGAGTAGGCGTTGTTCCACTCCTCAGCCTTGTCGTTGTCGATGAGCGTGAGCGTGAGGCCGTACGTCGCCTCCAGCTCGGCCTTGCGCGCGTAGACGGCCTCCTTGCGGTAGCCGACGACGATCGCGACCTCGGTGAGTCCGACCTCTGCGAAGTTGGCCAGCGTGAGGTCGAGGACCGTCTTGTCGCCGTCGACAGGGACGAGCGCCTTGGGGAGCGTGTCCGTGTAGGGGCGCAGACGTCGTCCTGCACCGGCTGCCAGTACGAGGCCGATCATGCGAGTTCTCCTTCGTCGTGTACGGCGGGGGCCGAGGAGGACACCCAGAAGCGGATGGACTCCACGAGCACCACCAGAGCCACGGCCACCGCGAGGGCGGTGAGGGCCGTGGTGAAACCTGAGGCGTGGGTGAGTACGGCGGCGAGGACGGCCACCAGCGCGGTGCGGCCCTCGTGTCCACCGATCGTCCGCACCAGCCACTGGGGCGGCGCGCCGGTGCCTCCGCGGATGCGGTACACCGTGTCGTAGTGATGGTAGGCGACGGCCGAAACCAGCCCGAAGGCCGCCGGAACGGCGTGCGGTACGTCGCTGCGGGCGGCCAGCACGAGGATCGTGACGTACTCCGCGGCCCGGAAGAACGGCGGCACCAGCCAGTCGAGGGCGCCCTTGAGCGGGCGGGCGACGGCGAGGCCGGAGAGGACCACGTACACGGCCGCCGCTGCGACGGTGAGCCAGCTGCCGTACGGGAGGAGGAGCGCGGCGCCGACCATCACGAGGGTGCCGAGCAGGGCGACGGCCGGGGCCGTGAACGCGCCCCGCAGTCCCGGTGCGACCGCCGCGACACCCTGGGCGAGCGGGCCGGAGTCGGCGAGGTCCGCCAGGGCCTGGGCGGCCCGGTCGGTGCGGCTGGCCTTGCGGGTCAGCGAGCGCAGGAGGCGGCCGGCGGTGGTGTAGCAGGCGGCCAGCGCGCAGCCGACGAGCAGGGCGTAGAAGACGATACGGGGGGTGGTGAACGCGGTGAGCACCGCGATCATGGCCCAGCGCTCGCCGATCGGCAGCACGATCATCCGGCGCGCCCAGACCGTCCAGCCGACGCTGTCCAGCTTGCCGGAGAGGGCGGCGGTGGGGCTGGTGTTGGCGACCGCGTCGTGGTTGGCCTCGTTGAACGAGAAGTCCACGACATGGCGGCAGGCCTGGAGGACCATCGCACCGAGCGCCAGGACCCATACGTCGTCGCCGCCGCGTACGGCACCGATGGCGAGGCCCGCGTAGTACGCGTACTCCTTGGCCCGGTCGAAGGTGGCGTCCAGCCAGGCGCCCATCGTCGAGTACTGGAGCGAGTAGCGGGCGAGCTGCCCGTCGGTGCAGTCCAGCACGAAGGAGACCAGGAGCAGGATCCCGGCGGCGATGTAGCCGCCCCGGGTGCCGGTGGCCGCGCTGCCCGCCGCGATGAGCGCGGTGATCAGGGACGCGGTGGTGACCTGGTTCGGGGTGAGGTTGCGGCGGGCGCACCAGCGGGCGATGTAGCGGGAGTAGGGGCTGATGCAGAACGTGGTGAAGAACCCGTCGTGGGCCTTGACCGCGCTGCGCAGCCGTACCGCCTCGTCGTCGACGGCGGCGACCTCGGCCGCGGCGGCGGCCTCCTGCCCGGCGTCGGTGGGCACGGTCGCGACGAGCGAGCCGAGGGCGGGGCGCTGTACAGCGGTGCCCTCGGCCTCCAGCGCGACGGCGATGCGGCCGGGGACGGTGCGGTCCTCGGGTGCCGGGTCGGTCTCCGGGTCGACGACGGGGGCGCCCGCGCCGACGGCGGCCGTGGTGCGGTGCAGCGCGCGGAGCAGGGCCCCGCGGGCCTCGGGCTGCGCGGTGAGGGCACCGGGGACGGTGGCGGCGGCGAAGCGCGGGTCGGTCAGGCCGAGCCGCAGCGCGTGGACATGGCCCACGAAGCGCGGGTCGACGAGGGCGACCCGGCGGCCGGCCGGGACGGCGGCGAGGAGTGCTGCGGCGTCACCGGCGTCGACGGCGCTGAGCACGTCGAAGCCCAGGGACCTCAGATCGTCCGCGAGCGACGACCCGGGTACCGGCGTACCGGTGAGAATGGCGGTCGACAGACGAACTCACTCCTTGGCACTGACGAGGACGACACACGGCAGCACGGCCACAAGGCGGGCCGGCGGCGTGTCGGCTGAGGCTATCGGATGAACGGAAGGCCGAGTTCACCACCCGTTTGTGCGCCGTTCGGGTGGACCTGCTCGCGCCGGTTCCGTTCGCGATCATCATCATCGATCGGTGCCCCGGCCCACAAACCGCCGGTCGGACCGGGTGGACGCGACGCTTAGGGTGGCCGTCATGACATGGCTGATCACAGGCGGGGCGGGATACATCGGGGCACACGTGGCGCGGGCCATGGTCGCGGCGGGTGAGCGGGTCGTGGTGGTCGACGACGGCTCCACGGGCGTCGCCGACCGGCTGCCGGAGGCCGTCACGCTGGTGAAGGGCTCGGCCTCGGACCGGGCTCTGCTGGACCGGGTGCTGGCCGACCACGCGGTGAGCGGTGTGGTGCATCTCGCGGCGAAGAAGCAGGTCGGCGAGTCCGTGGAGAAGCCCCTGCTGTACTACCGGGAGAACATCGCCGGGCTGGGCGTGCTGCTGGAGGCCGTGGTCGCGGCGGGTGTGCGGCGCTTCGTCTTCTCGTCGTCGGCGGCCGTCTACGGCGTACCGGATGTGGAGCTCATCACCGAGGAGACGCCGTGCCTGCCGATCAACCCGTACGGCGAGACCAAGCTCGCCGGGGAGTGGCTGGTGCGGGCGACGGGGAAGGCGCACGGGATCTCCACCGCCTGTCTGCGGTACTTCAACGTGGCGGGGGCGGGCGAGCCCGAGCTGGCGGACACCGGGATCTTCAACATCGTCCCGATGGTCTTCGACCGGCTGACGCGCGGTGAGGCGCCCCGGATCTTCGGTGACGACTACCCGACGCCCGACGGCACCTGCATCCGTGACTACATCCATGTCGCGGACCTGGCCGAGGCCCACCTCGCCGCCGCCCGGAAGCTGGCGGTGCTGGAGGGCGGCGATCTGACGCTGAACGTCGGCCGGGGCGAGGGCGTCTCGGTACGGGAGCTGATCGACGTGATCCTCGATGTCACGGGGTACGCGGTGGAGCCGGTGGTGGAGGGGCGCCGTCCGGGCGACGCGGCGAAGGCGGTGGCGTCGGACGCGCGGATGGTCGAGGCGCTGGGGTGGACGGCCCGCCGGGACGTGAGGTCGATGGTGGAGTCGGCCTGGGAGGGGTGGCGTCTGCGCCGTCCGGAGGTCCGTACCTGATCACGTCAGCGCTCTGACCTGCGGAACGTTTCCGCAGGTCAGAGCATATGACAACGGTGTTCAGTGCCGTGTTGCCCGATACCCCCCACCCGTAGTTCACTGGCGTGGTCGGGCGGTTTCGCCGGGCGCTGTCGCACGGAGCTGGAGGCGTTTCGCATGGGGGCTGGCCACGATCACGGGCATACGCACGGCGGGCCGCCTCCGACCGGCACGGCGGCCGCCGCGTACCGGGGCAGGCTCCGGGTGGCCCTGGGCATCACGCTGAGCGTGATGGTCATGGAGATCGTCGGCGGGGTGCTCTCCGACTCGCTGGCCCTGATCGCGGACGCCGCCCATATGGCCACCGACGCCCTGGGGCTCGGGATGGCGCTGCTGGCCATCCACTTCGCCAACCGGCCGGCCGGGCCGAACCGCACCTTCGGCTTCGCCCGCGCCGAGATCCTGGCGGCGCTGGCCAACTGTCTGCTGCTGCTGGGCGTCGGCGGCTTCCTGATCTTCGAGGCGGTCGACCGGTTCATCACCCCGGCGGAGACCAAGGGCGGCCTCGCCATCATGTTCGCCGCGGTCGGCCTGGTGGCCAACATCGTCTCCCTCTCTCTGCTGATGCGTGGGCAGAAGGAGAGCCTGAATGTGCGCGGCGCCTATCTGGAAGTGCTGGCGGACACCCTGGGCTCGGTCGCGGTGATCGTCTCGGCGGCCATCATCATGGGGACCGGCTGGCAGGCCGCCGACCCGATCGCCTCGCTGGTGATCGGCCTGATGATCGTCCCCCGGACGGTGAAGCTGCTGCGGGAGACCCTGAACGTGCTGCTGGAGGCGGCCCCCAAGGGCGTGGACATGGCGGAGGTACGGGCCCACATCACGGCGCTGCCCGGTGTCCTGGGCGTCCACGACCTGCACGCCTGGACGATCACCTCGGGGATGCCGGTGCTCTCCGCCCATGTGGTGGTGCGCCAGGAGATGCTGGACTCGATAGGGCACGAGAAGGTGCTGCACGAGTTGCAGGGCTGCCTCGGGGACCACTTCGACGTGGAGCACTGCACCTTCCAGCTCGAGCCGAGCGGCCACGCGGAGCACGAGGCGCATCTGTGCCACTGAGCCGGGTGCGGTGACGACAGGCCCTCGGGTGCGTTTCGCCGAGACGTTCGAGTCTCGCGGTGGACGGCCCCGGGTGGACCGGGGCCCTTTTCGAGAGGAGCTGAGGTTGATGACGGTCGCGACGACACCTTCCCGGCGCAGCAATCACTCCTTCCTCATCTCCCGGGTCTCCGGCCAGGGCGTGTCCGGCCCTGATCCGCCGGACACGCCCTGGGTCCACCTCTTCCCGGATCAGGCCGGAGCCCTCGCACCCAAGGGTTCCCACGTTGACCGACCACATCGACGACGCCTCGCGCACCGAGGCGTTCTTCGCCCTGCACCACCGTCTCCCCCGGCAGAGCCCCGGCTCCGACGCCACCACGCGCCGGCTGCTCGCCCTGGCCGGCCCTCTCCCCGACCGTCCGCGCGCCCTCGACCTGGGCTGCGGTCCGGGCCGGGCCTCGCTGCTGCTCGCCGCCGAGGCGGGCGCCGAGGTGACCGCGGTCGACCTGCACCGGCCGTTCCTGGACGAGCTGGACGAGGCGGCTCAGGCGCGCGGCCTGGGCGACCGTGTCCGTACGGTCCGGGCCGACATGGGCGACCTCACCGGCCCCGACTTCCCGGCGGGCTCCTTCGACCTGGTCTGGGCCGAGGGGTCGGCGTACCGCATCGGCTTCGCCACCGCCGTACGCGACTGGCAGCGGCTGCTCGCCCCGGGCGGCGCGATGATGGTCTCCGAGTGCGTCTGGACCACCGAAGCGCCCTCGGCCGGGGCGCGCGCCTTCTGGGAGCGCAACGGCTCCCTGCGCACCCTGCCGGAGACCACCGCGGCGGCCGTCGCCGCCGGCTGCGCGGTCTCGGCGGTCCTGCTCCACCCCGACAGCGACTGGGACACGTACTACGTCCCGCTCGCCGAACGGGTGGAGAGCGCCGATCCGACGGTCCCCGGCATGGAGTGGGCGCTCGCGGCCACCCGTGAGGAGCTGGCGGTACGGCGGGAGTACGGCGCGGAGTACGGCTATGCCGCGTACGTGCTGCGCCCGGCCGATCCGGTGCCGGGCCGGTGACCCCCCGGCGCTCGCGGAGGCCCCGGTGACGGCCTCGCCCGCCCACCGGCGGCAGGGGGCCGGGCAGGCCGTGGTGCGGGCGGTCCTCGATGGCGCACGGGTGCGCGGCGAGGCGCTCGTGGGGGTGCCCGGGCACCCCGGTCACTACCCCGCGCTTCGGCTCGGTACCGGCGTCCCGCCACTCGATCCGGCCCGGTTTCGAGGTTGCCGGACGAGGCGGTGACGGCGCTGGTGCTGGACGATTCCGCTCCGGTTCCGGTGGGCATGATCCGCAATCCGGCGGCCTTGGAGGTCTGACGACCCGTCCGCCCCGGCGTGCGCGAGGAGCGCGGCGGGGCGGACATGCCCGGACCCGAAGTGCGGACAAGCGGCTTTTGTACGGCAGACTTGACCGGACTCGAGGGGTCCGGCGCACGAGGCCGGGGACCACAGACAAGGATGGGTATGCCGACCACACCAGCCACCGCGACGCACAGCTCGTCGAACGGCACCGCAGAAGCGATCATGCTCGAACTGGTCGACGAGAACGGCACCACCATCGGCACCGCGGAGAAGCTGGCGGCCCACCAGGCCCCCGGGCAGCTGCACCGCGCGTTCTCCGTCTTCCTCTTCGACGAGCAGGGACGGCTGCTGCTCCAGCGCAGGGCGCTCGGCAAGTACCACTCCCCCGGTGTCTGGTCGAACACCTGCTGCGGCCACCCCTACCCGGGCGAGGCCCCCTTCGCGGCCGCCGCGCGGCGTACGTACGAGGAGCTGGGGATCGCGCCCTCGCTGCTCGCCGAGGCGGGCACGGTCCGCTACAACCACCCGGACCCGGCCTCGGGCCTGGTGGAGCAGGAGTTCAACCACCTGTTCGTGGGGATGGCGCAGGAGGCGCTGAAGCCGGACCCGGAGGAGGTCGGCGATACGGCCTTCGTGACGGCGGCGGAGCTGGCGGAGCGGCATGCGCGGGCGCCGTTCTCGGCGTGGTTCATGACGGTGCTGGACGCGGCGCGTCCGGCGATCCGCGAGCTGACGGGTCCGTCCGCGGGCTGGTGACCCTCGCGCGGATCGCGTACGGGGCGGTCAGAGCTGCGTCTTCAACGGCAGCGCCGCCCAGATGGTCTTGCCGCCGCTCGCGGTGTGCTCCACGTCGCAGGTCCCGCCGGCCTCGGCGGTGATCTCCTTGACCAGCAGGAGCCCGCGGCCGCCCGTCTGCGCGTAGTCCGTCTCCAGCGCGGTGGGCCGGTAGGGGTGGCTGTCCTCGACGGAGACCCTGACCCAGTCGGCGCCGATGGCCACCTCGACCGCCAGTTCCGGCGAGAGCAGCGCCGCGTGCTTGACCGCGTTGGTGACCAGCTCCGAGACGATCAGCAGCAGTCCCTGGAGGATGTCGTCCTCGATCGGCACGCCCTGGCGGCCGAGGAGGTCGCGTACGGCGTGCCGGGCCTGGGGCACGGACACGTCGACGGCGGGGGCGGTGAAGCGCCACACCCCCTCGTACGACACGGGTTCGGCAGGGGCACTCCCGGGGCTCTCCATCGTCCGGCACCAGCTCTCACTCGCACTGCACTGACCGTCGAGTAAAGAGTGTTGGGAATGGCTTGGTCCATACCGTGCCACTGATCGGAAATAGCTGTGTATCGGCGCTATTTGACCGAAGGTGCGCGATGGCGCCAGGTGGCGGACTACTTCCGCCCGTCTCCCGGGGCCTGGGGCGGACTGTCCGTAGCCGGGCCGGATTCTTCGAGCCGGTCCGAGACCATGCTGACGATACGCCTGCCGCCGACCCCGATGGCGATGAGGCCGAGGCCGTCGAAGAGCAGGGCCAGCGAGAAGAAGACGCCGAGCACGTACAGGCTGCTGTGCGGCCAGTCGAACAGCACCAGCAGGCCCAGCAGCAGCCCGAAGGCGCCCTGGAGCAGCGTCCACCCCATCTGCGGCCCCCGGACGACGACGCTGCCGACCAGCCGGAACACCCCGCCCGTCAGGAAGAGCAGCGCGGCGAACATGGTCAGCGCCTCGGCGGTGCCCTCCGGGTGGCGGATCACCACGACACCGGCGGCCAGGTTCAGGGCGGCGACCACGACGCCGAGCCAGAAGTAGTTGGTGCCGCGTGACTCGATCGCGTGCGCCAGACCGACGAGACCGCCGATCAGCAGCAGCCAGCCGAAGAGCAGCATCGAGGTGAGGGTGGCGACGCCGGTGTAGATGAGGCCGACGATCCCGGCGATCACCAGCAGCGTGCCGAGCAGGGCGAGCCAGCTGAAACTTCGGGTGAGCTTTCTGCCCTCGGCGGTGGTTCCGTGCTTCCCGCCCTTGGTGCCGCGTCCGTGCTTCCGGCCTTCGGCGGTGGGTCCGTTCATCGACAGCTCCTTCACGGTGCGTGTCCGCTGCGCGACCCCTTCTTGATCATAGGTTCGAACCCTGCGGATAGCATCCGGCGCATGGACCGTACGGAACCCCAGCTGCTCTGCTCCGTCGACGGCGGGATCGCCACCGTCGTGATCAGCCACCCCGCCAAGCGCAACGCCATGACCGCCGCGATGTGGCGGAGCCTGCCGGAGCTGCTGGAGCGGCTGGCCGCCGACCCGGCGGTCCGCGTGCTGGTGCTGACGGGCGCCGGCGAGACCTTCTGCGCCGGGGCCGACATCTCCACGCTGCGGGAGAGCGCCGGGGACGCCCAGGCGCTGGCGGTGTCGGCCGAGGAGGCGCTCGCCGCCTTCCCCCGGCCGACGCTCGCCGCCGTGCGCGGCTACTGCGTGGGCGGCGGCAGCCAGCTCGCCGCCGCCTGCGATCTGCGGTTCGCCCAGGAGGGCGCGCTGTTCGGCGTCACCCCCGCCAAGCTCGGCATCGTCTACCCGTCCTCCTCCACCCGGCGGCTGGTCGCCCTGGTCGGCCCGGCAACGGCGAAGCACCTGCTGTTCTCGGGCGAGCTGATCGACACGGAGAGGGCCCTGCGCACCGGTCTGGTCGACGAGGTGCTCCCCGCCGGCGGACTGGACGAACGGGTGGCGGCGTATGCCGGGGTGCTGGCCTCGCGCTCCCAGCTGACGCAGGCGGCGGCGAAGGAGTTCGCGGCGGGGCGGCAGGAGCGGGACGCGTACTGGGCCGGGCAGGCGCAGGGCAGCGGCGACACCGCGGAGGGGGTCGCCGCCTTCCTGGAGCGGCGTGTGCCGCACTTCACGTATACGACGGGCGCTACCCGGTGATGTGCCTGGACGACGGGCCTACCGCATGACGTGGCGGCTCCGGGCCCGCCACTCCTCGACCAGGGCGGCCGGGGCCTTCTCGGGGGACCCGCAGTCGTAGGGCGGCTGAGGGTCGTACTCGGTGAGCAGCTGCACCGAGCGCGCGGCGTCGTCGCCCGCGATCCGGCCGAGCAGGGTGAGGCCCATGTCGATGCCGGAGGAGACCCCGGCGGCGGTGACGTACTTCCCGTCGAACACCACCCGCTCCATCGTCGGCTCGGCGCCGAACCCCTTCAGGGTCTCCAGCGCCAGCCAGTGCGAGGTGGCCCGCCGGCCCTGAAGCAGTCCGGCCGCCGCGAGGAGCAGGGAGCCGGTGCAGACGGAGGTCGTCCAGGTGGTGGAGGCGTCGGCCGCGCGCAGCCAGCTGAGCAGCGTCCCGTTCTCCATCTGGTCGCTCTGCCCCGGTCCGCCCGGCACGATCACCAGGTCGGGGGCCGGGACCTCGGCGAGGGTCTTGTGGGCGACGAGTTCCAGGCTGCCGCTGTCGTTGGCCACGGGGCCGGTCCGTTCGGCGACGAAGACGACCTCGGCGCCCGGGGCGCGGCTGAGGATCTCGTAGGGCCCCACCGCGTCCAGGGCGGTGAAGCGGTCGAAGAGGGTGATGGCGATCTGCACGGTCTGCCTTTCGGTGGACGGGCGGGTCAGGTGGTGGACATCGGCGTACGGAAGCGGCGGCGGTACTCGGCGGGTGCCGTGGCGAGTGCCTTCACGAAGGCGCGGCGCATGGCTTCGGGCGTGCCGTAGCCGCTGGCGCGGGCGATCCGTTCGACCGGCTCGGAGGTGTCCTCCAGGAGCCTGCGGGCGTGCTCCAGGCGTACGCGGTCGACGTACCGCCCCGGGGTCGTCCCCGTCTCCGCCCGGAACGCGCGGGCGAAGTGCCGGGGCGAGAGCCGGGCGCGGGCCGCGAGGGAGTCCACGGCGAGGTCGGCGTCCGGGTGCTGGGTGATCCAGTGCTGGACCTCGCGCAGTGGTTCGCGCTGTGCGGTCTGGGCGCTGAGCTGCGCGCTGAACTGGGCCTGGTTGCCGGGGCGGCGCAGGAAGACCACGAGGTGGCGGGCGACGGTCAGCGCGAGGTCCCGCCCGTGGTCCTCCTCGACGAGCGCGAGGGCCAGGTCGATGCCTGCGGTGACGCCCGCCGAGGTGGCCAGCTTCCCGTCCCGTACGAAGATCGGGTCGGGGTCGACGTGGACGTCGGGGAAGTCGCGGGCGAGCTGCTCGCAGTAGTTCCAGTGGGTGGTTACCCGGTGGCCGTCCAGGAGGCCCGCCTCGGCCAGCAGCAGGGCCCCGGTGCATACGGAGACCAGCCGCTCGGCCCGTGGCGCGTGGGCCCGCAGCCAGGCCGTCAGCTCCGGGTGGGAGGAGCGGGTGCCGTAGCCGCCGGGGACCAGCAGGGTGTGCGGTACGGGTGCCTCCGCCAGGCTGCTGTCGGGCATCAGGGTCAGCCCGCTGGTGGCCCGGACGGGGCCGCCGTCGAGGGAGGCGGTCCGCAGGTCGTAGGAGGCGCCCGGCGCCCGGGAGGCCCCGGCGAAGACCTCCATCGGGCCGGTCGCGTCGAGGCTCTGGACGCCGTCGAAGAGGACGACGAGCACGGTTCGCTGGATCACACCTGCCATCCTGGGCGGCGGGCGGTGATGGCCACAACGACGAATACCCCACCTTTTCTGCCATCGCGCCGTTCCCCGCGCCTGGGCCCTCCCCAGGGTTCCCGCCGTACCGACCAGTCGGTAACGTGCGGGTATGAGTTCTCTTCCGGCCCGCGCGGAACGCCGCTGCCACAACGCCGTCAACCCGCTGCACTCGTGCCTCTTCTTCTCCCCCGACCTGGGCGCCGAGCTGGGCAAGCTCGGCGTCGAGGACCCGAGCGCCGTCTACTTCGCCACCCGGGCCGCCGCGTTCGGGGCCGTGGGGGCGGGCACCGTCACCGCGACCTTCTACAACTTCAACCCCGCCCTGGTGGCCCAGCATGTGCCCGCCGTCTGGTCCGTGGCCTCGCCCGAGCAGGTGCTCGGGGCACGGCTGCGGGCGGCGGACGCGACGCTGCGGCGGCTGCTCGGTGAGGAGATCATCGCCTCGGACGAGATGGCGGAGGCGGCCCGGCTCGCGCTGCGCGCCACCGAGGCCTGCACCCCGCACGCCCGCCCGCTGTACGCGGCGCACGCGGAGCTGCCCGTGCCCGACGAGCCGCACCTGGCGTTCTGGCACGCCGCGACCCTGCTGCGCGAGCACCGTGGCGACGCCCACCTCGCGGCGCTGCTCGCCGCCGGTCTGGACCCGGTGGAGTCGCTCGTCAGCCACACCGCCACGGGCAAGGGCATGGCGATCCGCTGGCTCCTGTCCTCCCGGGGCTGGCGCCGCACCGACTGGGAGGCGGCGTCCGGCCGACTGCGGGAGCGCGGGCTGCTGGAGTCGGGCGAGGAGCTGGCGCTGACCGACGCGGGGACGGCGCTGCGCGCGGAGGTGGAGGAGGCGACGGACCGGATGGACCGGGCCCCGTACGAACACCTGGGCGCGGAAGGCGTGGAGCGGCTCACCGAGCTGGGCCGCGGCTTCCTGTTCACGGCGGCCTCGAACGGCGCTTTCCCGGCCGAGGCGACCGGGCGCTGACCCTGCTGCAACACCCGGAGCCCTCGCACGCGGTGGCGGGGGCTCCGGGCGTGTTCGCCGAGGTCGCGCGACATCGGCCCCGGCCACCCGGCAGAATGCAGGCCTAGGTAAGCCTAGGTAAGAACGTGCTCATCGCACCGCGAGCACGGCCAGCACAGCCAGTACGAGAAGGCGAGTCGGGAAAACCGTGACGACGTCCATCGAAGGCAGGATCGCCGAGGAGCTCGGCGTACGTGAGCGACAGGTCAGGGCGGCCGTCGAGTTGCTCGACGGCGGGTCCACCGTGCCGTTCATCGCGCGCTACCGCAAGGAGGCGACCGAATCGCTCGACGACGCGCAGCTGCGCACGCTGGAGGAGCGGCTGCGCTATCTGCGGGAGCTGGAGGAGCGGCGGACGTCGATCCTCGACTCCGTCCGCGAACAGGGCAAGCTGGACGCCGCGCTGGAGGCCGCGATCCGGGGTGCCGAGACCAAGGCGCGCCTGGAGGACATCTACCTGCCGTTCAAGCCGAAGCGGCGGACGAAGGCGCAGATCGCCCGGGAGGCGGGGCTCGAACCGCTGGCGGACGGCCTGCTCGCCGACCCGTCGGCCGATCCGCTCGCCGCCGCTGCCGCGTTCGTGGACGGCGACAAGGGCGTGGCGGACGCGGCGGCGGCCCTGGAGGGCGCGCGCTCCATCCTCACCGAGCGGTTCTCCGAGGACGCCGACCTGACCGGTGAGCTGCGCGAGCGCATGTGGAGCCGGGGGCGGCTGGCGGCGAAGGTGCGGGAGGGCCAGGAGGAGGCGGGCGCCAAGTTCGCCGACTACTTCGACTTCGCGGAGCCGTTCACCGCGCTGCCCTCGCACCGGGTGCTGGCGATGCTGCGGGGCGAGAAGGAGAACGTACTCGACCTGGTCCTGGAGCCGGAGGAGCCCGAGGCCGCCGAGAAGCCGGGCCCCTCCACGTACGAGAACATGGTCGCCCGCCGTTTCGGGATCGCCGACCGGGGCCGCCCGGGCGACAAGTGGCTTCTCGACACGGTGCGTTGGGCGTGGCGGACCCGGATCCAGGTGCACCTGGGCATCGATCTGCGGCTGCGGCTGCGCACGGCGGCGGAGGACGAGGCGGTACGGGTCTTCGCCTCGAACCTGCGCGACTTGCTGCTCGCCGCCCCGGCCGGGACGCGCGCCACGCTGGGCCTGGACCCCGGTTTCCGTACGGGGGTGAAGGTCGCGGTCGTCGACGCGACCGGCAAGGTGGTGGCCACCGATGTGATCCACCCGCATGTGCCCGCCAACAAGTGGGACCAAGCGCTGGCCAAGCTGGCGCACCTGGCGAAGGAGCACGCGGTCGACCTGATCGCGATCGGCAACGGCACCGCCTCCCGCGAGACGGACAAGCTCGCCGGTGAACTGATCGACAAGCACCCGGAGTTGAAGCTCACCAAGGTGATGGTCTCGGAGGCGGGCGCCTCGGTGTACTCCGCCTCCGCCTTCGCCTCGCAGGAACTCCCCGACATGGACGTGTCGTTGCGCGGCGCCGTCTCGATCGCACGGCGGCTCCAGGACCCGCTGGCCGAGCTGGTGAAGATCGACCCGAAGTCGATCGGCGTCGGCCAGTACCAGCACGACCTGTCCGAGGTGAAGCTGTCGCGTTCGCTGGACGCGGTCGTCGAGGACTGTGTGAACGGCGTCGGCGTGGACGTCAACACCGCATCCGCACCGCTGCTTTCACGGGTCTCGGGGATCAGCTCGGGGCTCGCCGAGAACATCGTGGCGCACCGCGACACCAACGGACCCTTCCGCTCCCGCAAGGCGCTCAAGGACGTGGCGCGTCTCGGCCCGAAGGCGTACGAGCAGTGCGCGGGATTCCTGCGGATCCGGGGCGGCGACGATCCGCTGGACGGCTCCAGCGTGCACCCGGAGGCGTACCCGGTGGTGCGGCGGATGAGCAAGGCGGCGGGCGGGGAGGTCGCCTCGCTGATCGGCAACGCGGAGGCGCTGCGGTCGCTGCGCGCGGCGGACTTCGTGGACGACATGTTCGGTCTGCCGACCGTCACGGACATCCTGAAGGAGCTGGAGAAGCCGGGGCGCGACCCGCGTCCCGCGTTCCGCACGGCGACCTTCAAGGAGGGCGTCGAGAAGCTCGGCGACCTGGAGCCCGGCATGGTGCTGGAGGGCGTCGTGACGAATGTGGCGGCGTTCGGCGCGTTCGTCGACATCGGCGTCCACCAGGACGGTCTGGTGCATGTGTCGGCGCTGTCGAAGACGTTCGTGAAGGACCCGCGCGATGTCGTGAAGCCCGGGGACATCGTGAAGGTCAAGGTCATGGACGTCGACGCGCAGCGCAAGCGGATCTCGCTGACGCTGCGGCTGGACGACGAGCCGGGCGCGGGCGGCGGGCAGGGCCGTGGTGAGCGGGGCGGCGCCCGTCCGCCGAGGCAGCGGCAGGGCCAGGGCGGCGGCCAGGGGTCCGGTGGCGGGCAGGGCGGGCAGGGCGGGCAGGGCGGCGGCCGGGACCGGCGCGGTGGCGGTGGCGGTTCCCGGCAGGGGCAGGGCGCTCCAGCCCCGGCGAACAGCGCGATGGCCGACGCGCTGCGGCGGGCCGGGCTGACCGATCCGAAGCAGGGTGGCGGCCGGGGGCGCTGACCCGGAAAGACTGGGGGCGGGTCGCCGTGTGCGGCCCGCCCCCCTTCCCGTAACTCCGCTCAGACTTCCTTGACCTGGCCGTCCGCCACTTCGATACGGCGCGTGGTGCGCACCGCCTCCAGCATCCGCCGGTCGTGGGTGACCAGCAGCAGGGTGCCCGTGTAGCTCTCCAGGGCCGCTTCCAGCTGTTCGATGGCGGGCAGGTCCAGGTGGTTCGTCGGCTCGTCGAGGACCAGGAGGTTGACGCCCCGGCCCTGGAGCAGGGCGAGGGCGGCGCGGGTGCGTTCGCCCGGGGAGAGGCTGGTGGCGGGGCGCATCACATGGTCGGCGCGCAGGCCGAACTTGGCGAGCAGTGTGCGGACTTCGGCCGGTTCCGTGTCGGGGACGGCGGCGCAGAACGCCTCCAGCAGCGACTGGGAGCCGAGGAAGAGCCTGCGGGCCTGGTCGACCTCGCCGACCACGACGCCCGAACCGAGCGCGGCCTGGCCGGAGTCCAGCGGGAGCCGCTCCAACAGGGCCGCGAGCAGGGTGGACTTGCCCGCGCCGTTGGCTCCGGTGATGGCGACCCGGTCGGCCCAGTCGATCTGGAGCGAGGCGGGGCCGAACGAGAAGTCGCCGCGCACCACTTGGGCCTCGCGCAGGGTCGCGACGACCGAGCCGGAGCGCGGGGCGGTGGCGATCTCCATCCGCAGCTCCCACTCCTTGCGCGGCTCCTCGACGGTGTCGAGGCGTTCGATCATGCGCTGGGTCTGCCGCGCCTTCGCCGCCTGCTTCTCGCTGGCCTCGCTGCGGGCGTTGCGGCCGAGCTTGTCGCCGTCGGTGGCCTTGCGGCGGGCGTTCTTGACGCCCTTGTCCATCCAGGAGCGCTGCATATGGCCGCGCGCTTCGAGGGCGGCCTTCTTGTCGGCGTACTCCTCGTACCCCTCGCGGGCGTGCCGACGGGCGGTCTCGCGCTCCTCCAGATAGGCCGCGTAGCCACCGCCGTAGAGGTTGATCTGCTGCTGGGCCAGGTCGAGTTCGAGCACCTTGGTGACCGTGCGCATCAGGAACTCGCGGTCGTGGCTGATGACGACGGTCCCGGCCCGCAGCCCCGCCACGAAGCGCTCCAGGCGCTCCAGGCCGTCGAGGTCGAGGTCGTTGGTGGGCTCGTCCAGCAGGAAGACGTCGTAGCGGGAGAGGAGGAGGGAGGCGAGCCCGGCGCGTGCCGCCTGGCCGCCTGAGAGGGCGGTCATGGGCAGGTCCAGGCTCACGGTGAGGCCCAGCTCGGCCGCGACCTGCGCGGCCCGCTCCTCCAGGTCGGCACCGCCGAGGGCGAGCCACCGCTCCAGGGTCTCGGAGTACGCGTCGTCCGCGCCCGGGGCCCCGGCGACCAGGGCCTCCGTCGCCTCGTCCATGGCGCGCTGGGCGTCGGCCACGCCGGTGCGGCGGGCCAGGAACGCGGCCACGGTCTCGCCCTCGCGCCGCTCGGGCTCCTGCGGGAGGTGGCCGACGGTGGCGGTGGGCGGGGAGAGCCGCAGCTCGCCCTCCTCCGGGCGGTCGAGTCCGGCGAGCAGGCGGAGCAGGGACGATTTACCGGCGCCGTTGACTCCGACGAGACCGATCACGTCTCCGGGGGCGACGACGAGGTCGAGTCCGGCGAAGAGTGTGCGGTCGCCGTGTCCGGCGGCGAGGTCCTTGGCGACGAGGGTGGCAGTCATCAGGGTGCCGATCCTAGTCGCCGGTGCTCCGTGCCCTTCGCCCCGCGCCCCTGGTCGCTGGCTTCCGGGGTCCGTTAGCGTCCGTCCAGCGACGGGCGTGGATCGGGCCGCGCGTGTGCCGAGGGGACGGGAGTGACCGTGGTGGCGGATGTGATCGTGGTGGGCGGTGGGGTCATCGGCCTGACCACCGCCGTGACGCTGGCGGAGCGCGGGCTGCGGGTGCGGGTCTGGTCGCGCGATCCGGCCGGGGCGACGACCTCGGCGGTGGCGGGCGCGCTGTGGTGGCCGTACCGGATCGAACCGGCGGAGCGGGTCGGCGCCTGGTCGCTGGAGACACTGGCGGTGTACGAGGAGCTGGCGGCCGGGCCCGGTGGCACCGGCGTACGGCTGGTGGCGGGGGTGCACGGCGGTGAGCGGTTCGCGGCGCTGGGGCCGTGGGCGGCGGAGCTGAAGGGTGCCGTGGAGGTGGCCGAGGGGCTGCGGGTGGTGCTGCCGCTGCTGGACATGCCGGTCCACCTGGCCTGGCTGGAGGGGCGGCTGGTGGCGGCGGGCGGCGCGGTGGAGCGGCGGGCGGTGTCCGGGTTCGAGGAGGCCGCGGCGTCGGCCCCGGTGGTGGTGAACTGCACGGGGCTGGGGGCGCGCGAGCTGGTGCCGGACGCGGGGGTGCGGGCTGTGCGGGGGCAGCTGGTCGTGGTGGAGAACCCGGGGATCGCGGAGTGGTTCACCGAGGCCGATCCGGCGTCCGCCGCGACGACGTACTTCTTCCCGCAGCCGGCCGGTCTGGTGCTGGGCGGCACGGCCGAGGCGGACGACGAGCGGCGGGAGCCCGATCCGGGGACGGCCCGGGAGATCGTGGCGCGGTGTGCGCGGGTCCGGCCGGAGATCGCGGGCGCCCGGGTGCTGGGGCACCGGGTGGGGCTGCGGCCGGCGCGGGAGGCCGGGGTGCGGATCGAGGCGGAGGCCTTGCCGGGCGGCGGTCTGCTGGTCCACAACTACGGGCACGGGGGTGCGGGCGTGACCGTGGCCTGGGGCTGCGCACGGGCGGCGGCCGCCCTGGTGGGCTGAGCCGCCGCCGTATGTGCGCAGGGGTCCCCGGGGGTCAGTCCTGGGGGCCCTTCTCGATCGGGGTGTCCTTGTGGCGTTCGTCCGTGGTGACGGTCGTGCCGGGGCCGATCCGGATCTCGAAGTCGCCGTCGTACTTGGCGTGCCCCTCGATCACCGCGGACTCGACCGCCTCCACGCCGAACTCCTGGCGGACGATCTGCGGGTCCCTGCGCAGGTCCCGCATCAGGGCCACGCACATGCCGATCATGACGACGACGAAGGGCGCGGCGACCAGGATGGTGAGGTTCTGGAGCCCTTCCAGCGCGTTCTCCTTGCCGTCACCGATGAGCAGCATGATCGCGGCCACGGCCCCGGTCACGACACCCCAGAAGATGACGACCCACTTGCTGGGCTCCAGGACGCCCTTCTGCGAGAGCGTGCCCATGACGATCGAGGCGGCGTCGGCGCCGGAGACGAAGAAGATGCCGACGAGGATCATCACCAGGATGCTCGTCACGGTGGCGATCGGGAACTCCTGGAGGACGCCGAAGAGCTGCGCCTCGGGGGTGTCGGCGCCGGTGAGCTTGCCCGCCTCGTCCAGCTTCATGGCCGTGCCGCCGAAGACGGCGAACCAGATCAGGCTGACCGTGCTGGGCACCAGGATGACGCCGCCGACGAACTGGCGGATGGTGCGGCCGCGGCTGATGCGGGCGATGAACATGCCGACGAAGGGCGTCCAGGAGATCCACCAGGCCCAGTAGAAGACCGTCCAGCCGCCGAGCCAGTCGGCCACCTCGCCGCCGCCGGTCGCCTCGGTGCGGCCGGCGAGCTGTCCGAGATCACTGATGTAGGCGCCGAGCGAGGTGGGCACCAGGTCGAGGACGAAGATCGTGGGACCGGCGATGAAGACGAACACGACCAGCAGCAGGGCCAGCACCATGTTGATGTTGGAGAGCCACTGGATGCCCTTCTCCACGCCGGAGACCGCGGAGGCGACGAAGCCGACCGTCAGCA
Source organism: Streptomyces sp. SID8374 (assembly GCF_009865135.1). Lineage (NCBI taxonomy): Bacteria > Bacillati > Actinomycetota > Actinomycetes > Kitasatosporales > Streptomycetaceae > Streptomyces > Streptomyces sp. SID8374. Next base: position 1,745,891 of record NZ_WWGH01000002.1, on the reverse strand, counting down.
CGGCGATGATGGCGACCAGGAGGCCGGTGCCGGCCTTCTCCAGCCAGTCCAGCTCCTGGATCCCGCTGCCGATCTGGAGCGCGCCGAGGCCCAGGGAGGCCGCCGAGCCGAAGAGCGTCGCGAAGATGGCCAGGATGTCGATGACGCGTCCGATGCCTCCGCGTGCGCGGCGCTTGCCGATCAGCGGCTCGAAGACCGCGCTGATCGTCTGCCGCCTGCGCATCCGGTAGGCGCTGTAGGCGATGGCGAGGCCGACCACCGCGTAGATCGCCCAGGGGTGCAGCGTCCAGTGGAAGAGGGTGGTGGCCATCGCCGTCTGCATGGCCTCGGCCGCGTCGGCGGGGTCGGTGCCGGGCGGCGGGGTGCGGAAGTGGGCCAGGGGTTCACTGACGCCCCAGAACATCAGCCCGATGCCCATACCGGCGCTGAACATCATCGCGACCCAGGAGATGGTCCGGAACTCCGGCGGCTCCCCTTCCTGGCCGAGGCAGATCTTCCCGTAGCGGCTGATGGCCAGCCAGAGGGCGAAGATCACGAAGCCCGACGCGGCGAGCATGAAGGCCCAGCCGCCGTTGTGGATCAGCCCTTCGAGCAGCTTGCCGGACGCCGTCTCCAGCGATGAGGTGGCGGTCGCGCCCCAGATGACGAAGGCGAGGGTGAGGACCGCCGTGACGCCGAACACCACCCGGTCGGTGGTCGGGGCCCGGGTGCTGAGCGGTTCGGGGGGAAGGTCGGCCGTGACCGACAGTTCCTCCCGGCCCCCGGCTGACTGGTCGTCCTGGGACACAAATGGCACCTTTCACCGAGTCCGAAAAACACTCTTCGTAGGCAGTACCACACCTGCCTACGATCCCGAAGGATCAACAAGCCGTATCAGCTTGACCAGATGTGATGGAATATGACGCCCGCTGGTCGAGGAGCAGCGGAATCAGGCTCCTGGCCGACTGCCGCAGGGGCACATATGCGCCAGCTCCGTCCCGGTGGGACCGGACGCCGTGCAGGGCGAGTCCGTCCTTCACCCCGGCGTACTGGGCGGCCTCCAGCCGGTAGCCGCACGGCGGGTCGGTGAGGACCTCGCCGGGCCCGGCCGGATCGTTGTCGGCGCCGCCCAGGTATACGGGGCCGCGGTCGGCGTACCCGCTCAGGCGCGAGAGCGCGGTGGCGGCGCGGATGCGGGCGCGCTGCTCCTGTGTGAAGTCGAAGAGGCCGCCGAGCGCGGTCTGCTGGGAGTGGACCCTGCGCCGGTGGTTGAGGGCGGGGTCGTCCTTCTCCGCCTCGCTCAGGGCGTCGATGCGCGACTCGATGAGGAGGCCGACGGCGTGCTTGAGGCCGGAGGTGTTGCGCAGGATGCGTTCCTGGCCGTCCCCGGCCGTCTGCTTGATGGGGTCGCCGGTGACGGGGTCGGTCCAGATGCCGTAGATGCCGCTGCTGTAGCCGGCCCCGGTCGCGGCGGGCCGCACGTACCGCTCGGAGAGAGTGCGCGAGAGGTCGTGGACACGGCTGTCGACGTTCAGGTTGCGGGGCCACAGGACGAAGAGGTCCTTGTCGTAGTACGGCTGCGTTGCACCGTACTCGTGCAAGTCGTAGATGACATCGGGCCGTTCGTCGCGGACGACGGCCGCGACGGCCCGGCCCTCCGTGGTCTCCAGGGCGATGTGGTCCCGGTTGATGTCGACGCCGTCGGCGTTGCCCCGGGTGTCGGCGGCGCGCCCGTCGGGGTTGGCCGTGGGCAGCACCAGCACGGTCGTACGGGAGAGGAAGGCGCGGGTGGCGCGGTCCTCGGCGAAGGCCAGGTCGCGCAAGGTGGTCAGACAGGCCTCACGCCCGGCGGGCTCGTCGCCGTGCTGACTGCATATCAGCAGGACCGTGGTGGTGGCGGGGCGCTGCTCTCCGATGCGTACGAGCTGGAGGGGGCGACCCTCCTCGGTCGTCCCGATCCGTTCGACGGCGGCCCGGTCGCTCCCCCGGTCCACCGCCCCCAGGAAGGCCTGCTCCTCCCCCAGCCCGGTCCAGCGCGCCCCGTCGCTCGCCTCGAACCCGGTGCGCGGCGGATGCGGCGCGGCCTCGGCGGGTGCCATGGCGAACGGAACGGCCAGCGCGCCCAGGACCGCTGCCACCACCGCACTCCGGCGCCGGACCGCCGGGCCTCCGCGCCGCGTACCGGACGGCGGGCGGCCGGGGTGGGCGACCGGCCCTAGCCAGGGCTGCGGGCTGAGCATGCGGAGCGCGCGGGTGGTGCGAGGGGTCATCAGCGGCTGCCTCCCGGGGTACGGACGGAGTGCGGGCGGGCGCGGGCGGCGGGCACCGCGGCGCCCGCCCGGTCGGTCGGTGCCGCGGACGTTACCCGGGTGAACTCCTGTGCAACAGGGGGCGATCACTGCCGGTCGTGACGAGGGCATGGCGATCATGTGACAGAGATGCCCGGAATCGACCGTCCTGCCCTGCGGGCTGCTTAGCCTTTTTCCTGACCGGTCGGAACCATCCCCCGCCCGGTTCACGACCGGTCGGCGACACCCTCCGGCCGGTCGACCGTCCCGACGACTTGGAGTATGCGTGCACCGCAGATTCATCGTCCCCAGCGCACTGGCGGCCACCCTCCTGCTGGCGATCCCGGCGTCGGCCGCCACCGGCACCGTGGGTGCCCCGGGTATCGGCGACCCCTACTACCCGGCCAGCGGAAACGGCGGCTACGACGTCTCCCACTACGACCTGCGGCTGAAGTACCAGCCGACGACCGACCTGCTGGAGGGCACGGCGACGATCATCGCCACCACGACGCAGGAGCTGACCCGGTTCAACCTCGACTTCGGGCTCGCCGTCTCCGAGGTGCGGGTCAACGGCAAGAAGGCCTCCTACGCCAAGAGCGGCGAGCAGGAGCTGGAGATCACTCCGGCGGACCCGCTGGCGAAGGGCAAGGACATCTCGGTGGTCGTCCGGTACGCCGGGAAGCCCTCCGAGGTGAAGGTCAACGGCTGGACCGCCTGGGCCCGGACCCCGGACGGCGGCGTCGCCGCACAGGAGCCGGAGTCGGCGGTCTGGTGGTACCCGAGCAACGACCACCCCCTCGACAAGGCCACGTACGACATCTCGGTCTCCGTGCCGGACGGCACGCAGGCCATCAGCAACGGCGTGCTGGTGTCGCAGAGTTCGAAGCTCGGCTGGACCCGCTTCAACTGGCGCTCCGACAAGCCGCAGGCCACGTACCTCTCGACGCTCGCGATCGGCAAGTTCGACATCACGACCGACAAGACGGCCGACGGCCTGCCGGTGCTGAACGCGTACAGCAAGGACCTCGGTCCCCACGCGGGTGCCGCCCGGGCCAGCATCGAACGGACCGCCGAGGTCGCGGAGTGGCTGACCGAGGTCTTCGGCCCGTACCCGTTCAACGCGCTCGGCGGCTATGTGCCCAATGTGACGAGCGGCTTCGCGCTGGAGACCCAGACCCGGCCCTTCTACAGCCCGCGGCAGTTCGCGAACGGCGCCAACGTCTCGGTCGTCGTCCACGAGATCGCGCACCAGTGGTACGGCAACAGCGTCTCGGTCGACGGCTGGAAGGACATCTGGATCAACGAGGGCTTCGCCCGCTACAGCCAGTGGCTCTGGTCGGAGAAGGAGGGTGAGGGCACCGCGCAGGAGCTGGCGGACTACGTCTACGCCCAGCACCCGGCGAACGACCCGTTCTGGAAGGTGAAGCCGGGCGACCCGGGTCCGGACAAGCAGTTCGACATCGCCGTCTACGACCGGGGCGCGCTGGCGCTCCAGGCGCTGCGCAACGAGGTCGGCGACGAGACGTTCTTCGCCCTGCTGAAGGGGTGGCCGACCGAGAAGGCGCACTCCAACGCGACGGTCGGCGACTTCCTGCGGTACGCGGAGCGGGTCTCGGGCAAGCCGCTGGCGACGCTGTTCGACACCTGGCTGTACCAGCCGAAGCGGCCGGCGCTGCCTGCGGTGTCCTCGGCGGGGGTCGCCAAGGGCGCGGTGTCGTCCCGGGCGGCGGCCCGGCCGGAGCGGCCGGCGTCCTGGAAGAAGATCGCGGCGACGAACACGGTCCATGACCACGGTCACGGCGGTCACGACCACCGCTGACGCGCTTGCATGTGTCTCATCGGGGGCCTCGGAGCGGTGAAGTTCAGCCGTTCCGGCGGCCCCCGGCGGCGTGCGCGGCGCGGGCCGCCCGTGCCATCGGCAGGTACCGCAGCCGCTCCGGCAGCGCGGGAACGACCACCCGCAGCACGGCGCAGATCCGCCGCAGCCGCTTCTCCTGGGCCGCCGTCCACGGCAGGCCGATCGCCGCGCGGGCGTCCGGCGGCATGAGCCCGAGGGTGACGAACCGCCGGCCGCGGGCCAGCGGCGGCAGGAGTACCGGCCACAGGGCCCGCAGGACCATCCGCACCGGCCACGGCCAGCGGTCCGGTGGCGGCACGGGCTGGTCGACGTCGATGAGTTCGCGCACGACGACCGTCGCCTCGATCTCCCCGGCGAGCATCTTCTCCCAGTACGGCCAGAACTCCTCGATGGTCTGGGGCATGTCCCGGTCGTGGATGCCGAGGATCCGGCCGACCTGGAGCCACTCCGCGTACAGGGCACGTTCCTGGGCGGGCGTCATCGGCCGGACGAGATAACGCGCGGCGTGCCGGTAGACGGGAAAACCGGTGGCGTGCACCCAGGCGTAATTGGCGGGCGTCAGCGCGTGGTAGGCGCGGCCCCGGGTGTCGGTGCCCTGGATCGTACGGTGGAGCTTCCGCAGCCTGCGGCCCTCCTCGGCGGCCTCCGCCCCGCCGTACACCCAGAGCTGGAGCGAGCGCAGGGAGCGTTCGCCGCGCCCCCAGGGATCGGTACGGAAGACGGAGTGCTCGTCGACGCCCGCACCGACGGCCGGGTGGGCGACCTGGAGGGTGAGGGCGGCGGGCAGCATGAGCAGCGCCCGGATGTCCCCGGACAGGCTCCACAGGACCCCGCCGGGCGGGGGCGGCAGGGGCTCCTCGACGTCCTTCGCGCTGCGCATCGGGTGCTCCCGGCACTCCTGGCGGGCCTGCGGTGTGCTGCCCGTCCTCCGTATCCCCAGTATGCGAGCGGAAAGAGGGTGCATGCGGACCGGGGTGGACGGCACGCCCCCGGTGCCGGAGACTTTCGCAGTAGTGGTGAGACAGCGGCACTGTCCGATACGAGGGTTCGACGGCGGGGAGCAGAGATGGCGACGGGGACCGACGAGCCCACGCTCACGGTGGACGAGCTGGCGGCGCGCGCCGGGGTCACCGTGCGTACCGTGCGGTTCTACAGCACCCGGGGGCTGCTGCCGCCCCCGGTCATCGGGCCGCGCCGGGTCGGGCACTACGGGGCCGATCATCTCTCGCGGCTCGCGCTGATCGAGGAGCTCCAGCACCAGGGCATGACGCTCGCCGCCATCGAACGCTATCTGGAGCAGCTGCCGCCCGACCTGAGCGCGCACGATCTGGCGATCCACCGCGCGCTGGTCGCGTCCTGGGCGCCGGACACGGCGGAGGACATGACGCGGGCCGAGCTGGAGAAGCGGGCGGGGCGGGCGCTGGCGGAGCCGGATGTGGAGCGGCTGGCGGCGATGGGGGTGCTGGTGCGGCCGGAGGGGGACGGCGGGGCGTACCGGGTGGATCTCGGGCTGCTTCGGCTCGGGGTGGAGCTGCTGGACGTGCCGATCGCTCACGAGACGATCCTTGCGGCGCGGACCGTGCTGCTGGAGCACACCCGCTCCGCCGCCCAGGAGATGACGCGGCTCTTCCGGGACGAGGTGTGGAACCCCTACCGGGAGCGTGAGGGCGATCCGGAGCATGTGGCGGCCATGAAGTCGCTCTCCGCGCACATGCAACCGATCGTCGTGCAGGCCCTGGTGACGGCCTTCCAGCGGTCGCTGAAGGAGGAGCTGCGGGCCGCGTTCACCACCGAGTGACATGGGCGGTGAACGCGGCCCGGATCAGGCTCAGTCGTGGAAGGTCTCGCCCTTCTCCGCCTTCTCCACGAGCAGCGCGGGCGGCAGGAACCGGTCGCCGTACCGCTCGGCCAACTCCCGGGCGCGGGCGACGAATCCGGGCAGGCCGCCCTCGTACCCGTTGATGTACTGGAGCACGCCGCCGGTCCACGGCGGGAAGCCGATGCCCATGATGGAGCCGATGTTGGCGTCGGCGACGGAGATGAGGACGTTCTCCTCCAGGCAGCGGACACTGTCCAGGGCCTCGGAGAAGAGCATCCGCTCCTTCATGTCCTCGAAGGGCACGTTCGCGTCGGCCTTGGTGAAGTGCTCGCGCAGGCCGGGCCAGAGGCCTGCGCGCTTGCCCTCGTCGTCGTAGTCGTAGAAGCCCGCTCCCCCGCTGCGCCCGGGGCGCCCGAACTCGTCGACCATCCGGTCGATGACCTCGTCCGAGGGGTGGCCGGGCCAGGTGCCGCCGGCCTCCTCGACCGCGCGCTTGGTCTCGTTGCGGATCTTGCGGGGCAGGGTCAGGGTCAGCTCGTCCATCAGGGAGAGCACCTTGGCCGGGTAGCCGGACTGGGCGGCGGCCTGTTCGATCGAGGCGGGCTCCACACCCTCGCCGACCATGGCGACGCCCTCGTTGATGAACTGGCCGATGACGCGCGAGGTGAAGAAGCCGCGCGAGTCGTTGACGACGATCGGCGTCTTCTTGATGCGTCGTACGAGGTCGAAGGCGCGGGCCAGCGCCTCGTCGCCGGTCCGCTCGCCCTTGATGATCTCGACCAGCGGCATCTTGTCGACCGGCGAGAAGAAGTGCAGGCCGATGAAGTCGGCCGGGCGGGACACCCCCTCGGCGAGGACCGTGATGGGGAGGGTGGAGGTGTTGGAGCAGAGCAGGGCGTCGGGCTCGATGACGTCCTGGATCTCCTGGAACACCTTGTGCTTGAGCGCGGTGTCCTCGAAGACGGCCTCGATCACCGCGTCGCAGCCCGCGAGGTCGGCCGCGTCGCCGGTGGGGGTGATCCGGGCCAGCAGTTCGTCGCGCTTCGCCTCCGTCGTACGGCCCCGGGAGAGCGCCTTGGCGAGCAGCTTCTCGCTGTACGCCTTGCCCTTGGCGGCCGCCTCGGTGGAGACGTCCTTGAGGACGACCTCGATCCCGGCCTTGGCGCAGGAGTAGGCGATGCCCGCGCCCATCATCCCGGCACCGAGCACGGCCACCTTGCGGAGCGGGCGCTCGGGGATGTCCTTGGGGCGGTTGGCACCGGAGTTGACGGCCTGGAGGTCGAAGAAGAACGCCTGGATCATGTTCTTGGAGACCTGGCCGGTGACCAGCTCGGTGAAGTACCGGGCCTCGATGGTCAGGGCGGTCTCGAAGTCGACCTGGGAGCCCTCGACGGCCGCCGCCAGGATGTTGCGCGGCGCGGGCATGGGCGCGCCCGCGAGCTGCTTCTTCAAGTTGGCGGGGAACGCGGGGAGGTTGGCCGCGAACTTCGGGTTGGAGGGGGTGCCGCCGGGGATGCGGTAGCCCTTGACGTCCCACGGCTGCTGCGACTCGGGGTTGGCGTCGATGAAGGCGCGGGCCTTCTCGATCATCTCCTCGCGGGTGGCGGCGACTTCGTGGACGAGGCCGTTCTCCAGGGCGCGCTGCGGGGTGTACTGGGTGCCCTGGAGGAGCACCTTGAGCAGCGCGTCCGCGATGCCCATGAGCCGTACGGTACGGGTGACGCCGCCGCCCGCAGGGAGCAGGCCGAGGGTGACCTCGGGCAGGCCGATGCGGGAGCCGGGGGCGTCGAGGGCGACGCGGTGGTGGGAGGCGAGCGCGATCTCGTAACCGCCGCCGAGGGCCGCCCCGTTGATGGCGGCGACGACGGGCTTGCCGAGGGTCTCGATACGGCGGAGCGAGCGCTTGATCGCGGTGCCGGTGTCGAAGGCGGCCTGGGCGTTCTCGGGACCGACCTTGATCATGTCCTTGAGGTCGCCGCCCGCGAAGAAGGTCTTCTTGGCGGAGGTGTAGATGATGCCCCGGATGGAGTCCTTCTCGGCCTCTGCGCGGTCGGCGATGGCCGCGATGGAGTCCTTGAAGGCCTGGTTCATGGTGTTGGCGGACTGGTTCGGGTCGTCGAGGACGAGGGTGACGACGCCGGTCTCGTCCTGTTCCCAGCGGATGGTGGTGCTCTCGGTCGTCATGTCGGTGTTTTCTCCGTAAGCAGGTGGGGCCGGGAACAGGTCAGATGCGTTCGACGATCGTCGCGACGCCCATGCCGCCGCCGACGCAGAGGGTGACCAGGCCGAACCGCTGGTCGCGGCGCTCCAGTTCGTCGATCACGGTGCCGAGGATCATCGCTCCGGTCGCGCCGAGGGGGTGGCCGAGCGCGATGGCGCCGCCGTTGACGTTGACCTTGTCCAGGCTCAGGCCCATGTCCTTGACGAAGCGCAGGACGACCCCGGCGAAGGCCTCGTTGATCTCGACCAGGTCGATGTCGTCGATGGTGAGCCCGGCCTTGGCGAGCGCCTTGCGGGTGGCGGGGGCGGGGCCGGTGAGCATGATGGTGGGCTCGGAGCCGGAGACCGCCGCGGAGACGATGCGGGCGCGGGGGGTGAGTCCGTAGCGCTCGCCGACCTCCTGGGAGCCGATGGCGACGAGGGCGGCGCCGTCGACGATGCCCGAGGAATTGCCCGCGTGGTGGACGTGGTCGATCTTCTCGACCCAGTGGTACTTCTGGAGCGCCACCGCGTCGAAGCCGCCCATGTCACCGATGGCGGCGAAGGACGGCTTGAGGCCGGCGAGGGAGTCGGCGGTGGTGCCGGGGCGCATGTGCTCGTCGTGGTCCAGGACGAGCAGGCCGTTGCGGTCCTTGACCGGGACGACGGAGCGGGCGAAGCGGCCGTCCTTCCAGGCCGCCGCCGCGCGCTCCTGGGAGAGGGCGGCGTACTCGTCGACATCGCGGCGGCTGAAGCCCTCGATGGTGGCGATGAGGTCGGCGCCGATGCCCTGCGGGGCGAAGCCGGTCTCGAAGCTGGTCATCGGGTCCATCGCCCAGGCCCCGCCGTCGGAGCCCATCGGCACCCGGGACATCGACTCGACGCCACCGGCGAGGACGAGGTCCTCCCAGCCCGAACGGACCTTCGCGGCGGCCAGGTTGACCGCTTCCAGGCCCGAGGCACAGAAGCGGTTCTCCTGGACCCCGGCGACGGAGTCGGGGAGCCCGGCGGCGATGGCGGCGATCCGGGCGATGTCGGAGCCCTGGTCGCCGAGCGGGCTGACCACGCCGAGGACGATGTCGTCGATGGCGGCAGGGTCCAGGTCCGGGAAGCGGCCCCGGATCTCGTGGATGAGGCCGACGACCAGGTCGATCGGCTTGGTGCCGTGCAGGGCGCCGTTGGCCTTGCCGCGGCCGCGCGGGGTGCGGATCGCGTCGTAGACGAATGCTTCGGTACTCAAGACAGCTGCCTTTCGAGGGTGGTTGAGAGGAGAGCGACGAGGTGGTCAGGCGAGCAGCGAGCGGCCGATGATCTCCTTCATGATCTCGGTGGTGCCGCCGTAGATGGTCTGGATACGGCCGTCGGTGAACGCCTTGGCGACCTTGTACTCGCTCATGTAGCCGTAGCCGCCGTGGAGTTGGAGGCAGCGGTCGGCGACGCGCTTTTGGAGTTCGGTGGCCCACCACTTGGCCATCGAGGCGTGGACGGCGTCCAGCGTCCCGTCGGAGTGGTCGACGATGCACCGGTCCAGGAAGGTCCGGGTGACGGCGCACTCGGTGGCCATCTCCGCGATCTCGAACCGGATGTGCTGGAGCTTGGAGAGCGGACGGCCGAACGCCTCGCGCTCCTTGACGTACCGCGTGGTGATCTCCAGCAGGTGTTCGGCGGCGGCGATCCCGGCGACCGCTATGCCCATGCGCTCCTGGGCCAGGTTGGTCATCAGATGGATGAACGCGCCGTCCAGCTCACCGAGGAGGTTCTCCTTGGGGACACGGACGTCGTTGAAGAACAACTCGGCGGTGTCCTGCGACTTCTGGCCGATCTTGTCGAGGTTGCGGCCCCGCTCGAACCCTTCGGCACCCCGCTCCACGACGATCAGCGAGAGCCCCTTCGCCCCGCCGTCCGGCGTGGTCTTGGCGACGACGATCACCAGGTCGGCGAGGATGCCGTTGGAGATGAAGGTCTTCGAGCCGTTGAGCAGCCAGTGGCCGCCCTTGTCCTCGGCGGTGGTGCGGATCGCCTGGAGGTCGGAGCCGGCGCCCGGCTCGGTCATCGCGATGGCGGTGATGGTCTCGCCGGAGCAGAAGCCGGGCAGCCAGCGGCGCTTCTGCTCCTCGGTGGCCAGGCCGGTGAGGTAGGGGCCGATGATGTCGTTGTGCAGGCCGATCGCGAGGCCCGGCGCCCCGGCCCGGGTGAACTCCTCGGCGAGGACGGCGCTGTAGCGGAAGTCGGTGGAGCCGCCGCCCCCGTACTCCTCGGGGACGGCGAGGCCGAGCAGCCCGGCGCGCCCGGCGGCCAGCCAGGCGTCGCGCGAGACGATGCCGTCCTGCTCCCACTGCTCGTAGTACGGGAGCACCTCCTTGGCCAGGAAGGCCCGGACGGTCTCGCGGAACGCGTCGTGCTCCTCGGTGAAGATCTGGCGTTGCACGGGGTCTCCTAGTCGTGAGGGTCGGTCCGGAGCCCCGGTACGCCCCAGTCGTCAGCGACCGCGTCCGTGTCGGCGCCCGGCTGTGCGGGCCCGCTGCGTACGGAGACGGGCGTGGCGGAGAAGCGCGGCGCGGGGGCGGGCTGGGTGATGCCGCTGCGGTCCACGTAGGTGGAGCGGGCGGCGAGGTGCGGGTGGTGCGGCGCCTCGCGGAGGGAGAGGACGGGGGCGACGCAGGCGTCGGTGCCGTCGAACACCTCGGTCCACTCCGCCCGCGTACGGGTGAGGAAGCGTTCGGTGACGGCGGCGCGCAGCTCGTCCCAGCGGGCCAGCTCCCACCGGTCGGGGAAGGCGTCCGCCAGGCCGAGGAGGCCGATGAACTCGGCGTAGAACTGCCCCTCCAGCGGGCCGACCGCCATGTGGCCGCCGTCGGAGGTGGCGTAGGTGCCGTAGAAGGGGCAGCCGCCGTCCAGCAGGTTGGCGCCGCGCCGGTCCTGCCAGCTCCCGGCGGCCAGCATGCCGTGGATCATCGAGGCGAGGTGGGCGGCGCCGTCGACGATCGCCGCGTCCACCACCTGCCCGGCGCCGCCGGGGGTGCGGGCGTGCTGGAGGGCGGCGAGGACCCCGACGACGAGGTAGAGCGAGCCGCCCGCGTAGTCGCCGACCAGGTTGGCGGGGACCACGGGCGGCTCGTCCGGCTTGCCGATCATGGAGAGGGTGCCGCTGAGGGCGAGGTAGGCGATGTCGTGCCCGGCCCGCTGCGCCAGCGGCCCGTCCTGGCCCCAGCCCGTCATCCGCCCGTAGACCAGCTTCGGGTTGCGGGCGAGGCAGGCGTCGGGCCCGACGCCGAGCCGTTCGGCGACGCCGGGGCGGTTCCCCTCGATCAGGATGTCGGCGCGTTCGGCCAGGTCCAGGACCCGCTCGGCGCCGCCTTCGGCCTTGAGGTCGACGAGGACGGAGCGCTTGTTGCGGTTGGTGATGTCGTACGCGGGGTCGATGCCGAGGCCGGGGCCGCCGGGCCGGTCGACGCGTACGACATCGGCTCCGAGGTCCGCCAGGAGCATCGCCGCGAACGGCCCGGGGCCGATCCCCGCCAACTCGACGACACGGACGCCTGTCAGCGGGCCGTGCCCGGTCCTTGCCATCCTTGAGCCCCCAGGGGTGTGACACAACCGATGTAACATCAATGATGCTAAGAACGCGCCCCGCTCTCCACAACCCCCTGGGCCGAGCAAGCGCTTAGTTCTTCCTCCCCGATCCTCTCGCATCCCTCCCGGGCGATCCACGTCCGCGCCCCGCCCGGCCGCACACCCCACGCCCCCCTCCGCTAGCCTGCCTGCCACGTCTCCACCCGTCCCCGCGCCCCCGGAGGTACTCGTGAACAGGCAGAATGGGGCGGCACGCCCCCTGGATGTCGTCCTTTTCGGTGCCACCGGCTTCGTGGGGGTGCTCACCGCCGAGTACCTGGCGGCGCACGCCCCCGAAGGACTGCGCTGGGGGCTGGCCGGCCGCAGCCGCACCAAGCTGGAACGGCTCCGCGAACGGCTCACCGCGATCGAACCGCGCTGCGCCGGGCTGCCGCTGCTGGAGACCGACGCCGACGACGAGGACGCCCTGCGCGAACTCGCCACCTCCACCCGGGTGGTGGCCACCACCGTGGGGCCGTACATCCTGTACGGCGAGAAGCTCGTCGCCGCCTGCGCCGAGGCCGGGACGGACTACCTGGACCTCACCGGCGAGGCGGAGTTCATCGACCGGATGTATGTGCGCCACGACGCGCGGGCCCGGGAGACGGGGGCCCGCATCGTGCACGCCTGCGGCTTCGACTCCGTACCCCATGACCTGGGGGCGTACTTCACGGTCAAGCAGCTGCCGGAGGGCGTGCCGCTGACCGTCGACGGCTTCGTCCGCAGCAACGCCGTGTTCTCCGGCGGTACGTTCGCCTCGGCGCTCACCGCGATGGGCCGAGGCCCGCAGATGCTGCTCGCCGCCCGGGAGCGCCGCCTGCACGAGCCCCGCCAGGTGGGCCGCCGGGTCCGCACGCCTACGGGCTCCCCGCACTTCAGCGGGGCCACCGGCACCTGGGCGCTGCCGCTGCCGACCGTGGACCCGGCGGTCGTGGGCCGCTCGGCGCGGGCGCTGGAGCGGTACGGCCCCGACTTCCGCTACCGCCACTTCGCCTCGGTCAAGACCCTGCCGATGGCGCTCGGCGGCCCGGCGGCCGTGGGCGCGCTGGTCGCCGCCGCGCAGGTGGGGCCCGTACGCGACTGGCTGATGGGGCGGTACGAGGCGGGGCAGGGGCCGGACGCGGAGCGCCGCAAGCGGAGCTGGTTCAGCGTCCGGTTCGTCGGGGAGGGCGGCGGGCGGCGGGTCTTCACCGAGGTGTCCGGCGGCGATCCGGGCTACGACGAGACGGCCAAGATCCTCGCCGAGTCGGCCCTGTGCCTCGCTCTGGACAAGCTCCCGGAGACCTCCGGCCAGGTCACCACGGCGACGGCGATGGGCGATGCCCTGCTGGAGCGGCTGACGGCGGCGGGGCTGCGCTTCCGGGTGGCGGCGGTCCGCTGAACAGGGCTGTCAGAAGATCCAGCTGACCAGCGTGTAGAGCATCGCGCCCAGCCAGACGAGGCCGACGACCCCGCCGAGGGCCATACCGAGGGCGATGCGTCGCTGGGCGGGGTCGAGGGGCATGGGGCGGACGGCTGTACGAGAGGTGTTCATACGTTCAGCCTGCCCAGCAAGATCGCTTTACGCCATCCGTACGGATACTCAGTCGAATCCTGCGGACAGCGGCTCGTCTCAGGCGGTCGCTTCGCGCAGGGTCTGCCGGCACAGGGCGTCCGCCCGGCGGGTGCTCTCCGGCTGGCGGAAGCGGCGGGCCAGGCGCAGGGTGTGGGCGCAGGCGTTGTCGAGGCTGATCCGGTGGCCGACGGAGACGAAGACCGGGTTGGTGTTCTCCTGGGTGCGCAGCGCCCGGCCCACCACCTCGTCACCGTCCACCAGCGGGGAGGAGTCGCCGCGCCGGGGGCCGGGGGCCTCGTAGGTGAAGGTGAAGGGGTTCTTGCCGACGCCGATCACGGGCAGCCCGGTGAGCACGCCCAGATGGCTGGCGAGGCCGAAGCGGCGCGGGTGGGCGAGCCCGTACCCGTCGCAGATGACGACGCCGGGGTCGACGGTCAGCGACTCCAGGGCCTCCAGCACGGTGGGGATCTCGCGGAAGGCCAGCAGCCCGGGGACGTAGGGGAAAGTGATCTTGCCGACCGCGGTGGCCTCGTCCACGGTCTCCAGCGTCTCGGCGTCCAGGACGACGGCCGCCGCGACGACGACGTCCTTCTCGTCGTCGTACGCCACGTCGACGCCGGTCACCAGACCGGTCCCGGGCGCCGGGCCCGGCTCGTCCAGCACCACCAGGCCGCGCAGGCGGTCCTGGATCGCCCGGCCCTCGGCTTCGTCTGCGGGGGTCTCATGGGCGGGAGGGGGCGGTGTCGTCATGACCAGCAGCTTAGGCGGTTCCGGGGCACCCCCGGTCCCGTAGCCTGGCGATCATGTTCGTACTCGAATTGACCTACACGGCCCCGGTCGAGCGCGCGGACGCGCTGATGCGGGAGCACATCGCCTGGCTGGACGAGCAGTACGCGGCGGGCGTCTTCATCGCCTCGGGCCGCAAGAACCCCCGGGACGGCGGGGTGGTCCTCGCCGTCGGGGAGGACCGGGAGCGGATCGAGGCGATCGCCGCGGCCGACCCCTTCGCCGAGCACGGGGTCTGCGCCTACCGGATCACCGAGTTCATCGCGACCAGAACGGCACCGGAACTCGCCCCGTACAAGCAGGAGTTGCCCAGCCAGTAGGTTGGACGGACCACGCTCCCTCCCACCGGGAACGCGCGCGCTCCAGGGTGCGCCGCCGAGAACCGGGCAGGAGGGCAGCGGTGCAGGAGAGCGCGGAGGAGGGCGGGGCGTGGGCGGTGACGCAGCTCACGCCACCCGCCGGTGCACGGATCGATGCGTTCCGTCGTCTACTCCAATGCCGGGAACCGTTCACCCAGCCGCGAGAGGGAGCAGGTCTTGTCCAGCGTTATCGAGCAGTCCGTGCAGGCCCGCATGGTCGCGTCCGCCCCGCGGATGGAAACCCTGCCGGCCACACTGAGTTACGACCGCAAGGACCCCTTCGCCGTGCGGATGGCGTTCCCGGCCCCGGCGACCCTGGAGGGGACCGAGGTGTCCTGGGAGTTCTCCCGCGAGCTGCTGACTGCGGGCGTCGACACCCCTACGGGCGAGGGCGATGTCCGGGTCAGGCCGTTCGGGTACGAGCGGACGGTGCTGGAGTTCCACGCCGCCGAGGGCATCGCCATGGTCCACGTACGCACGGCTGAGCTGCGCCACTTCCTGGAGCGGGCACAGGAGCTGGTGCCGGTGGGCGACGAGTACCGCTATCTGGAGCTGGACCGGAGTCTGACCGATCTGCTGGGCGGCGCCTGCTGAGCGGCGGGCCGCCGCTCCCCTGAACGGGAATGACCGCACGGGCTCCCGGGCGAAAACGTGTTGCCGGGCCGTGCGCCCCGGTTCTACCTTGGTGATGTTCCTGTTGTCGTCGGATCGGAGAGGGACGTTGCTGATCTGAGGTCCCCCGCACCGTGCAGTGCCGCCACGCCTCGTCGTGGCCGATGGCGCCCGTGTGCGATCTCAGCTCGTCAGCCGTCCCGCGCTCATTCCCCGACGTACACGGGAGATCCGTATGTCTACGTCCGACACCCACATCAGCTGTACCTCCCTCTCCTTCTCCTGGCCCGACGGCACCGAGGTCTTCTCCGGCTTCGACCTCACCGTGGGCCCCGGCCGCACCGGGCTCATCGGGCTCAACGGATGCGGCAAATCCACCCTGTTGCGTCTGATCGCCGGTGAACTCGTCCCGCTGGAGGGCGAGATCAGGATCCGTGGCGGCATCGGGTATCTGCCGCAGACCGTCACCCTGGACACCGCCCTGCGGGTCGATCAGGTGCTGGGCATCGCGGACCGGCGGGCGGCGATCGACGCCGTCGCGGCCGGTGACGTACGCGAGGAGCTCTTCACCGTGATCGGCGACGACTGGGACGTGGAGCAGCGCGCCCGCGCCACCCTCGACGGGCTCGGCCTCGGCCCTATCGGCCTGGACCGCACCGTCGGGGAGATGTCCGGCGGCGAGTGTGTGCTGCTGCGCCTCGCGGCCCTGCTGCTGGCCCGCCCCGGGGTGCTGCTGCTGGACGAACCGACGAACAACCTGGACGCGGTGGCCCGCAAGCGGCTCTACGACGCCGTCGACGCCTGGAGCGGGGCGCTCCTCGTGGTGAGTCACGACCGGGAGCTGCTGGAGCGGGTCGACCGGATCGCGGATCTGCGGGACGGATCGGTCACCTGGTACGGCGGGAACCTCTCGGCGTACGAGGAGGCGCTCGCGGTCGAACAGGAGGCGGCGCAGCGCATGGTGCGGGCCGCCGAGTCGGATGTCCAGCGGCAGAAGCGCGAACTGGCCGAGGCCCACATGAAGTTGGCCCGGCGCAGGCGGTACGGGCAGAAGATGTGGGACACCAAGCGGGAGCCGAAGGTGGTGATGGGCCAGCGCAAGCGGTCCGCCCAGGAGTCGGCCGGCAAGCACCGCATCCTGCACACCGAGCGGCTGGCGGAGGCCCAAGAGCGTCTCGACGAGGCGGAGTCGGCGGTGCGCGAGGACGAGGAGATCCGCATCGAGTTGCCGAGGACCCGGGTGCATCCGGGGAGTGAGGTGCTGCTCCTGCGCGACCTGGCGCCGCCCTACGGGGCGCCGCTGCGCGGGGAGTTCACGGTGCGCGGGCCCGAGCGGATCGCGCTGACCGGGCGCAACGGGGCGGGCAAGACGGCGTTGCTGCGGACGATCGCGGGCGAGCTCGTCCCGGTCTCCGGCGAGGCGACGACGCTGGTGCCGCTGGGCTTCCTCCCGCAGCGGCTGGACACGCTGGACGACGCGCTGTCGGTGGCGGACAACGTGAAGCGGTCGGCGCCCGGCCTCACCGACAACGGCGTCCGGGCCCGGCTGGCGCGCTTCCTCTTCAAGGGGGGCGCCGCCGACCACCCGGCCGGGACGCTGTCGGGCGGGGAGCGGTTCCGGGCCACGCTGGCGACGCTGCTGCTGGCGGACCCGGCGCCCCGGCTGCTGTTGCTGGACGAGCCGACGAACAGCCTCGACCTGGCGAGCGTACGACGGCTGACCGAGGCCCTCGACGCGTACGAGGGGGCGCTGATCGTGGCCGGCCACGACGTGCCGTTCCTGGAGTCGATCGGGATCACCCGGTGGCTGCGGCTGGACGGGGAGCTGCGGGACACCTCGGCGGAGGAGGTGCGGGCGGGGCGGTGAGCGACCGCCGAAGATCCTCCGGAAAAGGCGACAGAAGCTGTCGGGTATCCGGCCTAGCGTCGCCGGTATGGATCACAGCACCGAGCGCCGCATCGTCATCACCGGAGCGCACGAGAACAATCTGCGCGATGTCTCCCTCGCCCTGCCCAAGGGCCGGATCACCGTCTTCACCGGGGTCTCCGGTTCGGGGAAGTCGTCGGTCGTCTTCGACACGATCGCCGTGGAGTCCCAGCGGCAGCTGAACGAGACCTTCACCTCGTTCCTGCGGAACCGGCTGCCGAAGTACGAGCGGCCACGGGCCGAGTCCATGGAGGACCTGTCCGTGGCCGTCGTCATCGACCAGAGGCCGCTCGGCGGCAACGTCCGGTCGACCGTGGGCACGGCGACGGACATCTGGTCGGTGATCCGGGTGCTGTTCTCGCGGTACGGCACCCCGAGCGCGGGCGGGGCGACCGCGTACTCCTTCAACGACCCGACGGGGATGTGCCCGGAGTGCGACGGGGTGGGGCGTACGGTCCGCCTCGATCT
This sequence comes from Streptomyces sp. SID8374, assembly GCF_009865135.1. Classification (NCBI taxonomy): domain Bacteria; kingdom Bacillati; phylum Actinomycetota; class Actinomycetes; order Kitasatosporales; family Streptomycetaceae; genus Streptomyces; species Streptomyces sp. SID8374. Next base: position 1,728,429 of record NZ_WWGH01000002.1, on the reverse strand, counting down.
GGACCGGGCGGTGGACTGGTCGAAGTCGCTGAACGAGGGGGCGCTGCTGCTGCCCGGCCTCTCGGTGGGCAGCTGGGAGTGGAGCCTGTACGGCGGGTCGGGGCGGTTCGACAACGACCTGCCGCTGTCCGAGTACGGCGATGAGGAACGCCAACTGCTGCTGTACGGCTCCGGGTTCACCGTCCGGGTCGATATGCGCACAGGCTCGGCGGCTATGCAGTTCGAGGGGGTGGTGGCGCGGTTCGAGCGGCTCTACCTCAAGCGCGACACGGCGTCGCTGTCGGACAAGCGGCGTGCGGCGGCCGACCGGTTCACCGTCGAGAAGGTCTGCGCCTCCTGCGGCGGGGCGCGGCTGAACGCGGCGGCGCTCGCCACCCGGATCGACGGGCTCTCCCCCGCCGACTACGGCCGGATGGAGGTCGCCGATCTCGTCGGCGTACTGGCGCGCATCGACGATCCGGTGGGCGGCCCGATCGCGGCGGCGGCCCGTGAGCGGCTGGAACGGCTCGTGGGGATCGGGCTCGGCTATCTCAGCCTGGACCGGGAGACGACCACGCTCTCGGGCGGCGAGGGGCAGCGGCTCAAGATGGTGCGCCACCTGGGGAGTTCGCTGACCGGGCTGACCTTCGTCTTCGACGAACCGAGCATCGGGCTGCACCCGCGGGACGTCGGGCGGCTCGGTGATCTGCTGGTGCGGCTGCGCGACAAGGGCAACACGGTGCTGGTGGTGGAGCACGACCCGGATGTGATGGCGGTCGCCGACCACATCGTCGACATGGGGCCGCGTGCCGGGTCGGAGGGCGGTCACGTGGTCTTCGAGGGGCCGTTCGACCGGCTGCGCGAGGCGGACACGCTCACCGGACGCTGCCTGCGTCAACGGACCACCGTCAAGAGTGAGTTCCGCTCCCCCACCGGTCATCTCCCGGTCCGGGGCGCCGATCTGCACAACCTCAAGGGGCTGGACGTGTCGTTCCCCACCGGGGTGCTGACCGTGGTGACGGGGGTGGCCGGTTCGGGCAAGTCGACGCTGGTCTCGGAGGTGTTCACGGCGGCCCACCCGCAGGCGGTGGTCATCGACCAGAGCGCGATCACCGCCTCCTCCCGCTCCACCCCGGCCTCGTACATCGGTGCGCTGGACACCATCCGCAAGGTCTTCGCCCGGGAGAACGGCGTCGACGCGGGGCTGTTCAGCTTCAACTCGGCGGGCGCCTGCCCGGGTTGCTCGGGCCGCGGGGTGATCTCCACCGATCTGGCGTTCATGGACCCGGTGACCACGACCTGCCAGGAGTGCGAGGGCCGGCGGTTCCACGACGACGTACTGAAGCACCGGGTCGGCGGCCGGTCCATCGTGGACGTGCTGGAGATGACGGCGGCGCAGGCGGTCGGGCTCTTCGAGGACCGCGTACTGCTGCGGAAGCTGCGGACCCTGGACGAGGTCGGCCTCACCTACCTGACGCTCGGGCAGCCGCTGAGCACCCTCTCGGGCGGTGAGCGCCAGCGGATCAAGCTCGCCACCCAGCTGCACCGCACCTCCAGCGTCTACGTCCTGGACGAGCCGACGACCGGGCTGCACCTGGCCGACACGGGGGCGCTGGTGGATCTGCTGGACCGGCTGGTCGACGCGGGGAACACGGTGATCTGCGTGGAGCACAACCTGGAGGTGGTGAAACGGGCGGACCGGGTGATCGACCTCGGCCCGGACGGCGGGAAGAAGGGCGGCGAGCTGGTCTTCGAGGGGACACCCCAGGAGCTGCTGGCGGACCGCACCTCGGTTACCGCCCGGTATCTGCGCCGGGATCTCGGCCTGCCCGAGGAACCCCGCTGACCTGCGAAGACCCGTTGACGTACGCCGAAGTCCGGGGTGAGCTGCACGCATAACGGTACGTAATCGGGTGCCCGCGGGGACGGGCTTGGCTTTGCCCTTACCGTCGCCTTAACCTACGGTCACGTAACCTACGAAGCCGTAGGTAATTCTCCCGTCCCCAGGAGCTCCCCGTGACGATCACCTCTCCCCACCTCGGCAGTTCGAAGGCGTGGACCGACGCCCAACTGCTGTACGCGCTGGAAGAGGTGGTGGAGAAGGAACTCAACCGCCATCTCAAGGTCGCCAAGGACTGGATGCCCCACGAGTACGTCCCCTTCTCCGACGGCCGGAACTTCCCCGGCATCTTCGAGGACGGCGAGGCGTGGGCGGCGGACCAGTCCAAGGTCACCGACATCGGCAAGATCGCGCTCGTGGTGAACCTCCTCACCGAGGACAACCTCCCCAGCTACCACCACGAGATCGCCTCCCTCTTCGGCCGCGACGGCGCCTGGGGCACCTGGGTGCACCGCTGGACCGCCGAGGAGGGCCGCCACGGCATCGTGATGCGCGACTACCTGCTCACCTCGCGCGCCGTCGACCCGGACAAGCTGGAGCAGTTCCGCATGGCGCACATGGCGGAGGGCTTCGAGTCGGACAACCGGCACTCGATGCTGCACTCCGTCGCGTACGTCGCCTTCCAGGAGCTGGCCACCCGCGTCTCGCACCGCAACACCGGCCACCAGTCCGGCGACCCGGTCTGCGACCGGATGCTGGCCCGGATCGCGACCGACGAGAACCTGCACATGGTCTTCTACCGCAACCTCCTGGGCGCCGCCTTCGAGCTGGCCCCGGACCTGACCATGCAGGCCGTGCGCGACGTCGTCGTCAACTTCCGGATGCCCGGCCACGGCATGCCCGGCTTCGAGCGGGCCGCCGCGCAGATGGCGATCGGCGAGATCTACAACATGCGCATCCACCACGACGACGTGATCCAGCCGGTGCTGCGCTATCTGAAGGTCATGGACATCGACGGGCTCGGCCCGGAGGGCATGAAGGCGCAGGAGGAGCTCGGCCTGTACATGGGCGGGCTGGACAGCGAGGCGTCGAAGTTCGACGAGAAGCTCGCCGCCCGCAAGGCGCGGATGATCGCGCGCGGCCGCGCCTGACGTTCGCCCCGCGTCCGAACCCGGCCGCCCGTCGCCCCGCGCCTCTCACTCCACCGCCGTGACCTCCGCGTACGCCACGTCGCGTACGTCGTCGCAGGGGTGCTGGCGCAGCATCCGCAGCTGGGTGCGCCACGGTCCGGTCCACGCGGTGCGTCGGCCGCAGGCGACCGTCAGTTCGGCGGCGAACCGGCCCTCGGCCGCGCCTCCGGTCCCGGCCAGGCGCGCGACGACGACCAGCAGGGTGTCCAGGGCGCCGGAACCCGCTCCTCCGGCCTCCTCGACGCGCTGTCCGACGGTGCCCGCGGTCCGGGCGGCGAGGGCGGGGCGGCCGGTGTGCAGTGCGGCCAGCTCCGCCAGGGCTGCGTGCAGCGCGTCGGCGTCCGCGCTCTCCGGCTCCAGTGCCCCCGCGTGCAGGGACACCGCCTGCGGTACGAGATCACGTGGTCCGCGAGGACCCGCCCGGCCTCGCCGAGCACGGCCCTGCCCCGCGCGTCGTACACCTCGGGCCATGCCGTCAGCGCCTCGGTCAGCCGGACGAGGCGCTGACGGCGTGGCCGGTCCCGCTCGGCCCCGGCGTCGTCGGCCGTCTCCCCGGTCGCCAGCAGTGCCAGCGCGCGCTTCAGTGCCGTCGCCGCCTGCGGTGTGGCCGGGGCGGCGGTGGCGAGGGCGTCGGCGGCGGAACTCCAGGTTCCGCGCCGGTCCATGCCGGTGAGCGCCTCGACCAGGACCGTCGCCGCTCCGGGCGCCCAGGGCAGCCAGGGGACGAGCGCGCGGTGTCCGAGGGCGACCAGTTCGTCGTCGTCGGAACCGCACACCTTCTGAACCAGCTTGGCGTAGCGCGGCCGGTGGCCGGGGTCCAGCTCGTTCGGATGCGTCCGAAGTACGGCGGTGGGCAGCACGCCCTCGCCCGTCGCCGCGTCACCCATCACCTGCCACATCCGCTCGTCGCCGAGCAGGCCCGTACCGGAGGCCACGCAGGCCGCCCGCACATCCGGGTGCTGACCGGGCTCTGCGTACGCGTCGGCGAGGAGGGCCGCCGCGTCGGGCAGGGGCAGCAGGGTCGCGGCCAGCCGGACCGTCTGCTTGCGGCTGGTCACCTTGCCCGTGCCGGGGCGGTGCGGGCGGCGAGCAGCTCGCGGAGCCGGGAAGGGCGGGCGTGGGCGGCGGCCCTTCCCGCCGCGTACAGCGCGACGCGGGCCCGGTCGTCCCCGGCGTGGGCCAGCAGGTCGGGCAGTGTGTCGGCGGGCCGGTCGGTGTGCGCGAGGGCGGCCAGCGCCGCTTCCGCGAGGACCACGTCCGGGGCGTCCCCCGAGGCCCGTACGGCATCGGCTCCCCGGCCGGGGAGAGCGGCGAGCCGGCCGAGCGCCGCCCCGCGCGCGTACAGCGGCAGCTTCTCGTCCGCCACCGTCCGCTCCAACTCCCCCTGTTAGGACTCGGCGCGCAGGACGGTGGCGCGGTCGGCGCCGCAGGTGCGGGCGCGGTCGGCCAGACGGCGCGCGACCTCGGCCACATGGGCACGGGGCAGGGCGTCCAACAGCGCGGTGTCGACGGTGACTTCGGCGCCCTCGCCCCGGCCCGCAATGGCCGCCGCGTGGACGGCGGCGCGGCGGGAGGGCGGCAGGGCGCGGAGCAGTCGGGGCAGCAGCTCCGGCAGGCCGCGCCCCAGCTCGGCGACCAGTTCCTCGGGAAGGCCGGCCACCAGCCGGTGCAGCAGGGTGCGGCTCAGCAGCTGTGGCGGACAGCGGAGTTCTGGCACGGGCGGGGCGGTTGGGCCGTGGTCGCGCTCTTTCCCGCGCGGCGGTCAGGGGCGGTTCAGCCCTGGTTGCGCTCTTCCCGGCGCAGCCGTTCGCGCTCCTTCTCGGAGAGCCCGCCCCAGACGCCGAACCGCTCGTCGTTGGCGAGTGCGTACTCCAGGCAGGCCACGCGCCCCTCGCAGGCTCCGCAGAGCTGCTTGGCCTCGCGCGTCGAACTGCCCGGGGCCGGGAAGAAGAACTCGGGTCCGGCCTGCGCGCACAACGCGGTCTCCTGCCAGTCGAGCGCGTCCTCGGTCACCGTATTGATCAGCATGGGAGATACGGTGCCCGGCCGCGATAAACGACTGATCAACGATTCATCAATCACCGGGCGCGGCGGTCGGGTCCCGGCCTGGATCTGCCCCGGTTCCGCCCTGGGTACGCGCCGTCACTGCCTCGGCCGGGGCTTCATCACCGCGAACACCGCGCCGAAGGGGTCGGTGACGTTGGCCATGGTGCCGACGCCGGGCACCTCCATCGCCGGCAGCGCCTCCGCGCCGCCGAGCGTCTTGGCTGCGGCCACCGTGGCCTCCACGTCCTCGACCGCGAAGTACGGCATCCAGTGCGGGCCGCGCGCGGCCTCGGCCGGGACGTCGCCCATGGTGACCAGCCCGCCGAACGACAGCTCCGGACCGGTGCCCGCGGGGTGGACCGTGGTGTAGACGTAGTCGGTGCCCTCCACCTTCAGCGCGTCGGTCTTCCAGCCGAAGACCTCGCCGAAGAACCTGGCCACCGCCGGGACGTCCGGGGTGTACAGCTCGGCCCACAGGAGCGAGCCCGGCTGCTGGATGACGCCGAGGCCGGGGTTCTGCCGGGGCTGCCAGACGCCGAAATAGGCTCCGGCCGGGTCGAGGAAGCCGCCCATCCTGCCGTGGTCGAGGACGTCCATCGGCTCGAAGGCGGAGCGGCCGCCGGCCCGGGTGACCAGCTCGGCGGTGTCGTCGGCGTCGGGCGTCCGGAAGTAGAGGGACCAGGCGCTGGCGGACTGCTCCTCGGGGACCGTCATGACACCGCCGACGGTGTTGCCGTCCAGGGTGAACATCCCGTACCCCCCGACCTCGGGGCCGCCGGGGACCACCTCCCAGCCGAAGAGGCCGCCGTAGAAGGCGCCGGCCCCGTCGAGGTCGGGCGTGCCGAGATCGACCCAGTTGGGTGCTCCGTCGGGGAAGGTGGGGTTGAGCATGACGTGCTCCTTCGGCGGATCCCGTGGCCGCGCGCACACGGTGGCGCGAGGACTTTTCCCTGTCCCGTCGAGTCTTGCACCGGCCGCCGGCAACCGCAGTCCGCGCGGGGCCGACCGGGGCCGCGTCCCCGCCTCCGCCCAGGTCAGCGGCGTACCCCCAGGGCCGGGAGGATCTTCTCGGCGACGCGGTAGGCCTCCTCCAGGAGCGGGTTGCCGGAGAGGATGAAGGTGTCGACGCCCAGCTCCTCGTACTCCTTCAGCCGCTCGGTCACCTGGGCCGCCGAGCCGACGACGGCGGTGCCGGGTCCCGGGCGGAAGAGGCTCATGCCGGGCCACAGATTGGGGTGGGTCTCCAGCTCGCGGGCGCGGGCCGGCACCCTTCCGCCGTGCTGGCGGAACTGGCGCTGCCAGCCGACGCCGTCCTCCCCCGCCCGGTCCCCGAGCTGCCGGGCGTACGTCGCCTCGCTGGTGACGTCCAGCAGCCGGTCGGCCGCCGCCCACGCCTCGTCCTCGGTGTCGCGGACGATGAGGTGGAGGCGGAGCCCGATGCGCAGGGTGCGCCCGTGGGCGGCGGCCCGGGCGCGGACCTGTTCCAGCTTTTCCTTCAGCAGGTGCGGGGGCTCGCCCCAGGTGAGGAAGACGTCGACGTGCTGGGCGGCCATCTCGATGCCGGGGGCGGAGGAGCCGCCGAACCAGAGCGGGATGTGCGGGTCCTGGACGGGCTTCAGCTCGCGGAACGAGGCGCCCGCGTTCTTCAGGTCGTAGAACCGGCCCTGGTGGTCGAAGACCTCACCGGCGGTGAGCCGTTTGACGAGGGACCAGTATTCGGCGCTCAGCTCGTACCGCTCGTCGTGCTCCACATGGAGCCCGTACTCCTGGAGGGACTTGGTGGAGCCGTTGACGACGTTGAAGCGCAGCCGTCCGCCGAAGAGGTTGTCGAAGGTGAGGGCCATCTTCGCCAGCAGGGTCGGCGAGATCAGTCCGGGGTGGACGGCGAGCAGCGGCTTGAACCGGGTGCTGGTGGCGGCGGACAGCGCGCTGCCCAGCGGCCAGACGTCGTGCAGGTCGGTGGCGAGCAACGCCCCGCTGTAGCCGAGCTGTTCGACCGTTCCGGCGAGCCGGGTGAGGTAGCCGAGGTCGGTGGGGCGGCGGCCGGCCGGCTCCCACGGGTAGGCGCCCTCGCGCGGGATGATGTACCAGAGGACTTCGGTGGCCATGGCTGCTCAGACCGCCTTCGGGGCGGCCGCCGGGGCGGTCGCGGAGGTGCGGGCGACGGCTCGGGCCACGGTGACCGGGTGTTCGATGAAGCCCGTGCGGTGGAAGATGTCGGCCGCCTCCTGCTGCTCGGCGAGGAACTCCTCGCTCACCGCCTCGATCCGCCAAGGCAGGGCGGTGAGGGCTGCCTCCCAGTCGTCCACATCGCCGCCGAGGTCGGCGGCGGCCAGGTGGGCGGCCTCGCGGGGGTGGGCGGCGGCCCAGTCGTCGGCGCGGCGCAGGGCGCGGGTCAGTGCTTCGACGATCTCGGGCCGCTGCTCGGCGAGTTCGCGGCGGGTGAAGAACACCGACCGGTCGCTGATGACGTCGCCGGTGGGGATCAGGGTGCGCAGCCCGCCGGTGCGGCGGGCTGCGGCGAGCTGGGGTCCCTGGGCGACCCAGGCGGCGACGGCCCCGGTGCGCAGGAGCTGCTCGCTCTCCTCGGTGGGGCGTACGGCGGTGATGTCGTCGGCGTAGGAGAGGCCCGCGTCGTCGAGGGCCTTGGCGACGAGGTGGGTCTGCCAGGAGCCGATCGCCAGGTGGACGGTGGCGCCCTTGAGGTCGGCGACGGTACGGACCGGGCTGTCCTCGGGGACGAGCAGGGCCCCGTGCTCGGGGCGCGGGGCGGAGACGGCGGTGTAGACGAGGTCGTGGCCCGCGGACTGGGCGGTGACGGGCGGGGTGGAGCCGGTGCCGCCGAAGTCGATGACGCCCTGGGTGAGGAGTTCGCCGGTGCGGACGCCGTTGCTGTACGGGTGGAAGGCGACGCTCTCGCCGAGGGGTTCCAGCTCCTGCTGGGCGAAGCCGAGCCGGGTCAGGTGGTAGAGGTGGAAGAGGGACGGATTGCTGGCGTGGACACCGATGGTGATGGTCATTCAGATCACTCCGACACGGTCGAGTTCGGGGGTTTTCACGGGGTGGGAAGCGGCCGGGACGCCGAGGTCTTCGAGGAGGCGGCGGCGCAGGGCGGCGAAGGCGGGGTCGCCGGGGTCGCGGGGGCGGGCGACGGTGACCTTCTCGTCGGTCACGAGCCGCCCGTCACGCAGGACGGCCACCCGGTCGGCGAGACGTACGGCCTCCTCGACGTCATGGGTCACCAGCAGGACGGCGGGCCGGTGCTTGCGGCACAGCTCGTCCACCAGGTCCTGCATCTTCAGCCGGGTCAGGGCGTCGAGGGCGGCGAACGGTTCGTCCAGCAGGAGGAGTTCGGGCTCCCGTACGAGCGCCCGGGCGAGGGCCACCCGCTGGGCCTCACCGCCGGAGAGGGTGGCGGGCCAGGCTTCGGCGTGCCGTTCCAGGCCCACCTCGGCGAGCGCCCGCAGCCCGTCGTCCCGCCGGCCGCGCGGCAGGGCGACGGTGACGTTGGCGAGCACCTTCTTGGACGGTACGAGGCGGGGCTCCTGGAAGACGATGGTGCGGGCCTCGGGGACGAGCACCTCTCCCGCGTCGGCGCCGTCGAGTGCGCCGAGGATCCGCAGCAGGGTGGTCTTGCCGCTGCCGCTCGCGCCGAGCAGAGCGACGAACTCGCCGCGCGCGATGTCCAGTTCGAGGCCGTCGAGGACGGCCCGGGCGCCGAAGACCCGGCGCAGGCCCCGTACCCGTACAGCTGCCTGGCGGTGGGCGTTCTCGGTCATCGGCGGGCTCCCTGCGGGGTGCGCCACGGCATCAGGAAGCGTTCCAGGAGCCGTACGAGGACGTCGGCGGTGAGGCCGAGGAGCCCGTAGACGAGGATGCAGACGGCGAGGATGTCGGTGCGGGCGTAGCTCTGGGCCTGGGACATCAGGTAGCCGATGCCCGCGGTGGCGTTGATCTCCTCGGCGGCGATGAGGGCGATGACGCTGAGGGTCATCGAGAGCCGCAGCCCGGCGAGCAGCGAGGGCAGTGCGCCGGGCAGGACGACCTCGCGGACGATGGCGAGGCGGCTCATGCCGAAGGAGCGCATGGCCTCGACGAGTTTGGGGTCGGTGTTGCGGACGCCGCTGGAGGTGGAGACGTACATGGGGAAGGTGGTGGCGACCGCGATGAGGAGGATCTTCGCGGTCTCGTTGATGCCGAACCAGACCATGAACAGCGGGACCAGGGAGAGGAACGGGATGGTGCGCAGGGTCTGGAGGGAGGAGTCGAGGAGCTCGTCGCCGAGCCGGGTGAACCCGGTGGTGATGCCGAGGGTCAGTCCGGCGGCGAGGCCGATGAGCAGCCCGAGCCCGGAGCGGGTCAGGGAGGTGGTGAGCGCGTCGGGCAGCTGCCCGTCCCCCCACAACTCCCCTACCGCCTTGAGGACTTCTGCGGGGGAGGCGAGGACGTCCGGGGTGAGCAGGCCGGTGGCGGACGCGGCCCACCACAGGCCGAGCAGGACGAACGGGCCGAGTGCGCGGACGGTCAGGGCGTAGGGGCGGCTGCGGGGTTCACGGAGCTGGGGGCGCGGGGTGACGAGCCCCGGGGGCGGTGGGCCGGTGGTCGCCGTGACGGCCGCGCGGGTGTCGCTCATGTCAGCTTCTCGACGTCGAGGAGGTGTGCGGCGACGTCCACCTTCTCCTTGGTGACCTTCTGCTCGGCGTAGAAGGCGGCGACGGACTCGAAGCGGGCGATGTCCTCGGGGCCGATCGGGTCCACGGTGCCGGAGGCCGCGGTGATCTCGGTCTGGACCTCCTTGGCCTTGCCGGTGACGGCGGTCGGGCCGACGTCGGTGAAGACGTTGAGATAGGCGGCCGGGTCCTTCTTCTCCTTGACGCTGGCCGCGTGGAGGTAGTCGTAGAGGGCCTTGACGACGGCCGGGTGCTGCTCGGCGAAGCCCGTACGGACGGCGTTGAGGCTGTAGTTGTCCGAGCCGATCGCCCCTCCGTCGGCGAGGAAGTGGGCCTTGCCGCTGCCGATCTCCGCGACCGCGTAGGTGGCCCAGACGGCCCAGGCGTCGACCTGCCCGGCGTTGAAGACGGCGGCGGTCTGGTCCGGGCGGAGATAGACCCGCTCCACCTTGTCGGCCGGGATCTTCTCCTTGGCCAGCGCCTTGAGCAGGAGGTACTCACCGGTGCCGCCCTGGTTGACGGCGACCTTCCTCCCCACCAGGTCGGCGACGGATTCGATGCCGGAGCCGTCGCGGACGAGGATGCCCTCACCCTTGGCGTCGGGGTCGACGGCGGTGAAGAACTTGAAGCCGGGGCGCTGTGAGAGCGAGGTGATGCCGGAGGTGATGGAGCCGGTGGCGATGTCGAGTTGGTCGGCGTTCATCGCCTGGGCGGCCGGGGCGAACGGGCCCGCGCTGCCGGTCCACTTCACCCTGGCGCCGACCTTGCCGAGCGCCTTGTCGAGGCTGCCGTCCTTCTTGGCGAGGGCGAGGACACCGGAGTTGCCGGGGTCGGGGATACGGACGTCGACGGTCCTGCCCGAACTTCCTGCGGGGGCACTGTCGTTGCCGTCGTCGGAGGTGGAGCAGGCGGACAGGGCGAGGAGGGCGGCGGCCGCGAGGAGGGCGGTCGGGACGGTCGTACGCAGACGTGGTCGGGTGACGTTCATGGTGGTGGTCCTCGGGCTCAAGGGGCGGCGGGCAGGGCGGATGCCGGGCGTGCGGTGTTCAAGGCGGCGGCGCGGCGCAGCGGTTCGGGGTCGGCCCACGCGGAGACGGAGACGGGCTCGGGCAGGAAGCCGTGGGCACGCAGGGCGCTCTCCTGCTCGGCGAGCAGGGCGAGGCGCTCCGCGGAGAGGTCGGGATGGAGGGTGAGGTGGGTGCCGGGGCGGTAGGCGCCCGCGACCCCTTCGGCTCCGGCCCCGGTCTCGGCGCCGAGTATCCGGGCGACCTCCCCCGGGCTCTCCGCCGCCCAGTCGGCGGCCCGGAGCAGCACGGCGAGGAAGCGGTCGACGAGCGCGGGGTGTTCGTCCAGGAGGTCCTGGTGGACGGTGATGGGGCGGGGGGTCCCGTTGTTGATCCGGAAGCGGCGGTCCGGCAGGTCGTCCAGCTCCACCGCGACCTGGGCCCCGGACCTGCGGGCCGCTTCGACCGCGAGGGCGCCCTTGACGTACACCGCGTCGACGTCGCCCCGGCGCAGTGCGGCCAGTTCGGCAGCCCATTGCCCGGCGTGCCCGTCCGCCGGTACGTCGACCGGGGCGGTGTCCGCCAGGGGGAGGCCCGCCGATGCGAGGGCGCCCTCGAAGCCGCGCAGCGCCATGGCCCGCCAGAAGTCGATGGCGATGGGGTGCACCGGCAGGGCGATCCGCCGCCCCCGCAGGTCACCGGCGGACCGGATGCCGGAGCCGGGGGCGACCAGGACGACCTGGCGCTCCTCGATCCAGGTCAGGCCGATCAGCCGGGTCCGCTCACCGCGCGAACGGGCCCACAGGGCGGGCACGTTGCCGCCTTCCCGGAAGAGCCCGGGAAGGGCGTGGGTGAAGTGGGCCTCCCGGTCCGCGTCCGGTCCGGCGTCCTGGAGGGAGCGGACCGTGATGCCGTCCGGGGCGAACTCGTCGGTGAGCCACTGCCGGTCGGCCGCGATCCCGGTGGCGGTGGGCACGGGACAGCGGGTGAACCAGAGCGTCGCGGGCAGGGCGGGGGCAGACGTCATGGGGGTGTGTCTCCACAGGGGTCGGTGGGGCGCGTGGGGTGCCGGGGGTACGCGGGGTGGCGCGGGTGGCCCGGAGACCCCTGGCGCGTACGGCGGCGTACGGGGAACAGGGCGCGGCCCCCATGCCCCGCCCGGAGTTCAGCGGTGGCGGAGCGGGTCCACGGCGGCGCGAGGGGCGGCCGGAGAGGTACGGGAGGGGGTACCGCGAAAGGTCAGCGACAGGCTGCGCTGGAGACCCGCACCAGGTCGATGTGGCGGCGCACGGTGAGGGCGAGCGGCACGGGGGCGCCCGGGGCGGAGGGGGCGTGCACGGCGGTACGTCGGGCCATGGCTCGCTGCTCCTTCCCGCTCGTCGGTGGTGATCCGCAGCCTGCCACGACCGTCCCGGGTGCGACAACTCTCTTCCCATGATGTGGGATCAGGTGTGAACAGAGTGTTTCTCAGCAGGATGGAGCCCTTGCCGAACTCCCGTAATGTGGCAAGCGAACACAGCCCCCAGGCCCCTTCGACGAGCGGAGAGTGACCCGACATGACCGAGGCCGTGACAGCACGCGCACCGGGCGGCGCCCAGGCCGTCCGGCGCGCGCTGGACGTCCTGCACTGCTTCCACGACAACGGGCCCGACCTCAGCGCCTCCGACCTCGCCCGGCGTCTGGAACTCTCGGTGTCCACGGCGCACCGGCTGGCACGCACGCTGCTCGGCGCGGGGTTCCTGGAGCAGGATCCGCGTACCGCCCGCTACCGCCTGGGCCCCGCCGTGACCGAGCTGGGCCGGCTCTCCTACCACCAGCGCGGGCTGCACCTGGCCGCGCCGGAGCTGGCGGACCTGGCCGAGCGGACGGGCGCGACGGCGGACCTGGCTCTGCGCAGCGGGCCGCACGCGGTGATCGTGGCGGGCGGTTCGGTGACGCCGAAGGTGGGGCTGCGCCGGCCGCTGCACTCCACCGCGCTGGGCAAGGTGCTCCTCGCCTGGGCCCGTCCCGGCGAGGGCGGCCCCGATTCGCTGCCGCCGCTGCCCGCGTTCACCGACCGGACGATCGTCGAACCGGCCGCGCTGGAGGCGGAGTTGGTACGGGTACGGGCCGAGGCCTACGCGCTCAACGACGGGGAGTCGGCGCACGGGGTGCGGACGCTGGCCGTGCCGGTCCTGGACGGTGCGGGGTACGCGCGCTTCGCCCTCGCCGTACGGGCGACCCCGTCCCTGATCACCGCCGAGCGCACCGAGTGGCTGCTCACCGAGGCCCGGTCCTGCGCGCGGGCCTTGGAGGTGCTGCTGCTGTCCCCGGCGGAACGGCGTCCGCCCGCGCGGTAGCGGGGCCGGGGGTCGCCGGTGCGCCAAGAGGGCTGTCGGTGGGCCGGGGCTGTTGGAGCGCGGAGGGCTGTCGGTGGGCCGTGGGACGATGGCTGCGTACAGCGAACGGACCACCACCTGCCGGTCACGGCGCACGGCGGAGAGAGCGACGATGACCGACACCGGGGCCAGGACCGCCCGCCCGGCGACCACGGGCCGCGCCGCCCGGGAGCTGCTGGCCGAGGCGGAGGCCCTGCTGGGCCGGGCCCGCGCCGTGCGGGAGGACCATGCCCGTGCCGTCGACGTCGTACGGGCCGTCCTCGACCCGCTCCTGGCCGCCCTGGTCGACCGGGAGCTGGCCGCCATCCCGGTGGCCCGGCTGAAGGACGTCACGGAGGGCCGGCTGCGCCTCGGCGCTCTCGAACAGGCCGGGTTCACGAGCGTCGGCCAGGTCCACGGCACGGCCCGCTACGAGCTGCGGCTGATCCCCGGCGTCGGGGCGCACACCGCCGATCAGGCGCTGGCGGCGGCCGGGCAGATCGCCGACGCGGTGCGCGAGACCGTCTCCGTACGGATCGACATGGACGCCCCGGACGAGGCGACGACCGCGCTGGTCATCGCCCTGCACCGGCTGGTCGAGGCCGGGCCGGACGCACGGCGGGCGGTGGAGGCGGCGCAGCGGCTGGACGAGCGGCTCGGCCCGCTGGTGACCGCCGCCGCACCGGCCGGGAGCCGGCTGCGGATGCTGTTCAGCGGCAAGGAGACGCGGGGCCGGGTGCTGGACGCCGTGATCGGCCTGCGTACGGCGCTCACGGAGGCGGACGACCAGGAACTGCCGATGCTCTTCGGGCAGGTCTCGGTCGACCTGCTGCGGGCGCCCGAGTCGGCGCCCGGGGCGTGGGTGGACTTCGAGCTGCGGTCCGCCGAGTTCTACAGCCTGCTCGCCGAGCTGTCGGGCAGCGGCCCGGACCGGGACGCCGCCGAGGGGTTCCTGCCCGCCGGGATCGCGGACCGGGTGCGGGCGCTGCGCCTCGACGACTCGCGGCTACGGGTCTCGCTGCGCGGCTACCAGTCGTTCGGCGCGCGCTTCGCCCTGGCGCAGAAGCGGGTCGTCATCGGGGACGAGATGGGGCTCGGCAAGACCGTGCAGGCCATCGCCGCCCTCGCCCATCTCGCGGCGCGGGGCGGGAGCCACTTCCTGGTGGTGTGCCCGGCGAGCGTGCTGATCAACTGGAGCCGGGAGCTCCGGGCCCGCTCCACGCTGCGCGCCCTGCCGCTGCACGGGCCGGAGCGGCTGGAGGCGTACGCGGAGTGGGTGGCGGGCGGCGGGGTCGCCCTCACCACGTTCGACGCGCTGCGCACCCTGCCCGAGGAGAGCCTCTCCCTGTCGATGCTGGTCGTCGACGAGGCGCACTTCGTGAAGAACCCCGCCACCCGGCGGGCCCAGGCCGTCGCCGCGTGGGCGGAGCGCGCGGAGCACGTCCTGTTCCTCACCGGGACGCCGATGGAGAACCGGGTGGAGGAGTTCCGCAGCCTTGTCCGCCAACTCCGCCCGGATCTGGCCGATGTGGTGTCGTCCACGCACGGGGCCGCCGGTTCGCAGGCCTTCCGCCGGGCGGTCGCCCCCGCCTATCTGCGCCGCAACCAGGTGGACGTGCTCGCCGAACTCCCGGCGCTGGTCCATGTGGACGAGTGGGAGGAGTTCGGCGCCGAGGACCTGGTGGCCTACCGGGAGGCGGTGGCGTCGGGGCAGTTCATGCGGATGCGGCGGGCCGCGTACGCCGTGCCCGCGACCTCCGCCAAGCTGGAGCGGCTGCGTGAACTGGTCGACGAGGCACGGGACAACGGGCTGAAGGTCGTCGTCTTCTCCTACTTCCGCGAGGTGCTGGCCACGGTCGGCGAGGCGTTGGGACCGGACGCGTTCGGGCCGATCTCGGGGAGCCTGCCGGCCGCCCGCCGGCAGGAGCTGGTCGACGCCTTCTCCGCCGCCGACGGGCACGCGGTGCTGCTGAGCCAGATCCAGGCCGGAGGCACCGGGCTGAACATGCAGGCGGCGTCGGTGGTCATCCTGTGCGAGCCGCAGATCAAGCCGACGCTGGAGCACCAGGCCGTCGCCCGCGCCCACCGGATGGGGCAGGTGCGCACGGTCCAGGTGCACCGGCTGCTGGCGGCGGACAGCGTCGACCAGCGCATGGTGGAGCTGCTGGCCCGCAAGGACCGGCTCTTCGACGCGTACGCCCGGCGCAGCGACCTCGCGGAGGCCGCGCCGGACGCCGTCGACGTGTCCGACGGTGAGCTGGCCCGGCGGATCGTGGAGGAGGAGCAGCAGCGGCTGGCCCGCCCGGAGTGACGGGCGGTCAGTGCTGGTGCTCCGCCGCGCCCTTCTTCGTCTCCCCGCCCGCCACATGGTGGGGTTCGTAGCCCGGGATCGTGCCGTCCGGCTTCTTGATGAGCAGCAGTCCGGCCATCCCCATGTCGGAGTGGCTCTGCACATGGCAGTGGTACATCCAGGCTCCGGCGCCCACGCGTTCGCCCGCGATGAACTGGAGGCCGAAGGAGTCGGCGGGCCCGCAGATCTTGTTGTCGATGACCCGGCTGGGGTCGTCGGGGCCGGTCAGTATCCCCGTCCGGTTGTCGGCCCAGCGGTGACCGTGGATGTGGAAGGTGTGGTAATACTCGCCGTGCGTGATCATCACGATTTCGAGCCGGTCGCCCACCGTGGCCTCGAAGTTGGTGCTGTTGTGCTCGGGCTTGTTGTTGATCGTCATGTCGTTGAAGACGATCGTGAACGTCTTGTCGGGCAGGATGTCGCCCTTGCGGCGCACGACGACCGGCCCGTAGAGCCCCTTGCGGATGCCGCCGGTGCCGTGGTCCGTGCCGACGACGTGGTCGTGGTAGTGCCAGTAGCCCGCGCTGCCCGGCTCCCAGGTGCCGTCCTTGCGGCGGCCCGGGGCGTGGGTGCGCCAGGTGTACGTGCGGGTGCCGCCGGGCTCCACATGGCTCTTGTTCATCCGGGTGCCGTCGTTGGCGATGTCGTAGTCCACGCCGTGCACATGGAGGCTGGCGTCCACGTCGGTGAGGTTCTCGAACTCGATGTGGACCGTGTCGCCCTCGTTGAGCTCGATGAGCGGGCCGGGGATCGAGGCCTTGCCCTTCTCGAAGCCGTAGCCGAGCTGGCCGTTCGGCAGCTTCTCGGCGTACATCTTGAGTCGGCGCACCACTCCCCCGGCCGGGGCCGTGCGCGGCGGGTTCTCCGCCGAGCTGGCCTCCACCGCCCCCAGCGACAACGATGTCACGCCGGTCGCCGCCGCGGCTGCGCCGCCGACCAGCATCCGCCGGCTGAAGGTCCTTCGGTCCATGTCGAACTCCCCACTGCGATAACGGGACTGGCGGAGGCGCGAGGGGTCTGGATGCACCTCGGAACGGGCCACACCGTAGCCGGGGGCCGACCGTTTATCCACACCCAGGACAAAGTTCGTGCGATTACTGCCATAGCTATTGGCGGACCATGAAAAGAGGTCTAGCTTCGTGCGCTGTCGCAGTCGACACAGAGGTAAGGCAGAAGAGTTAGCGACCCACAGTCACCGAGAGGTGCAGTGACCACGAAGGGGTGGGTGACCACATGCAGCGCGCATCACATCACCGGTCCAGATCACGACGCGGCCTCGCGGCGGCCGTGGCGGCCGGCGCACTGACCGTGTCCTTGCTGAGTGCGGGCGGTCCGGCCAACGCGGGCACGTCGCCGGACCGGGACCTGGTCGAGAGAATGGCGACAACGTTGTCCCTGCCGTCCCCGCCGGGCGCCGCGAACCAGGTGAAGGTGCTGGTGTTCCACGCGTCGGCGGGCGACGAGGCGCCGTACGCGGAGGCCGGGATCGCGGCGATCGAGAAGATCGGGCAGACGGGCCCGGAGGCCGGGCGGTTCACCACCGTGGCCACCGCCAACCCGAACGTCTTCACCAACGGCAAGCGGCTCGGCTCCTTCCACGCGGTCGTCTTCCTGACCGGCGGCGGTGACGTCCTGGACCCGGAGCAGGAGGCGGGCCTGGAGGCGTACATGGAGGCGGGCGGCGGTTTCCTCGGCATCCATGACGCGGCGCGCACCGAGCCGTACTCGGACTGGTTCACCGGTCTGGTGGGCGCCCGCCCGGCGGCCAACAGCCCGACCGCCGTGCAGCGGGCCACCGTTGAGATCGGCGACCGGGTCCACCCGGCGACCAAGAACCTGCCGCTGGAGTGGAAGCGCCCCGACAAGTGGCTGAACTGGACGAAGAACCCGTCCGGTGATGTGCACACGGTGGCGCGCGTGAGGGAGTTGACGTACACGCCGGGCGCGAGCGCCAACGGCTGGGACCACCCGGTCTCCTGGTGCCGTGACTACGACGGCGGGCGCTCCTTCTACACGGCGATGGGCGGTACGGCGGACAGCTTCGCCGAGACCGACTTCCGCGACCATCTGCGCGGCGCGCTCGCCTGGACCAACCGCACCTCGCAGGCCGACTGCAAGGCGACGATCGACGCCAACTACACGGCCGAGCGGCTGACCCAGCCCAACCAGCCGGGCCAGAACGACCAGATCGGTGAACCGCACGGGCTCGTCACCGCTCCGGACGGCAGGGTCTTCTACATCGGACGCGGCGGCGCCGACAGCAGCGTCCCGGTCGTCACGGACTGGAACAACCCGAACATCGGCAAGGGCAAGGGCGAGATCCACGTCTACGACCCGAAGACGAAGAAGGTCACCCTCGCCGGTGCGCTGGACGTCTTCGGGAACAAGGGCGGCGGCGACGAGCTGGTGAAGGTGGAGGAGGGGCTGCTCGGCATCGAGTTGGACCCGGACTTCGCCTCCAACGGCTGGGTCTATCTGCACTACACCCCGCACGCGAAGATCGACCGCGACAAGCACATGGCGGTCCGTCAGGTCTCCCGCTTCACCTTCGACCCGGCGACGAACAAGCTGGACCTGGCGTCGGAGAAGGTGCTTCTCGACTGGCCGGTGCAGATCCACAGCTGCTGCCACGCGGGCGGCGGCATGGCATGGGACTCCAAGGGCAACCTGTACATCGCGACCGGTGACAACAACTCCTCCGGTTTCAGCGACGGTTACTCCGGCAACAACCCGCAGCCGAACTTCAAGGGCGTCTCCTTCGCCGACGCCCGGCGCACCTCGGGCAACACCAACAACCTCAACGGCAAGATCCTGCGGATCCACCCCGAGGACGACGGCACCTACACCCTGCCCTCCGGCAACCTCTTCACCGGAAAGGAGCCGGACGAGGGCGGCGGGAAGACCCGGGGCGAGATCTATGTGATGGGCGTGCGCAACCCGGCCCGGATCTCCATCGACCCGTCCACGGACACGCTGTACGCGGGCTGGGTCGGCCCCGACGCGGGCTCGGCCTCCACGACCTGGGGCCCGGCGAAGTACGACACGTTCGCCGCGATCACCAAGGCGGGCAACCACGGCTGGCCGTTCTGCATGGGCAACAACCAGCCCTACCGGGACCGCAATCTGCCCGACCCGTCCAAGCCGCTGGGCTGGTACGACTGCAACGCCCCGAAGAACGAGTCGCCGAACAACGACGGCCTGGTCAAGCTGCCGCCGGTGACGCCGAACACCATCTGGTACTCGCCGCAGGGCGGCGGGGTCGACTACCCGCGCGACGCCAACGGTGTCCCCAGCTACAAGGCCGAGGAGCAGAAGGAGCTGCTGCCCTGGCTGAAGGGCGGCGGCCAGGCGACCATGAACGGCCCGGTCTACCGCTACGACGCGCAGAGCGACTCGGCCGCCAAGTGGCCGGCGTACTGGGACGGCAAGTGGTTCGTCGGTGACTTCTACGACGACACCCAGCCGCGCCACGCGGTGATCACCGACCCGAAGACGGTCGGGAAGGGCGGACTGCCCACGCACGCCGAGTCGTTGAGGAAGATCATCCCGGTCGGCGCGGACGGCATCCGCAACCTCATGGACTGGAAGTTCGCCCCGGACGGCTCGCTCTACGTCCTGGACTACGGGCGCGGCTTCTTCACCTCCGACTCCAAGTCCGCGCTGTGGCGCGTGACCTACAAGGGCGGCGGGGCAACTCCGGCCGTCAAGGACCTGGTTGGAAAGGCGGCAGCGCAGTGAGACACCCCACGTACCTCGCCCGGCGGCGGCATCGGCCGCCCAGCTTCTGGGTGGCCCTGCTGGCCTCCCTGCTCATGGTCCTCGGGCTGACCTCGACGGCCGCGTACGGCAAGGGTGGCGGTGACGCCCCCGGGGCGAAGGCCGCCGACCAGGTGCTGACCTGGACCGCGGGCGACCCGATCGACCGCTATCTGACCGCGCCGACGACGGCGGTGGCCGGCAAGGCGACCATCGTCTTCGAGAACAGCACGGCCACCGGCAACACGACGAGCATGCCGCACACGCTGACGTTCAGCGTCTCGGACCCGGAGTTCAACAACGACGTCCAGCTGAACATCCTGGCCAACCCCGGTGACTCCGAGGGCGGCAAGCACAGCGTGGAGGTCACGCTGACGCCCGGCCGGTACTTCTACCACTGCACGATCCCGGGCCACGGCCAGATGCAGGGCATCCTGACCGTCACCGAGGGCGGCGGCGGTGAGGACACCGAGGCCCCCGTGACCTCGGCGAAGGTCGACGGCGACCAGAACGGCGACGGCGCGTACATCGGCCAGGCCACGGTCACCGTCGAGGCGACCGACGAGGGCTCCGGCGTCGACACCGTCGAGTACGCGGTGGGGGCCGACGGCGAGTGGCAGCCGTACACCGCGCCCGTCGTGGTGAACGAGGTCGGCGACCACACGGTCCGCTACCGGGCCACCGACAAGGCGGGCAACGCGGCGGCGGAGAAATCCGTCGAGTTCGCGGTCGTCGCGCCGCCGGACGACGACGAGACACCGCCGGAGACCTCGGCGACCGTCTCGGGTGAACAGGACGCCGACGGTGCCTACTTGGGCATGGCCACGGTCACCGTGACCGCGTCCGACACCGGGTCCGGCGTCAACTCCATCGAGTACGCGCTCGGCGCGGACGGCGCGTGGCAGCCGTACACCGCACCGGTGATGGTCCACGAGGTGGGCGAGCACACGGTCCGCTACCGGGCCACCGACCGGTCGGGGAACGTCGCGGCCGAGAAGACCGTCGAGTTCACCGTGGTGGAGCCGCCGTCGCAGGACAAGACGGCTCCGGAGACCTCGGTGAAGCTGGAAGGGAGCAAGAACTCCGACGGCGCGTTCATCACCAGCGCCAGGGCCACGATCACCGCGACCGACGACGACTCGGGCGTGGACAAGGTGGAGTATTCCCTGGACGGCGGCCCCTACCTCGCCTACACCACCCCCGTGATCGTCGACCGGGTCGGCCACCACACGGTCGCCCACCGGGCCACGGACAAGGCGGGCAACACCTCCGAGGCGAAGAGGGTGTCGTTCACCGTCGCCCAGGGCGGCGGGGTCCCGGCGCCGAACTGCGCGGAGTTCGACGAGCGGCACACCGTCTTCGTCGGCACGATCGACACGGGCGTCCCCAACCGGATCACCCGTAACCGCTGCACGATCAACGAGCTGATCGAGGACGAGAAGGACTGGTCCTCCCACGCGCTCTTCCTCAAGCACGTGACGGCCGTCCTCGACCAGCTGAAGACCGACGGCGTCATCGACCAGCGCGAGCGCAAGGCGATCAACCAGGCCGCCAAGCAGTCGGGCATCGGGCAGCCGGGCCAGTCCGAGGGGTACACCAAGCTCTTCGACGGCACCGCGGCCTCGCTCGCCAAGTGGCAGCACGTGGGCGGCGGCAAGTTCGGGCTGAACGAGGAGGAGGGCTCCATCACCAGCTCCACCACGGTGGACGGCATGGGCATGCTCTGGTTCCCGGCCCGTGCGTACGGTGACTTCTCGCTGAAGCTCCAGTGGCGGGACGACGCCCCGGGCTCCGGCAACGCCAACGGCGGGGTCTTCGTCCGCTTCCCGAAGGTCCACGACCACCCGGAGGAGTCACGGCCGGAGTGGGTCGCCATCAAGTACGGCCATGAGATCCAGGTCAACGACCGGCCGGACGGCGACATGTACAAGACCGGTTCCGTGTACGGCTTCGACCGGGTGGGTCTCGGCGGCGCCGGGGTCACACCCAAGGGCACCTGGAACGACTACGAGATCAAGGTGGTCGACCAGCACTACGAGATCTACCGCAACGGTGTCCTGATCAACGAGTTCGACAACACCGGCGGCCAGCTCTTCGAGCCGCCGCGCGGTGACGACCCGGGCACCGACGGCCGGCGGTTCGCCTCCGGTTACATCGGCCTCCAGGTCCACGGGGTCACGGACGTCATCTCGTACCGCGACATCCGGATCAAGGAGCTGTAAGCCGTAGGGAGAAGGGCTCAGGAGGCCGTGGCCGCGTGCTCGGGCGTGCGGGCGCGGCCTCCTGGGTGCCGGTGGCGCCACACCCAGAAGACCGTGCAGGAGACCAGCGCCCAGGCGGCCAGGACCAGGTACGGGAAGAGGAACTGGTGGCCCTGGTAGTAGACGGCCGTGTGCTGGGCGTTGACGGAGGCGCCCGGCGGCAGCCAGCGGCCGATGTGGCCGAGGGCGGAGGGCAGCAGCGGCCAGGAGACCGCGCCGCCGGACGACGGGTTGCCGAGCAGCACCATGACGCCCCAGGTCGGGATCATCGCCCAGCGGCCCATCAGGGTGTTGAACATGGTGAAGACCATGCCCGAGGTGAACATCGTGAACGCCAGGATCAGCCAGGACTGGACGAACGGCAGGTTCACCGCCCCGAGCCACCAGTCGACGGCCGCCGCGATGGCGAACCCGCCGAGCAGGGCGTACGCGGCGGTGAACGCGATGCGCTCCGCCGGATTGAGGCCGTGGGCGTGCACGCTCAGCTGGATCGCGCCGAGGAAGCCCATGATGACGGCGGCCAGCGAGATGTAGAACAGGGCGAGCCCGCGCGGGTCCCCCTTCTGGAGGGGCTTGACGTCCCGGACGGCGACCTCCACCCCGGTGGCGTCGCCGACCTCAAGACCCGCCTTGCCGAGCAGCTCGGCCACGGACGCCCCCGAGGCCCCGGCCACGTCCAGCGCCACCCCGCCGCCGGAGGCGCGGATGATGGCGAAGACCTTCTGCTCGTCCAGGGCGCGGCGGGCATCGGGGACATCCGGGTAGTCGCGCAGTTCGAGCGAGGCGTCGAGGGCCTTCTCCATCCCGGTGACGAACGCCTCCCCGCGCTCCACCTCCGGCTGGGTGACCAGCGCGGCGGGGATGCGGTGCGGGGTGGGGTTGGCCATCGCATAGGTGTAGGAGCCCGCGAAGAGGCCGGCCGCGGCGGCGACGATGAGGACGAGGACGGTCGCGGGGAGGAACGGGCTGTGCTTGTACGCCTCCCAGCGCTCCCGGAGAGTGAGCGGGCGGCCGTGGGCGCCGTGCCTCTGACTGCTCCCGCCCTCGCCGCTCCCGCTCTCTCCGGTGCCGCCGCCCGCCTCGCCGCTCCCGCTCACGCCATCTCGCCGTCGTCGTCGTGCCGGGCGCGGCTGGGCTGGACCCGCTTCGGTTCGCCGGGCATCTTCGGGTACTCCGGCGGGTAGGGCATGTCGCCGAGCCCGCGCTCCTTCTCGTCCCGGTCCGCCAGCTCCAGCAGCCCGTCCAGCCGGAACGCCTCCTGGTCCATGTCGGCGTGCACGTCACCGAGTTCGGCGTACCGCACCGGCAGCGTGACGATGTCGAAGTCGCGCGGTTCGGCGTCGTCGATCTCCTCCCAGCGCAGCGGCGCGGAGACCGGGGCGTGCGGGAAGGGGCGTACGGAGTAGGCGGAGGCGATCGTGCGGTCGCGGGCGGTCTGGTTGAAGTCGACGAAGATCCGCCGGCCGCGCTCCTCCTTCCACCAGGCCGTCGTCACACGCTCGGGCATCCGCCGCTCCAGCTCGCGCCCGGCGGTGATGGCGGCCCGCCGCACCTCGGTGAAGGTCCAGGCCGGTTCGATGGGCACGAACACGTGCATCCCGCGCCCGCCGGAGGTCTTGGGCCAGCCGCGTACGCCGTGGTCCTCCAGGACCGAGCGCAGCTCGTGGGCGGCGGCGACCGCGTCGGCGTAGTCCGTGCCCGGCTGCGGGTCCAGGTCGATGCGGAGCTCGTCGGGGTGGTCGGTGTCCCCGGCCCGGACCGGCCAGGGGTGGAAGGTGAGGGTGCCGAGGTTGGCGGCCCAGATCACGGCGGCCAGCTCGGTGGGGCAGAGCTCGTCGGCGGGGCGGCCGCTGGGGAAGGCGATACGGGCGGTGGGGATCCACTCGGGAAGGTTCTTCGGGGCGCGCTTCTGGTAGAAGAAGTCGCCCTCCACCCCGTCCACGAAGCGCTGGAGCGTGGTCGGCCGGTGGTTCAGCGCACGGGTGATCCCCGGCCCCACGGCCAGGAAATACTCCGCCACATCCCTCTTGGTGTAGCCCTTCTCCGGGAAGTACACCTTGTCCGGGTTGGACAGCCTCACCGCTCGTCCGCCCGCGTCCAGCTCCACCGCAGCTCCCATGACGGCCACCGTAGGCCGGTCGCACATATGCCGCACATCGGGAGACATGGGCGGGGAGCCGGTCCAGAATCGGGCCATGGACCTGCCGGTGATGCCGCCCGTGAAGCCGATGCTCGCCAAGTCGGTGGCCAAGATCCCGCCGGGCATGAGCTACGAGGCGAAGTGGGACGGCTTCCGGGCGATCGTCCACCGGGACGGCGACGAGGTGGAGATCGGCAGCCGCACCGGCAAGTCGCTGACCCGCTACTTCCCCGACCTGGTCGACGCCGTACGGGAGAACCTTCCGCCGCGCTGTGTGATCGACGGGGAGATCGTCATCGCCCACGAGGGGCGCCTCGACTTCGACCGGCTCAGCGAGCGCATCCATCCGGCGGACTCCCGGGTGCGGATGCTGGCCGAGCGGACCCCGGCGAGCCTGATCGCCTTCGACATCCTCGCGGTCGACGACACCTCGCTCCTGAGCACCCCGCAGGCGGACCGGCGGGCGGTGCTGACGGCCGCGCTCTCCGGCGCCTCCGCGCCCGTACTCCTCGCTCCTTCCACCACGGACATCGAACTCGCCCGGGAGTGGTTCGACCGCTACGAGGGCGCGGGCCTGGACGGGATCGTGGCCAAGCCGCTGGATCTGCCGTACCGGCCCGACACCCGGGTGATGTACAAGATCAAGCACGAGCGGACCGCCGATGTCGTGGTGGCGGGGTACCGCGAGCACAAGAGCGGCCCGGTCGTCGGCTCGCTCCTGCTCGGCCTGTACGACACCGGGGGCGTGCTCCAGCACGTCGGGGTCTGCGCGGCCTTCCCCATGAAGCGGCGCGCCGAGCTGGCCGAGGAACTCGCCCCGCTGCGCACCGAGTTCACGGACCATCCGTGGGGGGCGTGGGCGGAGGCTGCGGCACACGAGGCATCCCGGCTGCCGGGGACGCAGAACCGCTGGTCGGGGAAGAAGGACCAGTCGTGGGTGCCGCTGCGGCCGGAGCGGGTGTGTGAGGTGGCGTACGACCATATGGAGGGCGACCGGTTCCGCCATACGACGCAGTTCCGGCGGTGGCGCCCGGACCGTACACCGGCCGGCTGCACGTACGCGCAGCTGGAGGAGGTCGTCTCCTACGACCTGGCCGAGGTGCTCGCGGGCGGCTGACCCGGCCGGGGGGCTTCCGCGTACATGAGCGGCGGCGACGGGGGAACCCGGCTGCGGGCGGGGGTGTAGCGAGGAGAACGGGGAACGAAAGATGGCCGATGGCCCGGAGACCGACCCGGCGGAGCTGCTGAAAGGGCTGACCGTCGACGGACGGCGGCCCGAACAGCCGGTGCTGCTGGACGAGCACGGCCGCCCGCTGGAGACCTGGCGGGAGAACTACCCGTACGAACGGCGGATGCGGCGCAGGGAGTACGAGAAGGAGAAGCGCATCCTCCAGATCGAGCTGCTGAAGCTCCAGCGCTGGGTCCGGGAGAGCGGGCAGCGGCTGGTGGTCCTGTGCGAGGGCCGCGACGCCGCGGGCAAGGGCGGGACGATCCAGCGGTTGACGGAGCGTCTCAACCCGCGTGGGGCGCGTGTGGTCGCCCTGGAGAAGCCGACCGAGCGTGAGAGCGGGCAGTGGTACTTCCAGCGGTACGTGTCCCACCTGCCGACCGCCGGCGAGATCGTCTTCTTCGACCGCTCCTGGTACAACCGGGCCGGGGTGGAGCGGGTGATGGAGTTCTGCACACCGGAGCAGCACGCGCATTTCCTGAAGCAGGCGCCGCAGTTCGAGCGGATGCTCGTCGACGACGGCGTCCTGCTGGTGAAGTTCTGGTTCTCCGGTCTCCCGCAACGAACAGCGCACCCGGTTCGCGATCCGGCAGGTCGACCCGGTACGCCAGTGGAAGCTGTCGCCCACCGACCTGGCCTCGCTCGACCTCTGGGACGACTACACCTCGGCGAAGGTCGACATGTTCCGGGCCACCGACACCGAACACGCGCCGTGGACCGTGGTGAAGAGCAACGACAAGAAGCGCGGCCGCCTGGAGGCGATGCGCAGTCTGCTGTGGCGGTTCGACTACGACAGCAAGGACGACAAGGCGGTCGGCACCCCGGACCCGCTGATCATCGGCCCCGCGGACACGCTGCTGGAACCGGGTGAGGAACGGTCGGACCTCTCCCCCACCCCGCTGGCTACCCGGGCCCACGGGCCGGGCGACCATCCGGAGCAGGCCTGACGGCGGGGCGGCCGGGTGAGCCACGGGGGTGAGTCAGGTATGGAGGTGGCGCCAGGGGGAATGCGGTGGTTTCGACGGGAACAGAAATCACCGACGGCACGGAAGGAGGTACGGGCGTGTACAGCACTCCTCCCGTACGTCATGCGGACGGCGCGTCCGCGGAAATGCCGCGGACCGCAGGTGAGGCGCGCGATATCGTGACACGGCTGCTGGCGGCGGAGTTCAGCGAGCTGTCGGACGAGATCCTCTCGAACGTGGTCGTGGCGGACGCCCTGCTGGTGACCTCGGAGATCGTGACCAACGCCCTGCGCCACGGCGGGGGCCTCACCGGCTTCTCGGCCCGGATCACCGACGCGGGGCTCCGCCTCGTCGTCGACGACGCCGACCCCCGGCACCCTGTCGTACAGGATCCGCCTCCCGGGTCGGTCGGCGAGGGCGGTTACGGCTGGTCGCTGGTCCACCGGCTCACCAAGCAGCTCTCCGTCACACCGCACGAGGGCGGCAAGCGCATCGTCGCCGTGGTGTCCCTGGTCTGATACGCGCCCGGGCGCCCCGGCCCGGTGACGGCGGCTCAGGGCGAGGGCGAGGGGCGCTGCTCGGTGGGCGGTGGAGCCTCACCGGCGCCCCGGGCGGGCCTCCGGTCCTCCTGGCGGGCGAAGAGGTGGTGGATTCCGGTGATCCGCATGATCCGGTCCAGGAAGGGCGGCGCGTCCTCCACATGCAGGGACGCGCCCTGAGCCGCCGCGTCCCGGTGGATCTGGAGCAGGGCGGAGACGCCCATCGAGTCGCACAGCCCCAGCTCGGCGCAGCCCAGGCGGAGTTCACGCAGCTCCGGCCGGACGGCCAGCCAGTCCCCCGCCCGAACCACCAGCTCGTGGCTGGTGTCGTAGTCCAGATCACCGGCGAGGCGGAGCCGGACCCAGCCCCGGCCCTCCTCGGCGGTGACGGTCAGGAGCGGAGTGGGCAGGGCGGTCATGCGGAGGCTCCGGGTTGCTGGTCGGTGGTGGGCACGGCCTCGTCCAGAGGGAGGCGGGCAAGGCCGAGCATGCGGGTGGCGCGCGGGAAGTCCTTGAGTTCGGCGCCCAGGGCGTCCAGCGCTGGGCGCAGGGACGCGGCGGGGACCTTGCGGGCCGTCAGGACGGCGGCGGTCCACCGGATGAAGTCGGTGAAGAGGTCGTCGCTGTCGGTGTAGAGGGCGACACCGAGGAACTCCACGATGTGCGCGATGTCCTCGGCGGTGCGCTCGCGCTGTGCGGCGGAGTAGGCGGCCATCGCCGGGAAGTTCCGCTCCAGGTCCGCCAGCACCACCCGGACGAGCCGGGCTCTGGCCCGTACGACGAGGGTGTACTCCTGGTCGGTGAGGTGCGCCAGCCCCTCCTCGACCGGGCGGCCCGCCGCCAGGTCCGGGGACGGGATGCCTTCGGCCAGCCGCCGGGCCGCGGCGCGCGCGTCGGGGGCCCAGGCGTCGGCGCCGAGCAGCCGGGCGTAGCGGCCGTCCGGGCCGAACGCGGCACCGCCCGCCAGCACGGGCACGCCCACGGCCTGGCACGCGGTGATCGCGGTGTGGGCGGTGGGCAGCCGTGTGGCGATGGACGAGGAGAGGGCCACCGCGTCGGCCCCGGTGTTGTGCAGATGGGTCACGAGGTGCGGGGTGGGCACCTGCGCGCCGAGGAAGTCGACCCGCCAGCCCCGCAGGGTGAGGACCTCGGCGAGCAGCCGGGCCGGCAGGGCGTGCCACTCCTGGTCCACGCAGGCGACGGTGATCCGGCCGCCGTAGGGGGCGGGCCGGTGCGCGGGGTGGTGGGCGAGCGCGGCGATCACCCGCTCGGCGATCGCGGTCGCGGCGTGCTCCTGGGCGACGGTCAGCCGGCCGGCCTGCCAGGCGTGGCCGACCCGGGCCTGGACGGGGCGATCACATCGAGGAGGACGGACTCGGCGGGCGTCCCGGCGTCCAGGGCCCTGAGCACGATGTCCGCGGCCCGGTACTCGTCCCGGCCGGTCACCGCGGCCCACAGGTCGCTGCGCAGCGTGTCGGGACCAAGAGCGTCGACAGTGGTGGTCATGCGGTGTACCTGCCCCGTGTGTGCCCGTCCACCGCACTCAGATGGGTGGTCCGCGGTGCGGTGATGGCGACCACCGCGAGATCGTCGTGGCCGCCGTCGCCGAGCCACTGCGAGGTGAGCATCCGGATGTGCTCCACCACCGCCTCGCCGGGCATGCCGCCGCACTCGGCCAGGGCCCGCTTCAGCCGTTCGTCGCCGAAGAGTTCACCGCCGAGCGGGCCGCCGCGCGCCTCGGTGATCCCGTCGGTGTAGAGCAGGCAGGTGTCACCGGGCAGCAGGGCGGTCTCGACGGTCCGGGCCGACACCTGGTCCAGGGCCCCTACCAGGGTGCCGTGGGTGGGGATCTCCTCCACCCGGCCGTCGTCGCGCACCACCAGGGGCGCCGGGTGGCCCGCCGAGGTGAGCCGCAGGCGGACCTGGTTCTCCGTGCGCAGGACGGACGCCAGGACCAGGGTCGCGAACCTCGTGTTGTCGGCGTTCAGCAGGGCACCGTTGAGGAGTTGCAGCACCCGCTCGTGGTCGTCGGCCATCGGCATCAGGGCCTGGAGGGTGTTGCGGATCTTGCCGGTGAGGACGGCCGCGTCCAGCCCCTTGCCGCAGACGTCCCCGAGCACCACCAGGGACGGGTCGCGTGGCGTCGGGCCGGGGTGGACGTCGTAGAAGTCGCCGCCGACCCGCTCGTGGGAGCTGGAGGGGCGGTAGCCCCCGGCGAACTCCACCCCGTGCACCCGGTGGAGACGGGGCGGCAGCAGATCGCGCATCAGGGTCCGGGTGATGCTGTGCTGTTCCGCGTACAGGCGGGCCGCGGACAGGGCGGCTCCGGCGCGGGCCGCGAACAGCCGGGCGAAGGTCTCCTCGGTCTCGCTGAACCCGCTGCGGGTGTCCGCGCGGAGCAGGATCAGCGCCCCGGCCGGAACACCGTGCCCGGGCAGCGGGGTGACGACGACCGAACCGACCGGCGTACCGAGGCCGTCGGGTACCAGCCAGTCGGGCAGGGACACCGGGTCGATCCACCGTGACGGCACAGGCGGGAAGCCCCTCAGCGCCTCGGCGAGACCCGGTACGTCGGAGGGGTCGGCCGCGATCATGTCCTGTGTGACGCCCTGGCCCCGCACGGCACGGGTCACGGGCAGCCGACGGCCCGGCGCCGGGGCCACCACGACGGCCGCGTCGGCCAGGAACCCGGCGGCCAGCCGGGCCGTGGAGTCCATGCACCGCTCGGAGTTCAGCGAGGAGAGCAGGACGTTGGACGCCTCGGCGAGGAACCTGGTGCGCTCGCGCTCGGCGGTCAGGGCCTCCTCGGCGGCGTACCGGGCCGTGTGGTCGACCAGCCACCACACGACCTCGCCGTCCGCACGCCGGGTCGGATGGGCCTCGAAGCGGCGCCCCTCGAACTCCCCCGCGACGGCGGGCCTCGGCGAGCCGCCCTGGTGGACGGCGTCCTCGGCCACGGCTGCGGTGGCCCCGGCCAGCCAGGAGAGGCCGTCCGGCAGCGGAACGCCCTGTTCCACGCCCGGGAGCAGGCTCGTCTCCCCTTCGGTGCGTACGGCCGTTCCGGCCCGGTCGACGACGATCACTGCGTACGGCGGCCGGCCCCAGTCGGCCGGGGCGAACCGCTCCTTCGTGGGCGTGCCGGTCTCTGCCTTGGGTGAACCCATGAGGGGGGACCCGCCTGTGGCGAGTCGCACCACCTTCCGGTTGGACGAACTGTTTCCCTCGGGCAAAGATCTCGAAGGGTGCCCGAAATATCAACCCGATCCCGGGCTCGTCCACCGTGCGGGGCCCCTGTGGCACAGGACGGTCACGTCACTCTTTCGAGGCCTTCACATCGTGGGCTCAGGCGGCGGCCCCGGTCTCCGGTGCGCACGGCTCGCCGTCCCCGCCCTCTCCTGACCGGCTCCCGGTGGCGGCGGAGGCGGCCGGCGGGGTGGGGGCGCCGCTCGGGCAGCCGGGGTCGGTGGTTCCGGGGCCGGGGTCGGGGCTCGGACCGGGGTCCGGGTCCGTGGGGCCGGGGGTCGGGGTCGGGGCGGGGTCGGTGGGGCCGGGGTCGGTAGGACCGGGGTCGGTAGGACCGGGGTCGGAGGGGTCGGGGCTGGGGCCGGGGTCCGTGGGGCCCGGGTCGGTGGGGCTGGGGTCGGTCGGGGTCGGGCTCGGGGAGCCGGGGTCGGAGGGGCTCGGGCTTGGCGAGCCAGGTTTGGTGGGGCCGGGCGTGGGCTTGGTGCCGGGCGGGCGCGTGGGCTGCGGGCCGATGACGATGCCGCCGCCTCCCTGGCCCGGCCCGCCAGGGGTTCCGGAGCCGACCGGTGCCTTGGAGCGGTCGGCTCCGCCCGGACCGGGGCTGGTGGGGAGGACCCCCTGGCCGTCGGCGACCGGGTGGGTGCCGTTGCGGTAGAACGCCAGCCAGGACAGCACCGTACGGAGATAGAGGTCGGACCGGTTGTAGCTGAGGACCGCCCGGTCCAGGTCGGCCCGGGCGCCCAGGTCACGGCCATTGGCGCAGAGGTAGTGCCCGGCCGCGAGGGCGGCGTCGTAGATGTTGTTCGGGTCCTTGCGGCCGTCGCCGTTGCCGTCCTTGGCCCAGTTCACCCAGGTGGACGGGATGAACTGCATCGGCCCGACGGCCCGGTCGTACGTACGGTCGCCGTCGTACACCCCGTTGTCGGTGTCCCGGATCAGCGCGAAGCCCACCCCGTCGAGGGCGGGCCCCAGGATCGGGGTGAGCGTCGTCCCCCGCCCGTCGACCCTGCCGCCCGCGGCCTGCCCCGACTCCACCTTGCCGATCGCCGCGAGCAGCTGCCACGGCAGCCGGCAGCCGGGGTCGCTGCGGCGCAAGGACCGCTCGGCGCTCCGGTACGCGGCGAGCACGGTCGCCGGGATGCCCGCCTCGGACCGGGCGCGGGCCAGCAGCGGAACCGGCGGTTGCACCCCGGCCCCGGGCGGCTTCAGCGGCGCGGGCGGCTGCGGGCTCTCCAGTGGTGGCAGCTCGGTGTGGTACGAGTCGTCGCCCTCCACCTCGCTCCACACCACGTCGTCCGTGCCCGACGAGGTCCGCTCCTCGTGCGACGCCGCCACGGCCTCCCCGAAGCCGGGCGCCTGGGACGCGGTGAGCGCGGCCATCGCGGCGACCGCCGTGACCGTACCGGTGAGCTGACGGCGCACCGTGCCGTTGAACCTCATAGCTGCTCCTCTCTCCCCGGCTGCCCGGGCCCACGGTTCAGCGGGTGAACGTGTCGATGGCGGCGATCCGCCAGGTGTCCCCACGGCGGACGGCGTCGACGGCGAACATGGCCGCCGCGTAGGTGGTCTCCTCGTCCTTGCCGGTACGGGTGTTGCTCTGGTCGGCGAAGATCAGCAGCCGGGCTCGGTCGCCGTCCAGGTACTCCACGCCGCTTCCGGTGACGGTGGTGGTGAGGACGAGCTTCTGCCGCGGCCCCTGCTCCCGTACCTCCGCGAGCATGTCCTTGTGCTGCTGCACCGCCCGGCCGGTCAGATGGGTCTTCGCCGCGCGGTCCGAGCGGGCGGGCGAGGCGTAGTCGTACGAGAACACGGCACCGACCGCCTCGGTGATCCGGCCCTTCACCTCGCTGGTGCGGGCGATGTCGGTGAGCGCGGTGTTCTGCCGCGCGGGCTCGTCGCGCAGGCCGGCCGCCGAGGTGAACGCCCAGGCGGCGAAGGCCCCGAGGAGGACGGTGAGGACGCAGAGGAGGGCGGGGAGGCGCCGCCGTGGGGATGTGGTTACGGCGTCGGGAGCAGGGGCGGTGACGGGCTCAGCCTCCGCCTCGGGCTCGTGTTCGAGCTCCGGCTCCGGCACTCGCAGGTCTGGTGGTTCCGTGGTCCTCTCCCTGAGCTCCTCGTCCGAGGCCGGGGCCACTGCCGTGCGTGACGGTGAAGTGGCCAGTCTGCGGCGGCGGTTGACCAGGTGGCGGGTCGTCGACATGGGAGGGGGTCCTCTCGGATACGGCGTCGGGGCAGCGCGGGCGGGAGCGGATACGGGCGCGGGTTCAGCCGGCCGTGGAGCCGACGGGGGCCTGGCCGAGCGCGCTGAGCTTCCACCCCTCGGAGGTCCGGGTGAGGGTGCCGAGCATCCGGCTCTCCTTCACCGCCGGGTCGCCCTTGGGCGCGGTGACGGTGACCCGCAGCGCCACCATCACCCCTGCTCGGCCCGCCCGTTCGTCGAGTTCGGTCACCGCGCCGGAGAGCACCTTCGCCGTGCTGACCGTCTTCGCCGCCACGATCTGCTCGGCGAACGCGTCCCGCCCTTCGACGAGTTGGCGGTGCAGATCGCCGGTGGTGGACTCCTCCCAGCTGTCGAGGCCCTTCTCCAGCGCGCGGTGGTCGAGGGTGTTCATGTTCTGGACCGCCTGCTCCCCTGCCGCCAGCGCGTCGTCCCGCGCCTGCGCGTAGGAGGCCGCGTCGTCGTGGGCGGCGTCGTAGCGCTGCCAGCCGCCCCACCCAGCCGCCCCGGCCGCCACGACCGCGAGCGCCGTCGCCGCGATCACCAGGGGGTTCCTCGTCGTCGCCCGTGCCATGTGATGCCTCTCCCCTGCCTTCATACGGAGCTGATCTCGACGATCCACCAGTGGTCGTCCCGCAGTTCGGCGGTGACGGACAGCTGGGCGGATGCGGTGGTGGCGGGCCGGCCACGGCGTTCGTAGACCTGGTCGAGGAAGACCAGGAGGTGGGCGCCGGTGGCGGTCAGCCGGGTGACCCCGGCCCGTACGACATGGGTGGTGAGCGTCAGCTTCTGGTCGGCGGCCTGCTTCTCGACCTGGCCGAACAGCGCCGCGTACTGCTGGAGGGCCTTGTCCGCCAGCACCTCTTGTGCCGCGTCCTTGGTGAGGGCGGTGGCGTCGGGGCCGTACGAGAAGATCCTGCCGAGCGCGTTGCTGACGTCGCCGGTGACCCGGGTGGTCGCCTCGGCGTCCGTGAGGGCGAGGTTGCCGGTGGCCGGGGTGTCGCGCAGTTCGCGCCCTTCGGCGAAGAGGAGCCCGCCGGTCGCGAGCAGGACGACGGCCAGGAGGGCGCCGAGGATGCGGGGCCACCAGGGGCGGCTACCGGGCTCATCGACGCTGTCCGGCTCGGCGTCGTCGACGTGTTCCCCGTCCTCCACTGCCTTGCTGGCCAACACAGTTCGCTCGCTCATCCGCCGTCTCCTGCCGCCGTCGCCGTGAGCGCCTTGACCTTCCAGCCGTCGCCTGTGCGGGCGAGCGTGGCCGTGAAGCGTTTGCGCTGGGTGCCGGGGCTGCCCGTGCGCGGGGTGACCTCGACGTCCACGGTCGCGATCAGCTCGGCCGTGCCGGTGCGGTCGTCCAGGGCGGTGAGCGCCGCCGAGGTCACCTTGCCGTCGGCGGTGTCACCCGCCGTCGTGAGCGTCTTCGCGTCGGCCGCCGAAGTCCGCTTCAGCTGGTCGTGGAGCGGACCGGTGGAGGAGTCCCGCCAGGCCCGCAGCCCGGCGGAGACGCTGGTGGCGTCCTTGCCGTCCAGGCTGTTCAGCGTGGCGAGGTGGCGCTTGCCCTGGGCCAGGGCCGTGTCGCGGGCCTTGGCGTAGGCGAGGGTGCGGTCGCCGCGCGCCTGGGCGTACGACCAGGCGCCCAGCCCGCAGACGAGGGCGGCGGCCAGCAGGACGGCCCAGCCGCCGAGGTGCCGGGTGCGGAGCGTCATGAGCCACCGCCTCCAAGGCCCAGCAGTCCGGCCATGCCGGGGGCGGGCGGAGCGGTACGGGGGGTGGTGCCGAGCGCGCCGGGGAGCCGGCCCTTCGCGTCGGCGTCGGCCCCCTCCCCCAGCAGCATGGAGCCGGGCTTGGCGGGTGACGGGACCGGGCCGCCCTTCGGCGCGTTGGCGCTGCCCCGGACGTTGATGCCCGTACCGGGTGAAGAGGCGCACCGGGCAGCGGAGTTCAGGGCGGGCGCGGGTGAG
Organism: Streptomyces sp. SID8374; assembly: GCF_009865135.1. Lineage (NCBI taxonomy): Bacteria > Bacillati > Actinomycetota > Actinomycetes > Kitasatosporales > Streptomycetaceae > Streptomyces > Streptomyces sp. SID8374. The sequence goes on along the minus strand of NZ_WWGH01000002.1, from coordinate 1,694,682 downwards.
GTGTCGAGTCCGTTGCGGTACGTCGTGGCGCCGTATCCGGAGGTGCAGGGCAGCGGTTCGAAGAAGGTGACCGACATACCGAACCGGGCGCCGTCCTCGTCGACCGCGCTCGCTCCGGCCGCCACCACCGCGGGCAGCTTCACCAGCAGTTCCTCCAGGCCTCGTTGGCGGGTGACGGCGACCTCCGAGGTGGTGAGCAGGTTGGCGACGACGACGCCGAAGGCCGGGTCGAGGTCGCGCAGCAGCCCGCTGATCTGTACGGCGGCGTCGGGCGTGGTCGCGATCAGCCGCCGCAGGTCGCTGTCGGAGCCCTTGAGTTCGGCGGCGAGTTCCTCGGCGCCGGAGGCGAACCCCTTGAGCGCCGCGCCCTGTTCGGCCTGGGTGCGCAGCACGGTCTCGCCGTCGGCCATCAGCCGGGTGGTCGTCGGCAGGGCCCGGTCGGCCGCGTCGATGAACTCGCCGCCGCTGTCCAGCAGCACCTGGAGGTCGTCGCCGCGCCCTTCGAAGGCGGCGCCGAACTCCTCGACGACCGTGCGCAGATGCTCCAGGTCGACCGAGCGCGCGAAGTCGTTGACGCTGGTGAGCACCTCGGTGGGCGGCGCGGGGAGGGTGGTGTCGGCCGCGTCGATCACCGAGCCGTTGCCCAGGTAGGGGCCGTCGGACCGGGTCGGGCGCAGGTCGACGTACTGCTCGCCGACCGCCGAGAGGTTGGCGACGACGGCCTTCAGGCTGTCCGGGATGGGCGGGGCGTCCTTCTCGATCCGCAGCTCGGCCTCCACCCCCTCGTCGGTCAGTTCGATGGGGCCGACCCGGCCCACCGAGACGCCCCGGTAGGTGACGTTGGAGTGGGTGTAGAGGCCGCCCGTCTGCGGGAGTTGGACCGTGACCGTGTAGTAGCTGCGCAGCCCGACGTAGTGGCCGAGGCCGGCGTACCGCACCCCGAGGTAGCCCAGGACGAGCACGGCGATGACGAGGAAGGCGATGTTCTTGAGCCGGATGGCGGGAGTGATCACGGGGTGCCTCCCTGCTCCGGCGCCGGTGCGCCGGAAGCCTCGGCCCCCGACGTACGCGAGACGGCCGGCAGCGGGAGCGGCAGCGCGCTGCGGGCGGCCGCCGCACCCTCCGCGCCGGGTTCGTGCGGCGGGGGCGGCAGGGTCGGGTCGTCCGGGGTGAGCGCCGGGATGATCCGGGTGCCGGGCGCGGCCGTGACGTCCAGGTAGACGTTCAGGTAGTCGCCCTTCACCCCGCGCAGCACCTCGTCCGTGAAGGGGTAGGTCAGCGAGGCCTGGAGCGCGTCGGGGAGGTCCTTGCCGGAGTCGGCGAGCGCCTTCAGGGTCGGGGCGAGCGCCTTCAGGTCGGCGATCATGTCCGCCTTGCTCCTGTTGATCGTGTCGACGGCCACCGTGGAGAGCGTGTCGAGGGTGCGCAGCATGGTCAGCAGCGAGCCGCGCTGTTTCTCCAGGACCTTCAGCCCGGGGCTGAGCCCGGTGAGGACCGTTCCGAGGTCCTGTTTGCGGGTGGCGAGGGTTGCGGAGAGCCGGTTGACGCCGTCGAGGGCCCGGGTGATGTCGCCCTTGTTGCTGTCCAGGTTGGTGACGAGGGTGTCGACCCGGTTGAGCAGGGAGCGGATCTGCGGCTCCTGGCCGGTGAGCGCCTTGTTCAGCTCGGTGGTGATGGTCTTGAGCTGGTTGATCCCGCCGCCGTTGAGGAGCAGGGAGAGGGCGCCGAAGACCTCTTCGACCTCGGGGTTGCGGTTCGTGCGGGTGAGCGGGATGCGGCCGGTCTCCGCCAGGGAGCCGCGGGCGGTGCCTTCGGCGGGCGGGGTGAGCTGGATGAACTTCTCGCCGAGGAGGCTGGACTGTTCGAGGCGGGCGTAGGCGTTGGCGGGGAGGTCGATGTCTCCGTTGACCCGCATGGTGACCCGGGCGCTCCAGCCGTCGGCGGCCAGGTCGATCCTGGTGACACGGCCGACGGACACGTCGTTGACCTTGACCGAGGACTGCGGTGCCAGGCTGAGGACGTCGCCGAACTCGGCGGTGATCTCGTACGGCCGGTCGCCGAGGTCGGCGCCGCCGGGCAGGGGGATCTGTTCGATGCCCGTGAAGACGGGGCCGTCGGTGCGGACGGCGACCAGGGCGATCAGCGCTCCGGTGGCCAGCAGGGCGACGGCTCCGACGGCCAGCCGGGCGCCGGTGCGGGCGCCGGTGGTCTGCGGGGGCTCGGTCGTGGCGTCCGGGGAGCCGCTCGTGGTGTGCGGGGAACCGCTCATCGTTCCGCTCCCTCCTTCTGCCGGTCCGGTCTCTTCTCCGCCGGCTGTTTCTCCGGCGTCCCGAAGACCGTCCCGACCTCCGGCAGCGGCAGGACGGGCAGGGCCTTTCGCCGGTTCGCGTCGACGGGTGCGAGCCCGGGCGGCGGGCCGGCGGCCGCGTCCGGGTCGACCAGGGGGCCGCCCATGGAGAGTTCGTTGAGGTTGGCTCGGCCGTTGAGGGTCCGGTTGGCCGGGTCGTACGCGTTCAGGACGTTGCCCGCCGCCAGCGGCAGCGTGTCCATCGCCTCGGCCAGCGAGGCACGTTGGTCGACCAGGGCCTGGGTGATGGGGACCAGGGCGTCGACGTTCTTCTTCAGCGCGCCCCGGTTCTTCGCGATGAACGTCTTCACCTGGCCGAGCGCGGCGCCCAGCTCCTTGAGTGCCGCGCTGAGGTTCTTCTTGTCGTCCGCGAGGAACGAGGTGACCGAGTTGAGCTGCTGCTCGGCGGCCCGGACCTCGCTGTCGTTCTCCTTGAGCATGGTGGTGAAGGACTGGAGGTAGGCCAGGGTGTCGAACAGGTCGCCGCTGCTCCTGTCGAGGGTCTTGGCGGCCTTGCCGAACTGTTCGACGGAGTCCCCGATGGCCTTGCCGTTGCCGTCCAGGTTCTTCGCCCCGGTCTCCAGGAGCCTGGCCAGCGCGCCGTCGGCGTTGGCGCCGTTCGGGCCGAGCGCCGTGGTGATCTCGGTGATGGAGGCGTACAGCTGGTCGACCTCCACGGGGGTGGCGTTGCGGGCGGCGGGGAGTTCGGCGCCGTCCGCGAGGAGCGGTCCGCCGTCGTAGGCGGGGGCGAGCTGGATGTACCGGTCGGCGACGAGGCTGGGGGCGACGACGACCGCGTGGGCGTCCTCGGGCACCTTGATGCCCTCGTCCAGGCGGAGGACGACCCTGACCTCCTTGCCCTCGGGGGTGACGGACTCGACCGTGCCGACCCGGACCCCGAGGATGCGCAGGTCGGACCCGGCGTAGACGCCCGTCGCCTGTTCGAAGTAGGCGGTGACGGTGGTCCTGGAGTCCTCCTGGAGGGCGCTCACCCCGGTGGTGGCGGCCACGGCGACGACCGCGAGTCCGGCGCCGATGCCGATGATGCGTGTACGTCTCATGTCAGCGGCCGCCTTGCTTCGGTGGCATGCATCCGGTCGCCGGGGGTGTGCCGGCGGGAAGGTAGTTCCGGGGGACGACTCCACAGGCGTATGTGTCGAACCACCGCCCGTTGCCCAGGGTGTTGCCGACGAGCCGGCTGTACGAGCCGGTCATGGCGAGGACCTTGTCCAGGCTCTTGCGGTTCTTCGCGAGGACGGCGGTGACCCGGCCGAGGGAGGCGAGGGTCGGACCGAGCTGCTTGTCGTTGTCCTCGACGAGTCCGGTGAGCTGGACGCCGAGGCTGCGGGTGCCGGTGAGCAGCAGGTGGATGGCGTCGCGGCGGGCCTGGATCTCGCCGAGCAGCAGGTTCCCGTCCTCCAGGAGGGTCTCGAAGCTGCTGTTCTTGCCCGCGAGGGTCTTCGTGAGGCGTTTGCTGCTCCGGAGCAGGGTGGCCAGCTGGGCGTCGCGCTGGGAGACCGTACGGGAGAGGGCGGAGAGCCCTTCCGCCGCGCTGCGGACATGGGGCGGGGAGTCCTTGAAGGTGGCGGAGATCGTCTCGAAGCTCTTGGCGAGCTGGTCGGTGTCGATCTCCTCGATGGTCTCGCCGAGCCCGTTGAACGCCTGGGTGACGTCGTACGGGGAGGTCGTGCGGCTCGCGGCGATGCGGGAGCCGGGGTCCTGCGGGGCGTTGCCGAGCGGATCGACGGCGAGGTACTTCTCGCCGAGGAGGGTCTTGACGGCGATGCCCACGGTGGAGGCGTTGCCGATCCAGGCGTCCTCGACCTTGAAGTCGACCTTCACGCGGGGCCCGTCGAGCGAGACCCCGGTGACCTTGCCGACCTTCACTCCGGCGATCCGTACCTCGTCGCCGTCGGAGAGCCCGGCGGATTCGGTGAAGTCGGCGCTGTACGTCGTACCGCCGCCGATGAAGGGGAGGGAGTCGGCCCGCCAGGCGGCGAGGCCGAGGAGGGTGAGGACGAGGAGTCCGACGAGGGCGACGGCGACCGGGTTGCGTTCCCGGACGGGGGTGAGGGTCATGCCAGGCACCTCGGCTGGGTGATGGCGATGCCGGTGGGGGGCGTGGAGCCGTCGTCGGTGGCCACCCCGCCGACCTTGGCCTCGCAGAGGTAGAGGTTGAGCCAGGAGCCGTAGGAGGTGAGGCGGCTGATGGCCTCCATCTTGGCCGGGGTCCTGTCGAGGAAGTTCTCGATCTGGGGTGTCCCCTTGTCCAACTGGTCGCTGAGCCGACCCAGTTGGCGGATGTCGTCCTTGAGCGGCTTCCGGCCGTCCTGGAAGAGGTCCGCGGTGACCGTGGTCAGGGCGCCCATCGCGGTGACGGCCTCGCCGAGCGGTTCGCGGTCGCCGGAGAAGCCGGAGACCAGCTTCTCCAGGGTGACGACGAGGTCGTCGAACCCGGCCTCCCGGTCGTTGACCGTCTTGAGGACCGTGTTGAGGTTCCTGATCACCTCGCCGATCACCTTGTCCTTGGCGGCGACGGTGGTGGTGAGCGAGCCGACGTGGCGCAGGATGGAGTCGACGGTGCCGCCCTCGCCCTGGAGGACCTGGACGATGGAGTTCGCCAGCTGGTTGACGTCCGGCGGGGACAACCCCTCGAAGAGGGGCTGGAAACCGTTGAAGAGCTGGGTGAGGTCGAGGGCCGGGGTGGTGCGGGAGAGCGGGATGGTGGCCCCGGCGGCGAAGGTCCGGCCGACCGGTCCGGCGCCCCGGTCCAGGGCGACATAGCGCTGGCCGACCATGTTGAGGTACTTGATGGAGGCCGTCACCGAGGCGGGGAGCGTACGGCCCTTGCGTACGCCGAAGGTGACCTCGGCGACCCGGCGGTCGGCCACCCGTACGGACTCGACCTGGCCGACCTTCACCCCGGCGATGCGGACACTGTCGCCGGGGATGAGCCCGGTGGCGTCGGTGAAGCGCGCCTTGTACGTCGTGGTGTCGCCCACGCCCGTGTTGGCGATGGAGAGCCCGAGGACGGTGGTGGCGAGGACGGTCACCAGGACGAAGACGAGGGACTTGGTGAGCGGTCCCGCGAGGGAGCGGCGTTTCACTTGAGCTTCACCTCCGCACCGCGGAAGGCCGGACCGATGAGCACGCTGCTCCAGTCGGGCAGGGTCTGCGGCTGGACTTTCAGTGAGGGGGCCACCAACTCGTTGACGAGCCGGGACTCCTGGGGTGAGTTGGGCAGGCCGAGGGCGGTGTCCCGGGCGGCGGGGGGCGGAGCGGTGACGTCGGCCGCCCGGCGGGTGTCGGCGGTCGGGGCGCCGCCCTTGCCGACGTACGGCACCGAGTAACAGCGCGGACCGCCGGTGGAGTTGTAGACCGGGGTGTCCTTGCCGGGGACGTACTTCCCCTGGGAGGGAACGGACTTGACGCTCACGTGCAGCCCCGGCTGGTCCGTGCCCTTGCCGAGCGCCTTGTCCATGGCGGGCACGAAACCGGCGACCGTACGCAGGGTGCAGGGGAACGAGTCGGCGTACTTGGCGAGGAGTTCGAGCGTGGGGCGGCCGGAGGAGGAGAGCCGGATGAGGTTCTCCTTGTTCTCCCGCAGGAAGGAGGCCACATCGCGTGCGGAGGCGGTGGTGGTGCCGTACAACGCGGCGAGCCGCTCCTCCTGTTCGGCGATGGTGCCGCTCGTGGTGGTGGCGTCGGTGAGGGCGTCGAGGATGTCCGGGGCCGTGTCCGCGTAGAGCGTGCTGACCTTGACGAGCTGTTTGATGTCCTCGTTGAGCGTGGGGAGTTGGGGGTTGAACTTCTTCAGGTGGGCGTCCAGCGTGGTCAGCGTCTCGCCGAGCTTCTCGCCGCGCCCTTCGAGCGCCTGGGAGACGGCGCTGAGGGTGGCGGAGAGCTTCTCCGGCTTTACGGCGGTGAGCAGCGGCAGGACGTTGTCCAGCACCTCTTCGAGTTCGATGGCGTTGCTGGAGCGGTCCTGCGGGATCACCGCGCCCGCGCTCAGGGTGCGGGTGGAGGGGGTGCGGGGCGGGACGAGGGCGACGAACCGCTGGCCGAAGAGGGTGGTGGGCAGCATCTGCGCGGTGACGTCGGCGGGGATGCGGTCCAGCTTGTCCGGATCGATGGCCAGGGTGAGGCGGGCGCCCTCCCCGTCGGTGGCGATGGACCTGACCTGCCCGATGACGACCCCGCGCAGCTTCACATCGGCGTTGTCGTGCATCTCGTTGCCGACCGGGCCGGTCCGTACGGTGACGGTGGCGTCGTCCTGGAAGTCCTTGTCGTACACCGAGACCGAGACCCACACCAGGACGGCGGGGACCAGCAGGAAGGCGACTCCGGCAACTCGGCGGCGGACGGTCCGCGTGGAACGTGGGCTCATCAGCCGGCCACCTTCACCGTCGTCGTGGCGCCCCAGATGGCGAGCGAGAGGAAGAAGTCGGTGACGCTGATGAGCACGATCGCGTTGCGCACCGACCGGCCCACGGCAACCCCCACCCCGGCGGGGCCGCCGGTGGCGTGGAAGCCGTAGTAGCAGTGGGCGAGGATCACCAGCACGCTGAAGATCAGCACTTTGAGCACCGACAGCAGCACGTCGTCCGGGGAGAGGAAGAGATTGAAATAGTGGTCGTAGGTGCCCGCCGACTGCCCGTTGAAGAGGATGGTGATGTAGCGGGAGGCGAGGTACGAGGAGAGCAGCCCGATCGCGTACAGCGGGATGATCGCGACGACCCCGGCGATGATCCGGGTGGTGACGAGGTACGGCATCGACCGCACGCCCATCGCTTCGAGCGCGTCGACCTCCTCGTTGATCCGCATCGCGCCGAGCTGGGCGGTGAAGCCCGCGCCGACGGTGGCGGAGAGGGCGAGTCCGGCGACCAGGGGGGCGATCTCGCGGGTGTTGAAGTAGGCGGAGATGAACCCGGTGAACGCCGAGGTGCCGATCTGGTCGAGGGCCGCGTACCCCTGGAGGCCGACGACCGTGCCGGTGAAGAGGGTCATCGCGACCATCACGCCGATGGTGCCGCCGATGACACCGAGGCCGCCGCTGCCGAAGGCGACCTCGGCGAGCAGCCGCTGCACCTCCTTGAGGTAGCGGCGCAGGGTGCGCGGGATCCAGACCAGGGCCCGTACGTAGAAGGTGAGTTGGTCGCCGGACCGGTCCAGCCGGCTGAGCATCGCCATCTGTCTCAGCCGCCCTTCGCGGGGACGATCTGGAGGTAGATCGCCGTGATGACCATGTTCACGAAGAACAGCAGCATGAAGGTGATGACGACGGACTGGTTGACCGCGTCACCGACGCCCTTGGGGCCGCCGCGCGGGTTCAGGCCCCGGTGGGCGGCGACGATGCCCGCGATGAAGCCGAAGATGAGGGCCTTGAACTCGCTGACGTACAGGTCGGGCAGTTGGGCGAGGGCGGAGAAGCTGGCGAGGTAGGCGCCCGGGGTGCCGTCCTGCATGATCACGTTGAAGAAGTAGCCGCCGAGCGTGCCGACCACGGAGATCAGGCCGTTGAGCAGGACGGCGACGAGCATGGTGGCCAGGACACGCGGGACGACGAGGCGCTGGATGGGCGAGACGCCCATGACCTCCATCGCGTCCAGCTCCTCGCGGATCTTGCGGGAGCCGAGGTCGGCGCAGATCGCGGAACCGGCGGCGCCGGAGATGAGCAGCGCCACGATGATCGGGCTGGCCTGCTGGATCACCGCGAGGACGCTGGCACCGCCGGTGAAGGACTGGGCGCCGAGCTGCTGGGTGAGCGAGCCGACCTGGAGGGCGATGACCGCACCGAACGGGATGGAGACGAGGGCGGCGGGCAGGATCGTGACGCTGGCGACGAACCAGAACTGCTCGATGAACTCGCGTAATTGGAAGGGTCTGCGGAAGATGGCCCGGCCCACGGCGATGCCGAGCGCGAACAGCTTGCCGGTCTCCCGGAGCGGGGCGAGCAGTCGGCTGGGGCGCCGCTGCTCGGGGGCCTCGGAGAGGGCCGGCGGGGGCTTCTCGGGCGGCTCGGGCGGCCGCACCGGCAGCGGGGCGGTCACGCTCTCGCACCCCCCGCCGGGGCGTAGCTGTTGAGGATGGCCGTACGGGCGGCCTCCGGCAGCTGGCCCATCATCGCCATGACCCGCTCCCGGCGGCGCAGCGCCCCTTGGCGTACCGGCATCCCGGGCGAGGGCTCCAGCTGCGGGACGACGGTCCGGGGAGCGGCGATCGTGGCCGTGCCGCCGAGGGAGTCGTTACGTTGCTGCTCGGCGGCGAGCGTGGCGGCGTCCTTCTCCTCGGACATCCCGATGGGGCCCTCACGGCGTCCGGCGAGGAACTGCGAGACGACCGGGGTGTCGCTGGTGAGGAGCACCTCGCGCGGCCCGAAGGTGACGAGGTTGCGGCAGAACAGCATCCCCATGTTGTCCGGGACGGTCGCCGCGATGTCGAGGTTGTGGGTGACGATCAGCATCGTCGCGTCGATCTGCGCGTTGAGGTCGATGAGGAGCTGCGAGAGGTACGCGGTGCGGACCGGGTCGAGTCCGGAGTCCGGTTCGTCGCAGAGGATGATCTGCGGGTCCAGGACGAGGGCCCGGGCGAGGCCGGCGCGTTTGCGCATGCCGCCGGATATCTCGCCCGGGAGCTTCCCCTCGGCGCCCAGCAGTCCGACGATGTCGATCCGCTCCATGACGATGCGGCGGATCTCGGATTCCTTCTTGCGGGTGTGCTCGCGCAGCGGGAAGGCTATGTTGTCGAAGAGGGACATGGAGCCGAAGAGGGCCCCGTCCTGGAACATGAGGCCGAAGAGCTTCCGCGTCTCCATGATGTCGCGCTCGGAGCTGTTCACCATGTCGACGCCGTTGATGAGGACGCGACCCTGTTCGGGCTTGAGCAGTCCGATGATGGATTTCAGGAACACGGTCTTTCCGGTGCCGGAAGGGCCGAGCATGACACTCACTTCACCGGCGGGCAGCGTGAGGCTGACGTCCTGCCAGATGTTCTGCTTGCCGAAGGATTTGGTCAGGCCCTCGACGACTACTTCGATTCCCATCGGCCCTCCTTCGAAGTGGTGGTGACCCAAGTCATCTGTCGGCGCTCCGGCTGTCGGAAATAGGTGGGAGGTGGTGTTCGCCCTGTGCTGGTCGACCGGTGCCGGACACGGTCACCGCTCGGGCTTCGGCACCTTCGGCGGGCAGTCCGGCCCGTCCGGGTTGGTCGCCACACAGAGCGGGGCCTGCGTCATCTTGGTGTAGTTGTCGGCCTTCTTGCCGACGCTGGAGATGGCGGAGGTGAAGAGCGGGTCGAGATTCTCGCCGACCCCGCACCCCTTGAACGGCGGGATATGCGCGTAGCCGGTCAGATTTCCGCCGTACGCCACGAGATAACCGGCCGGCGGATAGCTCTGGCCGTATCCCTTCAGGACCTGCTCGAAGGGCCGTTCCGTGCGGCAGTTCGGGCCGACGTCCAGCGGAACACCGTTCACCTTCACGTCGTACAGGCGCATGGAGAGCTGGGCGGTGACCGTGGATTCCTCGGGGTAGGTCGGGGTGTTGGTGACCGTGTGGGTCTGGACGACGGCCGGCGGCCCCACCTGTTCCAGCACCATCGTGGCGGTGGTCGGCATGAACCCGTAGCTGAGGAAGGTGGCCTTCGTCGGCGGGAGCTGCCGCTTGCCCTCGTACGCGAACTCCACCTCGGAGGTGACGTCGACGGTCGAGGCGCAGGAGTCGTTGATGTACCGCTTGTTGAGGACCACCTTCATGAAGGCCGGACCCAGCGCTGCCGCTCCGTCCAGCTTCACGGCGTTGGCGTACCCGGCCGCGTACGTCTCCGCCGTGGTCATCACCCACTCGGGCGGGATCTCGATCGGGCAGCTGCCGGGGTCCTCGTCGTCGAGGGCTTCGAGGCGCGCCTCGGTGAGGTCGTCGATCTTCCGGTGGGCGTCCGGGTCGAGTCCGGGGGCCGGACGGGACGGCTTGCCGGGCTTCTCGGCCGGGTCCTTTCCGGGCGCCGGGTCGTCCGGGCCCGGCGACGGGGCCGTCGGACCGGCGCTGTCGCGGACGGTGATGCGGGCGAGCGGGCGCTCCTCGTCGTCGGCGGGTTCGCAGGCGACGGCGAGCTCCGGGGGCGAGGTCGGGGTGCCGTCCTGGGTGAAGGAGGCGAAGGTGAGGCTGAGCGCGGCCGGGGCGATGATGGCGCGGCCGGGGGTGGAGAACGTGACGGTGGGTACGTCGCCGGTGGCGGCGAGCACCACACCCTCCTCGCCCCCCGGCGGCAGGGTGACCGCCGGAGCTTCGAGCTGCTGCCATGAGGCGTCGGCGGTGTGTTCGCCGACGGTGTTGCGTACGGTCAGCTCGGCGACGGCCGAGAGGGTGGCCGCCTCCACTGCCGTGAACTGCGCCAGCGCCGACCGTTCCAGCGCCACCTCGACGGAGACGTCACCGGGGCGGATCTCCTCCCCCGTCCGGGCCGAGACAGGCAGCACCGCCCGGACCGCGACGTCGGCCTTCTCCGTGCCGGAGGGGAACTGGCACGTATAGGGAAGGGTGACTTCGGACGTCTGGTCGGCCGCCACCGATTCGGCGCTCGGAATGAGCGCGGTGGCGACGACGAGTGCCCCGCCCACGGCCAGGTGGAGCGGTCGCCTCACCGCGGCGCGTGCATCGACGGTCATATGGATGGTGTCCTTCCGGCGCGCTCGGGCCCATCGGTTCGATGGCTGCGAAATGGGTCCACTTCTCGGCAACGGCCTTTCGGGCGGGCTCGGAATGATCCTCCTACCGCCCGGTACGCTACGCACACCATCGGGCGCCTGGGAAGAGCCGGGAATTCCGCCGTTTCAGGGGAGCGAGTTCTTTAGCAGGCGATGACAATTCCGCCCCTGCGGAGTTGTCGGCGAGTGAGTGAAAAGGAGCGGAGGTGCCCGGCCGCCGAGGGCGCACGGCCGGGCACCACGCTCAGGTCCTGAGCATCGGGGGCGGTGGAGATCAGCCGCTGATGACCGGGGACTTGCCGGAGGCCGTGTTCACGATGGTGTAGAGGCCCTGGAAGCTGGCGGTGGTGCCGACGATGCCGCAGCCGCCGCCGACCTTGTTGGTGATGGTCAGCGTGAGACCGCCGCCCGCCGTGTTCAGCGTGCCGTTGCTCCCGCCGGTGCTCGGGTTGTTGTACTTGGCCGCGACCTTGCCGGTGACGTCGAAGGTGCACGGGCCCAGCAGGCTGCTCCCGGTCACCTTCGCCTTGATGGCTCTGATCTCACCGGTCACCTGGCCGGTGGAGTTGGTGCCCGCTCCCGCCGCGTAGTCCAGGCCCCAGATCTGCCACGGGGGCGTGGTGGCCACGGTCCACGTGGAGCTGAACGGCCCGGTGCAGGGCGAGTTGAACGAGATCGCCGAGATGGACGCGAGCTGCGCCGGGGAGCCGGCCACCGGGGACGTGGGGGCCGAGCCCGACGCCGCGGAGGAGGCACACTGGATCTTGTTGCCGTTGTTGTCGGTCAGGACGGTCACCCCGGCGCTGCCGGTGAAGGCGCCGGTCGGCGTGATGGTCCAGCTGGTCGGCGCGGCGACGGCCGAGGGGACGGCCAGGGCGACGGATGCCACGGCGGCACCGATCGCGGTCAGTACACCGGATCGCTTGATCATGGAAATTACTCCCTTTTCTTGTCCCGTTGGGGATACGAGTGGACGTGCACCCGGGAATTCCGGGCGGCACGCTTCGAACTGGACCGGAGAAGGCGCGGAAATCCTTGCGGTGCGCCTTCTGTCAGGAGCGGTCGGGCGGCTGTCGCACCACCTCCTTCTTCGGGTTCCGCACCGCCCTCGGGGCAAGGGAGGGCGTCGGCCGCTACCGCTTGGCGGAGTGCCAGAATTCCGACAGCTTCCGGCCCTCGTCCGGCGCCAGTGCGGCCGGGTCGTAGGGGCTGCCGAAATAGGTCGAGGTGTCGTTGAGCTTCACGCTGTTCTTCCCGCCGGCCGACGGCAGACCGGTCTTGAGGTTCACCGCCCAGTCCAGGAGCCCGGCTCCGCAGCCGCTCGCGCCCGGTACGGCGAACGTGGCATCGCCCTGGTCGGCGCCGGCGAAGGTGTAGCGGCCCATCTCGCCCTCGTCGTCGCGGGTTCCGTCGGCCGCGAACCGCTGGAGCGAGAGGGTCGGCGCGTTGAGGTTCTGCGGCTTGAGCAGCACGGGGTTGGCGGTGGTGCCGATGTAGCACTTGTCGCCGAGGAACGGGTTCCTGAGGTGGATGCGGACCGGGATGGTGAGGATGGGCTCACCGGTGGAGAAGGCCGCCACCATGTTGAAGTCCCGGGGCGCGCCCGCGGGTTCGATGGTGGCCGTGATCCGGTTGAGGGTGTTGTCCGTCAGCTGGCGGCAGATCGCGGAGACGAAGGGGATGGCGCTGGGGCACATCAGCCCGAGCAGCCCGCCGGGGACCTCGGCCTGGTCGGCGGTGAGCGCCCCCTCGGGCGGTGCCACGAGGGTGGTGGTGCCGTCGCTGTGCTGGATGACACCGAGCTGGAGGTCGCTGTTGCCGGTGGGGACCTTGCTCTTGCCGAGGGTGATGGAGCCGGTGACCGAACTCGACGAGATACAGGTGGCGATATTGGTGATGCCGTCCGCCGCGAGCATGGCGGGCGCGTCCACCGGGCAGCGGTCGAACGGCGCCCAGTCGCCGTTGAGTTCGGTCGCCGCCGCGGCCGAACCGGTGGAGAGCACGGCGCTGAAGGCGGTGAATGCCGCGAGCAGCCCTATGCGGGTGCGGTTGGAAACGGATCTCATGTCGTCCCCTCTTTCGGCCGCCGGGTTGCGGCCTCGTGCGCGAAGTTGACCGGTTCTCCGGCGCGCGCCCGCACCACGACGCATTCGTCGGCGGTGATGGAGCCGCGGGGTGGACCCGGGGGAGGAAGATCTGAGCGTCAAATTTCGGGCAGATTTCATGCCCGAATTGAACGAAGCGTGATGTTACTCGCGGGAAACACAGCGACACAATCCGTCCGTCCAAGAATTTTTGTACGGCCCTGTTTTTGATCCGTAAATGAGTAACCGGGGGTCACCCCCTTATCAATGAATGCGCATCCGGGGGCCGGAATACAGACAGGCCGCCGGAACCCGGCCACCCGCGCCCGCACGGAACACCCCCTCGGCCGACGCCGCGGCCCAGGCGACGACCCATGTCGGAGCACAGGTCACGGCCCATGTCACGGTCCTTCCCGAGGGACTTGCCACGGCCCTTCTCACGGGAGTTGTCACCGCCGGAGCATGCGGCCGAAATTCATTGTCCGAAAGCGCGCAGTACCGCCCGACCTGCACGGAAGTCCCACCGCGCGGACATGATGCGTGCCCCCTGCACCCCGATCTTGTCCAAGTGGTGTGCAGTGCCTGTTCCTTGGTCTATCTTCGTCGCGGACTCGGTACGCATCTGTCGGTTCGTGGGAGCGCTTTCCCCCACCGTCTCACCCCACCACCGGGCGCCGAGAGCAGAGGGGACATGGCATGGCACACCTCATACAGCCGTTGGACACCGATGACCCCCTGGGGCCGCTCCCCCAGGAATTCGCCGCGATCATGCGGCCCGAACTCCCCAGCCTCATCAAGGAAATCGGTGTCGAGGTGACCCGCGCCTATCCGGAATACGCCCGGCTGCTGGAGGGCCCGAACGGCCAGGCGATCCGGGTGGGCGTGGAGCAGAGCCTCGCCTCGTTCGTCGACCTGGTGGCCGAGCCCACGTCCCCCACCACGCTGCGGGACGACATGTGCCGGCGCTTCGGGCGGTTCGAGGCGTACGAGGGGCGGACGATGGACACCCTCCAGGGCGCCTACCGGCTCGGGGCGCGGGTGGCGCTGCGACGGGCCAAGAAGGTGGGGCAGAGCTACCACCTCTCCCCCACCCTGATGCTCAGCTTCGCCGACGCGCTCTTCGCCTACGTCGACGAGCTGGAATCGCTCTCCCGCGAGGGCTTCCTGGAGGTCCAGTCGCAGTCCGGGGAGCAGAGCGAGGCCTTGCGCCGCCGCCTGCTCCATCTGATCCTCGCCGGGCGCCCCGCGCCGCGCAGCGCCATCGCCGACCTGTGCGAGCAGACCGGCTGGGCCCTGCCCGACGAGGTGACCCTGGTCGCGGTGCGCGCCCCGGCCGCGCTGGACCGGCTCAGCGCCGACCGGGACCTCCTCCTCGACCTCAGCGACCCGCAGCCGCACCTGCTCGTCCCCGGGCCCCTGACCGACGCGCGAAGATCCATGCTGGAACAGGCGTTACCGGCCGGCCACGCGGCGATCGGGCTGACCGTGCCGACCGCCCTGGCCTGCGACTCGATCCGCTGGGCCCGCCGGGTGCTGGAGCTCGTCGACTCCGGCGTGATCGACGACGCCCCGCTGATCCGCTGCGAGGACCACCTCATCACCCTGTGGCTGCTCTCCGACCCCGCCCTGCTGGACCAGCTCGCCCACCGGGAGCTGGCCGCAGTGGCGGGGATCAGCGCCACCCGCCGTGAACGGCTGATCGAGACGCTCCGGATCTGGCTGGACACCCGGGGCACGGCGGCCCAGATGGGCGAACTCCTCGATGTACACCCGCAGACCGTGCGCTACCGCATGCGCAGCCTGGAGACCATCTTCGGTGATCAACTCGTCGACCCGGAAAGCCGTTTCGCGACGGAGGCCGTGCTGCGCGCGTTACGGCTGCGCACCCGCTCGGCCGGCACATCCCCCTGATCCGGATCATGTCCGGCGCGAAAGGTCAACTTACCCGCGCGTAAGGCGAAATAGACGGTCAGTCCCAAACGGTTGCGACACGGAGACGTATCCGACGAGAAACGCGGAACCGCGTCCCGTAGACAAGGAGGAGCCTGCCGCTCATCCGGCGGCAGCACTCGCGTACCGCCTCCTGGCCAACCATCCGAGAGGGAACACCCCATGACCGCCTCGCACCTCCTCGTCCCCGTGCCGATCCCGGACCGGGTCGCCGCGCTGATCGGCTCGTGCATCCCGCCGCACATCCTGGAGGCGGAGTTCGAGGCCGACTGCGCGGCCCGTGAGGTCCGCCGGTTCCGGGGCCCCCACCTGGGCATCGAGGACCAGGCCGACCGCGAACAGGCCCTCGCCGAACTGGCCCGCGCCAACAAGGTCCTGGCCGCCCACCACCCCCGGCTGACGGTGGGGCCGGGCTCGTTCTCGTAACGAGACACCGGCGCACCGCACCGCTTGCGGCGAGCCACCGCTCCCCTTACCTTACTCCGAAGTAAGTTGACTCTGGAGTAAGGAAGTGGCGTGAACGGAAACAACTCGGACGCCAGGGGCAAGGCAGCCGGCGTGAGCGGCGAGAACCTCGCCAACGATCTCTCCGCACTCGACTTCGCGGCCGTCTCGCCCGAGGAGTTCGCCCGGATCGTCAAGGGCCTGTCCGCCCGGCAGCTCGGCGAGGTCATGCACGGCGACCTGCGGACCCGGGTGCTGGGCGAGGTCTTCGGCCGGATGCGGCAGCAGTTCCGGCCCGAGGCGGCCGGCGCTCTCACCGCCCTCATCCGCTGGAAGATCACCGGCGAGAGCGAGGAGGTCTACGAGACCGCGATAGCCGACGGCACCTGCGAGGTCACCCGGGGCCGCTCGGAGGGCGAGCCGCGCACCACCCTCGTCATGGGCGACGCGGAGTTCCTGAAGCTCGTCTCGGGCAACGGCAACCCCGTCACGATGTTCATGACGCGCAAGCTGAAGGTGGCCGGTGACGTCGGCCTGGCCTCGGGGCTGACCCGCTACTTCGACATCCCGAAGGCCTGAGCCCATGAGCTTCTTCTCGCTGGCGCTGACGGAGGAACAGCAGGACCTCCGTAACTGGGTGCACGGCTTCGCCGCCCAGGTGGTCCGCCCGGCGGCCGCCGAATGGGACGCCCGGGAGGAGACCCCCTGGCCCGTCATCCAGGAGGCCGCCCGGATCGGTCTGTACGGATTCGAATCGCTCGCCGATCTCTACGGCGACCCCACAGGACTCTCCCTCCAGATCGCCAACGAGGAGCTGTTCTGGGGTGACGCGGGCATCGGCATGGCCCTGTTCGGCACCTCGCTGGCGGTGGCCGGAATCTTCGCCTCCGGCACCCCCGACCAGCTAGCCGAGTGGGTGCCGCAGTGCTACGGCGACGAGGACGACCCGAAGGTCGCCGCCTTCTGCGTCTCGGAACCGCAGGCCGGGTCGGACGTCTCGGCGATGACGACCAGGGCCCGCTACGACGAAGCGTCCGACGAGTGGGTCATCTCCGGCCAGAAGGCGTGGATCACCAACGGCGGCATCGCCGAGATCCACGTCGTCGTCGCCTCGGTGGACCCCGCACTGGGCTCCCGCGGCCAGGCGGCGTTCGTCGTCCCGCCCGGCACGAAGGGCCTGACGGCCGGCCGCACGGTCAAGAAGCTGGGCCTGCGCGCCTCGCACACGGCGGACCTCTTCCTCGACGACGTACGCGTCCCCGGCCACTGCCTGCTCGGCGGAAAGGAGAAGCTGGACACCCGGCTCGCCCGCGCCCGCGAAGGCTCCACCGCCAAGGGCCAGGCGGCGATGGCCACCTTCGAGGTGAGCCGCCCGACCGTCGCCGCCCAGGCACTGGGCATCGCGCGCGCCGCATACGAATACGCCCTGGAGTACGCCGGTGAGCGCGAGGCCTTCGGCAGGCCGATCATCGAGAACCAGTCCATCGCCTTCGCCCTGGCCGACCTCCGTACCGAGATCGAAGCCGTACGCCTGCTGATCTGGCAGGCCGCCTGGATGGCCCGCAACGACCGCACCTTCGACGCGGGCCAGGGCTCCATGTCCAAGCTCCGGGCGGGCGAACTGGCGGTCGCGGCAACGGAGAAGGCGGTCCAGATCCTCGGCGGCGCGGGCTACAGCCGGGAACACCCGGTGGAGCGGATGTACCGCGACGCCAAGATCTACACCATCTTCGAAGGGACCAGCGAGATCCAGCGGCTGGTCATCGCCCGGGCGATCTCGGGCCGGCAGATCCGCTGACGACGTGACGCCTGACCGGAGCGGCGCCCGACCTCGGCGAGCGTGAACACGGTCGCGCTCCAGCGGGAGCCGTCAGCTGCCAGCCGCACCTCCACGTCGACGTCGCAGACGGCATCCAGATCCTCGTCGGCGCCGGGCAGGAATGACGCCTCGAACCGATCGGCGCGAACGCGGTACCAGCATCCCTCCCAACCCTGACCAGTGGTCTTGTCCCCGACGCCGGTCATCCGGGGAGTATGTCGATCCGGCTCGGCTCGCTCAACCCTGTTTCCGGCAAGCCGGGCGCCCGAGGTTCCGCTACCCGGAAACGTCACACCGGCGACCGCGAGGTTCCGGAACCACCGGCGGGACCTCTCCCCCGCCGCCGACAACAGCGTTCCCCCCAGGCCGTCACCCAGCAGGTGCAAGGCCGTACGACCCCACCCGGGTCCCCGCCCGGACCGTCAGGGATAGTGAGCGTCCGCCCCAGTGCTCACCCCGGAGAAGCCATGACCGCCCCCGCCGGCCCCCGCCGTCCCGCCCTCCTGCTCGTCACCGACCTCGCCTACCAGGCGCGGGGGCGGCGGTACTGCGACGAGGACATCTTTCTGGCCGCCCGGCTGCGCGAGGCGTTCGACGTCGCCCTCTGCCATCCCCGGGACGCGGCCGCGCTGCTGGGGCGGTTCGAGCTCGCCCTCGTACGTAACAGCGGGCCCGTCCTGCACTACCGGGAGGCGTACGACGCGTTCCGGGGGCGGGCGGTGGAGCTGGGGGTGCCGGTGTACAACCCGTTGGACGGGCGCGGGGACATGGCGGGCAAGGGGTATCTGGTGGAGCTGAGCCGGGGCGGGTTTCCGGTGATCCCTACGGTGGACCGGGCGGCGGATCTGGGGCTGCTGCCCGGGGCCGGGGCCTATGTGGTCAAGCCGAAGCTGGGGGCGGATTCGGTGGGGCTGCGGTTCGTCGGCCCGGCGGAGGTCGCGGGTGAGCTGGAGAAGGAGGGTGAGGGGGTGCTGCTCGTGCAGCCCCGGGTCGACTTCCGCTACGAGGTGTCCTTCTACTTCGTCGACCACGACTTCCAGTACGCGCTGTACGCGCCGGACCCGGAGCGGCGGTGGGTGCTGGAGCCGTACGCCGTGAGTGCGGAGGATCTGGCGTTCGCCCGGCGCTTCATCGCGTGGAACTCCCTCGACCACGGCATCCAGCGGGTCGACGCCTGCCGTACGGCCGAGGGCGATCTGCTGCTCGTGGAGCTGGAGGACCTCAATCCGTATCTCTCGCTGGACCGGGTGGACGAGGACGTCCGGGATGCGTTCGTCGCGCGGCTGAAGAGGTCGCTGGCCGCGCTGGCAAGCTGACCCCCGTCCGGACTGTCCCCGCATGCGGGCGGCGGGGGCCGGTGTGAGGGTGCAGAAGTGACCACTGCCAGCGAGCAAGCCCCCGCCGCGCAGAGTGCCGCCGCGCCGCCGCCCGTCCTCGACCGGCGGCGGCGCAACATCGTCTTCGCCACGATCGTGCTCGGCATGCTGCTGGCGGCGCTGGACCAGACCATCGTGGGCACGGCCCTGCCGACGATCGTCTCGGACCTGGGCGGCGCCGAGCACATGTCGTGGGTGGTCACCGCGTATCTGCTCGCCGAGACGGTCGCCACCGTGCTGGTCGGCAAGTTCGGTGACCTGTTCGGGCGGAAGCTGGTCTTCCAGGTTTCGGCGATCGTCTTCATCACCGGCTCGTTCCTCTGCGGCCTCGCCTCGGACATGCTGCTGCTGATCATCTGGCGCGGTATGCAGGGCATCGGCGCCGGCGGCCTCATGGTCACGTCGATGGCGCTGATCGCGGATGTGATCCCGCTGCGCGAGCGCGGCAAGTACCAGGGCGCGATCGGAGCGGTCTTCGGCATCTCGACGGTGATCGGGCCGCTGCTCGGCGGACTCTTCACCGACCATCTGACCTGGCGCTGGGCGTTCTACGTCAATGTGCCGATCGCGATCGTGGTGGTGATCGCCGCCGCCCGGAACATCCCGTCGGTGAAGGCCGCCGGACGGCCGGTCATCGACTACTCCGGCATCGCGCTGGTCGCCGTCGGGGCGAGCGCGCTGATCCTCGCGACGAGCTGGGGCGGGAACGAGTACGCCTGGGGCTCCCCCATGATCATCGGGCTGTTCGTCGCCGGGATCATCGCCCTGACGCTGTTCTGCCTGGTGGAGACGCGGGCGAAGGAACCGATGCTGCCGATGCGGCTGTTCCGGAACCCGGTGTTCACCGTCTGCTCCATCCTCAGCTTCATCGTGGGCTTCGCGATGCTCGGGTCGATGATCTTCCTGCCGACCTACCTCCAGTACGTCGACGGGGACTCGGCGACCCTCTCGGGCGTGCGGACCCTGCCCCTGGTCGCCGCCCTGCTGGTCGCCTCCATCTTCAGCGGCACGGTGGTGAGCAAGACCGGCCGCTACCGCCTCTTCCCCGTCTTCGGGACGCTGATCATGGCGGCCGGGCTGTTCCTCCTCTCCCGGATGGGGCCCGACAGCGGGGTGTGGGTGGAGTCCCTCTACATGGTGGTGCTGGGACTCGGGATCGGGCTCGCCATGCAGGTGCTGACGATCGCCGTGCAGAACACCGTCGACTACGCGGACCTGGGTACGGCGACCTCGGGCGTGACGTTCTTCCGTACGCTCGGCAGCGCCTTCGGCACGGCCGTGTTCGGGACGATCTACGCCAACGCGCTCAAGCCCAATCTCACCGACGGGGTCGCCCAGGCGGTGGCGGCGGGCGGCGATCCGGCGGTGCTGGCCCGGGCCTCGGAGAGCCCGCAGGCCCTGCACGCGCTGCCCGCCGCCCAGGTGGAGCCGCTGGCACAGGCGTACGCGCAGACGCTGCACACCGTGTTCCTCTGGACCGTTCCGGTGGCGCTGATCGGCTTCGTCGTCGCGCTGTTCCTCAAGGAGGTGAAGCTGCGGGACTCGGCCCGGCTCGCCTCGACGGACATGGGTGACGGCTTCGCCCAGCCGGGCAGCGGCGACTCCGAGAAGCTCCTGGAGATCGCGGTGGCCTCGATCCTGCACGGCGCGGGTCCCGATACGGCCCGGCGGATCACCGCCGGGTCCGACACCCGGCTGGACATGGCGGGGGCCTGGGCGGTGATGCAGGTGGACCTCTTCACCCGGCTGGTCGGCCATGCGGGGCTGCGGCTGATCGCGGCCCGGCACCGGCTGCCCCCGGAGGTGCTGGTCCCCGTCTTCGACCGGATGATCGAGGAGGGCTATCTCACCGGGGACGGCCGGATCTTCTCCCACACGGCCGCGGGCCGGCGCGAGGCGAACGTGATCTCCGACGCCTGGGGCCGCTGGCTCAACGAACGCCTCGCCGAGGACGGGGCCCGGCCCGACGACGCCCAGCTCCGCACCGCCGTGGACATGATCGCGAAACGGCTGCTGGCGGAGGACCTGGCCCAGGAGCTGTCCCCGGCACCACACCCGGGCGGCTCCACGCGGGTGGGGGCGCCGGCCTGAACCGCCGGGGTCGGACGTGGTCCCAGGAGCGGGGGCGGGTCTGCGCCTCCCACTCCGTGCGGAGCGGGCCGAGGAGCGCGTTGTCGTGGCGCCGGCCCCGGTGCAGGCAGCCGGCCTCGGTCGGGCTCAGTCGACGAAGACCGCTGCCGCGTAGACCCAGGCGCCCTCGTGGCGGGCGAAGCGGCTCTGCTCGTGGAGGGAGTCGGGGCGCCCGTCGTCGGTGTAGTGGGCGCGGAAGGTGACGGTCCCCGTGGAGTGGAACGCGCTGCCCTCGGTGGTGTCCAGGATCTCCAGCCCCGTCCAGCGCATCGCGGGGTCGAAGTCGACGCCCGGCGGCCGGGTCGCGGGGTGCCAGGTACGCAGCAGGTACGGCGCGTCCTGGACGGCGAAGGCCGCGTACCGGGAGCGCATCAGGGCCTCGCAGGTCGGGGCGGCCGCACTGCCGGAGTGGAAGCGGCCGCAGCACTCCCCGTACGTCGCGGTCAGGCCGCAGGGGCAGGGCGAGGCGGGGGTGATGCGCGGGGCCTGCGGGGCGGCGGGCTGCCGGGGTCGGGAGGTGCGTCGTGACATGGGTCCATTGTCACCCGGGGCACGCGCGCCCGGTGTCCCGTGTACGTCCCGTCGCCAGGGCCGGGCGTCCCTGCTCAGCGCCCCGCCGCGAACCGGCGGCGGTACTCCGTGGGCGTCAGCCCCGTACGGCGGCGCAGTTGCGTACGCAGGTTGGTCGCCGTACCGAGGCCGCTGGTCCGGGCGATCACGTCGAGGCGGTCCTCGCCGCGCTCCATCAGGCGGCAGGCCAGGGTGGTGCGCTGCTCGGTCAGCCAGGCCAGCGGGGTGGTGGCGAGCTGGGCCCGGAAGCGGCGGTGGAGGGTGGCGGGGCTGACGGCCGCGCGAGCGGCGAGCGCGGAGACGTCCAGGTCCTCGGTCAGGTGCTCGGCGGCCCAGTCCAGGAGCGGGGCGAGCGAGGCGTCGGCGACCTCGGGCAGCGGGTGTTCGATGAACTGGCGCTGGCCGCCGTCCCGGTGCGCCGGGTGGACCAGCCTCCGGCTGACGGCCGCCGCGATCTCGGCCCCGTGGTCGGCGCGGATGAGGTGGAGGCCGGTGTCCAGGGCGGCGGCACTGCCCGCGGCGGTGATCACCTGCCCGTCGTCGACGAAGAGCACGTCGGGCCGGAGGTCGACCTGCGGAAAGCGGGCGGTGAAGGCCTCCGCCCAGCGCCAGTGCGTCGTGGCGCGCCTGCCGTCCAGGACACCCGCGGCGGCCAGCGTGAACGTACCCGTGCAGAAGCTGACCAGCCGGGCGCCGCGCTCCGCGGCCCGCCGGATCGCGGCCAGGACCTCCGGGGCGGGGTCCTCCAGCGGGTCGGGCCGGTTGGGCACGACGACGGTGTCGGCGCGGTCCACGGCGTCGAGTCCGGAGACATCGGAAAGCTGGAAGAAGCCCGCGTGCATCCGGACCGTCGGGGTGGGTGAGCAGAGCGTGAAGTCGTACCAGTCGACGGGCAGCTCAGGGCGGCGCAGGCCGAAGAGTTCGGTCGCCACGCCCATTTCGAAGGGGTTGGAACCGGCCGAGACGATCATGACGACCCGGTGCGAGGATTCTTTCGCCATATGCGATTCGTAGCACTCACGGGCGCGGTGGTCCACTGCCGACCATGGGTGCATGACCACGGACGACCTGGCGCGACCCGCCACCACCGAACCCCTTCCGCTCGCCGACGCCCTGCGCTCCTTCGACGCGCTCTGGAGCCCGCGCATCGTGACCCGCGTCAACGACTACGACGTACGCGTCGCCAAGGCCCTCGGCGAGCACGTCTGGCATGTGCACGAGGACACGGACGAGTTCTTCCTGGTGGTGGAGGGGGTGCTGGACATCGACCTCCGGGAAGGCGACGGGTCGCACGAGCGGACCGTGACGCTCCCGCGCGGCGCGGTCTTCGTCGTGGAGCGCGGCGTCTGGCACCGCCCGCACTCGGCGGACGGTGCCTCGCTGCTGCTCTTCGAACCTTCCGGTACGTCGACGGTGGGCGACGCCCACGACCCCGTACCGGACCATGTGGACGCGACGACGGGCCACGCGCTCACCCGGTAGGAGGGGCAGCCGGATCAGGGCTTGCGGGCCACTCCCGCGTAACCCGGGATCGGCTCGTCACCCGGTACGTCGATGACCTCGCCGAGCTCCGGACGCCAGTCGGCGGAGAGCGAGACGCCCGGCTCCACGAGCTCCAGGCCGTCGAAGAAGGCGGTGAGCTCGGCGCGCGAACGGGGGCGCAGAGTCATCCCGCGCTCCTTGTACATGGCGCGCGCCTGCGCGGCGCCCTCCGGGTTGAAGTCGCCGGTGGTGTGCGAGAGCACCAGATAGCTGCCGGACGGAAGCTGCTCCACCAGCTTGTCGACCAGGTCGGCCGCGCCGTCCTCGTCGTCGATGAAGTGCAGCAGGGCCAGCAGGGAGAGCGCGATCGGCTTCTCGAAGTCCAGGACCTTTCCGGCCTCGGCGAGGATCGTCTCGGGCTTGCGGGCGTCGGCCTGGATGTACTCGGTGGCGCCCTCCGGGGTGGAGCGCAGCAGGGCCGCCGCGTGGGCGAGGACGATCGGGTCGTTGTCGCAGTAGACGATCCGCGCGTCGGGGGCGGCCCGCTGGGCGATCTGGTGGAGGTTCGGCTCGGTGGGTATGCCGGTGCCGATGTCCAGGAACTGGCGTACGCCGTTCTCGGCGAGCCAGCGGGTGGCGCGGTGCATGAACGCCCGGTTGACCCGGGCCATGTCCCGGCCCCGGGCGTCCAGCTTGAGGAGTTGCCGCGCCATCTGTTCGTCGACCGGGTAGTTGTCCTTGCCGCCGAGGAACCAGTCGTACATCCGGGCGGGATGCGGCTTGCTCGTGTCGATCTCGATGGCCTGGGGGTCTTGCCCGGTCATGGCGCACTCCATGGGTGGTGGTCGGCGATCAGGGTGGGGAACACAACGCTGGTACGGGCCGGGACGGGCCCAACTGCTCCGAGAGGCCGGGTCCTTCGGTGCGGGGAACAGGATAAGTGGTGGTGCGTCAGGTGAGAAGGAAATCCGCCTGGCCCGCCTTGGCGCCCTGGATGAACGCGGCGATCTCGCCGTTGGAGTAGATGAGCGCGGGGCCCTCCGGGTCGGCGGACTGGCGCACCGCGACCCGGCCGTCCGCGAGCTTCATGGCCTCGATGCAGTTGCCCCCGTTGCCACCGCTCCAGGGCTTGTACCAGCCTTCGGAGCCGAGGTCGGCGGCCGGCATGCCGTTGTATATATGGTTCATCACAGCTCCTTGCGGAAGTCCCGGAGGATTTCCTTCGTGCGTTGTGCAGTTGCGGCCTGAGCCGCCATGCGGTCCATGACTTCGAGGTACGAGGCCACCTCGGGGCGGGCGTCGAAGTAGACCGCACCGGTGAGGTACTCGCTGAAGACCATGTCCGGAAGTTCGGGAACGGCGAACCGGAAGAGGACGAACGGCCCGTAGGTGCCCGGGTGGTGGCCGCTCGCGAACTCCGCGATCTGCACGGTGACATGGGGCAGCTCGGTGGATTCGAGCAGCTTGTCGATCTGGGCGCGCATCACCTGTGCGCTGCCCACCGGCCGCCGCAGGACGGTCTCGTCCATGATCACCCACAGTCGGGGGGCGTCGTCCTTGGCGAGCAGGGACTGGCGCTCCATCCGCAGGGCCACATGGCGTTCGATGTCCTCGGGCCGGGTCTGGCCGACGGCCCCGGTGCGCATCACCGAGCGCGCGTAGTCCTCCGTCTGGAGCAGCCCGGGGACGAAGTGCGGCTCGTACATGCGCAGCAGGCTGGCGGCGCCCTCCAGGCTGACGTACATGCTGAACCAGTCGGGCAGGACGTCGTGGAACCGCTGCCACCAGCCGGGCTTGTTGGCCTCCTCGGCCAGTTCGACGAAGGCCTCGGCCTCGTCGTCGGCGACGCCGTAGGCCTTCAGCAGCAGCTGGACATAGGGGATCTTGAGGCCGACCTCGGCCGTCTCCATCCTGCGTATCGTCGCGGGAGCGACCCTGAGCACCTTCGCCGCCTGGTCACGGGTCAGGCCGACGCGCTCCCGCAGATCCTGCAGGCGCTTGCCGAGCACGACCTGGCCCACGGTCGGGGCGGACCGCGGTTCGCTCACTTCAGACCTCCCCATGCGCTGTTTTGCGAGCAGTGTGCCACGCGTGCGCCCCCAACGACACAGCCACTCTGAAAATTTCAGAGTGCCCCTTGCCAAGTGTCCTCGGCAGGGGGAGAGTTGGCAGTCGAACCAGTTCGCTCAGTCATGACCGCTCCTCTCACACCGGGGAACGAAGCGTGACGCAGCCCCCACTGTGAGGAATCGGTCGTGGCACCTGGCAGTGCGCTCATCCCCCGGCTCATGGACCTCAGCCCCGGGACGGAAGCGCTCCGTTACTGCTTCGCGCTGCCCGCGCACCCCGAGTCGGTGGCCGGTGCCCGGCAGCTGACCCGGGCCCGGCTGGAGAGCTGGAAGCTGGGCGCCGATGTGTACGACGCGGCCGTTCTCATCGTGTCCGAGCTGGTCACCAACGCGGTCGTGCACACCGCCAGCACCCGTGTGGTGTGCGAGCTGCGGTGTCTCGGCAGACGTCTGCGGATAGCCGTCCAGGACCAGGGGCACCAGCCCGGCGGCCCTCGGCTGCGCCGCTGTTCCGACGACGAGCACGGGCGCGGGCTGCTGCTGGTCGACACGATGAGCAGCTCGTGGGGCTTCCATGACGCGGGCGACCACTCCGGGCGCATCGTGTGGGCGGAGCTGCCGCACGGCGTGGAGCAGCCATGCTGAGGAACGCGCTGTCCCGGCTGCGCGGTGCGCCGCGCCCGAGGACGGCCGAGGAACCCCGGAGCGTGCGGGTGCGGTTGTCGCTGCCGCCCTCGATGTCGGCCAGCCTGGGGTGCGACGCGGTCGGTGTGCCCGCGCGGCACGGCTTCCGGCTGATGTCCCATCTCCCGCGCACCGGCTGTGTGTTCGCCGACGCGGACCGCTGGTGGTGGATCGTCCCGGCCGGCTCCGACCTGGATCTGGACTGGCCCGAGCAGGTGATGTACGCCCGGGGCGCCGACGTCCCCGCCGTGCGCCCCCGGCTGATCCACTCGCCGGACGGCCTCACCCCGTACACGCCGCCCATCCCGCTCTTCTTAATGGTCTGCCAGGTGGCGGGAGTCGCCCCGACCTGGGCCAGGAGTGCCGTCCCCGCCCCCTGAGCCGGGCGCCTGCCTCTACGGCTTGCCGAGGTAGGCGAGCTGCGGGTGGGCCTCGGTGTATCCGTCCACCAACTGCCGGGCCACCGCGACGGAGTCGACCAGCGGGTGCAGCGCGAACGCCTGCACGGCCGCCGCCCGCGACCCGCTCTCCGCCGCCTCCAGCACCGTACGCTCCACGGCCTTCACCGCCGTGACGAGACCGACGGCGTGGTACGGGAGCGGCGAAACGGCCACCGGGTGGGCCCCGTTGGCGTCGACCAGGCACGGCACCTCCACCACCGCATCCGCGTCCAGGGCCGAAAGGGCCGTCCGGTTGCGGACGTTGAGGATCAGCGAGGTGCGTTCGTCGCGGGCGACGGCCCGCATCAGCGCGAGGGCCACCTGCTCGTAGCCGCCGGACTCCAGGTCGCTCTCCTCCCGCTCCCCCGCCCCGGCGACGTCCCGGTTCTCCGCCATGTATGTGGCCTCGCGCTCGGCGCGGGTGCGGTCCCAGGTGGCCAGGGCCGGGGTGCCGGGCTCCCGCATCCGGGCGTAGAACCCCTCCTGCTGGTCGCGGAGGAAGGCGCCCCGGGTCTGCGCGGCCTCCTGGTAGGAGCGGACGGCCTCGCGGTTGAAGTAGTAGTAGTGCAGGTACTCGTTGGGGATCGCCCCCAGCGACCGGAGCAGCTCCGCCCCGAAGAGCCGGCCCTCCTCGAAGGAGCCGAGCAGCGCCGGGTCCGCGAGCAGCCGGGGCAGTTCGTCCCGCCCGTCGACGTACAGGCCGCGCACCCAGCCGAGGTGGTTGAGCCCGGCGTAGTCGATCCAGGCCCGGTCGGGGTCGGCGCCCAGGGCCCGCGCGATACGGCGGCCGAGCCCGACCGGTGAGTCGCAGATGCCGATGACCCGGTCGCCGAGGTGGCGGGACATGGCCTCGGTGACCAGTCCGGCGGGGTTGGTGAAGTTGATGGTCCAGGCGTGCGGGGCGAGCCGGGCGATGCGCCGGGCCAGGTCGACGGCGACGGGGACGGTGCGCAGTCCGTAGGCGATGCCTCCGGCGCCGACCGTCTCCTGGCCGAGCACGCCGAGGTCCAGGGCGACGCGTTCATCGGCGGCCCGGCCGGCCAGTCCGCCGACGCGGATCGCGGAGAAGACGAAGTCGGCGCCGCGCAGCGCCTCGTCGAGTTCCGTGGTGGCGATGACGGCGGGCGCGTCAGGGATGCCGCGTGCCTGTTCCTCCAGGACGCGGGCGACGGCGGTGAGCCGGTCGGCGTCGGTGTCGTACAGGGTGACCCGGGAGACGCGGCCCTCGGCATGATCGCCGAGCAGGGCCCCGTACACGAGAGGCACCCGGAATCCGCCACCGCCAAGAATTGTCAGCTTCACGCTGATCGATGGTACGGGGGTGCGCCCCGCACATGTCGGCGGCGGCACCGGACCCCGCGTACGGGTCCGGCACCGCCGCCGGGCAGGTCAGTAGCCGTTCCACCAGCGGGAGACCGCCTGCCAGAGCCGGGCGGGCGCGGCCGGGCGGCGCTGCTGCGGGACCACGGCCGCCCCCGGGACGGGCTCACCGGGCGCCGCGGCGGGCGCGTCCGAAGGGGCCGGGCGGGGCTGCGGGGCCGCGCCCGGGGCGTGGGCGGGCTGCATCCCGGCGAGGGAGTGCGCGGGCTCGGGGACGGGACGGGCCGGGGAGGAGATCTCCCAGTCGCCGCTCGGGCGGGCGGCGCGGGCCATCACCGAGAGCGGGTCGGCGTCCAGCTTCTGCTGCGGGCTGGGGGCGAACTTCACCGGCAGCTCCACCAGGTGGCGGGACATGATGTTGCCCACCCAGCGCAGCTCGCTCTCGTCGACGCCCAGCTCCAGGTCGGGCAGGCGCATCAGGAGGGCGTCGACGCCGACGTCCGCGATGGCCCGGCCGATGTCCTGGCCGGGGCACTCGTGCGGGCCGCCGCTGAACGCGAGGTGGGCGCGGTTGCCCTCCATGTTGGCGGTCAGGTCGGGGCGGACCGTGGGGTCGGTGTTGGCCGGGGCGATGCCGACGAGCAGGGCGTCGCCCGCCTTGATCTGCTGGCCGCCCAGCTCGGTGTCGCCGACCGCCCACCGGCCGAAGACGGCGGTGAAGGGCGGCTCGTCCCAGAGGGTCTGCTCCACCGCCTCGGGCACGGTCATGTGGCCGCCGCTGAGCCGGGCGCGGAAGCGCGGGTCGGTGAGGACCATGCGCAGCACGTTGGCGATGAGGTTGGCGGTGGACTCGTACGCCGCGATGAGGATGAGGCGCAGATGCTCCACGACCTCGACGTCGGTCATCGTGGCGGGGTGTTCGACGAGCCAGGAGGCGAAGTCGGGGGCCGGTTCGGCGCGGCGGCGCTCCACCAGGCGGGTCAGCACCCCGACGATGTAGGCGTTGCTGGACACGGCGGTCTCGGTGCCGCGGGTCATGTCGCGGGCCGCCTGGACGAGCCGCTCGTCGTACTCCTCGGGCATGCCGAAGATCGCGCACATCACCATCATCGGCAGATGGTCCGCGAACTGGCTGACCAGGTCCGCGCTGCCCTTCTCGGAGAACTCGTTGACCAGCCGGTTACTGAAGCGGTTGATGTGGCGGCGCACCCCCCGGGTGTCGATGCGCTCCATGCTGTCGGTGACCGCGCCGCGCTGCCGCTCGTGCTTGGCGCCGTCGGCGAAGACGCAGACGGGCTGCCAGGTGAAGATCGGGGCGAGCGGGTGGTCCGGGGCGACGCTGCCGTCCTGGAGGGCCCGCCAGCGCCGGGAGTCCCGGGAGAACTGGGATGGGGTCCGGGTGAGGTGGAGGTTCTCGCTGTGGCCGAGGACCAGCCAGGCGGGTACGTCGCCGTGGAGCAGGACCGGGGCGACCGTGCCGTGTTCGGCGCGGAGCTTGGCGTAGAGGCCGGCGGGGTCGTTCTCCGCCTCGGGGCCGTAGAGCCGGCGCAGGCCGCCGGGGCCGATGCCGAGGTTGTGGGCCGGGCACAGGGGCGGCGGGACGGCGCCGGGCTCGTGGTGGAAGGGGGTTGTCACTGTGGCTCCAGGGATCAGGACGGCCAAGGGGCGAGCGCAGGTGGGCAGGGGCGTACGAGGGGGGTGCGCGCCGGGGGAACGGCGCGCGCCCCCGGCGCCGGGACGGCCGGGAACCGTCCCGGGGCCGACGGAACACCGGGCGGCGGGAACGGCCGGAACCGCTCCCACGGAACGGGGCGGGGCGAACGGCCGGAACCGTTCCACGGCCCGTCAGGCGAGCGGGACGGCCAGGCTGTGCAGATAGCGCATCAGGGTCATCAGCACATCGCGGCTGGAGGTCCGCAGCCGGGCGTCGCAGTCGATCATCGGGACCTCGTCCGGCAGGTCGAGGGCTCTGCGCAGGGCCTCGACCGGGTGGTGCGGTGCGTCGGGGAAGGTGTTGACGGCCACCACGAACGGCACCCCGCGCTCCTCCAGCCGCCCGATGACGTCGAAGCTGACCTCCAGCCGCCGGGTGTCGATGAGGACGACGGCGCCGAGGGCCCCTTCGAAGAGGCCGTTCCACAGGAACCAGAAGCGTTCCTGGCCGGGGGTGCCGAACAGGTAGAGGATCAGCTCCTCGCTGAGGCTGATCCGGCCGAAGTCCATGGCGACGGTGGTGGCGGTCTTGGTCTCCACCCCGGCGTTGTCGTCCACGCCGACGCCGGCCTGGGTCATGGTCTCTTCGGTCGTCAGGGGCCGGATCTCGCTGACCGAGCCGACCATGGTCGTCTTGCCGACCCCGAACCCGCCGACGATCACGACCTTCACCGCGGCGGTGGCCGTGGTGGGAAGGACGTCCTCGCTGCGGGGTCCGGTGATCGTGTCAGAGCTTCTGAAGTCCATGCATCACCGCTTCGAGAAGGGACCTGTCGGGGAGTGTGGCGCGGACGATCGGCGCACGCGACTCGATGAGTTCGGTCGCGAGGAGATCGCTCAGGAGCGAGGTGACCACGCTGAACGGCAGGCTGAGGTAGGCGGAGATCTCGGCGACCGATAAAGGCGCCTGACAGAGCCGCAGGATCGCGGCCTGCTCCGGCTGGAACGTCGGCGAGGGCTCGGCCTGCGCGACGACCATCGTGACCAGGTCGAGTGCGGCCCGTTCACTGTCGTCGAGATCACCGGTGATCACGTACAGCCGTTCCGGATCGCTGAGCGCCGGATCGGTCTTGCGGCGTTCTCGTCGGGGTCCGCTCATCCGGACTGCCCGCCGTGGCGGGGCGGACTGGTCAGGTGGGCACCGATCCGCACGACCATGTCCCGCATCCTGGCGCCGACCAGACCGGCGTCCACGGTCTCGCCCGCGAGCACGGCGAGATAGGCACCGGTACCGGCCGCCATCAAGTAGAAGAAGCCGCCGGTGACTTCGATGACGACGAGCTTCATCAGGCCGTCGCTGTACGGGATTTCGGTGGCCACCGCGGCGGCCAGGCTCTGGAGCCCGGCGCAGGCGGCCGCCAGCCGGTCGGCGACATCGGGGTCGCCGCCGTGCATGGCGATGCGCAGCCCGTCCGAGGAGAGCACCACGATCTGGTGGATGCTCGGCACGTCGTCGGCCAGCTCCTTGAGCATCCAGTCCATGTTTCCCCGCTGCTGGATCACTTCAGGTCTCCCTTGTCCCACGCGTCATCGGAGTCTTCGCCGTGCTTCGGTTCCTGCGGTACGCCGTTGACGGCCTTGGTGAAGGCCTCCAGCCAGAGGCCGGGCGGCTTCTCGCCGCCGGAGCCGCCGGAACCGCCCTGCCCGCCGTGTCCGCCGCCGTCCGGGTGCCCGCCTCTGCTGGGCAGCCCCCCGTTGACGGGAGCGGGTGCCGGCGGGGGCTGCTGCGGCAGGTTGTGCGAGCCGAGCGGGGCGCGGCCCCGGCTGCGGCGCTGCGGCAGTCCGTTCTCGGTCCACTCGGTGACCACCGGGACGTCGTCCTCCATGGCCGGTACGGACGCGGCCGGACGGGCCGCGGCCGCGGGGGCACCGCTGGGTGCCGGTGCGACCACGGAGGGCACCGGGCCGGTGGCGGCGGGCTTGGGCTTGCGCTTTCCGGGCGGCGGCACCACGTGCTGGAGCTGCGACATGTCCAGCGAGCTGGTGGGCCGCGAGGTGGCGCCGATGCCGTGGGCGATGCCCGGGGCGGGGCCCGTGGTGATCATGTCGCGCGGCACGATGAGGACCGCGCGGACACCGCCGTACGCCGACTGGCGCAGCGACACCTGGAGCTGGTACATGCGCGAGAGGCGTCCGACGACGGCCATGCCGAGCCGCGGGGACTCCCCGAGGTCGTTCATGTTGATGCCGGCCTGGGCCTGGGCGAGCATGTTCTCGGCCCGGGCGCGGGCCTCCTCGCTGAGGCTGACGCCGCCGTCCTCGATCTCGATGGCGATACCGGTCTGCACCTCGACCGCGGTGACGTGCACCCGGGTCT
This sequence comes from Streptomyces sp. SID8374, assembly GCF_009865135.1. Classification (NCBI taxonomy): domain Bacteria; kingdom Bacillati; phylum Actinomycetota; class Actinomycetes; order Kitasatosporales; family Streptomycetaceae; genus Streptomyces; species Streptomyces sp. SID8374. The sequence continues at coordinate 1,663,233 of NZ_WWGH01000002.1, read as the reverse complement.
GGGGAGGCGAGTAGCGGGTCGCGTTGTCGAGGAGTTCGGCGCAGGCGTGGATGAGCGGCTCCACCGAGGTGCCGACGATGGCGACCTTGGCGATCGAGTGCAGATCGACGCGCTGGTACTCCAGGATGCGGGACATCGCGCCGCGCAACACGCTGAACAGCGGTACGGGCTTGGGCCACTGGCGGCTGGGGCGGGCCCCGCCGAGTACGGCGATGGAGTCGGCGAGCCGGCCGATCAGCGCGGTGCCGTGGTCGATGCGCAGCAGGTCGTCGAAGACCTCGGGGTTGCGCCCGTAGTGGTCCTCCATCTCCCGCAGCTCACTGGCCTGGCGGTGCACGATCGCCTGGACGCGGCGGGCGACACTGACGAAGGCGCGCTGGGCGGAGTCACGCCGGGCCTCCTCGTTGTCGATGACTTCGAGGACCTGGTAGATCTGCTCGCGCAGCGCCTTGGGCAGATGCCGGTTGGCCACATCCGCGTCGACGATGTCGCGCATGACCTCCTCGGGCGAATTGCCCACCCGCAGACGCCGGATGGCGGCGGGCATGACCTCCTTGGTCAGCCGCACGGTCTCGGAGTCATGGCTCAGGATGCGGTGTTCCAGGTAGGCGATGCGCTGTTCGTACTCCGCGCGCTGGGCGGCCATGGCGCGCCTGCGGCGGTGCAGCGCCACGGTGAGCACGGCGACCACGAGCGTGGTGATCGCGCCGCACACGGCGACTGGTATCCGCGCGGCCGGGACCACCAGGGCCACGCCGGCGGCGGTGGCGCCGGCCAGCAGGACCACGGGCGGCAGGACTACGCGGACGACGGGGACTTCTCTGTCGGTCGGCGGTGATTCAACACGGACCATCTAAAACCCTCTGGCGGTTGATTCCGGGATGTATACGCACGTGTGCGGAGACTCATGAACAAGTGCTCGAATTCGCATCAACTCGACTTCACTGCGCGTGAGCTTAGCCAGATCAGAACAGGGGATCGGCATATTCACCCAACCCCCTGCGGGAGCCCGCGAAGAGGAATACACTCGCCAGTTTTCGCACGCACCGCTGTGGAGCGTGCGCGCGGAGTGACGGCGGCCGAAATTCGACCGCGCGCCTGCCCCTGCGTACCGGCCATCGGGACAGCAGGAAGCCCGTAAGAGGAGGTAACCGGTCAATACACCCTCACCGGGCCCGATTTCGTACCGCATAACAGGACAGAGGCACAGGTGATCGAACCGGATCGAAAGGAACAGATTCCTGAACACTCGGAGGGTGAACCGGAAAATCGCTGCGCTGACGCGTATACGGCCGCGGTTTTCCCGCACCCGCCGAGCGCCCCGCGCGTGCGGTGCCGCAGCGGGGATCATGGCGGTCGAGGCCGCCGCGCGACGGCGTCGGCGGGCACCCGGAGTGACGAGAGGGAGCGGGCGGAACCATGACGGCGACAGGTGACTACACGATCGCTTCGCTGGATACGGGGCTCCGCGCCATGCGGCTCTTCCTCACCCACGACACCCTCACCGTCACCGAGGCCGCCGGGCGCCTCGGTGTCGGACGGTCCACCGCGCACCGGGTGCTGAGCACACTGGAGAGCCGGGGGTTCGCGATCCGGGACACCTCGGGGCGCGGCTACGCGGCGGGCCCGGAGCTGGTGCGGCTCGGGCGGCCCGCCGGTTTCGGCCGCGCGGCCCGTGACCGGCTGGGGCCGGTGCTGGCGGACGCGGCCCGGCGGACCGGTGAGACGGTGTGGAGTGCGGCGCTCATCGGCGACCAGGTCATCGTCACCGACGGCCGCGAGTCGCCCCATCCGGTGCGGGTGGCGCTGGAGTTGGGGCGCACCGGTCCGGCCCACGCGGGCTCGGGCGGGCTGCTGCTGCTCTCCCGGATGACGGCGGACCAGGTGTGCGCGCTGTACCCGTACGAGGAGCTGGAGCCGGTCACCCCGGCCACGCTCACCTCGCGGACGGCTCTGCTGGACGAGCTGGCGCTGATCCGCGAGGCCGGCCACGCGGTCAGCCGGGGCGCGTCCGTGCCGGGCATGACCACGGTCGCCGTCTCGCTGGCCGGGTCCAGCTGGCGGGACCGGCTCGCGCTGGTGGCCGCGGCCCCGGCGGACCGGTCGGGTGACACGGCGCTGGCCGAACGGACGGAGCGGCTACGGGAGTCGGCGGCGCTGCTGGCACCGGCACCCCCGCCCTGACTCCGTACATGCGGGTCGCCCGGCGCCGTGCGGCTGAGCGTGCCCGGACGGTTCGCTCAGCGCCCTGACTCCGTACATGCGGATCGCCCGGCGCCGTGCGGCTGGGCGTGCCCGTACGGTTCGCTCAGCGGCGCGCTCCGCCGATCCGTCCCTCCAGCTGCACCAGCAACTCGCTGAGCCGGGAGCTGAGTTCGCCGCGGCTCTCCTCGTCGAGACCCGAGAGCACCGCCCGCTCGTACGCGAGTTGCTCGGGGAGCAGCCGGTCCACCAGCGTACGGCCCTCGTCGGTGAGGCGGACGTGGGCGACCCGGCGGTCGCGCTCGTCGCCGCGCCGGTCCACCAGGCCGCGTTCCTGGAGGGCCCGCAGCCGCTTGGTGACGGCGGCGCCGGAGGAGAAGGTCTCCCGGGCGAGCTCGCCCGGGGTGAGTTCCCGGTCGGTACGGCGTACGGCGCCGAGGAGGTCGAACTCGGCGCGGGTCAGTCCGGCGGAGCGCAGCGGGGCGTCCTCCGCCTGCTGGAGCAGGGCGGCGCAGCGGTTGATCCGGCCGATGACCTCCATCGGTCCGGTGTCGAGTTCAGGGTTGACGGTCTGCCACTGCCGCACCACCGAGGCCACGATGTCGTCGGTCACTCCGCTCCGTTCTCCAGGGCAGGGGCCACCCCGTCGCGCCGCGTCTCCGGGGCGCGGACCGCCGGGCCCAGCCGTTGTGCTGTCGCGGCGAGCGTACGGTGTCCGGCCTGCTCAGCAGCGAGAAGCTCCTGCTCGGGCAGGGCGCGTTGCCACCACTCCCCCGCCGCGGTGTCGGCGGCCTCGCGGAGTTCGACGAGGCTCGCGGTCAGCGCGCGGCGCGCCCGCGCCCGCTCGGCGTGGGGACGCCCCAGAGCCCGTTCCACTTCCGTACGGGCCTTCGCCGTGGCTTCGAGGGCCCGGTCGACGCGGCCCGCCGCCCTCCGGTTGGTGACGAGCGCCGCCGCGAGGAACCCGGCGAGCGCCCCGAGGACGGTGTCCAGGACCCGGTCCCCGATCAGCTCCCCGGGCGGGTGGGTGGAGCCGAACTCCAGGACCAGGAGGGCCATGGGCGTGACGGCGACGGAGCCGAGCCAGTAGTTCCGGGTGATCAGGGCCTCGGCGGCGAAGCTGAAGAAGAGGCAGCACAGGACGAGGGCGAGCGGGCCGGTGCGGGAGAGCGGCAGGACGGCGGCGAAGACCAGGACGCCCAGGAGGTTGCCGAGAGTGCGCTGGAGGGTCCGGTTCCAGGTCAGGGTGGTGTTGGCCTGGTAGAGGGAGGCGGCGGTGACGATCGCCCAGTAGGGGCGGCCGACGCCGAGGGCCGCACAGAGGTACCCGGCGAGCGCGCAGCCGATCAGCGTACGGGCGGCGACGGGCAGCAGGTGCGAGCCGGGGCCGAGGCTCCGGAGGAGGGCGCGGCGGGCGGAGCGGCGGCCGCCGGAGGCTCGTCGCGCGGCGCGTTCGGCGTCGATGCCGTACAGCTCGTCGGCCGTGCCGGGCGCGGGCGGCGGTTCGGGGACGGGCCCCCGCGCGCGGGTCAGGGCGGCCCATCCGCGCAGCCGGTCCGGGTCGGGGGGCGAGGAGGTCAGGGCCGCCTCGGCGTGCACCACCAGCCGTTCCAGGGAGCGGCGTACGGGGGTGGGGCGGCCGGAGGCGAGCAGGCACTGCCAGGCGGCGTGCACGGCGGCGGCCGCTCCGTGCCGGGTACGGGGGCCGGGTGCGGCGGCGCAGTCGGCGGCCGCATCGAGGGCGCGGGCGACGGCCCGGCGCTCGGGCCCCTCACGGCGGATCAGCGCGGGCCCCGTACAGACGAGCCAGGCGACCGCGCCCGCCGCCAGGGTCAGGGCGAGGTGGGCCGGGACCTGGCCGAGGCGCTGCGGGGCGAACAGGGCGGCGGAGCTGACGAAGGTGAGGATCACATGGCCGGGCGGGCCGATCCGGGTCGCGTCGCACCCCGCCTTCTGGACGGCGGCGAGGAGCGCGCCGACCGCGATCAGCACGGCGGTGGAGTGCGTGAGCGAGGCGGTGACCAGTGCGGCGGCGAGCCCGGCGGCCATGGAGAGCACGACGCCCGCCACGGTGCGGGCCCGCCGGGCGTACGGCAGGCCGTGGCCGTACAACGCGCAGAGCGAACCGGCCATCGTGTAGATGACGAGGTCGAGGCGGCCGATGGCCAGAAGCGTCAGATGCGGTACGGCGGAGGCGACGACCACGCTCAGCGCGGGCTTGAACCAGGTGTCCGACGGGCGGCCGAGCCGGAGCGGGGCGGCGAGCGGGAGGCTGCGGACGAGGGGCGGCCTGGGCCGGCCGGGAGGCTGCCGGGGCCGGGTGGATGTATCACTCACCCATATACGTTAACAGATATTACACCCGTAAACGGTTTCCGGGCCGTCCGGCACAGCACGGCGCCGCCACCCCCGAAGGGGCGGCGGCGCCGGGTCGGTCCGTCAGTCCGCGTGCGTCAGCCGAGGCCGCGGGCGTCCTGCTTGAGCGCGGTGTCCACCGTCAGGGCCGTGGCCACGACGAGGCTCAGCAGCGGCTCGGGGAGCCGCTGGTGGATCTGGAGCACATAGTTGTCGGCCGTCGTGAACATGGTCTTCGCGAGGCCTTCCCAGGTCTTGGTGATCCGGGCGATCTCGGTGCCGTGCTGGTCGACGATGGCGAAGTTCCAGGCGCGCCAGTTCTCCGCCTTGATCGCGCCGACCTGCACACCCCCGGCCGTCATCGCGAAATTGATCTTGCCGATCGCGTTCTGCTGGACGATCTCGCCGACCGGCTGCCCGTCCGGGCGCTGGACGATGACGCGGGACTTGATGAACTTCGCCGGGCGGGTCAGCAGCAGCTGCGGCCTGCCGTGCGCGTCGCGGATCTCCAGCCGGTGCGTCAGATACTGGTCGATGCTGGTGAGGAAGCGGAGCACCTTGCGCAGCGGGCTCTGGCCGACCTGGACGACCGAGCCGACGGTCGCACCATGCTGGTCGAACACCCGGTACTCGTTCGTCACCTCGATCAGCTTGGCCTTCTGGTTCACCACCAGGACCGGCTGGTCGAAGAGCGAGCCGGCGGAGACGGCCGGCTGACCGACAGGCTGCTGCCCGACGGGCTGCTGTTGTCCGACGGGCTGCTGCTGTCCCACGGGCTGCTGCTGGGCGGGGATCCCCCCGGCGGCCGGGGCCTGCTGCCCGCCGGCCGGATGCGTGTGCTCGGTCCACCGGCTGCCGTCCCAGTAGCGCAGCAGCTGGGGTGCGCCGCGGGGATCCGGGAACCAGCCCGCGGCTATGTTCGATTGCGTGGTCACTGGGGCACACTATCCCGCGGAATCGGTGACCCATATTCTTTGAATCTTCATACAGCTACTACGATGACGGGCCATGACCAGGGTGAGCGCTCGGACCGACCGGCAGCGGTGCCGCTCACGCGTGCCCGCCTCGCCGCTCTGGCTGTTCGCCCTGCTGTCGCTGCTCTTCTGCTGCTCGGTCGCCCCCTCGGCCGCCGCCCCTGTGCCGGTGGCGGCGGAGGTTCCGGGCCCGGGCCCCGTACGGACGCTGACGCCCGTGCCCGGGCTGTCCGCCGAGCCGGTGGTCATGGCCACCCCCGCCGAGCGGGGACTCGGGACCTCGTGCCACGGCGGATCGACCCACTCGGCGGCCATCGTGCTGCCGGTGCCGTCCGCACCCGTGGCGCTCCCCTCCTCCGTGGCCGTCGTGCCCGTCGCCCCGCTGACCGGGGCGGCCGCGATCCGCGGGCCCTCCCACGACGGTGCCCACTCCGTCGATCAGCTGCGTCTCCAGGTTCAACGGATCTAGAGCCGGGTCCGCTCCCCCGTCTCCGTGCCTCGCGCCGGACCGGGAGCGGCTGCCCGTATGCCCTGTATCCCTCTGCTTTCCTGCACGACCGTCTGCCTTCCCCGCATCCGCTGAACGACGAGGACCTTCCATGGCTTCCGCCAAGAACCAGAACTCCCCCGCCAACGCCCGCCGCGCCAAGCTGGAGGAGGCCCGCCGCAAGGAGCGCGCCCGTGAGCGCCGGGGCCGCCTCATCACCATCGGGGCGTCGGTCGCCGTGGTCCTCGCGCTGGTCGCCGGAGGCGGCTACCTCGTGTACCAGGCGAACGAGAAGGACAAGAAGGAGGAGCAGGCCAAGAACTCCCCCGTCTCCGGTGAGCGCACGTGGAAGGACCTGACCCAGAACCACGTGGAGAAGAAGGTCGACTACCCGATGAACCCGCCCGTCGGCGGCGACCACAGCCAGGTCTGGATGAACTGCAACGCGGACGTCTACACCGAGGAGATACCGAAGGAGAACGCCGTGCACTCGCTGGAGCACGGCGCGGTCTGGGTCACCTACAGCGAGAAGGCCTCGGACGCGGACGTCGAGGCGCTCACGGAGAAGGTCAAGGCCACCCCGTACTCCCTGATGAGCCCGGTCAAGGACCAGAAGGACCCGCTGATGCTCAGCGCGTGGGGCAAGCAGGTCACGGTGGACAGCGCCTCCGACTCCCGGGTCGGCCAGTTCTTCAGCAAGTACGTGCAGGGCCCGCAGACCCCTGAGCCGGGCGCCGCCTGCACCGGTGGGCTCGACAAGTGACCTCCGTGACGAGCCCGTTCTCCTCCACCCGCCGGATGGTGCTCGCGGGCGCCGCCGTGCTGCTGCTCGCGGTGGGGCTGGTGGCGCTGATGGTCGGACGGCCGTCCGCGGCGTCCCCGTCCGCGAAGGCGGCGCTGTCCGCTCCGGCGGAGGAGTCGGCGGACGCGGGGTTCGCCCGGGACATGGCGATCCACCATCAGCAGGCGGTGGAGATGTCGTTCATCGTGCGTGACCGCACCGGTGACGAGGACGTGCGGCGGCTGGCGTACGACATCATCAACACCCAGGCCAACCAGCGCGGGATGATGCTGGGCTGGCTGGACCAGTGGGGCCTGCCCAAGAGTTCGGCGAAGCCGCCGATGGCGTGGATGGGGCACACCGTCAAGCCGACCGGTGACGGTTCGCTGATGCCGGGCATGGCCACCGACGCCGAGCTGGCGGCCCTGAAGGCGGCCGACGGCAAGGCGGCCGAGGTGCTGTTCCTGCGGCTGATGACCGTGCACCACCGCGCCGGTGTGGACATGGCGCGGGCCGGGGCGGAAGCGGCGGGGACGGACGTCATCCGGAATCTGGCGCAGGGCATGGTCCGCGGCCAGCAGTCCGAGATCGGGCTGATGGCGGACATGCTGAAGGCCCGGGGCGCGAAGCCCTGACACCGCGGGCGGCCCCCTCCGGAGTTCGCGGAGGGGGCCGCCTCCGTCGTGCTGCCCGCCGTGCCCGCCATCGCATAGGCTCGGCGACGATATGAAGAGCATCCTCACTCCGCTGGGGCCCAAGGCCGACAAGGACACCGTGCGACGGCACAATCTGAGCCTGGTACTGCGCGCCGTGCGGGACGAGGGCGAGAGCGGTGAGGCGACCCGCGCCGGGGTGGCCGCGCGGGTCGGGCTGACCCGGGCCGCGGTCTCCTCGCTCGTGGAGCAGCTGATGGACAGCGGGTTCCTCACCGAGTCGGGCAAGACGTTCAGCGGGCAGGCCGGGCGCCCCGGCACCGCGCTCAAGGTGGCCCGCACCGGCCCGGCCGGGCTCGGTGTGGAGATCAACATCGATTACGTCTCGGTCTGCGTCGTCGACCTCGCGGGCACCGGCCGGGTCCGGCAGACCGAACACCTCGACAACCGGGGCGCACCCGCCGAGGAGGTCCTCGCCCGGGCGGCAGCGATCGCCGCGCGGACCCTGGACTCGGCGCGCGAGCAGGAGCTGCGCCCGGTGGGTGCAGCGCTGGCGCTGCCCGGTCTGGTCTCCGGCGGAGCGGTACGGCAGGCCCCCAACCTCGGCTGGAACGAGGTCCCGGCGCAGGATCTGTTCGGCGACGCGCTCGCCGCGCTGCGCCCCGGGCATCAGGTGCTGCCGGTCGCCTCGGAGAACGAGGCCAATCTCGCGGCCCTGGCCGAGCTGTGGTTCGGCGGGCTCGGAGACGTACGCAGCTTCCTGTATCTGACCGGTGAGATCGGGGTCGGCGGCGCGCTGGTGCTCAACGGTGAACTGCTGCGCGGGGCGCACGGGTTCGCCGGGGAGATCGGGCATGTGGTGGTGGACCCGGACGGGCCGGAGTGCCGGTGCGGGTCGCGGGGCTGTCTGGAGCAGTACGCCGGGCAGAGCGCGCTCCTGCGGGCGGCCGGGGTCGAGGGGGCCGGGGGCGGCGCCGGGGTGCTGGAGCTGGAGCGGCGCGCGCGGGCCGGGGACGCGCGGGCGGTGGCGGCGGTCGCCGAGGCGGGGCGGGTGCTGGGCCGGGTGGTGTCGGGCGCGGTGAACCTGGTCGACCCGGACGCGGTGGTGCTCGGCGGGATCTACCGGGGCCTGATGCCGTGGCTGTCGCCGCCCGCCGACGAGGAGCTGACCGCCCGGGTGGTCTCGGGCCTCTGGTCCCCGGGCAGCGGCCGGCTCCGCGCGTCGTCGGTGGCGGGGGACGCGGCGCGGGGCGCGGCGGCGCTGGTGGTGCAGGACGTGCTGGACGACCCGGTGGCGTACGCGGGGGCGGCGGGGGTCTGAGACGAGGGCGCCCGGGAGCCTGACGAGGGGCGCCCGGGCCCCTGAAGGCCGCTGGGCGCCCGGGGCTCTGCGAGGCTGCCGGGCCCCACGGATCAACCGCTGGGCCCGGCGAGCTTCGAGCCCGGCGGGCCCGTGGGCTCCCGGGCGCCCCGTACCGTCAGCGCACCGCGAGCAGGTGGTCCATCGCCAGCTGGTCCAGGGCCTCGAAGGCCATGCCGCGCTCGGCGGCGGCGTCCACGTCGAACTCCTCGTACGCCGTCCGGTCGGCGAGCAGCCCCGCGAGGCCGTCCGACGCCGTCGGGCGCGCCAGTTCGTCCAGGCGGGAGGCCCGGAGCGCTTCCCGCACCTCGGGGTCGGCGCGGAAGGCCGCCGCGCGCTCCTTGAGGATCAGGTAGTTGCGCATGCACCCGGCGGCCGAGGCCCAGACGCCGTCGTAGTCCTCGGTGCGCGGGGGCTTGAAGTCGAAGTGGCGCGGGCCCTCGTAGCCGCTCTCCAGCAGGTCGACGAGCCAGAACGCCTGGCGCAGGTCGCCCGCGCCGAAGCGGAGGTCCTGGTCGTACTTGATGCCGGACTGGCCGTTGAGGTCGATGTGGAAGAGCTTGCCGGCCCACATGGCCTGGGCGATGCCGTGCGGGAAGTTGAGCCCGGCCATCTGCTCGTGCCCGGTCTCGGGGTTGACGCCGACCAGTTCGGGGCGCTCCAGGCGTTCGATGAAGGCGAGGGCGTGGCCGATGGTGGGCAGCAGGATGTCGCCGCGCGGCTCGTTCGGCTTGGGCTCGATGGCGAAGCGGAGGTCGTACCCCTGCTCGGTGACGTAGTCGCCCAGCAGGTCGAAGGCCTCCTTCATCCGGTGCAGGGCGAGCCGGACGTCCTTGGCCCCGCCGGATTCCGCCCCCTCGCGGCCGCCCCAGGCGACGAAGGTGGTGGCGCCGAGTTCGACGGCGAGGTCGATGTTGCGCAGGGTCTTGCGGAGCGCGTAACGGCGTACGTCGCGGTCGTTGGCGGTGAACCCGCCGTCCTTGAAGACCGGGTGGGTGAAGAGGTTGGTCGTCACCATGGGCACGACGAGACCGCTGGAGTCGACCGCCTGCCGGAACCGCTTGACGACCGCCTCGCGCTCGGTGTCCGTGGAGCCGAAGGGGATCAGGTCGTCGTCGTGGAAGGTCACGCCCCAGGCGCCGAGCTCTGCGAGCCGCTGGACGGACTCGACGGGGTCGATGGCCGCGCGGGTGGCGTCGCCGAAGGGGTCCCGGCCCTGCCAGCCCACGGTCCACAGGCCGAAGCTGAACTTGTCCTCGGGGGTGGGGGTGAAGCGTTCCGTCATCGTCGTCCGACCGCCTTCGCCTGCCGTCGGGAGCCGGGCCGGAGCCCGGCACCCCTATTTGTTCAGTGTCATGACTAATCATGCACACGGTCTCCGTCCGGCGTAACCCCCTGGTCGGCGACGAGTCCGGCGGAGGCCTGTTCCCCAGGCCGTGGATCACGTAATTTGTTCGCGGTACAGCCGAATGAGCCCCACCCGCCGCACCGCACAAGCCCCACCCGCCACACGAAAGAGGCCGCCCATGCCGTCACGTACCGTCGTCATCGGCGTGGACAGCTCCACCCAGTCCACCAAGGCCGCCGTGATCGACGCCGTGACCGGCGAACAGCTCGCCGTGGGCCGCGCCCCGCACACCGTCACCGGGGAGGGCGGCGCCCGGGAGAGCGACCCGGAGGTCTGGTGGCGGGCGCTGGGCGACGCGGTGGCGGCCGGGCTGAAGGAGTCGGGCCTGACCGCCCGCTCGGTCACCGGGATCGCGGTCGCCGGACAGCAGCACGGGCTCGTCGTGCTGGACCGCTCGGGCCGCCCGCTGCGGCCCGCCCTGCTGTGGAACGACACCCGCTCCGCCCCGCAGGCCCTGGCTCTCACCGCGAAGCTCGGCGGGCCCGACGCCTGGACCGCGCGGACCGGTTCCGTGCCGGTCGCCTCGATCACCGCCTCCAAGTGGCAGTGGCTGCGCGAGAACGACCCGGACGCGGCGAAGGCCGCCGTGGGCGTACGGCTGCCGCACGACTTCCTCACCGAGCGCCTCGCGGGCGTGGCGGCGACCGACCCCGGGGACGCCTCCGGCACCGGCTGGTACGCCACCGCGACCGGCGCCTACGACCCCGAGCTGCTGGACCTCCTCGGCCTGGACCCGGCCCTCCTCCCCGAGGTCGCGCCCACCGGGGCCACCCGGGTCGGCTCGCTCACCGACGCGGCGGCCGAAGCGCTGGGGCTGCCCGCCGGGATCGCGGTCGCGGCGGGGACCGGCGACAACATGAGCGCGGCCGTGGGCCTCGGGCTCGGCGGCGCCGGGCTGCTGGACCACCCGGTCCTCTCCCTCGGCACCTCGGGCGTGGTCTTCGCCGCCTCCCGTACGCGCTCCACCGACCCGGCCCTCTCCGGGTTCGCCGCCGCCGACGGTACGTACCTCCCGCTGGCCTGCACCCTCAACTGCACGCTCGCCGTGGACAAGGTCGCTTCCCTGCTCGGCCTGCACCGCGAGGACACCGCCCCCGGTGGCGAAGCCGTACTCCTCCCCTATCTCGACGGCGAACGCACCCCCGACCTGCCCTTCGCATCCGGACTCCTCACCGGCCTGCGCCACGACACCACCCCGCAGCAACTCCTCGGCGCCGCCTACGAAGGCGCGGCCGTCACCGTGCTGCGCGCCCTGGACACGCTGCTACGGGCCTGCGGCCTGGATCCCGACGCCCCCGAGGTCGCCGCCCGCCCGCTGCGGCTGATCGGCGGCGGGGCGCAGGGGCGCAGCTGGGTGGAGACGGTGCGCAGGCTCTCGGGCCGCCCGGTCGTCATCCCGGCGGGCGGTGAGCTGGTCGCCCTGGGCGCGGCCGCGCTCGCCGCCTCGGCGGCGGGCGGCGGGGACCCGGTGGCGCTGGCGACCTCCTGGGGTGCGGGGGACACGGGCAGTCAACTCGACGCCCAGGAACGGGACATGGAGACCTGGCAGCGGGTCACCTCGGTGCTGGACCGCGCCTCGGGGCCGCTGCTCGGCGGCTGACGGATGAGCCGGGGACGGTCGCCGACGACCCCGGTTGGGAATACGAACTGATTTTCCATAAGATCCGGCGATGATCACAAGAAATCGGCTGACGGCCGGGGTGTGCATAGCGCTGGCCACCCTGGCCGCCGGACTCGGCTCCGTGCTCCCCGCAGCCGCCGACGAACCACCCGCCGTCCCCGCCCCCAAGGTCGAACTCGTCCTCGACGTCAGCGGCTCCATGCGCACCCGCGACATCGACGGCCAGTCCCGGATGACCGCCGCCAAGCAGGCGTTCAACGATGTCCTGGACGCGGTGCCCGAAGGGGTGCACCTCGGCATCCGCACCCTGGGCGCCGACTATCCGGGCGACGACCGCAAGGTCGGCTGCAAGGACACCAAGCAGCTCTACCCGGTCGGCCCGCTGGACCGCACCGAGGCCAAGACCGCCGTCGCCACCCTCGCCCCCACCGGCTGGACCCCGATCGGCCCCGCGCTGCTCGGCGCGGCCGACGACCTCGAAGGCGGCGAGGCCACCCGCAGGATCGTCCTCATCACCGACGGCGAGGACACCTGCGGCCCCCTCGACCCGTGCGAGGTGGCCCGCGAGATCGCCGCGCGCGGCACCCATCTGGTCATCGACACCCTCGGCCTGGTGCCCAACGCCAAGATCCGCCAGCAGCTCACCTGCATCGCGGAGGCCACCGGCGGCACGTACACCGCCGTCCAGCACAAGGACGACCTCTCCCGCCGGGTGAAGCAGCTGGTGGACCGGGCGGCCGAGCCGGTCGTCACCCCGGTCGCCACCGAGGGGGCCGACAGCTGCTCCGCCGCGCCCGAGCTGGAGCCGGGCCTCTACACCGACCGCCAGGAGATCGGCGAACACCGCTGGTACCGGGTCGATGTGCTGCCCGGCCAGGAGCTGCGCGCCTCGGTGAGCGTGGCGGCGGACCGTGCCGTCGACAACGACTACGGCGTGCTGCTGCGCGCGGTGACGGAGGCCGGCCGCGAGATCGTCCGGGGCTCGGAGTCCGGCACCGGACGTACGGATGTGATCTCGTCCGGCCTGCGCTACCCGAAGGCCGGGATCGAGGACGGCGACAACGGCAGCGGCAAGCCCGCCGCCGAGGCGGTCTGCCTCCAGCTCTCCCACGCCTTCTCCGCGCCCGCCTCGGTGAAGCGGACGCCCGGCCTGCCGGTGGAGCTGACCGTGGACCTGGTGGACGGACCCGACCAGGCGTCCGACGTGGCGGCCTTCGGCCTCGGCCGCGGCTGGTGGCTGCTCGGCGTCCTCGTCCTCACCGGACTGGTGGCGGGCCTGCTGACCGGCTGGATCACGCGCTGGCGCATCGCCGTATGGAGGACCAACTGATGGTGACGACGACATCCCGCCGCACCCGTGGCGCGCGGCGCGCGTTCGCCGGGGCACTGCTCGCCGGGCTGACCCTGTTCACCTCGGCGGGCGCGGCCGCGGCCGACGACCCGTCGGCGAGCGCGAGCCCCTCCGACGAGGGCTCGGGCCCCACCGAGGCCGGCACCACCTTCCGTACGGCGACCGCGCTCCAGCAGGGGCAGAGCGGCACCGCGCAGGCGTCGGCGGGCGACTACCTGTACTGGGTGTTCCCCGCCGACATCGGACAGCGCCCCACGGTCAGGGCGACGGTGAAGTTCCCGGCGGGCGAGGCGAAGCGGTCGGGCTCCACCTGGCAGATCGACGTGTACGACGGGCTGCGCCGCCGCCAGGCGTGCCAGTACGGGCACCAGACCAGGAAGGCGGCGGCCGACGCGTCGTCGGTGGAGCTCTCCTGTGTGCTGCGCACCGTGCGGTCCTGGTCCGAGCCGTGGGCGAACGACCCGCTGCCCGGCAGCTACTACGTGCGGCTGACCGTGGTGAACCTCCCGGCCAACGACCTCGGGCTGCCGTTCGAGGCCGAGCTGCGGGCCGACTCGGTGGACCAGGGCGGCGCCCACCACGTGGACGGCACGCTCGCGGAGCCGCTGGTGCCGGGGATCTCGGTGACCGGTGCGTCGAACGCGCCCAAGGCGTCGGCCGGTGAGCCGGAGGACGGCTGGGCCTCGGGCTGGTGGACGACCCGCTGGCTGTGGACGGTCGGCGGCGGCGTGCTCGCCGCGCTCGCGGCCGTGTTCGGCTACTCGCTGACGCGGGGCCGGGGCCGCCCCGCGCACGTGCCGCACGGGGTCTGAGGGCCCCACGGCCGGGTGGCAGCCTCCCCGTCCCTCGAAGATCCTGAGCAGGACCGCTTCGAGACGGGGAGGCACGGCCGGTGTGGCAGTTCTTCGCGGACAACCCGTGGGTGACCGTGTTCGCGGTGATCACGCTCGGCGCGCTGCTCGGCATGGTGCGCTTCGGCCCGGTACGGCTGGGGGCGGCGGGTGTCCTCTTCGTCGGCCTCCTCGTGGGGGCGCTGGACGAGGACATCGCCGCCGCCGTACCCGCCGGGGTCTCGGCGCTGGGCCTGGCCCTGTACGTGTACACGGTCGGCCTGGAGTCGGGCCCCGCGTTCTTCCGTGAACTGCGCGGCCAGCTGGCGGTGATGGCGGGGGCGGTCGTGGCCCTGGCGGTCACCGCCGGGGTGGTCGGCCTCGTCGGACACACCTGGTTCGGGATCAGCGGCCCGTTCCTCGCGGGCGGGTACGCGGGCATCGGGACGACGACCCCGGGCCTGGCCGCCGCCCAGGACGCCTCGGCCGACCCGGCACAGCCGGCGGTCGGGTACGCCATCGGCTACCCGACCGCCGTGGTGATCACGATCATGTTCGTCTCGGCGATCGCGGCCCGCCGCCACTGGGCCGCACGCCGGGACCCGAACTCGGGCCTCCCCGCCACGCTCATCACCCGTACGGTCGAGGTGGCCCGCGCAACCCGCTGGGCCGACGTCCCCGGGGTGGCGGCACACCGGGTGCTGGCCAGTGAGTACCGCCCCGCCGGAGCCACCGCCCGGGTCGCCCGGGGCCTGGACCGCCTCTCCCCCGGCGACCAGGTCGTCCTGGTGGGCGGCGAGGACGACGTACGGGCGGCGACGGAGGCGCTCGGAGCGCTCGCCCCGCGCCACCTGCTGGACGACCGCTCCGCGGTGGACTACCGGCGGATCCTGCTCACCAACCCGGACCTGGCCGGACGCACGGTCGCGGAGCTGGGCCTGGGCGAGAAGTACGGGGCCGTGGTCAGCCGGGTCCGGCGCGGCGACTTCGACATGCTCGCCCACGACGACCTGCTGCTCCAACTCGACGACCGGGTACGGGTGGTGATGCCGCGCGAACGGACGGGCGAGGTCACCACGTACCTGGGCGACACGGAGGCCAAGGTGAGCGAGGTGAGCGCGGTCAGTCTGGGTCTCGGCCTCGCCCTGGGCTTCCTGATCGGCATCCCCTCCCTCACCCTCGGCTCCACGGCCCTGGCCCTGGGCACGGGCGCCGGCCCGCTGGTGATGGGCATGATCCTGGGCTGGCGCCGCCGCACGGGCCCCCTCGTCTGGACCCTGCCGACCCGGGCCAACCTCACCCTGCGCCAGATCGGCCTGCTGCTCTTCCTCGCCGTGGTGGGGCTCACGTCGGGCTACTCGTTCCGCGAGAACGCCTTCTCGCTCTTCGGGCTGAAGCTGGTGGCCGTGCTGGCGATCGGCGCGGTGGTCAGCTACTCGCTCATGGTGCTGGTCGCCAAGGGGCTGGGCCAGAGCCGGGAGCGCACGATGGGGCTGCTCTCGGGCTATGTGGGCAACCCGGCGATCGTGGCGTACGCCAACAGCCGGGCGAGCGACAGCCGCATCAACAACGGCTACTCGACGCTGTTCGCGCCGGCCATCCTGGTCAAGATCGTCTGCATCCAGCTGATCGTGGGGCTCTGACCGGGCCGGTGGTCACCGCGCAGAAGGCTCAGCCCCGCGCAGGGCTCTGTGCTCAGCTCTGTGATCGACCCTGCGCTCAGCTCAGCTCTGTGCGGTGTCGTCGCCCGTCCGGCCGGGACCGTCGGGCGTGCCCGCCTTCTCGCGCATCTTGCGCACCAGCTCCGCCTTCTTGTCGGCCGCGCTCCGACGGTCGAGGTTGCGGTGCGGGCCGTTGTTCTGCCGTTCGGCGCGGGACTGCCTCTTGCGCTGGCCGCCGCCCTGGCCGACGGGGTTGTTGATGTTCTTGCTCACGGTCATGGGTTCTCCCGGTGGTGATGGTGGAGCGGTCTACGGATTCATCGGTGGAGGACGGGCGGCGACGCCGAAGGGCGTCAGCAGGGGCCCATCACGCTCTCACTCGTCAATCGGCTCCTGGAAGAACATGACAAAGACGTTACCCGGTCCCGTCGGCCCTGCGGACCACCCCCTCCGCCGCCGCCACCCGAGGGGAGGCGGGCGGCCGGGCCCGCCGCCGGAGGCGTCCATCGGCTGATCCCACCGAGGGCGGCATGACGGGATTGTCACAGAGGGCGGAAATTCCACGGCCGCACCCTGTTCGAATCCGACGGCCGGTGCGACTACCCTCGACAACTCGCGTACTCCACAAGGCTGCTGACGGATTCCGGCCACCCCGGTCCGACGCCCTGGCGGAGTACCGCCCTCATCCCGTTCGATGAGGTTCGAACGTTGCGCGCCGCCGTGGCGCACCCCAGGGAGCGGAGTCCTTTCGATGTCCACGCAGACCGGCCCGGCAGTCGACACCCCGTCCCGCGGCCATGAGTTCGTACCGGGCCCCAAGGGGCTGCCGCTGCTCGGGAACCTGCCGCAGTTCGGGAAGAACCCTCTTGCCTTCTTCGAACTCCTACGGGGGCACGGGGACATGGTGCGCTGGCGGTTCGGGCGCAACCGGTGTGTGTTCATCTCCGACCCGGAGTGCATAGGTGAGCTGCTCACCGAGACGGAGCGCACCTTCGACCAGCCCCAGCTCGGCGTCGCCTTCCGGGCGGTGATGGGCAACGGGATCATCGTGGCGCGGGGCCGGGACTGGCGGCGTAAACGCTCGCTGGTGCAGCCCTCGGTGCGGCCCAAGCAGGTCAAGTCGTACGCGGCCACCATGGCGTCCTCCGCGGTGGAGCTGGCCGACGCCTGGGCGGACGGTGAACGCGTCGACGTCAAGCGGGAGATGGCGGCCCTGACGCAGAAGATCGCGGTGCGCACCATCTTCGGCGTGGACACCCCGGCCGACTCGGAGGCAATGGGCCGGGCGATGGATGTCGCCCAGCTGGAGATCGGCAAGGAGTTCGCGGGGATCGGGGCGCTGCTGCCCGACTGGGTGCCGACGCCCGGCCGGGCGCGGATCCGGAAGGCCGCCGCCGTGATCGACTCCGAGGTGGGTCGGGTGGTGGCCCGGCACCGCGACGGTGAGACCGAACGCCCGGATCTGCTCAGCCGGTTGCTCACGGCGGTCGACGAGAGCGGTGAGCGGCTCAGCGACGAGGAGATCCGCGACGAGACGGTCACCCTCTACATCGGGGGCCATGAGACGACGAGTTCGACCCTGGTGTGGGCGTGGTACCTGCTCTCCCGCAACCCGCGGGTGCGGGCCGCACTCTCCGAGGAGCTGGACCGGGTGCTCGGCGACCGGGAGCCGGGCTTCGACGACTACGCCCAACTCTCCTACACCCAGGCCGTGGTGAAGGAGACCCTGCGGCTGTATCCGACGATCTGGCTGATCACGGGGGTGGCGAAGGAAGGGGCGCGGATCGGCGGTCTGCCGATCGAGGAGGGGACCCGGGTGTGGTCCAGCCAGTGGTCCACGCACCGTGACGCGCGATGGTTCCCCGAGCCGGAGGAGTTCCGCCCGGAGCGCTGGGACGCGGAGAGCGGTGACGAGATCGCCGAGTACGCGTGGTTCCCGTTCGGCGGCGGGCCCCGGGTCTGCCTGGGGACCCGGTTCGCGATGGTCGAGTCGGTGCTCATCCTGGCCGTGCTGGCCCGGCGCTTCGAGCTGGACGTGGAGCCCGGCGTCATCGACCCCGTACCGAGTCTGACCCTTCAGCCGGACCGGGATGTGCTGGCCACCGTGCGGGCGCGGTAGCCGGAAGAGCGGACGCCGCCCCGCACGCGGGGCGGCGTCCGGCCCGTCACTCCTCGTCCAGCCACTTCTTCCAGACGCCCGGGTGGCGGTCGATCCAGCGCTTGGCCGCCTCCTCGGGGGTGAGCCGCTGCTGGGCGATCATCTCGGAGACCTCGTTCTGGTCCTTCTCCGACCACTGGAACTTCTTCAGGAACGAGGCCGCGTCGCCGCCGCGCTCCACGAAGTCGGCGTTGAGGAACTTCTGCAACGGCGTGGTCGGGTAGGCGCAGTCGATGTCCTCGGGGTCCTTGGCCGCGCACTCGTCGGTGTACTCCGGGAGCTTCACCTCGACCATCGGCACCTCGTTGAACAGCCACTGCGGCTGGTACCAGTAGCTCAGGAAGGGCTTCTTCTCCTTGGCGAACTGCTGGATCTGGGTGATCTGGGCCGCCTCGGAGCCGGCGAAGACCACCTTGTAGTCCAGGTCCAGGTTCTTCACCAGGGCCACGTCGTTGGTGACGTAGGAGGGCGAGCCGTCCATGAGCTGGCCCTTGCCGCCGCTCTCGGCGGTCTTCAGCTCGTCGGCGTACTTGTTGAGGTTCTTCCAGTCGGTGACGTCGGGGTGCTTGTCGGCCCAGTATTTCGGGACGTACCAGCCGATGTGGCCGGTGACCCCGAGGTCGCCGCCGCGGACGATGGTCTTCTTCTCGTCGACGTACAGCTTCTCCTGGTCCGGGTGGCCCCAGTCCTCCAGGATCGCGTCGACGCGGCCCTGGCTGAGGGCGTCCCAGGCGGGGACCTCGTCCGTCTGCACGAGGTCGACGCGGTAGCCCAGCTCGTCCTTGAGGAGCTGTTCGGCCACGGCGACGTTCGCCTGGGCGCCGACCCAGGACTGGACGGAGAGCGTGACCGTCTTGACCCCGGCGGGGGCCGCGAACGGGGAGGCCTGCTTGGTCATGTCGGCGGCGCCGCAGCCCGCCGTGGTGAGCAGGGCGGTGGCCGAGGCGAGCGCCACGAGCAGGCGGGTTCGGGAGCGGTTCATCTCAGCTCTCCTGTCGCTGGCGGCGGGTGGTGGGCTGGGTGACCCGGTCGAGCATCAGGCCGAGGCAGACGATCGCGGCTCCGGCGACCAGCCCGGTGGCCAGGTCTCCCTGGGCGAGGCCGAAGACGACGTCGTAACCCAGCGCGCCGGAGCCGACGAGTCCGCCGATGATGACGACGGCGAGGACCAGCACGACCGCCTGGTTGACCGCGAGCAGCAGGGAGGGCCGGGCCAGCGGGATCTGGACCTGGCGCAGCTGCTGGCCGGGGGTGGCGCCGAGCGAGCGGGCGCACTCCATCGCGGCCGGGTCGACGCCCCGCAGGCCCTGGGTGGTGATGCGGACGACGGCGGGCAGCGCGTAGACGACGGCAGCCGCCGCGGCGGGGGCGCGGCCGACGCCGAAGAGGGCGACGACGGGGATCAGGTAGACGAACTGCGGCATGGTCTGGAAGACGTCCAGGACCGGTCGCAGCAGCCGTTCCAGGCGTTCGCTGCGCGCCGCGCCGATCGCGATGCCGAAGCCCAGGACCAGGGTGACCGCCACGGCGGCGAGGACCTGGCTGAGGGTGTCCATCGACGGCTCCCACACGCCGAGGACGCCGATCGCGGCCATGGCGAGGACGGCGGTGGCGGCGGTGCGCCAGGTGCCGATGGTCCAGGCGAGGGCGGCGACGATGAGCAGCACCGACCACCAGGGCAGCCCGGTGAGTCCGCTGCGCAGCGGGTTCAGGACGCCGCTGGTGAAGTGGGAGGCCAGGTCGGCGGTGCCGCCGACGACGGGGACCCCGGTGTAGAGGTGGTCGACCATCCAGTCCTTGGCGGTGTTCACCGGTCCGGCGATCGCCACGGTGACGTCCTCGGGCCAGACCCGGCCGTCGGTGAGCCGTCCGACGAAGGCGACGGCGGCCGTGACCACGGCGGCCAGGGTCCAGCCGCGCCAGCCGCGCAGGAGGGCCGGGCCGGTGGGCTCGGCGCCGATGCGGCGGCCCGCGGCCTCCGTCGTACGGTCCAGGACGACGGCCAGCAGGACGATCGGGATGCCGGCGGCGAGGGCGGCGCCCACGTCGACGGAGGACAGCGCCTGGTAGACCCGGTCACCGAGGCCTCCGGCGCCGATCACCGAGGCGATGACGGCCATGGAGAGCGCCATCATGATGGTCTGGTTGAGGCCGAGGAGCAGCTCCTTGCGGGCCAGCGGCAGCCGGGCCGTGAGCAGCCGCTGCCGTCCGGTCGCGCCGAGCGAGGCGACGGCCTCCATGACGCCGCCGTCCGCGCCGCGCAGCCCGAGCGCGGTGAGCCGCGCCATCGGCGGAGCCGCGTAGACGACGGTGGCGAGGACGGCTCCGGGCACGCCGATGCCGAAGATCAGCACCACGGGGAGCAGATACGCGAAGGCGGGCAGCACCTGCATGGTGTCCAGCACCGGGCGCAGCACCCGGAACGTGCGGTCGGAGAGCCCGGCGGCGAGGCCGAGGAGCAGTCCGAGTACGACGGAGGCGAGGACGGCCACGACCATCAGGGCGAGCGTCTGCATGGTCGGCACCCACATGCCGAGCAGCCCGCAGACCAGGAACGACACGGCGGCGGTGAGCGCGAGCCGGATGCCCGCGACCCGCCAGGCGACGGCGGCGGCGAGCACGGTGACACCGGCCCAGCCGACGGCCAGGAGGACCAGGTAGACACCGCGGACGGAGAGCACGACGGCGTTGCTGATGTGGCCGAAGAAGTAGAGGAAGAGCGGGTGGTTGTCCCGGTTGGAGACGATCCAGTCGGTGACCTCGCCGAGCGGCGCCGAGAGGTCGGCGGTCAGCGCGTCCGGCCAGATGCCGCCGCCCCAGCGGCTGTGCACGAGGGGGACGAGGATCACGGCGGCGAGCGCGAGGAGCAGCAGCTTCCCGGCCGCCGGGCGTTCGCGGAGGGCGGCCAGTGGTCCCCGGCGTGCGCCCGCTCGCGCGGGGCGGACCGGGGTGGCCTGGGCGGTGGCCATCAGACGGTCACCTCGCGGGGGCCGTCCGGTGCGTCGGGGGCGCTCGCCTCGTCGGGCCCGGCCGTCCCGGCGACGACGTCCAGCAGGCACGCGTGGTCGACGACGCCGACGAGCCGGCCGCCGTCCATGACCCGGGCGGCGGGGTCGCCGGAGCGGGAGACCGCCTCGATGGCCTCGTACACGGTGGCGTCGGGGCGCACGGCCGGGCCGCTCTCGCTCTCCCCGGCGAGCGCGGGGCGCATCGCGGTGGCGACGGTGAGGACCTGCTCGCGCGGCACGTCACGGACGAACTCGCGTACGTAGTCGTCGGCGGGCGAGCCCACGATCTCCTCGGGCGTGCCGAGCTGGACGATGCCGCCGTCGCGCATGAGCGCGATCCGGGTGCCCAGCCGCAGGGCCTCGCTGAGGTCGTGGGTGATGAAGACCATGGTGCGGCCCTCCTCGCGGTGCAGCCGGACCACCTCGTCCTGCATCTCGCGGCGGATCAGCGGGTCCAGCGCGCTGAACGGCTCGTCGAAGAGGAGGACGGAGGGGTCGACGGCGAGGGCGCGGGCGAGGCCGACGCGCTGCTGCTGGCCGCCGGAGAGCTGGGAGGGGCGGCGGTCCTCCAGACCGGCGAGGCCGACCTTCTCGACCAGCTCGGCCGCCTTGGCGCGGCGTTCGGCCTTGCTGAGGCCCTGGATCTCCAGGCCGTAGGCGACGTTGTCCAGCACCGTGCGGTGCGGCAGCAGCCCGAAGTGCTGGAAGACCATCGCGGCACGGTGGCGGCGCAGTTCGCGCAGCCGGGCGCGGTCCATCGCGAGGACGTCCTCGCCGTCGATGGCGAGGGTGCCGCTGGTGGGCTCGATCAGCCGGGTCAGACAGCGTACGAGGGTCGACTTGCCGGAGCCGGAGAGGCCCATGACGACGAAGACCTCGCCCTTGCGGACGTCGAAGGAGACATCGCGTACGGCGGCGGTGCAGCCGGTGGCCTCGCGCAGTTCGGCGGGCGGGAGGGAGGCGTGCTCGCTGCCGGGGATGCGGTCGGCCTTGGGTCCGAAGACCTTCCAGAGGTTGCGTACGGAGAACACGGCGTTCTTGTCGGTGGCCTCAACTGCGGCCTCGGCGGCCTTGGTCGCGGTCATCGGACATCACCTCCGGTGCTGGTACCGGTGACCGGCACGGCGTCACGCGCCTGGTCGCCGAGGAGTTCGGCGCACTTCTCGCCGACCATGAGGACTCCGATCATCGGGTTGACCGCGGGCATGGTCGGGAAGACGGACGCGTCGGCGATCCGGATGGACTGGAGGCCGCGGATGCGCAACTGCGGGTCCACGACGGCCTCCTGGTCGTCGGCGGCGCCCATCTTGCAGGTGCCGGCCGGGTGGTAGACGGTGTGGGCGACCTTGCGGGCGTACTCGCTGATCTCCTCGTCCGAGGTGATCTCGGGGCCGGGGCAGACCTCGCGCTTCAGCCAGTGGGCCAGCGGTTCGGTGGCGGCGATCTCGCGGGCGAGCTTGATGCCGTCGACCAGGGTGCGGCCGTCGTGGTCGTCCTCGTCGGTGAAGTAGCGGAAGTCCAGGGCCGGCTTGGTCTCGGGGTCGGCGCTCGTGAGGTAGAGGCGGCCCCGGCTGCGCGGCTTGGGGATGTTCGGCGTCATCGACACCCCGTGCTCGGGCTTCTGGTAGCCGAGCCGCTCCGGGTTGTCGGTGAACGGGATCTGGTAGAAGTGGAACATCAGGTCCGGGCCCCGGGATCCGGGGTCGCGGCGGACGAAGAGTCCCGCGTCGGAGTCCATCGCGGAGTTCTCCGGGATGGGCCCGTCGGTCTCCCAGACGATGACGGACTCGGGGTGGTCCAGCAGGTTCTCGCCGACGCCCGGAAGGTCGTGGCGCACCTCGATGCCCAGCGCCTCCAGGTCCTCGCGCGGACCGATCCCGGAGTGCAGCAGCAGGCGGGGGGTGTCCACCGCGCCCGCGCAGACGATGACCTCGCGGGCGGCGCGCAGGAGGATCTCCTCGCCGTCCTTCGTACGGACGTGTACGCCGGTGGCGCGGGTGCCGTCGAACTCCAGGCGGTACGCCCAGGTCTCCAGCAGGATCGTGAGGTTGGGGCGGTCACCGGCCTCGATGTGCGGGTGGAGGTAGGCGACCGAGGCGGAGGAGCGCTTGTTGTTCTCCGGGTGGTAGGCCAGGTCGAAGAAGCCGACGCCCTCGTGGAACGGCTTGCTGTTGAAGCTGTCCACGCGCGGGACCCCGGCCGCCGCCTGGGCGGCGTCGACGAAGTCGCGGGCGATGGCGTTGCGGTCCTTCTCGTCGACCGGGACGATCTTGTTGCGCAGCTTGGCGAAGTACGGGTCCATCGCGGCCGCGTCCCAGCCCTCGGCGCCCGCCTCGGCCCACTCGTCCCAGTCGCCGGGCAGCGGCTTGAAGCTGATGAGGGTGTTGTGCGAGGAGCAGCCGCCGAGGACCCGGGCCCGGCTGTGCCGGATGTGGGAGTTGCCGCGCGGCTGCTCGGTGGTGGGGTAGTCGTAGTCGAGGTCGCCGCCGAGCAGGCCGAGCCAGCGGCGCAGCGTGAGCACGTCGTCGCGGTCGATGTCGGTGGGGCCGCCCTCGATGACCGTGACGGTGGTGCCGGGGTCCTCGGTGAGCCGGGAGGCGATGACCGATCCGGCGGTGCCGCCGCCGACGATCACGTAGTCGGCCACGGGGCCGTCGGGGTCGGGGACTGCGGTGCTGCGGGGGGTGGGAGGCATCGGTCACTGCTCCTTCTGCAAGGTTCGTGCGTGTGCGTGGTGCTGCGAACAGCCGGGCGGGACCCGGGCGTTGATCGGCCCGGGCCCCCGCAGATGTCAGCCGGCGAACCAGCGCTGGGGGCGCGGGTTGAGGTTCTGGTAGATGTGCTTGGACTCGCGGTACTCGGCGAGCCCCGTCGGGCCGAGCTCGCGCCCCGTACCGGACTTCCCGAAGCCGCCCCACTCGGCCTGCGGGAGGTAGGGGTGGTAGTCGTTGATCCAGACGGTGCCGTGGCGCAGCCGTCCGGCGACCCGGCGGGCCCGGCCCGCGTCCGTGGTCCAGACGGCGCCGGCGAGGCCGTAGTCGGTGTCGTTGGCCAGCGTGATGGCTTCTTCCTCGGTACGGAAGGTCTCGACGGTGAGGATCGGGCCGAAGGTCTCCTCGCGGACCACCTTCATCTCCCGGTGGCAGCCGTCCAGGACGGTCGGCCGGTAGAAGTAGCCGCCTTCGGGGCGTACGTCGCTGGGCTCGGGGCGCGCGCCGCCGGCCCGGACGACCGCGCCCTCCTCACGGGCGGAGGCGACGTACGCCTCGACCTTGGCGAGCTGCTGGGCGGAGACGAGCGGGCCGCACTCCACGCCGTCCAGGGTGCCCCGGCCGAGGCGGATGGCGTCGGCGCGGCGGGCCAGCTCGGTGATGAACTGCTCGCTGATGCTCTCCTGGATGATCAGGCGGGCCCCGGCGGAGCAGACCTGGCCGCTGTGGAAGAAGGCGGCGTTCAGGGCCTGGTCGACGGCGGTGTCGAAGCCCTCCTCGGTGGCGCAGGCGTCGGCGAAGACCACGTTGGGGTTCTTGCCGCCCAGCTCCAGGGCGACCTTCTTCACGGTGGGCGCGGCGGCCTGGGCCACCTTCGTACCGCTGGCGAGGCCGCCGGTGAAGGAGACCAGGTCGACGTCCGGGTGCTCGGAGAGCCGGGCGCCCACCGGGTCGCCCGCGCCGGTGACGAGGTTGGCGGCGCCGTCGGGCAGTCCGGCCTCGGCGAGGAGCTTGATCAGGTGGACGGTGGAGAGCGGGGTGACCTCGCTGGGCTTGAGCACGAAGGTGTTGCCTGCGGCGAGGGCGGGGGCGATTTTCCAGCTGGCCTGGAGGAGGGGGTAGTTCCAGGGGGCGATCAGGGCGCAGACGCCGACGGGCTCGTGCACGACGATGCTGTGGACGTCGGGGTCGCCCGCGTCGACGACCCGGCCGCCGCTCTCGTTCATCACGAGGTCGGCGAAGTAGCGGAAGGCGTTGGTGACGTCGTCGACGTCGACCCGGCCCTCTTCGAGGGTCTTGCCGGTGTCGCGGCTCTCGGTGATCGCGATCTCCTCGCGGTCCCGCTGGAGCAGGTCGGCGACCCGGCGCAGCAGTCCGGCCCGCTCGGCGACGGGCTTGTGCGGCCAGGGGCCGTCGTCGAAGGCGCGCCGCGCCGCCGCGATCGCCGCATCGGTGTCCTCGACGCCGCCCTCGGCGACGACGGCCAGGACAGTGGCGTCGGCGGGGTCGAGGATCTCGCGCGTCGCGCCTGATCCGGCGGCCCGCCAGGTGCCGTCGATGTGGATGGTGCTGAGCGCCGACATGTCGTTTTTCGCCTTCCGTACCCGAAATGCCCCCGTTCGGTTCGGCCGGGGGCGTCCTGCGCGGTGGACCGGGGTACGGCCGCACCAGCGGTCGGGGCCCCTCCCCGGTTTGGCGGAATGTATGCCAAGAATTTCACTCTGCGTGATGCACCTCACTCGGGGGGCGTGTATGGGGGGCGCCGGGCCCCTTCAGGGGGCGCGGCGGACCGCCAGGAACGCCACGCCGAACGGGCGGCCCGCGCCGAAGCGCGGGCCGCCCGCTGGTGGTGCACGTGAGCACGGCGGAGGCCCGCTCGGGACCTCCATACGCCTCGGGTGGCCGGGTCTCAGCCCAGGAGCACCGGGAAGGCGGCCATGTCGTTCTGCGTCATCACCGGCAGCTTGGTGATCTCCGCGTCGGGGACCGCGAGCCGCAGTCCGGGGAAGCGGGCGAAGAGCGCCGGCAGGGCGACGCCCGCCTCCACGCGGGAGAGCGCGGCGCCGGGGCAGATGTGCGGGCCGTGGCCGAAGGTCATGTGGCGGTTGCGGGTGGCGCGGGTGATGTCGAAGGCGTCGGCGTCGCCGCCGTGCTGTTCGATGTCGCGGCCGATGGCGCGGTAGGAGATGACGACCCCCTCGCCTTCCTTGATCACGGTGTCGCCGACGGTGATGTCCTCGGTGGCGAACCGCATCAGGAGGTGGGTGGTGGGGGTGTCCCAGCGCAGCGTCTCCTCGATCACCGCGTCCCAGCCGACCTCGCCGGAGAGCACCTTCGCCAGCTGGTCGGGGTGCGAGAGCAGTGCGCGTACGGCGTTGAGGATGAGCCCGATCGTCGTCTCGTGCCCGGCGGCGACCATCGCCTTCAGGTTGCCCACCACCTCCTCCTCGGTGAGCGGCTCACCGCCCTCCTCGGCCAGGATCAGGGCACTGGTGAGGTCGTCGGTCGGATGGGCGGTCTTCTCCCGTACGAGGTCGGTGTAGAAGACGTCCAGGTCGGCGAGGAGCGCGAGGCGTTCGTCCTGCGGGGTGAGCATGGAGAAGAACGCCTTGTACTGCCGGGTCAGCATCGCGTGCTGGGACTCGTCGACGCCCATCAGCATGCCGACCACCTTCATCGGCAGCGGCTGGGCGAAGACCGCCTTCAGGTCGACGACGCCGTCCTCACCGCGCGCCGCGTCGAGGTTGTCCAGCAGCTCATCGGTGAACTTCTCGATGGCCGGGCGGACCGCTTCGAGCCGGCGCGGGGTGAGCGCCTGGGAGGTCTTGGTGCGCAGCCGCCGGTGCTCGGCGCCGTCCACGGTGAACATGGAGCGTCCTGCGTCGATCATGCCGATCAGCGGCCAGTCACGTGTCACCACTCCGCTCTGCCACAGGCCCCAGGCGTCGATGTCCTTCACCAGCCGGGGATCGACGAGGAATTGGCGGGCCTCGGCGTGCCGGGTGACCGTCCAGGCGGGGACGCCGAGCAGTTCGATGCGGGCGAGCACACCGGCGTCGCGCAGCCGCGCGGTCTCCCCGTCGAGGTCCTGGACCATGGGGTCGATGGTGATGGCCCCGGCGCCCCGGTCGGCCTGGGCGGCTCCAGCGTGCGGGCATGTCACAACGCGTCTCCTGTCGTGCGTACGGGGGTGAAGCGGACGGGCAGCGCGGTCGTCCCGCGCAGGAAGGCGGAGGGCCTGCGCACCAACTCCGTCGCGGGGACGGCCAGTTCGAGGTCGGGGAGCCGGTCGAGGAGGACTTCGATGCCGGTACGGGCGATGATCTCGGCGATCTCCTGGGCGGGGAAGGGGCAGCGGTACTCGCCGTGGCTGAACGCCATGTGGGCGTTGTTGCCGCCCTGCCCGGAGCGGACGACCAGGTCCGTGACCTGCTGGCGGATGTGGGGGTCGCCGTTGGCGGCGCCGAGGCCCAGGAGCAGCATGTCGCCGCGGGCGATGTTCTGCCCGCCGAGCCGGGCGTCCCGCGAGGCCCACCGGCCGGCCAGGATCTGGGTCGGGGCGTCCTCCCAGAGCACCTCGTTCATGGCCTCGGCGACGCTGTGCCGGCCGCCGGAGAGGGCGTCGGCGAACTGGTCCTCGGTGAGCATCAGCCGGGTCGAGTTGCTGATCCAGTCGGCGGTGGGCAGGTGCCCGGCGGCCGTGACGGCCATGAGGTCGAGGGCGTACTCCTCGTCGGTGAACGGCTCGGGGTGGGCGAGCATCCGCGAGGTCACGTCGTCGCCGGGGTTCGCCCGCTTGGCCGCGACGAGCCGGTGCATGTGCTCGCCGAAGCGCAGGTGGGCCTTCTGGGCGCCGGGTCCGCCGTCGGCCAGGTCCTTGAGCACCTGGGCGATGTCGGCGCCCTCCTCGTCGGGGAAGCCGACGAGCCGGGCGAGGACGAGGACGGGGAGCGGGTCGGCGAATTCGGCGACGAGGTCGGCGGTGCCCCTGCTGCACACGGCGTCGATGAGCCGGTCCGCCAACTGCTCGCAGTGCTGCCGGATTTCGAAGGGGTCGGCCGCTTCGAGGGCGGGCACGACCATCTCGGCGTGGCGGCGGTGCTCGGCCCCCGCGGTGAAGTAGATGGACGGCATGGGCGTGCCCACCATGGGCAGCAGCGGCCAGTCGGCGGGGATGTTCTCCCACTGGTTCCACAGGGAGACGTCGCGGGGGTACAACTCCCCGTCGCTGGTGACCTGGTGGAGTTCCCGGTAGCCGATCACGAGCCAGGCGGGGAAGCCGCCGGGCAGTTCGACCGGGACGACGGGGCCGTGGTCGCGCCGCATGGAGCGGTAGAGCACCTGGGGTTCGGTGTGGAAGCCGGGCCCGCTGAGGGGAACGGCTCCCGTGCCGTGGCCCATGGGGCAACCGCCGCCTCCACCGGCCGGGGGCGCGGGCGTGGCGGACGAGGGGTTCGTCATCGTACGGACTCCAGTGGCGACGGCTTCGCGCGTTGCGACCATACGATCAACGCGGCACCACTATAAGGAGGTTCAGTGAACCGACGGGGTTGAATCGCGCCCTTTTCTGCTCGCTCCTGGCCGCATCGACTCTCCGTGGCGACCGTTCTCGTACGACATCTGCGCAGGTTTGATCACAAGATCGACACGGACGCGCCGGCTCCGCTTCAGGGCCGCCTGGCGGAGCCGCTTCGGCGTCCGCTGGCGGAGCCGTTTCGGACTCCGCCGCCCGGGCCGTCCGAAGGCTCGGTGAACGCCACCCGGACCTGCCACCGGCCCGTGCGCAGGGTCAGGCCGTCCGTGAGGTCCTTCGCCCGTTGCGCGCCGGTCATCCAGAGGTTGACGGCCGACCCGAGCAGGACCGGATCGAGGACGGGCCGCCGCTCGCCCCAGGAGCGTTCCGTGCGGGCCTCCAACTGGCGCCCGCCACGCAGCTGGACGAGGCAGCGGCTCTCGTCCAGCCGCGCCACCAGGACGTTGAGGTTCTCGTACCGCACCGCCGCGTCGGCCACCCAGTCCAGGGCCGCCACCTCCGCGTCCGCGACCGTCCGGGCCAGCACCTCGGCCGCGTGCGGCCAGTGGGGATGGTTCTCCTCCGCCGTGACGGCGTAGAAGCCGAGGGCCTCGGTGTGGTGCCCGGCCACCAGGGGCCGGCGCTGGAGGTCGACGGTTCCTCCGGCGCCATGGACACCGGTCACGTCGTACGCCGTCGCGGCCGTACGGCGTACGGGCTCGGGGTCCGGTACGGGCAGCGGCCTCGGGGCCACGTCCGGCACCCCGACCCCGCGCTTCGCGAGGAACCCGTACATCCGGGCCCGGGTCACCTCGCCGGAGGTGTCGACCGAGGCGAGCTGGCGGTCCACGACGGGCCGCAGCCCCGCCGGGTCGTGGATGCGGGCGGCCGCCAGCAACTGCGCGTACACATCACCGTCGGGATCCAGCCGCGGGGCGCCGCGCCCGAACGCGGCGGCGGGCGAGGCCGGGTCCAGCTCGTCCAGGCCGGTGGCGGCGAGCAGGGTGACGCGGTCGGCGGCGGCCGAGTAGAAGGTCGTACTGCCGTGGTCGCCGACCACCCAGTCGCTGGCCACCACGGCGGCCCGCCACCCCTCCTCCGGCGGAATGATCATGAGTCCCGCGTCCATCGCGGCACCGAACCGCTCCAGGACGCCGGGGCGGGTGTGCCGGGCCCACACGTTGGGGTGGAAGACGGCCGCCACGGCGAACTCGTCCGCCGGGAGCGAGGTCACCAGCCGCAGGGGCAGCTCCGGATGGCGGCCGAGCAACGAGTAGCTGCTCCAGGTGGAGTGGATGACCACCAGCCGCCGCCCGTCGACCGCGCCGAGGCACGAGCGGTAGCGGTCCCGGTGGGACATGCTCACGGTGATCCGCTGGAAGCACCAGTCTCCGACGACCAGGGCGTGCGGGGCGGCCTCGGGGCAGGTCTCGGCGAGCCGGTCGATCTGGGCCTGGTGCGAGACGCCGATCGCCTCGGGGACGACCTTCCCCCGCCACATCAGCTCCTGCCGGGACAGCCCCGCCGGGGACTGCGCGTCACCCGTCGACTCGGTGACGAGCCGGTTGTACCCGGCGCCGTGCGGCAGCACCATCAGCGGGGCGTCCAGTCGGCGCATCGTCGGGTGCACCGAGCAGCTGACCGCCAGGTCGAAGCGGCGCCGGGTGGCCTCCTTCCAGCTCAGCACCTGGACGTCGAGTCCGGCGAGATAGGAGTCCAGCCCGTCGGCGAACGCCGATCCGGGGTTGACGGTGAAGAACTTGTCGATCCCGTCCTCGGGACGCAGCAGGTGCATGACGTCCACCAGCCGGGTGGCCGAGGTGAGCGTCCGCGCCACCCCGAGCACGGCCGCCTTCGGTGCGTTCCAGGTGTTCCACCGGTCGAGGCCGGGCCGGGCTCCACGGCGGAACCGGGCGTACGGACGGCTGAGCAGCGACGGCACCGAGGACAACGCGTGGCTCCGGGGAGAGGTGAGGGGACAGGCCAAAGGGTAGGCGGAGGATCAGGCCGGGGGTGCGGCCGGTGGCCTCAGTCCCATGGTCCGCCGCAGCGTGCCGAGCTTCTCCTGGCAGGCGTCCCTCAGGGGCCGGTCCTCGGCCCGGTCGGCGAGTGCGGCGAGCAGTTCGAGCGCCTGTTCCAGCTTCGTGAACTGCTTGAGCTCCGCCGCCCGGTCGGCCGCCGCCACCGTCGCGGCGACCGCACGGTCCAGGGAGCCGAGCCCGACGAAGGCCCGGGCCCGTACGAGGTCGATCCGGAGCAGCATGGGCGCGTCACCGGAGACTCTGGCGACCTCGGCCGCCTCGTCCAGTACGCCGAGTGCGTCGGTCCACCGCTCCCCCGCCACCAGCGCCTGGGCGACGTTGTAGCTCTGTACGACGACACCGTGCGGGTCGGGTACGGCGCGGTTGGCCGCCAGCGCGCGCTCGAACAACTGCCGCGCCTCCTCGGCCCGTTCACCCACGGCGCGGGACGACTCCTCCGACCGGCCGCGCGCCAGCGCGATCAGCCCGCGGCTCTCCCAGACGACGCCGCTCAGCCGCGGGTCGCCCGCCAGCTCCAGAAGGCCGCTCGCGGCGTCGAGTTGGGACTCCGCACGGTCCAGGTCACCCAGCTCGTAGGCGGCCCGGGCCACCTGGTTCCGCATCCGGATCTCGACGTCGGGGCGCGCCTCGTGCTGGGCCGCCTCGATGCCCAGGAGGCCCGACTCGACGCAGTCGGCGAGGTGTTTACGGCTGTGGTATAGCGCCCACAGCGACTCGCAGAGCCGCCACACCTCCTGGTGCCACCCCTCGTCGGCGGCGGCCCGGATGGTGGCCTGGAAGTTGTCGCGCTCCGCGTCCAGCCACTCCAGCGCGTCGGGCCGGCCCGTGAACGGACCTCCGTACGAGCCGAGTTCGGTGAGCGGGCGGACGGGCGGCGGCTGGATCCTGAACCGGTCGCCCAGCACCAGCGCGTCCCCGTGGGCCGCCGCGTCGGCGTAGAAGTCCACGACGAGCCGCAGGAGGGAGCGCCGCCGCTCCTCGGGCAACGCCCGTGCGTGCAGCCGGGCATGGGCCCGCACCACATCGTGCAGCCGGTAGTGGCGGGGGCCGTCCGGGGACTCCACCAGGACCGCGAGCCGGGAGGAGAGCAGCTCGCCGAGGCTCTCGTCGACCCGGGCGGCACCGGCCGCCGTCAGCAGGTCGGCCGTCGCCGTCGTGCCGGGCAGGACCCCTAGGAGGTCGTAGACGTACCGCGTGTGCTCGGAGACCCCGGCCACGACCGAGTCCAGCACCGCGTCGACGGCCTCGCCCACGCCGCCCTCCCCGGCTTCCCCGCCCGTACCCATGGCCGCTCCCATCGCCTCGTGTGCTCCGCCGTCGCCCGTTCCGTACCGTCCCACCGTCAGCTCCCGCACCACATCGTCGAGGGTCAGCCGGGGCCGGGCCGCCAGCCACTCCACGGCGGCCCGCAGCGCCAAGGGGTGCCCCGCGCAGAGCCGTACGACATCGGTGGCCGTGTCCTCGTCCGCGTCGGCGTACCAGCGGCGTACGAGCTCGGTCCCCGCCCTGTCGTCCAGCGGGGCGACGTCGATCAGCACCGCCCCGTCCATCAGCAGCGACGGCAGGGCCCGGCGGGCGGTCACCACGAGCAGCCCCTGCGGCGGTACCAGTGCCCGCGCCTCCGGGGCGTGCTGGACGTTGTCCACCTTCACCAGAAGCCGGAGCCGGGCGGCGACGCTGCGGAAGAGGGCCGTGCGTTCGGCGAATGTGCCCGGGACGTAGTCCTTGTGGACCCCGAGGGCCCGCAGGAACCCGCCGAGGACCGCGGCGAGATCGGCCGCCCCGTCCCGGCGGTGGTCCTCCAGGTCGACGTAGAGCTGGCCGTCCGGGAAGAGCCCCGTCAGTTCGCGGTGGACGGCCTGGGCGACGAGCTGGGTCTTGCCGACCCCGCCGACCCCGACCACCATCACGACACCCGGCTCCGGATCGGCGGCCAGGGCCAGGGCGGCATCGCGCAGACCGGCCAGCTCCCGCGTCCGGTTGACGAACACCCGCGTGGGCGGGGGCCCTTGACACGGCGGGACGGCAGGCGGAGCGGGCGGCAGCTGGATGCCCTCGATGTGCTGCGCCATCAACAGGGGCCCGACGACGACGGCGTCCCCCGACACCGTGTTGTGCGTGCTCCCGCCGCCGCCCGTACCGAGGCTGTTCAACCCGTCTCCTTCCGCCGGTGCGCCCACCTCGCCGAGGTGAACGCGCCGGTTCCCTTCCCGGCTTCCGTGTTCCGGAACCCGCCCCGGCCTCGCACTGTAGCCGCGCTCTACGATCGGGGGCGTGTGCGCAGACGTCATAGTTGCCGAGGACGACGAGAAGCAGGCCGAGCTCGTACGCCGCTATCTGGAACGGGAAGGACACGCCGTACGGATCGTGGGCGACGGGCTCGCCGCACTCGACGCCGTCCGGCACAAGGAACCCGACCTGCTCGTTCTCGATGTGATGATGCCTCGGGCGGACGGGCTGGACGTGGTGCGCGTGCTGCGGGCCGAGGCCCGGGAGCTGCCCGTGCTGATGCTGACCGCCCGCACCACCGAGGACGATCTGCTGCTCGGTCTCGACCTCGGCGCGGACGACTACATGGCCAAGCCGTACAGTCCGCGCGAGCTGATGGCCCGCGTCCGTACGCTGCTGCGCCGCACCCGGCGGCCGGCCGGGGCGGCGGAGGACCACGTCCTGCGGGTGGGCGGCCTCGTGGTCGATCCGGAGCGCCACGAGGTGACGGTGGACGGCGAGCCGGTGGAGTGCACGCGGGGCGAGTTCCGCATCCTGGCCGCGCTGGCGGCCGGTCCCGACCGGGTGTTCAGCCGTCAGCGGCTGCTGGAGGAGCTGCACGGCTTCGACCGCTACATCAGCGACCGGACGGTCGACGTGCACGTCATGAACCTCCGCAAGAAGATCGAACCCGCTCCGCGGCGGCCGGTGCGCCTGCTCACCGTCTTCGGCGTCGGCTACAAGCTGACCGACCCGGCGAAGGCCGCGCGGCGTGCGTAGGGACCGGGGTGGCGAAGGGGGCCGGGCCCGCTCCCGGGTCCCGCTGCGGCGGAGTCTGCTGGGGCGGCTGCTGGGCGTGTCGGCGCTGGTCGCCGCGTGTTCGGTGGCGGCCACCGCCTGGCTCGCCGTGCAGACCACCTCGGGTGCGATCAAGCAGGAGCAGGGCCAGAACCTCACCGCCGACGCCCGGATCTACGACACCCTCCTCGGCTACGCCGCCCGCCATTCGGCCTGGGACGGCGTGGACGCGACCGTACGGGAGCTGGCCGAGCAGTCGGGCCGCCGCCTCGCGCTCACCACGCAGAACAGGCAGCTGCTCGCCGACTCCGCCACCGCCGCGACCCCGCCCGCGCTGCCGCCGGAGGCCTCGGCGGTGGTCGACCCGTTGTCCGTGGACACCGTCCTGGCCGCCCGGTCCACCGAGGGGCAGGGCAGAGCGGCGGACCGGATCGACCCGCGGGCGGTCGGGCCGTTCCTGCTGCCGGCGGCCGAACGGGCGGCGCTGCGGCGGACCGCCGACCGGAACGCGGAGTGCCTCAACCGGGTGGGGATCGCCGCGGACGTGGTCGTCGGGCCGAGCGGCCGGCCCCGGGTGCAGATGGTGGGCAACGACCCCGAACGGGCGCTGGGGACCCGGTGCGATCCGGCGGACCTGGACGCGCCGACCCGTACGGAGAAGAAGGCGCTCACCGCGCTCAACGAGCTGGCCGACGCCTGCCTGAAGCGCCAGGACCGCGCCGGTGTGCGGCTGAACCGGGACCTGTCGTGGGGCGACGAGGTCGCCGTACCCGTGCCGGCCCCCCTCCCTGATCCCCGGCCGAGCGACGCGCGTCAGGCGGCCCCGGCCCCGGAGGTGGTGCCGCCCCGGGAGCTGACCGGGGAGGGCGACCGGGCCATCGCCTCGTGCGTGGGGACGGCGCGCAGCGAACAGCTCAGCTCGTACGTGGCCTCGCCCGCGCTCCTGTTCATCGGCGACGAGGGCGGCGCGACGGTGCCGGGCTTCGACCTCTCCCCCGCCAACACCGCGAAGATCGCCGGGGCGGCGGCCCTCGTCCTGGCGCTGACCGTGGGCGCCTCGGTGCTCGCGGGCGCCCGGCTGGTCCGCCCGCTGCACGCGCTGACGGGGGCCGCACAGCGGATGCGGGACGGGGAGGAGCACGCTTCCGTGCCGGTGTCGGGGGACGACGAGATCGGCCGGCTGGCCGCCGCGTTCAACGACATGTCCGCGCACCGGGCGCGGCTGGAGGAGCAGCGCAAGGCGATGGTCAGCGATGTGGCCCATGAGCTGCGGACCCCGCTGAGCAACATCCGGGGCTGGCTGGAGGCGGCCCAGGACGGTCTGGCCGACCCCGATCCGGCGTTCGTCTCCTCGCTCCTTGAGGAGGCGGTGCAGCTCCAGCACATCATCGACGACCTCCAGGACCTGGCCGCCGCCGACGCCGGGGTGCTGCGGCTGCACCCCGAACCGGTCCGGATCGGGGAGCTGTTGAGCCAGGTCGCCGCCGCCCATCAGGCCCGCGCGGAGACGGCGGGGGTGACGCTGACGGTGGTGGCGGGGGCGGACCCGGTTCTGCATGCGGACCCGGTCAGGCTGCGGCAGGCGGTGGGGAACCTGGTCTCCAACGCCGTACGCCACACTCCGGCGGGCGGGAGGGTGACGCTGAGCGCGTACGGGGGTGGGGGCGAGCCCGACGCCGGTTCCGGTTCCGGTTCCGGTTCCGGGGAGGTGGTGATCGAGGTGGCGGACACCGGGACCGGCATTCCGGCCGGGGACCTCCCGTACGTCTTCGACCGCTTCTGGCGTGCGGAGAAGTCCCGCAGCCGCCGTACGGGAGGCAGCGGCCTCGGCCTCGCCATCGTCCGGAAACTGGCCGAGGCCCACGGCGGGACGGCGAGCGCGACCAGCACGGAGGGCGAGGGCTCGGTCTTCACGCTCCGGCTGCCGACGGCGGACCCGGCGCCCTGACAGGCGCATCTGCCGGGTGCGCTGATGAGTGCGCCGATGAGTGCGCTGATGGGATGACCACAGCGTCCTGACAGCTTCCTCATAACTTCCGGTCAGCCTGGCTCCCTGCCCCGTACCCGGTGCACAACGGCGCCGGGCCCGTCACGGGGCGACGTACGAATGGAGCCATCCGTATGACCGCTTTGACCGCTCGCCTCTCCCTGCGCACCGCCGTGTTCGCCGCCGTCGCGGCCGGCGCGGTGCTGCTCCCGACCACCGCCGCCTTCGCCGACGCGACCCCGAGGCCGTCGGCACCCGCCGAGAGCGCCCCGGAGGTGTCGCCGGAGCGGGCGAAGGCCGCCGAGGCCGCGCCGCAGCAGGCCGCGCCGAAGGAGGCCCGCCCCTCCGCCGCCCCCCGTGGCGGCGTCGCGGCGGGCGACCGTCCGGCACCCGTGGCGCCCCGCGAGGCCACCCCCGCCCCGGCGGTCGCACCGCGCGGCGGTGTGGCGGCCGGTGAGCGCC
Source organism: Streptomyces sp. SID8374 (assembly GCF_009865135.1). Classification (NCBI taxonomy): domain Bacteria; kingdom Bacillati; phylum Actinomycetota; class Actinomycetes; order Kitasatosporales; family Streptomycetaceae; genus Streptomyces; species Streptomyces sp. SID8374. The sequence goes on along the minus strand of NZ_WWGH01000002.1, from coordinate 1,627,663 downwards.
CGGCCGGCACCGAAGGACCCGGCACCACGGCCCTCGCCGGTTCGGTGGCCGGGGCCGCCCTGCTGGCGGGCGCGGGCACCCTCGTGCTCCGCCGCCGCAACGGCTGACCTCTCATCATCCTTCACCACTGAGACCGATCGTGGCGCCGTCCCGCACCGGGGCGGCGCCACGCCCGGTGGTCACTCCTGGAGCCCCCATGCACGTCCGCACGTTCTCCCATCGCCCCCACCGCTCCCGCCCGGCCGCCCTCCTGGCCGCACTGGTGACCTGCGCGGCCCTGACGGCCTGCGCGGGACCGGAACCGTCATCGGCCACCTCCCCGCCGGCCGCGTCCGCTCCGGCCTCCTCGGCACCGGCCCCCACCGCGACGGACGAGCCGCCCGCCTCGGCCCCCACCGAGGTCACCATTCCCTCCCTCAAGATCCGCAGCTCCCTCATGCGCCTGGGGCTCAACGCGGACGGCACGGTCGAGGTCCCGCCCGCGGAGAAGGCCATGACGGCAGGCTGGTACAGCGGCGGGTCCGCGCCCGGCGCACCGGGGCCGGCCGTCCTGATCGGCCACAACGACACCCGCTTCGGCCGGGCCGTCTTCCACGATCTCAAGGACATCCGCAAGGGTGCCGAGGTGCTCGTCCGTGGCGGCGACGGAAAGTCGCTGCGCTTCACCGTGACGGGCAAGGAGACGGTCAGCAAGCAGGCGTTCCCCACCGAGCGGGTCTACGGTGCCACCAAGGGCAGTACGTTGCGGCTGGTCACCTGCGACGGCGCGTTCGACGCGGAGGGGCATCCGGTCGACAACCTCATCGTCTACGCCGAGCCGGGCTGACCGGACCCGCGTCGTACCGAGTTGATCTTTGGCCGAATCCTGATGGCATTCGCCAGGACAGACTCACGGCATCCGATGTCTACCCGTGGGTAACTCCCGCTGCTTTGATGGGTGCCACCCGGTACGCCCCCACTCATTCAGCAGGAGACCTCGTGCCGCACTCCACGTTCCGCCGCCTTTCCGGCGTGGCCCTCTCCGCCGCGCTCGCCGCCGTCCCGCTGGCCATGAACGCACCCCAGGCCACGGCGGCCACCACCGCCGACACCCCGTCGCTGCGGGTGCTCTCGTACAACACGTTCATCTTCAGCAAGACCCTGTACCCCAACTGGGGCCAGGACCACCGGGCGGCGGAGATCCCGAAGACGTCGTTCTTCCGGGGCAACGACGTGGTCGTGATCCAGGAGGCCTTCGACAACGGGGCCTCCGACGCGCTGCTGCGGAACTCCGCCGCCCAGTACCCGTACCAGACGCCGGTGGTCGGCCGGAGCAAGAGCGGCTGGGACGCCACCAGCGGCTCGTACTCGGCGACGACTCCGGAGGACGGCGGTGTCACGATCCTGAGCAAGTGGCCGATCATCCGCAAGGAGCAGTACGTCTTCAAGGACGCCTGCGGCGGCGACTGGTGGTCCAACAAGGGCTTCGCCTATACGGTGTTGAACGTCAACGGCACCCGCGTCCATGTCGTCGGCACGCACGCCCAGTCGACCGACCCCGGCTGTTCGGCGGGCGAGGCCGCCCGGATGCGCAGTCTCCAGTTCAAGGCGATGGACGCCTTCCTGGACGCCAAGAAGATCCCGGCCTCCGAACAGGTCATCGTGGCGGGCGACTTCAACGTGGACGGGCACTCCGCCGAGTACGCCTCCTTCCTCAAGGACGCGGACCTGGTCCCGGCCGACACCAAGACCGGCCACACGTACTCCTTCGACACCCGCGACAACTCGATCGCCTCCGAGCGCTACCCGAACGACCCCCGCGAGGACCTGGACCACGTCCTCCACCGCGCCGGCCACGTGAAGCCCGCCGACTGGAAGAACGATGTGATCAAGGAGCAGAGCGCGCCCTGGACGGTCTCCAGCTGGGGCAAGAACTACACGTACACGAACCTCTCCGACCACTACCCGGTGATCGGCTCGGCCAACTGACGGCACGGGTGGGACAATCGGGGCCCTCCTTGCCCCACCCGTGAAGGACCCGCTCCATGAGCCCCGCCGCCCAGCCGTCGTTCCACCTCCTCCCCGGAAGCGCCGATTCCCCGGTGCTGCTGCACGTACCGCACGGGTCGCGGACGATTCCGGAGGAGGTACGCGGCGGAATCCTGCTGGGCGACGGGGCTCTGGAGCGGGAACTCGACCACATCACCGACTCCCACACCGCCGAACTGGCGGCCCGGGCGGCCGAGGCCTGCCCCACCCGGCCCTGGCGCCACGTCAACGCCCTCTCCCGCCTGGTCGTCGACCCCGAACGCTTCCCGGACGACCGCGAGGAGATGCGCGCCGTGGGCATGGGCGCGGTCTACACGCACACCACCCACCGTGAACGCCTGCGCGCGCCGGACCTCGACCAACGCCCCCTGCTGGACAGCTACTTCCACCCGTACGCGCAGGCGATGACGGAGGCGGTCGACGCCCGGATCGCCGCCACGGGCCGCGCGGTGATCGTCGACGTCCACTCGTACCCGAGCGAGCCCCTCCCGTACGAACTCCACGGCACGGGCCCCCGGCCGCCGATCTGCCTGGGCACCGACCCGTTCCACACCCCGCCCGAGCTGCGCTCCCTGACGGAGGAGGCGTTCGCGGGGTTCGGCGGGACGGGGGTCGACAGCCCGTTCGCCGGTACGTACGTCCCGCTGAAGCACTACGGCACCGACCGCCGGGTCACGGCCCTGATGATCGAGATCCGCCGCGACACGTACATGACCGAGCCGGGCGGCCCGGCGGGGCCGGGACTGGACGCGCTGGCGGAGGCGCTGGCAGAGCTGGTGGGGGCATGCTGACGCGGTACGCAACGCCCGGCCGGGGCTACTGACCGATCTCCACCACCCGCGCCCAATCCGGCGGCCCGGGCGGGACGTACTCGGGATCGTCCTCGTTCCAGGAGCGGCGCCCGCGCTCCCTCGGGAAGAGGCCGACGACCGTCCGGCAGGCCGGTCGGGCGGTGGGCCACGGCGTCTGCCCGTCGGTCAGGACCACGACGGCGTCGGGGCGCGGCTGGGCCCGGAGCGCCTTGGCAAAGCCCGTACGCAGATCGGTGCCGCCACCGCCCAGCAGCGGGATGCCCTCGGCGCGGCACAGCGGGTGCACGACCCGGGTGGCCGCGTCGCAGGCGAGGACGGTGACCAGGTCGCGGCGGCCGCCGACGGCCCGGACGATGGCGGCGACTTCCAGGAGGGCGCTGCCCAGTTCGGCGTCGCTGACCGAGCCGGAGGTGTCGATGACGACGGAGACCCGGGGCGGTCTGCGGCGCAGGCTCGGCAGGACGACGCCGGGGAGTCCGGCGGAGCGCCGGGACGGCCGGCCGTACGTGTAGTCCTCGCCCGCACCCGATCCCGAGGCGGCCGAGCGGACCGCCGCGCCCAGCAACTCCCGCCAGGGCTGCGGTGGATGGAACGCCTCCTCCGCCCACCGCTTCCACCCCTTCGAGGCGTTGCCCGGCCGGCCGGTGATGCCCTGCGCCACCCGGAAGCGGACCGCGTCCTGCTCCTGGTCGCTCAGCCCGTGCGCGCCTTCGGGCCCCAACTCCCAGTCCCTGTCCAGACCGTCGGCGCCGCTGCCGCAGTCCAGCCAGGCGAGGTTCTGGGTGCGCGGGCCGAGCCGGAACCGGCGCAGGTAGTCCTCCATGAGTTCGCCGGACGGCAGTTGGAGGGTCGACGGGTACACGATGCCCTTCGGGCGGGCCAGGCCGTCGCCGTACACGTCGTCGTTGATCTCGCAGTCGGCGGCGATGTTCATCCGCAGCCGCTCCCCCGGCCCGGTCAGCCCGCGCTGCCGGGCGACCCGGTCGCTGCGGCCGTGGTGGTCGCGGAGCAGGTGCGACACCTCGTGTACCCAGACCCCGGCCAGCTCCTCCACCGGAGTACGTGCCACATAGGCCGGGGAGACATAGCACCGCCAGTACCGGTCGACGCCCATGGTCGGCACCCGCCACGACTCCACGGTGTGCAGGGCGAAGAGGGCCGTGGCCAGATAGGGGCGGGCCCGGGCGGCTTGCAGCCGGGCGGCGAAGAGCTTGTCCGGGTCGAGTGCGCTGGGCGCGTCCGTCGCCGTCATCGGCCCGACTTCCCCGTCGCAGCGACACGTTCCGCCGCCCGGTCGGCCCGCCGGGACAGGGAGATGACCCCGGCAAGGTCTTCGACGGCCGCCGGGACATCCCAGTCCTCCTGCCGCAGTGTGGCGAGGGTGGTCGCGGGGACGACCACCAGGTCCGGGGCCCCGGTCTCCAGCGCCCGGACGAGCAGCGCCCACGCGGCGTCCCAACGGCCCCGTTCCGGGCGGGTACGGACCGCCGCGACCACACCGTCCAGTGCGGCCTGGCGGAGATCGCCGCGCTCGGGCAGGACGGCGCCCGCCGGGTCGGCGAGCAGATCCTCGGGGTCCGGAAGGTCCATCCGGTCCAGGCTCGCCAGCAGCTCCAGCCCCGGCCCGTCCCCCGCCGTGCCCCGGACCAGCAGGGACAGCACGTCCCGGGAGGACCCGGCGGCGGTGGCGAAGGCGACGAGCGTCAGCGCCATGTCCCAGCTGCGCGGCGAGGGCCAGGGTCCGCCCCGGCGCGTCTCCGTGGTGGGCAGCCGGTGGACGAGCGTGGGACGGGCGGAGAGCAGCCCGCAGACCGCGCGCCGGGCGAAGTCGACGGCCTCGGGCAGCCTTTCGGGGTCCAGCCGGGGCAGCGTCGCACGCGGCCAGGTCCCGGCGAGGCCCCGGACGACGACCTCGTGGTCGTGGGCCCACTGGAGATGGACGAACCGGTTCGCGAGCGGCGGGCTCAGCTCCCACCCGTCGGCCGCCGAGGAGCGCGGGTTGGCGGCGGCCACGATCCGTACGCCGGGCGGGAGTTGCAGTGCGCCGATCCGCCGTTCGAGTACGAGTCGGAGCAGCGCGGCCTGGTCGATGCCCACTGCGGCGCAGGCACCTGCCCAGTCCCCGGCCTCGCGGCGGGCGGTCGCGTTCTCGATCATGGAGGCCGGCACGGCGAACTCGCGCACGCGCGGCCAGAAGGAAGGGTGGGAATCCCGATGTGCGGCGTGGGTGAGCATCAGCACTCACCTTGCGCGGACGGGTCCCCCGATCTGTTCTCGGAGTGATTCATCGCGGGAAGCGTAGCTGCGATCACCGCGATCGGCCAGATCTTTTCGCCGGGGCGGGCCGCACCCCTTGTCGGGGTGCGGCCCGCCACCGTCCCACTCGCTCAGAAGAACACCCCGCACCGCAGCAGCACGTTCGCGTACGGCCGGGCCTCCCCCGTCCGTACGACCAGGCGCGCCGACGCGGTACGCGCCTTGAGCTCGTCGTGCGGGATCAGCTCCAGCCGGGGGAAGTGACCGGCCAGGAGCGCCGTGGCCTCCGGGTTGGCTTCGCGTACCTCCAGGGCCGCCGTCGCCCCTTCCACCTCCAGCTCGTCCAGCAGGCCGTCCAGCACCTCGGCGAACGGCGGGGTTCCGGCGCGGAAGGCGAGGTCGACCACGCGGGGGCCGGGTGGGATCGGCATGCCCGCGTCGCAGACCAACACGGTGTCGCCGTGGCCGAGTTCGGCGATGGCACCGGCCAGGTGGCGGTTGAGGATGCCCGACTTCTTCACAGCGCGTCGACCTCCTCCAGCGTCGGGAAGGACGCCTGCGCGCCCCTCGACGTGACGGCCGCCGCCCCCACCCGTACCGCGAAGGCCGCCGCCTCGCGCAGGTCGTCGCCCCGGCCCAGGCGCCAGGCCAGGGCGGCGGTGAACGCGTCCCCGGCCCCCGTCGTGTCGACGGCCTCCACCTTCGGGCTGACCAGGTGGTCCAGGGAGCCCGTGCGGCTGTCGGCCACCAGTGCGCCCGCCGCGCCCAGGGTGATGACGACCGAGCGCGGGCCGAGCGCGAGGAGGGCCGGGGCCCAGTCGTGCGGGGTCTCCCCCGCCGTCCCGCCGAGGATGTAGCGCGCCTCGTGCTCGTTGACCACCAGCGGGTCGCAGGCGGCCAGCACCTCGTCGGGCAGCGGGGCGGGCGGGGACGGGTTGAGGACGAGGCGGGCCCCGGGGCCCAGGTGGCGCGCTGTCTCCGCGACCGTGTCCAGGGGGATCTCCAGCTGTACGGAGACCACCCGCGCGGCGGCCAGCAGCGGTTCCGCCGCTCGTACGTCCTCGGGGGTGAGGCGGCCGTTGGCGCCCGGGGACACCACGATGCTGTTGTCGCCCGAGGGGTCCACGGTGATCAGCGCGACGCCGGTCGGGGCCCCGCCGACCAGGACGCCTTCGGTGTCCACGCCCGCCGCGCGCTGGCTCTCCAGCAGCAGCCGTCCGTGGTCGTCGTCGCCGACCCGGGCGAGCAGCGCCGTACGGGCTCCCAACCGGGCTGCGGCCACTGCCTGGTTGGCGCCCTTGCCGCCCGGGTGGACGGCCAGGTCGGAGCCGAGCACCGTCTCGCCGGGGGCGGGGCGGCGTTCGACGCCGATCACCAGGTCGGCGTTGGCCGAGCCGACGACCAAAAGGTCGTAACGGCCGTCGTCGGCTGCGGCGTTGTCGTGCATTTTCTGCTTCCTGCTTTCTTCGGTGGGGCCGGGGCGGTGCTCGGCGTCAGGAGAAGTCGGCGACGTTCTCGCGGGTGACCACCTTGACCGGCACCTTCACCGTCTTCTCCACCTTGTCGCCCTCGGCCGCCTTGACGGCGTTCTGCACCGCGATCCGGCCGAGTTCGCTGGGCTGCTGGGCCACCGAGGCGTACAGCGTCCCGGCCTCGACCGCCTTCAGGCCGTCCGGGGTGCCGTCGAAGCCGACGACCGACACGGACTTGCCCGCCTTGCTGCCGAGCGCCTTGACCGCACCGAGCGCCATCTCGTCGTTCTCGGCGAAGACACCGGTGATGCCCGGGTGGGACTGGATCAGATTGGTCATGACGTCCAGGCCCTTGGTGCGGTCGAAGTCCGCGGGCTGCTTGGCGACCACCTTGATGTCCGGGTATGCCTTGAGCCCTTCGGCGAAGCCCGCGCCGCGCTCGCGGCTGGCGGAGGTGCCCGCCGTGCCCTGGAGGATGACGATGCTGCCCTTGCCGCCCAGCTTGTCGGCGAGCGCGTCGGCGGCGAGCTTGCCGCCCGCCACGTTGTCGGAGGCGACGAGGGTCGCGGTGTCGGCCTTGTTCACCCCGCGGTCGGCGGCGATCACGGGGATGTCGGCCTTGTTGGCGCTGCGGACGCCCGGCCCGACGGCGTCCGAGTCCACCGGGTTGACGATGATGGACGAGACTCCCGAACTGGTGAAGTTCTGGAGCTGGTTGGCCTGCTGCGAGGCGTCGTTCTGGGCGTCGGTGACGGTGAGGTCGATGCCCGCCTTCTTGGCCTCGGCCTGTGCGCCGTCCTTCATCTGCACGAAGAAGGGGTTGTTGAGCGTCGAGAGGGACATGCCGACCTTCGTCGTTCCCCCGGAAGAACCGGAGTTGAAGTAGGACACCCCGCCGACGACGACCGCCACGGCGAGGGCCGCTCCGGCGAACTTGAGCGCTCCCCTGCGCCCGGACCCCGGTGCGCCGGGGGCGGCCCCGGCCGAGGAGGCCGCACCCGAACCGGCCTTGCGGCGCAGCGTGTCGAGGAGGACGGCGAGCGCGATGACGACGCCGATGACGACCTGCTGCCAGAACGCGGAGACCGAGAGGAGGTTGAGGCCGTTGCGGAGTACGGCGAGGATGAGCGCGCCGATCAGGGTGCCGGATGCCTTGCCGACGCCGCCGGCCAGGCTGGCGCCGCCGATGACGACGGCGGCGATGGCGTCGAGTTCGTACCCCTGGGCGGCCTGCGGCTGGGCGGAGACGAGGCGCGAGGCCAGGACGATGCCCGCGACGGCGGCGAAGAGGCCGGAGAGCGCGTAGATGACGATCTTCTGGCGCTTGACGCGGAGACCGGAGAGCCGGGCCGCTTCCTCGTTGCCGCCGATCGCGTACATGGAGCGGCCGATGAAGGTGCGCCCGAGGATCAGCGCGGTGATCAGACCCATCGCGATCATCACGAGGACCGGTACGGGGAGCCAGCCGCCGAGTGTGTCGCCGAGCCGCGAGACGGAGTCGGGGAACGCGATCGGGCTGCCCTGCGAGATGACGAGCGAGAGGCCGCGGGCGATCGAGAGCATGGCCAACGTCGCGATGAACGGCGGGAGTTTGCCGTACGAGATGAGGGCGCCGTTCACGAAGCCGCAGGCGATACCGGTGACGATCGCGAGCACGACGGCGAGGACGACCGGGACCCCGGCGGACGTCGCCGACCACGCCAGGACGGTCGCGGACAGAGCGGCGACCGAACCGACGGACAGGTCGATGCCCGCCGAGACGATGACGAAGGTGACGCCGAACGCGAGGATCGCGGTGACGGCCGCCTGCACGCCGACGTTCAGCAGGTTCTGGGTGGTCAGGAAGTCGCCGGAGAGCAGCGACATCGCCACCACCAGGACGACCAGGGCGCTGAGCGCGCCGTTGTCGAGCAGGACGCGGCGTATCACGGAAGTGCCACCTGCGCCCGTGTCACTCTTGAGTGTCTCAGTGGCCACGGGGGCCCTCCTCTACGTTCTTCGGTGCGGGGTGTTCGTGGGTGCCGGCGGTGGAGACCGCGAGGGCCATGACGGCGTCCTGGGTGGCCTCGTCGGCGTGGAGTTCACCGGCGATCCGGCCCTGGGCCATGACCAGCACCCGGTCGCTCATGCCGAGGACCTCGGGCAGGTCGCTGGAGATCATCAGGACGGCGTGGCCGGAGGCGGTGAGCTCGTTGATGAGCTGGTAGATCTCGACCTTGGCGCCGACGTCGATGCCCCGGGTGGGTTCGTCGAGGATCAGCACCCGGGTGTCGGCCAGCAGCCACTTGCCGATGACGACCTTCTGCTGGTTGCCGCCGGAGAGGGTGCGGACGTGCTGGCCGAGGCCGGACATGCGGACGCCGAGCTGCTTGGCGATGCGGGCGGCCGCCGTACGCTGCCCCTTCAGGTCCACGAGTCCGGAGCGGGTCGCGGAACGCAGGGTGACCAGGCCGAGGTTCTCCTGCACGGAGGCGTCGAGGACCAGCCCCTGGCCCTTGCGGTCCTCCGGTACGAGGCCTATCCCCGCGCCCATCGCGGCGGGCACGTCGTGGCGGGCGAGGCGCTCTCCGCGTACGTCGACGGTGCCCGCGTCGTACGGGTCCGCGCCGAACACCGCGCGCGCCACCTCCGTACGGCCGGCGCCGACGAGTCCGGCGAGGCCGACGACCTCACCGGCGTGCACGTCGAAGCTGATGTCGTGGAAGACCCCGTCCCGGGTGAGCCCCTGGACGGACAGCAACACCTCGCCCGTGTCCGGGCGTTCGCGAGGATACTGCTGGTCGATGCTGCGGCCGACCATGAGCTGGACGAGCTCGTCCTCGGGTGTGGAGGCGGGCACCTGGTCGATGCTGCGGCCGTCGCGTAGAACGGTGACGCGGTCACCGAGTGCGGCGATCTCCTCCAAGTGGTGGGTGATGAAGACGATCCCGACGCCGTCCGCACGCAACTGCCGGACGATCGCGAAGAGTTTGTCGACCTCTTCCGAGGTGAGCACGGCGGTCGGTTCGTCCATGATGAGAACGCGTGCTTCCAGGCTGAGCGCCTTGGCGATCTCGACCATCTGGAGCCGGGCGATGCCCAGTTCACGGACCTTGGCATCGGGACGCACATCCACACCGACGCGGCGGAGCAGCTTCTCCGCGTCCGCCCGCATGCGCCGGTGGTCGATGAGGCCGAAGCGGCGCGGCTGGCGGCCGAGGAAGATGTTCTCGGCCACCGTCAGGTCGGGCACCAGGTTGAACTCCTGGTAGATGGTGGCGATGCCGAGCCCTTCGGCGTCCTGCGCGTTGTTGATGCGGACCTCGCGGCCCTCCGCGAGGATCCGGCCGCGGTCGGGGCGGTAGGCACCGGAGAGCATCTTGATGAGGGTGCTCTTCCCGGCGCCGTTCTCGCCGAGCAGGACATGGACCTCGCCTCTGCGCAGGTCGAAGTCGACGTTGTCGAGTGCCACCACGCCGGGAAAGGTCTTGCGCAGGCCTTCGATACGCAGCAACTCATCGGCATGTTCCACCAGTTGCTTCTCCGGTGCGGTCACCGGTCGCTCCTCTGGTCGGTCGCGTCCTGTCCGCACGAGCGGCGTACGACGAGACGGGCGGGCAGGGTGACGGACTGCGGGGTCCGCCCTTCGATCAGGTCGGCCAGCGCCCGTACGGCGGCGCGGGCCAGGTCCGCGGTCGGCTGGGCGATGGCGGTGATCGGCGGATCCGTGTGGACGAACCACGGGATGTCGTCGAAGGCGGCGAGCGCGATGTCGTCGGGGACCCGCAGCCCCCGGGCCCGGATCGCGTCCAGCGCGCCGAGCGCCATCAGGTTGTCGGCGGCGAACACGACCTCGGGCGGCTCGGCCAGCGCGAGGAACCCCTCGGTGGCCCGCCGTCCGCTGGCGGCCTGGAAGTCGCCCTGCCCGATGTAGGCGTCGGGCAGGGCGAGCCCGAGCTCACCCATCGCGTCCCGGAAGGCCTCGACGCGCTCGTTGCCGGTGGTGGTGGCCGCGGGCCCGGCGATGATCGCGAGCCTGCGGTGGCCGAGCCCGTGCAGGTGCGCGACGAGGTCCTTGACCGCCCCCGTACCGTCGGCCCGGACGACGGGCACGTCGATACCCGGAATCCAGCGGTCCACGAAGACCATCGGCGTACCGCTCACGGCGACCTCCCGCATCAGCGGGGAGCCTCCGTCGGCCGGCGAGACGAGCAGCCCGTCGATCCTGCGGTCGATGAGCGTGCGGATGTGGTGGTCCTGGAGCTCGGGCCGCTCGTCGGCGTTGCCGATGATGACGCTGTAGCCGAGCGCGCGGGCCTCCTCCTCGACGAAGCGGGCCAGCTCGGTGAAGTACGGATTGAGTACGTCACTGATGACCAGGCCGAGGGTGCGGGTCTGCGCGGTGCGCAGCGAGCGGGCCACGGCATTGGGCCGGTAGCCGAGGCCGTCGACGGCGGCGAGAACGCGTGCGCGCGCCTCCGCACTGACGGACGGATGGCTGTTCAGCACCCGCGAGACCGTGGCGACGGAGACCCCCGCCTGGGCCGCGACATCTTTGATGCTCGCCATGTCCGGACCACCTCCTTGTGGTTTCCGTACACCTCGAAACCAGGAGCGGACCGCTCGCGCGACGCCGTGGAATCGATTACAGGGATGATTGGAATCGATTACATGGCTGAAAACAAGACCCCTCTCCGCGTCCGAGACCGGATCGTGACAGGAGGGGGTGAGGGTGCGGGAGAGGCGCGGGGTGCCCGGGCGTCCCACACCGCACATCCGGCTTGCCGGGACCCGGCCGGTCGGGGTCCGGTAGATTCGGCTGGCAGTTGATCGGCGAAGAGGAGCGGCCGCGCGCCGCAGGTGTGACGGGGGGGCAGGGGGTGCGGAGGGGGCAGGGGCAGGACCGCCGCCGGAAAGCGCTGCTGGAGTGCTGGCGCGCCATCGAGCTGTTCGGTCCGCCGGGCATCCCGGCGCTGCCCCGACGACGCTCCGCCGCACGGTCCGGGCCGAGGGACGAGTACGTCGTCGACCTGACGCCGCAACCGGGACAGGAACCGCCGCGCTTGCCGTGGGACACCGGCCATCCGGAGACGGGCGCGCGCCGGGCGCCGTACGGCCGGATGTGGCGGCACGAGATCTACTGCGGGATCTTCGATCTGGAGCTGCTCCGTCAGGCGATGATCTCGGTGCTGCCCCCGGGGACCGATCCGGACCCCGGTGTGCCGCAGTCCGAGCTGAGGCTGGCGGGCCAGAGCGCGATGTTCGCCCTGGTCCTGGACGATGAGGGACGACCGGTCGAGGACACATCCGTGATCTCCGCCTGTGCCTGGGCGACCGGCCGCCTCTTCGACCCGGGCCCCTCCGCACCGGACTGGCTGGACGGCTTCGAGGACCTCGACGAGGCGTTCGCCACGGCCGTCGACGAACTGACGGCCACCACGATTCCCTACGGCTCCGCCGCCCCGTCCCCTGACCCGACGTACGGGCAGCGGCCCGGCCGTGGACCGGGAGCCGGGGCCCGGGCCGACCGCGCGAACTGGCAGGGACTGCTCGGCGAGATCCTGGGCGGCGCCGCCGTCGGCGCGGTGCAGGCCCTGTTCGGCGAGGTCGCCGGCGCCGCCGTGCAGGGCGCGGCCGAACCCCTGGTGCGTCGCGCCGCCGGCTGGGCGGCGGCCCGCCGGGCCGCCGGGGACGAAGAGGAACCCGGGAATCCGGAGGGCGGAAGGGGTGCCCCCGAGCGGGCACCGGGCGACTCGTCGGAGGCGTACCAGGCAGGCTCCGGTCCCCGCGCGCTCGCCCTCGCCGACCTGGTCGCCCTGACAGCGCAGATCGCCGACCTGTGCGGGGTGCAGGACCACCTGCGGCCCCAGGTGATCCGGGTGCGCAGCAGGCTGGTCCACCGGCCCCGGGACCCGAAGACGAAGGTCGCCGCCGCGGCCCCTTTCCTCAACAGCCTGCTCCCTCCCGATCTGGCCCGGGTGGCCGGAACGGCCGGAAAGGGGATCGGCCCGGCTCTGGACGCGTATCTGACCGAGCACGATGCCGTTTCCGCGAGGAGGCGGACGGATGTGCGCCGGGAGCGCGAAGTCGTCCTGGCCGGGGTGGATCCGGGGCTGGTCCCGTCGGGGCGGTGGCCCGCACCGGCGCGGTTCCCGCTCGCGCTGAGCCAGCAGTTCGCGGTCGACCGGATGCTCGCCGACCGCGCGGGCACCGAGGGCGGAATGTTCTCCGTGAACGGCCCGCCCGGCACGGGGAAGACGACGATGCTGCGCGACCTCGTCGCCGCGCTGGTGGTCGAGCGGGCGGAGGTGCTGGCGACGTTCGACCGGCCCGGACAGGCCTTCACCGGCCCGGCGTGGCGGGGCAAGGACCGGCAGGGCAAGCATCCGCGGTTCGTGTCGCGTCTCGACCCCCGGCTGACCGGGTTCGAGATCGTCGTCGCCTCCTCCAACAACGGTGCGGTCGAGAACATCACCGCCGAACTGCCCGGCGTCGGCGCGCTCGGTGAGCACTGGCGTGACAGCGCCGACCACTTCTCCGACCTCGCCTCGGCCCTCCTCGGCAGCCCCGCGTGGGGGCTGGTCGCGGCGGTGCTCGGGAACAAGACCAACCGCAAGGAGTTCGGCGACCGGTTCTGGTGGGGCAGGCTGCCCGAGAAGGAGGCCGATGCCCGGGCGGCGAAGGAACTGCCGCCGCTGCGCGGCATGCAGGCCGTCCTGAGCGACTGGATCCCGCCGAGGACTCCGCCCGGTGGCCGCCGCGCCGCCGCCCCGGCGGACCGTGAACCGGCGGCCGGGCCCGCCGAGCCCGTGCCGTCGTGGACCGACGCCGTCGCCGCGTTCCGCACCGCCCGGGCGGAGGTCGAGCGCCTGCGTGCCGAACGCGCCCGGCTGGCCTCGGCACTGGCGGCCGTCGAATCCCCGTCGGCCGGGGAGCGGATCGCGGACCTGGAAGCCGCCGTGCCCCTCGCGGACCGGCGCGTCACCGCCGCGACGGCCGCCCTGGAACGGGCCACCGCCGCCACCGACGAAGCCCGGAACGCCACCGCGGCGGCCGAGGGCCGGCACCGGGCGGCCGCCGAGCACGTGCCGCGGGCCCGGCAGGAGCTGGACACCGCCCGTGCGGACCTCTCGGCCGCTCGGGAGATGGCCGCGCACCACCGCGACCACGTCACCGCGCTCACGGCCCGCCAGGACGCACCGCCTGTCGTCGAGCGGGGTCTGCGCGGCGGGCTGCGGCGCCTGTTGCAGAGCTCCGCCGACCGGCAGGCCGCCCAGTGGCAGCAGGAGCGTACCCAGGCCGAGATCGCGCAGTTGCTCGTCCAGCAGCGCGCCGCCCTCGACGACTCCATGGCGCAGGTCGCCGCAGCCGTTCGCGCCGAGGCCCTGGCCGCGGGCCGGAACTCCCGGTCCGCCACCGCCGTCGGTGAGGCCGCCGCCGCCCTCACCGCCGCCCGCGCCCACGAACAGAGCACGCGCGCCCGGCAGGCCGAAGCGGAGACCGCCCTGCGGAGGGCTCGGGAGGCCGCCGACACGGCCCGCCACGATCTGCGGGCCGCCATCGCAGCACTCGACCGCCGCCACCAGAAGCTGCGGCAGGCGGCCCGGACACTGCCCTCGCTGCCGCTCGGCTGGCCGGCTCTCGACGAAGCCGCCCAGGAACTCGGCGCCCCCTGGTCCGACGAGGCGTGGTCCACCGCGCGTAGCGACCTGTTCCTGCGCGCTCTCGACCTGCACCGCGCCTTCATGGCCGGGGCCGCGAAAAAGGTCCGGGGCAATCTCCAGGTGCTCATGGAGCTGATGGCGGGAACCGGCGGGCCGCTGCCCGACGAAGAGGTCGAGCACGCCTGGCAGACCCTCTTCCTCGTGGTGCCCGTCGTCTCCACCACGTTCTCCTCGGTCGGCAGCATGTTCGCGCGCCTGGGCCGGGAGTCGATCGGCTGGCTGCTCGTCGACGAGGCCGGGCAGGCCACCCCGCAGGCCGCCGTGGGGGCGCTGTGGCGCGCCCGCCGTGCCGTGCTGGTCGGCGATCCTCTCCAGCTCGAACCCGTCGTCACCATGCCCGCCGCTCTGCAACGCAGGCTGCTGCGCGCCTACGGCGTCGACGAGCGGTGGCTGCCCTCGGCCACCTCGGCGCAGGCCGTGGCCGACCGGACCAACCGCTACGGCACCTACCTGCCGGCCCCGGGCGGGGACGACGAGCATGTCTGGGTGGGTTCACCGCTGCGTGTGCACCGCCGCTGCGAGGAACCGATGTTCACCGTCAGCAACGAGGTCGCCTACGACGGCCTCATGGTCTACGGCACCGCCCCCAAGGCATTCCCCGACGAGGAGCGGGACGGGCTGCTGCCCAGCCGCTGGCTCAACACGGACGACCCCGCCCGCCCGGCCGACGCCCCGTGGGGCGAGCGCGACCGCCGTGCCTTCGAGTTCGTCCTCGACCTTCTGGACCGGCACGGCGTGGGCGTCGAGCGCATCCGCGTCATCGCTCCGTTCCGGGCCCTGGTCGCCGAGTGCAAGAAGGTCTGCCGCGGCCGCGACGGCTGGACCGCCGAGCTCCTGGAGGAACGCTGCGCCACCGTCCACCGGGCGCAGGGCAAGGAGGCCGACGTCGTCATCCTCGTGCTCGGCGGCGGCCGTCCCGGAGCCCGCGAGTGGGCGGCCCGCACCCCGCATCTGCTCAATGTCGCCGCGAGCCGCGCCAAGCGCCGCATCTACGTCATCGGTGAGCGCGGCCTGTGGGCCCCGCTCCCCCACTTCGACGTCCTCGCCGACGAGCTGGCGGAATTCGACCACGTCGGCGACCGTACGACCTGGCCGCCGGACGGCGCATGACCGGCACGGACACATCCGGCCCCCTGCGGTTCGCAGGGGGCCGGACCATGTTCACCACGGACAACAGAGCCGGTCAGAGCAGCATTCTCGCGCTCTGACCGGCTCTGTTCGGTCGTTCGACCTCGGTGTCCGAGGGGGGACTTGAACCCCCACGCCCGATAAAGGGCACTAGCACCTCAAGCTAGCGCGTCTGCCATTCCGCCACCCGGACAAGGTGTCTGTCGTTCGCGGTGTGTTCCCCGCTGCGACATGGAAAACAATACCAGGGGTTCGACGCGCCTTTCACCTGCATATCCGGTGGTCAGGGCTACCTTCGCGTCCATGAGTGATCGCGGCTACCGCCGGCCCCGTCCGCTGTCTCCCCTGCGCGAGCATCTGCGTGACACGTTCTGGTTCGCCCCGACCATGGGGTTCGTCTGTGTGTTCGTGCTGTGGCTGGTCGCTTCCGAGGCCGACGAGCAGATCGTCGGGCTTCTCCAGCGGGAGGAGGCCTACGACGAGCTCGGGAGCCTGATCTCCTTCGCCCAGGACGCGAAGACGATCGTCACCACGATCAGCTCGGCGATGATGACCTTCATCGGTGTGGTGTTCAGCATCTCGCTGGTCGCGGTGCAGATGGCCAGTGGGCAGCTCACGCCCCGGGTGGTGCGGATCTTCGTCCGGAGCCGGATCAGCAAGCTCACGCTGACGGTGTTCCTCGCGACGTTCCTGTTCTCGCTGCTGGTCCTGACCTCGTACGAGAGCGAGGCGGACCCGCGCCTGGTGGTCTCGGTTCCACTGCTGCAAAGCATGCTCACCCTGGTGCTCGTCGGGCTGAGCCTGCTGCTGTTCGTCGTCTACGTCAGCGCGACGCTGCGGCTCATGCAGGTCGGGCCGGTCGTCGACAGGATCGCGCGCGACTCGTTCCGGGTGCTCGGCCGGATGCCCCGCGGGCCGGGCGGACCCGAAGGGCTGGGGCCGGAGACCGGGCGGGTGGTGCACGAGGGGCGGGCCGGGGTGCTGCGGGACGTGAACACCGCGCGGCTGGTCCGGGCCGCGCGGCGGCAGGGTGTGGCGCTGCGGCTGATCCCCCGGATCGGGGACTTCGTGGTGCCGGGGACGCCGGTGCTCGCGGTCCACGGCGGCGCCGTACCGCCGCGTCATCAGCTGCGGTACACCGTCTCCGTCGGGGTGGAGCGCACCCTGCACCAGGATCTGGCCTTCGGGTTGCGTCAGCTTTCGGACATCGCGCTGCGGGCCCTGTCGACCTCCGTGAACGATCCGACCACCGCCGTCCAGTGCCTGGACCGGATCGTGCAGTTCCTCGCCACCCTGGTCCGTCTGCCGCTCGGGACCGTCCACCACCGGGACCGGTCGGGAGAGGTGCGGCTGGTGCAGGAGGGGCCGACCTGGGACGACCTGGTGGATCTCGCCTTCGAGGAGATCCGGTGGTGCGTGGCGGGAAGCCCTCAGGTGTCGCGGCGGCTGCTGGCGGGGCTGGACGATCTGCTGCTGCTCGCGCCGGAGGAGCGGAAGCAGCCGTTGGTACGGCACCGGGAGCTGCTCGTCCAGACCGTGGAGCGCACCGTTCCGGTGGCCGCCGACCGGGAGTTCGCGCTGCTTCCGGACCGGCAGGGCATCGGGTAGGCGCGCGGCGACGCCGTGTCCGGCCCGCCGGAGAGGTTCCGGCGGGCCGGGCTGCCTCGTGTGCGTCAGTCGCCGCAGCGGCCCTCGCGCAGGGAGTGCAGGTGCTCACTGGACTTCCGGGCGAAGGCGAGCGAGTCCACCGGGTTGTCGTGCTCGGCCTGCCAGTGGTGGTAGGTCCGGCCGTGGTGGGTTCGCTTGGTCACCTTCGACAGGAACGTCTTGTAGTCGATGTCCCCGTCGCCCACGTCCGACATGCGGTAGCCGTCGCGCGTCGTGTCGTCGCGGACGCCGTCCTTGACGTGGAAGAGGGGGTAGCGGTCGGGGTGCTTCAGGACGTACTTCAGCGGGTCCAAGGGGGCCTTCGTGCCGTCCACCCGCTTCGAGAAGCGGAACTGGGCGCAGTACGCCCAGTAGATGTCCAGCTCCAGATAGACCAGGTCCGGGTCGGTCTCGGCGAGCAGGACGTCGTAGAGGCGCACCTTCGGCTGGTCGGTGGCGAAGGAGAACTCCTCGGCGTGGTTGTGCTGGTAGAACTTCATCCCGCGCTTGCGGGCGGCGGCCCCGTACTTGTTGAAGTCGTCGGCCGCCCGCTTCCAGCCGTCCACCGTGGAGCCGTAGCGGAACGGTCCGGAGGCCGTGCCGATGTGCTTGAGGCCGAGGGCCTGGGCGTCGTCCAGGACCTTCTCCAGGTTCTGGGCGAAGGTGTAGGCGCCGGGGTTGTTGTCGTCGTAGTAGCCGACGTGGCTGCCGATCGGGTTGAGGCCGTGGTCCTTGGCCAGCCGCTTCAGCTGGGCGAGGGTGATGGGTCCGGCCGAGCCCTGGGTGTAGCCCGCGAACTCGATCTCGTCGTAGCCGTACTTCTCCAGCTCGCTGAAGACGGGGCCGAAGCCGAGCGTGGAGACCTGGTCGCGGAGGCTGTAGAGCTGGATGCCGAGGCGGCCTGGGGGCAGGACGGGCTTGCCCTTGCCGTGGCCGTGGTCGTGTCCGTGGCCCTTGCCGGGGCCCTGGGCGTGGTCCCGGCCGGCGGCCTGGGCGCTCGCCGTGCCGATGATCGTGGCGGCGGTGGCTCCGGCGGCGACACCGAGGATGTTGCGGCGGCTCAGTCTGCGGGCGAGTTCGGTGTCCTTGGAGGTGCGGCTCATGTTCGCGTGACTCCCTTGGGTGACGTGGGGTGAGCAGTGCGGTGCCGGGGGCGTTGTCAGTGCAGTCCGGCAAGCTGGAGGAGCAGGGACTTCACCTCGGTGGCCCTGACCCGGTCGGTGAACGCGTGGGGGGTGGAGCAGAGGATGAGCGGACCTTCGTCGTCGCTCTCGGGGAGGCGGCCGTGGCTGCCGCGAATAGGTGAGGGGTCCAGGGGGACGACCGCCATGCGGTAGCGCAGGCCCAGCTTCTTGCGGGCGACCGCCGAGACGGCCTTGAGCCGTACGTAGGGGTCCTCGGGGTCCATGAACAGCTCGACGGGGTCGTAGCCGGGCTTCCGGTGGATCTCGACGAGCTGGGCGAAGTCGGGGGCGCGGGCGTCGTCCAGCCAGTAGTAGTACGTGAACCAGGCGTCCTTCTCCGCCACGGCGACCAGCTCTCCGGAGCGGGGGTGGTCCAGGTGGTGCGCCTTCTTGCCCTCGTCGTCCAGGAGCTGGTCGATGCCGGGCAGGTCCGCGAGCGCCTCCCGGACCGCCTCCAGGTCCTCGGGGCGGCGTACGTAGATGTGGGCGAGCTGGTGGTCGGCGACGGCGAAGGCACGGGAGGCCATCGGGTCGAGGTACTCCATGCCGTCCTGCGTGTGCACCTCCAGCAGCCCCGCCCGGCGCAGCGCCCGGTTGATGTCGACGGGACGGCTGACGCGGGTGATGCCGTACTCGGAGAGCGCGACGACCGTACGGCCTTCGGCGCGGGCGTCGTCCAGCAGCGGGGCGATGGCCCGGTCGAGGTCGGCGGCGGCCCGGTGAGAGCGGGGGTCGTCGGGGCCGTACCGCTGGAGGTCGTAGTCCAGGTGCGGCAGATAGCAGAGCGCGAGATCGGGGGTGCGGGTGGT
Organism: Streptomyces sp. SID8374; assembly: GCF_009865135.1. Taxonomy (NCBI): domain Bacteria; kingdom Bacillati; phylum Actinomycetota; class Actinomycetes; order Kitasatosporales; family Streptomycetaceae; genus Streptomyces; species Streptomyces sp. SID8374. The sequence goes on along the minus strand of NZ_WWGH01000002.1, from coordinate 1,608,624 downwards.
GATGATGTGGCGGGTGGCGTCGATGATCCACTGCGAGGAGACCAGGTCGGCGCCGGGGCCCCAGAAGTGGAAGAGGGGGAACGTGCCGAGTTTCCCGGTCAGTTCGTCGTGCAGGGCGGGGGGCCGGGTGTAGCAGTCGGGTTCCTTGCGGCCGTCGGCGTAGTAGACGGGGCGCGGGGTGACGGTCCAGTCGGTGTCGGCGCCCATCGCGTACCACCAGCAGATGTTGGCGACGGTGTAGCCGGGGTGGGCGCGGCGGGCCGCGTCCCAGAGCTTGTCGCCCTCGACGAGCCCGTTGTGCTGGCGCCAGAGCAGGACGTCGCCGAGCTCTCGGAAGTACCAGCCGTTGGCGACGATGCCGTGTTCGGCGGGCATCGTGCCGGTGAGGAAGGTGGACTGGGCGGCGCAGGTGACGGCGGGCAGCACGGTGGAGAGGGGGGCTCGCGCGCCCTGCTTCCCGAGCGCCGTGAGGTTCGGCATGTGGGAGAGGAGTTGCGGGGTGAGGCCTACGACGTCGAGGACGAGGAGGGGGGTGGGGCCCTTGCGGTCTGCCGTGCCCGTGGTCGTTCCGGGGGCGTCGTTGCTCATGGCAGCTCCTTGAGGCCGAGGTCGACCAGGAGGTCGCGGGCGAGGGTCAGTTCGGCGGCGATGCCGTCGGCGAGTTGGGTACGGGTGCGGGGCCGCAGTTCGGTGGGCAGGGCCTGCCAGGTGTACGTCTCCACCTCCAGGTGCCGGGTCAGCGGCACCGGTCCCCCGACGAGCCGGGCCAGCGTGGTGCGGAGCACGGGCAGCGTGGAGGTGAGCGGGGGCGCGGGCGGGGCGTGCAGCGGTACGTGGAAGTGGGCGCGCCAGGGGGTGGAGTCCGGGAGCGCCCGGCCGGTGACGGCCTCGTCCAGGTCGTCGGTGCCGCGCAGGCCGGCTGCCGTCCGGGTGCGGGTCTGGTGCAGGAAGCGCGGTTCGGCGAAGGCGGTGAGCGCGGTGCGGACCTCGGGCAGGTGGGGGTGTTCGGCGTGCAGGGCGGCGGAGAGCTGGGACTTGACGACCGGGATGCCCGCTGCGGCCAGGGCGTCGAGTGCGGTGTCCGGCTCCTCGAAGGAGGTCGCCAGGTGGCAGGTGTCGACGCAGATGCCGATGCGTTCGTGGCCGACGTCGGTGAGCGGGGCGATGGCGTCGGCGGTGGTCTCCACGGTGCAGCCCGGCTCCGGTTCGAGGCCGATCCGGATCGACTTGCCGGTGAGTTCGGCGAGGGCGTCCAGGCGCTGGGCGAGCGTGGTGAGGGCGGCGCGCGCGGTGCGGGCGGCCCCGGGGTCGGCGTCGTAGGGGGTGCGCCAGGCCAGCGGGAGCGTGGAGATGGTGCCCTCGGTGACGTCGTCGGGGAGGAGGGCGGCCAGGAGGCGGGCGAGGTCGGTGGTGTGGGCGAGGCGGTCGGGTTCGGTCCAGTCCGGCCGGTAGACCCGGTACTTGACCTCGTCGGCGCCGAACCCCTCGTACGGGAAGCCGTTGAGGGTGACCACTTCGAGGCCCCGGCTGTCGAGTTCGGCGCGGAGCGCGCGGAGTTCGGCGGGGTCGTTGATCAGGGTGCGGGCGGCTTCCCGGGCGAGCCAGAGGCCGATGCCGAGCCGGTCCCGGCCGAGGCGGCGGCGTACGGGTTCGCAGTGGTCGCGGAGCTGGGCGCGGACGCCGTCCAGGGTCTCGGCGGGGTGGACGTTGGTGCAGTACGCGAGGTGGACGACGGTTCCGTCCGGGTGGCGGAAGCGCATGGCCTCACTCCCCGCCGCGCAGGATGGAGTTGCCCTCGTGGAGCGTGTCGGGGGCGGGGGTGTCCAGTTGGAGGCGGCCGCTCTGGCCGTAGAAGGCGACGGGGTTGCGCCACAGGACCTGGTCGACGTCGTCCTCGGTGAATCCGGCCTTCAGCATCGCGTCGGCGACCTTGCGGGTCTTGAGCGGGTCGCTCTTGCCCCAGTCGGCGGCGGAGTTGACGAGGATCTTCTCGGTGCCGTGGTTCTTGAGGATGGTGACCATGCGGTCCTCGTCCATCTTGGTGTCCGGGTAGATGGAGAACCCGGCCCAGCAGCCGCTGTCAGTGGCGGCCTTTACGGTGGTCTCGTTGAGGTGGTCGAGGAGGACGTGCTCCGGGGGGAGGTGCGATTCGCGAATGACGTCGATGGTGCGGTGGAGACCGGCGAGCTTGTCGCGGTGCGGGGTGTGGACGAGGGCGGGGAGCCCGTGGTCGGCGGCGAGCTGGAGCTGGGCGGCGAGGGCGTGGTCCTCGGCCGGGGTCATGGAGTCGTAGCCGATCTCGCCGACGGCGACGACGGAGTCCTTGACGAGGTAGCGCGGCAGGGCGTCCAGGACGGGGGTGCAGCGGGGGTCGTTCGCCTCCTTGGGGTTGAGGGCGAGCGTGCAGTGGTGCGCGATGCCGTACTGGGAGGCGCGGAAGGGCTCCCAGCCGAGGAGGGCGTCGAAGTAGTCGAAGAAGCTGGCGGGCGAGGTGCGGGGCTGGCCGAGCCAGAAGGAGGGTTCGACGAGGGCGCGGACGCCCGCGTCGTACATCGCCTGATAGTCGTCCGTGGTCCTGGACGTCATATGGATGTGGGGGTCGAAGATGCGCATCAGGACTCCTCCGTGGGGGCGGCAGGGGTGGTGAGGGCGAGACCGAGAGCGGTGTGCAGGTCGGCCGGGACGTCACGGCCGGCGGCGGTCCGCTCGGCGGCGAAGTCGCGCAGCATGCGCGCGAGTTCGGCGTCCCCTCGGGCCCTCTCGCCGAGCCGGGCGACGGCGTCCAGCGGCACCCCGGTGAACAGGCACTTCAGTACGGCGTGGCGCCAGGCGTGCGGATCGAGGTGGGCCGCGGCGTACGGGCCGACGGCGGCGGCCACCAGCCGGGTGTCGTTGGTGCGCAGGGCGTCCTCGACGAGCGGGAGGGCCGTGGCGCCGAGGTCGAGGCGGTCCAGGGTGAGGAGGACGGCGCGGCGTTCGGCGGCGGTGCCCTGTTCGTAGAGCCGGGTGACGGAGGGCAGCGGGGCGCGCGCCTCGATGAGCAGGAGGGAGCGTACGGAGTCGGCGTGGGCCGGTCCGCAGTGGCGGCCGGCGGCGGCGTAGCGGAGCTCCCAGGGCGGGGAGGCGTACGGGGCGGCCTCAGCGGCACCGGCGTGTGGCATCTCGCGGGCGGCGGCGTCCTGGGCGGCCTCGGCCAGGGCTTCACCGAGCCAGGCGCGGGCGGCCGCGTCGAGTTCGGCGTCGAGTTCCTTGCGGGACTTCAGCACGGTGCGCCCCCCTTCTTCTTCGTGGCCTGCTGCATGGCGTCGCGCAGGAAGCCGATGGAGGTGCGGGCGAGTTCGGGGCCCGCGTGGGAGTGGCGGGGCAGTTCGACGACGGTGAGGCCCTGGTAGTCGGCGGCGGCGAGGGCGGCGAGCACGGGCGGGAAGTCGATCTCGCCGTCGCCGAACGGAAGGTGCTCGTGGACACCGCGCCGCATGTCCTCGATCTGGACGTGCCGGAGCCAGGGGGCGGAGTCCTGGACGCACTGCACGGGGGACGCCTCTTCCAGGCACTGGCAGTGGCCGATGTCGAGGGTGAGCCCGAGGGGGGTCGGGTCGCCGAGAAGGGAGCGGAGGTGGTGGAAGTCGGCGAGGGTGGCGAGGAGGTGACCGGGCTCGGGTTCGATGGCGAGGGGGACGCCCGATCGGTCGGCGGCTTCGAGTACGGGGGTGATCGCCTCGGTCAGGCGCTTCCAGGCGGTGTCCGGCGCGGTGCCGGGCGAGGTGATGCCGCTGAAGCAGTGGACGGCGTGCGCGCCGAGTTCGGCGGCCACGTCCACGGCACGGACGAGCAGCGCGGTGCGCGCGGCCCGGGCGTCGGGGTCCGGGTCGAGAAGGGAGGGGCCGTGCTTGCGGCGCGGGTCCAGGACATAGCGGGCGCCGGTCTCCACGGTGACCCGGAGCCCGAGGGAGGAGAGCCTGCGCCGGACCTCGCGGGTGCGTTCGGCGAGGTCGGGGGCGAGGGGGTCCAGGTGCATGTGGTCGAGGGTCAGGCCGACGCCCTCGTAGCCGAGGTCGGCGAGGAGCCCGAGGGCGTCGTCGAGGCGGAGGTCGGTGAGCCCGTTGGTGCCGTAGCCGAGGTGGAGGGTCATGTGGGGCTCACCTTCCGGGCGAGGGTGCGGGCCAGCGGGACGAGCGCCATGACGGCGAGACCGGAGCCGGGTGCTCCGGCGCGAGTGGCCAGGGCGGCCTGGAGCGGGATCATGGCCCGGATCCCGCCGCCGACCGCCCGCTGGGTGAGGGGCGGGGAGGGGTTGAGTGCGGCGTGCAGGAGGGGTGGTCCGGCGGTACGGAGGTAGGCGCCGGTGAACGCGGTGAGCAGGAGGGCGGTGGGGGTGGTGAGGCCGTTTGGGACAAGGGCCTTTGTGTCGAGATCCGTTGTGGCAAGCCCGTTCGTGCCGGGCCCCGGTACAGCGGTTCGGCCCGGGTGTGCCATGGCGGCGGCCCCCAGCCCGCCCGTCCCGAACCCAGGCGGGGCCGCCCGTCCCGGCCAGTCCCGGTACGCCGCGAGCACCGCCACGCCCAGCGTCGCCGTCGTGGCGAGGACCGCGAGCGGTACGGCGGTGGAGCCGCCCTGCGCCTCGTGGCGGGATACGGCGGTGACGCCGTAGGTGTGCGCCCCGAGCACCAGGGCTGCGGGGACGGCGGCCAAGGGGCCGAGCGCCGGACGTAGCGGCGCGGCAACGTTGTCGGGCGCGGCGGTGAGCCGTACGGACCGGCCGCGCACCGGATGCGCGGTGCGCGGTCCGGGACCCGGCCCCCTGCCAGGCGCCGTCGCGGTCACAGTCGCCGTAGCCCCCAGCAGCAGATCCAGCGAGCGCGCCGCCGCCATCGCCGCCGGGCCCGCCTTCGTGTGCTTGAGGTGCAGGTCGTACGCCCAGACCGTGGCGGCCAGGCCCGTGGCGACCGCCAGCGCCGGGCGGCCGGCCCGTGCCGCGAGGGCCAGGCCCGCCGCCGTGAGGACCCCGGCCGCGCCCAGGGCGGCCTGCGGGCTGATGCGGCCCGAGGGGATCGGCCGGTGCGGGCGGTCCACGGCGTCCTCCTCGCGGTCCGCCCAGTCGTTGAGCGCCATCCCCGCCTCGTACAGGCAGAGCGAGGCGCCGATCGCGAGTGCGGTACCCCGGCCGGGGCTGCGGCCCACCGCCGCGGCCCCGGCCAGTGCGTCACCCGGCACGGAGAACAGTGCGGAGACCCGGAACAGTTCGGTCCAGGCGCGCACCGTGTCCCCTCTCCCGCGACCGGGGGACGGCGGGTGCCTGTCCGGTGCGGGCGCAGTCCCACCCGTACCGGACAGGCCGTCTTCGGGGGCGGCGGCCGGTGCCCCGCCCCGTACGGCGTGGCCGTTCAGCCCGGCCGGTGCCGTCCGCAGCCCTGCGGGGAGCGCCCCGAGCGCGGACAGGAGCCGCAGCCGCCACCTCACGCCTGGCCCCGCAGCCGCTCGGCGAAGGCCAGCAAGGCGGCGTACTGCTCGGCGAGCGCCGCCGAGGTGCCGCCGTCCGGGTCCTTGAAGTAGAAGCCCAGCTCCGGCCGGGGGCCGCTCAGGCCCAGCTCGTGCGAGCGGGCCAGCAGCCGGGCCAGGTCCAGGACGAGCGGGGCGGCGAGGGCCGAGTCGCAGCCCTGCCAGATGGTCTGGAGGACCATGCGGGAGCCGAGGAAGCCGTCGAAGGCGATGTGGTCCCAGGCCGTCTTCCAGTCCCCCATCGCGGGCACGTCGTCGATGTGGACCTCGCCCTCGGGCGCGGTGCCGAACGTGTCGGCCAGGACGCGTTCCTTGCCCGCGTTCTTGGCGGCGGCCGCGGCCGGGTCGGCCAGCGCTGCCCCGTCCCCGCCGCCGAGCAGGTTCGACCCGGACCAGGCCCGTACGGGCAGGGCGCGCTGGAGGAACATCGGGGCGAGCACGGAGCGGAGCAGCGTCTGGCCGGTCTTGCCGTCGCGTCCGGCGTGGGGAAGTCCGCTGTCGGCGACGGCTTCGGCGAGCGCGGGGGTGCGCAGGCCGGTCGAGGGGGTGAAGTTGGCGTAGGAGCAGCCGGCGCGGAGGGCGGCCGCGGCGTAGAGCGAGCTGGCGGGAAGTCGGGGGTCGTCGGGGCCGGGGGCGGGTTCCGTGGAGGAGACGTTGATGACGACCGTGCGGGCCAGGTCGTGGCGGTGGGCGAAGTCGGTGAGGTCGGCGGCGAACGCGGCGATGAGTTCCTGGTCGGTGCGGGTCTCGCCGGGGAGCGGTCCGCCGGGGCGTATCTCGGCGTCGGCCGCGTCGAGTTCGGCGCGTACGGCGGTGGGGAGGCGGTAGGGCAGCACGCCGCCCTCGGCGAGCGCCTCGGCCCGTTTGGCGAGGGGGCAGTCCAGGGTGTCGTGGCCGCCGAAGACCAGCGAGGTCAGGGGCGGCAGGCCGCTGTCGGCGAAGGGGGGCGTCTCGGTGACCATGCCGGTCGGCGGGTGGAGGCCCGCGGCGATGGCGGCGCACCCCGCGGTGGCGGTGGTGGCGACGGAGCCGCGCGCTCCGATGAACCAGACGCCGGTACGGGGGCCTGGGCTGTCGGCTCCACGGTGTGGACTTGCCGTACGGCCTTCACGATCGGCATGTGCGGTCACGGGCTGCCTCCCTGGGGGATGAAGAGGTGGAGGACGGCGGGCGGGGAAGGGGTCGGTTCCTCCCCCGCCCGCCGTCGGCAGAGGTGGCCGCCCTACGTCGAGGGCAGCTCCTTCAGCTGGATGTTGCGGAAGGACACCTGGTCGTCGGCTCCGTGGTTCTGGAGGCCGATGTAGCCGTCCTTCAGGCTGCGGGCCGGGTCGGTGTTGGTGAAGTCGTTGATCTTCGCTCCGTTGAGGAAGACCTGGAGACGTTCGCCCTGGACCTTGATCTCGTAGCTGTTCCACTGGCCCGGCGGCCGCAGGACGCGGTCACGGGCCTTGATGTCGGCCGACTTGAACCCGTAGACGGCGCCCGTGGTGCGGTCGGCGGCATCGGTGGCGTCGATCTGGATCTCGTAGCCGTTGTTCACCGCCGACCAGGGGTCGTCGGACTCCGGGAAGCCCACGAAGACACCGGAGTTGTCGTCGCCGGCCATCTTCCAGTCGAGTTTGAGCGAGTACGCCTTCAGCTCCTTGGCCTGGTAGGTGAGCAGGCCCATGCCGCCCTCGGAGTGCAGGGCTCCGTCGCTGATGGAGAACTTGCCGGGGCCGGCCTGCTTCCAGCCTTCCAGCGTCTTGCCGTTGAAGATGGGCCGGTAGTCCTTGTTGGGCTTGCAGTCGGCCTTGACCTGGCCGGTGGCGTAGCGCAGGCCGCCCGACACGTGCTGGCGGAAGGCCGGTTCGGCGTAGGACTCCTTGGTGTGGCCGAGGCCGGTGTAGAAGGAGCGGCCGCCCTGGTAGGTCTGGCACCAGGAGATCGGGTGGTCGCCCTTCATATTGCCGCCGGTGTAGGTGGTCTCGTCCAGCGTGGCCAACACCTTCGCCTTGTCACGGGGGTTGGTGCGGTAGTTGTACCACTCGTCGGTGCGCTCCCACTCCTCGTCCAGGTGCGCGGTGGCCGGATGGTCGTGGTCCTCGACGCGGACGGTGGCGGGCTGGATCTGCGGGTGGGAGTCGAAGTAGGCGCCGACGAGGCCGCCGTAGAACTCCCAGTCGTACTCGGTGTCGGCGGCCGCATGGATGCCGACGTAACCGCCGCCGGTGGCCACGTAGTTCTCGAACGCCTTCTGCTGGTCGGCGTTGAGGACGTCGCCGGTGGTGGAGAGGAAGGCGACGGCGTCGTAGCGGGCGAGGTTGCTGGTGGTGAACTGGGCGGCGGACTCGGTGGAGTCGACCGTGATGTTGGTGTCCTTGCCGATCTCCTTCAGTGCGGCGATGCCGTCCGGGATGGAGTCGTGGCGGAAGCCGGCGGTCTTGGAGAAGACCAGGACGCGCTTGGCGGTCTTGTCGACCGGGCTGTTGGAGAGTTCGAAGTCGTCGATGTCGTAGAGCGCGCCGTCGCCGCCCTTGAAGACGAGGAAGAGTTCGGTCTGCTTCTTGGGCGCTCCGCGCAGCGGGATGTCGATGTCCTGGAAGGTGTCCCAGCTGCCGGTCACCGGGACCGGGCCGGAGCCGAGGATCTTGCCGGTGGGCGATCCGGTGCGCACTTCGAGGAAGCCGCCCGAACCGGCCGACGAGATACGGGCGGTGAGCTTGGTGGTGCCACCGAGGACGTAGGTCTTGAAGGAGATCCAGTCGTCGTTGTGGATGTCACCGACGGTCTTTCCGCCGTGGGCACTGGACTTGCTCGGCGTGGTGACGCCGGACGAGTTGTCGAAGTGCTCGGCCTGGCGGTGCCTGGGCTGGAGCCGGGAGGTGTCCTTGCCGGTCAGCTTGGCCTGGCCGCCACCGCCGTTGTCGGTGTAGGAGGCCGAAATGCCGCCGTAGATATTGGCGTTGGGGTCGTGGCCGCCTTCCATGGCGGTCTTGATGGTGCCTTCGCAGCCGTGCTCGGTGGTGATGTCGTGGCCGTGGCTGTCGTGGCCCAGGGTGAATTTGACCTCGACCTTGGTGCAGTCGATGGTCCCGTCCTCCGGGTCGCTGACGTTCACCTTGAACGGCACGGAGTCACCGAACTCGAAGAGCTGCCCGTCCTCGGGGAGCACCAGCTCCACGGTCGGGGCGGTGTTGCCGACGGTCACGTGGACGCTGGCGGAGCCGGTGCGCCCGGTCGGGTCCTCGGCGGTGAGGGTGGCGACGTAGGTGCCGTTCTTCTTGTACGTGTACGTCGGGTCGGCGGCCGTCGAGGTTCCGCCGTCGCCGAAGTCCCAGGAGTACGTCAACGGGTCGCCGTCGCCGTCCGACGTGCCGGCCGAGGAGAACTTGACCTTCAGCGGTGCGGTGCCGGAGGTCTTGTTCGCCGAGGCCTCGGCGATGGGCGAGCGGCCTCCGGTGGCGTTCTCGATGCGGTAGAGCGCGGAGTTCTCGTCGCCGCCGAACCAGGCGAGGCCGTAGTCCAGGACGTAGAGCGCCCCGTCCGGGCCGAAGGCCATGTCCATGATCTGCGTGCCGGACCACGGCACGTCGTTGATGGACTGGACGGCGCCGTCGGCGTCCTGCTCGATGCGCTTGATCCACTGGCGGCCGAACTCACCGGCGAAGAAGTCGCCGTCGTAGGCCTCGGGGAACTTGACCGGGGAGTCGAGGTCCGCGTCGTAGCGGTAGACCGGTCCGCCCATCGGGGACTCGGAGCCGCTGCCGAACTCGGGCAGCGAGCCGCCGTCGTACGGGATCCAGGCGGCCTCGGCCGGCGGGAGGTCGACGAGGCCGGTGTTGTGCGGCGAGTCGTTCTTCAGGTCGGCGCAGTCGAAGGCGGCGCCGGAGGCCTTGGTGGCGAAGTCGTAGTCGATGTACGGCTCGTTGTCGCCGACGCAGTACGGCCAGCCGAAGTTGCCGGCCTTGGTCACCCGGGCGAACTCGACCTTGCCCGAGGGCCCGCGCTTCGGGTCGGCCGCACCGGCGTCGGGGCCGTAGTCACCGACGTACACGATGCCGGTGGCCCGGTCGACGGAGAAGCGGAACGGGTTGCGGAAGCCCATCGCGTAGATCTCGGGGCGGGTCTTGTCCGTGCCGGGCTCGAAGAGGTTGCCCTCGGGGACGGTGTACGAGCCGTCCTCGGCGACCTTGATGCGCAGGATCTTGCCGCGCAGGTCGTTGGTGTTGCCGGAGGTCCGCTGGGCGTCGAACGCCGGGTTGCGTTCGGTGCGTTCGTCGATCGGCGTGTAGCCGTCGGAGGCGAAGGGGTTGGTGTCGTCGCCGGTGGAGAGGTAGAGGTTGCCGTCCTTGTCGAAGTCGATGTCACCGCCGACGTGGCAGCAGATGCCACGCGAGGTGGGGACGTCCAGGACCTTCTTCTCACTGGCGGTGTCGAGGGTGCCGTCCTCGTTGAGGACGAAGCGCGAGAGCCGGTTGACGCCTTCGAACTTCGCGAAGTCGGCGGCGGTCCCGGTCTCCGGGGCGTCGCCCGCCGGGGTGTCCAACGGGGGCGCGTAGAACAGGTAGATGGCCCGGTTCTCGGCGAAGTCCGGGTCGACGCCGACGCCTTGGAGGCCTTCCTCGTCGTGCGTGTACACGGGGAGGGTGCCGGAGACCTTGGTGTTGCCGGCGCTGTCGGTGATCCGCAGCTCGCCGCCGCGCGAGGTGTGCAGCACGCTGCGGTCGGGGAGGACCGCGAGCGACATGGGCTCGCCGGTCTCCTCCACGCCCTTGGCGAGGGTGACCTGCTGGAAGTCCTCCGCCACGGGCTCCTCGTGGACCGGGTGGCCGGGGTGGGCGGTGGCACCGGGGGCGGAGCCGAGGGTCAGGGTCGCGGCGGCGAGGAGGCCGCCGGTGAACAGCGCGAGCGATTTACGGACGCGGGTCCTGGCCAGGAGCCGCTTTCTGGTTCTGTGCACGTGGTCCTCCGGGGAGTGCCGGTTGTACGGGCGGGTGGAGCTGCCGTGCCGCGCGGGGACTGCCGCGCGTGCGTCACCGGAGACGGGAGCGACCCCGGTGACGCGAGTCATGTCGTGTACACGTGGTGGACGGTAGACCTGTTCGTCCGGGACGGAAAGCCCTTGTGCAACGGTTGAGTTGAACTTCTGCTTCCGCCAGGACAAAGAGGATTCCGGGCAGGGCGAGGCAGCCCCGGGGGCCTTCACGAAGGCCTCGCCCCGGGGCCTGCCCCGCCCGGTGGTGCTACTCGCCGCCGCCGAAGGCCGCGTCGAAGGAGGCCGACGGCGGGTCGAAGTCGAACCGCTTGAGGCTGGCAAGCGCTTCCGGAGCGCCGGTCAGCCGGTCCATGCCCGCGTCCTCCCACTCCACCGAGATGGGGCCCTCGTAGCCGATGGACCTCAGCATCCGGAACACGTCCTCCCACGGCACGTCACCGTGGCCGGCGGAGACGAAGTCCCAGCCGCGCCGGGGGTCTCCCCACGGCAGGTGCGAGCCGAGGCGGCCGTTGCGGCCGTCGAGGCGCTTGCGGGCCTCCTTGCAGTCCACGTGGTAGATCCGGTCCCGGAAGTCGTAGAGGAAGCCGACCGGGTCGAGGTCCTGCCAGACGAAGTGGCTCGGGTCGAAGTTCAGCCCGAACGCGGGCCGGTGGTCCACCGCTTCCAGGGCGCGCTTGGTGGTCCAGTAGTCGTACGCGATCTCGCTCGGGTGCACCTCGTGGGCGAAGCGCACCCCCTCCGCGTCGAAGACGTCCAGGATCGGGTTCCAGCGCTCCGCGAAGTCCTCGTACCCCCGGTCGATCATGTGCGGCGGGACCGGCGGGAACATCGCGACCAGGTGCCAGATCGAGGAGCCGGTGAACCCGATGACCGTGTCCACCCCGAAGGCGGCGGCCGCCCGGGCGGTGTCCGCGATCTCGGCGGCGGCCCGCTGCCGTACGCCTTCGGCCTCGCCGTCGCCCCAGATGCGGGCGGGCACGATGCCCTGGTGGCGTTCGTCGATCGGGTGGTCGCAGACGGCCTGGCCCACCAGGTGGTTGGAGATGGCGAAGCACTTCAGCCCGTACCTGTCCAGCAATTGGTGCCTGCTGTCCAGGTAGCCGGGGTCGGCGAGCGCCTTGTCGACCTCGAAGTGGTCGCCCCAGCAGGCGAGTTCGAGACCGTCGTAACCGAAGTCGCGGGCGTGCTTGCAGACCTCCTCCAGCGGAAGGTCGGCCCACTGGCCGGTGAACAGGGTGAAGGGGCGGGGCATGGGCGACTGCCTCCTAGGACGAGGGGACCGGAGTGTGTACGGAGTTCTTGGCGGCGCTCTCCTCTACGGCGGCGAGCACCCGCTGGACCTGGAGGCCGTCCGCGAACGAGGGCCGGGGCGGGAGGCCTTCGGCGATCGTGCGGACCACGTCACGGGCCTGGTGGACGAAGGTGTGCTCGTACCCGAGGGCGTGGCCCGGCGGCCACCAGGCCTCCAGGTAGGGGTGTTCGGGCTCGGTGACCAGGATGCGGCGGAAGCCGGCGGTGGCGGCGGGCTCGGTGTGGTCGTGGAAGGAGAGCTCGTTGAGCCGTTCCAGGTCGAAGGCGAGCGAGCCCAGCTCCCCGTTGATCTCCAGCCGCAGCGCGTTCTTGCGCCCGGCCGCCATCCGGGTCGCCTCGAAGGAGGCCAGCGCACCGGAGGCGAGGCGCCCGGTGAAGATCGCCGCGTCGTCCACTGTCACCTCACCCCGCTCGACCGCGTCGGCGCTGCCGGAGAGCCCGGCCGAGGCCCCGGAGAGCAGGGGCCGCTCCCGTACGAAGGTCTCGGCCACCGCCGACACCCCGGTCAGCAGCTCCCCCGCCAGGTACTGGGCGAGGTCGACGATGTGCGCCCCCAGGTCGCCCAGCGCACCCGATCCGGCGTGTTCGCGCTTGAGCCGCCAGGTGAGCGGGGAGGCCGGGTCGACGAGCCAGTCCTGGAGGTAGCTGGCGCGTACGTGGCGCAGGGGGCCGAGGCGGCCGTCCGCGATGAGCTGCCGGGCGAAGGTGATGGCGGGCACCTTGCGGTAGTTGAAGCCCACGATCGCCACCTGGCCGCGCGCCTCGGCCGCCTCGGCGGCGCGGACCATCGCCTCCGCCTCGGCGACCGTGTTGGCGAGCGGCTTCTCGCACAGCACGTGCTTGCCCGCCTCCAGGGCGGCGATGGCGATCTCCGCATGGCTGTCGCCCGGGGTGCAGATGTCGATCAGCTGCACATCGTCCCGGGCGATCAGCGCCCGCCAGTCGGTCTCGGCCGCCGCCCAGCCGTGCCGGGCGGCGGCGGCGTCGACCGCCGCACGGTCGCGTCCGCAGATCGCGGCGAGAGAGGGCCGCACCGGCAGGTCGAAGACGTGTCCGGCGGTGCGCCACCCCTGGGAGTGGGCGGCGCCCATGAACGCGTATCCGACCATGCCGACCCCGAGCGTTGCTCGCGCCTGCGGCGGTGCTGCGGTCTGCGCTTCCGTCTCTTGACTACGGGCCATGCGGACTTCCTCCTCATCGGTGTGCGGTAACGGGCCGGGGGATGCGCTCGCCGCATCCCCCGCGGACCCGGTCAGTTGAAGCCCGTCGGCAGGTACTGGTCGATGTTGTCCTTGGTGACCACGGCCGAGTACAGGGTCAGGGAGGTCGGGATCTCCATCTCGGAGAGGCCGCTGATGCCCTTGCTCTGGCCCAGGGCGCGCGCCAGGTCGATGGCGGACGCGGCCATCGTCGGCGGGTAGAGGACGGTCGCCTTGATGACCGAGTTGTCGGCCTTGATGGCGTCCATCGCGGACTTGGCGCCCGCGCCGCCGACCATGATGAACTCGTCGCGGCCCGCCTGCTGGATGGCGCGGAGCGCGCCCACGCCCTGGTCGTCGTCGTGGTTCCACAGGGCGTCGAACTGCTTCTGTGCCTGGAGGAGTTGGGCCATCTTCGCCTGGCCGGACTCGACGGTGAAGTCGGCGGCCTGACGGGCCACCAGCTTGATGTTGGAGTAGTTCTTGAGCGCGTCGGCGAAGCCCTGGCTGCGCTGCTTGGTCAGCTCCAGGTTGTCGATGCCCGCCAGCTCCACGACCTTGGCGTCGGCCTTGCCCTTGAGCTGTTCGCCGATGTAGTGCCCGGCGTTGAGGCCCATGCCGTAGTTGTCGCCGCCGACCCAGCAGCGGTAGGCCTGCGGGGAGGCGAAGATGCGGTCCAGGTTGACGACGGGGATGCCCGCCCGCATCGCCTCCAGGCCGACCTGGGTCAGCGCCTTGCCGTCGGCGGGGAGGATGACGAGGACGTCGACCTTCTTGTTGATGAGGGTCTTGACCTGGCCGATCTGGGCGGCGGTGTCGTTGGAGCCCTCGGTGATCTCCAGCGTCACCTCGCTGTACTTCTCCGCCCGGGACTTGGCGTTCACGTTGATGGCGTTGAGCCAGCCGTGGTCGGCCTGCGGTCCGGCGAATCCGATGGTGACGGGCTTGCCCGGCTTGTCGTCGGCGGCGGGCTGGCTGTTGCCGGCGGGCTCCGCGTTCTTCGGCTCGTTGCTGGTGCAGGCGGTGAGGAGGGCGCCCGTGGAGACGGCTGCGGCTCCGAACAGCAGCCCTCTGCGGCTGGTTTCTGGCATGGCGGTCTGACCCTTCATCCGGTGGGTGACGTGCGAAATGCGGCTCAGGACGGGGAAGTACGGTTCAGGCGGGGCGGGTTGCTCAGGTTTCGCCGCCGCGCAGGGTGCGGCGCTGGACGAGGACGGCGGCGACGATGATGGCGCCCTTGGCGATCTGCTGGACATCGCTCTGGAGGTTGTTGAGCGCGAAGATGTTGGTGATGGTGGTGAAGATCAGGACGCCGAGTACGGAGCCGACGATGGTGCCGCGGCCGCCGCTGAGCAGGGTGCCGCCGATGATCGCGGCGGCGATGGCGTCGAGTTCGTACAGGTTGCCGTTGGTGTTCTGGCCGGAGCCGGAGAGCACGATCAGCATGAAGGCGGCGATGCCGCAGCAGAGCCCGGAGAGCAGATAGAGGTAGAGGCGCTGGCGGCGGACGTCGATCCCGGCGAGCCGGGCGGCCTCCGCGTTGCCGCCGACGGCGACCGTGCGGCGGCCGAAGGTGGTGCGGTTGAGGATCAGCCAGCCGATGACGGTGACCGCGGCGAACATGATGACCAGCGGCGGAATCCCCAGGAAGTAGGAGTCCGGCAGGCCGAGGCTGAGGACCGAGTCGACGGTGACGATCTGGGTCTTGCCGTCGGTGATCATGAGGGCGAGGCCGCGCGCCGAGGCGAGCATGGCCAGCGTCGCGATGAACGGGACCATTCCCCCGTACGCGATGAGGACGCCGTTCACCAGTCCTGCGGCCAGGCCGACGACCACGGCGGTGAAGGCGATGCCCGCGAAGCCGTACTCCTGGGTGGCCAGAGTGGTGGCCCAGACCGAGGCGAGGGCGACCATCGCCCCGACGGAGAGGTCGATGCCGCCGCTGGTGATGACGAAGGTCATGCCGACGGTGACGACCCCGATGACGGAGGCCTGGGTCAGGATCAGCTGGAGGTTCCCGGTGTCCAGGAACGCGTCCGGTTCGGTGATGCCGCCGACCAGGACGAGTGCGGCGAGGACACCGAGCAGGGACAGGATCCGGACGTCCGGCCGAAGACCGAGCGCGGGCCGGCCGCCACCGCCCGTCTTCGAGGGGGGCGTGTCGGCGGGGCCGGTGAGGGCCCCCTTGTCCGGCCCGTTGTGCTGCGCCGACGGGGCGGGCTGTGTCATGGCGTCGGGCTCCCTTCCATCACGAGGTCGAGTACGCGGTGCTCGTCCAGCTCCTGGGCGGGGGCCGTGTGCACGACCTGTCCCTCCCGGAGCACCAGCACCCGGTCGGCGAGGCCCAGGACTTCGGGCACTTCGCTGGAGACGAGCAGGACGGCGAGGCCTTCGTCGGCCAGCCGGCGGATCACGGCATAGAGCTCGGCGCGGGCGCCGACGTCGACGCCACGGGTGGGTTCGTCCAGCAGCAGGACCCGGCAGCCGCGCAGCAGCCAGCGGGCCAGGACCGCCTTCTGCTGGTTGCCGCCGGAGAGGGTGCGGATCGGTGTGTCCGGGTTGTCCGGCCGCAGGGAGAGTTCGCGGGTGGCCTGCCGCGCGGACCGCCGCTCGCCGCCCCGGTCGATCCAGCCCACCCGGGCGAACCGGGAGAGCGAGGAGACGGAGACGTTACGGGTCACGGACTCGGTCATCAGCAGGGCCTGGGCCTTGCGCTCCTCGGGGGCGAGGCCGATCCCGGCGGCGACGGCGGCGCGGACGCTGCCGGGCCTGAGCTGCTTCCCGCCGACGGTGACGGTCCCGGTGCTCGCCTTGCGGGCGCCGTAGATCGTCTCCAGGATCTCCGAGCGGCCGGAGCCGACGAGACCGGCGAGGCCGACGATCTCGCCAGGCCGCAGTTCGAGGTCGACGGGCGCGAACTCGCCCTGACGGGAGAGGTTTTGGACCCGGAGGACGGGTTCGGCGGTGTTGACCTGGGCCTCGTCCGGGCGCGGCGGGAAGACGTACTCGACATCGCGGCCGGTCATCATGGCAACGATGTCGCGTGTCGGGGTGTCCGCTGCGGGGAGGCCCACCGCGACCGCCCGGCCGTCCTTCAGCACGGTGACCCGGTCGCCGATGCGGCGGATCTCCTCCAGCCGGTGCGAGATGTAGACGACGGCGACCCCGTCGGCGGTCAGGCCGTCGACGATGCGGAAGAGGTTGTCGACCTCGTCGGGGTCGAGTGCGGCGGAGGGCTCGTCCATCACGATGAGCCGTACGTCGTGGGAGAGCGCCCGCGCCATGGAGACGATCTGCTGCTGGGCGGCGGAGAGGGAGCCGACCGGGCGGCCGGGGTCGATCTCCGGGTGGCCGAGGCGGGCCAGCAGCGCCTTCGCGGCCGAACGCCCCTCCCCCGTACGGACGATGAATCCCGCGCTGGTCGGCTCATGGCCGAGGAAGACGTTCTCGGCGACCGACAGCCCTTCCACCAGGTCGAGTTCCTGGTAGATCGTGGCAATTCCCAGGCGCATGGCGGCGATCGGGGACTTGAGCCGGACCGCCACGCCGCGCCAGGTGATCTCGCCGTCGTCGGGCTGGTGGGCTCCGGCGAGCACCTTGATGAGGGTGGACTTGCCCGCGCCGTTCTGGCCGAGGAGGCAGTGGACCTCGCCGGCCTGTACCTCCAGGTCGACGCCGTCCAGGGCGCGTACGCCGGGGAAGGACTTGGTGATGCCGGACATGGTGAGCAGGGGTGGTTCTGGTGCCATGACGAATCCCCTCGGCGAATGGGGTCTCCCCTGCCCCGGCGGGGTGCCGGGCGTTCGGGAGGGCCGGTGAGCGGGCGGGGCGCAGGGCTGGAGGTGCCGTGGAGCCGGCGGCACCGCGAGCGGCTGCTGACCAGGGGTACCTGACGAGTACCTGACCAAAGCGGGGTGGTACGGAGCGCGGAACGGTGGGGCGTACGGATCGGTGGGGCGTACGGGACACGGAACGGTGGTGCGTACGGTGCCGGCGGCGGCGCGGGGCGCTGCTCACCGGCCCCGGGGTCAGGCCGGTGAGAAGAGGTGGTCGCTGATGAGGCGGGCCGCGCCGATCACTCCGGCGGTGGGGCCCAACTCGCCCAGCACGATGGGGAGGTTGCCGGTGGCCAGGGGCAGGGACTGCCGGTAGACCTGGGTGCGGACACTGGCGAGGAGGTTGTGACCGAGGCCGGTGACCCCGCCGCCGATCACCACCAGACCGGGATTGAAGAAGCTGACGAGACCGGCGATGACCTGCCCGACCCGGTTGCCGCCCTCGCGGATCAGGTCGAGTGCGGCCGCGTCCCCGGCCGCCGCGGCGGCGGCCACATCGGCGGCGGTGAGGCGTCCGGCCGCCTCCAGCCGGGCCGCGAGCTCGGGCGAGCGGCCCTCACGGGCGGCGTCCTCCGCGTCGCGGGCCAGGGCGGCCCCGCTGAAGTGGGCTTCCAGGCAGCCCTTGTTGCCGCAGGCGCAGGCCCGGCCGTCCGGTTCCACCTGGATGTGCCCGATGTCCCCGGCGCTGCCCGTCGTCCCCCGGTAGACCTCACCGCCGACGACGATCCCGCAGCCGATACCCGTACCGATCTTGACGCAGAGGAAGTCGCCCACGGAGCGGGCGACGCCCGCGTGCTGCTCCCCCATCGCCATCAGGTTCACGTCGTTGTCGACCATGACGGGGCAGCCCAGATCCTGGCTGAGCGCCTCGCGGACCGGGAAACCGTCCCAGCCGGGCATGATCGGCGGCGCGACCGGCACGCCCTCGGGGAAGCGGACAGGTCCGGGGACCCCGATGCCCGCGCCGTCGAAGCCCTCGGCGAGGCCGGAGGCCCGGAGCTTGGCCGCCATCGCCAGGACCTGCTCGAAGACCGCGACCGGGCCCTCGCGCACGTCCATCGGCTGGTTGAGGTGGCCCAGGACCTCCAACTCCGCGTTGGTGACGGCCACATCGATGGAGGTGGCGCCGATGTCGACCCCGAGGAACCGCAGTTCGGGGGCGAGCCGGATGTTGTGCGAGCGGCGCCCGCCACGGGATGCGGCGAGCCCGTCGGCGACCACCAGGCCGGTCTCCAGCAGCCGGTCCACCTCGACGGCGAGCTTGGAGCGCGAGAGATCGACCTGGTCACCCAGCTGGGCACGGGAGTTGGGCCCCCCGTCGCGCAGCAGTCGGAGCAGCCGTGCCTGATGCGCGTTCGCGGGTCGTGCCGTCATACGTCTCACGCGTCCCTCCCCGCCACATCCGGCCAGTCCGTCGGGCTTTCGAGGGGAACGTAGCAGCGCTTTCCCGGAGTGGGAAGAAGTTGCGCAGGAATCGGCCCCAACTTTCTCCACACTCAGGACAAAGCCCGGGCGGGGCGGCTCCGGAGGGGCTCAGGGGCAGCGGATGACCTGTCCGGCGTACGAGAGGTTTCCGCCGAAACCGAAGAGCAGCACGGGCGCCCCGGAGGCGACCTCGCCGCGCTCCACGAGCTTGGAGAGCGCCATCGGGATGGAGGCGGCGGAGGTGTTGCCGGAGTCGACCACGTCCCGCGCGATGACCGCGTTGACCGCGCCGATCTTCCGGGCGACCGGTTCGATGATCCGCAGATTGGCCTGGTGCAGGACGACGGCGGCCAGGTCCTCGGGGGCGACGCCCGCCTTCTCGCAGACCTTGCGGGCGATCGGGGGCAGCTGGGTGGTGGCCCAGCGGTAGACGGACTGGCCCTCCTGCGCGAAGCGCGGCGGCGTGCCCTCGATCCGTACGGCGTTGCCCATCTCCGGCACCGATCCCCACAGCACCGGACCGATCCCGGGGCCGCCCGGGGCGTCGGGGGCGGACGGGTCGGCGGTGACGACGGCGGCGCCCGCGCCGTCGCCGAGCAGGACGCAGGTGGTGCGGTCGGTCCAGTCCGCGATGTCGGCCATCTTGTCGGCGCCGATGACCAGCGCGCGGGTCGCCGCACCGGCCCGGATCGTGTGGTCGGCGACGGCCAGGGCGTGGGTGAAGCCCGAGCAGACCACGTTGATGTCCATCACGGCGGGTGACCCCATGGAGAGCCGCGCCGCGACCCGGGCCGACATGCTCGGGGAGCGGTCGATGGCGGTGGAAGTGGCCACCAGTACCAGATCGATGTCGGAGGGCTGGAGACCGGCGGCGGCCAGCGCCTTGGCGCCGGCGTGCGCGGCCAGTTCGTCGACCGGCTCGTCGGGGCCGCCCACGTGCCGGGTCTTGATGCCGACCCGGCTCGTGATCCACTCGTCGCTCGTGTCGACCAGGGCCGCCAGATCGTCGTTGGTGAGCACCTTGGCGGGCTGATAGTGGCCGAGCGCCACGACACGTGAGCCGGTCATACGGGTTCCCATCGTTACGTAGGGCAGGAAACATCCAGTCTTGGTGGCTACCGTCCGGTACGGGGGCACGTGATCCCACAGGAAACCGGCCCACACGTTGGAGCATTGACAACAGCCTCACCTGCATGCTCCCCCGACCGTCCGTTCGGGGGGCCCGCCCACGCGGCGGCGACGCCGTACCGCGTGTGCAGGACAATGACAGGGCCAGGCTTCGGCCCGACCCACGGCCGGGAGCTCCGCACACCGACAGAATCGGGTTCAGCCTCATGGGACGGGTCACCGAGCGCCGCCGCACCCTCCGCATCCGGGACGGGGCCGTCTCCTCCCGCGCCGACACGCTCGTCGCGGAGGAGCCCCTGGAGATCCGGCTGAACGGGAAGCCGCTGGCCATCACGATGCGCACACCGGGTGACGACTTCGCGCTCGCCGCCGGGTTCCTGGTGAGTGAGGGTGTGATCGCCGAGGGCGGTGAGGTGCAGTCCATCGTCTACTGCGCCGGGGCGACCGCCGACGGCGTGAACACGTACAACGTGGTGGACGTGAAGCTCGCGCCCGGCGTGGTCGTCCCCGACATCACGCTGGAGCGGAACGTCTACACCACCTCCTCGTGCGGCCTGTGCGGCAAGGCCAGCCTGGACGCCGTCCGCACGACCACCCGCCATCCGGTCGGCGACACTCCCCCGGTCCGCGTCACGCCCGAGCTGCTCTCCGCCCTCCCGGACCGGCTGAGGGCCGCGCAGAAGGTCTTCGACCGGACCGGTGGACTGCACGCGGCGGCCCTCTTCTCCGAGGAGGGCGAGCTGCTGGACGTACGGGAGGACGTGGGCCGCCACAACGCGGTCGACAAGCTGGTCGGGCGGGCGCTGACGGACGGGCGGCTGCCGCTGTCGCGGGCGGTGCTGCTGGTGTCGGGGCGGGCCTCGTTCGAGCTGGCGCAGAAGGCGGTGATGGCCGGGATCCCGGTGCTCGCGGCGGTCTCGGCGCCGTCCTCGCTGGCGGTGGACCTGGCGGCGGAGAGCGGGCTGACCCTGGTGGGGTTCCTGCGGGGGCCCTCGATGAACGTGTACGCCGGTGAGCACCGGATCGCGTTGGAGGCGGAGGTCCCCCGGGGGTGAGGCTTCTGCGGGCTCAGGTCACCGTGGCCGGCGCCCGTGACGCGGAGCCCTCCCTGTCCCGCCCCTCCTCCGGGTCCCGCGAGCGGCGCTTGGCGATGACCGCGCAGACCATCAGCTGCATCTGGTGGAAGAGCATCAGCGGCAGCACGGCCAGGCTCGCGTGCGCCCCGAACAGCACGCTCGCCATCGGCAGTCCCGCCGCCAGGCTCTTCTTGGACCCGGCGAACTGGATGGCGATCCGGTCCTCCCGGTCGAAGCCGAGCCGCCGTGACCCGTACCAGGTCAGCGTGAGCATCACGACCAGCAGGACCGCCTCGGCCCCGAGCAGGGCACCGAGCCGGGCGGGGGTGACCTGGCTCCAGACCCCGGCGACCATGCCCTCGCTGAACGCGGTGTAGACGACCAGCAGGATCGATCCGCGGTCCACCAGCCCGAGCACCTTCTTGTGGCGGGTCAGGAATCCGCCGACCCAGCGGCGCAGGAACTGCCCGGCGAGGAACGGCACGAGCAGCTGGAGCACGATCTTCAGCAGCGAGTCCGCCGAGAACCCGCCGCCGGTGGAGCCGAGCAGGAGCGCGGCGAGCAGTGGCGTGAGGAAGATCCCGGCGAGGCTGGAGAAGGAACCGGCGCACATCGCGGCGGGCACGTTCCCCCGGGCCATCGAGGTGAAGGCGATCGAGGACTGGATCGTCGACGGTACGAGGCAGAGGAAGAGGAAGCCCGCCTGGAGCTCGGGCGTCAGCACGTACGGCACCAGCCCCCCGCTCGCCAGCCCGAGGAGCGGGAAGACGAGGAACGTGCAGGCCAGGACGGTGAGGTGGAGCCGCCAGTGCTTCAGCCCGTCGAGTGCCTCGGTGGTGGAGAGCCGGGCGCCGTAGAGGAAGAAGAGCAGGGCGACCGCCCCGGTGGAGGCCCCGCCCGCCACGTCGGCGGCCGTGCCGCGCGCGGGCAGCAGCGCGGCGAGGACGACCGTGCCGACCAGCGCCAGGATGTACGCGTCGACCGGCAGCCAGGACGGCAGGGAGAGGGTGCGGCGGCGGCTGCTCATGGGCTCCACGTTCTCTTCGGCTCGCTGTCGTGCCCCACCATCCTGCCCGGACTCCGGCGATCGGGAATCCCTCATACCGCTCTGACTGTCATCACGTAACGCGATAGGAAGGTCTAGCGTGGTGGCCGTGGACACCTCCTACGACCCCGCCCAGCTCCGTACCTTCCTCGCCGTCGCCCAGACCCTGAGCTTCACCCAGGCCGCCCGCCGCCTCGGCATCCGGCAGTCCACGGTCAGCCAGCACGTGCGGCGGCTGGAGGAGGCGACCGGGCGGCAGCTGTTCGCCCGGGACACCCACCGGGTCGACCTGACCGAGGCCGGCGAGGCGATGCTCGGCTTCGCCCGGACGATCCTCGCGGCGCACGAGCGGGCGGCGGCGTTCTTCGCGGGCACCCGGCTGCGCGGCCGGCTCCGCTTCGGCGCCTCGGAGGACTTCGTACTGACCCGGCTGCCGGAGATCCTGGAGTCCTTCCGCCGCGACCATCCGGAGGTCGAACTGGAACTCACGGTGGAGCTGTCCGGGACGCTGCACCGGCAGCTGGAGGCGGGCAGGCTGGACCTGGTGCTGGCGAAGCGGAGGACCGGCGACACCCACGGCGAGCTGGTGTGGCAGGACGCCCTGGACTGGATCGGCGCGCCCCGGCTGCGGATCGACCCGGAACGCCCGGTGCCGCTCATCGTCTTCCCGCCGCCGGGCATCACCCGGGCCCGCGCCCTGGAGGTGCTGGAGGAGCACGGGCGGTCCTGGCGGATCGCGTGTACGAGTACGAGCCTGAGCGCCCTGGTCGCGGCGGCGCGGGCGGGGCTCGGGGTGATGGTGCACTCGCGGGGGCTGATCCCGCCGGGGCTCGTACCGGTTCCGGCCAGGGCGGGGCTGCCGGAGCCGGGCGGTGTCGACTTCGTCCTGCTGCACGGGGACCGCCGGGGCGGGGCGCTGGAGGCTGCGGACGCACTGGCGGGGGCGATCCTGGCGGGCGGGGACCGGCTGCACCGGGGCATCGGCGACTGACCGACCGGCGCAGAGCGTTCGACAGCGGAACAGAGCACCTCACATCCACTCGAATCCGGAGTGATCACCACGGTCGGATTCGGTGGAGATTTGGCCGCGAGCCGCTTACTCCTCCGTCAGAAGTGCGCCCGAGCCTTGCCCATCTGGCCGGATTTCGACGGTTGACCTCTGCGAATGCCACGTTTTACGCGGGGTTCGGACCCTCCCGCCCGGCCCCCGGTTGGGGTAGCGTCGCGGCGCTGTGCGGAGCGCCCCGAGGAGCAGGTCATTGCGTGAATTCACTGTCCCACCCCTGGCCGCGGCGCCCCAAGTCGGCGGTTTGGCCGATGCGGTCTTCGAGTACGCGGAGGACGATCCTCAGCGGGTCGCGTTCGGCCGCAAGGACGCGGGCGGGCAGTGGCGGGATGTGACGTCGGAGGCGTTCCGCGACGAGGTGCTGGCGCTGGCCAAAGGGCTGATCGCGCACGGCATCCGGTTCGGCGACCGGGTCGCCCTCATGTCCCGTACCCGGTACGAGTGGACGCTCTTCGACTTCGCGATCTGGTCGGTGGGCGCGCAGTCGGTGCCCGTCTACCCGACGTCGTCGGCCGAGCAGGTCCACTGGATGCTGCACGACGCCGAGGTGGTGGCGGTGATGGTGGAGCACGAGGACCACGCGATGACCGTCGGTTCGGTGATCGACCGGCTGCCGCACCTCAAGCGGCTGTGGCAGCTGGACGCCGGTGCGGTGGACGAGCTGGTCGGCGCGGGCGGGATGGTCGACGACGAGGTGGTGCACCGGCACCGGCGGGCGGTGACGCCCGAGTCCGTGGCGACGGTGATCTACACCTCGGGCACGACGGGCCGCCCCAAGGGGTGCGTGATCACGCATGCGAGCTTCATGTTCGAGAGCGACACGATGGTCGCCCGCTGGGAGCCGGTGTTCCACTCCCGGCCCGGCGACGAGGCGGCCACCCTGCTCTTCCTCCCGCTGGCGCACGTCTTCGGCCGGATGGTGGAGATCGCGGCGGTACGCGGCCGGGTCAAGCTCGGCCACCAGCCGGAGCTGTCGGCCCAGGCCCTGATGCCGGACCTGGTGACGTTCCGGCCCACCTTCATCCTGGCGGTGCCGTACATCTTCGAGAAGGTCTTCAACGGCGCCCGGCGCAAGGCCGAGGCGGAGGGCAGGGCCGGGCCGTTCGACAAGGCGGTCGACATCGCGGTGAAGTACGCGGAGGCGCTGGAGCAGAAGGCGTTCGGCCTCGGTCCCGGGCCGTCGGCCGGGCTGCGGGTTCAGCACCAGTTCTTCGACAAGGTCGTCTACAAGAAGGTCCGCGACGCGATGGGCGGCCGGGTGCGCCACGCGATGTCGGGCGGCTCGGGCATGAACCGCCGGCTCGGCCTGTTCTTCGCGGGCGCCGGGGTGAGCGTCTTCGAGGGGTACGGGCTGACCGAGACCACCGCGGCGGCCACCGCCAACCCGCCCGAGCGCACCCGGTACGGCACGGTCGGGCTGCCCATCCCCGGCACGTCGGTGCACATCGCGGACGACGGTGAGGTGTGGGTGCACGGCCCCAACGTCTTCTCCGGCTATCTGGGCAACCCCGCGGCCACCCGGGCCACGATGGAGGACGGCTGGCTGGCCACCGGGGACCTCGGTTCGCTGGACGAGGACGGCTATCTCACGATCACCGGGCGGAAGAAGGAGATTTTGGTGACGTCCGGTGGCAAGAGCGTGTCGCCGGCCGGCCTGGAGGAGCGGGTGCGGGCCCACCCCCTGGTCGCCCAGTGCATCGTCGTCGGCAACGACCGCCCGTACATCGCGGCCCTGGTCACCGTCGACCAGGAGGCCGTGGAGCACTGGCTCACCATGCAGGGGCGCACGCCGCTGGGCCCCGCCGAGATGGTGCGCGATCCGGACCTGGAGATGGAGGTCCGCCGGGCGGTGGTGGCCGCCAACACGGCGGTCTCGCAGGCCGAGTCGATCCGTACGTTCCGGATACTGGCCCACCCGTTCACCGAGGAGCACGGGCTGCTGACGCCCTCGCTGAAGCTGAAGCGCAAGGCGATCGAGACGGCGTACGAGGTCGAGGTGGACGCGCTCTACCACTGACCGGCCCGCGCGATTCCGGATCATGGAACGGGAATGCCTGCGGGCACCCGCTCGTTGTCGTGGGGAGTACCAACCGACGACGTTAGGATCGACCGCTCGTGAGCCAGGTCCCCTCCATCACCCTCAACAACGGCCTCGAAATGCCGCAGCTCGGTTTCGGTGTCTGGCAGGTGCCGGACGACGAGGCGGCGAAGGCGGTCGCGAAGGCCATCGAATCCGGGTACCGGTCCATCGACACCGCCGCGATCTACGAGAACGAGGTGGGCACCGGCAAGGCCATCGCCGCCTCCGGGGTCGCCCGTGACGAGCTCTTCGTCACCACGAAGCTGTGGAACAGCGAGCAGGGCCACGACAGCACGCTGCGCGCCTTCGACGCCTCGCTGGACAAGCTCGGTCTGGACTACGTCGACCTGTATCTCATCCACTGGCCCGTCCCGGCCAAGGACGCGTACACCGAGACGTACAGGGCGTTCGAGAAGATCTACGCCGACGGCCGGGCCAAGGCGATCGGTGTGTCGAACTTCCACCCCGAGCACCTGAAGCGGCTGCTGGACGAGACCTCCGTGGTCCCCGTCCTCAACCAGATCGAGTTGCACCCCCAGCTCCAGCAGGCCGAGGCGCGCGCCTTCCACGCGGAGCACGGCATCGCCACCGAGGCCTGGTCGCCGCTGGGCCAGGGCAAGGGCCTCCTGGAGGTGCCGACGGTCGTCGCCATCGCCCAGAAGCACGGCCGCACCCCCGCCCAGGCAGTCCTGCGCTGGCACTTGCAGACCGGCAACATCGTGATCCCGAAGTCCGTGACCCCGGCGCGGATCGAGGAGAACATCGACGTGTTCGGTTTCGAGCTGGACGCCGACGACCTCGCCGCCTTCGCGGCGCTGGACGAGGGCAAGCGGCTCGGCCCGGACCCGGCGGAGTTCAACCTCGGCGCCTGAGCGTCAGCTTCGTCCGGCGCCCCCACCGTCCCGTCGGTGGGGGCGCCTTCGGTCATCGACTCCCGGGGGAACAAGCAGGATGAGCAGCGATCCGGCGCCCGTCGTCGAGGCGGGCACGTACCGTCTGCGCAATGTCGGCAGCGGCCTGGTGCTGGAGGTGTACGGCGCCGCCAAGGGCAGTGGTGCCCGGGTGCAGCAGGGCAAGGACGACGGGACGGCGGCCCAGCGGTGGCAGCTGTCCCCGGTCCACGAGGGCGCGGCCCTCTACCACCTGGTCAACGCGCACAGCGGGAAGCGGCTGGACGTCGCGAACGCCGACACGGAGAACGGTGTCCGTATCCAGCAGTGGAAGGCCAACAACTTCGGCGCCCAGGAGTGGCTGATCGAACAGCATCCGGAGGCGCCGGGGACGGTGACGCTGGTGAGCTTCATCAGCGGGCTCGTCATGGAGGTCGCCGACGGTTCGACGGAGGAGGGCGGGACGGTCCAGCAGTGGGAGGACACCGACTCCCCTTTCCAGTGGTGGCAGTTGGAGCCGGTGCCGTCGTCCTGACGGTGGTCGCGGGGCGCGGGGAGGTCTCAGTCGCGGCGGCCGAGGTGGACCGTGCGGGCGGTGAGCAGGAAGACATCGGGCCGGTGGTGGACCGCTGCCGGGTCCTCGGGGTCCAGCAGCCGTTCCAGTACGGCGCGGTCATCGGCGTCGAGGAGTTCGCCGAAGACCTCGTACTCCCGGGTCAACTTGGTGACCACATGCTCGCGGGCGGGCGCGGAGAGCGGGGCCGGCAGGTCCAGCAGGAAGCTGCGCGTGCCCTGCGGGGTCAGGCCGACCGCCGCGATCAGGGCGCTCCAGTCCTCGGCCTCCCGCTTGGCGTCCGGGAGTTCGGTCCGCATCCGGTCGAACCGGGCGGCGGAGGCCGCGCCCATCCGGGCCTCCAGACCGGGCCGTCCGATGCCGAGGTCACGGGGCAGCCGCCGGGTGGGGAGCCCGCCCTCCAGGAGGGCCACGGTCCCGCCGGGACGCAGGAGTTCCGCGAATCCGGCGAGGGCGGCGCGCTGGTCGCCCATGTGGTGCAGGGAGTTACCGGCCCAGATGAGGTCGGCCTCACCCAACCGGTGCGCGTCCTGCGGGAGTTCGGCCTCCACCGTCCGTACGCGGTCGCTGACGCCGAGCCGCCGGGCGCGGTTCTTGGTCCGCTCCAGCAGGGCGGGCGTGGGGTCCACGGCGACGACCTCGGCCTCGGGGAACACCTCGGCCAGCAGGCAGCTGACGACACCGGGGCCGCTGCCGACGTCCAGCACCCGCCGCACCGTCGGCGCGGTCGGCAGGGCGGCGATCCAGCGGGCGGCCTCCTCGTAGGTGCCGCTGTTGAGTTCGGCCTCCTGCTCCAGCATCGGCCCCATGACGTCCCAGTCGAACTCCGTACCCGCGCCCGCGGCGCCTGATCCATGGGTGTGGGCGTGCACTCCGTGGGCGTGCGCTCCGTGCTGGTCGTGGTGGCCGTGTCCGGCGTGGCTGCTCATGGCGCCACCCTCACCGGAGGTCAGCGTCCGGGCAAGTTCTGTTGCCGCTCCGGCAAGTTTCCGCGGTACTCCTGCGGGCTCACCCCCCTCACCCGCTTGAACGCCGTACTGAACGCGAACGGGGCGCCGTAGCCGACCTGCCGTCCCACGGCCTCCACGGTCGCATCGCTCTCCCGGAGCAGATCGGCGGCGAGCGCGAGCCGCCAGCCGGTGAGGTACGCCATCGGGGGCTCGCCCACCAGCTCGGTGAACCGGCGGGCGAGCCCGGCCCGCGACACACCGGCCCGGGCGGCGAGCGAGGCGACGGTCCAGGGGTGCGCCGGATCGTCCTGGAGCAGCCGGAGGGCCACCCCGACGACCGGGTCGCCCATGGCCCGGTACCAGGCGGGGGCCTCCGCGCCCGGCCGGGCGAACCAGGCGCGCAGCACGGCGATGAGCAGCAGGTCGAGGAGCCGGTCCAGCACCACGCGCTGCCCCGGTTCGTCCCTCGCGATCTCCGTGTCCAGCAGCCGCAGCAGCGGTTCGGTCCGGGTGTCGGCGGGGAGCCGGAGCAGCGGGGGCAGGGCGCCGAGCAGACGGCGGCTGATCTCGCCGTCCATCAGATAGGTGCCGACGAGGACCGCCGTGGAGCCATGGGCGGCGTTGCCCCAGGTCCGTACCCCCAGCACCATCTCCTGGGAGAGCGGCTCCCCGTGCAGGGTGGTGCAGTGACCGCCGGGGCCGACCAGCGCGTGCGGCTCGGTGGTGGGCCCGTCCGCGACGGTGTACGGGTGGGGGCCTCGTACCACCGCGACCTCACCGGGCTCCAGGCGCACCGGCCCGGCCCCCTCGGAAGGGACGATCCACGCCACGCCCCGGATGACCGACATCAGGCAGATCGGGGCGCGGTCGGCGACCCGTACCGCCCAGGGCGGCTCCATCACCATGCGCAGCAGGAAGGCGCCCCGGGCCCGCGGTCCGTCCAGGAGTCCGGCGAGAGGGTCCATGGCCGACAGCGTAGACGCGGACGGAGGGAGCTGAGCGTCTGGACGATGTCCTCGGCGGCCGGGGCCCGGAAGTCTGGAGCCATGACGGAAAGCGCGACGACAAGCACGGGAAACACGACGGCGGGCACGGGAAGCGCGAAGGAAAAGACGTATACGAAGCGGTCCGAGGACGCGCGGAGAGGGGCGGAGGCCATGGGAACGGTTCTGGTGACGAGCGGCACCGGCAAGACCGGCCGCCGGGTGGTGGAGCGGCTGGCTTCACGGGGGGTGCCGGTCCGCGCGGGCTCGCGGAGCGGATCGCCGGCCGGTTCGCGGAACGGGCCGTCCGCCGGTCCGCAGGCGGGCGCCCGGAGCGGTGGGGTGCGCTTCGACTGGCAGGACCCGTCGGGGTGGGCGGCCGCGCTGGACGGTGCGGAAGCCGCCTATGCCGCGTACTACCCGGATCTGGCGGTGCCCGGTGCGGCCGAGGCGATGGCGGAGTTCGGGCGGGTCGCGGCGGCGGGCGGGGTGCGCCGGGTGGTGCTCCTGTCGGGGCGCGGCGAGCCTCGGGCGGCCGTCGCCGAGGAGGCGCTGCGGGGTGCGGCCGGGGGCGTCGGGCTGACGGTCGTACGGTCGGCGTTCTTCGCGCAGAACTTCAGCGAGGGCGCCCTGCTGGACGGCGTGCTCGGGGGTGAGCTGGTCTTCCCGGCCGCCTCGACGGCGGAGCCGTTCGTGGACCTGGACGACCTGGCCGATGTGGTGGTGGCGGCGCTGACCGGGGAGGGGCACGCGGGGGCGGTGTACGAGCTGACGGGGCCCCGGAGCATGACGTTCGGGGAGGCGGCGGCGGAGCTGGGGCGGGCGGCGGGGCGGCCGGTGCGGTACGTGCCGGTGAGCGGGGCGGCGTACGCGCAGGCGCTGGAGGGGTTCGGGGTGTCCGGTCCCGAGGCGGGGTTCCTGGCCGAGCTGTTCGCGACGCTGCTGGACGGCCACAACTCCGCCCCCACCGACGATGTGCGGCGAGTGCTGGGGCGGGAGGCGAAGGACTTCACCGTGTTCGCCCGTGAGGCCGCCCGGGGCGGCGCCTGGCACCATGTCCCGGACGACGTCCGGCACGGTGTCGCGCAGGACGTCCCACACGGTGTCGCGCAGGGCTGAACTGGAACGGAGCCCTCCGGCACCTGCGGGCCGGAGGGCACACCGGCGGTACACCCCGGAAACATTGGTTCAACAGAAGAGTGACCGGCATATTGCCCGGGCGGGCCGGTGGCCATAACTTGCCTTTATGGAGCTGGAGTTGCGCCATCTGAGAACCATCCGTGCCATCGCCGACACCGGAAGCCTCACCAAGGCCGCCGCCACGCTGGGCCTCGCCCAGCCCGCTCTCAGCGCCCAGCTGCGGCGGATCGAGAAGGCCCTGGGCGGCACGCTCTTCGAGCGTGACCACACAGGTGCCCGCGCCACTCCGCTCGGCGAGCTGGTGCTGGAGCGGGCCCGGGTGGTGCTGCCCGCGGTGAGCGAACTCCAGGCGGAGGCGGTGCGCTTCGCCAACGCCACCGGGCCGCTGGAACGGTTCCGGCTCGGCGGTACGCACGGCCCGCTGCTCGGCGGGCTGGTCGACCGGATCGCCACGGCGCACCCGGCCGCGCCCGTCTCCACGTACACCTCGTGGTCGGTGGACGAGATCGCCGCCCTGACGATCGACGGGCGCCTCGACTTCGCGCTGATCGGCACCTGCGGCGAGAGCCCGCCCCCGCTGGCCGAGCGGCTGGTCTGGGAGGTGGTGGGGGTGGACCCGGTCTTCGTGATGCTGCCGGAGGGCCATCCGCTGGCCCGGGAGCGGGAGCTGGACCTCGCCGCGCTGGCGGACCAGTGCTGGGCCGATGTGCCGGGGGACGGCTGTTTCGCCGACTGTTTCGCCACGGCCTGCGCACGGGCCGGTTTCACCCCGGTGTCCGTGTACGAGACGGACACCTCGTCCGTCGTCCATCTGGTGCAGGTCGGGCGGGCCATCGGGCTCTGCCGGGCGACGTTCCCGCCGGTTCCCGGCGTGGTGACCCGGCCGCTCGCCGGTGCGCCGCTCAGCTGGCGGCACCTGCTGGGCTGGCACCCGCACTCCCCCGCCGCGGACGCCGCGGCGGTGACGGTGGCCGGGCAGACCCGGGCGGCGTACGCGGAGGCCGTCTCCCGCAGTCCCGTCTACGCCCGGTGGCTCGCCGGGAATCCGCGGTTCGGGCTGGTGAGCTGAGCCGCCCCGCCCGGTGGGCCGGCCTCCGCGGTGGGCGCGCTACTCCGCGCCGTGGGCCGGTGCGGCGGCCGCGACGCGGGCGGCCAGCTCCAGGTCCTTCTCCGTGACCTTGCCGCCCGCGTCGTGCGTATGGACGGACAGGGCCACGGTGTTGTAGCCGAGCGTCAGATCGGAGTGGTGGTTCAGCTCCTCCTGGATCTGCGCGATGTGGACGGTGAGTGCGGCGGCGGCGAAGTGCGACGGCAGCCGGTAGGTCCGGGTGATCCGGTCCCCTTCCAGCGCCCAGCCGGGCAGCGACTCCAGCCGGTGTTCGGTCTCGGTCTTCGACAGCGGTTCGGCGGACATGCAACGGCTCCCGTGGGTCTCGGATGTCGGTGTGCGACCGGACATGTGACGTTACGGTCTTCCCATGACGACTGTCTCCCCCGACACGGGCGTGGGGCCGCTGCTGCGCGGCTGGCGGGAGCAACGGCGCATCAGCCAGCTGGATCTGGCGCTGCGCGCGGACTCCTCGGCCCGCCACATCTCCTTCATCGAGACGGGCCGCTCGCGCCCCAGCGAGGACATGGTCCTGCGCCTGGCCGAGCAGCTGGACATCCCCGTCCGGGAACGCAACGCCCTGCTGGTGGTGGCCGGTTACGCGCCCCGCTACCCGCAGACCCCCCTCGACGACCCCGCGATGGCGGCGGTGCACGAGGGGCTGGACCGGCTGCTGGCGGGGTACAACCCCTACCCCGCGCTCGTCGTCGACGGCACGTACACCGTGGTGGCGGCCAACCGGGGCATCGCCCTGCTCATGGAGGGGGTCGCCGAGGAGCTGCTCACCCCGCCGCTCAACGCCATGCGGATCACCCTCCACCCGGCGGGGCTCGCGCCGCGCATCCTCAACCTGCCGGAGTGGCGGGCGGATCTGCTGGCGCAGATGGAGCGCCAGATCGCGCTCGTACGGTCACCGGAACTGCGCGCGCTGTACGAGGAGGTGGCCGCCTACCCCGTGGCGGGCCGGGGCGACGGTGACCGGGGCGGGGAGCGTACGCCGTCGTTCGCGCTGCCCCTGGTCATCGAACACGGGGACCGGGTGCTGTCGTTCATCGCCTCGATCGCCACGTTCAACACGCCGATGGACGTGACCGTGGCGGAGCTGGCCATCGAGACGTTCCTGCCCGCCGACCGGGAGACCGCGGCCTATCTGCGCGACCGCCTGCCGTAGCCGTCGCCGTCCCCCTGCCCCGGAGCTGGGGGCAGGGGGACGGGCGTTTCCTCGCGTACGGGGTCAGACGCGGGCCCCGTTGTCGAGGGGGTCGCGCCGGGGTGCGCGGGCGCGCTTGGCGGACCTGCCCGGTACGGGCGGTGGTGCGCTGGTGGTGCGTTCCAGGACGAGGGCGCCTGGAACGGCGGTGAAGACCGAGGACCAGGTGCCCACGCAGATGCCGATGAGCAGGGCGAGCGCGAAGTCGGTCAGCGAGTCACCGCCGAGCACCGCGAGGGCGACCAGGATGAAGAGGGCGCCCATCCCGGTGTTGACCGTACGGGGGACGGTCTGGAGCACCGCCCGGCGCGCGATGGTGGCCAGGGGCGCCTTCCGGTCCCCGGCCCACAGCTCCCGCACCCGGTCGAAGACCACCACCGAGTCGTTGACCGAGTAGCCGATGACGGTGAGCAGGGCGGCCAGGAAGATGCCGTCCACGGGGCGCCCCAGCCAGGCGAAGGCGCCCACCACGATGATCACGTCGTGCACCATCGCGGCCACCGACCCCACGGCGAACGTCCAGCGGAACCGGACCGCCAGATAGGCGAGCTGCACGAACACGGCAACGGCCAGGGCGATCAGCGCGTTGCGCCGCAGTTCGTCGCCGAGGCTGGGGCCGATCAGCTCGTCCCGTACCTTCCTGGTCTCACCGCCCTCGGTGGCCAGGGCCGTCCGCAGGGCGTACTCCCCGTCGTTGTCCAGCTTTCCGGTGCGTACGGAGATGTCGCCGTCGCCCGCCGTGGTGACCTCGGCGTCACCGAAGCCGGCCTCGGCGAGCGTGGAGCGGGCGGTCTCGACGTCGACCGGGCGGCTGGTCGAATACTCCACCAGCCGGCCCCCGGTGAACTCCACCCCGAGGTCGACCCCGCGCACCACGATCCCGGCCACGGCGACGGCGACCAGGGCCGTGGAGATGACGAGCCACTGGACCGGCTTCCGGAAGAGCTGGGGGTCCTTGCGGGTCAGCCAGGTCCGTACGCTGCCGGGGCGCGCGATGCCGTTGACGCCCCGGTAGTCGCTGACGAAGCGGGAGCCCGCCGCGATCTCGGTGAGCGCGCGGGCGATGACCAGCGCGGAGAACATCGAGGCGATGACGCCGATGGCCAGGGTGACGCCGAAGCCCTTGACCGGGCCAGAGCCGAGGAAGAACAGCAGCCCGGCCGCGAGGAGCGTGGTGATGTTCGAGTCGGCGACGGCGCTGAACGCCTTCTGGAAACCGGTGGTCAGCGCCGAGCGGAGAGAACGTGACGGCCGGTCCTGGCACTCCTCCCTGGCCCGTTCGAAGACCAGGACGTTCGCGTCGACCGCCATCCCGATGGCCAGGACGAACCCGGCGAGCCCGGGGAGCGTGAGGGTGACACCGAGGCCGACGAGTGCGGCGTACGAGATGACTCCGTACGCGGCGAGGGCGACGGCGGCCAGCGCGCCGAAGAGCCGGTAGACGATGGTGATGAAGAGCGCGGTGAGCGCGGCGCCGATGAGCGCCGCCTGTGCGCTGGCGTCGATGGCGGCGGCCCCGAGCGTCGGGCCGACGGTCCGCTGTTCGACGATCTCGACGGGTACGGGCAGGGCGCCGCCCTTGATGAGCAGGGCCAGGTCGCGGGCCTCCTTCGCGCTGAAGGAGCCGGTGATCTGCGTACCGCCGGAGGGCAGTCCGGCCTGGCAGCCGACCGAGGGGTCGACCTGGGGCGAGGAGATGACCTTCTCGTCCAGGACGATCGCGACGCGCCGCCGTTCGTCCCCGGCGGGGTGGCAGGCGGCCTCACCGGTGAGCTCCGTCCAGTCCTTCCCGGCGTCCTTGTGGAAGTCCAGCTTCACGGTCCAGCCGGCCGCCTGCTGGGCCTCGAAGGAGGCGGTGGCGTCCTTGACGCCCGCACCGGAGAGGCGGGCGGGGCCGAGGTCGAGTTGCGTCCCCTGTTCATCGGGGAGGACCAGCCGGTCGGTCCTCTTCTCGGACCCGGACCCGGCCTCGGGCTGGGCCTCGGGGTCGGTGCCCGGAGGCATGGCGCCCTGGACGGCGTGGAAGCTGAGCTGGGCGGTACGGCCGATGACGGCGGCGGCCCGGCGCGGGTCCTGGACGTCGGGCAGTTCGACGATGATGCGGTCCTCGCCGGAGCGGGTGAGGACGGGTTCGGCGACCCCGAGGGAGTCGATGCGCTGGCGCAGGACCTCCAGCGTGCGGTCGGTGGTCTCCCGGTTCGCCTCGACGGTGGCGGAGTCCTTGGCCTGGAGCACCATACGGGTGCCGCCCTGGAGGTCGAGGCCGAGTCTGGGTGACATGGTCAGCGTGATGAAGACGGAGACGAGCAGCACGGCGGCAGCCAGAACCGCTCGCACCGTGGTGGCGCGAGTCATGGAAATCCTCCGGTGGGGCGTCGGCCGCCCTCACCTCAGCGAGGACGCGACGCCGGATCGGCAGAGCAGGGCCGGTGGCCGGCCGGGTGACCGGCACTCGTGCCCGGAGGACCACGGACACCGGGCAGGGCACCCCGGCGGCCGGAGGGCGTGGCGAAGGATGCGTCGGAGACTCGCTCGGCCCGGCCGCACGGCACGATGGGCCCGGGCGGGCGGGTCAGCAGCCCTTCGTAGGACGGCGGGGGCGCGTGGCCGATGAGGTGAGCGCGCCCGATGCCCGCCCGGGGGGCCTGGTGGCTCGGATCGGCGACCGGTGACCGCTCGTGGAGGGCTTGGGCGCGCGGCTGGGCGGGGCTGGTGCGGAGGTGGGGGTGGCTGGGGGCGGGCCGGATGTGGGAGTGGCTGGGGCCGGGCCGCTGGTCGCGGGCGTTGCGTCCGCCGGTTCCGGGGCCGGTGGGGCTCGGGGCCGGGCGGGTGCGCCGCAGGTCCTGGTGCGGGCCGCCGGGGTGGGCGGTGCGGTCGGTCTGCGGGGTGGGCGCCGGGGCCTTCGGCGCGTACGCGGCGATGGAGGCGAGGCTGTTGAGGGCGGCGGGCAGCGCGGCGCCTGCGGCGGGGGCGCCACCGACCAGGGCGAGGACGGCGAGCACCAGCGCGGCCAGCACGCTCCGGGCGCGGTGCGCCGGGCCGGTCGGCGCGCTCGGTGTCCGGTGCGTCGGGACGATCGGAGTGCTCCGGAAGCCACCCAACGAACGGGGCGGCACGCTCGGTGCCCGGTGCGTCGGGACGGTCGGCGTGCTCCGGGAGCCACCCACCGAGCGGGGCAGCACGGTCGGTGCCCGGTGCGTCGGGACGGTCGGCGTCCTTTGGGAGCCAGGTGCTGAACGGGTCGGCGCACTCTGGGAGCCACGCGCCGGGACAGTCGGCGCGCCCGGGAAGCCGCCCACCGAAAAAGTCGGCACGCCCGGTGCCCCGTGCGCCGAAGCGGTCGGCACGCCCGGTGCCCGCTGCTCCGGGCAGGTCGGCACGCTGCCGCGGCCAGGTGCCGAAAGAGTCGGCTCGCTCCGGGACCCACCCACCGAACCGGGCGGCACGGTCGGTGCCCCGTGCGCCGGGCTGGTCGGCACGCTCGGTGTCCGGTGCGTCGGGACAGTCGGCGCGCGCCCGGAGCCAGGTGCCGAAAGCATCGGCTCGCTCCGGGAGTTCCCCGCCGGGCCGGTCTGCCACGGCCGGAGCGCGGTACCCCGGGGCGGCCCCGGGTGCGGGGTCACCTCGGTCGGCCGGGCAGGGAGGCGGTGGGTGTCACTCCGTGGCGGAGCACGGAGCTGAGGATCTGTCCGGCGCCACGGACGACGGCGGTCGACGGGTCCTCGGCCAGCCGCACGCGCGTGCCGAGGCACCGGGCGAGGCGATCGGTGACGTCGGGGCGCAGCGCCCCACCGCCCGCGAGCACCGGGCCCTTGCGCAGGGCGCCGCGGATCGCGCCGTTCCGGTCCTGCCGCCACATGGACTTCACCATGTCGAGGACCGTGGCCACCAGGGTGGCGGGCAGCGTCGCCGGGTCCAGGTCGCTCAGCCCGCTCTCGGCCTGCCGGGCGTCGGCGATCCGGCCGCCGACGAGGAGCGTCACCTCGGTCAGCTCGGCGCCCATGTCGACGACGAGCAGCGGCCCGGCGTCGTGCGGCCCGGCGTACGCGGCGGCGGCCCGGGCGCTGCTCAGGACGAGGACGCGCGTGGGCCCCAGCCCGGCGAGCAGCTCCCGCGCGGCGTTGCGGTGGACGGCCCCGGCGAGGACGGGGTGGCTGAGGACGATCACGCTGTCCGTGCGGTCGGGGCCCAGGGCCGCGTCGGCGATGCGGCCGAGCAGCCGTCCGCAGGACTCGGGGTCGACGATGCGCCCGCGCCGGACGGGCCGCCCGGCCTCCCCGTCCGGGCCGTCGAAGGGGCCGCCGCTGTCGAGGAGGGTGCCGGTGACCAGGCCGTGGCCGGGCACCCAGGCCCGGGTGCGGGAGCTGCCGAGGTCGAGGGCGAGTCCCCGGGCGGCCACGGTCCTGCCGCCGAGCCGGCGGTGTCCGTGGCGCACCCGGAGCGCCCCGGGCCCACGCCCGGTTCCGAGCCCCTCGGCCCCGCTTCCGTCACGAAGCGGTCCGGGACCCTCGCCGGAGGGGCGGGGTCCTTCGCCGAGCGGCCCGCGCCCGTCGCCGGACCGTACGGTCCCGCGCATGGCCGAAGGGTCATGGTGCGCCGGGCCGGGGAGCCCGCCACCGGGCCGACCTGACAGGGGGACGGCACGACCGCGTCGCTGTCCGTCGTACGGAGAACGCATCGCCCCTCACCCCCGGCCGGCCACCCGCAGCCGCCCACGCACCCATCGGCCCGCTGATAGCGAGGCATGACCAAGCCATCACTATGCAATACCGGGTGAGGGAAAGCCACTTCCCTCCCGATTCGAAGGCGCCGAACCGTCTCAGACCTCCACGGCCTCGGCGACCACCACGGTGCCCGCGCTCTCGGCCGTCCCGTTCACCGTCTCGGTCGGCTTCTCCCCCGCCTCCACGGTCTCGGCGGTCTCGGCGGCCTCGGCGTCGTCGGCGCCCTCGGCGCCCACGGCCTTCCCGGACTCAGCATCCTCAGCGGCCTCACCCAACTCCCCGGCCACCCCAACCACCGAAGCCTCCCCGCTCTCCCCCACCAAGAACTCCGCGACCAGCTCCGCGAACTCCTCCGGCCCCGCGATCCGGATCCCCAGCCCCTCCGCCTTCGTCCGCTTCGAGCCGGCCTTCTCCCCCGCGACCAGCAAGCTGGTGCGCGCCGAGACGCTGGAGGACGACTTGCCGCCCGCCCTCTCGATCAGCTCGTTCATCTGGTTGCGCGACAGCTTCTCCAGCGCCCCGGTCATCGCCCCCGTGACCACCACCTTCATCCCCGCCAGCGGCAGTTCGGCGCCGGTCCCCGCCGCCTCCTCCTCCGTGCCGGGCTCCGGCGGCGGCGTGGCCCCCGGCTCCGTCATCGTCACCCCGGCCCGGACGAGCTTCTCGATCAGCGGGGCCAGCTCCTCCAGCTCGGCGACGACCGCCGTGGCCTTCTCCTTGCCGATGCCGTCGACCCGCTGGAGCGACTCGGCGTCGGCGGCGACGATGTGGTCCATGGTCGCGAAGTACCGCGCGATCCTGCGGGACATGGAGCGCCCCGTCCCCCGTACACCCAGGGCGCAGAAGACCCGGGACAGCGGGCGGGTGCGGGCGGTCTCGATGGCGGCGAGGAGATTGTCGGTGGAGGTCTCGCCCATCCGGTCCAAGGCGAGCAGCTGCTCCCGCTCCAGGGTGAACAGGTCGGCGAAGTCCGTGACGAGGCCCGCGTCGACGAGCTGGACGACCCGGGTGGCCCCGAGGCCTTCGATGTCCAGCTGGTCGCGGCCGGCGGCGTACGACACGGAGGCGACCAGGCGGCAGTTGCGGCCGCGCGTGCAGCGCCAGCGCTGCTCGCTCGTGTCGATCTCGGACCCGCACTGCGGGCAGCTCGCCGGGAACTCGATCGGCGTCTCGTCACCCGTACGCAGATGGGCGACGGGGGCCTCGATGCGCGGGATGATGTCGCCCGCCTTGTAGACCATGACCTGGTCGCCCAGGCGAAGATCGCGGCGGGTGATGTCGGCCGGGTTGTGCAGCGTGGCGTAGCTGACGGTGGATCCGTCGATCTCGACGGGCTCCAGGACGGCGCGCGGCGCGATGATGCCGGTGCGGCCCACGTTCCACTCGACGGCGAGCAGGCGGGTGATCTTCTCCACGGCGGGGAGCTTGTAGGCGATGGCCCAGCGCGGCGCCCGGGTGCCGGAACCGGCCTCGTGCCGGTCGGCCGCGAGGTCCGCCTTGATCACGATGCCGTCGATGCCGAACGGCAGCGCGGCGCGCCGGGCGCCTATCTCCTCCACCCGCGCCTGCACCTCCGCCGCGGTGGTCACCCGGAGCGGCGCCACCTCCGTGGCCGCGGCCGTGTGCACGCCGAGCCCGGCGACGTACGCGAGAAGTTCGCTGTGGGGCAGCTCGGTCAGGGTCGCGGCGAGCTCGCCCGAGTCGGCGAGCGGGAGGGCGCCGTAGGCGAAGAAGGTCGTCTCCACCCGGTACGCCCGGTCCTTGGCGCGGAGCGTGCCCGCCGCCCCGTTGCGCGGGTTGGCGAAGGGGGCTCCGCCGTGCTCCGTGCGGATCGCGTTGCCCTGCTCGAACTGCTCGTTCGTCATGAGGATTTCGCCGCGCACCTCGATGGTCACCGGCGCGTCCAGCCGCTCGGGCAGTCCGACGACCGCCGGGGCCGCGTGCGAGACGTCCTCGCCCGCCGTGCCGTCGCCACGGGTGATCAGCTGCTCCAGGCGGCCCTCCCGATAGCGGGCGGCGACCGCCAGGCCGTCCAGCTTCGGCTCCACGCTCCAGGCTTCGACCGGTC
Organism: Streptomyces sp. SID8374; assembly: GCF_009865135.1. Lineage (NCBI taxonomy): Bacteria > Bacillati > Actinomycetota > Actinomycetes > Kitasatosporales > Streptomycetaceae > Streptomyces > Streptomyces sp. SID8374. The sequence goes on along the minus strand of NZ_WWGH01000002.1, from coordinate 1,570,334 downwards.
TGCCGATCCGCCGCTCCAGCGAAACGGTCCACGTCACGAACTGCTCGGCCGAGAACACGTTGTCCAGCGAGAGCATCGGCACCGTGTGCGGAACGTCGCCGACGGCGGCCCCGCCCGCGACCTTGCCGGTCGGTGATGACTCGAGTATCTCGTCGGGATGGTCCGCCTCGTACGCCGCGATTCCCCGCGCCAGCCGGTCGTACGCGTCGTCGTCGAGGGTGCTCTCGCCCGTGGCGTAGTACGCGGCGGCGGCCTGGGAGGCCTCTTCGACCGCGGCGGCGTAGGCGGCGGCATCGGCGAGCACAGCGGCTGAGTTCGTCATGGTGACCATCCTGCCGTCCACCACTGACAACGCCCCCGCCACCGCCTCCCCGCCACGGAGTGGAACGACAGACTCCGGAGGCCTTGAGGGAGAGCGCTCTCCCATCCATCTGACCCCCAAGTACCCTTACTGGCCCGCCCGTTGCAGTGCTTGCGCATTCTCTTGACATGCACAGGCGGCGCTCTTACGTTCCAACGAGAGAGCGCTCTCTACCTCACGATCAAGGAACCTCCCCCCACTTCCGAACAGGAGTGCCGTGCTCTTCCGTAACCGAAACAGCAGCGAACACCGCCGCCGACGATCCCCCCGCACCTGGCGCTACAGAGTCGCCGGGCTCGCCGCCGCAGCTCTTGCCGTCTCCCTCGTCCAGGCCAATGTCGGCAACGCCGCGGCCGACCGGGCCGCCGCCGAGGTCGCCCCCAAGGCGGCCGCCGACGTGGTGCGGGTGGCCGAGTTCCTGGCCGAGTGCCCCTACACCCACCGGGCCCCCGACGACCCGATCGTCTTCCCGGGCCTGCCGGGCGCCTCCCACATGCACAGCTTCTTCGGCAACGACACCACCAACGGGAACTCGAACCTGGAGTCCCTGGAGAAAGGCCGCACGACCTGCTCGCCCGACACCGACCTCTCCTCGTACTGGGTGCCCACCCTGTACGACGGCGACCGGGAGGTGGAGCCCACCGGGACCACCTTCTACTACCTGGGCGAAGGGGTCCGCGACGACGTCATCCGGCAGATCCAGCCCTTCCCCAAGGGCCTGCGCATCGTCGCGGGCAACGCCGTCGCCACCGGCCCCGCGGACAACACCATCGCCCGCTGGTCCTGCCTGCACGCCGGTCACGTCGACCCCTCGCAGGACTTCGTGAACTGTCCGGCCGGCACGATGCTTGAGTCCTACCTGGACTTCCCGCAGTGCTGGAACGGTACGGATCTCGACTCGCCCAACCACAAGAGCCACATGGCCTACCCGGTGGCCGGCGAGTGCCCGTCGACCCACCCGGTGCCGGTGCCCAAGCTCCGTCAGGTGCTGCGCTATCCGGTCAACGGCGACCCGGCCCGCTTCCGGCTGGCGTCGGGCCCCGGCTACACGATGCACGGCGACTTCTTCAACGTATGGCCGGAACAGGAGCTGGCGCAGCGCGTACGTGACTGCATCAACGCCATCGTGAAGTGCGGCTTCGACGGCACTCCCTGATCCGACGTCACCCGCCTCCCACCCGGTGTCCGCCCCGGGGCCCAGGCCCCGGGGTGGCGCCCTCCGCCCGGCCCAGGACACCCCATGAACCGTTCCACCCCCGCCAGGCCCCTCGCCGCGCTGACCCTGCTCGCCGTGCTGGGGCTGACCGCGACGGCCGGCTGCTCCTCCGCGACGGAGGCCCCGCCGAAGCCCCCGCCCCGCCCCGCCGCCTCGGCGTCGGCCACCCCCGCCCCCACCGACGCCGCCTGGCTCCAGTTGATGACCCCGATGAACGAGAAGGCGGTGGCGCTGCTCACCCTCGCCGCCGACCGGGCCACCGAGCCCCGGCTGCGGGCCTTCGCCACCCGGCTGCGCGACGGCCAGGAAGCCGAACTCGGCCGCCTGCGGCCCCTGCTGGCCCGGATGGGGCTTCCCGACACCGATGTGCACGCGGGCCACGACATGCCCGGCATGGTGACGGAACGGGACCTCGAAGCGGCGAAGGCAGCCGAAGGAGCCGCATTCGACCGGCTGTTCCTGACCCAGATCCGCGACCATCTGCGCCACTCCGCACAGGTGTCGCGGTCCGAGGTCACCGCGGGCGCCCGGGCCGACGCCAAGCGGCTGGCCGCCGCCCTGGTCACCGCGCGCGAGGCCGCGCTCACCGAGCTGGAAGGGCTCCCGGAGGCTGCGCGGGCCCTCGGCTGACCGGCGCCCTGGGCTGCGGGTATAAAGGGCTGCATGACAGCCGAAGTGGAGCCGCCCGTACGCCCGACCTTGGAGGACGTGGCGGCCGTGGCCGGTGTCTCACGGGCCACCGTGTCGCGGGTGATCAACGGAGCCACCACGGTGGACCCCGCCCTGCGCACCGTGGTCGAGGAGGCGGTGGCGACCACCGGGTACGTGCCCAACCGCGCGGCGCGCTCCCTGGTGACCCGGCGTACCGACTCCGTGGCGCTGGTGATCTCGGAGCGTGAACGGCGTCCGGTCTCCGAGCCGTTCGCCGGGCGGATGTTCTCCGACCCCTACTTCGGCCGGGTCGTCAGCGGGCTCCTCGAAGTGCTGCGTCCCGCGGGCATCCAGATGGTACTGATGCTGGCGGACGACGAGCCGTCCCGCACCCAGCTGCTCTCCTACCTGCGCCACGGCCACGTCGACGGCGTCGTCCTGGTCACCTCGCACGCGGACGACCCGCTGCCCGGCCTGCTTCAGGAGACCCGGCTGCCCGCCGTGCTCGCGGGCCGCCCGCCGCAGCCGTCGTCGCTCGCCTATGTGGAGGTCGACCAGCAGGCCGGGGCGCGGCTCGCGGCCGACCATCTGGCCGCGCTGGGGCGGCGCCGTATCGGGACCATCTCGGGTCCGCAGGACCGGCCCGCGGGGCAGGTCCGGCTCGCGGGGTTCCTGGAGGCCCTCGCCGCGCACGGCATCGAGGACGTGGCCTGCGCCGAGGGTGACTTCACGCATCTGGGCGGGGCGGCGGCGATGCGCCGGCTGCTGGCGGAACAGCCCGGTCTGGACGGGGTGTTCATCGCCTCGGACCTGATGGCTCTGGGCGCGCTCCCGGTGCTCCAGCGGGCCGGGCGCGACGTACCGTCCGATGTGGCCGTGGTCGGTTTCGACGACAGCAGCGCGGCCGCCGCCTGCGATCCGCCGCTGACCACGGTGCGCCAGCCCGTGGAGGAGATGGCGGCGGAGATGGCCCGGCTGCTGCTGAAGCAGATCGGCGGTCCCGGCGGCCCCTCGCCCTCCGTGGTCTTCCCGCCGACGCTGGTACGACGGCAGTCGGCCTGAGCCGAGAACGCTGAGCCGGGCCCCTGAACCGGGAGTCGCTCAGCCGGGGCGGTCAGCCGGGGGACGCTGAGCCAGGGTCGTTGAGCCGAAGGGCCCTGAGCCGAGGCTGCTGATCCAGGGGACGCCGAGCCGAGGGCCGCGCGTTCAGCCCCGTGACTCCGGAAGCGGGATCTCGCGGAGCACCGGTGGTGGTTTCCGCGCGTCCGGACTCGGAACATCGACCCGCCCCTGACCGTCGGCGGCCCCCTCCCCCGGGAACGGCTCGTCCGCCCGGGCGGCCCCCGTGAACCCCTCCGCCCGCACCGGCACCTGGGGCCCGGAGAACTCCAGCAGCCAGCGGGTCAGCACCCGGTGCACCGCCTCCGCGCCCACCAGCCCGCCGCCAGGCGGCATCGGCGCGCCCTCGGCGGTCTCCGCGGCCACGATGTCCAGCGGGTCCGTCATCCCGCGCGGCCAGAGCAGGAACGGCCGGGACTGCTCACCGCCCAGCCCGCCGTGCGAACCGATCTGCTCCTCGAAGGCGTGCACGGTGCCGGTCTCGGGGTCGTACATCGAGTTGACCATGATGTCGGCGACGTGCGGGAAGGTGTCGGTGCGCCGTACGGCGGCGGCCGCGCCGGTACCGAAGACGGCGAGCGGCCCCTCGCCGTCGGCCAGTTCGGCGACGGGGACCTCCGTCCCGCCCGGCCCGAGCACCACGGAGCCGTGTTCCTTACTGCGTACGAGGAGGAAGCCGACCCCCGGATGGTTCGCGAGCGTGGAGAGGAGAGCCGGGTTGCGGCGGTCGATCTGTTCGCGCGAGGCGCGCCCCTCGATGTCGGGGAACGAGATCAGGCCGAGGTTGCCGGAGGCCAGCACGATCGGTTCGGAGCGCTTGGCCGCCTGCTCCGCCTCCGGTTCCACCTCGGCGGGCGGGCGGTGCAGGGCGATGCGGACCGCGTCCCGTGCCTCGGAGGCGCTGTGCGTGCCACGGGCCCGGCGCGGTACGGGGAGCCCGCACCCCGCCCGTACCAGGTCCTTGAGCGTCAGCCCGTACCTTCCGGCGAACGTCTCGCCGGGGCTCTGGCCGTGGTCGGAGAGGAGCACGATCCGGTACGTACGCGGGGTGTGGTCGGCGATCTTGGCGATCAGCGCGAGCGAGCGGTCGAGGCGCTGGAGGACCTTCTCGGCGTCGCGGCTGTGCGGTCCGGAGTGGTGGGCGACCTCGTCGTAGGCGACCAGGTCGGCGTAGACGGCGGTGCGTCCGGCGAACATGTCGCCGAGGACGGCGGAGACGACCACATCGCGCTCCACGACGGTGGCGAAGGCCCGGATGAAGGGGTAGAGGCCGCCGCGCTTGACGCGTGGGGTGACGTGCCGGAGGCGGGCCCGGGTCGACTGGCCGATCTCACGGCCCACCTCGGCGGCGAACGAGAGCGCGGTACGGACGGCGTTGGCCGGGTCGGAGAAGTAGGCGAAGTATCCGGAGCGGGAGCGCCGGCCCTTGCCGCGCCGGGCGGCCATGGAGAGGACCAGGGCGAGCTGTCCGGCGCCGCCGCTGAAGAGGTTGCCGCGGCTGGCGCCGTCGATGGTGAGCAGGCCGCTGTCCCGGGTGCGGGCGATGGCGCGGCGCTGCATCTCCAAGGCGCTGGCGGGGCGGCTGGAGACCATGACGGTGCCGGTCTCCTTCTCGTACCAGCGGAAGGCGGGGACGTCGTGGTTGGAGCCGTGCAGGATGGCGAGCTGGCTGGCGCCGGTCTGGCTGGACCAGTCGGTGCGCCAGGGGGTGAGGCGGTGTCCGGAGGAGTCGGCGAGCCAGCCCGCGACGGTCGGCATGAGCCCGTCGGCCGCCGCCTTCACCAGGACGTCGTGGCCGACGCCGTCCAGCTGGAGGAAGACCGTGCCGGGCGGTCCGTCGCGCTCGGGTCCCAGGATGTCCGGGGAGCCGCGTCGGCGGCGCCGGTCGGCGAGGCGGGAGAGCCTGCGGCGGTAGGCCTCGTCGTCGCGGACCGCGAGCGCGGTGGAGGTGGCGGAAGCGACGGCGGACATCACGGCGGCGACGACCACCGCGGTCTCCGGGGCGGCGTCCCCGCGCCCGTCCGGGATGAGGCGCAGCGCGATCAGCAGCAGCGAGCCGTTGAGGAAGAAGACCAGCGCGCCGAGGACGAGCGCGGGGACGATGAGCAGGGCCCGGACGAGGACGGGCCACACCAGCGCGGAGAGCAGGCCGAACGCGCCCGCGCCCCAGGCCGCCGTGAACGCGGTACGGGTGATGGTGTCGCCGTCGTCGGACTGGAGCTGGAAGTCGGGCAGGATGCCGGCGAGCGCGAGCATGGTGAGGGTGGAGACCGCCCAGACCGCGACGACCCGCATCAGCGCGCCGCCCGCCGTACGCCATCGCGCCGTACGCCACCCCGGCGTACGCCGTCTCCGCTCGTCCACGCCGGTCCACCTCACGCCTTCTCCACTGCGGACCCGTACGTCAGGAGCCCGCTCCCCAGCTTTTCACAGCGTCGGCCCCGGTCAGGGGCCGTCGTGGTGGAGGCCGGGGGGCGCATAGGCTCGTAGGGGCCGCGCCTGTTCCGTACGGGTGTGGGCGGGGCCGCTCCGGGGCATGGGGTCGCGGAGGCCGAGCGAGGAGGCGGGACGTGCCGGTGGAGGTCACCTGGTGGGGTCATGCCACCTGCACGATCGAGGACTCCGGGGTACGTGTGTTGACCGACCCCCTCTTCGTACGGCGCTTCGCGCATCTGCGCCGCCGCCGGGGCGAGGTGCCGCCGCCGCAGGCCGCGCTCGCCGAGGTGGTGCTGGTCTCGCATCTGCACTCCGACCATCTGCATCTGCCCTCGCTCTCCCGGCTGGCCCCCGGCACCCGGCTGATCGTGCCGAGCGGCGCGGTCGCGGCCGTACCCGGGCTGAGGGCCCTGTGCCGGAAGCGGGAACTCGCCGTCACGGAGGTCCGGGCGGGCGACGAGGTCCGGGTCGGTGAGGTGCGGGTGCGGGCGGTCCCGGCGCTCCACGACGGGCGGCGGCTGCCGGTCGGGCCGCGCAAGGTGCCCGCGCTCGGTTACGTGGTCGAGGGCGAGGCCCGTACGTACTTCGCCGGGGACACCGGGCTCTACGACGAGATGGCGGACGCGGTGGGCGCGGTGGATGTGGCGCTGCTGCCGGTGGGCGGCTGGGGCCCGTACCTCGGCCACGGCCATCTGGACGCGTCCCGGGCCGCCGAGGCGCTGCGGCTGCTGGAGCCGCGCTCGGCGGTGCCGGTGCACTTCGGCACGTACTGGCCGATCGGTCTGGACGGGGTGCGGCCGCACGAGTTCCACGGGCCGGGCGACGAGTTCGTCCGGCAGGCGGGCATGCGGGCGCCCGAGGTGGCGGTGCACCTGTTGTCCCACGGCGAGCGGGTCCGGCCGGAGGGCGGCCGGTGATCCCGGAGCTCGAAACGGTGGTGGGGGCGCTGCCCACCGAGTCGACCCAGCAGGCCGTGGGCTACCCGACGCTGTTCCTGATGGTGGCGCTGGGGTCGCTGGTGCCGGTGATCCCGACGGGGGCGCTGGTGAGTTCGGCGGGGGTGGTGGCGCTCCACCAGTCGTCGCCGTTCTCGCTGCTCTTCGTCTTCCTGGTGGCCTCGGGGGCGGCGTTCCTGGGCGATGTCTGCCTCTACTGGCTGGGGCAGCGCGGGGTGCGCTCGAAGAACGGTTCGAAGTGGCTGGAGGCGCTCACGCGCCGGGCCGCGCCGGAGCGGCTCGCGCAGGCGCGGGAGAAGCTGGACGAGCACGGCGGGACGGTGCTGATCCTGTCCCGGCTGGTGCCGGCCGGGCGGATCCCGGTGATGCTGGCCTGCCTGCTGGGGAAGATGCCGCTCAAGACGTTCGCCCGGGGCGATGTGCCGGCGTGTCTGGCGTGGGCGGCGACGTACCAGCTGATCGGGATCCTGGGCGGTTCGCTCTTCCCGGAGCCGTGGCAGGGCGTGGTGGCGGCGGTGGCGCTGACCCTGGTGATCAGCGGGGCTCCGGCGGTGTGGCGGAGGGTGCGCGGGCGGTTCGGGCACGGGACGGGCGACGCGACAAGCTGACGTCGCCGGAGGCTCACCGCAGCTCCCCGAAGGCCGCCGCGAACGCGCTCAGCGCCCGCTCCACATGCGGCAGCTCCAGCGGTTCCGCCGCCGTCAGGGACACCCGCTGCTCCTCGGGCGTGGTCCCCAGCAGGGGTCCGGTGCCCAGGCGTACGCGCAGGGCGCCCAGCTCGTCCCCGAAGCGGTGGCCCCCCGGGGTGGGGGCGCCGAGCCGGTCGGTGAGGTACTCCTCCAGCTCCATGGAGTCCGTGACGCCGAGCTCCGCCAGCCGGGGGCGGAGCGGGCCGAGGTCCGCGTAGAGGTGGCGGCCCGCCTGCGGGGGGCGGGCCAGAGCGCCCGAGGTGAGGACGGCGCGGTGGGCGGCGGCGGCCACGTGTGCCTGGAGCCCGGCGGCCTGCCGGATCCGTTCCCGTACGGCCTCCGGCTCGCCGAGTGCGTGGGCGGCGGCGGGCGCGAGGGGACCGGCGACCAGGGCGCCCAGCGCGGTGAGGATGTCCAGCGTGCGGGCCCGGCGTACGGCCGCCCGCGCGGTGTCGGGGAAGCGGGCGACGGCGACCGGCCAGGCGGCGGGGGTGAGCGCGCCGGAGAGGTCGCTGATCACGGTGACGTCGTCGGGGCACATCTCGGCGGGGCTGAGCAGGACGGTGTCGCGGGGCCGGTGCACGGTGTCGCGCCAGGTCTCGTCGCTGATGATGTGCATCCCCTCGCCGACCGCCGCCTCGCAGGCCTCCCGCACCAGCTCGGGCGGGGCGACGGTGGCGGTGGGGTCGTCGGCGACGGAGAGCACCAGCAGTTTCGGCCGCCCGCCCTCGGCCCGTACCCGGCGCACGGTCTCCAGCAGGGCGTACGGGTCGGGGACGCCCCCGCACTCGGCGGGCGTCGGCACCTGGTAGGCGGGCCGCCCGAGCAGCCGGGCCTGCGGCATCCAGGTGGCCGGGCAGGGGCGGGGCATCAGGACGTCGCCGCCGTGGGCGGCGATCAGGGCGAGGAGGAGCGGCTGGCCGCCGGGGGCGGCGACGATGTTCTCCGGGCCGCCGTGGAGCCCGCGCCGGGCCCAGTAGGCGCAGGCCGCCTCGCGCAGGCCGTGGCCGCCGCCGGGCGGCTCGGGGCGGGTGCGGTCCGCCGCGGCGGCCAGGACGGCGGCCAGTCCGGGGAGGACCGGGAGGCCGGGGTCGGGGGCGGGAGGCCCGTAGCGGACGGGCCCGTGGTCCTCGTGCATTCCGGCCTCCTCCGCCGCCACCGCCGCTTCTACGGCTCCGGGGCGCTCTCCGGGCCCGTTGTGCTCCGGGGCGCTCTTGGCACCCTTTCTGCGTCCGGGGCGCTCTTGGGCCCTTTATACGGAGGTTCGGACCGGGCCGCCCGCCCAATTGCGCACCCGGGCGAGGCCGGGCCGTTGTGCCGGTGACCGGCGACGCGTGGCGAGGCTCTCAGCGCGCCTGCTGGTTCATCGGCCCGAGGCCGGGTATTCGCTGAGCCATGTCGCCCATGTCGTCACCGAACACGTCCTCCTCCTCCCCTGCCGTGGGAAAGGTACGGAACTGGCTGCAAGGACGGGACCTCGCCGTCTTCCACAGCGTCGCCGACCGGCACTGGCCGGGCGCCGACCCCCTGCTGCCCAAGCTGAGCCGGAGCGCCAACCACGGGCTGCTCTGGTTCGGGACGGCGGTCGGTATCGCGGCCCTCGGCTCCAGCGCGCGCTCCCGCCGGGCCGCGCTGCGCGGGGTCGCGTCGCTGGCCGTGGCCTCGGCGGCGATCAACACCGTCGGCAAGGGCGCGGTCCGGCGGCAGCGGCCGATACTCGATCAGGTGCCGGTCATGCGGCAGCTCAAGCGGCAGCCGATCACCACGTCCTTCCCCTCCGGCCACGCGGCCTCCGCCGCGGCCTTCGCCACCGGCGTCGCCCTGGAGTCGAGGGGCTGGGGCGCGGTCGTCGCCCCCGTGGCGGTGGCGGTGGCCGCCTCCCGCGTCTACACGGGCGTCCACTACCCGAGCGATGTGCTGGCCGGGGCCGCCCTCGGCATAGGAGCCGCGTTCGCCCTGCGCGGGGTCGTCCCCACCCGGGGTCAGCTCCCGGCTCCCGGCCGCCCGCCCGGTGAGGCGCCCGCGCTGCCCGGCGGCAAAGGGCTCGTGGTGGTGGTGAACGAGGCCTCCGGCACGGCGACGGCGACCGCGTCGATGGTGCGCGAGGTGCTGCCGCTGGCCGAGGTGGTCGAGTGCGCGCCCGCCGACCTCTCCACCGCCATGGAGAAGGCAGCGGGCCGGGGCCAGGCCCTGGGCGTCTGCGGGGGCGACGGCACGGTGAATCTGGCGGCCTCCGTCGCGGCGACGCACGGGATGCCGCTGGCGGTCTTCCCCGGCGGGACGCTCAACCACTTCGCCTACGACCTGGGCATCGAGACGGTCCAGGAGGCGGCGGCCGCGCTCACGGCGGGCGACGCCATACAGGTCGACCTGGGCAGGTTCCGCCCGGGCCCGAAGGGACCCGACGGGGCCGACGGCTACTTCCTCAACGCGTTCAGCCTGGGCGCCTATCCGGAGCTCGTGCGGACCCGGGAACACTGGTCGCCCCGGATCGGCGGCTGGCCGGCCGGGGTGCTCGCCGCCCTCCACGTACTGCGCGGCCAGCGCCCCCTGGAAGCCGAACTCCAGGGCCGCAAGCGCCCGTTGTGGCTGCTCTTCGTCGGCAACGGCCTCTTCCAGCGGGTCGGCCCGGCACCCGGCCGGCGCCACAACCTGGCGGACGGGCTGCTGGACGTGAGGGTGGTGCACGGCGGCCGGGGCCCGGCGCTCCGCCTGCTGGCGGCGGCGGTGGCCGGCCCGCTGACCCGCTCCCCCGCCCACGCGGCGGTGCGGCGGCGCCGGGTGCGGATCGCCGGGCTGGCTCCGGGGACTCCGTACGCGTACGACGGTGAAGTGGCCCACTCCGGGACCGAGTTGCTCATCGACAAGCTGCCGGAGGCGCTGACGGTCTACTGCCCGATGCACGTCTGACCACCACCCCCGCCGTCCGCATCGCAAGACACCCATCTCACCATCCGACATGGCGGCGTACGGTGGTCGGAGCGCGCAACCGCCGTTCCGAGAAAGGACGCCGCCATGCCGAAAGAGACCGCCGTCTACACCCACGGCCACCACGAGTCGGTGCTGCGCTCGCACCGCTGGCGGACCGCCGCCAACTCGGCGGGCTATCTGCTCGGTGAACTCCGCCCCGGCATGGCGGTGTTGGACGTCGGCTGCGGGCCCGGCACCATCACCGCCGACCTGGCGGCGCTGGTCGCGCCGGGCCGGGTGACGGCCGTCGACACCGGGACCGGGATCCTGGAGCAGGCAGCCGCGGTGGCCGCCGAACGCGGCCTGGAGAACGTCGAGTTCGCGGTCGCCGATGTCCACGCACTGGACTTCCCCGACGACTCCTTCGACGTCGTCCACGCCCACCAGGTGCTCCAGCATGTGGGCGACCCGGTCCAGGCGCTGCGCGAGATGCGGCGCGTCTGCCGGCCCGGCGGGGTGGTCGCGGCGCGCGACAGCGACTACGCGGCGATGGCCTGGTACCCGGAGACGCCCGGGCTTACGGAGTGGCAGGAGGTGTACCGGCGGGTGGCCCGCGCCAACGGCGGCGAGCCGGACGCCGGGCGGATGCTGCTCTCCTGGGCGCGGGAGGCCGGGTTCACCGACATCACCCCGACCGCCGCCGCCTGGTGTTTCGCCACCCCGGAGACCCGCGCCTGGTGGAGCGGGCTGTGGGCGGACCGTACGACGGACTCGGTCTACGCCGAACTGGCGGTACGGGGCGGCCATGCGAGCACCGAGCAGCTGACGGCCATCGCGGACACCTGGCGCGGCTGGGGCGAGGAGGGCGACGGCTGGTTCATGGTCCCGCACGGCGAGGTGCTCTGCCGGGGGTGAGCGGCGGGGCAGCCCCCGGCGCTGCGCCCCCGGATTCCGGCGGACCGGAACAGGGCCGGATCGGACCCGAATCGATCACACGCGCGGCGGGCGCCAACTACCCTCGTACGCATGGAGATCCTCGGAACCACGCTGCGTATCTGCGTCGACGACCTGGAGGCCGCGGTCGCCTTCTACCAGGGACTGACAGGCACCCCGGCCCAGCGCTTCGAGCGCGGCGGGGTGTCGGTCGCCGCGATCGGCTGCTTCCTGCTGATGAGCGGGCCCGAGTCGGAGCTGGAGGTGCTGCGCAAGGTGAGCGCGACCATCGCCGTGAAGAACGTCGACGAGGCGAACGCGGCGCTGACCCGGGCGGGTGCGCGGATCGTGGCGGGGCCGGTGCCGACCCCGGCGGGCCGCAACCTGATCGCGCTGCACCCGGACGGCTCGGTCTTCGAGTACGTCGACCGGAACGTGGCCGTCTGACCTACCGGCCCGGGACGGCACGTCAGGCAGGTGGTGCGAGCGCTCCGACGACGAGGTCGGCGAGCAGGGCGCCCGCGGTGCCGTCCGGGTCGAGGTCCGGGTCGTAGATGGTGACGTTGAGCCCGACGCAGCGCGGGGATGAGACCAACGTACGCAGCAGCGGGGCGAGTTCGTCGGGCATGAGGCCGCCGTCGTCGGGGCTGTCGACGGCGGGCATGACGCTCGGGTCGAGGACGTCGGCGTCCAGGTGGACCCAGTAGCCGTCGAGGGCGGGGGTCTCCAGGCTCTCCACAGCGGCGCGGGCCAGCTCGGCGGCGCCCCACTCCCGGATCTGGCCGACGGTCGCGTGGGGGATCTTCAGCGCGGCCAGCTCGGCCTGGTCCCCGTCCTCGTCCCGCATGCCGAAGAGGCGGACGTCCTCGTCCTTGAGGTAGGGCCGGAGCCCTTCGAGGTCGCTGAGGTCCGCCTGACCGCGCCCGGTGGCGATGGCCAGCTCCTCCCCGCCCGCCGCCCCGATCCGGTCGCTGTTGCCCAGGTGCCGGAAGTCGGCGGACCCGTCGACGGCGGCGAGCCCGTACCGGCCGAGGCGGCGCAGGGCGAGGGTGGCGCCGAGCTGGATGGAGCAGTCGCCGCCGAGGACGAGGGCGAACTCCCCTGCCCGTACGTGTCCTTCGATGCGGTCGGCGAGGGTGCGGGTGTACCGGGCGATGGCGGCGGCGTTGAAGACCCCGTCGCCCTCCTGCCAGTCCCCTCGGTCGTAGCGGGGCGGCACCACCACTCCGCCTTCCAGCGCGCCGGTCCGCTGCACGATCCGCTGCTCGCGCAGGGCGCCCGCCAGCTTGTAGCAGCCCGGGACGGTGCCGGGGGCGGGAGGCCGGAGGCCCAGGTTGGAGGGAGCGTCGAGAACCACGATGGTACGCATGCGCCCCATCCTCGCCGCCGGTCCCACATGCCCTCAAGGGGGTTACGAGGCTTCGGCGGCCGGTGCGGTGATCGCCCAGCGTTCGTGGTCCCGCCAGGCTCCGTCGATGTGGAGGAAATCGGGCGAGAACCCCTCCAGCCGGAATCCGGCGCGCCGGACCAGCGCGATGGAGGCCGCGTTGCCGGGCTGGATGTTGGCCTCCAGGCGGTGCAGGCCGAGCGGCCCGAAGGCCAGGTCCATGACGAGGCCGAGCGCTTCGCCCATCAGACCGCGCCCGGCCGCGTGGGCGAAGGCCCCGTAGCCGAGGGCGCCGCAGCGGAAGCCGCCGAGGACGATGTTGTTGATGTTGATGAACCCGGCGATGGCCCCCTCAGCCCGGCCTTCACCACCCTCGCCGCCTTCGCCTCGCTCGCAGATCAGGAAACCCTCGCGGGCCGGGTCCCGGGCGAGGGTCTCGGCGTACGCGGCGTAGGTGTCGGCCCGCTCCGGCGGGAAGAGCCAGGGGCGGTGGAGGGTGCGGCTCTCCCGGGCGCGGGCCGTGAACTCCGCCGCGTCGGCCTCGGTGAAGCGGCGCAGACCCGTGCGCGGGCCTTCGGCGAGATACGGGGACGTCGGCGTCCTGTGACCGTTCGGATCGGGCATCGTCCCAGCGTACGACGGGTACGGACGGCCGGCGGGCGGGGTCCCCCCGGCCTCCGGCGTCACCGGCCCTTGCGGCGGAACAGGTAGCCGCCGCAGACCAGCCCGATGAGGAACATCGCGAGCAGGGCGAGCCAGAGCGGCATGGTCACTTCGGGGATCAGCACCCGGATGGTGACCGTCCTGGTGTTCACGCAGATGAACACGATGACCAGTACGACCAGCACGCCGACGGCGATGCGCCCCGGGGTCCACAGCCCGGTGCCGCGCCTGCCGCCGCTCGTGACGTCCTTGGGGCTCATGGGTCCGGTCCTTCCGCTCGCCACTCGCGTCCGGCCCGTCCGTCGTGCCACGCGGCCGCCCCCCGGGGTCCCCAGCATGGCTCGCTGCCGGGTCCGGGGGGCGGTGGTGTTGGACCGTTCGGGTGAAGGGGGCGGTCTCAGCCGGCCGGGACCACCGGGAGTTCCAGTACGCCGGTGTCCTCGGGGGCGCTCACCACGGTGACGGGCTTGATGCCCCGGTTGCCGAAGTACGCGGTGTCGCTGGCGGCGATCACGAACTCCAGCCGGTGCCCCTTCTCGTACCGGTGGACGATGCCGGGCAGCTCCACCGTGAAGGGCCGGGTGACATCGGGAACCCTGACCGGTGAGACGAGCCGGTTGACCAGGGTCCTGGTGCCGTCGGGGGCGACGTCGTACACCTTGGCGAAGAGGACGAGCTTGTCGGAGGCGTCTCCGCTGTTCTGGACCCGCTCCGCCTTCGGGGAGACCACCTTCAGCGTGGCCTTCGGGGCGCCGACCACGTCGACCGGTGCGGTGAGCGGGGCGGTGCGCCAGCCGAGGTAGGTGCCCTTGGTGTCGTACGGCTTCGGGTCGGGCAGTCCGATCAGCGGGGCGATGGAGCTCTCCGAATGGCTGCTCGGCACAAGCCAGTTGGTGTACTGGCGGCTGCCGCGGACCACCTTGGAGCGGTTGTCGACGAGCTTGCCGTCGCCCGAGAGGTACATCTTCTGCGAGAGAGCGGGCAGTTCGGCGGCCGTGCCGTAACCGCTCTGCCAGGAGCGGTAGTAGGCGAACTCGGGTCCGGTGTCGGTCTCCGTCTTCTTCTGGAGGTACCGGTCGAACCAGGCGAGCACCCGCTGACCGACGTAGCTGGTCTCCAGATTGCCTTCGCTCAGGTCGAGTTCGCCGGGGACCTGGCCGCCGCTGTGGCCCCAGGACTGCCAGATCATCTTGGCCGTGGTGCCCTGCGCCTTGAGGGTGTCGTAGGTGGCGGTGGCCTCGTTGAGGTTGAAGAGGCTGTCGGCCTGGCCCTGGACGATCAGGGTGGGGGCCTTGACCCGGTCGAGGTAGGAGACGGGCGAGACGCTGCGCGCGTAGGCGAGCATGGCGTCGGCCTTGTCGGCCGGGTAGCGGCCGGAGTTGAGGAGGCGGATGGTCTCGCAGGCCTGGGCGGCGAAGTGCAGGCAGTCCAGCCGGTTGAAACGGGAGGGGTCCAGGCTCGGATTGAGGAGCGGCTGCCCCTCGCCGATCAGGTAGAACCCGTTGGTCCACTGCCACTTGAAGACGCCGGGGGTGTCGGAGGTGACACCGGTGCGCGCCCCGGTGTTGTTGGGGGCGAGCGCGTAGGCGAGGTCGTTCCAGGTGATGAGCGGGACGAGGGCGTCGACGCGGGGGTCGGTGGAGGCGGTGGCCAGTTGGATGGCGCCGCCGTAGGAGCCGCCGATCATGCCGACGCGCGGGTCGCCCTCGTCGTCCCGGACGACGTAGTCCGCGCGGGTGCCGTCGTCGGCCGCGCGGGTGCCGCCGAGGAAGTCGAGGAGCCCGCTCGCGGCCTTTCCGTCGATGGCGGGGTCGTCCAGGGTGATCAGGCAGCCGGACTTGCCGAAGCCGAGGCCGGAGTAGACGAGGCCGACGTAGCCCCGGGCGGCGACGGCCTTGCCGATGGCGTCGGTCGATCCGTCGGACTTGCTGCCGCCGAAGCCGTTGGTGGCGAGGACGGCGGGGGCGGGGCTCTCCGCGTCGACGCCGGCGGGGCGGTAGAGGTCGGCGTCGACCACGCAGGAGCGGCCGCCCGCCTGGACGGTGAACTTGAGCGGGGTGACGGTGTACGGGGCGGCCTCGGCGTGGGCCGGGCCGGAGAGGACGAGGGGGGCGGCGAGGGCAGCCGCCGCGACCGCGACGAGCGGGTTGCGCAAGCTGGAAACAGCACCTGACACGAAGACCTCCACACCGAGGACACCTTACCGACCGGTAAGTATTGGGTCGCGCTCATGCTGTGACACGTGTCATAGCCGTGTCAACGGTCAGGACAGCGGTTGTTGACGGACCTTCACACAAGGAGGCCCGGGGCGGACTTGGAGCGCCCGGGCCCAGGGGGTGTCCGGCGGATCTTGACCGGGTCCGCCGGACACCCCCTAGAGGAGCGCTGGGACCTCGGCGGTCAGCGTGCAACGGCCGCCGTCCGCGGGGGCGTCGAGTACCGCGGGCACCCCCAGCGGGACCGTCAGCGCGGTCGGGCCGTGGCCGAACCCCAGCTCCTCGATCACGGGTATCCCGAGCGGGCCGAGCCGGTCGGCCAGCACGGCGCGGATCTTCTCGTACGGTCCGCACTCCTGCCAGGAGCCGCAGACCACCCCGGAGACCCCCTCCAGGGCGCCGGAGCGCAGCAGCCGGGTGAGGATGCCGTCGAGGCGGTAGGGCTCCTCCCCGGTGTCCTCGATGACGAGGAGGCCGCCCCGGGCGTGCGGGGTGCCGGTGGCGGCGGCGAGCAGGCTGACGCAGCCCCCGTACAGAATCCCGTGTGCCCGCCCCGGGATCAGGGCGGTGGCCGTGTCCAGGCCGAGGGTCAGGACCTTCTCCGGCTCGAAGAGTGTGGCGCGCAGGTGCTCACGGGTGGCCGCGTCCTTCAGGAACGCCTCGGTGGCCACCATCGGTCCGTGCAGGGTGGCGAATCCGGCCCGCAGGGCGAACGCCTCGTGCAGGGCGGTGATGTCGCTGTAGCCGACGAACACCTTGGGCCCGGCGTCCCGGATGGCCGCCCAGTCGACCAGGTCCACCATCCGGTGGGCGCCGTACCCGCCCCGGGCGCAGAACACCGCGTCCACGGACGGATCGCACCAGGCCGCCTGGAGATCGGCCGCCCGGTCCGCGTCGGCCCCCGCCAGATAGTCCAACTCCGGGTGTACGTGGAGGACATGAGGTGCCACGACCGGTTCCAGGCCCCAGTCGCGCAGCGTCCCGAGCCCCTCCTCCAGCCGGTCGGCGGGGACGGGCCCGCTGGGCGCGACGACGGCGACCCGCGCGCCGGGGCGCAGCCGGGACGAGCGGATCAAGGGAGCCATCCGCGAAGGAAC
The DNA here is from genome assembly GCF_009865135.1 of Streptomyces sp. SID8374. NCBI lineage: Bacteria > Bacillati > Actinomycetota > Actinomycetes > Kitasatosporales > Streptomycetaceae > Streptomyces > Streptomyces sp. SID8374. The sequence goes on along the minus strand of NZ_WWGH01000002.1, from coordinate 1,553,700 downwards.
CGGCGTCACTTCTTCAGCTCCAGCGGCGCCACATCACTCCGGTCGATACCGAACGTCTGTACGTAGAGGGAGAGTTCGGCCTCCAGTGCCCGGATCAGGGTCTCCGCCCGCCGGAACCCGTGCCCCTCCCCCTCGAAGGCGATGTACGCGTGCGGCACGCCCCGCCCCGCGACGGCGGCCAGGAACCGGTCGCACTGGGAGGGCGGGCAGACCAGGTCGTCCAGCCCCTGGAGCAGCAGGAACGGGGCGGTGAGCCGGTCGGTGCCGTTGATCGGCGCGCGTTCGCGGTACCGCTCGGGCACCTCGGCGGCCGGTCCGATCAGGGACTCCAGGTACTGCGACTCGAAGTCGTGCGTGCCCTCCGTCGACCAGCCCTTCAGGTCCAGGACCGGGTAGAGGATCGTGCCGCAGGCGTAGCGGTCGGTGGAGATGAGCGAGGAGGCGGCGGTCCAGCCGCCCGCGCTGCCGCCCCGGACCGCGAGCCGGCCGGGGTCGGCCGCGCCCTCCGCGACCAGGGCGTCGACGACGGCCGCGCAGTCCGCCACGTCGACAACTCCCCACTGTTCGCGGAGCCGTTCGCGGTAGCGGCGGCCGTAGCCGGTGGAGCCGCCGTAGTTCACGACGGCGACCCCGATGCCGCGCGAGGTGAAGTAGGCGATCTCCAGGTCGAGGACGAGCGGTGCGTGTCCGGTGGGGCCCCCGTGCACGGCGACGAGGTACGGGGGCAGTTCCCCCTCGGGCGCGGTGCGTTCGGGGCTGTGCGGCGGATAGATGTGGGCGTGGATCTCGCGGCCGTCGGAGCCCGTGAACGTCCGGTCCTGCGGTACGGGGAGGTAGGCCGGGTCGACGGCGTCGTGGTGGGCCGATCCGATGACGCGGGTGCGCCCGGTCGCTGTGTCCAGCTCCACCACCTCGTAGCCGGTGCGCGGCCCCGCCGCGACGCCGACGACCCGGCTGCCGTGCACGGCGAGGGTGTCGGCCCAGGTGGACCGGTGTCCGGGGACGTCGGCGAGTTCGCCGGTCTCCGGGTCGAGGATGCCGAGCCGCTGGGAGCCCCGGCCATGCAGGACGGCGATGAGCCCGTTCTCCAGCGGGTGGAACCAGCGCAGCCCGATCTTCCACAGCGGCCCGCCGAACTCCTCGCCCCGGGGCGGGAGCAGACGGCTGCTGGGCACCACTCCCCCGGCCACGGCGTCGGGGCGGATGCGCTGGAGCTCCCACCAGTCGGCGAGGTCGGAGACGAACAGGAGGCTGCCGTCGCGGTCCCACTCGATCTGGCAGACCGACTCGTCGACATCGCCCACCAGGGGCCGTACACCGGTGAATTCACCGGTCTCCGTGATGTCCGCCAGCATCACCACCGTGCCGTCCCACGGCATCCGGGGGTGGTCCCAGGCGATCCAGGCGGCCCGCCGCCCGTCGTGCGAGACCCGGGGGCCGGTGACGAACCGGTGGCTGCCGTTGGAGAGTTCCCGTACGGCGGAGCGGTCCTCGGCGGCCGAGCCGTCCAGCGGTACGGCGGCGACCACCCGGCGTACATCGGTCGGCCCGGGACCGGTGAACTCCTCGAGGACGCACCAGACTTCGCCCTGCTCGCCCCGGTCCAGGCACACCTGCGGGTCCACCCAGCGCAGCCCGCCGCCGACGTCCGAGAGCGGGGTCAGCGGCCGGGGCGCGTCCGGCCCGTCGGGGGCGTACACGTACAGCCGCTGGTCGGCGAAGTGGACGAAGACGACGAGCGGCCCGCCCTCCTCGCGCACCGCGCCCGCCCAGGGCTGTCCGCCGTACTCGATCACCCGGCTGCGCGGGTTCCACGGGGCGGGCAGCACGGAGGCCGTGGTGCCGTCAGGGCGCCGGCGCACCAGGGCCCGGCGCCCGCCTTCGGCCGGGCGCGGCTCGGTCCACCACACCTCGTCGCCGACGGTGGAGAGGTGGTCGGGGCGGCCGTCGTGCGAGGCGGCGAGGGCCGCGTCGATCGGCGACGGCCAGGAGCCGTACGGGGCTTCGGGCACGGTGTTCACGGTGGAGGTCCCCCCCAGGGTCCGGTCGAACGACATCGGTCGAACAGTGCTGGTCAGGCGGTGCTGGTCAGGGTGCTGGTCAAGCCAGACGGATCAGGCGGTGCGCAGGTAGTGGTCCAGGACGCGGACGCCGAAGTGGAGGGCGTCGACGGGGACGCGCTCGTCGACGCCGTGGAAGAGCGCCTGGTAGTCGAGGCCCGGGGGCATCTTGAGCGGCGAGAAGCCGTAGCCGGTGATGCCCAGCTTCGCGAACTGCTTGGCGTCCGTGCCGCCCGACATGCAGTACGGGACGGTGTGCGCGCCGGGGTCGAACCGCTCCACGGCGGCGCGGAGTTTGGCGTACGTCGGTGAGTCGACCGGGGCCTGGAGGGCCTGCTCGCGGTGGTAGAAGTCCCACGAGACGTGGGGGCCGGTGAGCCGGTCCAGGGTCTCGCGGAACTCCTCGTCCCCGCCGGGGACCGTACGGCCGTCGATGAGGGCGGTGGCGTGGCCGGGGATGACGTTGACCTTGTAACCGGCGTCCAGCATCGTCGGGTTGCTGCTGTTGCGGATGGTGTTCTGCACGAGCGTGGCGGCCGGGCCGAGCTTGGCGAGGAGCTCGGCGACGTCGAAGCCGGGGTCGTCCAGGTCGGCGGTGATGCCGTGCAGGGCGGCGATCTCGGTGATCGCGGAGCGTACGGTCGGGGTGAGGCGGATGGGCCACTCGTGCTCGCCGATCCGGGCGGCGGCGGCCGCCACGGCGGTCACCGCGTTCTCCCGGTTGACCTTGGAGCCGTGCCCGGCCCGGCCCTCGGCGGTCAGCTTCAGCCAGGCGGTGCCGCGCTCGCCCGCCCCGATCGGGTAGAGGGAGAGGCCGTGCCCGGCGTGGAAGGTGAACGCACCGGACTCGCTGATGCCTTCCGTACACCCTTCGAAGAGTCCGGGGTGCTGCTCGGCGAGGAAGCCCGCGCCGTCGGCGGCGCTGTCCTCCTCGTCGGCGGTGTACGCGATGACGATGTCGCGGCGGGGGCGGAACCCCTCGCGCGCCCAGCCCCGGACGACGGCGAGGACCATCGCGTCCATGTTCTTCATGTCGACGGCCCCGCGCCCCCACACCACCCCGTCGCGGACCTCGCCGGAGAAGGGGTGCACGGACCAGTCGGCGGGCTCGGCGGGCACCACGTCCAGGTGGCCGTGGACGAGCAGCGCGTCGGCCGACGGGTCGGTGCCGGGGATCCGGGCGACGACGTTGGTCCGGCCCGGGGTGCGCTCCAGGAGCACCGGATCCAGACCGGCCCCGGCGAGCCGCTCGGCGGTGTACTCGGCGGCCGGGCGCTCCCGGCACTCGCCGCCGCCCCGGTTGGTCGTGTCGATCCGGATCAGTTCGGACGTGAACGCGACCACTTCGTCGAGGGCCTGCTCGTCCACGGGGCCGAGCGGGCCGGGGGCGTCAGCCATATTGTTCCTCCACGGCGGACGACACGATGGTCGTCACCGCCTTGAACGTGCGGATACCTTCGTACATCGTCCCGCTGGTGTAGGCGACGCGCCTCTCACCGCTGGGCGCGACGCCGGGCACCACGGTCGCCGCGGCAGCCAGATGCTCGGCGTCGAACTCCAGCTCCACGGTGTACGTCCCGCCGGTGACGGGGGTCTGGCGGACGGCGAGCGCGGCGGCGTCCCGCGCGGCCGTCCGGATGTCTGCGGCGGTACGGGCCGGGGTGCGGCACACGGCCGCGTACCGCGATACGTAGTCCTTCACGGCGACCTTGCGGGCCTCGGGGGCATATCCCCCGGCGTCCACGCAGGTCAGGTCGTCGCCGGTGACGAGGACGACGGGGACGCCGTACTCGGCGGCGACATGGGCGTTGAGGAGGCCCTCACTGGCGCGGTCGCCGTTGAGCCAGACGCCGGTGATGGAGTTGGCCAGGTAGGTGTGGGCGAGGACCCCCTCCGTACCGGCGCCGGTGTGGTAGCCGACGAAGGCGATGCCGTCGACGTCCCCGTGCTGGATGCCCTCCACCATCGAGAGCGACTTGTGCCGGCCGGTGAGCATCTGGACCCGGTCGTCCAGCTGCTCGAGGAGCAGGTTCCGCATGGACCAGTGGGCCTCGTTGATGAGGACCTCGTCGGCGCCGCCGTCGTAGAACCCGAGGGCGGCCGCGTTCACGTCGGAGGTGAACATCGGCCGGCAGCGCTCCCACTGCGGGGTGCCCGGCAGCACGTCGGCCGGCCAGGTCACTCCGGTGGCGCCCTCCATGTCGGCGCTGATGAGGATCTTCATGCCGCCACACCGTACGCCCCGGCGGCGGGCTGAGCCAGGGAGGGTGCCCTTGTCACCGCTCCGACCGGCCGAAGGTCCCTCCGGTGGGCTCCTGAGGGGGCGTGCGAACACGCCGCGCGAACACTATGAACGCAACGCGCACGGGGGTTCTCCCGCCGCCCGGCCGCTTTCTAGCATCCCCGGCATCGCGGCACACGTCAGCGCCGTGCAGAGAGCCAGGAGCCCCGCCCGTGCACACCACCACCCCCCACGTCCCCGTCCGCCCCGCCCCGATGTACCGCCGCGGCCGGCGCCGGACCGCCGCGCTGGCGGCCCTCCTCGCTGCGGCGTTCCTCGCCACGGCCGGGCACGCTCCCCTGGCCCGGGCGGAGACGGCCGCCCCCGCCCCCGCCGGCTGCCCGGCCGTGCTGGCCGGCCAGGCACGTTGCTACACCGGGCAGGACACCAAGGGGGCGCACTACGCCATCGCCGTCCCCACCCGCTGGAACGGCTCCCTGGTCGTGCACGCCCACGGCGGCCCCGACCTGGGCGAGGCCTCCGACCCGTCCCGCTCCACCGAAGACCTGGAACGCTGGGCCGTCATGGTGAAGGAGGGGTACGCCTGGGCCGGCTCCTCCTACCGGCGCGGCGGCTACGGGACACGGATGGCGGCTGCCGACACCGAGAGCGTGCGCCGGGTGTTCGTCGACCGGTTCGGGAGGCCGGGGCGGACCTTCGTGCACGGCCAGTCCTGGGGCGGCGACGTGGCCGCGAAGGTGGCGGAGACGTACGGGCACAAGCCGGGCGCGTACGACGGGGTGCTGCTGACCAACGGCGTCCTCGGGGGCGGCTCGCGCGGCTACGACTACCGCGTCGACCTGCGCGTGGTCTACCAGTTCTACTGCGGCAACCACCCGCGCCCCACCGAGCCGCAGTACCCGCTCTGGCAGGGGCTCCGCCCGGACTCCACGATGACGGCCGCCGGGCTGCGCGCCCGGCTGCGGGAGTGCACCGGGTTCGACGCCGAGCCCTCCGAGCGGACCGCGCTCCAGCAGCGCAACCTCGACGACATCCTCGCCGTCACCGGCATCCCGGAACGCACCCTGGAGTCGCATCTGCGGTTCGCGACGTTCACGTTCCGCGACATCGTCTCGACGCGGCTCGGCGGCCGTAACCCGTTCTCCAACCAGGGTGTGCGGTACGCCGGTTCGCATGACGACCGGGCGCTCAACGCGGGCGTGGAGCGGTTCGCGGCCGACCCCGCCGCCCGCCGGGACCTCTCCTGGGACAGCGACCTCACCGGCCGGGTCTCCCTGCCGGTCCTCACCCTGCACGCGATCGACGACCCGACGGCCTTCGTGGAGCACGAGGCGGCCTACCGGTCCACGCTCCGGGGTGCGGGCCGGGCACACCACCTCGTGCAGAGCTTCACGCGCGAGAGCGAGCACAGCGGGCTGAGCGACGCGGAGTACGCCAACTCCATCGCCGCTCTGGACCACTGGACGCACACCGGGAGCAAGCCCACCCCGCGCTCGCTGGCCGCCTCGTGCGCCGCCTTCGACCGGACGTACGGCACGGGCTGCTTCTACGACCCGGCGTTCCGCCCGGCCCCGTACGCCTCCCGGGTCCTGCCCCGGCCGGGCGGCCACCACTGGCCCGCCATGACCGCCGGGCAGGAGCGGGCGTGGAGCCGGATCGACGGGGTGGGCATCGCGCCCTGATCCGCGCGGGCGGGCCGGGGAGGCCGGTGACGCCCGCCGTCCGCGTGCCGCGTCCCTCAGGTGCGGGGAGCACACTCCCGGACGCCGTCGGTGCGGCGGGGCAGACCGTAGGGGTTGGCGTCGGAGAGCTCGGGCGGAAGGAGGCCGGCAGGGAGGTTCTGGTAGCAGACGGGGCGCAGGAACCTCCGCAGCGCGAGCGTCCCCACCGAAGTGGTGCGGCCGTCCGATGTGGCGGGGAAGGGCCCGCCATGCACCATCGCGTGGCTCACCTCCACCCCGGTCGGCCAGCCGTCGAACAGGACCCGGCCGGCCGTGTCCTCAAGTACCGGCAGCAGCTCCGCGGCCACCGGACCGTCGCCCTCCCCGTGGTGGACGGTCGCGGTGAGCTGTCCCCGCAGGGCGTCGGCCACCTCCGTGAGCTGGTCCGGGTCCCGGCAGACGACCACGGTCGACGCCGCGCCGAACGCCTCCTCCTGGAGTCCGGGATTCTCCAGGAAGTCCTGGGCGGTGACGGTGAACAGTCTGGCCACCGCCGTGTTCTCGCCCTCCCCCGGCAGGCCGGTGGCGATCTCCTGGACCCCCGCCTCGTCCCGCAGCCTCTCCGCCGCCTCCTCGTAGGCCCGGTGGATGCCCGCTGTCAGCATGGTCTGTGCGGCCCCGCGGCCGATGGCGGCCGACGCGGAGGCGAGGAAGCGGTCGAGGTCCTCTCCGGCCACCGCGATCACCAGGCCGGGGTTGGTGCAGAACTGCCCCGCGCCGAGCGTCAGTGATCCGGTGAAGCCCTCGGCCAGCTCTTCGACCCGCTCCCTGAGCGCGCCCGGCAGCAGGAAGACCGGGTTGACGCTGCTCATCTCGGCGTGGACCGGGATCGGGACCGGGCGGGCCGCGGCCGTACGCAGCAGGGCGAGGCCGCCGGCCTGCGAGCCGGTGAACCCGACCGCGCGAATCCGGGGGTCCGCCACCAGGGCCTGCCCGAGGTCGTTGCCGGCCCCGAAGAGGAGGGAGAACACGCCTTCGGGCAGCCCGCAGTCCCGGACGGCCGCCGCCACGGCGGAGCCGACCAGCTCGGAGGTGCCCAGGTGGGCCTGGTGGCCCTTCACCACGACCGGGCAGCCCGCCGCCAGTGCCGCCGCGGTGTCCCCTCCGGCCACGGAGAAGGCGAGCGGGAAGTTGCTCGCGCCGAAAACCGCCACCGGCCCGACCGCGATGTGCCGCCGGCGCAGATCGGGCCCCGCCGGACGGCGGCCGGCGGGCGGGGCCGGGTCGATGTGGACCTCGGCCCACTCCCCGGTGCGGATCTCTTCGGCGAAGAGGCGCAACTGCCCGGTGGTGCGGTCGCGTTCTCCGCTGATCCGGCCCCTGGGCAGGCCGCTCTCGGCGACGGCCCGGTCGATGAGCTCGTCCCCCAGCTCCTCGACGCGGTCCGCGATCCGCTCCAGGAACGCGGCCCGGTCGGCGGGCGGCAGGGAGCGGTAGCGTACGGCGGCACGGGCCGCGCGCTCGCAGGCGTCGCGGACGTCCGGCGCGCCGCCCGAGGGGTAGGCCGGTTCCAGAGGGGTGTCGGTCCGGGGGTCGGACGAGCGGATGGCGGGACCGGTTCCGCGGCGCCGTTCCGCGCCGATGAACATGGCTCCTTCGAGGGGCATGGTGGTACCTCTTCATGTCGGGGACCGGGAGGTCATGTCGGGGTCCGCGGAGTGACGGGGCGCGGCCGGGAGGCCGCGCCCCGTGGGGCGGTCAGCTCCGCCGGTCGACGGCCAGGATGTGCAGGCAGGACAGGACGGTCTCGCCGTGCTGGTTGGTGCCGGTGTACTGCTTGGTCACGAGCCCGATTCCGGGCTTTCGGTGCTCGCGCACCTCGGTCACCACGCTGGTGGCCGACACGGTGTCACCTGCGAGGACGGGCCGGGGAAACCTGATCCGTTCGTAGCCGTACGCCACCGCGCGCGGGTTGTACTCGACGGTGAGTCCCACGACCAGGCCGAAGGTCAGCACGCCGTGGACGAGCCGGCCGCCGAACCGCTCCTCGGCGAAGGCGCGGTCCATATGGGCCGGGTGGAAGTCCATGGTCAGCCCGGCGAAGGTGCTGATGTCGCCCTGGTCCAGGGTCCGGGAGCCGCCCTCCTGGGCCTCTCCCACCGTGTAGTCCTCGAAGTAGCGCTCCACGAGGCGCATGGTCAGACCACCGCCTTCGCGGTCGGGGCCGCGCCGCCCGGGTCGGAGGAGTTCCAGGTGTCCTCGGAGGCGAAGGCCGCGTCGTCGCCCTGGCGGGCGTCCGACCGGAAGAACTTCGAGTAGTGGACGGAGACGAGCGCGATGGAGGCGTAGACGACCATGCAGACCGCGATGGGCCACCAGCTGTCCGCCGCCCGGTAGAGCGCCGTCGCCACCAGGGGGGTCGTGCCGGCGAGGATGGCGCCGCTGGTCTCGCGGGCGAACGCCACGCCCGAGTAGCGCAGTGCGGGCGGGAACATCTCCGGGAGGAAGGCGGCCTGGGCGGCGTAGCAGACCGCGACGGAGCAGACGAAGCAGATCACCAGGGCGGCGATGATCAGCGGAGTCCTGTGGGTGTCGATCAGCGCGAACATCGGGAAGGGCCACGCGATGCCGAAGGCCGTTCCGTAGAGGAAGAGCCTGCGGCGCCCGATGCGGTCGCCCAGGGCGCCGAAGAACGGCATGAAGAGGGCTCCCGATACCAGGACCACCGCGTTGACCGCCAGGGCGAGACCGGCCGCCAGCCCCACGTTGTCCGTGAGGTAGCTCAGAATCCACACCTGGGGGATGTAGGAGTATCCGCTCAGGATGACGTTGGAGCCCAGCGCCACCAGCAGGCGTCGCTTCTCCGTGCGCAGCAGTTGGGCGAGCGGGACCTTCGGTGCCTCCTCGGACTCCTTGACCGCTTCGAAGGAGTCCGTCTCCGCCACCTTGCGGCGGATGTAAAAGGAGACCGCCAGGAGCAGCAGGCTGAGCAGGAAGGGCAGCCGCCATCCCCAGGTGTAGAAGTCGTCCCCGGTGAGTGCCAGGACACCCTGGAAGACGGAGAGCCCCAGCGCCGAGCCGATCCACACGCCCGCGCCCGACCACGAGGCGTAGAAGCCCCGTCGGGAGGGCGGGGCCGACTCGGAGGACAGGACCACGGCACCGGCGTACTCCGCCCCGGCGCCGAGCCCCTGGGCCAGTCGCAGGACGACCAGCAGCAGCGGTGCGAGGAATCCCACGCTGTCGTGTCCGGGGAGCACGCCGATCAGTGCGGTGCTGATGCCCATCAGCGCGAGGGTGACCACCATGACCGGTTTGCGGCCGATCCGGTCGCCGAGGTGCCCGAACACCATGCCGCCGAAGGGGCGGGCGAAGTAGCCGACCGCGAAGGTGGCGAACGAGGCCATCAGGCCGACGAACGGGTCGTCGGTCCCGAAGAAGTAGTCCTTGAAGATCAGGGTCGCCGCGGCACCGTAGAGGCCGAAGTCGTACCACTCGACGAGGCTGCCCACCGCCGAGGCCATCGAGGCCCGGCGGGCCCGGACCGTGGCCTCGCGGGTGACGGGGACTGGGGACGTATCCATGTCTGCTCCATTGCTGTGATGGACCATCTCGCTGAAAGGGGTGTGCTCAGCCCTCCGGCTGTGCGGGGTGGGTGCGCGCGGGAAAGAGCGGGGGGCCGCGGCTACTCGGTGGGGGCGCAGAAGACGACGCCGTCCTCGGCCAGGCGGCCGATGGCGTCGTCGGGAAGTCCGAGCTCGCTCAGCACTTCCCGGCTGTGCTGGCCGTTGACGGGAGCGGGGCGCTCCACGGTCTGCGGGCTGGCGGCGAGCCTGAAGGGGAACCCGGGGGTGGTCACGGTCCCTTCGGTGGGGTGCTCGTAGGTGAGGAAGGACCCGTTGTGCACGACCTGGGGGTCGGTGAGCAACTGGTCGTAGTCGTAGACGGGGCCGCACCACACTCCGGCCGCCTCCAGGGTCTCCAGCCAGTGGCCGGTGGTCTCCCGGCGCAGGTTCTCCTCGACGAGCGCGGAGATCGCGTCGCGTTCCGTGAAGCCGTCGCGCTCCGCCTCGTAACCGGCCAGCCGGGGATCGCCCATCACCTCGGCCAGGGTGGCGGGCTCGGCGAAGGAGAGCGCCACATGTCCGTCGCGGGTGGGGTAGATCCCGTACGGGGCCCGGATGTAGCTGTGGGCGTGGATGTGTTCACTGCGGCTCTGGCGCACCCCGCCCACCGTACGCACGGTGATCTCCTGCATCTGGGCGGCGATGATCGCGTCGAGCATGTTGACCTCGACCAGCTGCCCCTGGCCGGTGCGCTGGCGGTGGAAGAGCGCGGCGAGGGCCCCTTCGAACGCGGAGTAGGCGGCGAAGGCGTCGACCAGGAAGAACGGGGCCGCGAGCGGCGCGGCGCCGGGCTCGCCGGCGCTGAACAGGGCCCCGCTCATGGCCTGTAGGAGGAGATCCTGCCCCGGCCGCTTGGCGTACGGTCCGCTCTCCCCGTACCCGGAGACGGAGACGTACACGAGGTCCGGTTTGATCGCGCGGAGCGTCTCGTAGTCCACGCCGAGGCGCTGCGCGACGCCGGGGCGGTAGTTCTGGAGGAACACGTCCGCGGTGGCCACCAGCTCGCGCACCAGCCGGCTGCCCTCCGGCGACTTGAGGTCCACGGACAGGCTGCGCTTGTTGCGGTTGAGCGAGAGGAACGAGGCGTTGACCTCGTTGCCCTGGGCCCCTCCGGCCGCCGCGTGACGCTGCCACTCCCCCGTGGTGGGCTCGACCTTGATCACGTCGGCCCCGAGGTCCGCCAGCTTCATGGCGGCGAACGGTCCGGACATCGCGATCGAGAGATCGAGTACGCGAATCCCTTCGAGAACCTTCATGAGCAGCCTCTTCATATAGTGCTGAAAGGGGGCAAAAGCAGGAAACCCTTGCCCACACGAGGAATGTTAGCGCTATCGGCAGCGCTAACAGAAGAGCTGGGGAGAAACATGACGGACATCGGCCGTTAGCAATACGGAGCGTCGCCACCCGCCCCGGTGACGACCCGGGTGCCGGGGCGGAGCAGGGCCGGTGACTGCGTAGAGTTGTGTGCGCGAGGCCATCCGTGATCGTCCGTCAGCACAGAGGGGCACCACCCAGCATGAGCAGCCGCGACGCCGCGGCGGAACCGGTTCGCCGGCGCCGCTCGGGCACCCGGTCCGTGACGCTTCAGGACGTCGCCGCGATCGCCGGAGTATCGGCCCAGACCGTCTCCCGGGTCCTGCGGATACCTGACGAGGTCAGCCCCGCGACCCGGGACCGGGTGCTGGCCGCACTGCGCGAGGCCGGTTATGTGCCCAACCTGTCGGCGCGCAATCTGGCGTCGAACCGCAGCAAGATCGTCGCCACGGTGATCCCGTCGGTCTCGGCCTCCATCTTCTCCGAGACCCTGACCGGCCTGTCCTCGGTGCTGGCCCCGGAGGGCTACCAGCTCCTGCTCGGCTACACGGACTACGATGACAAGCGCGAGGAGGAGCTGATCCGCTCCCTGCTCGGCCGCCGCCCCGACGGGTTCTTCATGACGGGAGCCCTGCACAGCCCCGCGGTGATCAAGATGCTCAAGGCGGCGCGCGTGCCCGTCGTGGAGACCTGGGACTGGACCGACACCCCGCTGGACACCCTCGTCGGCTTCTCGAACGAGGACGCCATGCACGCGATGGTCACCTGCCTCCACCAGTCGGGCTACCGCGCCCCCTGCTTCGTCGGCTCACTGCTGGAGGGCGACCACCGGTCGCTGCGGCGGCTGGACGGGTACCGGCGCGCGGTGAACACGTACTGGCCGGGCCGGGAGCCTCGGGTGGTCGACGCCTCTGCCTATCCGCTGAACCTGGAGTCGGGCGGACAGCTGCTGGAGGTCGCCCGCCAGGCGCACCCCGACAGCGACGTGCTCGTCTTCTCCACCGACATCTACGCCAACGGGGCGCTGCTCGCGGCGGCCGCGCGCTCCATCGCTGTGCCGGACGAGATCGCGGTGTCCGGGTTCGGTGACTTCGAGCTGTCCCGGCTGCTGCGGCCCGGTCTGACCACGGTGTCCCTGCCCAACACCACCATCGGCCAGGAGGCGGCCCGCATGCTGCTGACGAGGATGCGGGGCGAGAAGCCGGAGACCGCGAAGGTGGACATGGGCTTCGAGATCCGCCGCCGCGAGAGCGCCTGACGCCCGGGGCACGCGCACCGGGCGGCCCGGCAGCCGCGGCGGGAACCCGCCGCATGAGCCACGGGGCCGGGCGCCACCGCCGCGTCACAGCGGCCGGATCAGAGCAGTCCCCGGCGCGCGAGGCCCGTCATCAGCGCCCGAACCCCGTACGTCCACGGCGCGCACTCCTGGGAGTACCGGATCTCGTGGGCCAGGGTGCCCAGCTCCGGCGTCGAGACGCGTACGACGTCTCCGGGGTGGTGGGTGAAGCCCCGGCCGGGCTCGTCCCGGTCGTTGACCGGGGCGAACATCGTGCCGAGCAGCAGGACCACCCCGTCCGGGTACTGGTGGTGCTCCCCCATGAGCTGCCGGACCAGATCCTCCGGCGCCCGGCTGGACCGCCCCTGCGACGACTTGCCGCACAGGACGTAGCCGTCCCGCCCGTACACCTCCAGACGTACGGTCGTCGACCGGATGGCGTCGAGGCCGAAGGTGTCGTCGAACAGCCTGAGGAAGGGGCCCAGTACGCAGGAGGCGTTGTTGTCCTTCGCCTTGGGCAGCAGGAGGGCCGAACGCCCTTCGTAGTCGCGGAGGTTGATGTCATTACCCAGGGTCGCGCCGACGATCGCGCCCCGGGAGGAGACCACCAGCGCGACTTCCGGCTCGGGGTTGTTCCACTCCGATTCGCGCAGCACCCCGGCGCGGCTCCCCGGGCCGACCGCCGAGAGCGGCAGGGCCTTGGTGAAGATCTCCGCGTCGGGCCCGATGCCGACCTCCAGGTACTGGCTCCAGTCGCCGCGGGCGACCAGGCGCCGCTTGACCTCGGCCGCCTCGGGCGTACCCGGGCGCAGACCGTGCAGATCGCCCCCGAGCACCTCGGCCAGCTCCGCGCGGATGCCCGCGGCGGCGGCCGGGTCGCCCTTGGCCCGCTCCTCGATCAGCCGTTCCACCATGGAGGCCGCGAAGGTGACCCCGGCGGCCTTCACCGGCTGGAGGTCCACCGGGGCCAGGAAGCGTGCCACCGAAGGGTCGTCGGGGTTGCGTACGGTCTGCGCCAGCAGTTCGTCGAGGCCGCCGATCCGTGGCCCGTCCGCCTCACGAAGGGCAGCGGCCGGCTGCTCCTCCTCACACAGCAGGGAGACGGTGGGGAAGGTGCCGGAGATGTCGTGGACGCCGTCCTCCCGGACGACGGCCGGCGAGGGTCCGGCCACCTCAGGGTTCCAGATTCTGGCAAGGAGGCTTCCTGCCGTGCCGTCCTGGGGGAGGGTGCTGCCGGCGGTGAGCTCCAGCGCCACGGCGGCATGGGGGTTGTCGGGGGTCATGGGGCCTGCTTTCGGTGTAGGGCCGGACGGCCGGGGAGAGCGGCGCGGCTTCCGGCCGCCGTCCGCCCGGACGGCCGGGGGGGGTGGTCACGGCGGTGCGGCCGGTCGGGGACCGGCGGGTGTCACACGTACGGCTCTTCGTCGGCGCCGCTCACGAGACGGCCTTGCGGGCGACGGCGCCGCCCGCCGTCGCGGCCACGCCTCCGTCGCGCAGCACCGTGCCGCGATGGAGGTCCTCCAGGTCGCCGTACAGTTCGACGGCCGGCCGGCCGAGCAGCAGCCCGCTCCGGAGCAGCTCCGAAGCCGCCTGCTGGAACCGCGTGTAGCCGGGGTGCCGGGGACGCACCCAGGCGCTCTCGGTGGTGGCGAGGGTGTCGGTGTAGAAGTGCCCGGCGCGCTCGTTCACACCGGGGTCGGTCCAGGCCTCGCGTCGGGCGGGCTGGCCCTCGTACCGGGGCAGGTGGTCCCGCTGGGCCTCGTCCGACAGCAGCCAGGCGATGTGCCCTGCCAGCTCCTCGGTGACGGGAGTCCGGCGCGATACGGCCAGCCCGGTCCCCCCCAGGACGGAGCCCAGCCGTCCGCCGGGGCGGCAGCGGGGCACGTCGGCGAAGCGTACGGGGCTGCCCTCGGCCGACGCGTAGTTGACGTAGCCGTATACGAACGGGCAGTAGGCGATCCGCCCGTCCGCGACCTGTTCCAGCAGCGCGATCGGGTTGAGGGTGGCCGTGGCCGGATCACAGCGGTCGAGGAACGCGCGCATCATCTCCAGCGCCTCGACTCCGGTCGCCGCGGTGGTCAGCGGGGCGGCGGTGCCCCGGCTGTCCGGGGCGTCGCCGAGAGCCACGCAGAGCGAGAAGTAGGTCAGCAGGGCGTGCGGTCCGGCGAGGGACAGGGCGCTGGGCACCGTGCCCGCCGCTTCCAGGGCCTGGGGCCAGGTCCGCGGCGGTTCGAGCCCCGATGCCCGGTGCAGGGCCGCGACCTGCGTCGCCACGTCCAGGGGCGCGGCCCACAACCGTCCGTCGACGGTGTACGAGCGGGCCGCGGAGCCGACGACGGCTGTCCGCCATTCCTGGAGAACGGCCGGGGGCAGCAGCTCGTCCAGCGGCCGGAGGGCGTCGGCCTCCAGCGCGTCCCCCAGGTGCGGGTGGTCGAGCACGACGAGGTCGTACCGCTCGCACAGCTCCCCGATGGGGTGCGACTCGAACCCCTCCAGCGGCTGGCTGTCCCAGGTGAGGGTGTGCTCGTGGGCCTCTGCGGAGAAGTGCGAGGCGGCGGCACGCAGGGCGACCGTGCCTCGGGGGTGTTCCCAGGTGAGCCCTCGGTAGTCGGTCATACGGACACCTTCAAGCGAGTGGGTGGAGGCAGCCGCCGACATTAAGTTAGCGCTACCGTTAGCGCTAACTTACTACAGGCGTGTTTCCGGCGACACCCCCGCTGCCCCGAGCCGGGGCCAGGAGCTGATGGCAGCCTCATCGACCCTGCCGGTACGGCTCGGCGGCTGAGCGACGGCCACTGACCGTCGGCGGCACCGGCCCGGCGAACGGCTCGGGTCCACCCCGCCGGTGCCGGGTCAGGTGCCGGGCCGGTCAGGCGGACGGCCCGTTCCCGAGCAGCTCCTCGATCCGCTCCAGCTCGTCCGCCGTGAACTCCAGGTTCGCGACGGCCGCCACGCTGTTCTCCAGCTGGGTGACGCTGCTCGCGCCGACCACAGCCGAGGTGAGGCGGCCGCCGCGCAGGACCCACGCCAGGGCCAGCTGGGCGAGGGACTGGCCGCGCTCCTTCGCCAGGGCGTCCAGGGCGCGCAGCCGCTCCACCAGCTGGGGGGTGAGGGCGTCGGCCGTCAGGAACGGGCTGTCGCCCGCCGCCCGGGAGCCGGCCGGGATGCCGTTCAGGTAGCGGTCGGTGAGGATGCCCTGCTCCAGCGGGGAGTAGGCGATGGAGCCGACGCCCAGCTCGTCCAGCGCGGTGAGCAGCCCGTCCTCGGGGCGGCGGTCCAGCATCGAGTAGCGGGGCTGGTGGATGAGCAGGGGCGTGCCGAGGTCCTGGAGGATCGCGGCGGCCTCACGGGTCTGCTTGGCGGAGTAGTTGGAGAGGCCGACGTAGAGGGCCTTGCCCTGGCGTACGGCGGTGTCGAGGGCGCCCATCGTCTCTTCGAGCGGGGTGTCGGGGTCGGGGCGGTGGGAGTAGAAGATGTCGACGTACTCGACGCCCAGGCGCTTCAGGCTCCGGTCCAGGGAGGAGCGCAGATACTTCCGCGAGCCCCACTCCCCGTACGGGCCGTCCCACATGTGGTAGCCAGCCTTGGTGGAGATGACGATCTCGTCGCGCAGCTTCGCGAAGTCACCGGCGAGCGCGCGACCCAGGGTGAGTTCGGCGGAGCCGGGCGGCGGGCCGTAGTTGTTGGCGAGGTCGAAGTGGGTGATGCCCAGGTCGAAGGCGCGGCGCAGGATGCGGCCCTGCTCGTCGGGGGTGCGGTCGCCTCCGAAGTTGTGCCAGAGGCCGAGGGAGAGTGCGGGCAGCAGGAGGCCGCTGCGGCCGGTGCGCCGGTAGGGCATGGCGGAGTAGCGGTCGGCGGACGGCAGATACATGGGAGAGGGCTCCGCAGGGAGAGGGCCGGGGGACACGGCCCAGGTTTCCGCAGATGGATCCAGCAGTCCAACAGGAGATTCCGCTCGGATTCATCACCTACAGTCCTCAATCATGGAACTGCGTCAGCTGGAGCACTTCGTCGCCGTCGCCGAGGAGCAGCACTTCACCCGCGCCGCCGAGCGCCTCGCCGTCTCGCAGTCCGGGCTCTCCGCCTCGGTGCGGGCCCTGGAGCAGGAGCTGCGGACCCCGCTGTTCTCCCGCACCACGCGGACGGTGCGGCTCACCGAGGCGGGGCGGGCGCTGCTGGTGGAGGCGGAGCGCACGCTGGCGGGTGCGCGGGCGGCGCGGGACGCGGTCGATGCCGTACGGGGGCTGCTGCGCGGGACCCTGACGCTGGGCGTCGAACAGTGCGTGGCGGGGGTGAGCCCGGCCCGGCTGCTGGCCGCGTTCCACCGGGAGCACCCGCAGCTGGAGCTGCGGCTGCGGCAGGAGGGGACGAGCAGTCTGCTGGACGGGGTGGCCGGGGGGCGGCTGGACCTCGCGTTCGCGGCCACGGTCAGCCCGGCGGAGTGGCGCGGGGAGCTGATGCCGCTGGCGCGGGAGGAGATGGTGGTGCTGTGTGCGGCGGACCACCGGTTCGCCGGGCGGGAGCGGGTGGCGTGGGAGGAGCTGCCGGGTGAGTCGTTCATCGACTTCCACCCGGACTGGGGGCCTCGGCGTGCGGCGGACGAGGCGTTCGCGGCGGCGGGGGTCCGGCGCATGGTGGGCCTTGAGGTGAACGACGTGCACAGCCTGCTGGAGCTGGTGCAGGAGGGGCTGGGGATCGCGGTGGTGCCGCACCACTTCTCCCGCAAGCCGGAGGCGGCCCGGCTGATCGCGGTGGAGGCGGCGCCGGTGGGCGGGCGGCAGCCGGCGTACGAGAGCGTGGTGGTGCTTCCGGCGGCCCGGAGCCTGAGCCCGGGGGCGCGGGCGCTGATGCGGCTGGTGCGGGAGGACGCGGTGCGGGAGGCGGGGGTGCGCTGAGTCTTCGGGGTCCCGTGCCCTCGGGGCCTCGCGGGACTCGCGGGGCTCAGCTCACCCCCGTACGCCTCAGTCCTCGTGGCCCAGCTGGAGGTCCCGTTCCGTGCGGCCGCCGCCCGCCACCTGGAGCACCGTCGCGACCGGCGGGTATCCGGCGGCGATCACCGTGTACTCACCGGAGGACAGGTCCACGAACCGGAACGAGCCGTCGGCCCCCGTGGTGAGGGTGTCCACCACGTTGCCCGCCGCGTCCAGCAGCGTGACCCGGGCGTCCTCCACCGGACGGCCGCCGGTGGCCCGGACCACGCCGCGCAGCACGGCACCGCCCGCCAACTCGATGTCCTGCCGGGTCTCGCGGGCCGCCTGGACGCTGACCGGGAGGGCGGCGGGGCGGTAGGCGGGGGCGCTGGCGGCGAGGGTGTACTCGCCCGCGACCAGCTCGGTGATGACGTAGCCGCCCTCGCGCCCGGTGCGGGTGGAGGCGACGACCTCGCCGCGTACGTCGGTGAGGGTGACGGCCGCGTCCCGGACCGGCACACCGTCGGCGGTCAGGACGGACCCGGCGAGGCGTCCGGCGCCGCCGAGGACCACGTCCAGCTCCACGGGGCGGTCGCCCACGGTGACGCTGACGGCCTGCGGCTGGTGGCCGCCCGCCGCCGCGATGAGGACGTACGATCCGGCGCCCGGGACGCTCAGCGCGTACCGCCCGTCCTCGCCGCTGGCCCCGCGCCCGACCTGCTGACCCTGGACGTCGATGAGCGTGAGGGCGGCCCGGTCCACCTTCGTACCGTCCGGGTGCTGGACGCTGCCGCGGACGGGCACGCCGGAGAGGTGGCCCCCGGTGGTCCGGCCGGAGTCGGTGCGGGCGGCGGGGATCGGCGAGGGCTCGGTGGCCGCTTCGGGGCTGTGGTGGGACACCAGCGGTTTCTCCTTGAGGAAGAAGGCGAGGACCAGGCCGACGACGAGCACCGGCACGAGGTAGAGGAAGATGCGCGGCATCGCGTCGACGTACGCCTGGATGTAGGCGTCGCGCAGCGCGGGCTCCATCGCGTGGACGATCTGCGGGGTGATCGACTCGGGGGCGGGCAGCTCCACGCCGGTGGGCAGGCGGAGGCCGAGGGCGTCGGAGAGCCGCCCGGCGAAGAGCGTGCCGAAGATGGCGGCGCCGACGCTGCCGCCGATCTGCCGGAAGTAGTTGTTGGCGCTGGTGGCGGTGCCGAGGTCGGCGGGGCGTACGGAGTTCTGCACGGCGAGGACGAGCACCGACATGACCAGGCCGATGCCGGTGCCGAGGACGGCCTGCCAGAGGCTGTACTCCAGGCGGGAGGTGCCCCGTTCAAGGCCCGAGAGCAGCCACATGCCGACGACGGAGACGGCGCTGCCGACGATGGGGTAGATGCGGTAGCGGCCGGTACGGGTGATGAGCTGGCCGGAGACGATGGAGCCGCCGACGATGCCGAGCATCATCGGGAGCATCAGCAGCCCGGACTCGGTGGCGCTGGCCCCGTCCACCATCTGGAGATAGGTGGGCAGATAGCTGGCGGCGCCGAAGAGTGCGATGCCGATGACCGCGCCGACCAGGCCGGTGATGTTGAAGACGGAGTCGCGGAACAGCCTTGGCGGGATGATCGGTTCGGCCGCGCGGTGCTCCACCGCGACGAAGAGCAGCGTCGTGACGACGGCCCCCGCCGACAGGCCCAGGATGGTGCGCGAACCCCACGCGTACTCCGTGCCGCCCCAACTGGTCACCAGCACCAGGCAGGTGGAGGCGGCGGCCAGCAACACGGCACCCAGGACGTCGAGTCGGGGACGTACGGCAGGCTTGGGGAGCTTCAGCACGACGGCGATCACGGCGAACGTGACCAGGCCGAACGGCACGTTGATGTAGAAGCACCAGCGCCAGGAGGCGTGGTCGGTGAAGAAGCCGCCGAGCAGCGGTCCGGCCACCGAGGCGAGGCCGAAGACCGCGCCGATCAGGCCCATGTAGCGGCCGCGCTCCCGGGGCGGGACGATGTCCGCGATGATCGCCTGGACGCCGATCATGAGACCGCCGCCGCCGATGCCCTGGATCGCGCGGAAGGCGATCAGCTCGTCCATGGTCCGCGACCAGCCGGCCAGTGCGGAGCCGATGACGAAGACGACGATCGCGAACTGGAAGACGCCCTTGCGGCCGAAGAGGTCGCCGAGCTTGCCGTAGAGCGGCAGGACGATGGTGGAGGCGAGCAGATAGGCGGTGACCGCCCAGGACATCTTCTCCAGGCCGTGCAGCTCACCGACGATTCTCGGCAGGGCGGTCGCGACGATCATCTGGTCGAGGGCCGCGAGCAGCAGGGTGAGCATCAGCCCGAGGAAGACCATGCGGACCTGGCGCGGGCCGATCTCCTCGGCCGCCACCGGCGGTCCCGGGTCGGCCGGTGGCGGCGGTGGCTCCTCCAGGGGAGCGGCACTGCCCTCGGGCTCGTCCTTCACCAGCGTGATACCGCCCACCACGTAACGCTCCCCTTCGTCGCACCTGCGTCGCCCTTTCTCGCATCGCGTGGCAAGGCGGGGCAAACGGGATGAGGGGCGCGCAGGGCGCGTACGAAGGGCTTATGCGCCGGTGGGAGCCGCTACGGCGCACAACCGGCCACCCCGGAGAACCACCCGTTCCGGTGAGGCCGGCCGGCCTGCGGGAGCCGGGCCGTCCGAGGGCCCGGCGTCCGTGTGCGCGTCCTACTTCTCGACCTCGGTGGCGAGGTTCTGGAGCAGCTCGTCGTAGATCCGGCCGAGGCCCTTGGGGGCGAAGGTCCGCTCGAAGAAGCCGCCGATGCCGCCCGCGCCGTCCCAGACGGTGGTGACGACGGCCTTGGACTTCCCCTCGCCGGCCGGGGTGACGGTCCAGGTGGTGACCATGGAGGAGTTGCGGTCCTTCTCGACGAGCCGGCCGTCGGTCGGCTCGGTGACCTCCAGCAGGCAGTCGCGGACCCGCTTGCTGGTCGCCTGGAGCTTCCAGTGGACGAGGGTGCCCTCGCCGTCGCCGCCCTCCCGGACCTCGTACTCGCTGAAGTGCGGGGTCAGCACCTTGCCGCGGACGTCCTTGTAGTCGGCCAGCGCGTCGAACACCGCCTCTGGGTCCGCCGCGATGATCCGCTCCGTGGTGGCCTCGACCTGCGCCATGGCTGTTCCTCCAGCACTTCGGTTGTCCGGGGTGATTCAGGGAGTTGGGGGGGTGTTCCGGGCTGAGCCAACCACCTCGGGTACAGCCGCTCAAAATCGGGGTCGGCGGGGCGCCCGGGGTGCGGTCCGCACGACCAAGGGAACAAGTGTTCTATTCTGTGGCCAGTGCTACCGAGGAGGCGTCCATGCGCTGGGACAATCTGGTCGAAAACCGCCCCGTGACCGGCAACAGCGCGCTCTTCGCCGCGGACGCGGTGACCACGCGCACCTTCGACACCCCGGAATTCCGGGGCATCACGTTCCACGAGATCCGGGCCCGTTCGATCCTGAACCGGGTGCCCGGGGCCTCGCGGATGCCGTTCGAATGGACGGTGAACCCCTACCGGGGCTGCTCGCACGCCTGCGTGTACTGCTTCGCCCGCAAGACCCACAGCTATCTGGACCTGGACACCGGCATCGGGTTCGACTCCCAGATCGTCGTCAAGATCAACGCCGCCGAGCTGCTCCAGCGGGAGCTGGCCTCGCGGCACTGGCAGGGCGAGCACATCGCGATGGGCACCAACGTCGACTGCTACCAGCGGGCGGAGGGCCGCTACCGGCTCATGCCGGGCATCATCACCGCCCTGCGCGACCGGGCGAACCCCTTCTCGATCCTGACGAAGGGCACCCTGATCCTGCGCGACCTGGAGCTGCTGCGGCAGGCCGCCGAGGTGACCGAGGTCGGCGTCTCGGTCTCCGTCGGCTTCACCGACCGCGAGCTGTGGCGCACGGTCGAACCCGGCACCCCCTCCCCCGGCCGCCGCCTCGACGTCGTCCACGCCCTCACCGAGAGCGGGATCGGCTGCTCGGTCCTGATGGCCCCGGTGATCCCGTTCCTCGGCGACAGCCCCGAGCAGCTGCGCGCCACCGTCTCCGCCATCGCGGCGGCCGGGGCGACCTCGGTGACCCCGCTGGTGCTTCATCTGCGCCCCGGCGCGCGCGAGTGGTACCTGCGGTGGCTCGGGCTCCACCATCCGCACCTGGTACCGAGGTACGAGCGGATGTACGCGGACGGGGCGTATGCCCCCACCTGGTACCAGCGCCGGATCACCCGTCAGGTGCACGAGCTGGCGGACGAGTTCGGGATCGGCCCGGCGCACCGGGGCGAGGCCCGCCGGATCACCCCGGTACGGACACCGGAGGAGCCGGAGCCGGGGCCCACACAGCTCACCCTGCTCTGACGCAGTAGACACGCCCCTGTAGGCCTCCCGCAGACCCGATCGCGTGACCGTACGGGTCAACTCCGCGCGGAATCGGCCCCCGGCCCGTGGATCTCGGGGACCATGCGGCGGGGACCGGCCGACCGCCGCCGCGTCCCCTCCACCTCGGGAGGCCCCATGACGAAACGTGCAGGAATTCTGGTCGCCGCCGGTGCGACGGTCGCCGGTCTGCTGGCCGCCGCTCCGGCCCCGGCCGCCGCCTCCTCCGGGACGGGCGCGCCGCCCGCCCCGGAGCTCGCGTGGACCGACTGTCCGACGGAGAACCATCCGACGCTCCAGTGCGCCAAGGTCGACGCCCCGCTGGACCACTCCGACCCCTCGGGCCGCCGGGTCACCCTCGCCCTGTCCCGGATCCCGCACACCGCGAAGACGTTCCAGGGCCCGCTGCTGGTCAACCCGGGCGGGCCGGGCGGCAGCGGCCTGTCGATGGCCGGGTTCGTGGCGTCGGCGCTGCCGAAGAAGGTGGCGTCCCAGTACGACGTGATCGGGTTCGACCCGCGCGGGGTCGGCAGGAGCACCCCGAAGCTGAACTGCCTGCCCGGCCACTCCGACCCGGTGCGCCCGGACTCGGTGCCCGCCTCCTTGCGGGACGAGCGGATCAACCGCGACCGGGCCGCCGCCTTCGCCCGCGCCTGCGGCGAGAAGCACGGCGACGTGCTGCCGTACATGGACACCGTCAGTGCGGCGAAGGACCTCGATGTGATCCGCCGGGCGCTGGGCTCGGAGCAGATCAACTACTTCGGCTACTCGTACGGCACCTACCTCGGCGCGGTCTACGCGAAGCTGCACCCGGAGCGGGTGCGGCGCCTCGTCCTGGACTCGGTGGTCGGGCCCGACGACGTCTGGTACGAGGGCAACCTGAACCAGGACTACGCCTTCGACGACCGCCACAAGGCGTTCGCGGCCTGGGTGGCGAAGCACGACGCGACGTACGGGCTGGGCACCGACCCGGCCGGGGTCGAGGCCGCCTGGTACCGGATGCGGGCGGCCGTCGCGGCGGAGCCTGCGGGCGGCAAGGTCGGGGCGAGCGAGCTGGAGGACACGTTCCTGCCCGGCGGGTACTACAACGGCTACTGGCCCTACCTCGCCGAGGCGTTCGCCGCGTACGTGAACGGCCAGGACACCGAGGCGCTGGTGACGGCGTACGAGAACTTCGGCGCCACCGGCGCGGGCGGCGACAACAGCTACTCCGTCTACACCGCCGTCCAGTGCCGCGACGCCGGCTGGCCCCGGCACTGGAGCGACTGGCGCAACGACACGCGCCGCATCCACGACAAGGCGCCCTTCATGGCCTGGAACAACACCTGGTACAACGCGCCGTGCGCGAGCTGGCCGGTGGCACCGCTCACCCCGGTCCAGGTCACCAACCACCGCCTCCCGGCGACCCTGATCCTCCAGGCCACCGACGACGCGGCGACCCCGTACGCGGGCGCGGTCTCCATGCACCGCAAGCTGAAGGGCTCCAGCTTCGTGGTGGAGGAGGGCGGCGGCAACCACGGCATCACGCTCAGCGGCAACCCCTGCCTGGACAAGCACCTGACGGCCTATCTGACCGACGGGACCGTCCCGCGCGGCCGGGGCGAGGGCGAGGCGGACGCGGTCTGCGCGGCGCTCCCGGACCCGAAGCCGCTGCCGGCCGCGAAGGCGGCGGCCCAGTCGGTGGACAACAGCGCGGGCAGCCGTCTGCACGGGCTGCTGGGGCCGCGCCACTGACAGCCCGCCCCGGGGGCCCTTACCGCAGCCGCCCCAGCGCCTCCGAGGCCGCCGTGCCCAGGCGCGGGTGCGGAAGGGCCGCCGTGAGGACGGTGCGGGCCCGCCGGTCGCCGAGCTGGCCGAGCCCCTCCACACAGGCGAGCGCCACCCTCCAGTGCGGCTCCCCCGGGGCCAGCAGCCGGTGGAGGGTGGCGACCAGCGCGGGCACCGCCTCCGGGGTCCGCAGGATGGTGAGCAGGCGCACCGGGTGCACGGCGTACGCGGTGCGCAGCGCGTTGGTGGCGAGCGCGGCGGCGGCCCGGGAGGTGCGGGGGTCGTTCAGCTCGGCCAGGGCGTGGCAGGCGGAGACGCAGCGTTCGGGGTCGCGGTGGTTGAGCAGGAGCACCAGCGCCTCGAACGCCCGCCGGTCGCCGGCGCAGCCCAGCCGGAACGCGGCGATCTCGCGGGCCCACAGCGGACGTCCGGGCTCCACCAGGACCCGGGCCAGCACCTCGTTGTCGTCGGTCGCCGCCAGCAGGTCGTACGCGGCGGACCCGGCCGCCTCGTCCCGTAACCGGTCCAGGAGCGAACGGAGTTCCTCATCCATGACGCTCAGCGTATCGATGAACACGCTGCGTGGGGGCCGGGCCGGGAGAGCCGATGTGGTCCAGCGCACAAAGACTCAGGGGTGGCGCGCTCGTTACTCGCCGGTTAATCTCATCTGAGCGGGAACACACTTCCCCGCGACTCCGGTGGCCTGGTGACGCAGCCACCCGGAGTGCTTGTCGGTTCGGCAGTTCCAGTGCGACGCGACTCCGGGACAGAGTCCGTCACCCTCCCCGGCCGGGCGTGCTTCCAGCGCCCCGCCACCGCGCTTCACGACACGCATCCGCGCACGCACACGCGCCGCTCCCTCATCGCCGCGCGCCGCCTGCTCCCCACAGTCGTCACTCACCCTGGAGTCCCGTGATGGACACCCCGCTCTCCACCATTGCCGTCGTCGGCCTCGGCACCATGGGCACCGGCATCGCCGAGGTCCTGGCCCTCGCGGGCCGCGAGGTCATCGGTATCGACATCAGCGAGGCGGCCGCCCGGCAGGCCGTCACCTCCCTCGAAGCCTCCACCGCACGGGCCGTCGGGCGCGGGCGGATCACCGAGCAGGAGCGGGCCGACGCGCTCGCCCGGTTCCGTACCTCCGACGCCCTCCAGGCCGCCGCCGAGGCCGAGCTGGTCATCGAGGTCGTGCCGGAGACGTACGAGATCAAGCAGCAGGTGTTCCGGGAGCTGGACGCCGTCGTCTCCCCCACCGCGATCCTCGCCACCGGGACGAACGCCCTGTCGGTGACCCGGCTCGCCGCCGAGTCGCTCCACCCCGAGCGCGTGCTCGGCCTGCACTTCTTCAACCCCGCGCCCGCGATGAAGCTGGTCGAGGTGGTCTCCTCGGTGCTCACCGCGCCGCCCGCCGTGGAGGCCGTCACCAAGCTGGCCCGGGAGCTGGGCAAGGAGCCCGTCGCGGTCGGCGACCGGCCCGGGTTCGTCGCGGACGGGCTGCTCTTCGGCTATCTGAACCAGGCCGCCGCGATGTACGAGGCGAACTACGCCTCGCGTGAGGACATCGACGCGGCGATGAAGCTGGGCTGCGGCCTGCCGATGGGCCCCCTCGCCCTGCTGGACCTGATCGGCATCGACACCGCCCGCACGGTCCTGGAGGCCATGTACGCCGAGTCCCGCGACCGGCTGCACGCCCCGGCCCCCGTCCTCGGGCAGCTCAGCAGCGCGGGCCTGACCGGGCGCAAGGCCGGGCGCGGCTTCTACACGTACGACGGACCGGGCGGCCAGGAGGTCGTGCCCGACACCCTGACCCCGTCCCCGGAAGCGGCGGCCGGTGGCGGCCGCTCCATCACCTCCGTGGGGGTCGCGGGCTCCGGCACCATGGCCTCCGGCATCGCCGAGGTCTTCGCCAAGGCCGGGTACACCGTGGTCCTGGCGGCACGCGGCCAGGAGAAGGCGGACCTGGCCAAGGGCCGGATCGCCAAGTCGCTGGAGCGCTCGGTCAGCAAGGGGCGGCTCACCGCCGAGGCGCGGGACGAGACGCTCGGCCGGATCACGGCCGCCGGATCGCTGGACGCGTTCGCCGAGGTCGACCTCGCCGTGGAGGCGGTCGCCGAGGACCTGGAGATCAAGCAGCAGCTGTTCGCCACCCTGGACAAGGTCTGCCGGCCGGGCGCCGTCCTCGCCACCACCACCTCGTCCCTGCCGGTCATCGCCATCGCCCGGGCGACCGCGCGGCCCCAGGACGTCATCGGGATGCACTTCTTCAACCCGGCGCCCGCGATGAAGCTGGTCGAGGTCGTCCGCACGGTCCTGACCGCCGACGATGTGCACGCCACGGTCCGCGCCGTCTGCACGAAGATCCGCAAGCACCCGGTGGACTGCGGGGACCGGGCCGGGTTCATCGTGAACGCGCTGCTGTTCCCGTACCTCAACAACGCGATCAAGATGGTCGAGGAGCACTACGCCTCGCTGGACGACATCGACGCGGCGATGAAGCTGGGCGGCGGCTACCCGATGGGCCCGTTCGAACTGCTGGACGTCGTCGGGCTGGACGTCTCCCTCGCCATCGAGAAGGTGCTGCACAAGGAGTTCCGCGACCCGGGGCTCGCTCCGGCGCCGCTGCTGGAGCACCTGGTGGCCGCGGGCTGCCTCGGCCGCAAGACGGGCCGGGGCTTCCGCGAATATGCCCGTCGCTGACCCGGGAGCCGGGTGGGGCGGGCTGCTGGGACCCTCCGGCGGTCCGCCCCCGAAGGCGCGCTCTCCTGCACCGATGCGTTACGTTCATGCCATGTCCCAGCCCGCCAAGTCACCCCGTGCCACCGCCGCGCCCGACGCCCCGGAGACCGCCGCGGGAACGCGCGCCGCGGCCCAACGGCTCAAGATGCGCCGCGAACTGGCCGCAGCCGCGATGGAACTCTTCGCCACGAAGGGGTACGAGGCGACGACCGTCGACGAGATCGCGGGCGCCGCGGGCGTCGCCCGGCGGACCTTCTTCCGCCACTTCCGCTCCAAGGAAGAGGCCATCTTCCCGGACCACGACGACACCCTCGTCAGGGCCGAGGCCGTCCTCAACGCCGCCCCCGCGCACGAGCACCCCCTCGACACGGTCTGCCGCGGCATCAAGGAAGTCATGAAGATGTACGCGGCCAAGCCCGCCGTCTCCGTGGCCCGTTACAAGCTCACCCGCGAAGTGCCCACCCTCAGGGAGGCCGAGATCGCGTCGGTGGCCCGCTACGAGCGGCTGTTCACCCGCTATCTGCTGGGCCACTTCGACGAGCGCGACCACCACGTGGGCAACGACGACCCGCTGCTGGCGGAGGTGGCCGCGTCCGCCGTGGTCACCGCGCACAACCACGTCCTGCGCCGCTGGCTGCGGGCGGGCGGACAGGGCGATGTGGAGGCCCAGCTGGACCGGGCGTTCGCCATCGTGCGCGACACCTTCGGCACCGGCATCGGGGCGGGCAGGACCGCCCAGGCCGAGCCCGCCAGGGCGCCGGCGGCGACGGTGGCGACCGAGGGCGAGGTGCTCGTCGCCGTGGCGCGTACGGACGCCCCGCTGGACGAGGTCATGCGGACGATCCAGCAGGCCCTCAAGGAGCGCTGAGCCCGGGGGCCGGCTCTTCGGCGGGGACCCACGGCGGCGGTGCGCCGCCCTCGCTCCAGGCGGCCAGCTCCTCGGGGCCGTAGCAGAGGATGGCGCACTGCTCGGCGTAGTCGAGGGCGGGTTCGGTGAAGCCGCCGGTGGAGACGACGAGCGCGATGTCCGCCTCGTGGACCGCGTAGCAGGTGCCGCCGAAGCGCTGGAGGTCCTGCGATCCGGCCCGATTCCCGGGCCCGTACCGCTTGCACTGGACGACCAGGCGGCGGCCGTCCGGGGTGGTGGCCACGACGTCGGCGCCCAGGTCCCCGGCGCCGCCCACCACCTCGGCGTCCGCGCAGCCGTCGCGCCGGCAGAGCTCGGCCACGGCCTCCTCGAAGGCGTACGGGTCCAGCTGCGCGTAGTCGACCGGGTGGGCGGGTTCGGGGCGGGCCTGCGCGCGAGCGGCCTCGGCGGCGTCCAGCTCCGCCAGCCCGGCGTCGACGATCCCGTACGCGGCATCCGTGACGCTCTCCGCGAGCCGCCGGGCGCGACGGCGGCGCAGCACCACGAGGGCGGCGGCGAGGGCCAGGACCATCAGGGCCCCGGCGGCGACCGGGTGGCGTCCGGCGCTCCGCCAGGCGGCCCGCAGCGCCATCCCGCCGCCCGCGAGGATCAGCGCGATCAGGGCGAAGCCGAAGGTGGTGCGGCGGAGGTCGAAGGGGCGCCGGCGCTTCCGGACGCTCCCTCTGCGGATCGGTATGCCCATCGGTGCCCCACCCCTGCCTTCCTGACCCCTTCAAGATCACTTGGTCCCGGACACCTGCCCCGAGCTGGCCTTTCGACGCGTACGGGCCGGGCCATCGCGCCCGAGCGACGGCCGAAATCCGCTGGTTCACCGATCACCGCTGTGCTGAGGTGCGCGGATGCGATCAAGTGAGGGCGCCATCGAGATCCGTGACCTGTTCGACCGCGCGATGCGGGAGCATGCCCGCCCGGACGGGCCCGGCGTACGCGTGGAGCGCGCCGGGCCCGTCGTACGCCAGGTGGGCGGCCCCGACGACTGGAACGGGGTGGTGTGGTCGGCCCCGGGGCTGGACGCGGCGGGGGCGGACGCGGCGATCGCCGACCAGGTCGCGCACTGCGCGGCGCTCGGGCTGCCCGAGTTCGAGTGGAAGCTGTACGCCCACGACCGCCCCGCCGACCTGGGCGACCGGCTGCGGGCGGCCGGATTCGTGCCGGAGGAGCCGGAGACCCTGCTGGTGGCGCCTGCCGGGCTGCTGGCCGGGCCGGTGGAGCTGCCCGAGGGGATCACCCTGCGGCCGGTGACCGATGCGGCGGGGGCCGAGCTGATGGCCCGGGCCCATGAGCGGGCGTTCGGGACGGACGGGACCCGGCTACTCCACCAGGTCGTGAAGCGGCTGGAGGAGGCCCCCGAGGACTTCGTGGCGGTGATGGCGGTGGACGGGGGCGGGGAGCCGGTCTGCTCCGGGCGGATGGAGCTGTACCCGGGTACGGGCTTCGCCGGGCTCTGGGGCGGCGGGACGGTGGCCGCCTGGCGGGGGAAGGGGATCTACCGGGCGCTGGTGGCCCACCGGGCGCGGATCGCCGCCGAGCGCGGCTACCGGTACCTCCAGGTCGACGCGACCGACATGTCCGCCCCGATCCTGGCCCGGCTGGGCTTCACGGAGCTGGGGACGACGACGCCGTATGTGTACCGACCGGGGCGGTAACCGCCTGCCAGCAGGACAGAACGGCTCGTAACGCCCATCGTGTTGCTCATGCGTGCCTACGAGATGACAAGTGAGAGAAATTGTTGGCACTGGGTGCCTTGTCAGGTGTCACGGAGTGCCATACGTTGAAGGTGTCCGGGCGGCCGGCGTGCTGGGATCTCACGTACGCCGGCTGTCCCCGCAACCACCGTGCTGCGCGCCCGGACGCCTGCGTCACAGGCACCCTTCCGCTCCACCCGAGCAAAGCCGAAGCTCCACCCGCCGAACCGACGGCAATACACCTCCACACCGCACCGCTCCCCTGCCAGCAGGGCCCCTCAAGCGTTCCCTCGACGCCGCATCACCGGAGGCAACACCGTGAAGGAAATCCTGGACGCGATCCAATCGCAGGACAGCACGGCCGCGGACTTCGCGGCCCTGTCCCTCCCCGAGTCCTACCGCGCGATCACCGTGCACAAGGACGAGGCGGAGATGTTCGCGGGACTCGACTCCCGCGACAAGGACCCCCGCAAGTCGCTCCACCTGGACGAGGTCCCGGTCCCCGAACTCGGCCCCGGCGAGGCCCTCGTCGCCGTGATGGCCAGTTCGGTGAATTACAACTCCGTGTGGACCTCCATCTTCGAGCCGGTCTCCACCTTCGGCTTCCTGGAGCGGTACGGACGGCTCAGCGAGCTCACCAAGCGCCACGACCTGCCGTACCACGTCATCGGCTCCGACCTCGCGGGCGTCGTCCTGCGCACCGGCCCCGGCGTGAACGCCTGGAACCCGGGCGACGAGGTCGTCGCGCACTGCCTCTCCGTGGAGCTGGAGTCCTCCGACGGCCACAACGACACGATGCTCGACCCCGAGCAGCGCATCTGGGGCTTCGAGACCAACTTCGGCGGCCTGGCGGAGATCGCGCTCGTCAAGTCCAACCAGCTGATGCCCAAGCCCAAGCACCTCAGCTGGGAGGAGGCGGCGGCTCCGGGCCTGGTCAACTCGACCGCGTACCGCCAGCTCGTCTCGCGCAACGGCGCCGGCATGAAGCAGGGCGACAACGTGCTGATCTGGGGCGCCAGCGGCGGACTCGGCTCCTACGCCACCCAGTTCGCGCTGGCCGGCGGCGCCAACCCGATCTGTGTCGTCTCCTCCCCGGAGAAGGCCGACATCTGCCGGAAGATGGGCGCCGAGGCGGTCATCGACCGCAACGCCGACGGCTACAAGTTCTGGAAGGACGAGCGCACCCAGGACCCGAAGGAGTGGAAGCGCTTCGGCAAGCGCATCCGCGAGTACACCGGCGGCGAGGACATCGACATCGTCTTCGAGCACCCGGGCCGCGAGACCTTCGGCGCCTCGGTCTACGTCACCCGCAAGGGCGGCACGATCACGACCTGCGCCTCCACCTCGGGCTACATGCACGAGTACGACAACCGCTACCTGTGGATGTCCCTCAAGCGGATCATCGGCTCCCACTTCGCCAACTACCGCGAGGCGTGGGAGGCCAACCGCCTCATCGCCAAGGGCAAGATCCACCCGACGCTCTCCAAGACGTACACCCTGGAGGAGACGGGCCAGGCCGCCCACGACGTCCACCGCAACGCCCACCAGGGCAAGGTCGGCGTCCTGGCACTGGCACCCCGCGAGGGTCTGGGCGTGCGCGACCAGGAAATGCGCGAGCAGCACATCGACGCCATCAACCGCTTCCGCAACGTCTGAGGTTCTCCCATGACCGAACGTCAGAAGGACCGGCCCTGGCTCATGCGGACGTACGCCGGTCACTCGACCGCCGAGGCGTCCAACGAGCTGTACCGCCGCAACCTCGCCAAGGGCCAGACCGGTCTCTCGGTCGCCTTCGATCTGCCGACGCAGACCGGATACGACCCGGACCACATTCTCGCCCGCGGCGAGGTGGGCCGCGTCGGTGTTCCCGTCTCGCACCTCGGAGACATGCGCCGGCTGTTCCAGGACATCCCCCTGGAGCAGATGAACACCTCGATGACGATCAACGCGACCGCCATGTGGCTGCTGGCGCTCTACCAGGTGGTCGCGGAGGAGCAGGGGGCCGACCCCGCCAAGCTCCAGGGGACCACGCAGAACGACATCGTGAAGGAGTACCTCTCGCGCGGGACGCACGTCTTCCCGCCGGTGCCCTCGCTGCGGCTGACCACCGACATGATCACGTACACGGTCAACCGCATCCCCAAGTGGAACCCGATCAACATCTGCAGCTACCACCTCCAGGAGGCGGGGGCCACCCCGGTCCAGGAGATCGCGTACGCCATGTCGACCGCCATCGCGGTACTCGACGCGGTCCGCGACTCGGGCCAGGTGCCCGAGGAGAAGTTCGGTGATGTGGTCGCCCGGATCTCGTTCTTCGTGAACGCGGGCGTCCGCTTCATCGAGGAGATGTGCAAGATGCGCGCCTTCGGCCGCATCTGGGACCGCGTCACCCGCGAGCGGTACGGCATCACCGACCCCAAGCAGCGCCGCTTCCGCTACGGCGTCCAGGTCAACTCCCTCGGTCTGACCGAGGCGCAGCCGGAGAACAACGTCCAGCGCATCGTCCTGGAGATGCTGGCCGTCACCCTCTCCAAGGACGCCCGCGCCCGCGCTGTGCAGCTCCCGGCCTGGAACGAGGCGCTGGGGCTGCCCCGCCCCTGGGACCAGCAGTGGTCGCTCCGTATCCAGCAGGTGCTGGCGCACGAGAGCGATCTGCTGGAGTACGAGGACATCTTCGCCGGTTCCCACGTCATCGAGGCCAAGGTCGAGTCCCTGGTCGAGGAGTCGCTGGCGGAGATCGACCGGATCCAGCAGATGGGCGGCGCGATGGCGGCCGTCGAGTCCGGCTACCTGAAGTCGGAGCTGGTCTCCTCGCACGCGGCGCGGCGGGCCCGGATCGAGGGCGGCGAGGAGAAGATCGTCGGCGTCAACATCTACGAGACGACCGAGCCCAACCCGCTCACCTCCGACCTCGACGGCGCGATCATGACCGTCGACCCCGAGAACGAGGCCCGGGTCGTCGCCGCCCTGCACGAGTGGCGGGACAACCGCGACGAGGCCCGGGCGACGGAGGCGCTGGCCGCGCTGAAGAAGGCCGCCGCGGGCACCGAGAACATGATGGAGGCCACCGTCGAGTGCGCCCGCGCGGGTGTCACCACCGGCGAATGGTCCTGGGCGCTGCGGGACGTCTTCGGCGAGTTCCGGGCGCCCACCGGGGTCTCCTCGGCCCCGGTCGCGGTCACCGCCGAGCCGGGCAGCACGCTCTCGCTGGTCCGCGAGAAGGTCACCCGGACCGCTGCCGACCTGGGCGTGGGACGGCTGCGCCTGCTGGTCGGCAAGCCGGGTCTTGACGGGCACTCCAACGGGGCCGAGCAGATCGCCGTACGAGCCCGGGACGCCGGGTTCGAGGTGGTCTACCAGGGGATCCGGCTGACCCCCGAGCAGATCACCGACGCGGCGCTCGCCGAGGACGTGCACTGCGTGGGGCTCTCCATCCTCTCCGGCTCGCACGCGGAGCTGGTCCCCGACGTCCTGCACCGGCTGCGGGAGGCCGGGGCGCCGGACATCCCGGTGATCGCGGGCGGCATCATCCCGCCGGCGGACGCCGCGGCGCTCATCGAAGCCGGTGTGGCCGCCGTCTTCACCCCGAAGGACTTCGGCATCACGGAGATCATCGGCCGTATCGTCGACGAGATCCGGAAAGCGAACAAGCTCGACCCTCTGGAGGTCTCCGCATGACCACGCCCACCACCCCCGTGAACCGGCTGCGCCCCCGGCGTTCGTGTCTGGCCGTGCCGGGCTCCAACCCGCGCTTCCTGGAGAAGGCCCAGGGCCTCCCGGCGGACCAGGTCTTCCTGGACCTGGAGGACGCCTGCGCGCCGCTCGCCAAGGAGGGCGCCCGCCACACCATCGTGGACGCGCTGAACAACGGTGACTGGAGCGGCAAGACCCGGGTCGTGCGGGTCAACGACTGGACGACGCACTGGACGTACCGGGACGTCATCACGGTCGTCGAGGGCGCCGGCCCCAACCTCGACTGCATCATGCTGCCGAAGGTCCAGGACGCCCAGCAGGTCGTGGCGCTGGACCTGCTGCTGACCCAGATCGAGAAGACGATGGGCTTCGAGGTCGGGAAGATCGGCATCGAGGCGCAGATCGAGAACGCCAAGGGCCTGGTGAACATCGACGAGATCGCCGCCGCCTCGCCCCGCCTGGAGACGCTGATCTTCGGCCCGGCCGACTTCATGGCGTCGATCAACATGAAGACCCTGGTGGTCGGCCAGCAGCCGCCCGGCTACCCGGCGGACGCGTACCACTACATCCTGATGCGCATCCTGATGGCGGCCCGTACCCACGACCTCCAGGCGATCGACGGCCCGTTCCTCCAGATCCGTGACGTGGACGCCTACCGCGAGGTGGCCGGCCGGGCCGCCGCCCTCGGCTTCGACGGCAAGTGGGTGCTGCACCCCGGCCAGGTCGACGCGGCCAACGAGGTGTTCTCGCCCTCGCAGGAGGACTACGACCACGCCGAGCTGATCCTCGACGCCTACGACTGGTGCACCTCCGAGGAGGGCGGCAAGAAGGGCTCGGCGATGCTCGGCGACGAGATGATCGACGAGGCCAGCCGCAAGATGGCCCTGGTCATCGCGGGCAAGGGCCGGGCCGCCGGAATGCAGCGCACCTCCAAGTTCGAAGCCCCGGAGGCCTGATCATGCAGTTCGGACGCACATTTGAGGAGTTCGAGGTCGGTGCCGTCTACAAGCACTGGCCCGGAAAGACGGTCACGGAATACGACGACCACCTCTTCTGCCTGCTGACCATGAATCACCACCCGCTGCACATGGACAGCAACTACGCCGAGAAGACGACCGACTTCGGGAAGAACGTCGTCGTCGGCAACTACATCTACTCGCTGCTGCTCGGCATGTCGGTGCCGGACGTCTCCGGAAAGGCCATCGCCAATCTGGAGGTCGAATCGCTCAAGCACATCGCGCCGACCTTCCACGGCGACACGATCTACGGCGAGACGACCGTGCTGGACAAGACCCCGTCGAAGTCCAAGAACGACCGCGGGATCGTGTACGTGGAGACCAGGGGCTACAAGCAGGACGGCACCGTGGTCTGCGTGTTCCGCCGCAAGGTGATGGTCCCCACCGAGACGTACATCAAGGAGCGCGGCGGCGAGCAGCCGGGCCGCCCGACGCCCGCCAACTAGCCGCGTCGCCCCACCTAAACCGCGTGAAGCCACAGGAGAAGCAGCCATGACGCGACTCGCCCAGACAGCCGGTCTGAACGACATCCAGCGGGAAATCCTTTCCACCGTCCGGGATTTCGTCGACAAGGAGATCATTCCGGTCGCGACCCAGCTGGAGCACCGCGACGAGTACCCAACGGAAATCGTGGAGGGGCTCAAGGAACTCGGCCTGTTCGGGCTGATGATCCCCGAGGAGTACGGGGGTCTGGGTGAGTCGCTGCTCACCTACGCGCTGTGCGTGGAGGAGATCGCGCGCGGCTGGATGAGCGTGTCCGGCATCATCAACACGCATTTCATCGTGGCCTACATGCTCAAGCAGCACGGCACCCAGGAGCAGAAGGACACGTTCCTGCCGCGGATGGCGCTCGGTGAGGTGCGGGGCGCGTTCTCGATGTCGGAGCCGGCGCTCGGCTCCGACGTCTCGGCGATCACGTCGAAGGGCGTCAGGGACGGCGACGAGTACGTTCTCAACGGCCAGAAGATGTGGCTGACGAACGGCGGAACGTCGACGCTGGTGGCCGTTCTCTGCCGAAGTGACGAAGGCCACTCCAGCCAGGAAACAGCCACCGCGCCCCATAAGTCGATGACGGCCTTCCTGATCGAGAAGGAGCCCGGCTTCGGAGAGGTCCGGCCCGGCCTGACCATCCCCGGGAAGATCGACAAGATGGGCTACAAGGGCGTCGACACGACCGAGCTCATCATGGACGACCTGCGCATTCCGGCCAATCGAGTCCTCGGGGGCACGACCGGCCGAGGGTTTTACCAAATGATGGACGGTGTCGAGGTCGGCCGGGTAAATGTCGCCGCGCGTGGCTGCGGCGTCGCTCAGCGTGCATTCGAGCTGGGTGTTTCGTACGCCCAGCAGCGCCACACCTTCGGCAAACCGATCGCCCAGCACCAGGCGATCCAGTTCAAATTGGCCGAAATGGCCACCAAGGTCGAGGCCGCCCATGCGATGATGGTGAACGCGGCACGCAAAAAGGACTCCGGGGAACGTAACGACCTGGAGGCAGGGATGGCGAAGTACCTCGCCTCCGAATACTGCAAGGAAGTCGTCGAGGACGCCTTCCGTATCCACGGCGGTTACGGCTTCTCCAAGGAGTACGAGATCGAGCGCCTCTACCGCGAGGCCCCGATGCTGCTGATCGGTGAAGGTACCGCCGAGATCCAGAAAATGATCATTGGCCGGCGCCTCCTGGAGGAGTACCGATTCCAGGGCTGATTGTCCCTTTCGAGGTGATTTGGTGGCGAAGAACATCACACCGGGTCACCCTCGGCGGGTGCCATTCGGCAGTCCGACTCGGCTGCTGGCTTGCCCAGTTGCGCCCGGCAACCGATAGCATCGCCGGAAAGCCGCCGTCCCCCGTTGCCAGCGCGGCATCATCCGCTACGAAGGTCATCCATGCCCGACAGCCCTACCTCCGCAAACCGCGGCGGGGTCCGCATCGCACGCGGAGCATCGCCGTGGCTCCTCCCGACCGTCGCCACCGCGGCCCTCAGCCTCGCCCGCGCCCGTAAGTCCGGGCGCTGGGCAGCAGCGGCCGTGCCCACCACCGCGCTCGCGGCGGGCATGCTGTGGTTCTTCCGTGACCCCGAGCGCGAGATCGCCGAGGGCCGGGTCATCTCCCCGGCCGACGGTGTGGTGCAGAGCATCATGCCGTGGAAGGACGGGCGCACCCGGGTCGCCATCTTCATGAGCCCGCTCAACGTCCACGTGAACCGCGCGCCGCTGGCGGGCACCGTGACGTCGGTCGAGCACATCCCCGGCGGCTTCGTTCCGGCGTTCAACAAGGAGAGCGAGAACAACGAGCGCGTCGTCTGGCACTTCGACACCGAGCTCGGCGACATCGAGATGGTGCAGATCGCGGGAGCGGTCGCCCGTCGGATCGTGCCGTACCTCCCCCAGGGCACGAAGGTGGAGCAGGGCGAGCGCATCGGCCTGATCCGCTTCGGCTCGCGCGTCGACATCTACCTTCCGGAAGGTATCGATGTCGCGGTCGAGGTCGGCCAGGCCACCACCGCGGGGGTGACTCGAATTGACCGTAGTTGATCCCGATACCCAGGCCGACTGGGTTCCGGAGGCCGGCGAGGCGAGCGACACGGACGCGGAGGACATGCCGCTCTCGATGCGGCTGTCGATAGCGGACACGCTCACCCTCGGTAACGCCACGTGTGGATTCATGGCGGTGTACTTCACCACCACCGGGATCCTCATCCCGCACCTCACGGGCAGCGAGGAGACGGGGATGGCCCGCCACTCGGCGGCCACCGCGGTCATCCTCATGCTGATGGCGGCGATCTTCGACCTCTTCGACGGGCTCGTGGCACGCAAGCTGCGCTCCTCGCCGATGGGGGCCGAGCTGGACAACCTGTCCGACCTCATCAGCTTCGGGCTCGCCCCGGCCTACTTCGTGCTCGTGTACGGGATGGTCGCGGACGACGCCCACCAGCGGGTGTCGGCGCTGGCGGCGATCGTCGTGCTGCTGGCGGTGGTGCTCAGGCTGGCCAGATTCTCCTGTGTGACCTTGAAGGACGGCATGTTCCAGGGCATGCCGAGCCCCTTCGGAGCGCTGACGGTCGTCTCGATCGTGCTCCTGGAGCTGCCCTTCGTCCCGACGCTGCTCGCGATCATCGGGGTGGCGTGGCTGATGGTGAGCCGGGTCGAGTACCCCAAGCCGCGGGGCATCCTCGCGGTGGCGATGCTCAGCTGGATCGTCGGTGCGATGGGGCTTCTCGCCGCTTGGGCGTTCGACGCGCCGGGCGGTCAGCTGCTGCTCCAGACCGGCTGTGCGCTCCAGGTCGTCCTCGGTGCGGTGATCCCGCTCTTCGCCACGGCGCGACGGGTCAACACCTTCCGTGACAACCGGCGCGAGGCGCGGGCGGCGCAGCTGCCGTAGCGGTACGGACACAGAACAGGGCGAAGGCCCGGATGCTCCCCGGCATCCGGGCCTTCGTGCGTTCCGGGCGCGCTCAGCCGTGCGGCTCCAGGCTCCAGATCAGCTCGGCGCGCAGGGGGCCGGAGCGGGCGAGGAAGTTGCCGTGGTCGGGGGCGAGGGCGGCGAGCTGGGAGGCGTGGCTGAGGACCGCCGCCCGCTTGGCCGCCCACTGCTCGTCGGAGAGCACCAGCTCGTGCCGGACGGTGACCCGGTGGCGGCGGGTGAGCTCCTGGTAGGCGGTCCCCCACTTCTGGCTGGCGGCGAGCGCCCCGGAGGCCTCGGGGGTGCCCCACTCCGGCAGGTGCCCGGTGTAGGGCAGGTCGGCGTAGACCCAGGGGGCGGGGGCGCCGGCCGCGGCGAGGGCGCGTTGGGCGCGGAGGCGTACGGCCTCGTGGTCGGGCTGGTTGGTGCCGAGCGGGAGAAGGACCCGGATGGTGGGGGCGAGGGTGCTCAGGAGGGCGTCCAGCGCGGCGGGGCCCTCGCCCTCGGTGACGTACGGCCCGTCGGGGTGGTCGATCAGGAGCTGCTCGGCGCCGAGCAGCTCGCAGGCGCGGGCGTCCTCGGCGCTGCGGACCCGGTGGGCCTCGGCGGCGGTGGTGAAGCCGCAGACGCTGTCCCACCAGGAGACGGGGGAACCGGGCGGCGGGGGTCCGCCGTGGACGGTGACGACGGCGAGGGGGCCGGGCAGGGTGGGCAGGAGCCCGGCGAGGGAGAGCGCGGCGTCGTCGAAGTGCGGGGAGACGACGAGGGTGCGCCAGGGGGGCGGTACGGGCACGGTTCCTCCGGAGGGGGCAGAAGCAGGTACTCAGGGCGCGGGGGCCCGGGGGATGTCCAGCGGGGCCAGGGCGGCGTCCCAGGCCGCGTCGCTGCCCTGCCAGCGGCCGGGCTGGGCGGCGACCGTGGACCAGGTGATCCCGGGCGGGAGGGCGGCGGCGTCCTCCGGGGGCGTACGGCGCAGCCAGAGCAGATCGAAATCGTGGTCCGGGTAGCGGGAGCGCAGGAGCCCGTGCAGGGCCGCCAGGTCGCCGGGGCCGCTCTCGTCGAACGCGTCCTGGTGGACGTACAGGACCCGGGAGCGGGAGGCCGTCAGGGCCCGCCAGCGGTCGGCGAGGTAGGCGAACTTCTCCCGGACCCCCGGATGCTGCTCCGCGATGAGGGCGGGGGTCAGCGGGGTGCCGTCCGGGGCGTGGAAGTCGTGGAAGAAGCGGATGTTCGAGCCCCGGTCCCGTACGCAGAGGCCGTTGCTGAAGGGTTCGCTCAGGCCGGGGCGGAGCACGTTGGCGAAGTCGGCCGCGATGACCTCCCGTACGGCGACGAGGTCGAGGTCCAGCCAGTCGAAGAAGTGGGCCCGGTCCTGGCCGGTGATGCGGCGGAGCTGGTAGGTCGACTCGCAGTGGTAGCCGAGCCCGACGCAGACGTCGTACATGGCGGACTCCGTCAGGCGCCGGTGCGGCGGAGCAGGACGCCGACGCTGCCGCGTTTGCTGAGGTAGGCGCGGCCGCCGCAGACCGTCTCCAGGGCCGGGGCCACGAGCGGGGTCTCGTCCGCCTTCTCCCAGTCCGGGGCGCTCTCCAGCCAGGGGGTCAGCCGGGTGGCGAGCGTCTCGGGTTCGAGGGCGACGAAGACCAGGTCGGCCGGGAGCCGGTCCAGCAGGGCGAGGTCCTGGCCGTAGTAGAGCATCTCGATCAGGAGGTACGCCGCGCCCGGGAGCTCCGGCCGGGCGGCCAGCTCCTCCAGGGACGCCGCATGGACCTGGGCGGTGTCACCGACGGCCTCGGTGAGCCGTCGGCGGAAGACGGGGTTGGGTTCGGTCGCGTGGACGGTGAAGCCCTTCTCCGCGAGCCGGGTGGTGAGCGCCCCTTCGCAGGCGCCGACCTCGATGAGGGGGCCGCCGCCTGGCGGACAGTGCCCGGCGATCCAGGCGACGGTGGAGTCCAGCCGCTCCGCCTCGTACGCGGAGGTCGCGAACTCCCACGGGTCCGGCACCGTGGCCGCGTCCTCGTCGAGGCTGGCCAGCAGCGCGAAGAGCCGCTCGCGCTCCTCCGCCGGTCCTGCGGCGAAGAACCGCTCGCTGGCATGGACCCGGCCGGTCCGGACGACGTACTCGGCCGATTCGGTGCCCAGCAGGTGGCCGCAGTGCCGGTTGACGAAGGCGAGCTTGGCCCCGGCCTCGGCGCGGCTCAGCGGCCGGTCGAGGTCGCTGATGAACTGGAGGTACGGGGAGTGGCCTACGGCGTGCAGCACGGGCGGCCCGCCCGGGGCGACGGCAGCGGCGGTGTCCCGGCCGAGGCGGCCCCGGCTGCGGCGGGTGTCGGCGGGCGAGTGGGTCCAGAGCCGGGCGGCCTCCGCTCCCTGGGCCGCGGCCTCGATCAGGGCGGCCAGCGCCTGTGGCCCCGGTGATGCGGCGCTCTCGTCGACGGGCCGGATGTGCCGGGCGAGGGCGGCGAGGCGGTCGGCGAGCGGCAGGCCCGCCGGGAGCACCAGGTGCTCGCCGGTGTCGCCGAGCAGGACATGGACCTCGTGGCCCTCGTCCTGCCGGTGGACGGACTCGGGGGCGGTGAGCACGGAGAGGAAGTCCAGTACGGCGTCCTCGGCCCGGAGCACGGCCACGATGTCGATCACGGGATGGATCCCCTCAGCAGGACGCGGGCAGGCGGCGGAAACGCGGGCCGGAACGGGACGGCCCGCAGCCCGGGAGCCCCGGGTCCGGAGTTGAGCTAACCACCGCCACCACAGGTGGTCCAGACCAATTTTCCGCCGAACACGGAACCCGTACAGGGTGGTTACGGGATGTCCGGGCCCCCGCTGCCGCCCCTGCCGTAGGGGAGTTCCGTCCGCCCGCCAGGGCCTGATTTCAGCCAAGGGGGCCCTCTGACGGCAGCGCATACCACGGCCCG
This sequence comes from Streptomyces sp. SID8374, assembly GCF_009865135.1. NCBI lineage: Bacteria > Bacillati > Actinomycetota > Actinomycetes > Kitasatosporales > Streptomycetaceae > Streptomyces > Streptomyces sp. SID8374. The sequence goes on along the minus strand of NZ_WWGH01000002.1, from coordinate 1,514,092 downwards.
CCCCCTCGCGCCAGAGGCGAACCCCTCCCGGTGGCTGAGAAGTTCCGGAAGCCGCATGAGTACCGGGTTGCCGTCAAACCGGCGCGCCGGGCTTCTAGAATCACCTCGCATCCGACGCCCCGACGACTCGGGCGGGGCGCGGGGCAGGGGGACGACGGGGGTCCGATGATGACGAAGCACAGGCGCAACGGGGTACGTGTGGTGGCGGTCGCGGCGGCGGGGGTCCTGCTGGCGGGCTGCGGAAACGCGGGGACGAAGTCCGGGGAGGATCCGAAGCCGTCGAACTCCGTGCGGCAGGCCGGGGAGCCGGTGGACCCGTCCGGGACGCCGGAGCCGAAGAAGCCCGGGGAGACCAAGGAGCCGGGCGCGCTGCCGAGCGCGTACGAGTTCACTCCGGACCCGGCCCGGGTGCCGAAGACGGCGGCCGAGGCCCGCAGGCTGACGCGTAACGCCGCGCTCGGGGAGGCCGACTGGACGGCGGGCATGGTGCGCGGCACACCGTACGAGACCGCAGGGACCTGGACCGTACTGGCCGATTCCTGTGTCTGGAGCCGGAGCGCGCTGCCCGACGGGGTACTGGACTCCTTCACCCGGCGACTCGACATCCCGGCGCAGGACGGCAAGGGGCGGGTCCGGGGGGCGGTGACCGTCACGGTGCACAAGACCGTCGAGGATGCCGACCGGGAGATCAAGGACACCGTCCAGGAGAGCTTCCGCTGCCCGTCGCAGGAGCTGGGCGGCGGGCAGCGGCTCAGCGGGCTGATGTCGCTCCAGTTCGACCAGAAGGACGTGCGCAACGCGGACGCCTCGCTCTTCGAGGCCGGGAAGTTCACCGGCCCCGGCTCGGGCGGGACGCAGGACTACGTCTGGTCCAAGTCCCGGATCGGCCCGGTCACCACGGCCGTCTCGGTCAAGGGCGCCGAGGGCTACCAGAACGCCGACCTGCTGCGGATCGCCGCCGAGGGCGGCGCCAAGGTGCTCTACCGCGTCGAGTTGGAACTGAAGTGACCTTCGGGCCGGTCCTGTTGAAGGAAGCGTCCTCGGGCGCACGACACGACGCGAGGACGTAACCCCTCATGGAACCGCTCCGCTCCACCGACCCGGCGCGGATCGCCGGGTACCGCATCCTCGGCCGGCTCGGCGCCGGGGGCATGGGCGTGGTCCTGCTGGGCCGGTCGCCCGGCGGCGCGCTGGTGGCCATCAAGCTGATCCGGGCCGAGTACGCGGACGACGCCGGGTTCCGCACCCGGTTCCGGCGCGAGGTGGCGATCGCCCGGCAGGTGCGCAACCGGTGGGCGGTGCCCGTGGTCGACGCCGACACCGAGGCGGCCGCGCCGTGGCTGGCCACCGAGTTCGTGCCGGGGCCGCCGCTGAGCGAGGCGGTGGGGGGCGGGGCGCCGCTGCCCGAGCGCAGTGTGCGGGCGCTCGGCTCCATGCTGGCGGAGGCGCTGGAGGCCGTCCACGGGGCGGGGCTCGTCCACCGCGACGTGAAACCCGGCAACGTTCTGCTGGGTCTGGACGGACCCCGGCTGATCGACTTCGGGATCGCGCGGGCTCTGGACGACACGGTCCTCACGGCGACGGACGCGATCGTCGGCTCGCCCGGCTTCCTCTCGCCGGAGCAGGCGCAGGGGCGGCGGATCGGCCCGCCGAGCGACATCTTCTCGCTGGGCTGTGTCCTGGTGTACGCGGCGACCGGCGGGCGCCCGTTCGGCAGCGGCCCGGTCGAGGCGATGCTCTTCCGTACGGTGCACGACCCGGCGGATCTGGGCGCGCTGCCGCCGGGGCTGCGGCCCGTGGTGGAGGGGTGCCTGGCGAAGGACCCGGCGGGGCGGCCGACCGCCGGGGAGATCCGGCGGGCGTTCGCCGAGGACGCGTCGGGCGGCAGCTGGCTGCCCGCTCCGGTGACCCATCTGATCGCCGAGCGCTCGGCGCGGATGCTGGCCCTGCCCGACATCGAGGCGACCAGCCTGGACGCCGGTGCCACGGTGGAGACGGGCGCCGGGAGCCGGGACACCACGGCCGTGCCGGCCCCCGGGCGCCGGCGGTTCCTCGCGTACGTCACCGGGGGCGCGGTCCTCGCGGCGGGCGGGACCACCGCCTGGCTGGCCACGGCGTTCGGGGGCGAGAAGGACCCGGACGGCGACGGCGAGGGGGACGGCGACAAGACGGCGACCGGCCGGCCGGAGCTGCACATCGGGTTGCAGGCCGACCTCAGCGGCCCCTCGGCGGCGATCGGCAAGGGCCAGGAGCGGGCGGCGCTGCTGGCGGTCGAGGAGCACAACGCCCGCAAGGACGCGCCGTTCACGCTGCGCCTGGTCACGGCCGACGACGGCGGCGACGAGGGGAAGGCGAAGGCGGCGGTGCGGCGGTTCGCCGAGGATCCGCTGCTGGTGGCGGCGATCGGGGCGACCGGCGCGGACGCGGCGCGCGAGGCGCTGGTGGCGTACGACGAGGCGGCGCTGCCGCTGCTCAGCGTGGTCGACGGGGACACCAGGAACCTGAACCGGATCTTCCTCTGCGCCCGGCCGCGCAACGACATGCAGATGCTGCCGGTGGCGCAGTTCCTGGGGGCGCACGAGATCGACACCGTGGCCCTGGTGGACGACGGGACCGAGTACGGCCGCCAGACCACGCGGTTCCTGGACGCGGGGCTGCGGGGCAACGGGCGGACGGTCCTCGCGGAGACGGTGCGGGAGGGCACCCGTGACCTGGACGCCGAGGCGGAGCGGATCGTCGCGAAGAAGCCGGGGGCGGTGGTGTACGGGGGCGGGTGGCGGGATGCCGGCCGGTTCGCCCGGGCGCTGACGAAGGCGGGGTTCCTGGGGCCGAGGATCGGCACCCAGGCCGTGCACGATCCCCGGTTCCTGGCGGAGGCGGGCGAGGCCGCGGCGGGGTGGCTGGTCGTGTCGACGGCCGCCGACCCCGCCTCCGTACCGTCCGTGCACGCCTTCGCCGCCGCGTACCGCAAGCGCTTCGACGGTGCGCCGCCGCTGCTGGCCGCCGAGGCGTACGACGCGGTCGGGCTGATCGCGGCCTGTGCGGAGGGGCTGGGCCGGGAGAGCGTGACGCGGCAGGACATGCTGCCGGTGCTGCGGACGACGCGGTACAAGGGCGTGTCGAAGAGCTATGCGTTCGAGCCCGCCAACGGGATGTACGCGGGCACCGGGGTCTTCATCTACCGCGTGGAGCGGGGCCGTTTCCGGTACATCGGGATGGACGGGCGCGAGGTCTGATCACGTCGGCCGTTCCGGAGGGCTGTTGGGGGCCCGTCCGGTGTGACGACCTGCCATATCCCGCCCTGAGTCGCTAATTTGAGCACTCAAGGCAGTATTTTGCGCAGCACCATAGACTTCCTTGCGGGGTCTCTCCTAGCCTCAGGGCGTCCGCAGAGCCCCCGAGCCGCAAGGACGGACCTCCCGTGACCCCTCCCCCACCACCCCCACGCCCCGGCCGCATCCTGCGGCGCTCCCTGTCCGCCTCCCTGGCGCTGGCCCTCACCGCGCTGGCAGCCGCCACCACGCTCGTCGTGGCCGGTGCGCCGCCCGCCGCTGCCGCCGCCGTCCCCGCGCCCTCCCCGCTGAACGTCCCCGGACGCGGGGCGAGTGTCCCGTTCAAGGAGCACGAGGCCGAGTACGCCGCGACCAACGGCACCCTCATCGGCCCCGACCGGCTCTACGGCACGCTGCCCTCGGAGGCATCGGGCCGCCAGGCCGTCACCCTCGACGCCGTCGGTGAGTACGTGGAGTTCACGCTCACCGCACCGGCGAACGCGATGACCTTCCGCTACTCACTGCCGGACAACGCCGCCGGGACGGGCCGGGACGCCTCGATCGACGTGCGGGTCGACGGGACACAGCTCAAGAGCGTGCCCGTGACCTCGAAGTACGGCTGGTTCTACGGGGGTTACCCGTTCAACAACAACCCCGGTGACACCGACCCGCACCACTTCTACGACGAGACCCGGACCATGTTCGGCTCCACCCTGCCGACCGGCACCAAAATCCGCCTCCAGGTCTCCTCCACCGCCCAGTCGCCCGCGTTCACCATCGACCTGGCCGACTTCGAGCACGTGGCCGCGCCGATCGGCAGGCCCTCCGGGGCGCTGGACGTGGTGAGCGACTTCGGCGCCGACCCGACGGGTGCGGCGGACGCCACGGCGAAGATCCAGGCGGCGGTGGACGCGGGCCGCACGCAGGGCCGGGAGGTGTACATCCCGCAGGGCACGTTCAAGGTCCAGGACCACATCATCGTCGACAAGGTGACGCTGCGCGGGGCGGGCCCCTGGTACAGCGTGCTGACCGGCCGGCACCCCACCGACCGCTCGAAGGCTGTCGGCGTCTACGGCAAGTACGCGTCCCAGGGAGGCAGTTCGCATGTGACGCTGCGGGACTTCGCGATCATCGGTGACATCCGCGAGCGGATCGACGACGACCAGGTCAACGCCATCGGCGGCGCCCTGTCGGACTCGGTGGTCGACAACCTCTGGCTCCAGCACACCAAGTGCGGCGCCTGGCTGACCGGCCCGATGAACAACTTCACCATGAAGAACACCCGGATCCTGGACCAGACGGCCGACGGGGTGAACTTCCACTACGGCGTCACCAACTCCACCGTCACCAACACCTTCGTCCGCAACAGCGGTGACGACGGGCTCGCCATGTGGGCGGAGAACATCCCGAACGTGAACAACAAGTTCACCTTCAACACCGTCATCCTGCCGATCCTGGCGAACAACATCGTGACGTACGGCGGCAAGGACATCACGATCTCCGACAACGTCATGTCGGACACCATCACCAACGGCGGCGGCCTGCACATCGCCAACCGCTACCCAGGGGTCAACTCCGGCCGTGGCACCGCCGTTTCGGGTACGCACACCGCCGCCCGCAACACCCTCATCCGGACCGGGAACAACGACTACAACTGGAAGTTCGGTGTCGGCGCGGTCTGGTTCAGCGGCCTCAACGAACCGATCCAGGGCGCGACCGTCAACGTCACCGACACCGAGATCCTGGACAGCTCCTACGCCGCGATCCACCTCATCGAGGGAGCGAGCAACGGGCTGAACTTCAACCGGGTGAAGATCGACGGGGCGGGGACCTACGCGCTCCAGATCCAGTCGCCGGGCCGGGCCACGTTCACCGATGTCGTCGCCACCCACATCGCCCAGTCCAACCCGATCCACAACTGTGTCGGCGCGGGCTTCCAGATCACCCGGGGCTCCGGCAACTCCGGCTGGTACGCCGATCCGCCCGCCTGCACGGGCGTCTGGCCGGACCCGGTGTGGACCAACGGCGGCGTCCCGGGAGGCGGCTCCGGCGGTCCGACGGACCCGCCCGGGCCGACCGACCCGCCGGAGGAGACCGGCAACCTCGCGCAGGGGCGTGCGGTGACCGCGACCAGCCACGTCGATGTGTACGGCGCGGGCAACGCGGTGGACGGGAACCCGAACTCGTACTGGGAGAGCCGTAACAACGCCTTCCCGCAGTCGATCACCGTCGACCTGGGCTCGGCGAAGGCGGTGAAGCGGGTGGTGCTGAAGCTGCCCCCGGCGGCCGCCTGGGCGACGCGCACCCAGACCCTGAGCGTGCTGGGGTCCATTGACAACACCACGTACAACACCCTGAAGGCGTCGGCGGGTTACACCTTCAACCCGTCGAACGGCAACACGGCCACCGTCACGCTGCCCGGCACCTCGGCCCGCTATCTGCGGCTGACGTTCACCGGCAACACCGGCTGGCCGGCCGCCCAGCTCTCCGAGGTGGAGGCGTACACGAGCTGAGCAGCCGTACGGGGGTCGGGCCCGGCCGCGCGGGACGGCGGCCGGGCCCGACCCCGTTGCTCAGCGCGTCACTTCACGGTGAAGGACTTCGCCGCATCGGAGACCGACGCCGGGCTGATGACCTTCAGTCCGCCGGGGACCGTGGCGTCCGGCTTCATGATGACGCTCTCCCGGGTGGACGGCGCCGCCGGGTCGGAGAAGTCGTGGGTGACCCCGAACTCGGTTCCGTACCCCTTGATCGTGAGCAGCGCCTTGTCGACGCCCTCGCGGGTGAGGTCCTTGTCGTCGCACGCCTTGTCCAGCGCCTCGCCGAAGATGGAGGCCGCCGTCCAGCCCGCGACGACGCCGTTGTCGAGGACATCGTCGGGGTACTGCGAGGCGTACTCCTTGGCCAGCAGCGACGGCCCGTCGCCCGGGTCGCCGATGGGCAGGGTGGAGGAGGCGATGTAGTAGTCCTTCAGCAGGGCCGGGCCCGCCTGGGTCTTCAACAGCTGTGGCGCGTAGGCCGAGTTGTTGCCGACGACGGGGACGTTGAAGCCGGTGGCCGCCGCCACGCCGACCAGCGAGGCCGCCTGGCGCGGACCGGCACTGACGACGACGGCCTTCACCCCGGCCTGCTTGAGGGCGGCGACCTGGGCCGTCATGTCGTTGTCGGTCGGCTTGATCTTCTGCTCCACGACCGTCAACCCGGCTTCCTTGGCAGCGTGCTTGGAGCCGGTGAGCGCGTTCTCGCCGTAGTCGCCCTCGAAGTAGACGTGACCGATCTTGTCGCCCTCGGCGATCCGCTTCTCCTTGAGCAGGTGGTCGATCAGGTTGATGGTCTCGATGTCGTACGTGGCGCCGACGACGCGGATGTACGGGGAGCCCAGCAGGTTCGCCGACCAGGCCTGCGGCAGCACGAGCCCCTTGTCCTTGCCGTCGATGCGCTGCTCCACGGCGGCGACGAACGGCGAGCCGATGAACTGGGCGAAGCCGAGCACCTTCGGCTCCAGCTCCGTGTAGCCCGCGATGGCCTTCTGCGGATCGTAGCCGTGGTCCCGTACCGTGAGTTCGATCTTCCGGTCGCAGATGCCGCCCTTGGCGTTGATCTGCTTCGCCCACAGCTGCTGGGCCTGGGTGACGCTCTTGCCGAGCGAGGCGTACACCCCGGTCATGTCGGTGAGGACACCGAGCGAGATCGTCGAGGAGGAGACCCCGGGACCCGTCTTGATCCCGGCCTTGTCCTGGTCGTCGCCCTTCCCTTCGGTCGCCTTGCCGCTGCACCCGACGAGGGTGACGGCGAGAGCCGCGACCACGGCCGTGAGCGCTCTGAGTTTCATTTCTTCTCCCCTGGTTTCTTCGGACGGGTGACGCGCGGAAGTGCGATGCCGAGGCGGGCCAGGCCGCCGGGCAGGAAGAGGACCACCGCGACCACCGCGGCGCCGTACAGATAGCGGGACGCCTCACCGGGTGCCAGACCGCCCGTACCGGGCGCGGAGACCAGCGGGAGGGAGTCGCTGTAGTGCGTGAGCACCTGCGGGAGCAGGGAGACGAAGAAGGCGCCGACGACGGCCCCCGCGACGCTGCCGAGCCCGCCGATGACGATCATGGCGAGGTATTCGAGGGAGAGGATCATGCCGAAGTACTCGGGCACGGTCCGCTGGAAGACCAGCGCGAGCAGGACGCCCGCGAGGCCCGCGTACATCGAGGACAGGACGAAGACCCCGGCCCGGTAGCGCGCCACCGGTACGCCCATGACGCCCGCCGCGATCCGATGGTCGCGGATGGCGTTCATCGCCCGGCCCGGCCTGCCCCGCAGGATTCCGCGGGCGAACAGGGCACTGAGCAGCAGGGCGGCCAGGCCCACGTACCAGAGCTTCTCCGAGGAGCCGAACGGCACGGCCGCGATGACGACTTCGGTGTCGTCGAAGGTGAACCCGAAGAGGGAGAGCGGCGGTACGGCCCGGCCGTTGTAACCCCCGGTCAGGGAGCCCGCGTTGAACAGGACGTGCTGCCCGATGAAGATCAGCGCGAGGGTGGCGATACCGAGGTACGCCCCGCGCAACCGCCCCGCGATCGGGCTGAACAGCCCACCGGCTCCACCCGCGATCAGGACGGCGAGGACCGCGGCCAGCCAGGTGGGCAGGCCGAGACCGGTCAGTGCGTGGCCGTTCTCGGTACTGGACTCCCCCGCCAGGATGCAGTAGCTGTACGCGCCGACGGCGAGGAAGAAGGCGTGGCCCATGGAGAGCTGGCCGGTGGCGCCGGTGAGCATGTTGAGCCCGATGGCACCGATCGCCGCCGCCATCGCGAACAGTCCGGCCTGGAGCCAGAAGCGGTCCAGGTAGAAGGGGAGGGCCAGGAGCAGGACGGAGGCGATGAGGACGGCGTACGTACGGGGTCGGCGCAGCCGGTCGGTGAGGCTCGAAGCGCCAACAGTGTTGGCAGCGGGCGTGGTTGTAGCTTCGGGGGCGGCTTCGGCGGTGGTGTCAGACACGGGCCAGCTCCTTCGTGCCGAAGAGTCCGGCCGGCCGGATGAGCAGCACCGCGACCATCACCAGGTAGGGCGCCAGATCGCCGATGCCCCGGCCGAGGAAGGAGAGGTCGCTCTGGTAGCCGGTGGCGAGCGACTCGGTGACGCCGACGATGAGCCCGCCTGCGAGCGCCCCGGTGGTGGAGTCGAGTCCGCCGAGGATCGCGGCGGGGAACGCCTTGAGCGCGGCGAGCGAGGTGGCGCGCTCCAGGCCGGGGGTGGGGAAGACGGTGAGGAAGAGGGCGGCGACGGCGGCGAGGGCTCCGGCGACGGCCCAGGCGGCGAGCGAGACCCTGCCGAGCTTGATGCCCATGAGGGCGGCGGTCTGCGGGTTCTCGGCGGCGGCCCGCATCGACACGCCCCACGAGGTGTAGCGGAAGGCGAGCAGGAAGACGGTGATGAGGAGCCCGGCGGCGAGGAACGCGGCGATCCTGGTCTGGGCGAGGGTGACCCCGCCGATCTGGACGACCTCGTTGCCCCACGGGTCGCCGAGCGCGAGGACGTCCGTGCCCATGCGGCGGGTGAGTTCGGTGATGAGGAGGATGTCGACGCCGATGGTGACGATGGCCAGGACGCTGTGGTCGCTGCCCCGGTAGCGGCGCATCACGAAGAACTCGATGGCCGCGCCGACGGTCGCGGCCCCGGCGATCCCGACGAGCAGCGCGGGCCAGAAGCCGATGTCGTCGTGGAGGACGGCGGTGACGTAGCCGCCCGCCAACAGCAGTGAGGCGTGGGCGAAGTTGACGACCTCGGTGGCCTTGAAGATGACGACGAAGCCGAGGGCGATCAGTGCGTAGACCGAACCGATCGACAGGCCGCCGAGGAGGAGTTCGATGAACGTGGTCATTCCTGTGCTCCCAAGTAGGCCTGGACGACGGCCGGGTCGTTCTGGACCTCGGCGGGGGTGCCGCCCGCGATCCTGCGTCCGAAGTCGAGTACGGTCACCGCGTCCGCCAGCCGCATGACCACCCCCATGTCGTGCTCCACCAGCACGATGGAGATGCCGAGGCTGTCGCGGACATCGGCCACGACCGCTGCCGTACGGCGGCGTTCGTCGGCGGTCATCCCGGCGATCGGCTCGTCCAGGAGCAGGACCCGGGGCTCCATGCACAGGGCCCGGCCCAACTCGACGAGCTTCTGCTGTCCGTACGGGAGCGAGCCCGCCGGGCGGCCCAACTCCTTCTCCAGGCCGATGAACGCGGCGATCTCGCGGACCCGGTCCAGATGGCGCCGCTCCTCGCGGGCCGCGGACGGCAGCCGCAGGCCGGTGGCGATGAAGCCGGAGCGGGTGAGCCGGTGGCGGCCGAGCAGCAGGCTGTCGGCGACGGTCGCGTGCGGCGGGAGTGCGATGTTCTGGAAGGTCCGGGCGACGCCCAGGGCGGCGATGGCGTGCGGCGCGAGTCCGGTGAGTTCGGTGGTGCCGAGGTGGACGGTGCCGGCGGAGGCGCGGTAGACGCCGGAGAGGACGTTGAAGCAGGTGGACTTGCCCGCGCCGTTGGGGCCGATGACGGCGTGCACGCTGCCGGGTTCGACGGTGAAGGAGACCGCGTCCAGGGCGGTGAGCCCGGCGAAGCGTACGGTCACGCCGGAGACGGTGAGGGCGGCCGTGGCGTTGTCGGCGCCGGTCGGGGGTGCCGGTGCGGTCTTCACGCGGACCACCTGCTCAGGGTGCGCCGGTTGCGGGACGCCACGTCGGCATCGGCGGCGGCCTCCTCGTCGACCACGCCGAGATAGCGGCGGCGCACCTCGTCGGAGGCGGCCAGTTCGGCGGCGGGCCCGTGCAGGGCGACCTCGCCGACGTCCAGGACGTACGCGGTCGAGGCGAGGCGCAGCGCGATGGCCGCGTTCTGCTCCACGAGCATGACGGAGGTGCCGCCCGCGTTGATCTCCTGCACGGTCTCCGCGATCCTCGCCGCCATCAGCGGGGCGAGGCCGAGCGAGGGCTCGTCCAGCAGGAGCAGCCGGGGTCCCGCCATCAGGGCGCGGCCCATCGCCAGCATCTGCTGCTCGCCGCCGGAGAGGAGACCGGCGCGCTGGTGGGCCCGGTCGGAGAGGACCGGGAACAGTTCGTGGACGCGGGCCAGGGCGGCGGTCGTCTGCTTGCGCCCGCCGCGCGCCCCGAGTGCGCCCGCGCGCAGGTTGTCGGCCACCGTCATCCGGGCGAAGACCTGCCGGCCCTCCGGTACCTGGACCACTCCCGCGGCCACCACCTGGGCGGGCCGCAGCCCCTCCAGGGAGCGGCCGTCGAACCGGATGGTGCCGGTGCCCGTACCTCGGTGGAAGCCGAGGGTCCGCGATACGGCCCGCAGCAGCGTGGTCTTGCCCGCGCCGTTGCCGCCGAGTACGGCGGTGATCGCGCCGTCCGGGACATCGACCGAGATGTCGCGCAGGGCGCGGACGGGGCCGTAGCCGACGGACAGTGCGCGGATCTCCAGCGTTGCCATGCGTCCTCCTCCTTCCGCCTTCTCGTGTCGTGCTCATCTGTGGGGGTGTGGCGTCGTGTGGTGCCACAGACCAGCACCGGGCGGAGCGCGCGTCCACGGCACGGGGCGGACTCGATGCGGGTGACCAGCGATCGAAGGGCCTCGTTGTGCACGCGCACAGAGGCGGCGACGGGCGGGCTCCCGCCCGCGCGGCCGGTGGCATCCTCGTCGGTCACCGGCTGGACCGGCCCCGGTGACCGCCTCCGTGGCGGTGTGGCGTCGGCTGTCCCGGCAGCGGTTGGGAGGGGGCCGGTCGCCGGTCCGGCGGACGGAGGCGGGGATGCGGCGGGAGACGCGGGCCGGGGAGCGGACGCCGGCCGAGGTGCGGCCGCCGGGCGGAGATCCGGGGGCGCGGGAGGTCGTGACGCCGGACGACCGGTGGCCGGCCGTCCTGGTGGCGAGCGCGCCGGAGCTCTCCGCGCGCCTGCTCGCGGAGGTGTTCGGCCCGCTGCTGGCGCTGGCCCCGGCGGAACGGGCGCTGCTGGTCGGGACGTTGGAGGCGTGGCTGGAGTGCGGGGGTTCGGTGGGGCGGGCGGCGGTGCGGCTGCGGTGCCACCGGAACACGGTGTTCAACCGGCTGCGGCGGCTGGAACGGCTGACCTCACGGTCGCTGTCGCACCCGTGCGAGCTGGTCGAGACGGTGCTGGCGCTGGAGGCGCTGCGGCTGCGGGCGACGCGGGGGTGATGAGCGACCGGTGGCTCTCTGGAGCGTCTGCCCGCAGCGCGGGAGGCGGCAGGGCCGGTCGTACGTTCCGTACGACCGGCCCTGATCCGTCGCTCAGCTCAGGAAGTCCCGCGCGATCGACTCGGCCGCCCGTTCCAGCAGGGGTCCGGCCTGGGCCATCGAGACGGCCGGGTCCGGTTCCAGCTCGGCCAGGGCGTAGGCGCGCGCGATGCCCGCCCCGTTCAGGGCCTCCTGGGACAGGGCGAGGCGGCCGCAGACCGCGACGACCTCGATCCCGGCCTCCCGGGCCGCCGCGGCGACCCCGGCCGGGGCCTTGCCGTGCAGGGTCTGCTCGTCCAGCGAGCCCTCGCCGGTGATGACCAGGGTGGCGCGGGCGAGCGCGGGGGCGAAGCCGAGGACGTCCAGCATGACCTCGATGCCGGGCCGGAAGCGGGCGCCGAGGGCGACGAGCGCCCCGTAGCCGATGCCTCCGGCCGCTCCGGCGCCCGGCAGGGCCGCGGTCTCGGGCCCCAGGATCGAGGCGTAGTGCGCCAGGGCCGCGTCGAGGACCGCGATGTCCTCCTCGCTCGCGCCCTTCTGCCGCCCGTACACCTCGGGAGCCCCCTTGGGCCCGGTCAGCGGGTTGTCCACGTCGCTGGCCAGGATCAGATCGACGTCCTTCAGGCGCGGGTCCAGCCCGGACAGGTCGGCCTCGGCCAGTTCGGCGAGCCCTCCCCCACCGGGGCCGACGGGCTTGCCGTCCGCGTCCAGGAAGCGGGCCCCGAGCGCGGCGAGCATGCCCGCGCCGCCGTCCGTGGTGGCGCTGCCGCCGACCCCGAACACGATCGTCGTCGCCCCGGCGTCCAGGGCGGCCTTCAGCAGCTCGCCCGAGCCGTACGTGGTGGCCGTGAGCGGGGCGAACACCCCGTCGGGCAGGTGCTGGAGGCCCGAGGCCTCGGCCATCTCCACCACGGCGGTTCCGTCACGCAGCGCGTACGCCGCCGTCACCGGCTCCCCGACGGGTCCGGTCACCCGCGCCTCGCGGCGCTCGAACCCGGCGGCCACCGCCGCCGCGACCGTGCCGTCGCCGCCGTCCGCGACGGGCAGGGTCTCCACCCGTACGCCGGGCCCGACGCGCCGCAGCCCGGCCGTCACCCGCTCCGCGACCTGTACGGCCGTGAGCGAGCCCTTGAACTTGTCCGCCGCGACGAGCACGCGGGCGGTCTCCACATCTGCTCCGTCCGTCACCTTGCATCCCTTGCCTTCGAACAGAGTCGCGCCGCCCCGACCCTATCCGCACGCCCCCTGATCTGCCCATGGCCGTCCGGAACCGCCGCCCGCCCCCTCCCCCACTCACTACGCTGTCGGCCGTGACGACAACCGATGCCGACTACGCCACGTACATCGCCGGGCTCCCCCGGGTCCTGGCCGCCGCCGCGTGCCTCTTCCGGGACGCGGAGGGACGGGTCCTGCTCGTGGAGCCGAACTACCGCAAGGGCTGGGCGCTGCCCGGCGGGACGGTCGAGTCGCAGACGGGCGAAGGCCCCCGGCAGGGCGCCCGGCGCGAGACGGTGGAGGAGATCGGGCTGGACCTGGCGCCGGGCCGACTGCTGGCCGTCGACTGGGCGCGGGGCGTCGGCCGACCGCCGATCGTGGCGTACCTGTACGACGGCGGGGTGCTCACCCCGGAGCAGTTCGCGGCGATCCGGCTCCAGGAGGAGGAGCTGCTCTCCTGGAAGCTGGTCGCCCCGGCCGACCTGGGCGGCCATCTGCTGGGACCGCTGGAGTCGAGGGTGCGGGCAGCACTGGACGTGCTGGAGTCCGGTGGCGGCACGGCGGAGCTGGAGGACGGGAAGCCGGTCGCGTAGGGCAGGCGCGTGGGGGGAGTCATCGGGCGAAATGCGTTCGCGGGGCGTGTTCCCACCTCCGTACGCTCGGCGTATGACGCTTGTCGCGATCCTCAGTGGCGCCGGTATCTCCACGGACTCGGGCATCCCCGACTACCGGGGGCCGAGCGGGGTGTGGCGCAAGGATCCGGAGGCCGAGAAGCTCGTCACGTACGACTTCTACATGGCCGATCCGGAGATCCGCCGCCGTTCCTGGCAGATGCGCCGCTCCAGCTCAGCCTGGAACGCCGAGCCGAACGCGGCCCACCGGGCGGTGGCGGAGCTGGAGCGGTCCGGCACCCCGGTCCGGGTGATCACCCAGAACGTCGACGGGCTGCACCAGCTGGCCGGCCTGCCCGCCCGCAAGGTCCTCGAACTCCACGGCACCGCGCGCGAGGTGACCTGCACCCGCTGCCACGCCCGCTCCACCATGGGCGAGGCCCTGGAGCGCGTCGAGGCGGGCGAGGACGACCCGGCGTGCACCGTCTGCGGCGGCATCCTGAAGTCGGCGACGGTGATGTTCGGCGAACCGCTGGACCCGCGGGTGCTGGCCGACGCGATGACGGTCGCCAAGGCGTGCGAGGTCTTCGTCGCCGTCGGCTCGACGCTCCAGGTGCAGCCCGCCGCCTCGCTCGCCGGGATCGCGGCCGAGCACGGGGCGCGGCTGGTCGTGGTGAACGCGGAGCCGACCCCGTACGACGCACTCGCGGACGAGGTCGTCCGGGAACCGATCGGTACGGCGCTGCCGAGGCTGCTGCGTGCCCTGGGCGGCGGCCGGGGCGACTGAGCGGCAGGCAGCTGGGCGACGGGGGGTGATCAGCGGTCCAGCCCTACGCCCCTACGGGGTGTCCAGCCCCGCCCGGACCCGGCGCGAGGGCTGGAACACGTACAGGTCGAGGATGTCCGGGGCGTCCGCGAGGCCCGGGCCGCCGGCCGTCGCCCAGGTGATCACGTCCTGCTCGGCGTGCTCGTCGTTGACCAGGCCCAGCCAGACCGGGCGGCCCCCGGCGCGGCGGCCCTCCGGCGAGGGCTGGACGACGATCACGTTGCCCTGCTCGCAGGCGTCCAGGCACTCGACGGCCCGTACGGTGGCGGCGCCCTCCAGCCCGGCGCGGAGCCGGGCGAGCTGGGCGGCGTGGTCGACGCCCGGGATCTTCTCCGTGCCGCAGCAGCAGCCCCGGCAGACGCTCACGGTGGGCCGGGGGACGCCCTGGGCGGGCACGTCCTTGCGGGGGCGGCGGCTCATGCGGGCACTCCGGGTCGGCGCGAGGGGAACGAGGACGGGACCACGGCCATCGCTGGTCGCGGAGGGGGAACGGTGACACGGCCATCGCTGGTCGCGGTAGGGGCGACGGTGATCACCGCGACTCTACCGAGGCTCCCCCGCCTCGAACACCCGCGCCCCTTCCGAGCCCGGTGCGGTATCGTTGACGGCTGCGAAGGGGAGTAGCCCCGCAAACCGGTCGTCGACACACTGGAGCCCCCGGGTTCCCGGTGGCCGGGCTCGTGGAACCTTGATCGGGTTCATCCCACGGGCGGGCGAGACCTTCGGTCCTGTATGACACGTCCACGCCCTGTGGGCGCCGCCGTCATGCCGGGCCGAGTGGTCCTCCGAAAAGCCCGAGCGGCGCTTCGCGAAGATCCGGGGCCCGGCTCGCACAGAAAGCCACCCGGAATGCACCTCGACCCCCTGGCGATCATCACCGCCTTCGGGCTGATCTTCCTCGCGGAGCTCCCCGACAAGACGATGTTCGCGTCGCTGGCCATGGGCACGCGGATGCGCCCGCTCTACGTGTGGTTCGGCACGTCGTCCGCGTTCATCGTGCATGTCGCCATCGCCGTGGGCGCGGGCAGCCTGATCGGGCTGCTGCCCGACTGGACCGTCAAGCTCGTCTCGGCCTCGCTGTTCGCGTTCGGCGCGTTCATCCTGCTGCGCGGCAGCGGCGGGGACGACGATGACGAGACCGAGGTGAAGACCGTGACCGGCTTCTGGCCGGTCTACTCGACCGCGTTCATGGCGGTCTTCATCAGTGAGTGGGGCGACCTGACCCAGATCACCACCGCCAACCTGGCGGCGAGCAACGGCACCTGGTCCACCGCGATCGGTTCGGCCGCCGCCCTGATGTCCGTCTCGGCCCTGGCGCTGCTGGCGGGGAAGTTCATCGCCAAGCGCGTACCGCTGAAGACCGTGCAGCGCATCGGCGGGATCTGCATGCTGGGTCTGGCGGTCTGGACGGCCGTGGAGATCTTCACCGGCTGATCTTCACCGGCTGAGGGAGATGGGACCAAGGGGCTGGGGGCGTACCGGAGCAGTGCCGGTACGACCCCAGCCCCTCTTCCCGTTCAGAACAGCGCCTGCACCCCGTCGCTCCGCCGGCCGGCGCCCTCGAAGGCCAGCAGCCGCTGCTTGCGGTCCAGGCCGCCGCCGTATCCGGTGAGGCTGCCCGAGGCGCCGATGACCCGGTGGCACGGCACGATGATGCCGACCGGGTTCCTGCCGTTGGCCAGGCCGACCGCCCTGGACGCGCCCGGCCTGCCGAGCTGCTCGGCCAGTTCACCGTACGTACGCGTCTCGCCGTACGGGATCTTCCGCAGCTCCTCCCAGACGCTCCGCTGGAACGGGGTGCCGTGCAGGTGGAGCGGGAGGTCGAAGGTGGTGAGCTCGCCTGCGAAGTACGCCGTGAGCTGGCGGATCACCTCGGGGAAAGGCTCCGGGTCGGGGACGCCGAAGGTCTCCTCGGGTGGGCGGTGGCGCTGGTCGGTCATGTAGAGGGACGAGAGAACGCCGTCGGTGGCGACGAGCGTCAGCGGGCCGTAGGGGCTGTCGACGACCGTGTGCTGCTTGGCAGGCATGGGGGGGCTTCCTTCGTCAGGCGGGCAGGTGGTTGATGGGGTGGTCGTCCACGGTCCAGAGGTACTGGACGGCGTACGCGCGCCAGGGACGCCAGTCGGCGGCCCGTGCGGTGAGGGCGGCCGGGGTGGCCGGGAGGCCGAGGCGTTCGGCCGCCCGGCGGATGCCGAGGTCGGTGGGGAGGAAGGCGTCGGGGTCGCCGAGGGCGCGCATGGCGATGACCTCGACCGTCCAGGGGCCGAATCCGGGGAGCGCGGAGAGTTCGGCGCGCGCTCGCTCCCAGTCGGTGTCGGTGCCCAGGCGGAGCGTCCCGTCGGCGAGGGCGGCGACCAGGGTGGTGAGCGTGGTGCGGCGGCTCCGGGGCAGGGCCAGGGACTCCGGGTCCAGCTCCGCCAGGGCCTGCGGGGTCGGGAAGAGGTGGGTGAGCCCGCCCTCGGGGTCCTCGGCCTCCACCCCGTACGCGGTGACGAGGCGGGCCGCGTGGGTGCGGGCGGCGGCGGTGGAGACCTGCTGGCCGAGGACCGCGCGTACGGCGAACTCGGCGCCGTCCACCGTACGCGGCACCCGGCGGCCGGGCCCGGCGTCGACGAGCCGGGCCAGCAACGGATCGGTCCGCAGCTGGGCGTCCACGGCGACCGGGTCCGCGTCCAGGTCGAGGAGCCAGCGGCACCGGCTGATCGCCTGGGTGAGGTCGCGGGGGTCGGTGAGGGAGAGCCGGCAGGCGATGTGGTCGGGCTGCGGGGTGAGGGCGACGGTGCCGTGCCCGTACGGGAGGGTCAGCGTGCGGCGGTAGGCGCCGTCCCGCCACTCCTCGACGCCGGGGACGGCGGTCGCGGCGAGGTGGCCGAAGAGGTTGCCGGGGTTGAGCGGGGCGCGGTACGGGAGGCGGAGCGCGATCACGCCGGGGGTGGCGGGGGCCAGGGGGCCGCGGGCGGCGCGGGTGCGCAGCTCGCCGGGGGCCAGGGCGAAGACCTCGCGGACGGTCTCGTTGAAGGTGCGGACGGAGGAGAACCCGGCGGCGAACGCCACCTCCGCCAGGGGCAGGGTGGTGGTCTCGATGAGGAGGCGGGCGGTCTGGGCCCGTTGGGCGCGGGCCAGGGCCAGGGGGCCCGCGCCGAGTTCGGCCAGGAGCTGGCGTTCGATCTGACGGGCCGAGTAGCCGAGGCGGGCGGCGAGGCCCGGGACGCCCTCCCGGTCGACGACGCCGTCCCGGATGAGCCGCATGGCGCGGGCCACCGAGTCGGCCCGGGCGTTCCACTCGGGGGAACCGGGGCTGGTGTCGGGGCGGCACCGTTTGCAGGCCCGGAATCCGGCCTGCTGGCAGGCGGCGGCGCTCGGGTAGAAGGTCATGTTGCGGACCCTGGGCGGCACGACGGGGCAGCTGGGGCGGCAGTAGATCCGGGTGGTGAGGACCGCGGTGAAGAACCAGCCGTCGAAACGGGCGTCCTTGGAGTGGACGGCCCGCACGCAGCGCTCGGTGTCGGTGTGCATGGTTCCAGGATGGGCCACCGGTCAGGGGCCTGGCTGGCGGAAATCCGACATGGGCCTCGGGGGCGGCGAGGGACCGTGTCGGCCGCCACGCTCCGGGGCCCTGGCGTCCCCCGGGCGTCAGCCGCGCATCGCGAGGACCTCCTCGAACTCCACGTACGCGTGCGCGTCGAAGAGCACGAACCGCACCTCCTCGACGGGCGCCACCGTCTCCGCGAGCACCGTGCGCACGGCGATCCGCGCGCCGTCGTCCATCGGCCAGCCGTAGATGCCCGTCGAGATCGCCGGGAAGGCGATGGTCCTGGCTCCCAACTGGGCGGCCAGGCGCAGCGATTCGCGGTAACAGGAGGCGAGCAGCGCGGAGCGGTCCTGGGCTCCGGAGAAGACAGGGCCGACCGTGTGGATCACCCAGCGGGCCGACAGGCGTCCCGCGGTGGTGGCGACGGCCCGGCCGGTGGCCAGGCCCTTGCCGTACTGCGAGGCGCGCAGCTCCCGGCAGGCGGCGAGGATCTCGGGGCCGCCGCGCCGGTGGATGGCGCCGTCGACGCCGCCGCCGCCGAGGAGCGAGGAGTTCGCGGCGTTGACGACGACGTCGGCGGACTGGTCGGTGATGTCCCCTCGGACCAGGCGGATTGCGGGGGTGACGGAGGTGCTCATGCGGACATCATGCCGCGCCCGGGGCGCCCGTGCCGCCCGCTCGGAGGGACCGGGTCCGGTCACTCGTACGCGCCCGGGCCGCGGGCCCGGAGTGATCCGGTCCGGGCAGCGGGAGTGCCCCGGTCCGGTGGGATGCGGCGGGCCGTCGCCGTGCGGTGACGCGCGGCGCCTCGTTGCCGCCACGCCGCCCGCCCGACGGGCAGAATGTCCCGGTACATCAACATTCCCCGCGCTGTCGGCGGTGGCTACCCAGGGGAGGGGCGCGTCCGTGTCCTCGTACGATGCGTCCACCGGCGGCCGGCGGCCCGGCGCCACGCTCCTCTCCCGGCGCCGGGCGCGGCGGGAGCAGCTGGCCAGGTTGCGGGACAACGAGTCGACGCTGCTGGACCGGCTGTACGGAACGGAGTTCGAGGGGTACGCCTTCCCCGAGCCGCACGACGTGGACGGGCGCACCGCCGTCGCGTGCATGCGGTTCGCGCTGCGCCACGGGCGGGAGCTGTTCCTCGCCGGGGCGGAGACCCGGGCCATCGAGTCGGCGATCGTCGCGGTCACGGCGCGCTGGGGCATGGACCATATGACGGTCGACGTCACGGCGCGGACCGTCCAGGCCCAGTACGCGCCGCCGGGCGCCCGGCCGCTGACGATGATGATGGAGACGGGTTCGGAGGACAGCCGGGACCTGCGGCAGCTGGACGATCTGAGCGCGCTGACGCACCGGGTGCTGGACGAGGGGCTGGAGCCGCTGGCCGCCGAGCGTGAACTGACCCGCATCATCTCGCTGAAGGGCTACTGGCCCTGGTGGACCAAGGTGCTGGGCGGGGCGCTGCTGGCGGCGATGCTCTGTGTGCTGGCGTCGGGGACGCCGAAGGCGGCGGTGGCCGCTCCCCTGGTGTTCCTGGTGGGCAACCGGTTCGGCTGGGCGCTGTCGACCAACGGCCTGCCCTCGTTCTACGTCACCGGGCTCCAGACCGCCGCCGTCATCGGGCTGACCATGCTGCTGGCCGACACGCATGTGCTGACCGGGGGCGAGGCGGCGAGCGTGGCCGCGGCCAACATGGTGCTGCTCCTGCCGATCCTGTCGGTGGTGAGCCTCGCGGAGGACGCCATCTCGGGGTTCCGGGCGATGGCGGCCGGGCGGCTGATCAGCGTGGGCATGTTCCTGGCGTCGATGGTCGGCGGGATCTCCCTGGTGGCGTTCCTGCTGCGGGACGCCGATGTGGATGCCCGCAACACGGCTTTCCGCGCGCTGCCGTTGGTGCTCTCCCTGGTGACCTCGGCGGTCGGGGCGCTCGGCAACGCCATCTTCATGGGCGGGCCGCCGCGTCTGCTGCCGTGGGCGATGGGGGCGGGTGTGCTGGCCGGGCTGGTCAACGGCGTCCTGCACCAGGAGCTGGGGCAGCCGACGCCGCTGGCGGTCCTGGGGGCGGCGGCGGTGCTGGGCGCGGCGGCGGGCGCGGCGGCGCCGGTCCTGCGGATCCCGTCGCGCTCGCTGGTGGTACCGGGTATCGCGGGGGCCCTGCTGCCCGGCCCGGATGTGTACCGCAGCCTGCTCCAGTACGGGCTGCATGTGCCGGGGGCGGGCGGTTACGCGGTGCTGGCGTTCGTCACGACGGCCGCGATCGGGGTGGGCACCGTGCTGGGCAACCACATCGGCGGTGCGGCGCAGCGGCGTTGGGCTCCGGCGGCCGGCACCGGCTGATTCGGCACCCGAGGGTTCAGGAGGACGCGCGCAGCTGTCGCCATACGGCCTTGGCGGCGTGGTGGCCGGACATGCCGTGCACGCCTGGTCCGGGCGGGGTGGCGGAGGAGCAGAGGAAGACGGCGGGGTGCGCGGTGGCGTACGGGACGCGGACGAGCTTGGGGCGGATCAGGGTCTGGAGGCCCGAGAAGGCTCCGCAGGCGATGTCACCGCCGATGTAGTTGGCGTTGCGCTCGGCGAGTTGGGGCGGTCCGGAGGTGGCGCGGGCGAGCACGAGGTCGCGGAACCCGGGGGCGAAGCGCTCCAGTTGGCGTTCGATGACGTCGGTGGCGTCGCCCTCCCAGCCGGCCGGGACGTGCCCGTACACCCAGAAGACATGGCGTCCTTCGGGGGCGCGGGTGGGGTCGGTGAGGCTGGGCTGGGCGGTGATGAGGAAGGGGGCGGAGGGGTCGCGGCCCTCGACGGCGGCCCTGAGCGCGGTGTCGATGGTGCGGGCGTCGGGGCCGATGTGGACGGTGCCGGCGCGGCGGGCGGCCTCGGCGGTCCAGGGGACGGGCCCGGAGAGCGCGTAGTCGATCTTGAAGGCGGAGGCGCCGTAGCGGTAGTGGCTGTAGGCGGATCCGAGGCCGGCGATGCGGGCGAGCGCGGAGGGTGAGGTGTCGAAGATGTAGGCGCGGGCGGGCGGGAGTTCGTCCAGCCGCTTGACCTCGCTGCCGGTGCGGATGGTGCCGCCCTGCTCGCGTACGTAGGAGGCGAGGGCGTCCGCGATGGCCTGCGAGCCGCCGCGCGGCACCGGCCAGCCGTTCTCGTGGGCGGCGAGCGCGAAGACGAGGGCGATCGCCGAGGTGGCGAAGCCGCTGGTGGGGGCGATGGCGTGGGCGGCGAGCCCGGCGAAGAGGCCGCGGGCCTTCTCGCCCCGGAAGCGCCGGGAGACCCAGGTGGCGGGCTGGAGGCCGAGCAGACCGAAGCGGGCCAGCCGGTACGGGTCGCGGGGCAGCCCGTCCCAGGGGGTGCGCAGGAAGTCGGCGGCCAGGGTGTCCCAGCGGCCGACGAAGGGGGCGACCAGGCGGCGGTAGGCGCCCGCGTCGGCGGCGCCCAGCGTCATCGCGCTCTCGCCGACGGAGCGGGTGAGCGCGGCGGCGGTGCCGTCCGGGAAGGGGTGGGCGAGGTCGACCTCGGGGTGCAGCCACTCCAGGCCGTGCCGGGCCAGGGGCATCGCCCGGAAGGCGGGCGAGCCGATGCCGAGCGGGTGCACGGCGGAGCAGGGGTCGTGCCGGAACC
The DNA here is from genome assembly GCF_009865135.1 of Streptomyces sp. SID8374. Taxonomy (NCBI): domain Bacteria; kingdom Bacillati; phylum Actinomycetota; class Actinomycetes; order Kitasatosporales; family Streptomycetaceae; genus Streptomyces; species Streptomyces sp. SID8374. Next base: position 1,492,786 of record NZ_WWGH01000002.1, on the reverse strand, counting down.
CCGGCAGCGTCAGCTCCTCGGTGCGGGCGCCGCCGCCGACGGTGCCGTGCGCCTCGTGGACCTCCACCGCGAAGCCCCTGCGGGCCAGTTCGGCCGCGGCCGTCAGCCCGTTGGGCCCGGCCCCCACGACCACCGCATCAAGCATCGACGGCACCTTGGGACTCCTTCGTCGGCCGGCAGGCGGAGACCCAGGATATTCGGGCGCACCGACAGCGCGGACGCGGGGACCCCGGGCAGCCGGTCGGGCGGGCGGACTGTCCGGAGCCTTTCGGCGATCCGGGGCGGGCGGACTGTCCGTAACCCTTCGGCGATCCGGGGGCGGCCGGACGCGCGGGCCGCCCCACGGCCTGGGCGTGTGTCAGCCGCCCGTGCGCAGGGCGGTCAGGATGCGCTGGGCGGTGGCCTCGTCGCGGGCCGCCGTGAACGGCAGGTCGTTGCCGCCCGCGATCCGGTACGGGACGCCGGACAGGGTCGACTCGGCGCCGCCCGCCTCGGTGACCAGGAGGAGGCCCGCCGCGTGGTCCCAGGCCAGCTCCCAGTTGAAGGCGACGGCGTCCTGGGTGCCGCGGGCGACGGCGAGGTATTCGAGCCCGGCCGAGCCGCAGGGGCGGGAGGCGATGCCTTCGGTGCGCAGGCCGAGCAGGGCCCGCTTCTGGGCCTCGGTGGTGTAGTCGGGGTGCGACATCGCCACGCTCAGCACGGCGCCGGGGGCGGGCGCGCCGGAACGTATCGGCATGCCGTTCAGGGTGGCGCCCCGGCCGCGTACGGCGACGGCCATCTGGCCCAGGACCGGTGCGTACGTCCAGGAGGCGTGGACCTCGCCGTGGTGGGCGAGGGCGACCAGGGTGCAGAAGCCGGCCTCGCCCCGGACGAACTGGCGGGTGCCGTCGACCGGGTCGACGATCCAGACGGGGGCGTCGCCGCCGAGGGCGTCGTAGACCGCCGGGTCGGCGTGCACGGACTCCTCGCCGACGACGACCGAGCCGGGCAGCAGCTCGGTGAGGGCGGCGGTGAGGTGCTCCTCGGCCAGCCGGTCCGCGGCGGTGACCAGGTCGTGCGGGCCGCTCTTCTCGATGATCTCGTGGGCGGCGAGCTTCCGGTGGCGGGGCATGATCTCGGCCGCCGCCGCGGCGCGCACGGCCGCCTCGACCTCGGCCGGCGGTCCGGTGCGCCCGGCGGTCCCGTACAGGAAGTCATGGATCATGGCTCCAGCTAAGCACGGCCCGCCGGGCCCCCACGCCCCGGGTGAACCCGGACATCTGCGACTCACGGTCGGATGCCGGACAGGAACCGCAAAGTCCGACCCGGAACAAAGACTGCGTCAATTCTTCAGCATATTCTCGACAGCGGCTTATAAATCCGCTGCGTGACAAGTGGAGTCCCTGCGGTTAGTGTTGGCCTGGATTCGGGGCCGGAGCTCACGCAATGGGTCGCTCCGCACGTTCTTGAGCGGCCACCGGGCCGGAACGCGCAACCAGGGGGAAACCGTGCCGCAGCCAGTCGACCCCCCAGAGTTACCCCACCCCGCCGGGACCAGGCGGACCCCCCGGCCGCGCCGCCGCATCCCGGGCCGGTACCGGCCGCCGTGCCACCGCGCGCGGGCCCCGGGCCGACTGTTCCCACGGATGTCACAGAGCTTTAACGTGCGCACCGAGAGCTGGCATCAGATGTCCGCGACAGTGGAACCGACCACGGAGCGGAAGCGTCTTGCACGGGAACTCGCATTCTCCCGCAGGCAATCTACGCGCCGGTAATAACTGGAAAAGCCTGTCGGGAGAAAACGCATTCCGTTTGAATACGCTGCGGCATCCCCGCAGTAATGCGGTCATGCGCCCGGAGGGTGCGGCATCCCCCTTTCCCCGCCGCCCGGAACCACATCGGGAGTGAACTCCACCGGGCAGGGAAGGCGCGCCCCCGAACACATGGTTCAACACATTCACAACATGCCGAACGACAACACGGCATCAGCCGTCGATGTTGGAGCACGAGGGGTTCTGGTATGGCAGAGAAGGGCAGACGCGGACTCCTGGTCCTGCACTCGTCACCTTTGATACGCAAGGCGATTCTCGATCTCTTCGACGGCGATCCGGGGATCACCGTCCTGAGCGGCTGTCCGCACCCGACCGCCGTCGGCAGCCTCCCTCGCCAGCGGCCGGACGTCGCGCTGGTGGAGTACGAGCAGTGGCAGGTGGTGCGCGGCAATGTGGCGTACTGGAGCGACACCCGGGTCATCCTCTACAGCAGGGACAACACCCCCCGCAGCGTGGTGGACTGCATCAGGGGCGGGGCCGCCGGTTTCGTGCACGAGTCGTGCCCGCCCGAGTCCATCGTCAAGGGGCTGCACGACGTCCTGAGCGGGCGCAGCTTCTGGCATCTGGGGGCCGACGAGCCCGAACGCGCACCGGTGGCGGTGCGCGCCGAGACGGGCAGGCAGTGGAAGCTCAGCGGGCGCGAGGAGGAGATTCTCGGGCTCTTACTCCGCCGGCGCTCCAACGAGGAGATCGCCCATGAGCTGTGCCTCACCCAGCAGACCGTCAAGAACTACGCGAGCCGGGTCTTCCACAAGGTGGGCGTCTCCGGGCGCAAGGAGCTGTTCAGGATGCTGAGGCCTTGCGCATGACCCTTCAGGAGCCGGCGGCCGGACCGACGGAAAGCCCCTTGTCGCTGGAGCGGCACGGGCGGGTGGTCACCCTCACCCTGAACCGGCCGCACCGCCGCAATGCGATGTCCACTCTGATGCTGAGTCAACTTTCCGAGGCATTGCGGAAGTTGACCGCGCGGGGCGAGGAGACGCCGGGTGCCCTGGTGCTCACCGGGGCCGGCGGGACCTTCTCCAGCGGCGCCGACACCCGCGAGCCCGACTGGCGGGACCTGTCGCGCCGCGCGGTGCGGCGGGCCCATTTCCGTACCGTGTTCGCGGCGTTGCACGAGGCGCCCTTCCCCGTGGTGGCGGCCGTCGAGGGGTACGCGCTCGGCGGCGGGCTCGAACTGGCCCTGGCCTGCGACCTGGTGGTGGCGGGCGAGGGTGCGCTGTTCGGCCTCCCGGAGCTGGGGGTCGGGGCCGTACCGGGCGGCGGAGCGGTCCACTCGCTGGTGCGCCGGGCAGGTCGCGGCGTGGCCGCCAGGATGCTGCTGATCCCCGGGGAGCACGTGCGGGCGGACGAGCTGGCCCGGCTGGGCGCGGTGGAGCGCGTAGTGCCCGACGGCGGGGCGCTCGCCGAGGCGCGGGCGCTGGCGGCCGCCGTGGCGGAGGGGGATCCGGCGCTGCTGGAGGCGGGGGTCCGGCTGCTGCGGGACTCCGGCCATCTGGACCGCACGGCGGCGCTCGGTGTGGAGAACGGCTACTGGTGGCAGGCGGCGTCCGCCGCTAGTCTTGTTGATCAGATTCAGTAATCAGTGAATAAGCTGTGCGTGCCGTACTCGGCAGGCGCCGGCGCAAGAGGAGAGAGCAGAAGAGACGTGACCCCTCTCATCGAATGTACTGATGTCACCAAGAAGTTCGGTGACTTCACCGCGCTGAGCCGGCTGAACCTGACGGTCCCCCCGGGCGTGGTCTACGGATACCTGGGCCCCAACGGAGCGGGCAAGAGCACCACCATCCGGATGCTCATGGGCCTCTCCCGGCCCACATCGGGCCAGGTCCGGGTGTTGGGCCAGGACCCGACCACCCCCGAGGTCCGGCGGCGCATCGGCTATCTGCCCGGCGAACTGCGGCTGGACGAGCGGCTGACCATCGAACAGACCCTGACCTCCTGGGGGCGGCTGCGCGGGCTGGCCGACACCGCCTACCGGGACGATCTGGTCCAGCGGTTCGGCATCGACCCGTCCCGGCAGGTGCGCGGGCTCTCCACCGGAAACCGCCGCAAGGTGGGCCTCGTCGGCGCCTTCATGGCCCGCCCGGAGCTGCTGATCCTGGACGAACCGACCAACGGACTCGACCCGTTGATGCAGCAGGTCTTCCTCGCCACCGTCGAGGAGGCCCGGGACAACGGGCAGAGCGTGCTGCTCTCCTCGCACATCCTCTCCGAGGTGGAGCGGGTCGCGGACCTGGTCGCGGTGTTGCAGGGCGGCAAGCTCGCCGCCTCGGGGCCCACCCAGGAGCTGCGCCGCCAGGCCGCGCAGCGCTTCCACATCACCTTCGCGGAGGGCGAGGAGGTGCCGCTCGCAGGGCTGGCCGCCCTGGACGGGGCATCGGGTGTGGAGCGGCGGCGGCCGGAGGGCCAGGAGGTCTCGCTGGCGTGGGCCGGATCGCCCGACGCGCTGCTGAAGTTCCTGGCGGGCCACCGGATCACGACGCTCACCGCGCCCGAACCGGACCTGGAGGAGGCGTTCCTGGAGTACTACCAGCAGGACGTCCCCGGCAGCCGGAGCGCCACCGCCGAGGAGCCCTCCCCGGCCGCCGGCCCGGTGCGGTAGCGACCGCCGACCGGTGGTGCCCCGTCCGGCACCGCCCGGCCCGCGACGGGTCCCAGTGATCAAGGCCGTCCCACGGGCCGGCCGGAAGGGAAACACCATGTCATCGCCCAGCTCGGAGATCTTCCGGCGCGGAGTACAGATCCAGAAGCGCACCCTGATCGCCTGGTCTGCCGCGCTGGTCCTGCTCGCCCTCTCCGTCGTCGGCGCCTGGCCCTCGATGGAGAGCTCCGGCGCCCTGGAGGACTTCTCCTCCGGCCTCTCGCCGGAGCTGGCCACGGCGTTCGGCATCGACCAGATCAGCAGCGCCAGCGGCTACCTCAAGGGGAACCTGTACGCGGTCCTGCTGCCGCTGCTCCTCGGCCTGATGGCCGTGACCGCCACCGCCGCCCTGACCGGCGGCGACGAGGAGGCCGGGCGGCTGGAACTGCTGCTCGCGCTGCCGGTCGCCCGCCGCCAGGTCTTCCTGGTCCGCTTCCTCTGCGTGGCCTTCGGCCTGGCCCTCACCAGCGTCCTGGTCTGGCTGTCGGTGTACGGCTCGGTCGTCTCGTACGACATGGACGTCTCCACCGGCGGGGTGGCCGCGGTGACGCTGACCGTCGCCCTGCTGGCCGTGCTGCACGCGGGGATCGCGTACGCCGTCGTCGGGTTCGGCTTCGGGCGCGGTACCGCGCTCGGCGTGGCGGCGGGGGTGCTCGTCCTCGGGTATCTGCTGCACGGCATCGCGCCGATGTCCGACGCCCTGGAGCCGCTGGCGAACATCTCGCCCTGGAAGTGGGCGCTGGGCGGCGATCCGCTGCTCAACGGTGTCCCCTGGGGCGGCGTCGGGCTGCTGGTGGCCGTCACGGTCGTGGTCGTCGCCGCCGGTACGTACGCCGTGGACCGGCGCGACATCAAGAACGCCTGAACCGCACGGTCCCGCAGCGGCCCGGCACCTCCCCGCGGAGGTGCCGGGCCGCTGTCGTGTGTACCTCGGGGCGTTGACGAAACCGGCCAAAAATCGAGTACCGGCAGTCACCGAAAAAGGCGTGCATGGGTACTTGACGGCCATATCGAGGCTCATGTAAGGGCAGCTAGCTTCGATCCATGGACAGCAGCCGATCCCATCCCCCGGACCCTTCCGATCCCATCGTGCTGACCGGCATCGGGTGCGTGCTGCCCGGCACTCCCGACGCCGATGCGTTCTGGAACCACATCTCCACCGGGAACTCCCAGGTGAGCCGGTTGGCGAAGCCCGCGTTCGCCGCCGCCGGGCTGCCCGTCCACGCGGCCGCCCAGCTCGGCGCGTTCGACACCGCGGCCCGGCTGCCGGACCTCAACCCGGCGCACGCCGCGAAGTACAGCCGCGACATCCTGGCGACCATGGCGGCCGTGGGCGACGCGCTGAAGGACGCCGGGATCGCCCGGGGCCAGATCGCGCCGGAGCGCCTGAGCATCGTCCAGTCCTCCTCCCGCGGCCCCCTGTCCTGGTGGGCCGAGACCATCACGGCGGACCCCGCGCAGGACCCGTACGGAGGCAAGGCCACGGCCATGTTCCGCGGGCTCGCCGGCTGCCCGGCCACCCTCGCCGCCATCGACGTCGGCGCGAGCGGCCTGGTCACCACCGTCAGCAGCGCCTGTGTCGGCGGCCACCACGCGATCGGCATCGCCCTGCGCGAACTGCGCTCCGGCAGCGCCGACGTGGTCCTCGCCGGAGGGCACGAGTTCCCGATCGCCCCCGAGGTCGCCCGCTGCTATCTGGCCCTCGGCGACGGGGTGCTCTCGCCGGAGAGCGACGACCCGGCCACCGCCGTTCGCCCCTACGACCGCGACCGGCGCGGCTTCGCCCTGGGCGAGGGAGCCATGACACTCTGCCTGGAGCGGGAGTCCTCCGCCCGGGAGCGCGGGGCCCGCATCTACGCCCGGATCCTGGGCCACCGCGCCCTCAACGAGGCCAACCACGCCACCAGCATGGACCTGGTCGGCGACGTCACCGCCTCGGTCGTCGCGGGCGTGCTGGACGACGCCGGGCGCAAGCCCGAGGAGATCGGCTACGTCTGCGGCCACGGCACCGCCACCCGGTACAACGACATCGCCGAGAGCCGGGCCCTGCGCCGTCTGCTGCCCCGCCACGACGACGCCGACCTGCCGCCGCACGGCTCCAACAAGCCTATTTACGGCCACACGTTCGGCATGGCCGGGATCATCAACGTCGCCGCCACCTCGCTGATGCTGCACCACCAGCGGCTGGCCCCGACCGCCAACCACCGCACGCCGGACCCCGAGTGCGATTACGACCATGTCGCCGAGGGGCCGCGCGACGCCGAGATCGACCTCGCGGTCTCGCTGTCCTTCGCCTTCGGCTCGCAGACCTCCGTCATGGCCCTGGAGCACGCATGACCACAGCCCCCGAACGCCCCTCCCCCGCCGCCCCCTATATGGCCACCGGGCCCGACGAGTTGATATGCCGCTTCGTCCGGGCGGGCGACCACGTGCACGCGGCGGCGACGATGTCACGGCCCAACGCCCTGCTGAACGCGGTGTGCCGGGCCTTCGCCGGAATGCAGAGCATGACCGTCAGCACGACCGCCGTGCACTCCAGCGCCCATGCGCTCGCCCTCTCCGGTGCCGTACGGAAGGTGATCACGGGCTTCGTCGGTGACACCTTCCCCTCGCCGCGCCCCAACCGCCTCTACCGCGAACTCGCCGAGGGCCGGCCGTTCGAGGTGGAGATGTGGTCGCTGCTCAGCTACACGCAGCGGCTGATGGCCGCCGCGCTCGGCCAGCCCTTCGCCACCACCGGTTCCCTGCTCGCCGAGACCGACCTGCGGCACGGCAAGGAGGGCAGCCTCCATCTGGTGCCGCACCCGGAGGACCCGGAGCGCTCGGTCACCCTGCTCAGCCCGCTGCGCCCGCGCTTCACCCTCTTCCACGGCGTCGTCGCGGACCGGCGCGGCAATGTGGTGGCCGTACCGCCGCTGGGCGAGGGCGCCTGGGCCGCGTACGCCGCCACCGAAGGGGTCCTGGCCTCCGTGGAGGCGATCGTCGACGACGAGGTGATCGCGGCGATGCCGGACCGGGTGGTGATCCCGGCCGCCCGGGTGCTGGGGCTGTGCGAGGCGCCGCTGGGCGCCCACCCGCAGTCGCTGCGTACGGGTGGACTGGCCGGTGTCGAGGGCTACTTGGACGACTACGGCTTCCTCACCGACATCGTCACCGCCTGCAAGGACCCGGAGACGGCCGCCGCCTGGTACGAGGAGTGGGTCGGCGGGGTGGAGAGCCACGCCGACTACCTGGAACGGCTGGGCGAGGCGCGCCGTGCCTCGCTGGTCTTCCCCGCTCCCCCGGCCGCTCCCCGGCCCCCGGCCGACGTGTCCGGCGCCCCCACCGAGCAGGAGCAGCTCATCGTGCTCGGCGCCCGCACGGTCGCCGGTCTGGTCCGGGAGCGCGGCTACGACACGCTGCTCGCCGGGATCGGCACCTCGCACATGTCCGCGTGGCTGGCGGCCCGGCTGCTGGCGGCCGACGGCGTCCAGGTGCAGGTGGCCGCCGAGCTGGGCCTCCAGTCGATGGACCCCGAGCCCGGCGACGTCTTCCTCTTCAGCCAGCGGCACGCCGAGCGTTCGCAGATGCTCGCGGGTGTCGCGGAGACGCTGGGCGGCGCGGTCGCCGCCAACCCCCGCTGCCTGGGCGTGCTGTCGGCGGCGGAGATCGACCCGGACGCCGGCATCAACACGACGCTGCTGCCCGACGGCCGCTGGATCACCGGCTCCGGCGGGGCCAACGACATCGCCTCGTCCGTGGACTGCGTGGTGATCGCGGTCGCCTCGCCCCGCCGCTACGTACCGCGCCTGACCCACCTCACCAGCCCGGGCCTGAACGTCCGTGACGTGGTCAGCCAGTTCGGCCGCTTCACCCGTACAGGGGCGGGCACCCCCTTCGAGCTGGCGAGCTGGCTGCCGCCGCAGCCGGGCCGGGGCCGCACCGCACAGGACCTGCCCGACGGGCCGGAGGCAGCCGTACGCGACCTCACCGGCTGGCCCGTGGGCGTCAGCGGCTCCCTGACCGACGAGAAGGCCGTCACCACCGAAGAGCTCACGCTCCTGCGCACCATGGACCCGGAAGGCTTCTACCGATGACGACCACCACCACGGGCACCGCCCCCGACCCGGCCACCGCCCACCTGCGCCCCCTGCCGCCCACCGCGATCGCCCCCGTGCGGCTCGCCGGGATCGGCCACTACTTCCCCGGCGAGCCGATCACCAACGCGCACTTCGAGCAGATCGAGGCGCTGGGCATCGACGACGCCTGGATCCGCGAGAACACCGGGATCGTCAGCCGCCACTGGCCGGCCGACGAGAAGGAGCGGGCGGTGGAGATGGCGGCCAAGGCGGTGGACCAGGCCCTCGAAGCCGCCGGTCTCGGCCCCGACGACATCGACCTCGTCATCGGTACGACCTCCACCACCCGGCCGCGTACCAACCCCTCCAGCGCGACCAACAACTACATGGACATCTCGCTGCCGCTCCAGAAGCAGGTCGGGCTGCGCCACGCCACCTGCTTCGACGTCACCTCGGTGGCCTGCGCCGGCTTCATGTACGGCACCGCCACCGCCGCCGCGATGCTCCCGGCCCTCGGGATGCGCAACGCGCTGGTCGTCTGCGCGGAGAACCCGCGCCCGATCCTGAACTTCGACTACCGCTACTCGGCGCTGTTCGGGGCGGGAGCGGCGGCGGCCGTCTGGTCGGCTCGGACCGAGGAGCGCGGGCTGCTGGATGTGGCGCTGCACGCGGACGGCTCGTACTTCGACGCCTTCGACATCGACGAGAACGACAAGATGCTGATGCGCGGCCGGGAGGTCGGCGCGGTCGGCCCGAAGCTCCTCTCCCACGTGGGCCGGGAGATCCTGGAGCGCAACGGCCTGACGGTGGACGACATCGACTGGTTCGTCCCCCACCAGGGCAACCTGAACATGATCAACCAGGTGTGCCGGACGCTGGAGATCCCGCGCGAGAAGCTCCTCACCAACATCCAGGAGCGCGGCAACACCTCCAGCGTCTCCATCCCCAGCTGCCTCTCCGAGAACCTCCGCTCGGGGAAGATCCGCTCCGGCGATCTCGTCGCGACCATCGGCATCGGCCGCGGCTTCAGCTGGGGCGCGATGCTCCTGCGGATTCCGTGAGCACGGCCATTCCTGATACGCCGGGCGGCCCCCGGCGACCACCGTCGAGTACGGGAAGACGAGAGATGCACGACGAGACCTCCCTGTGGCGCGAGAGCGGTCTGCGCCTGTCCGGATTCGGGCACTACTACCCACGCCTCCTGGTCGGGAACGAGACCGCCGACGACCCGGCGGGCAACGCCGTGGACGAGGCCGTCATCGGCCGCCTCGACGTACGCAGCCGGCATGTGGCGGACGAGGAGGAGACCCCCGCGTACATGGGGGTCCGCGCCGCCCGCGCCGCGATGGAGCAGGCGGGCATCGGCGCCGACGAGGTGGACCTGCTGGTCTTCAGCAACTGGACGGACCGCCAGTTCGTCCCCGAGTGGGGCCCGCACACCGCGCATCTGCTGGGCGCGGACCGGGCGCTCGCCTTCGATGTGTGCGGTGCCTGTACGGGGTTCGTCCACGGGGTCCAGACGGCGGCGGCGCTCTTCGGGGCGCACGCCACCTGGCGCCACGCGCTGGTCGTCTCCAGCGAGCGGTTCTCGCGCCGGGTGCGCCCCGGCAGCAAGGGCGAGCTGATCGTGGGCGACGCGGCCGGTGCGGCGGTGCTCTCGCGCGGCGCCGAGCCGGGCGCGGGGCTCTGGGACTCGCTACTGATCAGCGACGGCTCCGGCCGGGAGACGGTCACCGTCTACCCGCCCAACGGGTGGATCAAGAGCAGCCGCGAACTGGTCTCCATCGCCGCCGACTCCCACGCCGACCTGGCGACCCGGATGCTGGCCCGCTCGGGCACCAAGATGGACGAGATCGACTGGGTGGTGCCCCACCCCGGGACGGGCCAGCTGCACACGGCCGTACGGGAACGTCTGGACATCCCGGAGGAGCGCTTCGTCACCAACTACGAGACGCGCGCCAACACCGGCAGCGCCTCGGTGCCGATCGTGCTCTCCGAGATGGCGCGGGACGGCCGGCTCAAGCCCGGCGACCTCTGTTACACGCCGACCGTGGGGTCGGGCTGGTACTACGGGGGGCTGCTGTTCCGTGTCTGATTCTCCGCTCAGCAGGGGCGTGCGCGGCACCGCCCTGGTCACCGGCGGCAGCCGGGGCCTCGGCGCGGCGATCGCCCGCCATCTCGCCTCCGTCGGCTGGCACACCGTGATCTGCGGGCGCGACCCGGAGAGCCTGGACGCCGGGGTGAAGGCGGCGGCCGACGACGGGCTCGTGCTGCATGCCGTACGGGCGGACGTCACCGACGAGCGGTCGGTGGCCGCCCTCTTCGAGCGGCTGGCCGAGGACGCCCCGCCGCTCGGGCTCTGCGTCAACAACGCGGGCAACAACTTCTCCCGCCGCCTGGTGAGCGTCAAGGAGCGGCCCGACGGCCCGCCCCTGCTCACCCCGCACCCGCTGGAGGACTTCGAGCGGGTGGTGACGTCCCTGCTGACCGGCACCTTCCTCGTCGGCCGCCACGCGGCACAGACGATGCTGGCCGCCGGTACGCCCGGGGCCATCGTCAACATCTCCTCCACCGTCCGCCACGGCGCGTACGGGCAGTCCGCCTACTGCGCGGCCAAGTCGGGGGTGGAGGCGCTGACCCGTACCTGGGCGACCGAGCTCGGCGAGTACGGGATCCGCGTCAGCGCGGTGGCGCCCGGCGTCATCGACGGCGAGGCGCTGCGCAGACGTACGGCGGCGAGCGAGCGGCACGCCGCGTACATGGCGGACCTCCAGCGCCATGTGCCGTTGCGCCGCTGGTGCGACGAGCAAGACGTGGCGGAGGCGGTCGCCTTCGCCGCCGACAACCCCTCGGTGACCGGCACCGTGCTGGAGGTCGACGCGGGCGGACTGCCCGCCCGCGTCCTGCCCCCGGCCGGCCGGGCCACCGGGGCGAGCAGGACAGCCGCGCGCGCGGACCTCCCCGAGAAAGCGGAGAACACAGCATGACCAGCGGCTTCGCACCCACCCTGCTCGAAGGCAGGACCACCTTTCTGACCGGCGCCAGCAGTGGCATCGGCGCCGTCCTGGCGACGATGCTCGCCGCCCACGGCTCGCAAGTGGCGCTGATGGCCCGCAGCGAGAAGGAGCTGCGGCTGCTGGCCGAGCGGATCGAGGCGGACGGCGGGCGGGCGGTGGCGGTCCCCGGCGACCTCACCGACGCCGACAGCGTGCGGGCCGCCGTCCGCGAGGCCGAGGAGCAGCTCGGCCCGATCGACCGGCTGGTGCACTGCGCGGGCGAGGCCCGCAACCAGGCGTTCCTCTGCGACCAGGACGAGGAGCAGTGGATGGCCACCCTCGACATCAACCTGCTGGGGGCCTTCCGGGTCGCCCGCGCGGTGGTGCCGGGGATGATGGAGCGCCGCGAGGGCAACATCGTGATGGTCTCCTCCATCGCCGGGAAGCGCGGGCTGCCCGCCAACACCTCTTACTGCGCCTCGAAGTTCGGCCTGAACGGGATGACCCAGGCGCTCGCCTCCGAGCTGGGCGCCTTCGGTGTGCGGGTGAACGCGGTCTGCCCGGGGCTGACCGACAGTCCGGCCGCCACGGACGGCGGGCGGTACGGCGACGCCTTCATGGCCGCCATCGCCAAGCACCACGGCCCGCCGGACCTGACCTGGGAGCGGTACCTCAAGCGCGCGGTCAACTCCACGATCCTGCGGCGGCTGGTGCGCCCCGAGGAGATCGCCGCCCAGGTGCTGTTCCTGCTCTCCGACCTCTCCGGCGGGATGACCGGACAGGCCGTCAACGTGGACGCGGGGGCTCTGTGAGCGAGGAGTGGACCCCCGGCCCCCGGGACGCCCTGGTCACCGGGATGGGCTTCTGCCTGCCCGGCGCGGGCGACGAACCGGTGCGCGAGGCCGAGCACGTCTGGGCGACCGCCTCCACGGGGACGAGCCATGTCGAACGCGACGGCTTCCACCACGGGACCGTACGCGGTGCCCGCGAGGCGTTCGCGGAGCTGCTGCCGGAGATACCGGCCCGCTATCTGCGCAGCTACGCCGACGTCCACCTCTACGGGCTGATCTCGCTGGTCGAGGCGTGCCGGGACGCCGGACTCGACTACGAGGCAGGCCAGTTGAGGGGAGCCGATGTGCTGACCGCCCGGGCCGGGGTGGACAGCAACTACGACAGCTACCGCGCCTGGCACGACGCCGATCCGGCGACGGTCAGCCCGGCGGACGCCAAGTCCCTGTTCGTACGGCTGCTGGTGGCGGGTACGTCGAGTGATGTCGGCCCGGTCCAGGCGGCGTTGCTCGGCTCCACCGGCGCCAACTACACGGTGAGCTGCGGCTGCGCCTCCTCCTCGGTGCTGCTCGGCATCGCCCGCATGATGATCGCCTCGGGCCAGAGTGATCTGGTGGTCGTCACCGGGGTGGACCGCTTCGACACCGAACGGGTGCTCCACGGCCACCGGTTGCGGGAGGTGGTGGAGCGCGAGGCCGTGACGGTGCGGCACAACAGCGACCCGCCGGCCGCGCCCCGCCATGACCGGCCGATGCGCCCGTACGACGCGGCGGGCGACTGCATGAACTACGGCGACGGCTCGGTGACCCTGATCCTGGAGAGCCGCGAGCACGCCTCCGCACGCGGCGCCCGGGCACACGGCGCGGTCCTCGGCCAGGCCACCACGCGTGGCGGGCTGAACAGCGCGGTCGCCATCGACACCGGCGGTACGGGGCTGGCCGAGGCGGCCCGCCGCGCCCTGGGCGACCACACCCCGCTGGAGCGGATCCCGTACGTCAACGGGGGCGGCGAGGGCGACGCGCTGTTCACCCGGATCGAGTCCAATGCCGTACGCGCGCTGTGGGGCGAGAAGTCCGGGCAGGTGCTGGTGAGTTCGCAGGAGGCCTGCTTCGGCCACAGCGGGGCCCCGCTCGGCAACCTGGGCACGGCACTGACGCTGATGATGATGCGCGAGGGCCAGGTCTGCCCCACGGCCAACTGCGAAACCCCCTCCCCCGTCTGCACGTTCGACCCGGTGCCGGGCACGCGGACGCGGGCGCTGCGGTTCGACCGGGCGCTGAGCTTCAACTACCAGGTGGGCGGGGTCAACAGCGCGCTGCTGCTGGGCGGTGGCGATGTCTGCTGAGCCGCCCGTGTCCCCCTGTGCTGCCGGTGAGGGGTGGTCGTGATGCCCGCCGAGCTGCCGCTGCTGCGGCTGTCCGGTGCCGGGTTCGTCCTGCCGGGGCCGGACGGCCGCGCCTGCACCGACCTGGACACCTTCTGGCGCGTGGTGCGCGACGGGGCGAGCTGCCTCTCCCCGTACGCCCATCCCGAACTCCCCCTCCGTATCGCGGGAACGGTGAACGGCTGGGACCCGGAGGCCGCCCTGCCGCTGTCGGAGCGGCAGATCCGACGCTCCTCGCGCGCCGGGCTGATGGCCACCGGGGCGGTGCACCGGGCCCTGGAACAGGCCGGGTTGACCGCCGCCGACCTCGATCCGGAGCGCACCGCGCTGGTCGCCTGCTCGCTCCAGTTCGCCTTCCCGGAGACCGAGCGCTACTACACCCTGGCCCGGGAGAAGGGAGTAGCCGCCCTCGGCATGGAGTATTGGCTCAACGGAACCCCGCCCAGCGTGGTGGGAACCGTGGCCTCCGGTCTCCAACTCCCCTGCCAGACACTGAGTGTGGCGGGCTCCTGCAATGTGGCGCTGCGGACGCTCCACCTGGTACAGCAGATGTTCCGGTGCGGGGACATCGACCGCGCGATCGTCGTGGGCGTGGACACCACCGTGGACCCGGTCTTCGTCGCGGGCACCAGCCACACCGGCCGCAGCGGCTACCGCGCCTCCTCGCTCTCCGACAACCCCGCCGACGTCCGGCCGCACGACGAGATCCAGACCGGCAACGCCACCGGCGAGGGCGCGCTCGCCGTCATCCTGGAGGACCCGGCCGCGACCGGGGACCGCCCGGGGCTGCTCCACCGCGCCCACCTGCGCACCTCGCGCTCCAACGGCCCCTCCACCGTCGCCACCGGCCCGCCCGCCAACGTGGTGGGCGATGTGCTGGCCACGCTGGCGTCGGCGGGGCGCGGCCTCGGCGACCTGGCGTTCGTCAACGACTACGCGGACGGCAACCGGTTCGTCGAGGACCACCTGTGCCAGGCCCTGGCGGGGGTACGGGAGGCGGCCGCGTACGACGGCGAGCTGCGGCTCACCAACCAGGAGGCGGTCTTCGGCCATGTCGCCGGGACCGGCGGCCTGGTCAAGCTCCTCGGCAGCCTGCTCATGCTGCGCCACGGCCATATCGCCCCGAGCGCCAACACCCTTGTCCCGTACACGGGTCTGCCGGGCGATCCGGTGCTCGCGGGCGGCCTGGCGACCGGCGGCGACAGCGCGCTGGTGCTCGCCTCCGGGGCGGGCGGCGACGCCACGAGCATGGTCATCGAATACGAAGGCGGCGACTTGCCATGACCCACGTTCACAGCACCGCGACGCGGCCCGGGACGGCCGCGGGAGGGGACCCGCTGCGGGCGCCGATCAGCACCCGCGTGGTCGTCGACGCCTCGGGGGCCGGGGCCACCGGTCTCTCCGAGGCGCTGAGCGCGCTCGGCCTCTCCCCCGAAGCCCCGGACGCCGGTGCCGGTGCCGGATCCGAGGCCCCCGCCGCGTACTGCGCGCTGCTGCTCGGCGAGGAGGCGTACGGCGCCGAGCGCTCGGCGGGCCTGGACCGCGAGCGGATCCGGACCGCCGCGCTGGCGATGGCGGCGGCCGGGCGGGGCCGACTCGTCCTGGTGACCGACGCGACGGGCGAGACGCACGCCGGGACCGACCCCGACCGGTACGCCCGGCTCGCCGCCGACCGGGCCTGGTGGCAGCACCTGGTCACCGAGGTGGCCGGGCGCGGCGTCACCGGCAACACCGTGGTCACCGGCTACTCCCCCGACCTGGGCCACCACCTCTCCGAGGCCGCCGAGGCCGGACTGCTGCGCTATCTCGTGCAGCGCCGCCCCACCACGGCCGCCGATGTGGCGGCCACCGTCGCGTTCCTGGTCTCCGAGGGGTGCTCGTACCTCGTCGGCGAGACGGTCCCGGTGGACGGGGGCGCGGGGCTCGGCCAGATCCCGTCCCTGCCCGCCGGTACGCCGACTCTTGCGCCCCGCCGTAGCGCCCCGCAGGACCAGCCGCCGCCGGAGCCGGTCACCGGTCAGGACCTGCTGGGGCACAAGGTCCTGGTGGCGGGCGCCAGCAGCGGGATCGGCCGGGCCGCCGCGCTGCACCTGGCCGGACGCGGGGCCGATGTGGTCCTGGCGGCCCGGCGCACGCAGGCGCTGGAGCAGGTCGCCGCCGAGATCGAGGCGCTGGGCCGTCAGGCCTGGACCCTGCGCTGCGACCTCTCCGACGCCGAGGACGCCGCCACCCTGGGCGAACGTGCCTGGAAGGCGGCCGACGGGGTCACCACCCTGCTGTACGCGGCGGGGCACCTGGGCTTCAGCGCGGTGGGCGGCGACCCGGCGTCGGCCGCCCGGACCTTCGCCGTGAACCTGCACAGCTTCGTCGCCGTCACCGAGTACCTGACGGCTCGCTGGCGCGAGGAGAAGGTGCCCGGCGCGGTGGTCGGGGTCTCCTCGGTCAGCTCCACGCTCAGCCCGGTGGCGGGGCTGGAGTATTACGGGGCGAGCAAGGCGGCGATGGCGCAGTACATCCGCTGCCTCGCGGTCTCGGTGGCGCGCCACGGCATCCGCGCCAACTGCGTGGCGCCCGGCATCATCGAGACGCCGATGGGCGACGCGGCGGGGCCCGAGCACCGGCGCGGCTGGATCAGCCGGATCCCCGCCGGGCGGGTCGGCGACCCGCGCGAGGTGGCGGCGGTCCTCGGCTTCCTGCTGAGCGGCTCGGCCGCCCGGGTGACCGGTGCGGTGCTGCGGGCGGACGGCGGCTTCGGCCTGGGAGACGTGGCTCCGCTGCGGCCGGGGTTCCCGGAGTTCGTGGAGGTGGAGAGCCCGTGAGCGCCGCCGGAGAGCCGGGCGGCCGGCCGGTCGCCCTTGTCGCGGGCGCCTCCTCCGGGATCGGGGCCGCCATCGCCCGCCGACTGGCCGCGCGCGGGAGCGCCGTGGCGCTGGTCGGGCGGCGGGAGGCCGAGCTGAAGGAGGTCGCGGAGTCGATCCGTACGGCCGGAGGCACCGCCCTGCCGCTGGCCCTGGACCTGGCGGAACCGGGCGCCCCCGCCGAGGCCGTCGCCGCCACGGCCGCCGCGCTGGGGCCGGTCGGGCTGCTGGTGTGCAGCGCGGGCGCGATCCGGCTGGCCGCGATCCACGAGACCGAGGAACGGCACTGGGAGCGGCAGCTGCGGGTGAACCTCACCGTGCCGTTCCTGCTGGCCCGGGAAGTGCTGCCCGGGATGCGGGAGCGCCGCTACGGCTGGGTCGTGAACATCGGCTCGGGCGTGGGTTCCGAGGTGGTGCCGGGCAGCGGCGGGTACGGCGTCAGCAAGCACGCCGTGCACCGGCTCACCGAGCTGGTCCACGAGGAGAACCGCGACCTCGGCATCCGCGCGGTCACCGTCGCCCCCGGCTGGGTCTCCACCCGGCTCGCGGCCCGCCCCTCCGACCTCGGAGTCCCCGAGGAGGAGGTGCTGGACGCGGAGGACATCGCTGACACCGTCGTCTGGCTGCTGGACCGCCCGGCCCGGATGAGCGTGGGCCCGCTGGTCCGCGTGGAGCCCTCGGCGAGCCGGGCCGCCGCCGGTGACGCCATGACCCGCCATCTGACCCGTTCCCGCGACCGGGGCACCGGTCCGGCCGAGAACGCGGGCACCGCACCCGCCGCGAAGGAGACCCGCTGATGGGCAGGACCACCCTCATCCAGCACGACGTGCCGGTGGAGATGCGCGACGGGACGGTCCTGCGGGCCGACGTCTGGCGCCCCGCCGACGCCCCGGCCTCGCCCGCCGTGCTCTTCCGCACCCCGTACGGCAAGTCCCAGCTGGGGCTTGCCACGTTGACCCCGGCCCAGTGCGTGGACCGGGGGTACGCGGCCGTGGTGCAGGACACCCGGGGCCGGTTCGGCTCGGAGGGCGCGTGGGCGCCGCTGGACTGGGCGCAGGAGGGGCCCGACGGCTACGACACCGTGGAGTGGACCGCCGAACAGCCCTGGTGCGACGGGAACGTGGCCATGGCCGGCACCTCGTACCAGGCGATCGTCCAGTGGCTGGCCGCCATGGAGAAACCACCGCATCTGCGGGCCATCGCGCCCACGATGTCCACCTCGGCCCCCTTCGACGCCGAGCAGCTCGGCGGCTCGCTGCGCCTCGACCACCTCACCAGCTGGCTCGGGCTGACCGCGCTGGAGTGGGTGCAGCGCCGGGCGGCGGCGGGCGATCCGGTGGACGGGGCGGTGGTGGCGGAGGTGGTGCAGCTGCTCACCACGCCCGAAGTGCCGTTGCGGCGGTGGCCGTTGTCGACGGTCCTCGACTTCGAGGGGTTCCCCGGACGGCTGCGGGACATCTTCGCCGGGCACGTGGCGACGGTGGCCGACTACCGCCTCGGGGAGGTCGGCGTGCCCACGTTCTCGGTGGGCGGCTGGTACGACGTGTTCTCCTACGGAACGATCGAACTGCACCGCGCCATGTGCGCCCAGGACCCGGTGGCCGGACGGCACGAGCTGGTCATGGGCCCCTGGGTGCACTCGGGCCAACTGCCGCAGGTGCAGGGCGAGGTGAACACCGGGCTGTACGGTTCGGCGCAGGGCGCCCGGCTGCCCGATCTGCACCTGGACTTCTTCGACCGCCACCTGAGGGCCGGAGGCGAGCGCGCCACGGACCAGGATTCCGGCGGGGGCGTACGGTACTTCCTCTTCGGTGCCGACACCTGGCACCGGGCCCCGGCCTGGCCACCGCCGGAGACCGTCGAGTCGTCCTGGTATCTGGCGGGACCCGCCGATGACGGGGACGGCGGCCGACTGCTGCCCGAGCCGTCCCAAGTGGCTCCGGGCCAGGACACGTTCACCTACGACCCGGAGGACCCGGTGCCCTCGCACGGCGGGCGGGTGCTCCAGCTCGGTCGGCTGGCGGCGGGGCCGCTCAACCAGGCGCATCTGGAGAGCAGGCCGGACGTGCTGCTCTACACCTCCGAGCCGCTCACCGAGCCGCTGGACGTGGTCGGCCGGCAGCGGCTGCGGCTCCGCTTCGGCTCGGACGCGCCCGCCACCGCCGTGGTCGCCAAGCTCACCGACGTACATCCGGACGGGCGTTCGCTGCTGGTGGCCGAGGCCAGTCTCCGGCTGGAGGCGGAGGGGGACGGCCCGCCGGACGAGCCGTACGACGCCGATCTGCTGCTCGGGGACACCGCGTGGCGCTTCGCCCCCGGACACCGGCTGCGGGTCCATGTCACCAGCAGCAACTTCCCCCATCTGGACCGGCACCCCAACGTTCCGGGGCCGATCGGCGAGGCGGAACACTGCCGACCGGCCCGGCAGTCGGTCCGTTACGGCGGCCCGTACGAGAGCGTGCTCCGGCTCCGGACCCTGGGTGCGCCGAGCTCCGGGGAGGCCCGGTGAGCGACGACATACTCGACCCGGCGTCCGCCGCCGTGCCGACCGCCGAGCAGTGCGTGCTGGGCCCCCTGCTCAGGCGGCGGGCGGCGGCCACGCCGGAGGCGCCGTACGCGTTGATGCCGGACGGCGACCTCTGGACGTACGCGCGGACGCTCCGCGAGACCGAGGAGACGGCCGCCGCGCTCCAGGCGCTCGGCGTCACCCCGGGCGAGCTGGTGCTGAGCTGGCTGCCCAACGGGCCCGAAGCGCTGCGCACTTGGTACGGGGTCAACGCGGCCGGTGCCGTCCTGGTCCCGCTCAACACCGCCTACCGGGGCGCGATCCTGCGCCAGGTGATCGCCGACAGCGGAGCCCAGGTGCTGATCTGCCGGCCGTCGCTGGCGGCCCGGCTGGAGGAGTCGGAGAGCGAAGTGGGCGCGGTGCGGACGGTGGTCCTGCTGCCGGGACCTGAGGACGCACCCGAGGACGTGACAGCGCTCGCCGGGCGGCTCTCGGCGCGCTACCGGGTGGAGACCGAACTCCGCGCGGAACAGGCGCGGTTCACCGAGCCGGTGCCCGCACCGCAGCCGTGGGACCCGCAGACCGTCATCTACACCTCGGGGACGACGGGCCCGTCCAAGGGTGTCGTCTCCTCCTACGCGCACCTCTACACCAGCTGCACCGCGGCCTTCCACAGCATGGCCGGGCCCCAGGACCGCTATCTGCTGCAACTGCCGCTGTTCCACGCGGGCGGCACGATCGGCGCGTACGGGATGCTGGTGCACGGCGGTTCGCTGACCGTCGTACCCGCCTTCACCACCAGTGAGTTCTGGCCGCTGATCCGGCGTACGGGAACGACCCTGTGCACGCTCCTCGGGGTGATGGCGACCTATCTGCTCAAGCAGCCACCGCTGCCCGAGGACACCGGGCACCCGCTGCGGGCGGCCTACGTCATCCCGTTCACCGAGGGGGCGACGGAGTTCTCCAAGCGGTTCGGGGTGTCGGTCCGCGCGCTGTTCAACATGACCGAGGTGTCATGCCCGGTGCTCTCCGCCCCGGACCACCACCCAGGCGTGCCGATGCACTGCGGGGAGCCGAGGCCGGGCATCGCCGCCCGGGTCGTGGACGACCACGACCGTGAGGTGGCGGACGGCGAGGCTGGCGAGCTGGTGCTGCGGGCGGACCGTCCGTGGTCGTTCCTCAGCGGCTACCTGGGACGGCCCGCCGAGACGGCCGCCGCCTGGCGCAACGGCTGGTTCCACACCGGGGACACGTTCCGGCGCGCCCCGGACGGCGGCCTCGTCTTCGTGGACCGCAAGAAGGACGCCATCCGCAGGCGCGGCGAGAACATCTCCTCCTTCGAAGTGGAGGCCCAGGCGGTCGCCCACCCGGGTGTCCTGGAGGCGGCGGCGGTGGCCGTGCCCGGCGACGAGGGCGAGGACGAGGTGCTGCTGGTGGTGGCGGACCGCGACCCGGCGGCCCCGGTCGACCCGGCGGCGCTGCTGGAGTTCCTGCGGGAGCGGCTGGCCCACTTCATGCTGCCGCGCTACATCCGGGTACTGCCCGAGCTGCCCAAGACGCCGACCGGAAAGCCGACCAAGCACACGTTGCGCGCCGAGGGCGTGGTGGCGGGGACGTGGGACCGCGAGGCGGCGGGCATCCGGATACGCAGGGAGAAGATCGTATGAGCCAGGAAGCATGCGGGGCGGGCCGAGAGGCCGTCCCGGCCGGTCAGGAAGCCTTTCGGGCGGGCCCGGAGACCTCCGCCATGAGCCGAGGGCCCGGGGCCGAGTGGGCGGGGGCGGCCACCGAGACGTTCGCGGACTTCGCGGACCGGGTGGACGGCAAGGAGGACGTACCGCTACGTGCCTCGCTGGCGGGCGGAGTCGCCACGCTGACGCTGGACCGGCCGCACCGCCGCAACAGCCTCGATCTGACGCTCTCCCGCCATCTGCTGCTCGGCCTGATGTGCGCGGGCGACGACCCCCGGGTGCGTACGGTCGTGATCACCGGGAACGGCGGGGCGTTCTGCGCGGGCGACGACGTGGAGAGCGTACGGCGGTGGCGGCTGGGCGACCGGGTGGACACCCCCTTCGACCCGATCACCTCCGACGCCCACTATCTGCGGGTCTGCGAGGCCATCATCCACCTGCCGAAGCCGGTGATCGTGGGGCTGACCGGGGCGGCGGCGGGCGCGGGGGCGGAGATCGCCTGCGCCGCCGACTACCGGCTGGCCGACACCCGCGCCTCGATCGGCAGTTGTCTGGCCGGGGTCGGCCATGTGGGGAACGTGGTCCTGATGTCCCGGCTGACCGGTCCGGCGCGGGCGACGGAGATCTACCTCACCGGGCGGATGGTGTCGGGGGATGAGGCGGTGCGCCTGGGCCTGTTCGACCGGCTCTGCGAACCGGAGGACTTCGACCGCGAACTCGCCGAGCTGGCAGGCCGGTTCGCCGCGCTGCCGACCGCTTCGGTGGGGCTGTTCAAGGAGTTGCGGGAGCGGAGCTGGGGGCAGCCGGCCGAGTACGGGCTGCGGCTCCAGGATGCGTACCACCTGAAGACGCACGCCACGGTGGCCGACGCCCGCGAGGGGATGGCCGCGTTCGCGGAGAGGCGGCCGCCGCGCTTCACGGGCGGCTGACCGGGCGTAAGCGCCGGTGGCCGCCGGCCGCCTTCCTTCGCCGCCGCGACGAAGAGAGTATTCTGATTCTGATGAACGACGCGCTGCGGCACCCTGGTCCGGCGGCCCCGCCGCCCCTGTCCCCCGCCCTGTCCACCGGCGGCCGGACCGAGGATTCCCTCCGGTGACCGGCCCCGACAGCCCAGCGCCCACCGGACCCCCGGTCGAGGAGACGGCCCACAGCCTCGACGTCCACGGTGCCCGGCTGCACTACTGGACCGCCGGAGCGGCCGACCGTCCGGCGGTCGCCCTCACCCATGGCGCCGGGGCCGACCACCGCATGTTCGACCCGCAGATCCCGGCGCTGGTCCGCGCGGGCTACCGCACCCTGCGCTGGGACGTCCGCTACCACGGCGCGTCCGCCTCCGGCACCGGCAGATTCCGTACGGAGTACGCGGCGCAGGACCTCGCGGCGCTGCTGGACGCGGCCGAGGTGCGTCGGCCCGTGGTACTGCTGGGGCAGTCGATGGGCGGCAACATCGCGCAGGAGTACCTGCGCCGGCGGCCCGAGGAGGTCGCCGCGCTCGTGGTGATCGGCTCCACGTCCAGCACCCTGCCCATCACGCGCGGCGAGCGGCGCCGCCTGGCCCTGTCCCGCACCCTCATGCGGCTGATGCCCTACCGTCGGCTGACCCGGTGGATGGCCCGGGCGTCGGCCGAGGACCCCGGGGCCCGGGAGTACCTCCGCGAGGCCTTCGCGGCGAACGGGCGGCGCGCCTTCCTCACCACCTGGGACGGGATGACCCGCGCGGTCGACCCCGCCCCGGACTACCGTGTCGAGAAGCGCGAGCTCCTGATCTGCGGTGAACACGACGGCACGGGTAACATCCGCTCGGCGATGGAACGGTGGAGCGAACGCGATCCGAACAGCGAGTTCCATGTCATCCCCGGCGCCGGACACGTCGCCAACCTGGACCGTCCCGACGAGGTCAACCGGCTGACCGTCGCCTTCCTTCGCCTTCCTGAAGGCCTGAGAACCCAGCGAGACCATGACTGACCACGACGACATCACCCCCGACACCGACCCCTCCCCGCCCACCGGCCCCGAAGGGTTCAGCGACGCGGAGGCCGCCTTCATCAGCGAGATGGGTTCGCTGATGGAGCGCTGGGGCCTCCCCCAGGCCACCGGACGCCTCTTCGGCTACCTCCTGCTGCGCAACAAGCCGGTGGACCTCGACACCATGACCCGGGAGCTCGGCCAGGCCAAGAGCGGACTCAGTGTGGCCGCACGCCAGTTGGAGGCCTGGACGCTGGTGCGGCGCTCCACCAGGCCCGGCAGCCGGCGGATCGACTACGAGGCGGTGGGCGACCTCCAGCACCTGCTGCTGGTGAACAACGCCCACATGCGCAAGTTCACCGAGACGCTGAGCTCGGGCATCCCGGTGGCGCGCGGCGAGGCCCGGGACCGGCTGGCCTCGCTCGCCGACCTGTTCAGCGGGTACGTGGAGCAGACCGAGGCGCTGGTGGCCGACTGGGAGACCCGGCGCGCGGCTTCCTGACCCACCTGCGGCTTCCCCCTCCCCCTCTCCAACCTCGACTCCCGACTCCCGACTTCGACTTACGACTTCCGACGGAGTGACCGTGAACGTGTCGTCCGGCCCTGCCCTCAGCAACGGAACGTCGGCGGCGAGCACCGCCGTGCCGGACGCGGACGCCGACACAGACGCGGACGCGGTCCCTGGTGTCCGCGTCCGGCCGCCGGTCGTCGACGCCTGCTCGCTGGTGTACGACGACGCGGGCTGGCGGGTGTACCTGCACCGGCTCGGCGAGAACGCCCCCGAGTACCTGGACGTCTTCTCCGCCTCGTTCTGCCGGTACTTCGGCGCCGCGCACACCGCGTACCGCGACGCGCTGGCCGCGCGCTGGCAGGACGCGGTCGATGTGCTCCTGCCGCCCGGCCGGCCGCCCTTCGACCTGGCCGCCCATCTCGCCGACCGGCAACGTCAGGGCGTGACGGGCGAGTTCGCCATGGGCTCGCAGGAGCGGCTGCCGGACGGCCGTACCGTCAACGACTGGCTGCTGGAGACGGTCCGGGACGTACGCGACCGGGTCCACGTCTGGGCCGGGCTCTCGCTGCGCGACCCCGCCGCCGCTCTGGGCGAGCTGGAACGTTCACTGGCGGCGGGCGCGACCGGGCTGTGCGTGATCCCCTTCCTGGACGGTACCGACCCGGCCGATCCGCGGTTCGCCCCGGTCTGGGACGCGGCGGCCGGGGCGCGGCTGCCGGTCTGGCTGCACACCGGCCACCACTTCGCCCGCAGCCACCCGAGCGGCCTGGGCAGCTGGCGTACGGTCGAGACGCTGGCGGGCCGCCACCGGGAGCTGCTCCTCGTCGCCGGGCACGCGGGCTGGCCCGATGTGCAGGAGATGCTGCTCACCGCGGCCCGGCATCCGGGGGTCTTCCTGGAGTTCTCCTCGCACCGGCCCCGGCACATGGACAAGCCCGGATCGGGCTGGGAGCCGCTGCTCCACCACGCCCGGGGGATGGCCCGTGACCGGGTCCTGTTCGGCACCTCGACCTGGGTCAACCCGGCCCCGACCGGCTCGCTGGCCGACGAGCTGACCGCGCTCCCGCTGCCCGCCGATGTGACCACCGCCTGGCTCTCGGGCAACGCGGAGGCGCTGATGGCCCGCGCGGCGGGGGCGGGGCCCCGGGACTGAGCCACGCCACGCTCCGGATGGTTCGGACGGGCTGCCGGGGGCAGGCGATCCGCCGGACGGCCGATCGCCGCCGACCCGTCGGAAGCCTCTTTCCGGCGCGCGTCGGCGGGACGCGGCTCCTGGCCGGACCGGGCCTACCGTCGGCCTGGTCAGCCACCCCGACCAACGGAGATGTACGACATGGCAAAGATCCTTTTCGTGGTGACCGGCGCGGACCACTGGACCCTCGCGGACGGCACGGCCCACCCGACGGGCTTCTGGGCCGAGGAGGCCGTGGCCCCGTACCAGGTGTTCACCGGCGCCGGTCACGAGGTGGTCGTCGCCACCCCGGGCGGCGTCGTCCCGACCGTGGACCGCGGCAGCCTGGCCCCCGACGTCAACGGCGGCCAGGAGGGCGCCGACAAGGTGGCGGCGGGGCTGGAGGCCTTCGAGGAGCTGCGGCGGCCCGTCGCGCTGGAGGACGTGGACCTGAACGCGTACGACGCCGTCTTCTACCCGGGCGGCCACGGCCCGATGGAGGACCTCGCGGTGGACCCGGTCTCCGGGCGGCTGCTCACCGAGACCCTGGCCTCGGGCAAGCCGCTCGGCGTCGTCTGCCACGCCCCGGCGGCGCTGCTGGCCGCCACGGGGCCGGACGGCACCAACGCGTTCGCCGGGTACCGGCTGACCGGCTTCACCAACGCCGAGGAGACCCAGGCCGGCCTGGCGGAGAAGGCCAAGTGGCTGCTCCAGGACCGGCTGGTGGCGCTCGGCGCGGACTTCCAGGAGGGCGAGCCCTGGGCACCGTTCGTGATCACCGACCGGAACCTGGTGACCGGTCAGAACCCCGCGTCCTCCACACCGCTGGCCGAGGAGCTGCTCAAGCGGATCGGCTGACCGGGACGCACGCGTGACGCCCGCGCCCCGGCCCGTGGTCCCGTCGTACAGCCGACATGTGCGGGCGTCACCAGTCCCGCTGCGCCGGCGGCTCGCAGAGCTCCAGGACCACGGCACCCGAGTCCGGCTCCTCCCCCGCGAGGGGCTTCACGCGGGCGCCGACCGTCACCATCTGCGGTGCGGCACCGACGACCTGGCAGCGGAAGACGAAGCCCTCGGGGAAGCGGACCAGGGATTCGTTGCGCGCCGCCTCGGTGTAGCGGTGGACCACGGCGGTCCGTACGACCACGCCGTGGCCGGTGGTACGTTCCGGCTCCAGTTCGCTGGACGCGCACACCGGGCACAGCAGCCGCCGGAAGGAGGCGGTGCCGCACCAACGGCAGCGGTTGTAGGAGAGGCCGCACTCCTCGTGCGCCTTCTGGACGGTGCCCATTCCTGCCTGAGACACGGATCGACCCCCTGCGCTCGACTCGGACGCGCCGCACCTGGCTGACGGCGCGTCCGCACCATATGGCACTGAGTGCCGGAGAGTAAAGGCACTGAGTGCCGATTATTACCGAGCTCTTGCCGTAACCGCGGCCCGGTCCCGCCGCCGGTACCGCTCAGCTCTCGCCGACGGCCGCCTCGATCTGCTGCACGACGCGCCACATGGGGGTCCCTTTGGCGGCCACCATGACGATGACCTCGTTGTCGCCGGAGCCGGTGGTGACGCCGCCGGCCGCCCCCTGTTCCGCCAGCTGTTCCTCCGCCCGTTTCTCCGCCTGCCCCTCCGTCCGTTTCTCCAGCGCGGGCGAAGGCCCGGCGGGCCGCTCCCACACGTCCCGCACCAGATCGAGGGCGTGGTCCACGGCCGCCTCGGGATCCCCCGCACCACCCGAACGCAGCCACAGCCGCAGCCCGTTGTTGTGCGCGGCGACCACGGAGGCGGCGATCACCTCGGCCCGCAGCTCCCCGTCCCCGTCCGACCCGAAGCGGGCCCGGAGATGACCGGCGAGCGTCTGTTCGTAGCGGCGCACCACGGAGAGTTCGTACGTCCGCAATCCGGGCACCTCCCGGGTGAGCCGGTAGCGCTGCACGGAGAACTCGGGGTCGGCCGCGTACATCCGCAGCACGATCCGCGCCGCGTCGCAGACCGCCCCCACCGGATCACCGTCGTCCACGGCGGCGAGGAACTCCGTCATCTCCGCGAGACACCGCTCATGGTCCGGGAAGACCACGTCCTCCTTGGAGGGGAAGTACCGGAAAAAGGAACGCCGCCCCACTCCGGCCCGCGCCACGATGTCGTCCACCGTCGTCCGCTCGAAGCCCCGTTCCAGGAAGAGCTGGAAGGCCGCCTGGGCGAGCACCTCCCGCATGGGTGCCTTCTTCTCGGGTCCACGTGCCTCGCTCATGCGGCGAAACGTAGCACCGGAAGGGGGGTTTTGGCACTGGGTACCTTTACAGAGGGTACTGAGTACCATAAGGTCACCCTTAGAAAACCACACCCAGGTGGGACCGGGCCCGATCGGCAGGGGACCACACCCAGGTAGGCAGGAGAGCCGGCGTGAGCTTGAGGATCGTTGTCTGTGTGAAGTACGTGCCCGACGCGACCGGTGACCGGCATTTCGCCGATGACCTGACGCTGGACCGTGAGGATGTCGACGGTCTGCTGTCGGAGCTGGACGAGTACGCGGTCGAGCAGGCGTTGCAGATCGCGGATGCGGCGGACGATGCGGAGATCACCGTGGTGACGGTGGGTCCCGAGGATGCCAAGGACGCGTTGCGCAAGGCGTTGTCGATGGGTGCGGACAAGGCTGTTCACGTCGAGGACGACGATCTGCACGGCACCGATGTGATCGGGACCTCGCTGGTGCTGGCGAAGGCGGTCGAGAAGACCGGTTACGACCTGGTGATCTGCGGGATGGCCTCCACCGACGGTGTCATGGGTGTCCTGCCGGCCCTGCTGGCCGAGCGTCTGGGCGTCCCCCAGGTCACCCTCCTGTCCGAGGTCGCGGTGAACGGCGGTGTGGTGACCGGGCGCCGTGACGGTGACACGGCCTCGGAGCGGCTTGAGGCGTCGCTGCCGGCGGTGGTGTCGGTGACCGACCAGTCCGGTGAGGCGCGTTACCCCTCGTTCAAGGGGATCATGGCGGCGAAGAAGAAGCCGGTTCAGTCGCTGGATCTGGATGATCTGGGTCTGGAGGCGGACGAGGTCGGCCTGGCGGGTGCGTGGACGGCCGTGGACTCGGCGACCGAGCGGCCGGCGCGTACGGCGGGCACGATCGTGAAGGACGAGGGCGAGGGCGGCAAGCAGCTCGCCGAGTTCCTCGCGGGCCAGAAGTTCATCTAGGCCCGCACGCTCGGCCCACCCCTTCTCTTCTCTTCCTCTTCTCGTCTGGAGTGCGTTGTCATGGCTGAAGTTCTTGTTCTGGTCGATCACGTGGACGGTGCGGTCCGCAAGCCCACCCTGGAGCTGCTGACGCTGGCCCGCCGTATCGGTGACCCGGTCGCCCTCGCCCTGGGGGCTGGTGCGGAGGCCGCCGCGTCCGTGCTGGGTGAGCACGGTGCGGTGAAGGTCCTGACCGCCGACGCCCCGGAGTTCGCCGACTACCTCGTGGTGCCGAAGGTGGACGCTTTGCAGGCGGCGTTCGACGCGGTGTCCCCGGTGGCGGTGCTGGTGG
This sequence comes from Streptomyces sp. SID8374, assembly GCF_009865135.1. Taxonomy (NCBI): domain Bacteria; kingdom Bacillati; phylum Actinomycetota; class Actinomycetes; order Kitasatosporales; family Streptomycetaceae; genus Streptomyces; species Streptomyces sp. SID8374. The sequence goes on along the minus strand of NZ_WWGH01000002.1, from coordinate 1,464,884 downwards.
TGTCCTCGGCCGAGGGCAAGGAGATCGCCGCCCGCCTCGCGCTGCGCATCGGGTCGGGCATCATCACCGACGCCACCGACCTGGAGGCCGGCGACCAGGGCCCGGTCGCCACGCAGGCCGCGTTCGCCGCCTCGTACACCACCAAGTCCCGTGTCTCCAAGGGCGTCCCCGTCATCACCGTCAAGCCCAACTCCGCCCCCGTCGAGCCCGTTGCGGCCGCGGGTGCGGTCGAGGCGCTGTCGGTGTCGTTCAGTGCGGGTGCCACGGGTACGAAGGTGACCGCGCGGACCCCGCGTGAGTCGACGGGGCGTCCGGAGCTGACCGAGGCCGCGATCGTGGTCTCGGGTGGCCGTGGGGTCAACGGGGCGGAGAACTTCCCCCTCATCGAGGCGCTGGCCGACTCCCTGGGTGCTGCGGTGGGTGCCTCGCGTGCTGCGGTGGACGCGGGCTGGTACCCGCACACATCCCAGGTCGGCCAGACCGGCAAGTCCGTCTCCCCCCAGCTCTACATCGCCTCCGGTATCTCCGGGGCGATCCAGCACCGGGCCGGGATGCAGACCTCCAAGACCATCGTCGCGATCAACAAGGACGCCGAGGCCCCGATCTTCGACCTCGTCGACTACGGCGTCGTCGGCGACCTCTTCACCGTCGTCCCCCAGCTCACCGAAGAGATCAACACCCGCAAGGGCTGACACACACCCTCACCAACACCCGCCCTGGGCCGCACGGTGCACCCCACCGCGCGGCCCAGCGCCGTATCACCGCCGCTCTTCGGCTATCCGCCCCGGCACCCCACCACGGTCCTCCGCGCCAAGTCCGAACGTGGTGAAAGCCGTCCGGTCCGGCAGCGGGTAAGTCTCCTTGCCCGTCAGCGCGTTGATGATGACGGCCGAACGCCACGCGGCCAGGCCCAGGTCCGGGGCGCCGACCCCGTGCGTGTGCCGCTCCGCGTTCTGCACGAAGACGGCACCCTCGATCTCCGGGGCGAGGACGAGCCGTTGGGCCTCGTCGACCTGGGGCCGCCCGGCGTCGTCGCGGACGATGTACGGGTCCAGAGCGGCGAGCAGCGTGTCGACGGGGCGCTCCCGGTACCCGGTGGCGAGGACCACCGCGTCCGTGGTCAGCCTGCCTCTGGCCTCCTGCTGGCCGTGCTCCACGGTCAGTTCGATGCGGCCGCCGTCCGTCACAGTGGCGCCGGTGACCTCGATGCCGGGGGTCAGGGTGACGTCGGGCCAGTCGCCGCCGAGGCTGCGACGGTACAGCTCGTCGTGGATGTCCCCGAGGGTGTCTCCACTGACCCCCTTGTAGAGCTGCCACTGGCTGGGCAGCAGCCGGTCCCGGGTGGCCTGCGGCAGGCCGTGGAAGTAGCGCGTGTAGTCCGGGGTGAACTGCTCCAGCCCGATCTTGCTGTACTCCATGGGTGCGAAGGCCGGGGTACGGGCGAGCCAGGTGAGCCCCTCCGCGCCTTCGGGCCGCAACCGCAGCAGATCCAGGAGGACTTCGGCGCCCGACTGCCCCGAGCCGACGACGGTGACGTGCCGGGCGGCGAGGAGCCGGTCCCGCTGGGCGAGGTAGTCGGCGGAGTGCAGGACGAGGGGTACGGGGTCGGCCGCGAGGGCCCGTAGCGGCTCGGGGATGTGGGGCGCGGTGCCGACGCCGAGAGCAAGGTTACGGGTGTGGGTGAGCCCGCTCCCGAGACTCTCGCCGTCCGGGCCGAGCCGGGTGAAGTCGACGGCGAACGCGCTCTCCTCCGCGTCCCAGGCGATCGCGTCGACACGGTGGCCGAAGTGGGTGGAGGGCAGTTCGGTGGACACCCAGCGCAGGTAGTTGTCGAACTCGGAGCGGTGGATGTGGAAGCGCTCGGCGAAGTAGAACGGGAAGAGCCTGCGCCGCGTCTTGAGGTAATTGAGGTAGCACCAAGGGCTGGTCGGCTCCACCAGGCTCACCAGGTCGGCCAGGAAGGGGACTTGGAGCGTCGCCCCCTCGATGAGCAGCCCGGGGTGCCAGTGGAAGGCGGTGCGCTGTTCGTGGAAGGCGGTGCGCAGGCCGGGTACGCCGTCGGCGAGTGCGGCGAGCGAGAGGTTGAAGGGCCCTGCGCCCACCCCCAGCAGATCGAGGGGCGGGGTTCGCGGTGCGGGCGTCATCGGGTTCCTCCAACAGGATTCGTGCGCGTCGGCAACGTCATGGCGACAGCCTTTCCGCCGCCGGGGCGTCGGTATCTCCGGTGCCGCCGCCTTCGGCCGCCGCCCGCTCCGCCGCCTCCGTCACCAGGTCGAGGAGCGGCAGCAGTTCGGCGTTCGCGGCGGCCGGGTGGAGCAGGGTGGCCTTGAGCCAGAGCCTGCGCCGCCCGTCGCCGTCCTCGGCCACCGCCCGCCCGAGCACGGCCCGGCCGTCCATGAGGAGCGTGCGGCGGACCTCGGCGACGACGGCGTCCCCGGCCTCCGGTTCCAACGCGTCAGCCACCACCGGCCGGAACAGCACGGTGCTGATCCCGATCCCGCCCGGCCGACGGCGCAGGGCGGGCCGTGCGTCGACGGACCGGCCGAACTCCTCCGCCGTACGTACGCAGTGCTCCACCAGTTCGCTCAGTCCCCGGCGTCCCAGCGCCCGGAAGGTGACCGCGATCTTCAGTGCGTCGGGGCGCCGGGTCGTACGGACCGAGCGGCAGAGCAGGTCGGGGAGCCCGGCCTCGGTGTCGTCGTCGGCGTTGAGGTAGTCGGTGCGCAGGGACAGCGGTGCGAGCAGGGCGGTGTCCGCGACGGACAGCACTCCGGCGGCGACCGGCTGCCAGCCGAGCTTGTGCAGGTCGAACGTTACGGAGACGGCGCGGTCGAGGCCCGCGAGACGGGGTGCCAGGCGCTCGCTGAACAGCAGGGGCCCGCCGTAGGCCGCGTCGACGTGGAGCTCGGCTCCGTACCGTTCCGCAATCCGGGCGATCTCGGGGAGCGGGTCGATGCGCCCCTCGTCGGTGGTCCCGGCGGTGGCGACGACGAGGACCGGTCCGCCGCCGAGCCCGGCCAGGGTGCGGTCGAGGGCGTCGGGGTCGATGCGGCCGTCGTGGCAGGCGACGACTGCCGGGGCGGGGAGGCCGAGCATCCAGGCGGCCCGGTGCACGCTGTGGTGGGCGTTGGCCCCGGTCACCACGCGCAGGGGGCCGGGCGCCGCTCGTTCGCGGGCCAGGAGCAGGGCGACCAGGTTGGACTCGGTGCCGCCGCTGGTGATGAGGGCGTCGGGTGCGGGGGCGTCCGGGTGGATGAGCCGGGCCAGCGCGGCGGTGGTCAGCTCCTCGATCACCCCGGCGGCGGGCGCCTGGTCCCAGGAGTCCATCGACGGATTGAGGGCTGCCCCCGCCAGCTCCGCCGCCGCTGCCACGGCCAGCGGCGGGCAGTGCAGATGGGCCACGCAGGCCGGATCGGCCGGATCGGCGGCCCCCTCGGCGACAGCCCGCACCAGATCCGCGAGCGCGGCCTCGGCCCCGACGCCCTCCTCGGGCAGCACCGGGGCGGCCAGGGCGGTGGTCCGCCGGGCCACGGCCTCCGGCCCTCCGGCGGGGAGCGGCCCGCCCCGGGCCCGGGCCGCGGTCTCCAGGGTGTCCAGGACGACGCCGGTCAGGGCGCGCAGATGTGCCGGCCCATGGACGCCACCCGCCAGGAAGGTTCCCGTACCGGCGCTCACACCCCACGCTCCAGGCGGAGTTCGGCGGACGGCAGGCCCTGAGCACGCTCCATGGCGAAGCCCTTCGATCGGAGTGCAAGATCCACAACCGGGATTCGGGTTAGGCTAACCTAACTCCGCCGCTGGGGAAGAACGCACTCCGGCCGGCCTGACCTCCGAACCGGCCTGCCTCCGCACCGAGTCGGGACCACGTGCCCCGGTGCGGGAGCGGCGGTGGCCGCTCCCGCACCGGGTGGGATCACGCCGCTTCGGTGGGCAGCTCCGCGCGGATCTCCCGCGCGGCGGCGACCAGGTTCTCCAGGGAGGCCCGGGTCTCGGGCCAGCCGCGGGTCTTCAGGCCGCAGTCGGGGTTCACCCACAGCCGCTCGGCCGGGATGGCCTCAAGTCCCTTGCGCAGCAGGGCGGCTGCCTCTTCGGTGCTCGGGATGCGCGGGGAGTGGATGTCGTAGACGCCGGGCCCGGCCTCACGGGGGTAGCCGTGGGCGGCCAGTTCGCGGGCGACCTGCATGTGGGAGCGGGCGGCCTCCAGGCTGATGACGTCGGCGTCGAGGTCGTCGATGGCCTGGACGATGTCGCCGAACTCCGCGTAGCACATGTGGGTGTGGATCTGGGTGTCCGGCCGCACCCCGGAGGTGGCGAGTCGGAAGGACTCCGTCGCCCACTGAAGGTACGCGGCGTGCTCGTCGGCCCGCAGCGGCAGCGTCTCGCGCAGCGCGGGCTCATCGACCTGGATCACCGAAGTGCCGTTCGCCTCCAGGTCGTCGACCTCGTCGCGCAGGGCGAGCGCCACCTGGCGGGCGGTCTCGCCGAGCGGCTGGTCGTCGCGGACGAAGGACCAGGCGAGCATGGTGACCGGGCCGGTGAGCATGCCCTTGACGGGGCGCTCGGTCAGCGACTGCGCGTACGTCGTCCAGCGCACCGTCATCGGCTCGGGGCGCGAGATGTCCCCGGCGAGGACCGGCGGGCGGACGTAGCGGGTGCCGTACGACTGGACCCAGCCGTGCTGGGTGGCGAGGTAGCCGGTGAGCTGCTCGGCGAAGTATTGGACCATGTCGTTGCGTTCGGGTTCGCCGTGGACCAGGACGTCGATCCCGGCCTTCTCCTGGAAGGAGAGGACCTCGCGGATCTCGTCCTTGATCCGCTCCTCGTACCCGGCCTCGTCGATCCGGCCGGCCCGCAGGTCGGCGCGGGCGGTGCGCAGTTCGGTGGTCTGCGGGAACGAGCCGATCGTGGTGGTCGGCAGCAGCGGCAGCCCGAGGTGGGCGCGCTGGGCGGCGGTCCGCTCGGCGTACGGCTGGGAGCGGCGGCCGTCGGCGTCGGTGATGGCGGCCGTACGGGCCCGGACGGCCGGGTCGCGGGTGATGACGGCGTCGGTACGGGAGGCCAGGTCGGCCCGGTTGGCGGCGAGTTCGGCGGAGATGGCCTCGGTGCCGTGGGAGAGCCCCTTGGCCAGGGTGACGATCTCGGCGGTCTTCTGCTGGGCGAAGGCGAGCCAGCGGGCGATCTGCGGGTCGATGTCGTGCTCGGCGTCGGCGTCCAGCGGGACGTGCAGGAGGGAGCTGGAGGCGGAGACGTCGACGTGGTCCGCGAGGCCGAGGAGCGTGCCGAGGGTGGCGAGCGACTTCTCGTAGTCGTTGATCCAGATGTTGCGGCCGTTGACGACGCCCGCGACCAGGCGCTTGCCGGGCAGTCCGCCGGCCGCCGCGAGGTCGGCGAGGTTGGCGGCGCCGGACTCGGTGAAGTCCAGTGCGAGCCCCTCGACCGGGGACTTGGCCAGCACCGGCAGGGCCTCGCCGAGCCGCCCGAAGTAGGAGGCGACCAGCAGCTTGGACCGGTCGGTGAGGGAGCCCAGCTCGCGGTAGGCGCGGGCGGTGGCGTTCAGCTCGGCCGGGGTGCGGTCCTGGACGAGGGCGGGCTCGTCCAGCTGCACCCATTCGGCGCCCGCGGCCCGGAGGTCGGCGAGGACCTCGGCGTACACGGGCAGGAGCCGGTCCAGCAGGGTCAGCGGCTCGAAGTCGGGGGCCACCCCGGGGGCCGCCTTGGCGAGCAGGAGGTAGGTGACGGGCCCGACGAGGACCGGGCGCGGGGTGTGCCCCAGCGCGAGGGCCTCCTTCAACTCGGCGACCTGCTTGGCGGAGTCGGCGGTGAACACCGTGTCCGGCCCCAACTCAGGCACCAGATAGTGGTAGTTGGTGTCGAACCACTTGGTCATCTCCAGCGGGGCCACGTCCTGCGTACCGCGGGCCATGGCGAAGTAGCCGTCCAGGGCGTCCGCCTGGACCGCCTCACGGTGCCGCTCGGGGACAGCGCCGACCATGACACTGGTGTCCAGGACATGGTCGTAGTACGAGAAGTCACCGGTGGGCACCTCGTGGACCCCGGCCTCGGCGAGCTGCTCCCAAGTCCCCCTGCGCAGTTCGGCGGCGGTCTGGCGGAGGGTGTCCGCGTCGACGCGGCCCTTCCAGTAGCCCTCGACGGCCTTCTTCAGTTCACGGTTCCGACCCTGGCGGGGGTAGCCGTACACGGTGGCCCGTGCTGCCGCGGCTGCGGGCTTCGCTGTCACGTGACTCTCCTTCGCGAGCATGTCTCCAGCTGATCCCGGGACGGGACGCGGACGCGAAGGGGTGACGAAATCGGGCGGAAACGCGACACGTTGACCGTGTCCGCCCACCCGACGGTTACGCCGACCCGCCCACGAGGTCACCGGGAACTCCGCACACGAACGGTCGCGTGCGGGCAACGGGCAGGTCTTCGGACTCGCGGGCACGCCTGCCGGGGCAGACACCTACTGGCCGTCGCTTCCCAGACCCGGCCGGGCCCAGTGCGTATGACGGCGGTCGTTCCCACTCACCGCTGCGGGGCAGTCCCGGATTCCCACCGGGTTCCCTCTTACGACACCCTGCCTGGCGGGCAGGGCGAACCAGCTGCACCGGCCACCCTAAGGGGGCGACCGCCGGGCGCACACCGTTGTTCACACTTCGGACGGTGACGTGAGACACGGACTCCGAACGGGTGACCTCGGGTTCCGCTCCTCTTCGCCCGTTCGCTGACTTCCGGTCAGGTCATGGGGGCACGGTGACACAGATGTAACCGAATGGCGTAGGCGAACCGGAACCACAGAGCGTCACAGCCCGTTCTTCTTGCCAATACCCGGCCGCCGACCCGCGGCGGCGACGAGTGAGGGAAGCGCTATATGAAGAAGACAGTCGGGTGGGCCCAGGACGGCGACGACTGGACGATCACCGTGAACGGCACGCTGTACCGGGCCGTGGAGCGGCCCGCCGACGGGCGCGTGCACAACTATCTGGTGCGGGGCAACGACCTGACCGCCGAGTGCCCGAGCCTGGGGCACGGGCTCGGAGTGATCCGGGCGCACGAGTCCCGGAGCTGACCTCCGGCCGGTCCGACGGCGAGGTGCGGCGGCCGCCCGCGCCTCGACGCGACCCGCCGCCGTGCGTCACATGACCGCTCACCTGTCCGGGCCCCGCTCCCAGCCGGGGCCCCTCAGCTGTGGGCGCCGCCTGCGCCCTCCGAACCGCCTGCGCCCTCCGGACCGCCTGCGCTCCCCGTGCCGCCAGCGCTCTCCGGACCGTGCGGGTCCTCCGGCCCGTGGCGCAGCAGGTACGTGTCCATGATCCAGCCGTGGCGTTCGCGGGCCTCGGCGCGGACCTGGCTGATCCGCTCGGCGACCTCGTCGAGGGGGCCGGAGACGAGGAGTTCGTCCGGGGTGCCGATGTAGGCGCCCCAGTAGATCCACAGCCCCCTGCCCGTCAGATGGGTGAAGCTCTCGTGCCCGTCCAGCATCACCACGATGTCCCCGTCGTCGTCCGGGAACCCTTCGGCGAGCCGTCGGCCGGGGGTGATGTGGATGGGGCGGCCGACCTGGTTCAGGGAGGTGCGGTGGCGGGCGGCGAGCGCGGAGACGCTGCTGATGCCGGGGATCACCTCATGGCCGAATTCCACCGTTCCACGGGCCCGGATGTCCTCCAGGATCGCGAGGGTGCTGTCGTACAGCGACGGGTCGCCCCAGACCAGGAAGGCACCCGTCTCCCCCGGTGCCAGCTCCTCGATGATCAGGCGCTCGCAGATGTCGGCGCGGCGGTGGCGCCAGTCGTGCACCGCCGAGGTGTAGCGGCCCCGGTCGTCCTGGGTGCGGTCCCGCCAGGGGTCCTCGGCCTCGACGACCCGGTAGGGGCCGGTGAGGTGCTCGGCCAGGATGTCCCGCCGCAGCCGGGTCAGGGACTCCTTCTCCCGGCCCTTGCCGAGCACGAAGAAGACCCGCGCCCTGCGCATCGCCTTCACCGCGGCGAGGGTCAGATGGTCGGGGTCGCCGGCTCCCATGCCGATGACGAGGATGTGCCGTGGTGCGTCGCTCATGTCGGCCGATCATGCCAGGAGCGGGGCGGGCCATCGCGCCAGGCCCGAGGGGAGGCCGGGGCGAGGCGGGGTGGACTTACTAGGACGTCCAACTATATGTTCGTGAGCAGCGGGGTGGCCGGCGTGCAGCCGGGCACCCTCAAGGCCCGTGGTGTCAGGGAAGCCGGTGCGATTCCGGCGCGGTCCCGCCACTGTGACCGGGGAGTTCGTCCTCGTAGGAAACGCCACTGACGGCGAAGCAGCCGTCGGGAAGGCATGAGGGCGGGCGCTGATCCGGGAGTCAGGATACCGGCCGCGGGATGTTCCGTGTTTCCACGAGGATGGAGCAGACACGCATGGCACCGGTCCGCACCCACGGCCCCGCAGGCCCGTCCCGGCGAGCGGTTCTCCCCGCCTTCCCCTGACGGCCCCAGCCCTCCGCGTCCCCCGACGGCGAGCCCTGTCACGCCCCGCGCGCCCCCGACCGGCGCCGTGTGCGGTGGGGCCCGTGCGCCATCCCCGGATCTCTCCTGACGATCTCACCGACGAGAGCAGGTTTCCATGGTCCGCGAACTCAGCCATTTCATCGGCGGCAAGCACACGCCCGGCACCTCGGGCACGTACGGCGATGTCTACGACCCCAACACCGGCCGGGTCCAGGCCCGGGTGCCGCTGGCCGGCCGGTCCGAGACCGAGGCGGCGATCGCCGACGCCGCCGAGGCGCAGATCGAGTGGGGCGAGTGGAACCCGCAGCGCCGCGCCCGCGTCCTGCTGCGCTTCCTCCAGCTGGTCGAGAAGGAGAAGGACTCCCTGGCCCGGCTGCTCTCCTCCGAGCACGGCAAGACCGTGGCCGACGCGCACGGCGACCTCGCACGTGGGCTGGACGTGGTGGAGTTCGCCGCCGGTGTCCCGCACCTGCTGAAGGGCGAGTTCAGCGACAACGCGGGCTCCGGGATCGATGTCCATTCGCTGCGCCGGCCGCTCGGCGTGGTCGCCGGAATCACCCCGTTCAACTTCCCGGCGATGATCCCGCTGTGGAAGGCCGCACCGGCTCTGGCCTGCGGTAACGCCTTCATCCTCAAGCCGTCCGAGCGGGACCCCTCGGTGCCGCTGCGGCTGGCCGAACTCTTCCTGGAGGCGGGGCTTCCGCCCGGGGTCCTCAACGTCGTCAACGGCGGCAAGGAGGCTGTGGACACCCTGTTGGAGGACCCGCGCGTCAAGGCGCTCGGCTTCGTCGGCTCCACACCGATCGCCGCGCACATCTACGCGACCGCCGCCGCCCACGGCAAGCGGGCGCAGTGCTTCGGCGGGGCGAAGAACCACATGATCGTGATGCCGGACGCCGATCTGGACCAGGCGGTCGACGCGCTGATCGGCGCCGGTTACGGCTCGGCTGGCGAGCGGTGCATGGCGATCTCGGTGGCCGTGCCGGTCGGCGAGGAGACCGCCGACGCCCTGGTGGCCAAGCTCACCGAGCGGATCGCGGAGCTGCGGATCGGCCGCTCGGACGACCCGGACGCCGACTTCGGGCCGCTGGTGGGCCGGGACGCGGTCGACCGGGTGCGCGGCTATGTCGACCTCGGCATCGAGGAGGGCGCCGAACTCGTCGTCGATGGAAGGGACTTCGTCCTGGAGGGCCATGAGGACGGCTTCTTCGCGGGCGCTTCCCTCTTCGACCGGGTCACCCCGCAGATGCGGATCTACCAGGAGGAGATCTTCGGTCCTGTCGTCTCCGTGGTCCGCGCCGCCGACTACGAGGAGGCCCTGCGCCTCCCCTCGGAGCACCCGTACGGCAACGGCGTCGCCCTCTTCACCCGCGACGGCGACATCGCCCGCGACTTCACCCGCCGCGTCGACACGGGCATGGTCGGCGTCAACGTGCCGATCCCCGTGCCGGTGGCGTACCACACGTTCGGCGGCTGGAAGCGGTCCGGCTTCGGCGACCTCAACCAGCACGGGCCGGACGCCATCCGCTTCTACACCCGTACGAAGACCGTCACTTCGCGCTGGCCCGCCTCCGGGATCCGGGACGGCGCGAGCTTCACGATTCCGACCATGGGATGACTGCCGTGACCACCCTGCTCAGCGACGACCAGCTCGCGGTCGTGGAGACGACACTCGACTTCGCCCAGGAGCACCTGGCCCCGCACGCCGTGGCCTGGGACCAGGACAAGCACTTCCCCGTCGACGTCCTGCGGAAGGCGGCGGGGCTCGGCCTCGGAGGTGTGTACGTCCGGGAGGACCTCGGCGGCTCCGCGCTGTCCCGCTCCGACGGCGTCCTCGTCTTCGAGGCCCTCGCCACCGGCTGCCCGTCCGTGGCGGGCTATCTCTCCATCCACAACATGGTCGCCTGGATGGTCGACCAGTACGGCACCGAGGCCCAGCGCGGCCGGTATCTGCCGGAGCTCTGCACCATGGAGCAGCTGGGCAGTTACTGCCTGACCGAACCGGGCGCGGGCTCCGACGCGGCCGCGCTCCGCACCCGGGCGGTGCGCGACGGCGACCACTATGTGCTGACGGGGACCAAGCAGTTCATCTCCGGCGCGGGCGCCACCCACCTCTACATCGTGCTGGCCCGCACCGGCGACAGCGGCCCCGGCGGGATTTCCGCGTTCCTCGTCGAACGGGACGACCCCGGGCTCTCGTTCGGGGCCAACGAGAAGAAGATGGGGTGGAACGCGCAGCCCACCCGCCAGGTCATGTTGGACGGGGTACGCATCCCGGCCGACCGGCTGCTCGGCGCGGAGGGCGAGGGCTTCCGGATCGCGATGAACGGCCTCAACGGCGGCCGACTCGGCATCGCCGCCTGCTCGTTGGGTGGTGCGCAGAGCGCGCTGGACCGCTCGCTCGCCCATCTCGCGGACCGGGAGGCGTTCGGCAGCCCGCTGCTGAACGCACAGGCGTTGCAGTTCCGGCTGGCCGACATGGCGACCGAACTGGCGGCTGCCCGAGCACTGGTGCGACAGGCCGCCGAGGCGCTGGACCGGAAGGTGGGCGGGGCACCGGAGTTGTGCGCGATGGCCAAGCGCTTCGCCACCGACACCGGCTACTCGGTCGCGGACCGGGCGCTCCAACTCCACGGCGGTTACGGCTATCTGGCCGAGTACGGCGTCGAGAAGATCGTGCGGGACCTGCGGGTCCACCAGATCCTGGAAGGGACCAACGAGATCATGCGCGTCATTGTGGCCCGGAGCCTGACGGGAGCCCTGCGATGACCGAGGAGCTCGTACGGGTGCACACCGAAGGCCGTACGGGGGTGCTGACCCTGAACCGGCCGAAGGCGCTCAACGCGCTCACCCACGCGATGGTGGAGACGATCGCGGCGGCCCTGGACCGGTGGGAGCACGACCCCGAGGTGGCCGTGGTCGTCATCACCGGGGCCGGGGAGCGCGGCCTGTGCGCGGGCGGCGACATCCGGTCCATCTACGAGGACGCCCGCGCGGGCGGCAAGGCCTCGGCCGCGTTCTGGCGCGACGAGTACCGGCTGAACGCGCGGATCGCCCGCTATCCGAAGCCGTACGTCGCGGTCATGGACGGCATCGTGATGGGCGGCGGGGTCGGCGTCTCGGCGCACGGCAGCGTCCGGATCGTCACCGAGCGGTCCAAGGTGGCCATGCCGGAGACCGGAATCGGCTTCGTTCCGGACGTCGGCGGCACCTATCTGCTGGCGCTGGCCCCCGGCGAGCTGGGCACCCATCTCGCCCTGACGGGTGCGGTGGTGGGGGCCCGGGACGCGCTGCTGTGCGGGCTGGCCGACCACTTCGTACCGGCGGAAGAGCTGCCCGCGTTCCTGGGCGGGCTGCGGTCGGACCCGCCCGCCGAGGTGCTGCGCCGCCATGTCCGGGACGCGCCTCCCGGGGTGCTGGAGGCCAACCGCTCCTGGATCGACCACTGTTACGCCGCCGACACGGTCGAGGAGATCGTGGAGCGGCTGCTCGCCTCCGACGCCCCGGCGGCCGGTGAGGCGGCGGCCACGATCCTCGGACGGTCGCCCACCGCACTCAAGGTCACCCTCGCCGCTCTGCGCCGGGCGCGCGAACTCGGGCCGCTGGAACGGGTGCTGGAGCAGGAGTACCGCGTCTCGTACGCGGCCCTCTCCTCCCCCGATCTGGTGGAGGGCATCCGGGCCCAGGTGATCGACAAGGACCGGAAACCGCACTGGTCGCCCGGCACGCTCGTGGAGGTCACGGACGCCGACGTGGCCAGGTACTTCGCTCCGACCGGCGACGAGGGCCTCTCCCTCGCCGCAGACGACTCCCCGCAGGAGGTGCCCTGGTGACCACGACCGTCGCGTTCATCGGCCTCGGCCACATGGGCGGCCCGATGGCCGCCAACCTCGTCCGCGCCGGGCACCGGGTGCTCGGCCACGACCTCGTCGAGACGTGTCTGGCCGCCGCCGTGGAGAGCGGGGTGGAGCGGGCGAAGTCCGCCGCCGACGCGGCCTCGGTGGCCGATGTGGTGATCACCATGCTGCCCGCCGGACGCCATGTCCTCTCCCTCTACGGGCAGGAGGGGCTCCTCGAAGCGGCGCGCCCCGGCACCCTGTTCGTCGACTGCTCCACCATCGACGTGGCCGACTCCCGGGCCGCCCACGCGGCAGCGGCGGCGGTCGGCCACCGCTCGCTGGACGCCCCGGTCTCCGGCGGGGTGGTGGGCGCCGAGGCGGGCACGCTCACCTTCATGGCCGGGGGTGAGGAGGCCGCGTTCGCGGAGGCCGAGCCGCTGCTGTCCGTGATGGGCAAGAAGGCGGTGCACTGCGGCGGCGCCGGCGCCGGGCAGGCCGCGAAGATCTGCAACAACATGATCCTCGGCGTCTCCATGATCGCCGTCAGCGAGGCGTTCGTCCTCGCGGAGAGCCTGGGCCTCACCGACCAGGCGCTGTACGACGTGGCGTCGGCGGCCTCCGGCCAGTGCTGGGCGCTCACCGTCAACTGCCCGGTCCCCGGCCCGGTCCCGACGAGCCCGGCCAACCGCGACTACCGCCCCGGGTTCGCCGCGCCGCTCATGGCGAAGGATCTCGGGCTGGCCGCCAACGCCCTGCGCGCGGGCGGCATCGACGCCGAACTGGGGCTACGGGCAGCCGAGTTGTACGCCCGGTTCGCGGAAGGAGCCGGGGCGGACCAGGACTTCTCCGGGATCGTCCGGGCCATCCGGGCGGCTTCGTCCAACACCACCGATGCACAGAAGGGCACCACCGCGTGAGCGAGAACAACGAGAGCGCGTCCACCCCGGGCCCGTACGGGACCGTCCTGGTCGAACGCCGGGGCCGTACCGCCCTGCTCACCCTGAACCGGCCCAAGGCGCTCAACGCGCTGAGCCTGGACGTCATGCGGGAGACGGTCGAGGCGAGCGAGGCCCTGGACCGGGACCCGGACGTCGGCTGCATCGTCATCACCGGCAGCGGGAACAAGGCGTTCGCGGCGGGCGCGGACATCAAGGAGATGCAGCCGCAGAGCTACATGGACATGTACCTCAGCGACTGGTTCACCGCCTGGGACCGGCTCGGCCGGCTGAGGACCCCGACGATCGCGGCCGTACGGGGCTACGCCCTGGGCGGGGGCTGCGAGTTGGCGATGCTGTGCGACGTGGTGATCGCCTCCGACACCGCCGTCTTCGGGCAGCCGGAGATCCGGCTCGGGGTGATCCCCGGCATCGGCGGCTCCCAGCGGCTGACCCGGGCGGTCGGCAAGGCCAAGGCGATGGACCTCTGCCTCACCGGCCGGAACATGGATGCCGAGGAGGCGGAGCGGGCCGGACTCGTCTCCAGGATCGTCCCGGACGCGGATCTGCTGGAGGAGGCGCTCGCCATCGCGGACACGGTCTCCGGCATGTCGGCACCCGTCGCGATGATGGCGAAGGAGGCGGTGAACCGTGCCTTCGAGACCACGCTCGCCGAGGGCGTCCGCTTCGAACGCCGCCTGTTCCACGCGGTGTTCGCCACGGCCGACCAGAAGGAGGGCATGAAGGCGTTCACGGAGAAGCGGCCGGCGGAGTTCACCCACCGCTGAGGTCGGCCCTCGGGCCGTCGGCCTCCACCGGGTACGGCACATGCGTACGCCGGTCGGGGTCGACGGCCAGCCGTCCCCCGGCCGGGGGACGGGCCCGCTGGGCGCAGTCCTGCCGTTCGCAGATCCGGCAGCCGAGCCCGATGGGGGTGGCCGACCGGGGATCGTCCAGGGCCAGGCCCTCGGCGTACACCAGCCGGTGGGCGTGGCGGAGTTCGCAGCCGAGCGCGACGGCGAAGTCGGCCCGGGGCGCCCGGTGCCCGAACCCGCCGCGCGTCACGGTCCGGGCCACCCAGAAGTACCGCTTGCCGTCCGGCATTTCGGCGACCTGGGTGAGGATGCGGCCGGGCGCGGAGAACGCCTCGTACACCGTCCAGAGCGGGCAGGTGCCGCCGAGCCGGGAGAAGTGGAAGTCGCTGGCGGACTGGCGCTTGGAGATGTTGCCCGCCCGGTCGACGCGCAGGAACGAGAACGGCACGCCCCGGTCGCCGGTCCGCTGGAGGGTGGAGAGCCGGTGGCAGACGGTCTCGAAGCCGACGCCGAAGCGGGCCTGGAGCAGTTCGATGTCGTAGCGCAGCTCCTCGGCGGCCCGGTGGAAGGCGGTGTACGGCATGAGCAGGGCACCGGCGAAGTAGTTGGCGAGGCCGATCCTGGCCAGTCCGGCGGCCTGTCCGGAGGCGAGTTCACCGCCGGCCACCAGGGTGTCCAGCAGCGATCCGTTTTCCAGCAGGGCGAGTTGGGTGGCGAGCTGGAAGGCGCGCTGGGCCTCGCTGAGCCAGGGCGAGAGCAGCAGGAGCCCGGCGCCGGGGTCGAACCGGCGGGCGTCGGCGGCCCGTTCGGGGTCGGTGGTGACGACGGTGATGCCGTGGCGGGCGGCGAGGCGTTGCTTCAGGGCGTCGGCGGTGCGGCCCGCCGAGCCCATGCCGAGGTCGGCCGCTGTGCGTTCGGCGACCGCGTCCAGGGCGCCGAAGTGGTTGTGGTGGGCGTAGAAGAAGTCCCGTACCTCGTCGTGGGGTTCGGCGGTGAGGAGCGATGCGCCGTCCTGCGGCGGGGCGAGGGCGACGACGCGTTCGGCCGCGTCCCGGTAGCGGTGGTGCAGGGCGACGAGCGCGCGGGCCACCTCCGGGTGGTCGCGGGCCACGTCGGCGGCCTCCTCCAGCGGAACCTGGGTCCCGCACGCCTCGTCGCCGAGAGCGGCGCGCAGGTCGGTGGCGAGGCGCTCCTCGTCGGCCTCGGAGAAGAACTCCGGGTCGACGCCGAAGACCTCCGCGATCCGCAGCAGCACGGGCGCGGTCAGCGGGCGGCGGCTGTGCTCGATCTGGTTGAGGTAGCTGGTGGAGAGGCCGAGCGCGCGGGCCAGCTCCACCTGGTTCATCCCGCGCTCGCGACGCAGCCGCCGCAGCTTGGCGTGGGCGTAGATCTTGCGTCCGGCAGGCCGTCCCATGGCTCGCGGCTCCTCTCCCCCGCCCCGGCCTCCGCACCGAGGCCCGCTGCGGGCCTCCACCCTGAGGCCTGCTGCGAAACTAGCATCCGCATCTTTCGCAACCTTCGCAGATTCGCAGCTCAGGGCTGTACGGATTGTGCACAGTGGACCGGTCGCATCGGGGGCCGGAGCGGGGAAAGCTCCTTCCGTACGGCACCACCGACGTTGCGAGGAGCCCCGTGATCGACCACCACGTCCGCGTCCACCCCAGCGCCGACCGGCTGCCCCGTGAGGAGCAGCTCGCCTGGAAGCTGGCGGTTGCCGCCACCGGCACCCAGGACGCCGCCGGCCTCGATCCGCAGGCGGCCGCCATGGCCGTCAACCGGGTCGTCGACAACGCCTCCGTCGCCGTGGCCTCCCTGCTGCGCCGCCCGGTCGCGGTCGCCCGCAGCCAGGCCCTGGCCCACCGCGCGGCCCCGGGCGCGGCCGTCTTCGGCGCGGCCCCCGGCGTACGGGTCTCCCCCGAGTGGGCGGCCTGGGCGAACGGCACGGCCGTACGGGAGCTGGACTTCCACGACACGTTCCTGGCCGCCGACTACGCGCACCCGGGCGACAACATCCCTCCGCTGCTCGCCGTGGCCCAGCACACCGGGCGTGGCGGCGCGGAGCTGCTGCGCGGGATCGTCGCCGCGTACGAGATCCATGTGGCGCTGGTCCGGGCCATCTGCCTCCACGAGCACCGCATCGACCATGTGGCCCACCTGAGCGCCGCCACCGCGTGCGGGCTCGGCGCGCTGCTGGGGCTGGACACGGGGACGGCGTACCAGGCGGTCCAGCAGGCGGTGCACACGACGACGGCGACGCGGCAGTCCCGCAAGGGCGAGATCTCCAGCTGGAAGGCGTTCGCCCCGGCGTTCGCGGGCAAGGCGGCGATCGAGGCGGTGGACCGGGCGATGCGCGGCGAGGGGTCGCCGTCGCCGGTCTACGAGGGTGAGGACGGGTTCCTCGCCCGGATGCTGGACGGCCCGGACGCGGCGTACACGGTGGGGCTGCCGGAGCCGGGTGAGGCGCGGCGCGCGATCCTGGACACGTACACGAAGGAGCACTCCGCCGAGTACCAGGCCCAGGCGGTCATCGACCTGGCGCGGCGGCTGCGGGAGCGGACGGGCCCGACGGAGAAGATCCGGTCGATCGTGCTGCACACCAGCCACCACACGCACCAGGTGATCGGTTCCGGTTCGGGCGACCCGCAGAAGTACGACCCGGCGGCGAGCCGCGAGACGCTGGACCACTCGGTGCCGTACATCTTCGCGGTGGCGCTGGAGGACGGGGCCTGGCACCACGAGCGGTCGTACGCCCCCGAGCGGGCGCAGCGGCCGGGGACGGTGGAGCTGTGGCAGCGGATCTCCACGGTGGAGGACCCGGAGTGGACCCGCCGCTACCACGACCCGGACCCGGAGCGGCGGGCCTTCGGCGGCCGTGCGGTGGTGACGCTGGTGGACGGGACGGTGATCGAGGACGAGCTGGCGGTGGCCGACGCGCACCCCGCGGGGGCCCGGCCGTTCGACCGTACGGGGTACGTGGCGAAGTTCCGTACGCTCGCGGAGGGCATCGTGTCCGCCGAGGACCAGGACCGTTTCCTGGCGGCGGCCGAGGGGCTCGCGGAGCTGTCGGCGGACGGTCTTGACGCGCTGTTCCCGGCCGTGGACACGGAGGCGGTCGCCGCCTTCGACGCGGGGCTGCCGAAGGGGCTGTTCTGATGCTGCACACGCGTACGACTCCGGCCGGGCGCCGCCGTGTGCTCCGCGAACAGCTGGCCTCCGGGCGGCTGTTGCGGATGCCGGGCGCGGTCAACCCGTACTCGGCGCGGCTGATCCAGGAGGCCGGGTTCGAGGCGGTGTATCTGTCGGGGGCGGTCCTCGCCGCCGAACTGGCCCTCCCCGACATCGGGTTGACGTCGTCCACGGAGATCGCGGCGCGGGCGCAGCAGATCGCCCGGGTCACGGATCTGCCCGCCCTGATCGACGCGGACACCGGGTTCGGCGAGCCCATGAACGCGGCGCGCACGGTCCAGCTGATGGAGGACGCGGGGCTGGCGGGCCTGCATCTGGAGGACCAGGTCAACCCGAAGCGCTGCGGCCACCTGGACGGCAAGACGCTCGTGGGGCGCGAGGAGATGGTCCGCAGGGTACGGGCCGCCGTGGACGCCCGCCGCGATCCGGACTTCCTGCTGATGGCCCGCACGGACGCCCGGGGGCCCGAGGGGCTGGCGGCGGCGATCGACCGCGCGAAGGCGTACGTGGACGCGGGCGCCGATGCCGTGTTCCCTGAAGCGCTGGCGGACGAAGGCGAGTTCGAGGCGTTCCGGGCGGCGGTGGACGTGCCGCTGCTGGCGAACATGACCGAGTTCGGCAAGGGCCCGTTGCTGGACGCGGCGACCCTGGAGAACCTCGGCTACAACATCGCGCTCTACCCCGTCACCCTCTTCCGCCTCGCCATGGGCGCGGTGGAGGACGGGCTGCGGACCCTGGCCGCCGACGGCACCCAACAGGCCCTGCTCCCCCGGATGCAGACGCGCTCACGGCTGTACGAGGTGCTCGGTTACGAGGAGTACGGCGCGTTCGACTCGGCGGTCTTCGACTTCACGCTGCCGCCGGACGCCTGAGCCCGCGAGGCTCTTCGGAACCCTGAGCCGCCCGGCCGCGCCGCCCGGCACCCGAGCCCACGCTGCCCGGTCGGCACCCGTCCCCGGCCGGGCACCCGCACCACCCCGCCCCTTCCCTTCGCATGCCCGGAGGTTCACCATGCCCGCATCCGCCGCCACCCCTGAGATCCACCGCGGTCTCGCCGGGGTCGCCGTCGACACCACCGCCATCTCCACCGTCATCCAGGAGACCAACTCCCTGACCTACCGCGGCTATCCGGTCCAGGGCCTGGCCGCCCGCTGCTCCTTCGAGGAGGTCGCGTACCTCCTCTGGTACGGCGAGTTGCCCGACGCCGCCGAGCTGAAGGCCTTCGAGGCGCGCGAGCGGGCGCTGCGGCCGCTGGACCGCACCACCGCCGAGCTGCTGGCCCGGCTGCCGGAGACCTGCCACCCGATGGACGTGCTGCGGACCGCGGTGAGCTTCTTCGGCTCCGAGGACCCGACCGAGGAGGACGACAGCACCGCCGCCCGCCACGCCAAGTCCCTCGCCCTGCTGGCCAAGTTGCCGGTGGTCGTGGCCGCCGACCACCGGCGGCGCCACGGGCTCGCCCCCGTAGCACCCGATCCGTCGCTCGGGTACGCGGAGAACTTCTTCCGCATGTGCTTCGGCAGCGTGCCGGACCCGGAGGTGGTGCGCTGCTTCGAGGTCTCGCTGATCCTCTACGCCGAACACAGCTTCAACGCCTCGACGTTCACCGCCCGGGTCGTCACCTCCACTCTCTCCGACCTGTACAGCGCGGTGACGGCGGCGATCGGGGCGCTGAAGGGGCCGCTGCACGGCGGGGCCAACGAGGCCGTGATGCACATGCTCAACGAGATCGGTGATCCGGACCGGGCGGAGGAGTGGCTGGACGAGGCGCTCGCGGCCGGGCGGAAGATCATGGGGTTCGGCCACCGCGTCTACCGCCACGGCGACTCCCGCGTACCGATCATGCAGGAGGCCACCGACCGGCTGGTGGCGCGGGCGGGCGACCCGGATGCGACCCGGCTGGCGACCCTGCACGCCGCGCTCCGCCACGCCATGATCAGCCGCAAGGGCATCCACCCCAACCTGGACTACCCGGCCGGGCTCGCGTACCACCTGATGGGGTTCGACATCGCTGCCTTCACCCCGATCTTCGTGATGAGCCGGATCACCGGGTGGACCGCGCACATCAGCGAGCAGCTCGAACACAACGCGCTGATCCGTCCGCTCGGCGTCTACAACGGTCCTGACCAGCGGACCGTCCCGGCGCACACCGGCGCATGAGCTACGAGCGGGGATGATCGACGCCCCCGCGAGCGTTATAGCCGGTTGTGTCCGGCTCATCACCGAGCCGGGCCGAGGAGACTGGAGCTGGAGGCGGCGCTGTGCACGGTGAGTACAAGGTTCCCGGCGGCAAGCTGGTCGTGGTGGACCTGGAGGTGGAGGGCGGGGCGCTGCGGAACGTCCGCGTGGCCGGGGACTTCTTCCTCGAACCGGACGAGGCGATCCTCGCGATCGACGCGGCGCTGGAGGGTGCTCCGGCCACCACCGATACGGCGGGTCTCGCGGCCCGGATCGAGGCGGCGCTGGCCGACTCCACGGTGATGCTCGGGCTGAGCGCGGAGGGGGTCGCCATCGCCGTACGCCGGGCGCTGGCGCAGGCCACGGAGTGGAGCGACTACGACTGGCAGCTGATCCACGAGGCCCCGCAACCGCCGGCGCTGCACATGGCGCTGGACGAGGTGATCACCGCCGAGGTGGCGGCGGGGAAGCGGCCGCCGACGCTGCGGGTCTGGGAGTGGGACTCCCCCGCCGTGATCATCGGCAGCTTCCAGTCGCTGCGCAACGAGGTCGACCCGGCGGGTGTGGAGCGGCACGGCGTGAACGTCGTACGCCGGATCTCCGGCGGTGGCGCGATGTTCGCCGAGCCGAGCTCCACGATCACCTATTCGCTGGCCGTCCCGCAGTCCCTGGTCTCCGGGCTCTCCTTCGCCGACAGCTACGCCTACCTGGACGACTGGGTCCTCGAAGCGCTCGCGGACATGGGCATCAAGGCCTGGTACCAGCCGCTCAACGACATCGCCACCGAGGTGGGCAAGATCGCCGGGGCGGCGCAGAAGCGGGTGGTGGGGCCGGACGGCGGGCCGGGGGCCGTGCTGCACCACGTGACGATGGCGTACGACATCGACGCCGACAAGATGCTGGAGGTGCTCCGTATCGGCAAGGAGAAGATGTCGGACAAGGGCACCAAGTCGGCGAAGAAGCGCGTCGACCCGCTGCGGCGGCAGACCGGCCTGCCGCGCGAGGCCGTGATCGACCGCATGATCGAGTCGTTCCGCAGGCGCCACGGGCTGACCACGGGCAGCGTGACGGAGGCGGAGCTGGCGCGCGCCGAGGAGCTCGTACGGACGAAGTTCGCCACACCGGAGTGGACGGCCAGGGTGCCGTAGGGCCTGCTCCGCGGGCCCGCATACTGGGAGGCATGAACAGAGCGCAGCCAGGCTCCGGCGTACGGGAACGGCTCGGCCGGTCCCTGTTCTCCCGGGTCGCAGGGCCTTCCGGCCCGGAGAACCGGGCCCGGATCCATGGCACCCCCGGCCCCCGCTGGTTCGGCCCGGACCGGCCGGTGCGCCGGGTGCACGGGGACGCGTCGATGTTCATCGGCGGGCTGCGTGCCCTGCTCCTCCAGTCGCTGCACCCCCTCGCCATGGCCGCCGTCGCGGGCCACTCGGGGTTCAAGGGCGATCCGTGGGGGCGGCTCCAGCGCACGAGCACGTTCCTCGCGGTGACCACGTTCGGCACGGCCGAGCACGCGCAGGAGGCGGTCGACCGCGTACGTTCCGTGCACGAGCGCGTGCGCGGGACCGCGCCCTCCGGGGAGCCGTACCACGCGGCCGATCCGCACCTCCTGTGCTGGGTGCACATCGCCGAGGTGGACAGCTTCCTCCGCGCCCACCAGCGGTACGGGGCAAGACCGTTGGACGGTGCCGGGTGCGACGGGTACATCCACGACATGGCGACCGTGGCCCACGCCCTCGGAGTGCCCGACCCGCCGCACGACCGGGCGGAGCTGGCCGACCGCATCGCCGCCTACCGCCCGGAGCTGCGCGCCACCGAGGAGGCGCTGGAAGCGGCCCGCTTCATCCTGCTGCACCCGCCGCTGCCCTGGCCGGCCCGTCCCCCGTACGCCGTACTCGCCGCCAACGCGGTGGCGGCGCTGCCGACTTGGGCCCGGGAGCCATTGCGGCTGCCCCGGGTCCCGGTCGTCGAGGAAGTCTGCGTACGGCCCGCGGGGAAGGCGTTGACCCGGACCATCCGGTGGGCGATGACCCCGCCGCCCGCGCCCGCCTGACCCTCCGGGTGCCGAGGTCGGCCGGCGGCAGGACGACGGAGGGGACCGTACGCGGGGGCCCACGGCGGGAGGCGCCGGTGACACGCAGCGCATCGACCGACGTACTCATCGCGGGCGCGGGCCCGGTCGGGCTGACGCTCGCCGCCGAGCTGCGGCGCTCGGGCGTCTCCTGCCGGATCGTGGACCGCCTCCCGGCCCGGCTGCGTACACCGGCACCATTGGCTAAAGCGTGTTCCAACCGTCGTCGTCCTTCACCACGCCTCAAGCTCATCCGGTGGCGAGCTGGGCGTAGGTGTCGCCACAGCGCAGGTGAGCCACGGCGAGGGCCTGGTGGCCGGCGGGCAGGCGCCGCCATCGCGTCCCGATCTCCCGGTGCCGGGCGGCGAGATGCCTGCAGGTACCGCAGCGTACGGCTGGCCAGATCTATCACCGACGGATAGAGAAGCACACGAAGCTCCTGGCGTACACGGGTGATTTTGGTCGAGAACCCGGCCCCCAGGAGCTTCGTCGTTGCGCAGCCATGCCCAACTTGCGTCCATCCGGAGCCAGATCGAGGCCCTACCTCTGGAGCTCGCCCTCCACGGCACCCCGAGGCCTCGGCCGTCGAACCCAGAGTCCTGGCCGATGCCGACCCCGAGGCTGACAACGCCGCAGACCGACGGCACGTCGCTCGACTGCGGGTCTTGCGTGCCACCCTGGAGCGCTGTCCTGGAACGTGATCCGCCTGGCGTGACTGTCCTGTGAGTAATCAGCTCGATGTGATGCAGCATCACATCGCCGTTCGGCATATGTAGGATTTCACGTACCTGAGGGGGTGGGGCTTGACCGAGCAAGCGACACAGCAGGAGGAAGCCGAGCGGGATCGGGTGCTGGAGGCAGTACTTGGCCCCATCAGTGAGGCGTACTACTCGGAAAGCGTCCGCTCGGGGAGCGGCGCCCGGCTGCGTGCCCAGGCTGCGCAATCCACGGTCACGCTCTTCGCGGGTGGACTGGTGGCGACACTGGCCTTCACCGGGCTCGCCGACCGCCCCGCCATCACTCGCGTCTTCGCGGTCGCTGCCATTCTGCTCTGGCTGGTCGCGGCCTTCCTCTACGTGCTGGCCGTCGCCACGCTGCCCAAGTTCGACCCGACGGACACCGCCTATGTCACTCGACGTATCGATCTTGTCAACGAGGTGCTCAAACGCGGCAAGAAGGAGGCTGAGCATGTCGATTCCTGGCAGACAAAGGCGAGTTGGACCGTAGGTGCTGCACTTCTGATTACTCTTATCACTTATGCGCTGGCGCTGGGCTACGGCCCGGAGAAGGAGACGGCTTCCGGCGCTGTCCTGCTCCGTCCCGCCTACGCACAGCAGTTGCGGCAACTCTGCGGCTCCTTGCCTGGTTCCTTGCCTCAGCGCGTGGAAGGCAAGGTCGATACGAGCACCCTCAAAGGACCCTTCGTGCGGATCGAGCTGGTCGCCGGAGCGTGCGGAAGCAAGGTCGCGGTACTGCAGATTCCACGGTCAGAGGTGACCGGCATGAGGCTCGAAGGAGATTGAGGTGCCCGTTGTGTTCCATGTGCTGTGTGTCGGCCCACGGATGGATCCCGCTTGTGTCCCGCCCTGTCTGGATGGCCTGCGGGCGGCCGGGGGGGAGGTCGACGCCCTGGTCGTGCTCGGCACCGCCGGTGGGGACCCCGGATATCCGGTGGCGACCGACCTGATCGACGGACTCCTTTACGCCTGTCTGGACGCCGGGCAGGCCGAGGTGCCTCCGGTGGTGGTCGTCCCCGGTCTCGGTGACGTCTCACCCGTGGCCCCGAGAGGCGTGCTGGCGAACGCCGTGAGTCGGAACTGGGCGGAGTACGCCGCCGCCCTGCTGGCGGGTGAAGATCAGGCCATCGTCAATCTGCTGCGGACCGGGCCGTTCGCCGCCTTTGAGGGCTGGGCCGCCCGGTTCCGCACCGACCTGACCGGATGGCACGACGGCTTGCTGCCCGGCGAGGGCTCGCTGCGCTTGGAGCGGGACGGCCGGTCGCTCGGCCTGGTGGCTGGCAACTCGGTCTTCCGGATGATCACCGCGGAATCGCGCGCGGACCTCGCGACGCTGTCTCGCGAGCAGTTGTCGCACGCGGTCGACGGCCGGTACGAGGACTGGGCCGGGAGCAACGCGCTCAACCTGGTGCTGGCCGGCCACGCCGCAGCGCTCCCCGCCGACCTGGACCTGGCGGCGGCAGGCACGTTGCCCGTGTCGGCGAACCCTGCGAGCGGCACGTGGACGGCTCTGCCCGACCTGCGGAACCGCAGCCACCGGCTGCTGCGGATCGAGTGTGACAGGGATGCCCCGACCCGCGTGCTGGACTGCGCGGCGGCCGGCGCCCCGGAGCTGATCATTCTGCCGAGCCGCGCGCGTCCCGTGGCACCCGCTCCCCGCCCCCGGCTACGGGCCGAGGAGTACGACGAAGCGGCGGCAGTCAAGTCGTTCTACGAACAGATGTCCACCGGGCGCACCGTACTCGTCATCGCCTCGGGGCTGCACAGCCCCGGCGGGCCCGTTGAGGTGGACGGGTTCCACCGGCGCCTCGTCGAGGAGTTGTACGGCGAGATGCCGGGGATGGTACCGCCCTTGGCCGAGGTTTGGTCGGCGGCCCGCGACCGGCTCGACCCAGGCGTGCTCGACGGCCACGTACGGATGCTGCGTGCAGAGGCCGGAGAGGTTTTGCCGGGGCTGTCGCGACTGCTCCAGGCACCCT
Source organism: Streptomyces sp. SID8374 (assembly GCF_009865135.1). Classification (NCBI taxonomy): domain Bacteria; kingdom Bacillati; phylum Actinomycetota; class Actinomycetes; order Kitasatosporales; family Streptomycetaceae; genus Streptomyces; species Streptomyces sp. SID8374. The sequence goes on along the minus strand of NZ_WWGH01000002.1, from coordinate 1,440,670 downwards.
GGTGGCAGGTGTATGACTTCACCGTTTCGGGGGTGCTGGAGGAGGCCTGCCGCGGCGACGCGGCACTCGCCGAGACGGTCGAACCGGTCGATGCCCGCACCGATTACGTGCCGGGCCAGGCCAACCGCCTCAGGGTGGTGGCGATGCACGGCACCGTACGCGAGGGCTCGGGCTCGGTGGACTTCGGCGTGCCCACGGAGGCGGGGGGCGACCCACGGTCGTTGTGGTTCCAGCGTCTGAAGTCCGAACTTTTGGAGCGCCCGGCTGTCTTCATGGCCGCCTCGCCGAGCAGCCCGACCCTATGGGCGGTGCTCGAGCACGCTGTGCTGGAGGAGAACGCGGACCGCTATCCCCTCTTCGTGGTCGCACCGCCCGGCAGCGCCGGCGAGCAGGCGAGGATGCATCTCAAGGGAATCGTCCACATCCAGCAGTCGCCCAAGGAGTTCGCGGCCCGGCGGCTGCCGTCCAACGTGCAGTCGCTGAAGGACGGGAAGCAGCGGGTGGTGGAGCTGCGCTCGGCGACCCGCCAGGGCACAGGGATCAGCCTGGTCTCCACGCTGCTGGACAGCGCGCGCAAGGGCAGCAGCGACTTCCTGAAGGGGAGCGACCCCACCTGGGGCGACATTAAGGGCGGCTTCGCGGCCAAACTCTCGGTCCTGGAGCGTATCCAGGCCGGGGCAAGGAAGAACGACCGGGGGAGGTACCCGGTGGTCTTGGTGGAGGGGCGGGCTGGCACGGGCAAGACGACGGCACTGATGCACCACGCCTACCGACTGCACCGGGAGGGCCGTACCGTCGGGTGGATCGACCGGGACACCGACATTCCGCTTTCCGAGATCAAGAAACAGGCGAGCCGGATAGAGTTCGACACGATCATCGTCGATGACGTCGACATCTTCGGCAGCCGGGCCGCTTCGCTTCTAGCGAGCCTGAGCGACGACGGCCGCACCCAGGTAATTGCTGCCATCCGGACCACCCGGGTGAGGGAACTGGACGCGACCTTCAGCCCGAAGGTGGTCTCCGCCGACGAGCCGCTGAGCGACGACGACCTGGGCTCGGTGGTGAAGGTCCTCAGGAAGCACGGACTGCTGGGGTTGCTCAAGGAGTACAAGTGGCCGCCCCGCGCCAGGATGGAGAAGCTCCGCGACCTCTGCGAACGCAGCCTGCTTGCGGCGATGATCCATGTGGTATCCGGAAAGTCCTTCGAGGACAAGGTTCGCAGTGACTTCGACGACCTACCGGTCGAGGAGCGGGCCATCTACTCGGTGATGTGCGTCCTGGAAGCGGACCAGGTCTACAAGCGGCGGGGCATGGAGCAGGAGGATCTGCTTAGTGTCATGACGCCGACGGTGTCCATGGCGCGGACCAGGCGCGGCGTCGAGGAGTTGGTCCGGTCGAAGTACCTGGTCCGAGGAGAGGGCGGCGCGCTCTACTGCCGTCACCGAACCATCGCCGACCAAGTGGTCGGCTCCGTGCTGAAGAGTATGCCCGACTCCTTGGCGATAGCCGTGCGCCTGCCCCTCCAGTTCTACGCGAGGCAGGCGCGGCACATCCGGGACCTTGACAACCCCTACCGCCGCATCATGATCCGGCTGCTCAATCACACGATGATGCGCAAGCTCGGGCTCGGACCGGTCCTCGTGCAGGCCATCTACGACTCGGTGCTCGACGAACTCGGGGACGACTTCCACTACTGGCTCCAACGTGGGGAGTACGAGCTGGAACGCGGCGATCTCGGCGTCGCGCAGAACCATCTGGAGTCGGCCCGGGGCTGTCCGGGAGGTGCCGACGACTTCAAGGTGAGCACCGCCTGGGGCGCCATCCGGCTGTCTCGGTCGGCACAACGGCCGGAGGACAACGAACTGCGGACCAAGGCATTGGAGGCGGTCCACGTCCTGGAGTTGGTCACCGTGAAGCACGGCGGCGCGTCCCCGCACACCTTCGCGGTCCTGTCGAAGCGGGGCACTGAGTGGCTTGAGGCCGTCCAACCGCTACTGACCGCCCATGAATTGTCGGAGCTGGCACGGAGGATCACTGACGTCATGGAGAAGGGCCGGGAGGCCTGCCGTGACAACCACACCTTCCTAGATGTGGCGGACCGGTACGCCCCCAGAATGACCAGGCTCCTAGAACGAGCCCGAGGTGTGCCGCTGTAACGGCCGGGACCACTGCTGGGCCCGTCCGCCATGAACTACCCGAGGGCAGGGACGCCGACTACTCCGGAGACAGCCTGTTGCACTGAAACCCGTATAACCCCATGTCCGCCCGGCCGCCGGTCAACATGGCCGAGGACACGGAGAGTAGTGCTGCCGATATGGTTGCATCGCTCTGGGGTGTTCGCGTCTAACGCGCCGCTTGGTCTGGTCTCGTAGTGCAGGTAGGGCTCATCGAATAGGTCGTCCAAGAGGTGCTGGGCTCAGCTGCGGCGTTGGGGACCTGGCGTGGCGAACGCCTAACCGTTTCCGATCGCGTGGGGCCGACGAGGATGGAGTCGGCTGGAAACGGATGACATGTCGGGTCCTTCGGCATCATTGCAGGTGAGAGGTGTCACCTGTTTGGGTTTGAGTCCCACCCGCCCCATCAAGTGAAACGTTCTGACCTGCAAAAACTCTCTCAGGCTGCGATTTCGTGTGTGGCGAGCACCTCGCATCGGTGTGGCGGATGGAGGTGCGCCGTTCGCCCACGCGGTCTGAGATCGCCTTGACCTGGGGTTTCGATGGAGCGAGGGCGTAACGTCGCAGGGACGATCCCACGGCCATCCCACGGCGCTGCATGTGACGCAGATTATGCGAGATCGGATGGCGGTTCACTGTCTGTCTGGGTTTACCCGGACGTTCTCTGGCTCCGCCAGAAAGGGAAGAACCCTGCGGGTGCGGGAAGCAGGTTCTGAGTTCCGCCGAGCACGCCAGCCTCTGGGGACTGACCCTGCGGGTGCGGGGATGTTCCCGACAGCATCTCTACCAGGCCGTTTTGTTCAGATCATCCGATCGTTGGTCTGGTTGTGCCGTTGACTGACACCCAGTGGGCGCGGATCGAGCCGTTACCTTCGGACCGAACACCTAAGCGGGATGGGTGGTGGCGGGATCACCGTGAGGTGATCGACGCGATCGCCTACAAGTTCCAGACCGGGACGCAGTGGGTCTATCTGCCGGAGAAGTACGACAACTGGCGGGGCGTTTTGCAACAGGTTGCGGATGTGGGTCGCGGACGGCACGCGGGAGCGCCGTGTGTTCACTGCGCTCATGGCCCAGGCCGACGAGGAGGACGACCTCGACTGGGTGGTCTCGGTGGACTCCACGATCGTCCGTGGCCTCCAGCACGCCGCCGGGGGCCGCGAAAAGGGGCTCGGCGGGCGAGCCGACCGACCACGCCATCGGCCGGTCCCGCGGAGGACCTGCGTGTCCCGCAGCGCCGGGGCAGGCCCCGCACTCGGCCCGACGCGGTCCTGGCGGACAAAGCCCACTCGTCCCGCGTGATCCGCGAACACCCGCGCGGACGCCGCATCCGGTCCCAACGCGAGCGGGTCGAACCGGCAGCCCGCAAGCAGCGACAGAGGGTGCCTACGGTCGGCGAGTTGAAAACGACTGTAGGGGCATTCTGCCCGTAAAGGCAGAACCCCGCTGCGGAAGGGCCTTGGAGGATGCATGGCGGCCTTCCCGCAGTCGGGCAGTCTGTGGCGGCAGCGAGGCCGCCGGCCTGGCTACTTGGGCATCAGCACCGTGTCGATGATGTAGACCGTGGCGTTGGCGGTCGGAACGTTGCCGCAGACCACGTTGGCGCTGTCGTCGACCTTGTACGACTCACCGGAGCCGGACGTGGTCAGCGTGCTCTTCTGGAGGGTGTCGAAGGTGCCGTTCTCCAGCTGCTGCGGGGTGAGCTTCTCGCCCACGACGTGGTAGGTGAGGATCTTGGTGAGCATGGCCTTGTCGTTGAGGACGGCGTCCAGGTCGGCCTTCGGGATCTTGGCGAAGGCGTCGTTGGTCGGCGCGAACACCGTGATGTTCTCGGCGTTGTTGAGGGTGTCGACGAGGCCGGCCTTCTGCACGGCGGTGACCAGCGTGGAGAGCTCCGGGTTGTTGGACGCGGCGGTGGCGACCGGGTCCTTGGCCATCCCGTCGAAGCTGCCCGCGCCGTCCTGCGGAACGGTGGCGCAGGCCGGGCCGAACGGCTTGTCCGCCATGGCGTCGTCACCGGCGGCCGGCTTCGACTCCTCGGGGGTGGAGCCCGCGGCGGAGGAGCTGTCGGAGGCCTTGTCCGAGCCGGAGTCCGAACAGGCGGTCAGCGTCAGGGGCAGCATCACAGCGGCGACGACGGCGACGGCTGCACGGCGGTGGCGAAGGGCGTTCATGGAATTCTCCTGAATCGTTCGTCGGGGAAAACGGGATGAAGTGTTGCTATGGGTAGGTCTGTTGGGGGTCAGTCGACGGTGACCACGACCGAGTGCCAGCCACTGGCGCCGTCCGGGACGGTCTTGGTGCGCTTCTCGGTCTGGACCATTCCCTTGCCGTCGGTGGCGCGGACGGTGAGGGTGTGGCCGCCGGCGGTGGCCTTCCAGGGGTAGGACCACTGGCGCCAGGTGTCGACGGTGTCCTGTTCGGCCAGCTGGGCGGGGCGCCACGGGCCGTCGTCGACGCGGATCTCGACCTTCTCGATCCCCCGGTGCTGGGCCCAGGCCACCCCGGCGACCATGACCGTGCCGGCCTCGGGGCGCCCGAAGGGCTTGGGGGTGTCGATCCGGGACTGGGTCTTGATGGGGGCCTTGCGGGACCACTTGCGCTTCACCCAGTAGGCGTCGTAGTCGTCGAACGTGGTGAGTTCGATGTCCTCGATCCACTTGCAGGCCGAGACGTACCCGTACAGGCCGGGCACGAGCATGCGCACGGGGAACCCGTGGACGAAGGGGAGCGGTTCGCCGTTCATGCCGACGGCGAGCATCGCGTCCCGGCCGTCCATGACGTCCTCGACGGGGGTGCCGAGCGTCATGCCGTCGACCGAGCGGGCGATGATCTGGTCCGCCTTCCCGCCCCGCGACGGCGGTTTGACGCCCGCCTCCTTGAGCAGGTCGGCCAGGCGTACGCCGATCCACCGGGCGTGGCCGATGTAGGGGCCGCCGACCTCGTTGGAGACGCAGCAGAGGGTGATCTCGCGTTCGATCAGCGGGCGGTCCAGCAGGTCCTGGTAGGTGAACTCCAGGTCCCGGCGGACGCCCTTGCCGTGGATGCGCAGCCGCCAGGAGTCGGCATCGACCTTCGGGACCACCAAGGCGGTGTCCACCCGGTAAAACTTGTTGTTGGGGGTGGTGAACGGGGGGAGGCCGGGCACCCGCAGCTGTGCCCCGGCCGGGATCGGCTCGGCGGGCGAGGCGGGGGCGGGCAGCTTGACGGCCTCACGGGAGGCGACGGCGTCCCGGGCGCTGCGGCCGTTGAGTGTCCGGCCGACCGCTCCGGCCACGGTGGAGGCGGCGGCCGCTGCGGTGGCGGCGATCAGGAAGCCCCGCCGGTCCCAGCCGCCCTCGCCGTCCGCCTCCTGCTCCTCCCCGGCGATCCGGCGCGGCCGGGTGAGCCTGCCGATGAGGACGTACAGGAGGACCGCCCCGGCGACCGCTCCGACCAGCGACGGAAGCCCGTCGGCGATGCCGGTGGAGTCCGGGCGGCTGACGGCCGAGGCGGCGCCGACCACACCGAAGGCGAGGACGGCGGCGGAGCCGGTACGCCGGAAGCGCAGCGCCAGTACGCCGACGGCGAGGGCGAAGAGGGCGAGCGTGAGGACGATGCCGAGTTGCAGGACGAGCTTGTCGTTCTCGCCGAAGTTCCGGATGGCGAAGTCCTTCACCCCGGCGGGCGTCCGGTCGATGGCCGCTCCGCCGACCGCCGTCACGGGACTCGCCTCGGGCCTGACGGCGGCCGAGACGAGTTCGGCGACGGTCAGTGCGGCGAATCCGGCCAGCAGTCCGCTCAGGGCTGCGAGCGTTCCGCGGGTCAGGGCTGTCCGGGTGATCCTCACGGTCGTCATTCGGAACCGTGGGGCGGGCGGATTGGTCGATCACCCGATCACGTGAAACCCGGGGGTTCGCCTGCGTGGGCGCGCGTACCGGCGTAGAGGCGGAACGCGAACCGCCCCGGCGGGCACAGGGCCGACCGGGGCGGAACAAGCGAGGGCGGACGCGGCCGCCCTCACCTCATGTCAGGCGAGGGACGCGATCGCCTTGTTGAACGTGGCGGACGGGCGCATGATCGCCTCGGCCTTGGCCGGGTCGGGCTGGTAGTAGCCGCCGATCTCGGCCGGGGAGCCCTGCACCGCGATCAGCTCGGCGACGATGGTCTCCTCCTGCTCGGCCAGGGTCTTGGCGAGCGGGGCGAACGCCTCGGCGAGCTTGGCGTCGTCGGTCTGCTGCGCCAGCTCCTGGGCCCAGTACAGGGCCAGGTAGAAGTGGCTGCCGCGGTTGTCGATGCCGCCGAGGCGGCGGCTCGGGGACTTGTCCTCGTTGAGGAACGTGCCGGTCGCCCGGTCCAGGGTGTCGGCGAGGACCTGGGCCCGCGCGTTGTCCGTGGTGGTGGCCAGGTGCTCGAAGCTGACCGCGAGGGCCAGGAACTCGCCCAGGCTGTCCCAGCGGAGGTAGTTCTCCTTGACGAGCTGCTGGACGTGCTTGGGGGCCGAGCCGCCGGCGCCGGTCTCGAAGAGGCCGCCGCCGTTCATCAGCGGGACGACGGAGAGCATCTTCGCGCTGGTGCCGAGCTCCAGGATCGGGAAGAGGTCGGTGAGGTAGTCACGGAGCACGTTGCCGGTGACGGAGATGGTGTCCTCGCCGCGGCGGATGCGCTCCAGGGAGTAGGCGGTGGCCTCCTCCGGGGTCTTGATGGAGATGTCCAGGCCGTCGGTGTCGTGGTCGGCGAGGTACGTGGTGACCTTGGCGATCAGGTTGGCGTCGTGGGCGCGGCCCTCGTCCAGCCAGAACACGGCCGGGTTGCCGGTCGCGCGGGCACGGGTGACGGCGAGCTTGACCCAGTCCTGGATCGGCGCGTCCTTGGTCTGGCACATCCGGAAGATGTCACCGGCGCCGACGGCCTGCTCCAGCACGACGTTGCCGTTCGTGTCGACGACGCGGACGGTGCCGGTGGCGGGGATCTCGAAGGTCTTGTCGTGGCTGCCGTACTCCTCGGCCTTCTGGGCCATCAGACCGACGTTGGGCACCGAGCCCATGGTGGCCGGGTCGAAGGCGCCGTTGGCGCGGCAGTCGTCGATGACGACCTGGTAGACACCGGCGTAGCTGCTGTCCGGGAGGACGGCGATGGTGTCGGCCTCGTTGCCGTCCGGGCCCCACATGTGGCCCGAGGTGCGGATCATGGCGGGCATGGAGGCGTCGACGATGACGTCGCTGGGGACGTGCAGGTTGGTGATGCCCTTGTCGGAGTCGACCATCGCGAGGGCGGGGCCCTCGGCGAGCTCGGCCTCGAAGGACGCCTGGATCTCGGCGCCGACGCCCGGCAGCGAGTCGAGGCCCTTGAGGATGCCGCCCAGACCGTCGTTCGGGGTGAGGCCGGCGGCGGTGAGCTGGTCGCCGTACTTGGCGAAGGTGTTCGGGAAGAAGGCGCGGACCGCGTGGCCGAAGATGATCGGGTCGGAGACCTTCATCATGGTGGCCTTGAGGTGCACGGAGAAGAGCACGCCCTCGGCCTTGGCGCGGGCGACCTGCGCGGTGAAGAACTCGCGCAGCGCGGCGACGCGCATGACGGCCGCGTCGACGACCTCGCCCTTGAGTACGGGTACGGACTCGCGCAGCACGGTGGTGGTGCCGTCGTCGCCGTGCAGCTCGATCCGGAGGGAGCCGTCCTCGGCGATGACCGCGGACTTCTCGGTGGAGCGGAAGTCGTCGACGCCCATGGTGGCGACGTTCGTCTTCGAGTCGGCGCTCCAGGCACCCATGCGGTGCGGGTGGGCCTTGGCGTAGTTCTTGACGGACGCGGGGGCGCGGCGGTCGGAGTTGCCCTCGCGCAGCACCGGGTTCACGGCGCTGCCCTTGACCTTGTCGTACCGGGCGCGGATGTCCTTGGCCTCATCGGTCTGCGGGTCGTCCGGGTAGTCCGGAAGCGCGTAGCCCTGCTCCTGGAGCTCGGCGATCGCGGCCTTGAGCTGCGGGATCGACGCCGAGATGTTCGGCAGCTTGATGATGTTCGCGCCGGGCGTCCTGGCCAGCTCGCCGAGCTCGGCGAGTGCGTCATCGATACGCTGCTCGGCCTTGAGGTGCTCCGGGAAGCCGGCGATGATCCGTCCCGCGAGCGAGATGTCACGGCGCTCCACCGTGACGCCTGCGGTCGAGGCGTAGGCCTCGATCACGGGCAGGAGGGAATAGGTCGCCAGGGCAGGGGCCTCGTCGGTGTGCGTATAGATGATGGTCGAGTCAGTCACCGGGTGCTCCGCTCCACGTCTGCAACATTGCTTGACATCAAGATATCTCTTCGCCGCCCGCGGCTCCACAAGGGCCCCGTACGGCTTCACGGTCCGTACGGGTCCCTGTGAGCTTCCGGTCACACCGGGTGAAGGCATCCGGGCCGGGGCGCAGCCGAGCCGTGGCGACCGGGCGCTCAGCCGACGGGTGCCGAGGGGCCCGGGGAAGCTGAGGAGGCGTGGCGCGGGGTCGTCCGCTCGTACTCCGCTTCCGGCTTTGCGCCGCTGTCCGCACCTGCCGTCAGCTCCGGTACGGCGGTACCCCGCCGGAGCGCTCCTCGGACGGCTTCGGGCACCGTGACATGGAGATGCGAGCCGAGCGGGAAACAGAGCACCACGAGTCCGCCGATCATGGCCAGGGCGAAACTCCACAGCCCCATCATGACGGCGATGGAGAGGTGGAAGAGGACGCCTGCGGCGAACAGGCGCCAACGCCAGCGCTGAGCGAGCAGCAGGCTCGCGGCGAGACCGATCTCGATCATCAGAGGCGCCCAGGTGAGCAGAGCAACTCCCCAGGGGGACGCGAGGACCGGGTGGACCAGGGGCCGGAGCGGGCCGGGAGCGCCGAAGGCGAGGCTGTGACCCCAGTACCACATCGCGGTGCCGTCGGCCCATTCCGCGTGGGGCAGCTTGGCGACACATGCCTGGAAGTAGAGGAAGGACATCTGGATGCGCACCAGCACCAGGCCCGTCGCCCCCACGAGCACCGCCGGGCGGCGGCGCGCCGCGGCTCCTTCCGGGAGCTGCTGCCAGTGCCAGCGCCGGGGATCGCCGAGCGCGGTGAGGGCGAGCAGCGATGACAGGACCACGGTGACCTGATCGCCCCCGTCGGCGATGGCGATTCCCGAGAAGACGCTGAAGGACACCCAGGCATGCGGCAGCGCGGTCCATCCGGGACGCCATCCGGTGGCCACGACGAGGAGGACGAGGACACACAGCCATCGGGTCGCGGTCAGGCCGTCCTCGGGCGCCAGGCAGAACACGGATGCGCGCATCGGCCCGGTGCAGATGGGGTAGTCGCCCTGGGTCGCCACCGGGCGGAAGAGGGTTCCCGTGCTGCTGAAGGCCAGGGTGCCCAACGTGCCCAGCGCGAGGAGCATGCGGGCCAGTCCGTACACGTTGGTCCAGGGGACGGGCACCTGCCTCAGCATGAGACGTCCAGCAGGATGACGTTCTGCGGGGTGTGGGTGGCGGGCAGGAGATCGCGCCAGGCCCAGGGGGTGGGCTTCTGCTCGATCACCGCTATCCGCCCGCACAGGGTCGGAGCCGGTGTCCTGTTCGTCACCGCGGTGGACACCCGCGCCTTCTTCAAGCACTCCTGGACCGGACTCAGTTCGCACGCGGTACGGGTCACCTTGCCCGCCTCGTGGAGGAGCAGCGCGGTCTCGATTCCCTGGGAACGCGAGATCCGGTCGAACCCGTGCTCGGAGTGGGGGCCGAGCGAGGCACTCGCCCAGGTGGAGCCGTCCGGCCGGAACGGCTCGAATTCCGGACTGCGCGCCGACTTCGTGAAGAAGGCCCAGCCCTGCGGTGCGACGGCGACCGCGACGGGCTTGACCGACTTCTGGCCGGGCAGGGACAGGACGTTCTTGGGCAGCTGCGTCTGAGCCACGTACAGGGCCACCACGACGCACGCGACGGCGGCCCCCGTGATCCACGCCCGGGGTACCCCGACCGTCTGCTGGGCCGCCACGGTGATACGGCCCCGCCCGGGCGGGGAATCCTTCCACCACATACTGTTCGTCTCTCCCTGGTTCCGTGAGCAGGTGCCGGTTCCGCGCCCCGGCCGGCGGGTTCGGGAGCCGGCACCTGCTCGTGGGCGTGGTCGTCCGGTCAGACGGTCCGCAGTACCTTGGTCAGCCCGGCCACGAGTTCGTCCCTCGACAGGTTCTCCATCGGTGCCTCGCTGTCGACCACGACATTGATGACAGCGGCGGCGTTGATGAAGAAGCCTCCGGTGGCCACGGCGACGACCACAGCCGCCACCGCCACGGTCACGACCAGAACCGCGCAGGCGCCCGTGTTGCCGGGGTCCGGCTTGGTCGAGCTGGAGATGTCGACCAGTGTCCGGGAGACCTCGGTCATGGCCTGGTCCACGAGTCTGGGATCGCCGCTGCGCGCCTTGTCCGAGAAGTCCGCGAAGATGCCGGGGGACTTCCGCTCGATCTTGGTGATCAGCTCGGCCACGGCACGGACGGCCTTGGGGTTGTCGTTCGCCCCCGGCTCGATGCCGTTGAGACTGCCTTCGGCCGCGAGCTTCGCGGCGACCGGCCCCTGGCCGAAGAAGAGCCCGGCGAAGAGCTGGTGGCCGTCCTCGGCGGCCGAGAGCTTCGTCTGCTGCGCGGTCGCCGAACCGGCCGTCACAGCCGCCGTGTCCACCCTCGTGGGAGCCGCGTTGGCGTTGCCGATGGTCGTGAACGCCGCAGTGCCGACCACAGCCGTAGCCGCGATCACGCTCACTATTCGCCCATAGCGCTTCACAGATCGTTCCTTTCGAAGGAAAGCATGTTGACCTTGTGCGAGACGGCGCAATCTTTATGGCTGATGCACATCAGTACAAGGCCAGTTCCAGGTCGCAGGCGTGAGGGATTTCCAGCCAAATTCGGCTGTCGGACCGCAAGCGGACCAGGAACTCAAGGAAAGAGCGCTGCCTGGGGCTTTACCGTCACCCATAGGTGTTTTTCGTCAATCAGGCAGGCAAGAAATGGCCAGTGGCGGACACAGAGCCGGCACTCCACCCCTGAGTGGGCGGGCGTCTCTCCGCCACGCCACGGGCGTCGTCGTGGTGCCCGGCGGACCTGTTTCTTTCGGCGTCTTGGGTTACGGGGTTGGCGGCCGGTGCTCGTACCAGCGCAGGTCGTCCTCCAGCTGGGCGGCCAGGGCGATCAGGCGCTCCTCGCTCCGGGAGGGGCCCAGCAGTTGGGCGCCGACGGGGAGGCCGGAGCGGGTGAAGCCGGCCGGGACGTTGACGCCGGGCCAGCCGAGGACGTTCCACGGCCAGGCGTAGGGGCAGGCGGCCGTCATCGAGAGGTCGGTGCGCCAGGCGTTGAGGTGCTCGTAGGCGCCGATACGGGGTGGGGGCGCGGCGGTCGTCGGGGTGAGGAGCACGTCGTACGTATCGAAGAGGGCGCCGATGCGGCGGTGCTGGCGTACCTCGCGGGCGCGGGCCGCCCGCACCACCCGGCCGCCGAGCCGCGTCCCGGTCCGCAGGGCGCTGCGGGTGCGGGGGTCCAGGAGGGCCGGTTCCGGGTGGCGGGCGGCGAATTCGGCGATGCCTGCGGTGGCGCGGGGCACGAAGGTGAGGCCGATCAGCCCGTAGCGGGGGCGGGCCTCCTCGACGTGGTGGCCGAGCCGGGCCAGGGTCTCGGCGAGCGCGGTGACGGCCCGGCGCACCTCGGGGTCGGGTCCGGCGCCGGTGAGGGTGAGCGGGGGCCGCCAGGCGAGGGCGATGCGGAGGCGGCCCGGGTCCCGGCGGGCGGCGTCGGAGGCACGGACGGCGGGCGGGCGGTGGAAGTCGTCGGGGTGCGCACCGGCGGCCGCGTCCAGCAGGAGCGCCGCGTCGGCCACCGTACGGGCGAGGGGGCCGTTGACGGTGAGGCCCTGGAACGCGTCGTGGTGCGGGTAGACGGAGACCCGGCCGCGCTGGGGCTTGATGCCGACGAGATGGGTCCAGGCGGCGGGGATGCGGACGGACCCGGCGCCGTCCGAGCCGAGGGCGGCGGGGACCAGGCCCGCGGCGACGGCGGCGGCCGATCCGCCGGAGGAGCCGCCGGGGGTGTGGGCGGTGTTCCAGGGGTTGCGGGTGGCGCCGAAGGCGGGGCCCTCGGTGAACGGCCACTGGCCCAGCTCGCAGGAGTTGGTCTTGCCGACGATGACGGCCCCTGCGGCGCGCAGCCTGCGGACCGCCTCGCTGTCGGTGGTGGCCGGGGGCCGCTCGCCGTCGCAGCCGAAGTGGGTGGGCAGCCCCGCCACATCGGTGTCGTCCTTGACCGCGACCGGCACGCCGAGCAGCGGCAGCCGTTCCCCCGCCGCCAGCCTGCGGTCCGCCTCGGCGGCCTCCGCGAGGGCGGCCTCGGCCCGCAGATGGCGGAAGGCGTTGAGGGTGGGCCGGCTCGCCTCGATCCGGGCGAGGGCGTCGGCGACGAGTGCGGTGGAGGTGGTGGCGGAGTCGGCGAGCAGGCGCGCGCTCTCCGCCAGTCCGGGGATCGGCGCCGGGGGCGGGGTGCGCTCGGGGTGCGACCGCAGGGCCGGTCCGGTCTGCTCGGTGGGCTCCGCTGAGGACATGGGCGTGCCGCCTCCCTCGTGGCCGCGGGGTCGGCCGGTCGTCCCGGCCGCTTCCCACACGTACTTACTGGAGGGTAACGAGAGGAGGCGGCGCGCTCAACCGGTGCGGCCACTCCGGCCGTTCCGGCCGCCGGGGCGTTGCGGCTGCCTCGGCGCCACGGGCCTCAAGGCCCCGGCGTCACGGGCGGACGTGGACCTCGCCGATGCCCGTGCCGATCTTCCCGCAGTGCGCGGTGGACTGGTCCGACTCCCCGGGCCGCACCGTGACACGGTTGCCGTCGACGTCCGGTGCCCAGCCGCAGACCAGGTGGACCCAGAAGGTCTGCGTCCGGCTCCCGTTGTTGCGACAGAGCGCGAAGCCCGTGTACTCGTCGATGGCGTGCTTGCCGGTGTGGCAGGAGAGGCCGGGCGGAATCGCGGCCGGCGCGGCGGCCGGTGTCGCGGTCGCCGTGGTGACCGGGATCGCCAGCGCGACGGCCGTCGAGATGACGGCGAGCGCCCGGAGGACCGCCCGGGGCCGCTTGCCCGCAGCCGTGGCGCCCTTGCTCCTCGTCCCCGTGAACAGCTTCATGGTTCTCCTTCGTGGAAGTACCTGCGCGTACGTGACCTTCGTGGTGCGTCCCGTACGTGATCCCGAGCGGGATCGCCGCACCTCTGCCCACGCTCCGTGGCCGAAAACACCGCCGCACTTCACTCTCCGTACGCGCGCCGGGCGGCGCCCCCACTCCCGGCGTACGCTCGAAAGTGCCGGTCACACTGGTTCGCGCGCCCCTGACCGGGGCCTTTCCGAGGAGGCGACGTGAGCGGACACCGTTGGGCCGCACGGGCGGCAGCGGGTGCGGCGGCCGTCGCTCTCACCGTCACGGGTGGCGCGGTCGCGCAGGCTGACGACGACATCGCCTCGCTCACCGCCGAGCAGATCGCGGACCGCTCCCGCGACGCGCTGCTCGGGGTCTCCTCCCTGCACCTGAGCGCACGGGGCAGTCTCGACGGGAGCGGCGACCGGATGAGCGTCGATCTGACGCTGGACCGGGAGGGCAACTGCGCGGGCGGCGTCGACATGGGCGAGGACGGCTCCGTGGAGATCGTGAAGCGCGCCGACGACGTCTGGCTCAAGCCGGACAAGGCGTTCTGGGAGACCCACGTCCCGATCGGCGGCTCCACCTTCGACGCGATCCTCGACGGCCGCTACATGAAGGCGAAGGCCGACGACCCCCGCCTGCTGACGGTCACCGAGACCTGCGACCTCGACACCTTCCGCGAGTTGATCAAGGACAACCCCGACGCCACGGAGCGCGGCACGCTGACGAAGGGCCGGGAGACCGAGGTGAACGGCGCGCCCGTCATTCCGGTGACCCGCACCCAGGGCGAGGAGCGGGTGACGGTGTACGTCGCCACCGAGGGTGAACCGTACCCGGTGCGGATCACCGTGCGCGGGGCGGACGAGGAGGGGTCCGTGAGCTTCTCCGGCTTCGACCGTCCGGTGCCCGCGCGGACTCCGTCGGCGGACGAGACGGTGGATGTGACGGCTCTGCTGGGCCGCAGCGTCAAACCGACCTGAGCGCGGCCCAGCAGAGGTGGGGAGCTTGGAGCCCAGGGCCTGTCGTCAAATGCCGTCGTCGCCCGAAGGGCGGCCGCGCGATGTCTCGTGCGTGCGATCGCCGCGAGCGTGCGTGCCAGGCGTCGCACGGCAGACGGCAGTTTGACGACAGGCCCTAGGGGTAGGCCACCAGATTGGCCACGTTGGTACTGGAGTTGGACGGTCCTCCCGAGTTGTTGATGACGCGGTTGATGGTTCCCGTACCGCCGAGCGAGACGGTCACCATGTTGCGGAAGCGCACGCCCGCCGTGTTCGGCGCCTCGAAGGCACGCTCGGCGACCACGGACGGGTTGGCGTTGAAGAAGCAGTAGCTGCCCAGGCCCCACGCCTCGTGGCGGGTGACGGACGGGGAGACCTTGTACGCGTCGTAGCCGCGGGTCGAACCGTTCATCCAGGCCGCCTGGTTGGGCGGGTCGTAGGGCATCTCGTTCTGGAAGAAGTACGTGCGGCCGCCGTTGCCGTTCCAGATGACCTGGTGCTGCTGGTAGTGCTCGACGAACAGCCCGTACATCGTCACGTCGGTGCCGTTGACGACGAGGCCGGTGGCGGCGGTGTTGGTGTTCCAGCCGATGCCGGTGCCGTGGTCGCCGCGCCAGAGCCACAGGTGGTCGCCGATGACGTCGGAGCTGTTGACGACAAGGCTCTGGGTGGCCTTGCCGACGGCCGCGCCGCCGATGCGGAAGAAGACGTCGTGCAGCGAGGTGGGGTTGGCGGTGTGCCGGGCGCTCGCTCCCGGCTGCCCGATCCGCATCAGGGTCGGTGAGTTGACGGTCCCTGCGTCGATCAGGATTCCGGCGATCTTGACGCCGTCGACATCGGCGACGTCGAACGCGGTGATGCCGTTCTCGGGGATGACGGTGGCGATCCCCAGGCCGAGGACGACGGTGTTGGCGCGGGTGACGTTGATGGTCTGGTCGAGGCGGTAGACGCCGGGGGTGAAGAGGAGGTTCTTGCCCTCCGCGAGCGCCGCGTTGATCTGGGAGGCGGTGGCGCACGGTTTCACGATGAAGAACTGGCTGATGGGGAGCGACTGTCCGGCGGGCGTGCCCGAACCCCAGCTGGTGCCCTGGGTGTTGGTCCGCAGGGCCGGTACGAAGACCTGGTAGGCGCCGGCCCCGTCCACGTACAGGAAAGACTTCTCACGGCTCACCGGTGTCTGGGCGACCGTGGTGTAGGGCGGGTTGGGGAAGCTGTTGGCGGGGGCGTTGACGTCGCCGACGAAGACCATGTTCCAGTTGGAGCCGGTCCAGCTGTTCCACTGGCTGTTGCGGTAGAGCCACTGCTGCTGGGTGCCGGAGCGGACCTGGCCGTCGATCTTGGAGTCGGCCATGAAGCCGCCGCTGGACCAGCCGCCGTCGTCGAGTTGGAGGTTGCCGCGAACGTGCATACGGCGGTACGGGGCGGCCTGCGACACGGCCCAGCGGTCGGTGCCGGAGGGCGGGTTGACCGACAGGTTCTCGGCGGAGCGCCAGAAGTTGTGGGTGGCGTTCCCTTGGAACCAGTCGGCCTCGACGTGGACGCCGCCGTTGATCGTGACGTCGTCGGGTGAGAGGCCGAGCCCGGCGACCTGGGTGTAGAAGCCGACGTTGGCGTCGACGTCGTAGCGGCCTGGCTTGAAGAGAAGGGCCTGCCGCTGGGAGCCGAACTGGTTGGTCTCCTGCTGGGCGAAGACCTGGTTGAGCTTGTTCTGGATGGTCGCCCTCGGTGTGGCGGGGTCGAAGACGGAGACATTGGGGCCGAAGTCGGGGGTGCCGGGCGGGTTCGGTACGCCGGTGGCTCCGACCCGGAAGGACTGCGCGGCCGATCCGTTGCAGGTGTACTGCTGGACGCGGGCGCTGTCGGCGGTGGAGGCGGCCGGGATGTCGAGGCACTTGCCGCTGTTGCGGTTCACGAAGTGGAAGGCCCCGCCGGGCTCCTCGACGGGCAGCCACTGCTGGTTCAGTCCGCCGGAGTACGACCAGAGTTGTACGGGCGCGGCGTCGGCGGTGGACACGTTCGTCACGTCCCAGCTCTTCGCCGCGTCGTTGCGGTTGTCGACCCGTACATAGCCTCCGCCGACGGACCGGAACTGCCACTGCTGGGCGTTGCTGCCGTTGCAGGTGTACTGCTGGACCGCCGTGCCGTCGGCGGTCCCGGCGGCCGCCGAGCCCACGCACTTGCCGCTATGAGCGGCCGTCACGGTGGCTCATCCGGTGGGGAGTTCGGCGGCCTGGGCGGCGGGGGCCGTCGCGACGGCGGTGAGTAGGGAGCCCACCAGTCCGCCGAGGGCCAGCAGCGGAACGGCGAGGCGCCGGGGTCTGTGTCCGTCGCGGCGCGGGCCTCGGGGCGCGAGGAGGCCGGGCATTCTCATATGTGTCTCCGGGGTGGGGGGCGGGGCTTTCTTCAGGCCGTGAAGTTAGGCCCGTTCCGTGAACACGTCAAGACTGCGCGTACGGAGGGTGAATCCGGGCCGACCAGCGGAGCCCGGCGCCAACTCCCTTGCACCTCTGGCCTTTAGGGCTAGCCACCGCCCGCACGGACACCGCCCCGCGCCTGCATGGGAACAGGCCCGGACCAAAGCCTTGACACCTTGTTCCGTTCACTTCTTAATCACATGGAAGAACGTCCACCACATGGACGGACAAAGGATCACACCCATGCCTCAGGCCCCCACGGCCGCCCGCGCGCCGGCCTGTCCCTGCTCGCGCTGCCGGCCCTGCTCCTCACGCTCCTCGCCTCACCGGCCGGAGCGGCTCCTCCTCAAGCTCCCGCAGAGGCACCGGCGTTCAAGGTCATCGCGTTCTACAACGGGACCTGGGACGCGGCCCACATCAGCTTCGTGAAGGAAGCCGACGAGTGGTTCCCGAGGGCGGGCGCCGAGCACGGCTTCACGTACACCTCCACCAGCAACTGGAACCTGCTGGCCGACAGCGCGGCCCTGAAGCAGTACCAGGTGGTCCTCTTCCTGGACGACGCCCCGCAGTCGTCCGCCCAACGCGGCGGCTTCGAGGCGTACATGAGGGGCGGCGGGGCCTGGATGGGCTTCCATGTGGCCGCGTTCACGACCAGCGCCCAGAACTGGCCCTGGTACTACAACCAGTTCCTGGGCAGCGGGAACTTCGCCACCAACACCTGGGGCCCCACCACCGCGACCCTGCGCACCGACCACCGCACCCACCCGTCGACGGGCCGTCTTCCGGGCACGTTCACCTCGTCGGTGAGCGAGTGGTACAGCTGGAGCCGGAACCTGCGGACCAACCCCGACATCGACGTCCTGGCCTCGGTGGACCCGGTGAGCTTCCCGCTGGGCACCGACCCCGATCAGAGCTGGTACAGCGGTGATTACCCCATCGTGTGGACGAACAAGAACTACCGCATGCTGTACGCCAACTTCGGCCACAACGCGATGGACTACGCCACGAACACCCCGCTGTCGTCCACCTTCGCCTCCGCCACCCAGAACACCTTCCTGATCGACGGCCTCACCTGGCTCGGCACCGGATCGACCGGCACCCCCGGACCCGACGACCCGATCTCACCGACCGCCTGGTACAGCCTGACGAGCGCCGCCAACGGCCGCTGCGCCGACACCGGGGCGGCCGCCACGACCAATGGGACGGTGGTCCAGCAGTACGCGTGCGGCGGCTCCACGGCTCAGCCCTTCGCGCTCGCCGGCTAGGAGGGCGCGCCGCAGGCCCGGCCGGTGGTACGCCGAAAAGGCGTTTCCCCGGCCGTGCCTGACACTTCATCACTTCTCTGCCCGACGCTCCCGCCCGGTCAGCGCCACATACAGCAGCAGCGAGGAGGCGAGGCCGACCGCCCAGCCGTAGTCGGCGAGCGGCTTGAGGAGCGGGATCAGTCCGTCGGCCGGGAAGGGACCCTTGCCCGGCGCCGAGTGGGAGCCGCCCACCGCCAGGACGCCGCCCACCGCGAAGGCCGCCACCGCCCGCCAGTTCCAGCCGCCCCGGTACCAGTAGCGGCCGCCGGGCCGGTAGAGGTCGGCCAGGTCGAGGACCGTGCGGCGGACGATCCAGTAGTCGGCGATCAGGATGCCGGCCACCGTACCGAGCAGCCCGCCGACCAGCCCCAGCCAGGTGAAGATGTACAGCTCAGGCGTCTCCGTCAGCTTCCACGGCATGATGACGACCCCGACCACGCCCGTGATCAGCGCCCCGCCCTTGAAGCTGATGAACTTCGGCGCGAGGTTCGCCAGGTCGTACGCCGGTGAGACCACGTTCGCCGCGATGTTCACGGAGATCGTCGCGATCAACACGGTGACCAGGCCGAAGAGGAGCCCGAAGACGTTGTCGGTACGGGCGACGAGCTGGACCGGGTCCCAGATGGCGACCCCGTACACCGCCTGCGAGCCGGAGGTGACGAAGACCGACAGCAGGGCGAAGAACGTCATCGTGGTCGGCAGACCCAGCGACTGGCCCCAGATCTGGGCGCGCTGGCCCGCGCCGAAGCGGGTGAAGTCGGGGATGTTGAGGGAGAGCGTCGCCCAGAAGGCGATCATGCCCATCAGGGACGGGAAGAAGACCGGCCAGAAGTCGGCGCCCCAGCCGAGCGCGGACGGCTGGTCCAGCAGCGGGCCGAAGCCGCCCGCCTTGACCGCGACCCACACCAGCAGCGCGACGGCCCCGACCAGGACGAAGGGCGCCGCCCAGTTCTCGAACCGGCGCAGGGCGTCCATCCCCCGGTAGATGATGGCCAGTTCGAGCGCCCAGAAGAGCGTGAAGCAGAGCCAGAGCGTCCACGGCTGCCCGCCGATCTCCCCGGCGTTCGCCCAGCCGCCGAAGACCTTGCCGAGCAGGGTGAAGATCCCGACGCCGCCGATCCAGGTCTGGATGCCGAACCACGCACAGGCGACGGCGGCCCGGATCAGGGCGGGCAGGTTGGCGCCGCGCAGCCCGAAGGAGGCGCGGGCCAGGACCGGGAAGGGGATGCCGTACTTGGGTCCGGCGTGTCCGGTGAGCAGCATCGGGGCGAGCACGATCACATTGGCGAGCGCGATGGTGAACACGGCCTGTTTCCAGTCCATGCCGAGCGCCACCAGCCCGGAGGCGAGCAGCCAGGACGGGATGTTGTGGGCCATCCCGATCCACAGGGCCGCGAAGTTGTACGTCGTCCAGGTGCGCCGCTCCACGGGGACGGGCAACAGGTCGTCGTTGGCGAAGCGGGCGTCGTCGGGGACGTATCCGTGGGCCAGTTCGACGCGGTCGGACGCGGCGGCCGCTGCCGGTATCGCGTCCTGCGGGGAGGGTGGTGGGGTGGGTGGGACGGTGGCGGTCATGGCGGATGAGCCCTTCGCTCGGGAGCGGTGCCGTGCGGGGCGGTGCGGGCGGGTGCTACGGGCGGGGGCAGAACCGTGGGGCGCGCAGAGCGTCAGCCTGTCAGCGCCGGGATGATCGTGGATCCGTACGCGTCGATGGTCGCCTCGCGGGCGTCGTGCATGTTGTAGACGGCGAACTGGTCGACGCCCATGTCCCGCAGCGCCTGGAGCTTCTCGATATGGGCCTCGGCAGGCCCCAGCAGGCAGAACCGGTCGACGATCTCGTCGGGGACGAAGGCGGTGTCCGGGTTGCCGGTGCGGCCGTGGTGGCTGTAGTCGTAGCCGGAGCGGCCCGCGATGTACGCGGTGAGCGCCTCGGGCACCAGGCCGGAGTGCTCGCCGTAGCGGGCGACCAGGTCGGCGACGTGGTTGCCGACCATCCCGCCGAACCAGCGGCACTGCTCGCGGGCGTGGTCGAGGTCGTCGCCGACGTAAGCGGGGGCGGCGACGCAGATGGTGAGGGAGTCCGGGTCCCGGCCGGCGTCGGACGCCGCGTCCCGTACCGCCTTGATCATCCACTCGGTGAGGAACGGGTCGGCGAGCTGGAGGATGAACCCGTCCGCCTTCTGTCCGGCCAGGGCCAGGGCCTTGGGCCCGTACGCCGCCATCCACACCGGCAGCCGCCCGTCCTTCACCCACGGGATCTGCACCGGCTGCCCGTCGACCGTCGCCTCCCGCCCCTCCGCGAGGTCCCGGATGACGTCGATGGCCTCCCCCAGCCGGGCCAGGGTGTTGGGCCGCCGCCCCGCGACGCGCATCGCGGAGTCGCCGCGCCCGATCCCGCACACCGTGCGGTTGCCGTACATGTCGTTGAGGGTGGCGAAGGTGGAGGCGGTGACCTCCCAGGTGCGGGTGCCCGGGTTGGTGACCATCGGGCCGACGATCATCCGGTCGGTGTGCTCCAGGATGCGGCTGTAGATGACGAACGGCTCCTGCCAGAGCACCGCCGAGTCGAAGGTCCAGCCGTAGCGGAAGCCGTTCCGTTCGGCGCGGCGCATCAGGCCGACGACGGCGGAGGCGGGCGGGTCGGTCTGGAGGACGAGTCCGAAGTCCATGCGGGATCTCCTAGTCCACGTGCTGGCAGTTCGCTGGTCCACCTGCCTGACGGTTTGTCAGTCCAGGTATTGGGAGGTGGCGCGCGGGGTGTACATGCCGTGTCCGGCGCGGCCGGTGAACTTCTTCCCGTCGACGACGAGTTCGCCGCGCGAGAGGACCGTCTCGACCTGGCCGGTGATCCGCTTTCCCTCGTACGCCGAGTAGTCGACGTTCATGTGGTGTGTCTCGGCGGACAGGGTCTGCTCGGCGTGCGGGTCGTAGATGACGATGTCCGCGTCGGCGCCCGGGGCGATGGTGCCCTTCTTCGGGTAGAGGCCGAACATGCGGGCCGGGGAGGCGCAGGCGATCTCGATCCAGCGGCGGCGGGTGATGTGCCCGTCCACGACGGCCTGGTGCAGCAGGTCCATGCGGTGTTCGACGCCCGGCATCCCGTTGGGGATCTTGGAGAAGTCGCCGCGGCCCATCTCCTTCTGGCCGGAGAAGCAGAAGGGGCAGTGGTCGGTGGAGACCACCTGGAGCTCGTTGTTCCGCAGCCCCCGCCACAGCACCTCCTGGTGCTCCTTGGGGCGCAGCGGGGTGGAGCAGACGTACTTGGCGCCCTCGAAGTCCGGTTCGGCGAGGTTGTCGGTGGAGAGGAACAGGTACTGCGGACAGGTCTCGCCGAAGACCGGGAGCCCCTTGTGGCGGGCGGCGGCGATCTCGGCGACGGCCTCGTCGGCGGAGACGTGGACGACGTAGAGGGGCGATCCCGCCACCCGGGCGAGCTGAATCGCGCGGTGGGTGGCCTCCGCCTCCAGGGCGACCTTGCGGACGTCTCCGTGGTAGCGCGGGTCGGTGCGGCCGGCGGCGAGGGCCTGTTCGACCAACACGTCGATGGCGATGCCGTTCTCGGCGTGCATCATGATCAACCCGCCGTTGCCGGAGGCCTGTTGCATGGCCCGCAGGATCTGGCCGTCGTCGGAGTAGAAGACGCCCGGGTACGCCATGAACAGCTTGAAGGAGGTCACGCCCTCGGCGACGAGACGGTCCATCTCCTTGAGCGAGGAGGGGTTCACATCGGCGAGGATCATGTGGAAGGCGTAGTCGATGGCGCAGTTGCCGTCGGCCTTGGCGTACCAGGCGTCCAGCCCTTCGCGCAGGGACTTCCCCACGCTCTGGATCGCGAAGTCCACGATGGTGGTGGTGCCGCCCCAGGCGGCGGCCCGGGTGCCGGTCTCGAAGGTGTCGGCGGCGTACGTCCCGCCGAACGGCATCTCCATATGGGTGTGCGCGTCGACGCCGCCCGGGATGACGTACTTGCCGGTGGCGTCGATCCTGCGGTCGGCGCTCCAGGACTCCGCCGCGTCGGTGCCGTGGGCGGCGAGCGCGGCGATGCGGCCGCCCTCGACGAGGACGTCGGCGTGGATCTCGTCGGACGCGGTGATGACCAGACCACCGTGGATGACGGTGCGGCTCATGGGTACCTCCTCGCTGGGGCGGTACGGGGGCCCTGCACGTGGGCCCCCGCACGGTGTTCGGTCGGTGCTCGGACGGTGCTGAGTGAGCGCCCGTGCTGTGCCGGGTCAGCACCCGTACGTCGTCCGGTCGGCGCTCGTACGCTGTTCCGGTCGGCGCTCGCACGGCGTTCCCGGTCGGCGCTCGTACGTCGTTCAGTCGGCGGCGTGCAGGGCGTCGGCGAGCACCGACGCGCCCTCCTCTGCCTCGGCGACGGTCAGGGTCAGGGGCGGGGCGATCCGCAGCACGCTGGTGTTGTGGCCGCCGCCCTTGCCGATGAGCAGGCCGCCCGCGCGCGCCGCTTCCAGGACGGCCGCGGCCGCCTCCGGGTTCGCCTCGTCCGTGCCGGGCTTCACCAGTTCGATGCCGATCATCAGGCCCCGGCCGCGCACTTCGCGTACGGCGTCGGAACCGGCCGCGATCCCCCGCAGCCTCTCGATGAGAAGGCCGCCGACGCGCCGCGCGTTGCCCTGGAGGTCGTGCTCCAGGTGGTACGAGAGGTTGGCGAGGCCGGCCGCCATGGTGACGGGTGAACCGCCGAACGTGGAGATGGAGTTGGCGTCCAGGCAGTTCATCACCTCCGCGCGGGCGACGACTCCGCCGATGGACATGCCGTTGCCGATGCCCTTGGCGAAGGTGAGGATGTCCGGCGGGCCGTGCTCGGCGTGCGCCTGCCAGCCCCAGAAGTGTTCGCCGGTACGGCCCCAGCCGGTCTGCACCTCGTCGGAGATCCACAGGATGCCGTGGCGGTCCAGGACTTCGCGGAACGCGGCGAACAGCCCGTCGGGCGGCGAGGTGAAGCCGCCGACGCCCTGGATGGGTTCCGCGATGAGTGCCGCGGCCTCCCGGGTGTGGCCGAGGAGGTCCTCCAGATCGGCGACGCACGCCCGGATGAACCGCTCGTCGCTCAGCTCCGCGTACGGGCCCCGGGTGCGGACGCCCCCGTGGACGTACAGCGTCTGGAGCGGGGACAGACTCGTGGGCGACCAGGCGTGGTTGCCGGTGATGGAGACCGCCGAGAAGGAGCGGCCGTGGTAGCTGTTGCGCAGCGCGAGGATCTGGTTGGAGCCGCGGTAGGCGGTGGCGAGCAGCAGCGCTGTGTCGTTCGCCTCGGTGCCCGAGGTGGTGAAGAAGACCCGGGCGTCGGGGATGCCGGAGAGGGTGGCGATCCGCTCGGCCAGCTCCACCATGGGGCGGTTGAGGTAGAGCGTGGAGGAGTGGATGATCCGCCCGGCCTGCTCGGAGACCGCCTTGGTGACCTCGGGCAGGGCGTGGGCGGTCATGGTGGTGAGGATGCCGCCGAAGAAGTCCAGGTAGCGGTTGCCGTCGGCGTCCCAGACGTACCGCCCCTCACCGTGGGTGAGTTCGATGGGGTGGCGGTAGTAGAGGGCCAGCCACTCGGGGCTGACGGCCAGGTGGCGCTCGTACAGTCCGCTCACGGCTCCACCAGCCCGTCGTAGGCGTCGGGCCTGCGGTCCCGGTAGAACGCCCACTGCTGGCGGACCTCGTCGATCAGGCCGAAGTCCAGGTCGCGGACGAGGAGTTCCTCCTCCTTGTCGCTGGCGACGTCACCGACGAACTGGCCGCGCGGGTCGACGAAGTAGCTGGTGCCGTAGAAGTCGTTGTCGCCGTACTCCTCCTGGCCGACCCGGTTGATCGCGGCGACGAAGTATTCGTTGGCGACGGCCGACGCGGGCTGTTCCAGCTGCCAGAGGTAGCCGGAGAGGCCGCGTGAGGTGGCGGACGGGTTGTAGACCAACTGGGCTCCGTTGAGTCCGAGTTGGCGCCACCCTTCGGGGAAGTGCCGGTCGTAGCAGATGTAGACGCCGACCTTGCCGACGGCGGTGTCGAAGACGGGCCAGCCGGCGTTGCCGGGCTTGAAGTAGAACTTCTCCCAGAACCCCTTGACCTGCGGGATGTGGTGCTTGCGGTACTTGCCGAGGTAGGAGCCGTCGGCGTCGATCACGGCGGCGGTGTTGTAGTAGAAGCCGGACTGTTCGAGCTCGAAGACCGGGACGACGATCACCATGCCGGTCTCGCGGGCGAGGTCCTGCATCCGGCGTACGGTCGGGCCGTCGGGGACCGGCTCCGCCCAGCGGTAGTGCTCGGGGTCCTGGACCTGGCAGAAGTAGGGGGCGTTGAACACCTCCTGGAACCCGATGATCTTCGCCCCCTGCCGGGCGGCCTCGCGCGCATGGTCCTCATGCTTGGCGATCATGGATTCGGTGTCGCCGGTCCAGGTCGCCTGGACGAGTGCGGCGCGTACGACGTGGGACATGAGCTGCTCCTTCGACGCGGCGTCAGAGAGCCTCTACGCGTTTTCTACGCACGTAGATCGGTGCATGGATGGAGAACGTAAGCCCCTGTGTCCGGCGGGGCAAGACCATCGCCGTGAACCGGCTGAGTCGATCATGTTTCGTACCCGAGCGGTCCACACCGTTCACGGTACGCATCACTCCGCTCAGGCGCGGCACGTCGCCCGGAACCGGAAAAGGTTTGCCCTGAAGTGCGCTCCAGCTCATAGCCTCCGAGCACCGACGGGAATCGTCCCGGACCGCATCACCGCACATCCGTCGCGCGAAAGGATCCTTCATGCGCTGCACACTCTTCGGCAGGACCGGTATGCGCGTCAGCGAGCTGGCCCTGGGTGCCATGACCCTGGGCCGCCACGAATCCGGCCACGCCGCCGTACGGGAGACCTCCGGGCGGATCCTCGACGCCTACCTGGAGGCCGGCGGGAATTTCCTGGACACGGCGGACATCTACGCGGGCGGCACATCCGAGAGCGTCCTGGGCGAACTGCTGGGCGACCGCCGCGACGCGCTCGTCCTCGCCAGCAAGTACACCTGCGCCACCAGGCCGGGCGACCTCAACTCCGGGGGCAACCACCGCAAGAACCTGGTGCAGTCCGTGGAGGCGAGCCTGGGGCGGCTGCGGACGGACCGGCTGGACGTCCTCTGGGTGCACGCCCGGGACAACTTCACGCCGGTGGAGGAGGTCATGCGCGCCCTCGACGACCTCGTCCGGAGCGGCAAGGTGCTGTACGTCGGCGTGTCCGACTGGCCCGCCTGGGAGATCGCCCAGGCCAGTACGGTCGCCGAGCTGCGCGGCTGGACGCCGTTCACCAGTTCGCAGCTCCGCTACAGCCTGCTGGAGCGGACCCCGGAGCGTGAACTGCTCCCGCAGGCCCGCGCCTTCGACCAGGCCGTCTTCGCCTGGAGCCCGCTCGCCCGGGGCCGCCTGACCGGCCGCCAGGAGGAAGCGGCGGCGGGTGGGGCCGACGAGGCGGAGCTGCGCGCGCGGGAGACCGTGCGGGCCGTGGTCGAGATCGCCCGGGAGGGTGGCTGGAGCCCGGCCGCAGTGGCGCTGGCCTGGCTGCGCGGGCGCCCGGGCAACATCGTCCCGATCCTCGGCCCGTCCACCCCGGACCAGCTCACCGACGCCCTCGGCTGCCTGGACGTGGAGCTGGACGCGGCGGCCGTGGAGCGGCTGGACACGGTGAGCGCGGTGCCGCTGGGCTTCCCGCACGACTTCCTGCGCGAGGAGGGGGTGATCGAGACGGTGTACGGGGACCGCTGGGCGGCCATCGAGGACCGGCGCTCCACTTATCGGCGTACGACCTCCGAGGTGCTCTGAGCCCTCGCCCTGGTGGGGGCCAGGGGGGCGGTGGGGGCCCGGGTGCTGCGGGGCGACGGTGAGGCCCCGGGGCACTACGCGGCTTCGGCGGGCGGGCGCCGGGGGTACTGCGCGGCATCGTCGGTGGACGCCCGAGGCACTGCGCGGCGTCACAGGCAGGGCCTGTCCGGGTCCCCCGCCGCCTCACACGCCCGGCACGCCCGCCACCCGCAGCGCGTGGACCAGGTCCCACTCCCGCTCCACCGACACCTCACGGGCCGCCGCCAGCAGGTGTGGCAGGATGCGGGTCCCGCCGCCCGCGATCTCGGCCGCCTCCTGCGGCGTACGTACGCGGACGAAGGCGCCCAGCAGCGCCCGCGCCTCGCCCTCGCGGCCCGCCCCGTCCAGGGCGAGCACCGCCTCGGCGACCTCGGCGGCGGGCCTGGCCACCCCCTGCCGGAGCAGCAGCCCGCAGTCCTCGTCCCGGCCCGCCGCGGCCAGCGCGCCCGCCGCCGCCGCGAACCCGGCGGGCGGCAGCGAGGACGCCTCCCAGAGCAGGGTCGTCCAGTCGGCGGCCAGACCGGCCCGGTACAGGGCGACCGCGAGCACGGGCAGCCGGGGCGCGGGCCAGGCCGCCACCTCGCAGAGCACCACGTGGGCCTCGCCGCTGCGCCCCTCCGCCCGCAGCTGGACCAGCCGCGCGACGGCGGCGGCCACCGCCTCTCCGGCCTCCGGGTCCGGCAGCGCGGCCGGGGCCGGGGCCTCCTCAGCCGCCTCCGCAGGCCCGCCGCCGAAGCGGGCGCCTCGCGGGGCTGAGCCGCCCGCCGGCGGGGGCGCGGGCGGGGCGGGGAGAGGCGAGGGGGCGTACTCCGTCTCCTCCTCGTCGTCCACGTCGAGACCGGCGAACCGGGCGCCGCCCGACTTCTTCCGCCGGGGCGCGGGGGCGGATCTGCGGGACCGGGAACGTCCGAGGGGGTGTTCGGAGGGCTCCGAGGGTGGGGCGGGCTCGGGTACGGGCTCAGCCATGGGCTGCGGTACCGGTTGCGCGAGAGCCTCCGGAGCCTCCGGCGTCTCCGCGGCTTCCTGCGGCGGGTGCTCCGGGGCCCGCCACGCCGGCCCGTCGGAACCCCAGCGCGCCGAACCGCGCGGACCGGCTTCGCGGTCAGGGTCAGCCCCGGCTCTCGGCTGCGGAACCGTCACCGCCGCCAGCCGCTTGCGCAGCTCCACGCATCTGGCCGAGGCGCGCCGGTGGTCGTCGTGGGCCCAGGCCAGCGCCTCCGGGTCGGCCGGGTCGCCGCCCGCCGCCGCCCCGGCCGTGCGCAGCCGCTCGGCGGCGCGGCCCTGCTCGCGGATCATCAACTCCAGCCGGTGGACCAGCTCCTGGCGTCCGCCGGGCCGCCGGTCGTGGGCGGCCGCGGAGGCGGAGTACAGCGCGGCGGCCCGTACCGAGACCTGCTCGGCGAAGTACGCGCCGTGGACCTCGGCCAGGTCGGCGAGCAAGGACTCCACGACGTCCCAGGGCGGTATCTCGACCCCGTCGAGGCAGGACCGCATCCCCTGGGGGTCGCGCCGGGTGAAGACCCCGTACCACCCGCGTCCGGGGTCGAGTCGTGCTGTCAGTTCCTGTAGGTACTGCGCGAACGTGCCTACATCCACCGCATGCTGATGCACCGTCATCGTCGCCCTCGCCGACTGTCGACTGGAGCCTTCCAGTCCGCAGGCATTCGACCGCAGGCGTGTTACGGGACGGCTACACGCAGCTTTCGTCCGCGCTGCGCCGGGCGCACGGGGGCCGACGGCGTGCGCCCCCGTACGCGATGCGGCGGGGGAACTCGGAACCCGTACGCGACCGGCAGTCGGCCTCAGAAGGTGACGGCGATCCCGGTGTGCGGGCGCTTGCCGAAGCGGGCGATGGTGGCGGGCCAGTCGACGAGCCAGAACTTCCAGGTGTACTTGCGGGCCAGCAGCTTGCGTACCTGGCGGGTCTCGTCCGCGTCGAGGAGGCGTGCGGTGCCCTCGGCACTCGGAGCGCCCTCGGCGATCTTGCCCCGTACGTCGCAGACGGTGATGACCACATCGGTGTTGTTGCGGAGCCGCTTGACCTTCCATGAGTCGGAGCGGGTCCACACGTACAGCACCTCCCCCTCGGCCGCGGCCCATACGGGCGTGGCGACGGGCGTGCCGTCCTTGCGGTAGGTGGTCAGGCTGACGTATTCGCTGCGCGCGAAGTCCTGGAGAGTCACGGACGCGACCCTACGCATCGCGCGCCCGTTACGCGATCAGAGGTACGACGGCGGGTTCGGCGGACTCCAGGGCGCAGCGGCCGAGCAGTTCGTCCATGGAGAGGCCGAGGGCCCCGGCGAGCGCGGCGACCGTGAAGAAGGCGGGGGTGGGGGCGCGGCCGGTCTCGATCTTGCGGAGGGTCTCGGCGGAGATTCCGGCGCTCGCCGCGACGGCGACCATGCTGCGCTCCCCGCGCGCCTCACGGAGCAGGCGGCCGAGCCGTTCGCCGCGGAGGCGCTCTTCAGGGGTGAGTGGGGTGCGGACCATGGACCCACTCTACTACGGTTCACCATTCTTATACCGTCATTACTATACCGCTTCGACCGGTATAGTAATGGGCATGGTGCACATCAAGACAGACACATCCATCGAAGCCATGCGTGAGTCCGGACGCGTCGTCGCGCGGATCCTGGCCCGCGCCCAGGAGGTCGCCGCCGTCGGCGTGACGCCCCGCGAGCTGGACGAGGCGGCGCGCGAGGTGCTGCGCGAGGCGGGGGCCTCCTCGCCGTTCCTGAACTACAAGCCGCACTTCGCGCCGACCCCGTTCCCGGCCGTCATCTGCGTCTCCGTGAACGACGCCGTCGTCCACGGCATCCCCTCCGCCGAGCCCCTGCGCGACGGCGACCTGGTCAGCGTGGACGCGGGCGCCCTGCTGGGCGGCTGGGCGGGTGACGCGGCGGTCAGCTTCACCGTCGGCACGGCCCGCCCCGCCGACACCGAGCTGATCGACGCGGCCACCACCGCGCTGGAGGCGGGCATCGCGGCGGCGGTCGTCGGCAACCGGATCGGCGACATCGCCCACGCGATCGGCACGGTCTGCCGCAAGGCGGGCTACGGCATCCTCGACGGGTACGGCGGCCACGGCATCGGCCGTTCGATGCACGAGGACCCGTCCGTGCCGAACGAGGGACGGCCGGGGCGCGGCATGCCGCTGCGCCACGGGATGGTCCTCGCGATCGAGCCCATGCTGCTCGGCGGCGGCCTCGACGAGTTCCGCCACGACGAGGACGGCTGGACGCTGCGGACGACCGACGGCAGCCGGGCCGCGCACGCCGAGCACACGGTGGCCATCACGAACGACGGCCCGCGCGTCCTCACCGCCCTCTGAGCGGCAAGACCCCCTCATCACGTCCGACGAACGCCCTCGCCAGCTCCTCGCCCCGGCTCTCCGCCTTGGCGCGGCTCTCGATCGGTGAGACGCGGGAGTCCTTGAACGCGATGTACGTGACGCCGGACGCGGCCCCGCCGGTCGTCGGGTGGGGATCGATGGACAGCTCCTCCGCCAGCGCGTACGACCCCTCGCCGATGATCCCGGCGGGCCCGGTGTCGCCGATGACGGCGTACCGCACCTGGTCCTTGTGGATCACGGCGACCACGCTGCCACCGGTCAGCCCGGACTTCCGGTAGTCCCAGATCCGGCCCGGCGCCGGCACCACCACGAACGGCAGCCGCGCCGAGTCCAGCGGTTTGCCGCGCGAGGTCTGGAACGCGGTCTGCGACTGGAAGTAGGGGTCGGTCCGCGTGTTGCAGGCCTTCGTCTTCCGGCCGTCGCAGTCGATGTCCATGTCCGCCTTCCAGAACACGGCGTCCGTGGTGCCGCAGACGGGGACGGTGGCCTTCGAGCTGTTGGCGTCCGTACGGTACTTGCCCCGCGAGATCTGCCGGCAGGAGCGGACCTCGGCGAGCAGTTCCTCCGCGCTCACCGACGCGTCCGTGAGGGCTTCCGGGGCAAGACCAGCCCGGGTGTCCGGCGGTGTGCCGGGTACGGGGACGTCGGCGGTGGCGGGCAGGGCCGCCGGGCCGAGCAGGGCGGCCCCGCAGACGGCGGAGGTGGCGGCGGTCAGAGTGAACGTTCGGGTACGCATCGTGGGGGACGGACCTTCCAGTCGACCGGGGGGACCCGTGCGGCCCCTCCTTGCGCCGGCGCGGGATCTCCGGCTCTCCCCTCCCCCGGCGGCGGTGCAGGTCGCGCGCGGTGTGTACCGCGTACGACCGGCCCGCCGCCCCTGCTGCATGAGGCCGGGTCAGCTCCCGCCGCCCGGCTGCACCACCATGGCCGAGCCACCGCCCCGCCGCACCTTTTCCGCCGCCGCCAGCCAGCGGCCGTCGGGGAGCCGCTGTACGCCGGTGGCGGCGCCGATCTCCGGGTTCTGCCGGAAGGCGTGGCCGAGCGCTTCGAGCTCGGCGCGGACCGGGCTGTTCCACAGGTCCGGTTCGATCTCGGTGGCCGCCGCGTTGCGCTGGCTGGCGCGGGGCGCGGCGATCGCGTCGACGAGCGGGAGCCCGCGGTCGAGGTGGCCGGTGAGGGACTGGAGCACGGTGGTGATGATCGTGGCGCCGCCCGGTGAGCCGAGGGCCAGGACCGGCTTGCCGTTCTTGAGGACGATGGTCGGGGACATCGACGAGCGGGGCCGCTTGCCCGGGCCTGGGAGGTTCGGGTCGTGCACGGCCGGGTTGGCCGGGGCGAAGGAGAAGTCGGTCAGCTCGTTGTTGAGGAGAAAGCCACGGCCGGGGACCGTGATGGCGCTGCCGCCGGTGGACTCGATCGTCAGGGTGTAGGAGACGACGTTGCCCCACTTGTCGGCCGTCGTGAGGTGGGTGGTGTTCTCCCCTTCGAACGTCGTGGGCGCCGCCGTACCACCGCTCCCGCAGCGGGCCGGGTTTCGTGGGTCACCGGGCGCCACCGGACTGGTCAGCACCGCGTCGTCCCTGATCAGGCATCCGCGCGCGTCCGCGAACCGCTGGCTCAGCAGCTCCTTGGTGGGCACGTTCTCGAAGGCGGGGTCGCCGACCCAGCGTCCCCGGTCGGCGAAGGCGATGCGGCTCGCCTCGATGAGCCGGTGGAGGTAGCGGGCCTCGCTCGCCCGCGAGAGGTCGGTGCGCTCCAGCATGTTGAGCGCCTGGCCCACGGTCGTACCGCCGGACGAGGAGGGCGCCATGCCGTACACGTCCAGGCCCCGGTAGCCGGCCTTCGTCGGGCTCTGCTTCAGCGTGCGGTACGAGGAGAGGTCCTTGCGGGTCAGATCGCCGGGGCGGACGTCGCGGGTCGCCTTCGGGTCGACGGGCGGCTTGCGGACCGTACGGACGATGTCGTCCGCCAACTCGCCCCGGTACAGCTCCCCGACGCCCTTGCGGCCGAGCTTCTCGTACGTACGGGCCAGATCGGGATTCTTGAACACCGATCCCACGACGGGTAGTTCACCACCGGGCAGGAACAGCTTCGCGGAGGCCGGGAAGTCGGCGAAGCGGGCCTGGTTGGAAGCCGTCTGCGAGCGGAAGGTGTCGTCCACCACGAAGCCGTCCCGGGCCAGGCGCTCGGCCGGTTTCAGCAGCGTACGAAGGGACTTGGAGCCCCATGCGTCGAGTGCGCGCTCCCAGGTGGCCGGGGTGCCAGGGGTGCCGACGGAGAGGCCGCTGGTGACGCCCTCCTCGAACGGGATGGGCTTGCCGTCCTCCAGGAAGAGGGAGGCGTCCGCGCTGCGGGGTGCGGTCTCGCGGCCGTCGATGGTCTGGACGGTGCGCTTCCTGGCGTCGTAGTGGACGAAGTAGCCCCCGCCGCCGATGCCCGCCGAGTACGGCTCGGTCACGCCGAGCGCGGCTGCGGTCGCCACGGCCGCGTCCACCGCGTTGCCGCCCTTGCGCAGCACCTCGATGCCGACCGCCGACGCGTCTCGGTCGACACTGGCCACCGCTCCCCCGTACCCCACCGCCACCGGGGACTTGGGTGGGGCGGGGTGCCGGTGGGCGGGTTGCGCGGAGCCCGCGGGGGCGGCGGCCCCGAGGGAGGCGACCACGGCGAGGGCGGCCACTATCGAGATGTTCCGGCCGACGGAACGGCGCATACGAACCTCCAGTCAACAGATCTCCGCGCAGGCTAGCCCGCGGGCACCCGGATCGTCAGGACCGCCTCGAACGGTTACCCGAATGACCGATAACATGCCCGGCCATGACGGACGACGTGCGCAACATCGTGCTGGGCGTGATAGCCGCCGGGGTCAGCGGATCGCTGGGCTGGCTGGCCCGTACCTACCTCCTGCGGCGCAAGCTACGCCGTAAGCAGGCGTTCTTCGGGCTCCCCGCCCACTCCGAATGCCTGCTGGTCGTCAACCGGTACGCGGGCGCCGAAGGGTCCGTGCACCGGTACGACGTGTTCGCGCTGCTGGAGCTCTCCGCTCTGATCAAGGACTGTGCGGCCAACGCGCAGATCGTCACGCACGACGTGGCGCAGCAGGGTTTCGGGGAACGTACGGAGTTCTGCGTCGGCGGCCCCACCTCCAACCAGCGGATGGCGGCCCACCTGCGGACCCTGCTCCCCGGTGTACGGATCAACACCGACCCGGACCCCGGCCCGGACCGGGTCGCCTTCCAGATCGGCTCGGAGCGCTACCGGCTGGAGCCGGGGACCGCGGAGTACGTCCTGCTCGCCCGGCTGACGGGGGGTCAGGACGCGCGCCCTGTCTTCCTGTTCTGCGGACAGCGGGCCATCACCAACCAGGCGGCGACCCGTTATGTGTCGCGCCACTACGAGAAGCTGCTGCGCAAGCACGGCAACAAGTCCTTCGCGCTGCTGCTGAAGGTGGTCAACTCCCAGGCGTACGGCCCCGATGTGGTGGAGGTCGTCGGCGATGTGACACGTGCGGCGCAGACGCCGGAACCGGCGACGCCCCCCGCCTCCCACCGGGCGGGGAGCTGAGTGCTCGCGTCAGCTGATCAGCTCGGCAGGCCGCCGTTGATCTCGACGACCTGGCCGGTGATGTAGGCGGCACGGTCCGAGACCAGAAAGGAGACCAGGTCGGCGACCTCCTGCGGGGTGCCGGCCCGGCCGAGCGGGACGCTCTTGAGGTGGCGTTCGGCGACCTCGGCGGGGAGGTCGGCCGTCATGTCGGTGGAGATCAGGCCGGGTGCGACGACGTTGGCGCGGATGCCGTAGCGGCCGCACTCCCGGGCCAGGGAGCGGGTGAAGCCGATGATCCCCGCCTTGGAGGCCGCGTAGTTGGTCTGGCCCGCGCTGCCGTGCACCCCGGCGATGGAGGAGAGCGTGACGACGGCTCCCCGGCGGCGGCGCATCAGCGGGTAGACGGCGGCCCGGCAGACGTTGTAGGTGCCGTCGAGGTTGGTGCCGATGACCGAGCGCCACTCCTCCTCGGCCATCAGGGCGAGCGGCCGGTCCCGGGTGATGCCGGCCGAGGTGACGACGGCCGCGAGCGGGCCGAGTTCGGCCTCGGCCTCGGCGACGAACGCCTTGACCTGGGCGGCATCGGCAACGTCGACCGGCCGGTGGTGGACCCGGGCGCCGGCCTTCTCGGCGATCAGGGCCGCTTCCCCGGCGGCCTCCGCGTCGGAGCGGTAGCAGAAGGCGATGTCGTAGCCGTCCTCGGCGAGGCGGGCGACGACGGCACGCCCGATGCCTCGGGAGCCGCCGGTGATCAGGGCTACGGGGCGGGTTGACGGCTCGACGGGTGCTGGGCCGCCGACGACCTCGGTGCCGGTGGCGGTGGTGGCTTCGGCTTGGGTACCGGTCGTGGCTTCGGCTTCGAGGCCGCTCATGTGGCGGACGCGCCGTTCAGCTCGGCCTCGATCAGCTCCCGTACGAGCCGGAAGCTGCCGATCTCGGCCAGCCGCGACTCGTCGATCTTCACGCCGTAACGCTCCTCGACCCGGACGGCGATCTCCAGCGAGATCAGCGAGTCGACCTCCAGGTCCTCCTTGAAGCGGGCGTCGTCGGTGACCTCGTCGACGGGCAGTTCCAGCGCCTCGGCGACGACGGTACGCAGCTCCTCGGCATCGAAGGCCTGGTCGGTGTGGGTGTGGGTGGGCATGGGGCGCTCCTCTTGTCGAAAGGGTCGGGCTTTTACGGGGTGTGGTGCGGGCCGGTGAGGAACGCGGCGGCGACGCCGTCGTCCTCGGGCCCGCCGCAGGTGGCCAGGACGGTGTGCCTGCCGTGTTCGTCGAGGTGGGCGATGGCGGCGGCGGCCTGGAGCAGGCCGAGGGCGCCGGAGGCGGCGCCGAGTCCGGCGGCGGGGTCCAGGACGGAGGCGACGGGCGGCGCGGCCGGGTCGTCCGCCGCCTCGGTCAGCCATAGGTCGGGCGTCAGGCTTCCGGCACGGGCGACGGCACCGGCCAGGTCCGCCGCGCGGGCGCAACCGGCCACGGTGGCACGGACCTTGGCGCCGCGTTCGGCGGCGCGGGTGGCCGACTCCAGGACCAGGGCCACGGCGCCGTCCAGGGCCGGAGTGCCGAGCAGCTTGGTGACGATGTCACCGCCCGGCTCCACGCCGATCACCACGGCGGTGTCGGCCCGTCCGGTGACGATCAGGGCGCGGGCCCAGTAGAGGGCGTCGAGGCCGCTGGTGGGCCCGTTGCACAGAGTGACGTTGGGGCCGCGCAGGCCGTGGGCCATGGCGACCGAGCCCGCGATGACGTTGCTGGAGGTCTGCGGCAGCCCGAGCGGGCTGAGGCCGAGGACGGTGTCGCGGGCGATGGTGTCCGCGAAGCCGCAGACGTTCTCCAGGATGCCGACGTTGGTGCTGACGAGGACGGCGGTGGTGTCCCCGGGGCCGTGGTAGCTGCCGTCGACGAGCAGACCGGCGTCGCTCAAGGCGGGGGCGGCGGCTCGGAGGGCGAGCCGGGAGGCGCGGTCCTTGTGCCGCAGGTCGCGGCCGACGAGTCCGGTGACGGGGTCGAAGCCGCCCTCGCGGACGGTGCCGAGGAGTTCGTCGGGCAGGGTGAGGCCGGGGACGGCGAGCCCCACCCCGGTGACGACGGCCGCGCGGGGCGGTGACGCGGCGGCGGGGTGCGCGGTGCTCATCGGGCTGCCTCCAGGATCGCGGCGGCGTTGATTCCGCCGAAGCCGAACGCGTCGACCTGAGCCAGCGTCAGTTCTGGTGCTGTGGCGGCGTGTTCACGTACGAGTCGTAGGCCTTCCGCCTCCTCGATCGGGTCGGTGAGCCCGAGTACGGGCGGCACCTGACCGCGCTGGAGGGCGAGCACGGCCATCGTCAGGCTGAGCAGGCCGGAGCCGCCGAGGGTGTGGCCGGTCATCGACTTGACGGCGGTCATCAGCGGGCCGCTCCCGCGAGGGAAGATCCGGGAGAGCACGGCGGCCTCGGTGGAGTCGTTCTTCGGGGTGCCGCTGCCGTGCAGCATGACGAGGTCGATCTCCTCGGGTGCGGCCCCGGCCAGCCGGTAGGCGTCGCGCAGGACGCGGGTGATGCCCTCCGGGTCGGGGGCGGTGGAGTGCCGGGCATCGCAGTTGACGCCGACGC
The DNA here is from genome assembly GCF_009865135.1 of Streptomyces sp. SID8374. Lineage (NCBI taxonomy): Bacteria > Bacillati > Actinomycetota > Actinomycetes > Kitasatosporales > Streptomycetaceae > Streptomyces > Streptomyces sp. SID8374. The sequence goes on along the minus strand of NZ_WWGH01000002.1, from coordinate 1,405,317 downwards.
CGCGCAGCCGGGCGTGCACCGGGCGACCCGGTGCGGCGGTGCGGGTGAGCACCACGGCGACGGCGCCCTCGCCCATCAGCATGCCGCGGTGGGAGCGGTCGAAGGGGCGCAGCGTGTCGGGCACGTCGTTCTGGACCCGGTCCAGGGTGCCGAAGGCGCTCTCGCCGATGGCGTCGGTGCCCGCCACCACGACGGTGTCGGCCTCGCCGAGTTCGATGAGGTCGGTGGCCATGGCGAGCGCGTACAGGCTGGCGGCGCAGGCGTTGGCGAAGGTGTAGGTGCGGGCGGCGCCGTACCGCTCCCGCAGCGCGGTGCCGAAGTGCAGGTCGGCGGGGTCGAGGGCGGTGCCGTGGCGCCACCAGAGTTCGGCGCTGCGCTGCTCCTGGAGGGTGGTGCCGACCAGGATCGGCACACCGGCGAGATCGCGCGGGTGGCCCGCATCGGCGAGGGCCTGGTCGATCGCGGTGATGAGCCAGCGGGTGGCGCGGCCGGGTTCGTCGACGCCCGGGCGGGCCCGGTCGGTGATCTCGTACGCGTTCCGCGCACGGTACTTCTCGTGGTCGAAGACCTGGAGCGGTCCCCGTCCGTCGCGGCCCGCGCAGAGCGCGTCGAAGATCTCCGACGGGGTGGTGCCGTTGCAGGCCACCGCTCCCATCCCTGTGATGTCCCACGTCATGATGCCTGCTCACGCAATCTGTAGGCGGCCACCTTGCCGGTGGCCGTGGCGGGCAGTGTGCTGACGAACTCGACCCGGGCCGGGCGTTTGTAGAGGGCGAGGTCGGCGCGGACCGCTGCCCGGAGGGCGCGGCGAATCGTTTCCTCGTCGGCCCCGGCCTCCGGGACGACGAAGGCGACGGCACATTCCAGGCCGTCGGCGTCGAGGCCGCCGACGACGGCGCAGTCGCGGATGCGGGCGACGGTACGGATCACCGCCTCGATCTCGGCGGGCGGCACCTTGTAGCCGCCGAGGTTGAGGATGTCGTCGGCCCGGCAGAGGTGGGTCAGGGTGCCGTCGGCCTCACGGCGGACCAGGTCGCCGGTGTAGGCACCGCCGTCGGCGAAGGTGATCCGGTCGTCGTCGGGGCGGTCGAGGTAGCCGAGCGCCACGGTCGGCCCGACGATGTGCAGTCGGCCCTCGGTGCCGTCGGGCACCGGTCGGCCGTGCTCGTCGCGGACGGTGGCGGTGGCACCGGGGACGGCCAGGCCTGCCCGTCCGGGCATCGGGCGGTCCGGCGGGGTGGCGACGACGACGTGCATGACCTCGGTGGCGCCGAGGCAGTTCATCACCGGGGCACCGAAGACGTCCTGGATACGGTGGTTGAGCGCGGCCGGGCAGTTCTCACCGGCGCTCAGGCACAGGCGCAGCGCGGCCACCGCGTCGTCCCCGGGCTGGAGTGTGTCCAGCAGAGCCGCGTAGAGGCGGGGGACGGAGCAGAGCACGGTGGGCCGGTGGCGGCGCAGCGCGGCCCGGACGGTGTGCGGGTCGACGGCACCGCGGATCAGTGCGGTGGTGGCTCCGGCGTCGAGGGCGCACAGGACGGAGCTGCCGAAGCCGTAGCCGAAGGACATCCGGGCGGTGGAGAGCACGGTGTCGTCGGCGCGCAGGGCGAGCAGAGCGCCGAAGCCGTCCAGCATGGCGGTGATCGCGGAGGTGGCGTGCCGGACGCCCTTGGGACGGCCGGTGCTGCCGGAGGTGTACTGGATCAGGGCGGCCCGGCCGGGGAGGTGGCCGGTGGAGGGCCGGGCGAGGTCGGGACGGTTCGCCGCGTTGGGGTGGCCGGTGCGGATGCCGGTGCGTACGGCGTCGCCCGTGAGTAGCACGGTCCCGGCGGGCGGGTCGGCCGGTGCGGTGTCGAGGTGGATGACCTCGGCCGCGCAGTCGGCGGCGACGAGGGCTCGGTCGGCCTCGCCGAGCATCGGGCTGACCGGGACGGGCACGCAGCCGTGCCACCAGAGGCCGAGGACGGCGGCGACGGTGGCCGCGGAGTCCTCGGCGACGACGAGGGCGCGGGCGCCGGGGGTGACGCCGTGGGCGAGGAGGGCCCCGGCGTAGCCACGGGCGGCTTCGTGCAGGGCCCGGTAGGAGACGGCGCCGAGGTCGGGGTCGAGGTAGGCGGTACGGTCTCCGCGCCCGGCCGCGAGGTGGCGGCCGGTCAGCCGCTCCACCAGGTCGATCGCGGCGGAGGGGGCGGGGCCGGTCGTCAGGCCGCTGCCTGCGGCCCGGCCGCTGCCGGTGGTCAGGCTGCTGCCCGTGGTCGAGGCGCCGAAGGTGGTCAAGGCACCGCCGGTGGTCAAGGCACTGTCCGTGGAGGCGGGTGCGGTGGCCGGGCGGGCGGCCTGCGTGGATGCCACAGGAACGGCGGACCGGGGCGCGGGGCGCGGCGAGGGTGCAGGCAAGGACAGGTCCGACCGGAGTCCGGCAGACGAGGACGGGGCCGGAGTAGGAAACGAAGGTGTCGGCGAGGACGGCTCAGGCAGCGCCGGGACAGGCGAAGACGGCGCAGTCCGAAGACCGGCGGGCGACGACGGCACCGACCCGATCGCCGCAGGCGTGCCCGCAGCCGACCGGGCAGCTCCCGGAACCGGGGGCCGTACCGAACCCGCAACACCCGCCCCCGCCCCCGCCACTCCAGCACCCGCCCCCGCCGGGAGCGAGACCCTGGCGTCCAGCAGTTCGGCGGCGGCAAGGGCGCTGTCGATGCCGCTCGCCTCCTCGTCGCTCAGCGCGACACCGAAGGCCCACTCCACCCGGGCCGCGAACTCCACCTTCTCCAGCGAGTCCATCTTCAGGTCACGGTGGAAGGAGGCCTCGGCCGACACCTCCGCGAGGTCCAGTTCGAGGACGGATGCCACGATGTGGCGCAGCCGCTCCACGGCATCGGATATCCGTTCAGGCGACACGCGACGCGCTCCTTGTCGGGCTGCACGACGGCCGGCAGCCACGGCTTCCGGTCGGCTCGGGAGGAATTCGGCAGGAACGTAGCCGGGCGGGACTCGGCCCGTCAGCGACTCGGCACCAAGTTCGTCAAGTCCGTTTCAGCCGCTCACAGATATCTTTCGGCCGACCCCAACGAGGCCACGGAACAAGGCATTACGGCGCATACCCGGCGCCACGCCCTCACACGGAAGCCGACCTGACGCATTTTCGCCGGGCGATGGCGATGGCGGAGAAGCCCCTTATAACTTCTGCACGCGCCGCACGGCGGGGTTCCGCCGTCCATGCCAGAGAGCTCGTCCGACCGAGGCCAGGGGAATCGATGCCGCTCACGTCCACAACGCTGCTGTCCCCCGAAGCACGTCTCCGGCTCGCGGAGCTCCCCGGTCTCGGCGGTGGCAACGCCTGGCGGATCGCCGCGGAGACGAACCCGGCGGCCGACCTGCCGGTGCTGCTCGCCGACCTGCCGCTGACCGGCCTGGACGGCACCCCGCGGTCGGAGTTCAGCCTGCGCGAGCTGGACGCGCTGGCGGACGCCTGGTCGGCCTGGTACCTGGACCGGGGCGTGGGGCCGCGCGACCGGGTCTCGGTCTATCTGGCGGACACCTTCGCGTACCAGGTGCATCTGACCGCACTGGCCCGCATCGGCGCGATCGGCGTACTGATCAACGGCCGCATGCGGCCCGAACTCGCCCTCGGCCTGGTCGAACGCACCGGCTCGGTCGGCCTGTTCACCGACGGGGAGCGGCTCGCCCTGCTCGCCGGGCGTGAGCGCGCGCTCGCCGGGCTGCGCTGGACCGCCCTGGACGAGGAGGTGGGCACCCTCGGCGAACGTGCCCCCAAGCCCTCCCAGCTGTACCGGCACGGGGACGACGACCCGGTGGTCATCTGCCACTCCTCCGGCACCACCGGCAACCCCAAGCCGGTCGTCTGGGCGCACCGGCAGAGTGTCGCCGGTGCCCGCTACCGGCTGATCAACCACCCGGAGCGGCCAGGCTCCGTCGTGCTCGCCGGTGCCCCGCAGTCGCACTCCAGCGCCATCGCGTTCACCTTCTACTCGCTGCTGGCCGGGGTGCCCACGGTCGGCTGGTCCGACCCGACCGGCCCCGGTATCGCCCGCGGCTGCGCCACCCACCGGCCGAACGTCGTGCTGGCCTTCAACGAGGCGCTGTCGCACCTGGCGACGCACGACCCCGAGCCGGCGGACTTCGACTCCGTCGCGGTGTGGGTGAATCTCGGCGACTGCGGCCACGACGCGCACATGCGCCGACTGATGCGGCTGGGGCACACGACCCACCCCGATGGCACCCGTACGCCGGGCTCGGTCATCGACGACGGCCTGGGCTCCTCCGAGCTGGGCTGGGCCGCGCTGCGCCGCGTGCTCACCCCCGACTCCCCGGCCCGGGCACGGCATCTGGGCACCCGCGTGCCGATCGCCGAGGTCGCGGTCCTGCGCGAGGACGGCACCGAGGCGGCGGCGGACGAGGTGGGCCTGCTCGGGGTCCGCAGCGAGGCGCTCGCGCACGGCTACTGGAACGACTCCGACACCACGTACCGCACGATGCTCGCCGGCTACTGGCTCTCCGGCGACCTCGTGCGCCGCTCGGCCGACGGCGAGTTCTTCCACGTGGACCGGGCGGTCGACCGGATCAGGACCGAGGCGGGCGACGGCTACTCGGCGCTGATGGAGGAGGAGCTGCTGCTCGCCGTCGAGGAGCTGGCGGACTGCTCGGTGGTCGCCGCGCGTGACCGTGGCCGGACCGTAGCGGCAGCCATGGTGACGTTACGTCAGGAAGCCGCGGCTGATGACCTGTTACGGCGGGCCAACGCAGCCCTCGACCGGGCCGGCCAACCGCGACTGGCCCTGCTGGAGATCGCCCCCACCCCGGAAGCGATCCCGCTCGGCCCGACCGGAAAGGTACTGAAGCGCCAACTGCGCGAGAAGTACGCCGCGTTGGAGACGTACCAACCGGCCGACCCGAAGGCGGTAGCCGTGGCGGCTCCGGCGCCGGTATCGGTATCGGTATCGGCCGACCACGGCCCGACGGCGGTCCCGGCATGACCACCTTCGCCGCGCCGCCCACCCCCGAGGCGGGCCCGGAGGCCGCAGCGGCCTGGGTGAACGAGGCCGGCGCCGACACTCTGGCCGGCCGGATGGGCATGACCTTCCTGGAGGCCGCCCCCCGGCGGGTGGTGGCGACCATGCCGGTCACCGGCAACACCCAGTTGCAGCAGATGCTGCACGGCGGCGCCTCCGCCGTCCTCGCCGAGTCCCTGGGCTCGCTGGGCGCGGCGCTGCACGCCGGAGACGGCCGTATCGCCGTCGGGGTGGACCTCAACGCCACCCACCACCTGCCGGTGCGCTCGGGCACCGTGACCGGTGTGGCGACGGCCCTGCATCTGGGCGTGACGACGGCCAGTTACGAGGTCGTCATCACGGACGAGGCGGGCCGCCGGGTCTGCACCGCACGGATCACGTGCGCGATCCACGGGAGGCGCAAGCGCGGCTGACCAGCCGCCGCCCGCCACGGCCGCCCGCACCTCGTCCACCCGCGCCGCCCCCGTACGAGCCCCTGCCCCGCCCCCGTAGCGCCTCGCTCACCCACGTAGGACGCCCCGCCCCACCTCCCGCACAAGCCCTGTCCCCGTCCCCACCCCCGTCCGTCCCAGCCGTCGGGCCGCCGCAGGCCCCGAGGAGTGCCATGACCACGCTTCACGATCCGCACGAACCCGAGACGGCAGCAGCTCCCCCTCTCCTGCTGCGCACCGGGCCGGTGCTGCTCGTCCTGCTGTCGGCGATGTTCTTCGCCCAGTTCGACTTCTTCGTGGTGAACGTGGCCGCTCCCTCCCTGGAGAGCAGCATCAACGCCGACCCGGCGGCGCTCGAACTCATCGTCGGGGGTTACGCGTTCGCCTACGCGGGCGGGATGATCACGGCCGGCCGGCTGGGCGACCGCTACGGCCACCGACGCCTGTTCGTCATCGGCACGCTCGCCTTCGGGTTCACCTCGCTGCTGTGCGGACTGGCCGTCAATCCGGGCCAGTTGATCGCCGCCCGCCTGGCCCAGGGTCTGGCCGGGGCGGTCATGGTGCCGCCGGTCCTGGCCGTCATCACCGCGTACTTCCCCAACGAGAAGAAGGGGAAGGCGATGGCCTGGTACGGCGCCGCCGCCGGTCTGGGGTCCATCGCCGGGCAGGTGCTCGGCGGTGCGCTGATCTCGGCGGACTTCGCGGGGCTCGGCTGGCGGACCATCTTCCTGATCAACGTGCCGTTCTGCCTGGTCATCGCGTTCGCCGCCCTGCGGGTGCTCCCCGCGCACATCAGCCGCATCCGGGCCGGTCTGGACCCGGTCGGTGCGGTCGGCGTCTCGTTCGCGCTCGCCCTGCTGCTGGTGCCGCTGACCATGGGCCATGTCTCCGGCTGGCCGGCCTGGACCTGGGTCAGCATGGCCCTGGCCGTTCCGGTGATGGTGGCGACGCTGCGCTGGGAGCGGGCGCTGGCGGCTCGTGGCGGCAATCCGGTGCTCGTCCTGTCGCTGTTCCGCAGCGACTCCTTCCGCGGTGGCGTGATCGCGGGCGCGGCGTTCATGCTCTACTTCGGCAGTTTCATGTTCACCCTGACGCTGCTCCTCCAGTCCGGGCTGAAGCTGGACCCGTTCCAGGCCGGGCTGATGTTCTCGCCGATGGGTGTGCTGTTCACCGCCACCTCGATGATCGGCGGGCGGCTCACGGCGCGCTGGGGCATGAACGCCCTGGTGGTCTCCGGCGGGGTGACCGCGCTCGGACTGGCCCTGCTGGCCGTGCCGTTGGCGGTATCGGACTCCGCCGTCGGCCTGCCGTGGGTGGTGTTCTGCCTCTGCCTGGTCGGCGCGGGCAACGGTGTCGTGCTGCCCGCCCTGTTCGGCGCGGCGCTCATCAACGTACCGCCGCAGGACGCCGGGACCGCCTCCGGCATCCTCACCACCACCCAGCAGTTCGCGAGCGCAGCCGGTGTCGCGGCGATCGGCGCGCTGTTCTTCACGGTGGCCGGCGACCGGCCGGCCACGGCCGACTGGTCCCTCGCGATGGCCTGGGCGACCGCCGCGAGCTTCCTGCTCGTCCTCGTCGTGATGTGGACGACCTGGACGTTCAAGCGCTTCAGCCCGCCGCCGGCCGAACGGTCCGCCGCCCGGGTCTGACCCCGTACCACCACGTCCACGTCCGAGAGAGGCCACATCACCATGTGTGGAACAGCAGGATGGGTCTCCTTCGACCCGGCAGCCCCCGTCACCGCCCCGGTGGCCGACGCGATGACCGCCACCATGGCCTGCCGGGGGCCGGACGCCCACGGTCTCTGGCTCGGCCGTTCGGTGGCCCTCGGCCACCGTCGGCTCTCCGTCATCGACCCGGCGGGCGGCAGCCAGCCGATGGTCTTCGAGCACGGCGGTGAGCCGGTCGTCGCCATCAGCTACACGGGCGAGGTCTTCAACTACCGGGAGCTGCGCAAGCAGTTGCTGATCCGTGGGCACGGCTTCCGTACCGACAGCGACACCGAGGTCGTGCTGCACGCCTACCTGGAGTGGGGCGAGGACTTCACCGAGCACCTCAACGGCATGTACGCCTTCGCGCTGTGGGACGCCCGCACCGAGGAACTGCTGCTGGTCCGCGACCGGTTGGGGATCAAGCCGCTGTACTACTGGCCGCTTCCCGACGGCGGCGTACTGTTCGGCTCCGAGCCCAAGGCGATCCTGGCCCACCCCTCGGTGCGGCCCGCGATCGACACCGAGGGCTTCGCCGAGCTGCTCGGCTTCACCAAGACCCCCGGCCACGCGGTCTACAAGGGCATGTACGAGCTGCTCCCCGGCCACACCCTCCGGGTCGGGCGCGGCGGCAGCACCCTGCGCCGCTACTGGGCGGTGGAGTCCCACGAGCACACCGACGACCTGGAGACCACGGTCGGCCGGGTCCGTGAGCTGCTGGAGGACATCGTCGCCCGGCAGCTGGTGGCCGACGTGCCGGTGGGCACGCTGCTCTCCGGCGGGCTGGACTCCAGCATCATCACCGCTCTCGCCGCCCGCCACCGGACCGCCCTCGGGGCCCCGCCGATCCGGTCCTTCGCCCTCGACTTCGACCGGCACGGCGACGACTTCCGGGCCGACGACTGGCGCGGCACTCCCGACGCCCCGTTCGCCGAGCTGCTCGCCCGGCACGTCGGCTCCGACCACCAGGTCGTCACGCTCTCCCCCGGGCATCTGCTCGGCCGGGGCGCCCGCGAGGCCATCATGCGCGCCCGCGACCTGCCGTTCGACCTCGGCGACGGCGACACCTCGCTCTACCTGCTCTTCCAGGAGGTCCGCCGCCACTGCACGGTCGCGCTGTCCGGCGAGGCCGCCGACGAAGTCTTCGGCGGCTACCGCTGGTTCAACCACCCGGACACCATCACGGCGGACACCTTCCCGTGGCTCGCGCCGCCGTTCGGCACCGGCATCTCCGGGCCCGGCAGCGGCCCCGGCGAATCCCTGATCGACCCCGCGCTGCTGGCCAAGATCGATCTCCAGGGCTACCGGGCGCAGCGCTACCACGAGGCACTCGCCGAAGTTCCGCGACTGGCCGGCGAGTCCGCCGCCGACCGGCGGATGCGCGAGATCGGATATCTCCATCTGACCCGGTTCCTGCCCTGGATGCTGGACCGCAAGGACCGGGCCAGCATGGCCGTCGGCCTGGAGGTGCGGGTGCCGTTCTGCGACCACCGTCTCGTCGAGTACGTGTTCAACACCCCTTGGGCGATGAAGTCGTTCGACGGCCGGGAGAAGAGCCTGCTGCGTGCCGCCACCCGGGACCTGCTGCCGCCGGAGATCGCCGACCGGGTGAAGGCCCCGTACCCGACCAGCCGTGACCGGCGCTACCTCGACGGGCTGCGGACCTCCCTCAAGCGCGCCACAGAGGGCCCGGACGCGCCGGTGCGCGAGCTGCTGGACGAGGACGCGCTCGCCGCCGCCACCGCCGCCACCGCCGACGACCCGCGCCCCGGCTACCGGACCGGGACCGAGCTGGTCCTCGCCCTCGACTTCTGGCTGCGCGGCCAGAACGTCGGCCTCGATGTCGACCTGGAGCTCTGAACCGCCCCCAGAAGCACCACGCGTACGGCGCCGCCCTCAGCGCCGCGGCCGGGCCCGGCCGCCCTCCACCATCGCGGTGATCTCACCGATCCCGAACGGCCGGGCCAGCAGCACCACGACGAGGAGCAGCGCGAGGGTCCCCGCTCCGGCGGCCGCCACATCGCCCGCACCCGCGGCCGCGCGGGCCGCCGCGTAGGCGAACGCCCCTGCGGGCAGGCAGGCGGCGATCAGCCGGAGGTGGGCGCCGAGGGTGGGCGAGCGCGGCAGGGTCCCGGTGCCCGTGGCCGAGACCCGCCGGGACAGGACGTACCCGGTGACGGCGAAGCCGACGACGAAGGCCACCGTGCTCGCTCCGGCCATCCCGGTCACGGCCCAGCGGGCGGGCAGCAGCCAGTAAGCGGCGGCGGAGAGGCCCGCGTTGACGGCGGCGACCACGAGGTTGAGCAGAAACGGGGTGCGGGTGTCGCTCATCGCGTAGAAGCCGCGCGAGAGGACGTACTGCCCGGAGAAGGCGATCAGCCCGGGCGCGAAAGCCATCATGATCCCGGCCATCACCGTGATGTCGGCGTCGGTGGTGCGTCCGTATCCGAAGACCGAGCCCATCACCCACGGCGCGAGGACCAGCATGGCCGTGGCGGCGGGCACGACGACGGCGGCGCTGGTCCGCAGGGCGTACGCGACATCGCGCCGCACCCCGGCGAGGTCCCCGTCGGCCGCCGCCCGGCTCATCCGGGGCATCAGCGCGGTGACGAGCGAGACGGTGATGATGCCCTGCGGGACGACCCAGAGCTGGTAGGCGTAGCTGTACGCGGTGTAGCCCGCGCCGCCCGCCACGCCCTGCTCGTCCGCGAGCTGCCCGGCGGTGGTGGAGAGCCGGGTGACGACCCAGTACGCGAGCTGGTTGGTGAGGACCAGCAGCACGAGCCAGCCGGCCGAGCGCATCGGCCGCGTCAGCCCGCTGCCGCGCCAGTCGAACCGGGGCCGCCAGCGGAACTTCGCGGAGCGCAGGGAGGGGATCAGGGCGAGGGTCTGCACCGCGATCCCGGCGGTGGTGCCCCAACCGAGGAGATGGGCGTGCGGGTCGGTGAGGGTGCCGTCGGAGGTGGCGGCGACCCCTATGTAGAGGCCGAACACCCCGATGATCACGACGTTGTTGAGGACCGGGGTCCACATCATCGCGCCGAACCGGCCCCGGGCGTTGAGGACTTGGCCGAGCAGCGTGAAGAGTCCGTAGAAGAGGATCTGCGGCAGGCAGTAGCGGGCCAGGGCGACGGTCAGCTCGGCCTGGCGGCCGTCGTAGTCGGTGTAGACGCCGACGATCAGGGGCGCCGCCGCCACGGCGAGCGCGGTGAGCGCGAGGAGCCCGACGGTGCACAGGGTGAGCAGCCGGTCGGTGTACGCGGCTCCGCCGTCGGCGTGCTCCTTTGCGGCCCGGACCAGCTCGGGGACGAAGACCGCGTTGAGCGCGCCGCCGATGAGCAGGATGTAGAGGATGTTGGGCACGGTGTTGGCGACCGTGTAGCCGTCGGCGGTCAGCCCGGTGCCGAGCGCGGCGACGACGACGGCCGAGCGGACGAAGCCGGTGGCGCGGGAGACGACGGAGCCCGCCGCCATCACGGCCCCGCTGCGCAGGACGGAGGCGGAGGCGGACGGGGCCGGGGCCGGCGATATCCCGGGCTGCTCCCCCGCCTCGTCGGGCTCCACGGCCCGGCCGTGCTCTGCGGCCCCCTCGGGCACGTCGGCCCTTCCGGCCTCCCCGGACCCCTCGGGCACGCCGGACCCTCCGACCTCCCCGGTCTCCTCGGCCCCTCCGACCTCCCCGGCCTCCCCGGGTTCGACGGTTCTGCCCACTGAGCTCTCCCGGGTTCCGAAGTTCCGGCCGACGGTGGAGGGTACTCCGCACGCTCCAGCACCGGTGCAGGCGGGGCGCGGGCAGCACAGGCGAGGTCAGAGGCGGGGCACGAGCGAGGTCATGGGCAGAGCGCGGCAAGGTCACGGTCGGAACCCGACATGAGGGAAACGGAACCCGACAGGGGGGAAATCGCCTCTCACCTGTCGAGTCTTGCCGCCCTGGAGGTTTTTCCGTTGAGTTCTGCACGCCCGCGCACCCGTCGTACCGCCCCGGCCGCCCGCCGGAGCACCCGGCTCGCCCTGACCGTCCCGGCGGCGCTGCTCGCCGCCGCACTCACGGCCTGTTCGGGCGGCGGGGCGTCCGGTTCCGCCGCACAGGAAGGCGGGGACGGCAAGGCGCCCGCGACCAGCATCTCGGTGAACCTCCAGGGCAAGGCAGCGGCCCCGGGCGGACCGGTGAAGGTCACCCTGGCGAAGGGCAAGCTGGCGTCGGTGTCCGTGACGGCGGGCGAGGGCGGTGCGCTGGCCGGGAAGATATCCGCCGACGGCCGGACCTGGATATCCGAGCGGGTCGCCGCGCCGGGCACCGCGTACACGGTCGAGGCGAAGGACGCGGACGGCGGCAGCGACACCGCCACGTTCACGACCGCCGAGGCGGAGAAGGTGAACAAGCTCTCGCTCGCGCCGGGCAAGAACACCACGGTCGGTATCGCCCAGCCGCTGTCGGTCGTCTTCGACCACCCCGTGAAGAACAAGGCGGCGGTGGAGAAGGCCCTGAAGGTGTCCACCTCGAACAGCACCGAGGGCTCCTGGGGCTGGCTTCAGGACTACTCGGGCAAGGACCGCATCGACTGGCGGCCGAAGGATTACTGGAAGCCCGGCACGAAGGTCACCCTGGCCGCGGAGCTGAACGGCATCGACACGGGCGCGGACGGCGGCTGGTTCGTCCGGGACTACACGACGACGTTCACCATCGGCGCCGCCCAGGTGGTCAAGGTCGACCTCGACGGACACCGCCTCTCCCTCCACCGCGACGGCAAGCAGGTGTTCCAGGCGCCGATGTCGGGCGGCACCCCGGGCGGCGACAAGGCGTCCTGGCGGGGCACGGCCGTGCTGATGTCGAAGGAGGGCACGATCAACATGCGCTCCGAGACGGTGGGGCTCGGTGACGCCTACGACAAGATGGTCGACTACTCCATGCGGCTGACCTGGTCGGGGATGTACGCGCACGCCGCGCCGTGGAACGCGGGCTACTTCGGCAACGCCAACCGCAGCTCGGGCTGTCTCGGGATGAGCGACGCGAACGCGTCCGCGCTCTACGGGCAGGTGCGGGTCGGCGACCCGTTCGAGATCACCGGCGCCGACGCCAAGGGCACGGTCGCCGAGGGCAACGGGTACGGCGCGTGGAACGTGTCCTGGGCCGACTGGCAGACGAAGAGTGCGCTGAAGTGAGCCGCGCACTCACCTCCGTACAACGGAAGGCCTACTGACAGGACGTCCAACAATCGTTACCTTCACGCAACACGCCTGGTAGTTACCAGCGGTAAACAACCGGGGTTACCGTCGGGTCACTTTGCACTGACACGCGTGAGGAGTGACCCGTGGTACGTCCGAAACCGGCACTGCGCACCACCGCTTCGATCACCACCGCCGCCGTCCTGCTGACCGGAGCCGCCCTCGGCGCGGCTCCGGCGGCGGGTGCCGCACCCGCCCCCGCCTCGGCGAGCGCCTCCGCGCCGGGCCTGACGTTCCACGACATCCCCGGCTCCGGGGGCATCACGCTCAAGGGCAATGTGTTCCGACCGTCCGGAGCGGCGGCCGGGGCCAAGCACCCCCTCATCGTCTTCCCGACCAGCTGGGCCATGCCCCAGATCGAGTATCTGGCGCAGGCCCAGAAGCTCGCCGACTCCGGTTACGTGGTGGTGAGTTACACCTCACGCGGCTTCTGGCTCTCCGGCGGGAAGATCGAGGTGGCCGGTCCCCCGGACATCGCGGACGCCTCCGCCGTCATCGACTGGGCGCTGGCGAACACCTCGGCCGACCCGGACCGCATCGGCATGGGCGGGGTCAGTTACGGCGCCGGCATCAGCCTGCTGGCGGCCGGGCACGACCCCCGTATCAAGGCGGTCGCCGCGCTCAGCGGCTGGGCCGACCTGATCGACTCGATCTACAGCGGCCGCACCCAGCACCTTCAGGCCGCCGCCCTGCTGGGCGGCGCCGGGCTGATCACCGGCCGCCCCAGCGACGAACTCTCCCAGACGCTCAAGGACTTCCTCGGCTCCAACCTGGTCAAGGAGCCGGAGATGATCGCCTGGGGCGCCAAGCGCTCCCCCGTCACCCACCTCGACAGGATCAACGCCAACGGCGCGGCCATCATGATGGGCAACGCCTGGGGCGACACGATCTTCCCGCCCAACCAGTACGCCTCGTTCTACGAGAAGCTCACCGGCCCCAAGCGGCTGGAGTTCCGCCCCGGCGACCACGCGACCGCCGAGCTGACCGGTCTGTTCGGGCTGCCCAACGACACCTGGACGAGCACACGGCGCTGGTTCGACCGCTACCTCAAGGGCGAGCGCAACGGCATCGACACCGAGCAGCCGGTCCAGCTCAAGTCCCGTACGGACAAGGGGTACGAGGGGTACGCGGACTGGAAGTCGGTGGGCGCGCTCAAGAACCGTATACAACTCGACGGTACGAAGAAGGTGCTGGCGAACGTCGACTCCGGCGCCAACGGGGGCATCACGCTGCTCTCCAACGCGCTGGACCAGCTCATCAAGCTCCCGCCGACCGTCTCCGTACCCCTTCTGCCACGCACCTTCGCGAGCGTGTGGCAGTCGGAGAAGTACGGCTCCGAGCAGCGCATCCGGGGGACGGCCGAGCTGCACACCACCGTCACCAGCACCAAGTCCAGCGGCACCTTCGTCGCGTACCTCTACGACGTCGGCCCGCTCGGCGTGGGCAAGCTGGTCAGCAACGCCCCGTACACGTTCCACGGGCAGACGCCGGGCCGGCCGTTCCCCGTCGACCTGGAGCTGTTCTCCACGGCCTACGACCTCCCGGCCGGTCACCGGCTCGCCCTGGTGGTCGACACCGTCGACCCGCTCTACATCGAGCACAACCCGACCGGCGCGCAGCTGACCTTCTCCTCGCCCTCCACGGACCCGAGTCATCTCTCGGTCCCGCTGCGCGAGAAGTGATCACCGACTGCTGCCGGGCGGGACATGCTCCGCTACTGCCCTCCCGGCAGCAGCTTCCCCGGCTCGGCCGGGGCCACCCCCACCGCCTCCGTCTTCGGATTGCGCCGCTGCCTTCGCGCCACCCAGGTGGCGAACCACGAGAGCAACATGCACATGCCGATGTAGATCGGAGAGATCACCATCACGACGGGGATGAAGGGAAGATCGTAGTCGAGATTCGACGCGATCAGCTTTCCCGCGTGGAGGAATTCCTCGTAGGTGATCAGGTAACCCAGTGAGGTGTCCTTGAGCGCGACCACCAGCTGACTGATGATGGTCGGCAGCATCGCGCGTACGGCCTGGGGAGCCAGGACGAACGTCGTGACCTGTGTCTTGCGCATCCCGAGGGCGTACGCGGCCTCGCGCTGGCCCCGGTCCACGGAGTTGATCCCGGTCCGGAAGACCTCCGCGAGGACCGAGCCGTTGTAGAGGGTCAGTCCGGCGACCAGGGCGGGCAGGGCCTGCACCTTCAGCGCCACGAAGATGAAGAAGATCATCACCAGCACCGGCATGGCCCGGAAGAACTCGACCAGCAGGGTGGAGATCCAGCGCACCGGGCGGTGCACGGAGAGCCGGCCGACCGCGAGGACGGCGCCGAGTGCGAGGGAGAGGACGGCGGCGTACGCGAACGCCTTGAGCGTGTTGCCGAGGCCGCGCAGCAGCAGCTCCTGGATGCCCTTGTACTCGAAGGGGCGCCACTTCTCGGCGGTGAACTGGTCGGTGTCGAAGAGCAGATAGATGATCCAGCCGACGAGGGCGAGGATCACGGCCGTCGAGACGATCCCGTACAGGAGATGCCGTTTACGGGTCTGCGGCCCCGGGATGTCGTAGAGCGCGGTGGCCGAGGGGACATGGGTCATCGTGCGACTCCCCAGCGCTTCTCCATCACGTTGAAGAGCGCACTGATGGTGAGGGTGATGATCAGGTAGCCGACGGCGATCCAGATGAACGTCCAGATGATGCTGTAGCCCAGCTCGTTGAGCGTCCGGTAGGTGCCGAGCAGTTCGGTGACGCTGAACGCGCCGGCGATCGCGGAGTTCTTGGCCAGCGCGATCAGGGTGGAGCCGACGGGCGGGATCACCGAGCGGAAGGCCTGCGGCAGGACGACCTCGCTCAGGGTCTGGCCGAAGGTCATCCCGAGGCTGCGGGCGGCCTCGCCCTGGCCGGTGGGCACGGTGTTGATGCCGGAGCGCAGCACCTCGCAGATGAAGGCGGAGGTGTAGCAGCCGAGCGCCAGGACGGCGAAGAGCTGGAAGGGCAGCACGAGGCCGAAACGGGGCAGGCCGAGGAGGACCGCGAAGAACAGCAGCGTCAGCGGGGTGTTGCGCAGCACGGTCACCCAGACCGTGCCCAGCACCCGCAGCGAGCCGACGGGCGCGACGCGGAAGGAGGCCATCACGAAGCCGAGGGCGAGGGCGAGCGCCGAGGAGTAGACGGTCAACTCGACGGTGCCGAGGAAGCCCTTGCCGTAGAGGGAGAAGTTGTCTGTCAGTACGTCCATGGGTGGGGCCGTCCCCCTCAGTTGGCCGGGTAGCGGTCGATGGGCGGCGGGGTCGGCGCGGGCACGCCGGAGCGCCCCAGCGTCGCTTCGAACGCCTTCTTCCAGTTGCCGTTCTTCTCGTTCGCCTCCAGCGCGTCGTTGAGGGCGGCCCGCAGCGCGTTGTCGTTGCGCGGTACGCCGATGCCGTACGGCTCCTCGGAGAAGGGCTTGCCGACGACCTTCATCTCGTCGGGCGCCTTGGCCGCGAAGCCCAGCAGGATCGCGTCGTCGGTGGTGACGGCGTCGACCTGGTAGGTCAGCAGGTTGTCGACACAGATCGAGTACGTGTCGTAGGCGACGAGCACCGCCTTGGGGTAGTCCTCGGCGATGCGCTGGTAGGGCGTGGAACCGGCCGCCGAGCAGACCGTCCTGCCGTCCAGGTCCTGGGGGCCCTTGATGTCGTCCTCGTCGGTGCGCACCAGGAGCCCCTGACCGGCCATGTAGTAGGGCCCGGCGAAGCCGACGAGCTTCTTGCGCATGTCGTTGATGGTGTAGGTGCCGACGTAGTAGTCGATCTGGCCGTTCTGGAGGGCGGTCTCGCGGTTGGCGGAGGCGATGGTCCGGAAGCGGATGGTCTTCGGCTCGAAGCCGAGCGAGGCCGCCAT
Source organism: Streptomyces sp. SID8374 (assembly GCF_009865135.1). Taxonomy (NCBI): domain Bacteria; kingdom Bacillati; phylum Actinomycetota; class Actinomycetes; order Kitasatosporales; family Streptomycetaceae; genus Streptomyces; species Streptomyces sp. SID8374. The sequence continues at coordinate 1,389,052 of NZ_WWGH01000002.1, read as the reverse complement.
CATCCGGGCGATCTCGATGTCGAAGCCGGAGTAGACGCCGCTGGCGGGGTCCTTCTCGCCCAGGTAGGGCTGGTCCTCCTTGGCACCGACGACCAGGTGGCCGCGCCGCTCCGCCTTGCGCCAGGTGGGCGACGCGGGCAGTTCGAAGCCCTGGTCCACCTGGTAGACGGGCAGCGCCTCGGGCGCCGGTCCCTTGACCGGCGGGCTGCCCTCCTTGCCGCAGGCGGCGGCGAGGACGGTGAGTAGGAGGCAGAGGGCGAGGGCGGCGCTGCGGCGGTGACGGTGACGGTCACTCTTGGTACGCAAACTGCTGGTACGCGACACGGAAAGCCCCCCGTCAGTGCTTGAGGATCTTGGACAGGAAGTCCTTGGCGCGGTCGCTCTCCGGGGCGGTGAAGAAGTCCTCCGGGGTGCGGTCCTCGACCACGCGGCCGTCGGACATGAAGACGACGCGGTTGGCGGCGGACCGGGCGAAGCCCATCTCATGGGTGACCACGACCATGGTCATGCCGTCCCGGGCGAGCTGCTGCATGACCTCCAGCACCTCGTTGATCATCTCCGGGTCGAGGGCGGAGGTGGGCTCGTCGAAGAGGAGCGCCTTGGGGTCCATGGCCAGGGCGCGGGCGATCGCCACGCGCTGCTGCTGGCCGCCGGAGAGCTGGGCGGGGAACTTGTCGGCCTGGGAGGCGAGGCCGACCCGGTCCAGCAGCTCCCGGGAGCGCCGGTCGGCCTCCTCCTTCTTGCGCTTGCGGACCTTGAGCTGGGCCAGTGACACGTTGGCCAGGACGGTCTTGTGGGCGAAGAGGTTGAACGACTGGAAGACCATGCCCACTTCGGCGCGGAGCTGGGCGAGACCCTTGCCCTCCGCGGGGAGGGGCTTGCCGTCGATCAGGATGGAGCCGGACTCGATCGTCTCCAGCCGGTTGACCGCCCGGCAGAGGGTGGATTTCCCGGAGCCGGAGGGGCCGATGACCACCACCACCTCCCCGCGGCCGACGGTGAGATTGATGTCCTGAAGTACGTGCAACTCTCCGAAGTGTTTGTTGACGTCCCTCAGTTCGATCAACGGATCGACGGCCATGCGCTGCCCTACCCACTTGTCGCTGTGTCGAGGTCAGCGCAAACTATCCATCCCGAAAAGGGACTTCGCACCCGACACGCGCGAATGGCACATAAGGCTGTTTATCGCCATTCGAGATCAGTTCTCGGCCGACTCCGCGTACACCTGCGAGAGCTCGGGGCTGCCCGCCATCGCCCAGTCCAGCCCGGCGGCGACCACGTCGATCTCCCGCCCGGACTCCAGCCGCACCACGGGCTGCCCGCTCGGCCAGATGTCCCATGCGGACCCCGGGACGGTGCGCACGATGACGGTGCCGAGGTAGAGGCCCGCGTCATTGCCCAGCCAGGGCAGCTCCTCGGGGTCGTCGCGCCAGCGGGGCGGCAGCTGGTCGAGGGCGGCCAACGAGGCCGGGGTGTCGTCGAGTTCAAGTCCTTGCTGCCCCGCCCGGGCACGCAGCAGTTCGCATTCGGCGAGCAGCTCGGCCACACCGTCGGGATCAGCCTCGACGGCGGCGGCGAGCGCCTGCCCCTGCGTACCACCCTGACGCTTACGCCAGTTGTCCAAGAAAGGGATGTTCATACCACTAGGGTCCCATCCTCGCCAGGTTCCGCACCACAGGGCGCGCGGACCCCTGGGGGAAGGGGGTGAGGGCGCGGGCCTTGGGGGCGGTGCTGCCGCTCGCCCAGCCGTGGAAACACGAGCGCTTAGGCTACGGACATGAGTGCGCAGACATATGTGTCCGACCTGTTCTCGCTGGCCGGCAAGGTCGCCGTCGTGACCGGGGGCAGTTCCGGGATCGGGCGGGCCATCACCGGGGCGCTGGCGCGGGCCGGGGCGAGCGTGGTTGTGGTGGCCCGGCGGGAGGTCGAACTCAAGGCGACCGTGGACGAGTTGGCCGGCGAGGGGTGCCGGGCCGCCTGGGTGAGTGCCGATCTGGGGAGCGCCGAAGGGGTGCGGGCGGCAGGGGACGGGGTTGTTGCCGCCTTCGGGGAGCCGGACATCCTCGTCAACTGCGCCGGGATCAACCTGCGGCCGCATCTCGACGAGCTCGGTGAGGACGTCTGGGACACCACCATGGCCCTGAACCTCAAGGCGCCCTTTCTGCTGGGGCAGCGCTTCGGGCCGGGGATGGCCGAGCGCGGGTACGGGCGGATCATCCATGTCACCTCGCAGCAGGCCCACCGCGCCTTTGTGAACAGCGGTGCGTACGGGGTGTCCAAGGGCGGGCTCGAGTCGCTGGCCCGGTCGCAGGCCGAGGCGTGGTCCCCGTACGGCGTCACCGTGAACACCCTGGTCCCGGGGTTCGTGCTGACCCCGCTCAACGAACGGCTCGCCTCCGACCCGGAGAAGGTCGCCTCGCTCGCCGCCCGCACCCTCGTCGGGCGCAACGGGCTGGCGGAGGACTTCGCGGGGGCCGCGGTGTTCCTGGCCGGGCCCTCCTCCGCGTACGTCACCGGGCAGGCGCTCTTCGTGGACGGCGGGTTCTCGGTTCACTGAGCCCCGGGGCGGCGGAGACCGACGGCCGGGCGGCGGGCCCGTGGCGCTTCGAGCCCGCCGCCCTCCCCCGGTTCACTGAACCCCGGAGCGGGTGTCAGGAGTTCTGCTGCCAGAGTGCGGCCGCCGCTTCCGTCACCGCCGACTCGACCGCCGCCGAGGTGGCCTCCTTGGTGAGGCCCAGGCCGTTCAGCAGGCCCGCGCCGTCCTCGAACTCCAGCAGCGCCAGCAGGATGTGCTCCGTGCCCACGTAGTTGTGGCCGAGCCGCAGCGCCTCGCGGAACGTCAGCTCCAGGACCTTGCGGGAGTCCGCGTCGTACGGGATCAGCTCGGGGACCTCGTCGGCGGGGGCCGGCAAGGCTGCCTCCGCCGCCGTGCGCAGGGCGGCCGATGTGACGCCCTGGCCCGTGATGACGCGGGCCGCGATGCCCTCCGGCTCGGCGAGGAGGCCGAGCGCCAGGTGAGCCGGGACGATTTCGGTGTGGCCGGCGGTCTTGGCCTCGTTGTGGGACGCCATGACGACGTTCCGGGCGCGCTGGGTGAAGCGGCCGAAGCCCTGGCTCGGGTCCAGGTCGGAGGCCTCCTCGCCCTTCTTGGTGACGAAGCGCTTCTGGGCGGCCTGGCGGGTGACCCCCATGCTGCGGCCGATGTCGGTCCAGGAGGCGCCCGAGCGGCGCGCCTGGTCGACGAAGTGGCCGATGAGGTGGTCGGCCACATCGCCGAGGTGGTCGGCGGCGATGACCGCGCCGGAGAGCTGCTCCAGTGCGTCGGGGTTGGACTTCTTGATGGCCTCGATCAGGTCGTCGAGGCGCACGGACGGTGTCGCGGGCAGTGGCTGCGTCATGCGTCAACCTTAGGTTGACACCCGAGGGGTGTCAACCGTGGGTTGCGCCTGAGGCCGCTCCGTCAGAGGTCGAGGTCCACCACGACCGGTGCGTGGTCGGACGCGCCCTTGCCCTTGCGCTCCTCGCGGTCCACATAGCTGTCCTTGACCGCGGCGGTGAAGGCCGGGTTGCCGAAGGTCAGGTCAATCCTCATGCCCTTGTTCTTGGGGAAGCGCAGCTCCCGGTAGTCCCAGAAGGTGTACGCGCGGTCGTACTTGAGGGGGCGGGGCAGCACCTCGCCCAGCCCCTCCCCCTCCAGGGCGGAGAGAGCCGCGCGCTCGGCGGGCGTGACGTGCGTGGCGCCCGCGAAGAGCGCCGGGTCCCAGACGTCCTCGTCGGTCGGGGCCACGTTGAAGTCGCCGAGGACCGCGAAGGGCAGCGACCCCGCCGCGTCCGCCGCCACGGCCTTCCGCAGGGCCTCCAGCCAGGCCAGCTTGTAGGTGTAGTGCTCGTGCTCCACCTCACGGCCGTTGGGCACGTAGACCGACCAGAGGCGCAGCGGGCCGCAGGTCGCGGAGATCGCGCGGGGCTCCTGGACACCGTCGTAATCCGGGCCGCCCGGCAGCCCGGAGACGACATCGGTGAGGCCGACCCGGGAGAGCAGCGCGACCCCGTTCCACCGGCCCGTGGCGTTGACCGCGGACTCGTACCCCAGCTCGCGCAGGGCTTCGGCGGGGAACTGCTCGGCCGTGCACTTGGTCTCCTGGATGCACAGCACGTCGGTGCCGCTGCTCTCCAGCCAGGCCAGCAGCCTCGGCAGCCGGGCGGTGATCGAATTGACGTTCCAGGTGGCGATGCGCATGGCCACCAACCTAGCGGCTCCCACTGACAGTCGCCGAACGCCCGCCGCGCCTCAGAGCTCCGTGACGCCTCCCGGCGCCAGCCGGTCGTGGTCCGCGCCGCCGAGTGCGCCGATCTGGTTGTCGTAGACGGGGCGCGCGAGGTCCGTCAGCAGGGCGTCGTGGACATCGATCGCCCGGCGCGGCTTGACCTCGCGTACGTAGTCGATGACCTCGGAGATCTTGCTCCAGGGGGCCATCACCGGCAGCAGCAGGGTGTCCACGGGGCGCTCGGGGACGGTGAGCGCGTCGCCGGGGTGGAAGACCGAACCGTCCACCATGAAGCCGACGTTGGTGATCCGGGGGATGTCCGGGTGGATCACCGCGTGCAGCTCCCCGTGCACGGTGACGTCGAACCCGGCCGCCGAGAACGCGTCGCCGTCGCCCACGGTGTGGACCCGGCCCGGGAAGGCGGCCGAGAGCTGGTCGGCGACGCTGCGCAGGGTCCAGATCTCGGCTGCCGGGTTCGCCTCCAGGCCCGCCCGCAGCCTGGCCTCGTTGAAGTGGTCCGGGTGTTCGTGCGTGACCAGGATGGCGTCGGCGCCGAGCGCCGCGTCGTCCTCCGAGAAGCCGCCCGGGTCGATGACCAGGACGCGCCCCTCCTTCCCGATCCGCACGCAGGAGTGGGTCTTCTTGGTCAGTGTGAGTGCCTGAGGCGATGCGTTCATGGCTCCATCCTGCTACGCGGGCGGGGTCGTTTCCTCCTGGATGACGGACTGCGCGATCGTGAAGGCCGCACCTGCCGCCGGGATGCCGCAGTAGACGGCGGTCTGGAGCAGAACCTCCTTGATCTCGGCGGGCGTCAGACCGTTGCGCAGGGCGGCACGGGTGTGCGCGGCCAGGCCCTCCAGGTGGCCGGAGGCGACGAGCGCGGTGAGTGTGATGCAGCTGCGGGTACGGCGGTCGAGTCCGTCCCGGCTCCAGACCTCGCCCCAGGCGTACCGGGTGACCAGCTCCTGGAAATCCTCGGTGAAGGGGTCGGCCGAGGCGTTCACCGCGTCGACGTGGGCATCCCCCAGCACCTCGCGCCGTACCTTCGTGCCCCGCTCGTACCGGTCGTCCCGCTCCGCCCCGGCGGCCTCGGGCGCGACGGGCGCCGCCGCGATCTCGGCGAGCGGCGAGAACGGGGTGGCGGGTGTGGCCGGCCCGGGGACGAGCGGCGGTACGGGGCGTGCGGTGGGAGCGTCCTGCCAGGCGGTGGAGAAGTGCGTCAGGAGCAGGTCGCAGACGGCCGCCGGCTGCTCCACCGGGGCCAGGTGGGAGGCGCCGGGAACGAGGGCGAGGCGGGCGTCCGGTATCCCGGCGACCAGCGTGCGCGCCTCGGCGGGTCCGGTGACCTGGTCCTCCGCGCCGACCAGGACCAGCGTCGGGACGCCGATCCGGCCCAGGTGGTCGCGGATGTCGAACGCCGCCAGCGCCTCGCAGGCCGCGATGTAGCAGCCGGGGTCGGTGGTGCGGACCATCTGTACGGCCCACTCCACGATGGCGGGCTGCGCGGCGGCGAAGCCGGGGGTGAACCAGCGTTCCGGCGCGGTACGGGCCATCGGCTCCAGGCCGTTGGTGCGGACGATCACCCCGCGCTGCCGGAACTCGTCGGCCGTGCCGAACCGGGGCGAGGAGGCGACCAGCGCCAGCGAGGCCACCCGGTGCGGGTGGCGCAGGGCCAGGTCCGCCCCGACCGCCCCGCCGATCGAACAGCCCGCGTAACCGAACCGCTGGACCCCGAGCCCGTCCAGCGTCGCGAGCAGCCGGTCCCCCAGCTCCGCGACGGAGGAGGCCGCGTGGGCGGGGGCGCCGCCGTGGCCCGGCAGGTCGTAGCGGAAGACCCGCCAGTGCTGGGACAGCTCGGGTATCTGGCGGTCCCACATGTGCCAGGTCGTCCCGAGGGAGGGCCCGATCACCAGGACGGGAGCGTCCTCGGGCCCGTCGAAGCGGTACTGGAGCGTGCCGGGAGCGTCGGCGGCCGGTTGTGGGGCCTGTGGGGCCTGTGGGGTGAGGGTGGGGCCGGGGGTGTGTGGAGTGGGGGCAGTCTGTTGTACGGGGGTGGCCTGCGGCGCCTGTACGGGGGTGGCTTGCGGCGGCGTCGGCGGCTGCGGGGCCCCGGGCCCCGTCGGCTGCGAGGCCCCAGGCCCGGACGGCGGTGGGAAGCCGGGGCCCGTCGGCTGCGGGAAACCAGGGCCCGCCTGCTGCGGGGACCCCGGCCCCGACGGCTGCGGGAAATCGGAACCCGGCGGCTGCGGGAAGCCGGGCGCTGTGGGCTGCGGCGCTCCGTAGGCGGGTGCGCGCCCGGGGCCGGGCTGCGAGGCGCCGTACCCGGGAGCCGTTGTCGCGCCCGGCACCGTTCCCGTGCCCGGCTGCGGGGACGGGGCCGCCGGGACGGGCGGGCCGGGGTGCGGGGCGGGGCCGCCCGGGTGGGGGGCCTGCGCGGGCTGTGGGGTCGTCTCGCTCACTTCGCTCACTCGCTCCAGGTTAGTGAGCGCCCCTCCAGGTGCCGGTCAGGGGGTCGCCGCGGATACGACATAGACGACAGGGCTGGCCGGGTCGGTCATATTGACCGTGATGGTCTGGGTGGGGCGCGGCTTCTTGTTGGTGTGCGTGGTGCTCGCCCAGTTCTCGCTCGCCCCGAAGTACCAGCCGGTGACGTTGATGTCCCGGGCGCTGATGTTGACCTTCCCGGGCTCCAGGGCGGCGCGGCCGGTGCCGATGCCGGTCAGGAAGCGGTCGAGTCCGGCGGAGGTCGTCCGGAACTTGGTGTACATCCGGCTGGCTTTCCAGTTGTTCGTCTCGTAGTACTGGACGCCTACGGCGTTGCCGGGGATCGGGATCTCGAAGATCCGGCGCTGCATCTTGGAGGGCCAGCCCTCACGGAGGCCCTGGGCGGCCGCCTCGGCCTCCTTGTCCTTGCCCGAGCGGCGGCTCTGGCCGGCGGAGACCAGGAGGTAGCCCGCCGGGATGCCGATCAGCAGCACGATGATCGTCGCCGTGATGAACCGCCGCCGGAAGACCCGCCGGGGGCTCTCGGGCGGCTTGCCCCCGCCGTCGCCCGGCGACTCGGACTGGGGCGGCACCACGGGGTGGTCGGCTGCGATCATGATCAGGTGGTCCCTCGTGCTGCGGAGCGGGGTACGGAGACTGGGACGCCGGGCGGGCGGCCGCGGTTCAGTCGACCGTGCGGGTCGAACGGGTGTTGCGGATGGTGCTCGCCGCCTGGTCGTAGATCTGCGCGTACCGCTCGTACCGTTCGACGCGGCGCCGGTTGGCCCGGCGGAAGCGGCGGGCGACCAGCCGGGCGAGGTCCGCGGCGCCGACCATACCGGCCTCGGGGCCCAGCTGGGCCTTGGCGATCCTGGCCTCGGGGCGGTAGCCGCGGCCGGTGAGGTGGCGCTTGAAGGCGTCCCGGGCCGGGTTGATCAGGAGGTCGTCGGCGGCGCTGACCCCGCCTCCGATGACGAAGCAGGACGGGTCGAGTGCGGCGGCCAGGTTGGCGATGCCGACGCCGAGCCACTGGCCGATGTCCTGGAGGAGTTCGATGCACATGGCATCGCCCTCGCGGGCCAGTTCGGTGATGAGCGGGCCGGTGATGTCGGGGATGTTGCCCTTCACCCGGTCCAGCAGATAGTGCGCGACCGGGGAGTCGGCGGCGGCCAGCTCCTTGGCCTCGCGGACCAGGGCGTTGCCGGAGCTGTACTGCTCCCAGCAGCCCCGGTTGCCGCAGGGGCAGCGGTGGCCCGAGGGCACGACCTGCATATGGCCGAACTCACCGGCCACGCCGTACTTGCCGCGCTTGACCTGGCCGTCCTCCAGGATCGCGCCGCCGATCCCCGTACCGAGCGTGATCATGACGAGGTGGTCCTCGCCGCGCCCGGCGCCGAAGCGCCACTCCGCCCAGGCCGCCGTGTTGGCGTCGTTGTCGACCATGACGGGGACGACCAGGCGGGAGGCGATGGCGTCGCGGAGGGGTTCGTCGCGCCAGGCGAGGTGCGGGGCGAAGAGGACCTTGGAGCGGTCGGCGTCGACCCAGCCCGCCGCGCCGATGCCCACCGCGTGGACGTCGTGTCGGTCGGAGAGGTCCAGGACCAGCTCCACGATCGTGTCCTCGACGACCTTGGGGCTCTTGGACTTGTCGGGGGTCTCGGTGCGCAGCTGTTCCAGGATGTTGCCGTCGGCGTCGACGACGCCCGCCATCACCTTCGTACCGCCGATGTCGATCCCGACCGTGGGGACCCGGGGGGCGGTGAGGTGCGAGCGGCGCTCCTTGGTGCCGACGGTCTTGAGGACGGTGGCGCGGGCGGAGCCGCGGTGTGCGAAGTCGCGGTACGTGCTCATCGTCCCTGCGGGGTCTGGGGGGCCGGGCCGCTGTCGCGGCCGGCGGCGGACGGCGCCCGCCGCGCCCGATTCTGCCACTGCCGGGCCCCGGGGGCCGTCGGCCGGGGTCGGGCCGCGCCGGGGCGGGTCTCCGGTCAGGGGGCGTCGTCGGCCGCTGCGGGGCCGCCCGGGAGGGTGGGGGTGGGGGTGCGTTCCAGCTCGTGGCTGAGCTCCTCCAGCTCGCTGCCGCCCGCCATCTGACGGGTGAGTTCGTCCAGCGTGATGTCGTCCTTGGTGTGGCTGCCGGACATCGCGCCGCGCTTGAGCAGGATGAACCGGTCGCCGACGAGGTGGGCGTGGTGCGGGTTGTGCGTGATGAGGACCACGCCGAGCCCGGCGTCGCGGGCGGCCGCGACGTACTTGAGGACGACCCCGGACTGCTTGACGCCGAGCGCGGCGGTCGGCTCGTCGAGGACGAGGACCTTGGCGCCGAAGTAGACGGCGCGGGCGATCGCCACGCACTGGCGCTCGCCGCCGGAGAGGGTGCCGATGGGCTGGTCGACGTCGCGCAGGTCGATGCCCATTCGGAGGAGTTCCGTACGGGTCGTCTCGCGCATCCTGCGGACGTCGAGGCGCTTGAAGGGGCCCACGCCGATGGTCGGTTCGGAGCCGAGGAAGAAGTTCCGCCAGACCGGCATCAGCGGGACGACGGCGAGGTCCTGGTAGACGGTGGCGATGCCGCGGTCCAGGGCGTCGCGCGGGTTGGCGAGGGTGGTCTCCTCGCCGTCGATCAGGAAGCGGCCCGCGTCGTGCCGGTGCAGCCCGGCGATGATCTTGATGAGGGTGGACTTGCCGGCGCCGTTGTCGCCGAGGACGCAGGTGATCTCGCCCGCGTGGACCTCCAGCGAGACATGTTCCAGGGCCTTGATGTTGCCGTAGAACTTCGATACGTCGTCCAGCTCGACCAGGGGGCCCGCGCTCTTCTCGGACGTGGCCGTCATGTTGTCGCCTCCGCGCGCTTGCGCACCCACGCGTTGAGCAGGGTGGCCAGGAGCAGCATCGCTCCCAGGAAGAATTTGAACCAGTCCGGGTTCCACTCGGCGTACACGATGCCCTTGCTGGTCATGCCGAAGATGAAGGCACCGACCGCCGAGCCGATCGCGGAGCCGTAGCCGCCGGTGATCAGGCAGCCGCCGATGACGGCCGCGATGATGTACGTCAGCTCGTTGCCGACGCCCTCGCCGGACTGGACGACGTCGTAGCTGAAGAGCAGGTGCTGGCCGGAGATCCAGGCGGCGAAGGCGACGCCCAGGTAGAGCCCGATCTTGGTACGGATGACGGGGACGCCTACCGCGCGGGCGGCGTCGGCCTCGCCGCCGACGGCGAAGATCCAGTTGCCGAAGCGGGTACGGAGCAGGATCCAGGTGGCGAGGGCGACGAGCGCCACCCACCACAGGATCGTCACCTTGAACTCGACGCCGCCGAGGGTGAGCGTCGAGGCGAACAGGGCGCGGGCGGACTCGAAGCCCTCCATGTCCCCGATGGCCTTGGTGGAGACCGTGCCGCTGATCAGCTTGGTGAAGCCGAGGTTCAGACCGGTGAGCATCAGGAACGTACCGAGCGTGATGATGAAGCTCGGCAGTTTGGTGCGGGTCAACATGAACCCGTTGAACGCCCCGATGGCGAGCGTGACCAGCAGCGACACGAAGACGCCGACCCAGACGTTGGCCGTCATCTGGTAGCTGAACATCGATGAGATCAGCGCGGAGCTGGTCACCAGGACACCGGCGGAGAGGTCGAACTCGCCGCCGATCATCAGCAGCGCGACCGGGGCGGCCATGATGCCGAGGACGGAGGCCGCGTACAGGACGGTCCCGAAGCTGGAGGCCCGGAGGAAGCTGTCGGCGACGATCGCGAAGAAGAGGAAGACGGCTGCCGCGCCGACGACCGAGCCGAGCTCGGGGCGGCCGAGCAGCTTACGCAGGGGCGAGGTGCGGACCAGCCGCTCGTCGAGTTGGTCGGGCGCGGCGGTGGAGCCGCTCATCGGGTGCCCCGCTTGGTGTAGTCGGCCAGGGCGTCCGCGTCGTCCTTGGTGATGATCTGCGGGCCGGTGAGGACGGGGAGGCCGCCGCCGAGCACGTTGCGGTTGTAGCGGTAGAGCCAGAGCAGGTCCACGGCCTGGTACCCCTGGAGGTAGGGCTGCTGGTCGACGGCGAAGCCGAGCTTGTCGGTCTGGAGGCCGGTGGCGACCTTGGCGTTGAGGTCGAAGGTGTCGATCTCGGCCTTGCTGCCCGCCGTCTGCTTGGCCTGGACGGCGGCGTCGGCGAAGGGGGCGCCGAGGGTGACGACCGCGTCGATGCTCTTGTCGGACTGGAGCTTGGCCTCGATGGACGCGGTGACGTCGGGCATGTTGGTGCCGTCGACGTACAGGTTCTGCATGGTGCCGTCGAAGGTCTTCTTGGCCCCGGCGCAGCGCTGCTCGTGGCCCACGTTTCCCTGCTCGTGCAGGACGCAGAGGACCTTCTTGCGGTCCCTCTTGTTCAGCTCGTCGCCGACGGCCTCACCGGCGATCGACTCGTCCTGGCCGATGTGGGTCAGGGCGCCGAACTCCTTGGACTCCGCGGAGCCGGAGTTCACCGTGACGACCGGGATGCCCGCCTTGACGGCCTTGGCGATCACGGCCTTCATGGCGTCGGGCTTGGCCAGCGAGACGATCAGCCCGTCGACCTTCTTGTCGATCGCGGTCTGGACGAGCTGGGCCTGCTGGTTGGCCTCGTCGTCGTGCGAGTAGAGGAAGTTGATGTTGTCCTTGACGGCCGCCTGTTCGGCGCCCTTCTGGACGATGTCCCAGAAGGTGTCGCCGTCGCCCGAGTGGGTGACCATGGCGAAGGTCCAGCGGGGCGTGTTCACCGCGGCCCGGCCCTCGGCGGCCTCGGCCGCGCGCTCTTCCGCCCGCTTGCCGCCGGTGCTGCTGCATCCTGCGGCTGCCAGCGCCACTGCCAGGACGGCGCCCAGTGCGCGTACCCCTGTTCGAACCCTTGCCACGACGCCCGTGCCCTTCTGCTGCTGCTCGCTGTGCGCTTGACCGGGCCGGGGAGTGTACGGGGCCCCGGGCCGGCTGCCCAGTATCCCCGAGCCGTGCGCGCTTCCGCCCGGGGGGCGCCTTCCAGACTGTTGGGGGTGCCGCCCCCAGCCTGGCGGGGGTGCCACCCCCAGCCCGGTCGGGGTGCCCCTTCCCAGCCCGTCCGGCGTTTGAGGACGGAACCGTCGGTGTGGGGACCGGTCGCCCATGAGGGGCCCGTGCCTCAGGCATCCTCTGCCTGCGGGCCCACCCACGCAAGGGTTCCGTCCTCAAACGCGGACGGGCTGCATGTGGGCACCCGCGCACGATGGATCGACGTCGAACAGGTGGATTGAGCGGCCGCACAGGACGGGGCAACGCCGGACAGGCTGCATGTGGGCGCCCGGGCCGGCTGGGGGGGCTCAGGCGCGGATCAGGAGTTGGAACTCGAACGCGTAGCGCGACGCGCGGTAGACGTGGGAGCCGAACTCCACCGCGCGGCCCGTCGCGTCGTACGTAGTGCGCTCCATCGTGAGCAGAGGCGCGCCCGGCTCCTCGTCCAGGGCCCGGGCCTCCCCCGCCGTGGCGGCGCGGGCGCCGACGGACTGGCGGGCGCTGTGCAGCGTGATGCCCGAGGCTCGCATCATCCGGTAGAGCCCGGTGGACTCCAGCTCCTGCGCCGGGAGGGCGAGCAGCTCCGGGGGCAGGTGGTTGCGCAGGAGGGCCATCGGCTCGTCATGGGCGTAGCGCAGCCTCTCGACCAGGTGGACCTCGGTGCCCTCGGCGACCCCCAGCGCGGCGGCGATCTCGGCGGTGGCCGGTTCCATGGTGGTGCGCAGGACCTTGGTCGCGGGGCGCTGGCCGGCCGCCTCCAGGTCGTCGTAGAGCGAGCTGAGCTCCAGCGGGCGGCGGACCTGGCTGTGCACGACCTGGGTGCCGACGCCCCGGCGGCGCACCATCAGCCCCTTGTCGACGAGCGACTGGATGGCCTGGCGGACGGTGGGGCGGGAGAGGCCGAGGCGGTGGGCGAGGTCGATCTCGTTGCCGAGCAGGGTGCCGGGGGCCAGCCGGCCCTGTTCGACGGCGGCCTCCAGTTGCTGCGCCAGCTGGAAGTAGAGCGGCACCGGGCTGGTGCGGTCCACGCTCAGCGGCAGCGGCTGATCGGCTCCTTGTGCGGTCACGGGGGCGAGCCTAGTTCGATTGTCCGGACAAAGCCATGGTCACCGCGGGTGCCGGTTCATTTGTCAGGACAAACGCTTGACATGATGACCGGGCGAAGGCCACCTTGGGGCCATGCGCATCGGACTCATCGGAACGGGACGTATCGGCACTTTCCATGCGGAGGTGCTGAGCCGTCATCCCGCCGTGGACTCCCTGCTGGTGGCGGACGCGGATCCGGAGCGCGCCGCCGTGGCGGCCACCCGCACCGGGGCCTCGGCCGTCCCGGTGGACGCGATGTTCACCGGCGAGGGCCGGGACCTCCCCGACGCGCTGGTGATCTGTTCGGCGACCGCCGCCCACGCCCCGCTCATCGCCCGCGCCGCCCGGGCCGGGCTGCCCGCGTTCTGCGAGAAGCCGATCGCCCTGGACCTGCCCGGCACGCTCGGTGCCCTCGCGGAGGTCGAGGCGGCGGGCAGCATCCTCCAGCTGGGGTTCATGCGCCGCTTCGACGCCGGGTACGCCGAGGCGAGGGCGGCGGTACGGGAGGGGAGGCTCGGGCGGCTGCACACCGTACGGGCCGTCACCTCCGACCCCGCTCCCCCGCCCGCCGACTACCTCCCGCTCTCCGGCGGGCTGTACCGGGACTGCCTGGTCCACGACTTCGACATCCTGCGGTGGGTGACGGGCCGCGAGGTCGGCGAGGTGTACGCCACCGGGTCGGACGCCGGGCCCGCGATGTTCCGCGAGGCGGGCGACGTGGACACGGCCGCCGCCCTGCTCACCCTGGACGACGGCACGCTGGCCACCGCCACCGCGACCCGTTGCAACGGCGCCGGGTACGACGTCCGCATGGAGCTGGCCGGCGAGCTGGACCAGATCGCCGTCGGCGTGGACGACCGTACGCCGCTGACCTCGGCCGAACCGGAGGGCCCGGGCGCTCCGCCGAAGCCGTGGCCGGGGTTCCTGGAGCGGTTCGCCCCGGCGTATGAGGCGGAGCTGGACGCCTTCCTCCGGGTCGCCCGGGGTGAGCTGGCCAACCCGTGCGACGGGCGCGAGGCCCTGCACGCGCTGCGGATCGCCGAGGCCTGCGAGGTCTCGCGCCGCGAACGCCGCCCGGTGGCGATGGAGGAGATCCCGGGCGGGTGAGGCCGGGGCCCTTCACCAGGCCACCGAGAGCCCGTTACCGGTCAACGGCCACCGGCCCCATGGCTCCGGGCCTCCTGGTGATGTCGAAGCAGGCCGCGTCGGGACAGCGGCCTCACCAGCGCACCGGCAGCCGCCGCACCCCGCGCATCAGCAGGCCGGGCAGCCACTCCGGCTCGCCGCCCGCCGGGTCGCGGGCCAGGTCCGGGCAGCGCTCCAGCAGCGCGCCGATCGCGATGCGCGCCTCCATGCGGGCGAGCGGGGCGCCCAGGCAGTAGTGCGCCCCGTGGCCGAAAGCCAGATGCCCCTGGGGTGCGCGGCGGATGTCGAAGGCGTCCGGGTCCGCGAACCGCTCCGGGTCCCGGCCGCCCGAGGCGAGAGCCACGAGCACCGGCTCGTCGTCGGGGATCACGGTGGAGCCGATCATCACCTCCTCGCGGGTGAAGCGGAGGGTGGCGGTCTCCACCGGGCCGTCGTACCGCAGCATCTCCTCCACCGCCCCGTCGAGGAGCCCGGGATCGGCGCGCAGCAGGGCGAGTTGGTCCGGGTGGTCGAGGAGGGCGCGCACACCGTTGGAGATCAGGTTGACGGTGGTCTCGTGTCCGGCGACGAGCAACAGGAAGGCCATGCCGACCAGTTCGTCGGCGGAGAGCCCGTCGCCGCCCTCGTCGCGGCTTCTGATCAGCGCGCTCAGCAGGTCCTCGCCCGGCGAACTCCGTTTGTCCTCGATGAGTTGGACCAGGTAGGCGCTCATCGCGCCGACCGGGTCGGCCTCCCGCTGGGCCGGGGTGGGGGTGACGATGCCGTTCGACAGCGTACGGAAGGTGTCCCGGTCGATGTCGGGCACGCCGAGCAGTTCGCAGATGACGGTCATCGGGAGCGGGAAGGCCAGCGCGTCGACGAGATCGGCGGAACCGGCCGGGACCATCGCGTCGAGGAGCTCGGTGGTGATCTCGGAGACCCGGGGGCGCAGCGCCTCGATGCGGCGGGCGGTGAACTCGCGGACGACGAGCCTGCGCAGCCGGGTGTGGCGCGGGGCGTCCAGCTCCAGCATGTTGTCGCTGATCGGGTTCACCTCGGCGGCCCAGCGCCCGGTGGTCCGCCAGTCCTTGCCGAACCGCTGGTCGGCGAGGACCCAGCGGGCCTCCTCGTATCCGACGACCAGCCAGACGCGCTCCATGTGCTCGGTGCGCACCGCGTGCACCGGCCCCTCGGCGCGCAGCTTGGCGTAGTACGGATAGGGGTTCGCCGTGAAATCCGGCAGATCCCGCAGATCGAGCACAGCCATCGTGGTCAGCCCCTCTTCCGGTCCGGACCACTCACCCTAGGCCGCCGCCCTCCTCCCCGTCCGTGTCGAGGAGCCCGGCATCGTGGACCAACAGGGCGATCTGGACACGGTTGTTCAGGTCGAGTTTGGCGAGAATCCGCGAGACCTGGGTCTTGACGGTGGCGACGCTGAGGTAGAGCTCGCCCGCGATCTCGGCGTTGGAGTGTCCGCGCCCGACGGCGATCGCCACCTCCCTCTCCCGCTCCGCCAGCTCCCCGAACCGCCTGCGGGCCCGCTCGGTCCGGCTGGTGCGGTCGTCCTGCGCACCTCCCGCCGCACGGGCCATGAGCTGGCGGGTGACGGCGGGTGAGAGCACCGGGTCCCCGGCGGCGACCCGTCGGACCGATTCGACGATCCGGGCGGGCGGGGTGTCTTTCAGGACGAATCCCGCAGCCCCGGCGCGGATGGCCCGCAGCACCTGTTCGTCGGCGTGGAAGGTGGTGAGGACGACGACTTCGGGCGCATCGGGGCGGCGGCGCAGCTCCTCGGTCGCGGTGAGTCCGTCCATGCCGGGCATCCGGATGTCCATCAGGACGACGTCGGGGCGCAGCCGTTCGACCAGGGCGGCGACCTCGCTGCCGTCCGCGCCCTCCCCCACGATGTCGATGTCGTCGGCCCCGCCGAGCATCAGGGCGAGCCCGGCCCGCACGAGCGGGTCGTCGTCGACGATGAGCAGCCGGACGGGCGGGGAGGGAGAGGCGGAAGGGGTCGGGGAGGCCGGGGTGTTCATGACGGCCACCGTAGCCAGCCGGGCCTGGAGGGCGGCGGGGCGGTCGCCGTACGGGAGTGGGCGGCACGCGGGCCGCCCTGCGGGTTCCTCATGCGGCCGGCCACGGCAGCCGGGGCGCGCCTCATCCGGCTGGCACCGGTGGCCGACGCGCGCCTCACGCCATCGGCCACCACAGCCGGAGCGCGCCTCACGCCGCAGGCCACGGCAGCCGGGCCCGGACCGTGAAGCCGCCGTCCGCCGTGGGGCCGTACTCCAGGCCGCCCCCGGCGAGCGTGGCGCGTTCGGTGAGGCCGATGAGGCCCTGGCCGGAGCCGGGGACCCGTTCGAAAGGTTCGGTGGGGGCCGGGTTCGTCACCTCGATGGTGAGGCCGTCCCCGGGGCCGCCGGTCACGGTGACGGTGACCTCGGTGCCGGGTGCGTGTTTACGGGCGTTGGTCAGGCACTCCTGGGCGATGCGGTACACCGTGCGGCCGGTGGCGGCGGGCGCGTCCTTTGGGGCGGCGACGCGCTGGTGGACGGTCACCTTCATGCCCGCCGCGCGGGACTCGTCGACCAGCCCGTCCAGGGTGGCGAGGGTGGGCTGGGGCCGCTCACCCTCGCCGGTGTCCCCGGGGCCGCGCAGCACGCCGATGATCTCCCGTAGGTCCTGGAGCGCCTCGTGGGCGCTGTCCCGGATGACTCCGGCGGCCCGGGCGATCTCGGCGGTGGGGGCGTCGGGCCGGAATTCGAGTGCCCCGGCGTGGACGCTGAGCAGGGTGAGCCGGTGGGCCAGGACGTCGTGCATCTCGCGGGCGATGGCCTCCCGGGCCAGCCGCTGGGCCTGTTCGGCGCGGAGTTCCGCCTCGGCCTCGGCGCGGCGGGCCCGTTCGCGGAGCGTGAGGACGAGCTGGCGCCGGGCGCGTACGCCCATGCCCCAGCTGAGCACCAGCAGGATCAGCAGCGCCCCGAAGACGACCGAGGCGAGGAAGCCGGTCTCGGGGTCGGGGCGCAGCCACGGCTGGAGGGGCACCGTGACGAGCGCGGCCGCGCCGACGATCGCCGCGGGCTTGAAGGGGCGGTGCACGGCCAGGCTGAACAGGGCGACCAGCAGCGCCCCGACGGCGACGGGTTCCACGACGGCGACGGCGGTCAGGGCCACGGCCAGCCCGACGGGCCAGCGCCTGCGCAGCCAGAGCGCGCAGCAGGCGGCCGCGCCCGCCACCGAGTCGATGAACACCACGATGTCCGCCGTGGTGTCGTCGGCGTCGACCGCGGCGACGGCGAGCATGCCGATGAACGCCGCGCAGAGGAACGCCGCGATGTCGACGACCCAGTCGCGTACGGTCCGCCGCGCCCGGGGCCGGTCGCCGGGCAGCTCGGCATCGGCCATCGCCGAGGGGAGCAGCCAGGGGTGCTCGGTGCGCGTCATAGCGACAAAGTTACGCAGCCGGGGGCTCGGGACGGGGTCTGCGGGACGAGGGAGCGACCAAAGTCGTGCGACCGGCTACTTTCGGCGCGGCGGCCGGGCCCTGTGGCCGACGCGGCGGGAGCGGGCCGGCCACGAAGCTCGGCGTATGAAGAAATTCATCGAGGCGGTCGGGTTCATCATCATGCTGCAAGGCGTGGGAGGTCTGGTCTACGAGTGGACGGGATGGTTGCGGCTGTGGACGCTGGCCCAGCACATCGACTTCCTCGGTGACCGCGCGCTGTTCGTCAGCATCGTGCTGATCGTGACGGGCTTCGCGATCATGATCGCGCCGGACGCGGTCGGCGAGAGGCAGGACGCGGCCGGCAAGAAGGACAAGAAGTAGATGCGGCCCCTCAGTCCGCCG
The DNA here is from genome assembly GCF_009865135.1 of Streptomyces sp. SID8374. Classification (NCBI taxonomy): domain Bacteria; kingdom Bacillati; phylum Actinomycetota; class Actinomycetes; order Kitasatosporales; family Streptomycetaceae; genus Streptomyces; species Streptomyces sp. SID8374. The sequence goes on along the minus strand of NZ_WWGH01000002.1, from coordinate 1,371,237 downwards.
CCCGTTGCACGCTGCGGCGCCCCCACGCGGTGCCCGCCAGGACCAGGACGGCCCCGGCCACCCCGAGGACGCCGAGCCGTTCGCCGCCGAGGCTGATGCCGACGGCGGCGGCCCACAGCGGTTCCGTACCGAGCAGCAGGCTGACCCGGGACGGCGAGGTGCGGCGTACGGCCCACATCTGTACGAAGAACGCGAACAGCGTGCAGAACACCGAGAGGAAGACCAGACCCGCCCACTCCCGGGGGCCGAAGTCCGCCGCCGCGCTCCACGGTGAGGCGCCCGTCCCCGGGAGCGCGGCGAGGACGGCGAAGACGGCGACCGCGCTGCCGAGCTGGACGGTGGTCAGGGAGAGCGAGTCGGCCGTCCGGACCGCCTTGATCCGGGCCATGGCCAGGACGTGGACGGTACGGGAGAGGGCGGCGAGCAGCATCAGCAGGTCCCCGCCCGAGGGGCTGGTGAAGCCGCCGCCCTGGGTCAGGAGGATCACCCCGGCGACGGAGAGCCCGGCTGCCGCGACGAAGGGCGCCGGGGGCCGGACCCGGGTGACGGCCGCCTCGGCGAGCGGCGTGAAGATCATGGTGAGGCTGATGATCAGCCCCGCGTTGGTGGCCGAGGTGTGGACCACCCCGTACGTCTCCAGCAGGAAGATCCCGCTCAGCACCAGGCCCAGCAGCCCGGCCCCCCGCCACTGCGCGCCGCTCAGCGCCCGCAGCTTGCGCCACCCCGTGGCCACCAGCACGGGCAGCACGATCGCGAAGCGCAGGACGAGGACGGCGATGACGGTGTGGGTGGTGGTGATGCCCTTGGCGGCGAGGTAGCTGGCGCCCCAGACGACGGCGACCGCGAGGACGGGAAGGTCGGTGAGCCAGGCTCTGCGGGGTGGTGCGAGGGCGGGCGCTGGCGCGACGGCGGCGGACACCTGGTGCTCCTGGTTCTCCACGGCGGGACAGGCCGCGGAGACCTCACCGGGTTCTCCACAGCGGGACAGAAGGTGGAGACCTCACCGGCTCACACACGGAAACGATCACGCTACCCGTCGGGCGCGGCGGAAAGGAACACCTGTCTCACCGGTCGGATCCTGCCCGGATCGTCGGCAGGTATCGCCCGTGGTCAGGGGCGGACGCGCCGGTGAACGGGCCGGCGGGCCGGGCACCGGGTGGTCCGGCGGCGCCTCCGGCCGTCCCTAGAATGACGCCTCGATAACTCTGAGGTACGGAGTGGTCACATGGCGGCAGTACGGCTGGACGGGCGGGTCGAGCGGGGCAACCAGACGCGGCAGCTGATCCTGGGGCGTGCGGTGCAGATCGCCTCGGTGGAAGGGCTGGAGGGCCTCTCCCTGGGGCGGCTGGCGACCGAGCTGAAGCTCAGCAAGAGCGGGGTGTTCGCCCTCTTCGGGTCGAAGGAGGAGCTACAGCTCGCCACCGTGCGCGCCGCGGTCGCGGTCTACGTCGACCACGTACTGCGCCCGGCCCGCTCGGTCCCGCCGGGGGTCGGCCGGGTCTGGCGGATGTGCGAGGCGTGGATCACCTACTCCCGGGAGCGGGTCTTCCGGGGCGGCTGCTTCTTCTACGCGGCCACCGCCGAGTTCGACGCCCGGGGCGGCAAGGTGCACGACGCGCTGGCCGCCGCTCAGACCGGCTGGGTCACCTTCGTGGAACAGACGATCGAGGAGGCGCGGGCGGCGGGCGAGCTGGCCGGGGACACCGACGTACGGCAGCTGGCCTTCGAGGTGATCGCCTTCCTGGAGCTGGCCAACGCGGAGTCGGTGCTCCAGAACAACAGCCTCGGGTACGAAAAGGCGGCGCGGGCGATCCTGGGGCGGCTGCGGTCGGCGGCGACGGAGAGCGCGCGGCTGCCTGCGGTGTAGCGGCTTCGGCCGGGAGGGGTGGCTGCCGGAGGTGTAGCGGCTTCGGCTGGGAAGAGTGGCTGCCGGAGGTGCAGTGGCTTCGGTCGAGGGGTGGCTGCCGACGGTGTACGGAGTTCGGCCGGAGGCGGTGGCTGCCGCGCCGCTCGCAAGCGGTGCCCGTCCGATTGCCGCCGGTGTCCAGTCCTCCCGGCGACTTTGCTGGTTCCTGTCGCCGGATCGGCGGCGCTCCCCGACGGCAAGGAATCCGCCATGTCCACCACCATCACCCCCTCCGCACCCCGGTCCGCCCTGGTCACCGGAGGCAGTCGCGGCATCGGCGCGGCCACCGCCCTGCGGCTCGCCGAGGACGGGGCGGACGTCGCCATCACCTACGTACGCGACGAGGAGGCGGCCCACGCGGTCGTCGCGAAGATCGAGGGGGCGGGGAGGCGCGGGGTCGCCCTGCGCTGCGACGCGGCGGACGCCGGGGCCGCCGCCGAGGCCGTGCACCGCGCGGCGGACGCGCTCGGCCGACTCGACGTCCTCGTCAACAACGCGGGCATCGGCGTCCTCGGCCCGATAGCGGAGCTGCCCGACGGCGAGGTCGACCGGGTCCTGGCGGTGAACGTGCGGGCGGTCTTCCTCGCCTGCCGGGCGGCTGCGGACCGGCTGGCCGACGGCGGGCGCATCATCTCGGTCGGCACCGCGCTGAGCCGGTACGCGGGCGGGCCCGGATCGACGCTCTACGGGATGAGCAAGTCGTCTCTCGCCGGGCTGACCAAGCCGCTGGCCCGGGAGCTGGGGCCGCGCGGCATCACGGTGAACCTGGTCCAGCCGGGCCCGGTGGACACCGACCTCAACCCGGCTGGCGGGCCGTTCGCCGAGGGGCAGCGGACGGCCACGGCGCTGGGCCGCTTCGGTACGGCGGACGAGGTGGCGTCCCTGGTGGCGTACCTGGCGAGCGCGGAGGCGGGCTTCATCACCGGCACCGAGGTCGTCGTGGACGGCGGCCACGCGGCCTGAGCCCCGCTGCCGCCGCGATGACTCCGAGCTGCCCCGTCCCGGCCGCGCGCCTACGCTGGCCGGGACGGGGCAGGACGTGACGAGGGACTATCCGGGGGGCTACCGGAAGGACAGCACGGACCATGGGCGACGTACCGGTTCATACGCTCAACGACTCCACCACCCTCCCGGCGGTGGGCCTCGGCACCTACCCGCTGGACGACGCGGAGGCGGAGGAGGCCGTCGCGGGAGCCCTCGGGCTCGGTTACCGGCTCATCGACACGGCGCTCAACTACGGCAACGAGACCGGCACCGGCCGGGGCATCGCCCGCAGCGGTGTCCCGCGCGAGGAGATCCGCCTGACCACGAAGGTGCCGGGGAGGCATCAGGGGTACGAGCAGACGCTGGCCTCGTTCGAGGAGTCGCGGGCCCGGCTGGGCGTCGAGTACGTGGACCTGTATCTGATCCACTGGCCGCTCCCCCACGTCGACAAGTACGTCGAGACCTGGAAGGCGATGATCAGGCTCCGCGAGGACGGTCTCGTCCGCTCCATCGGGGTCTCCAACTTCACCGCCGCCCATCTGGAGCGGCTGGAGCGGGAGACGGGCGTGCTGCCGTCGGTGAACCAGATCGAGATGCACCCGCTGCTCCCCCAGGAGGAGCTGCGGGCGGTGCACGCGGCGAAGGGCATCGTCACGGAGGCCTGGAGCCCGCTGGCCCGGGGCCGTGAGGTGCTGGAGGACCCCTCGACGGTGGCCATCGCCGAGGATCACGGGGTGACGCCGGGTCAGGTGGTGCTCCGCTGGCACACGCAGGTCGGTGCGGTGCCGATCCCGAAGTCGGCGGACCCGGGGCGGCAGCGGGAGAACCTGGACCTGTTCGGGTTCGAGCTGACGGCCCAGGAGCTGACCACGATCGCGTCGGGGCGGCAGCGGCGGTTCGGCGGGGACCCGGACACGCACGAGGAGTTCTGAGGGACGGTCCGCGCGCCACCGCGATCCCCCTGCGATCGCGGTGGCGCCGGTCTGTTCACGTGCGGTCAGCCGCCCAGCTCCCGGTGACGGGCCGCCAGCCCTGCGGCGCCCTCGTCGGTGAGGGACCCGTACAGCCGGAGCCGCGAGATCCCGCCGTCCGGGAAGATGTCGATCCGTACGTGGGTGGCGCGCACCGGCCCGTCCAGGACGAAGCGGTGGTTGGTGTCGGGCTGGAGCCGGGTCCGGGGCAGGACCTCCGACCAGTCGCCGTCCTCCCCGTCCCGGACCGAAAGGCTCGCCCAGCCTGCCGAGTTGCCCTTGAGATAGGCGGTGTCGATCTCGACGGCCCGGATCTCGGACTGCGCGGCCAGGCGGTAGCGGATCCAGTCGTTGCCCCGGTCGCGCCGGCGGCGGGTCTCCCAGCCGTCGTCCATCTTGCGGGAGCGGCCGGGCTGGATGGTGTTGGTGGCCGGGGAGTAGAAGCGGTCGGAGGCGTCCTCGACCTGGCCGCCGTTCTCCAGCGCGGCGAGGTCGAACGTACCGAGGGCCGTGAGCCAGGCGGGGTCCGGGGCGACCTCTCCGTACACGCGCAGCCGGGCGATCCCGCCGTCCGGGTGCTGGTTGATCCGCAGATGGGTGAAGCGCTGCTCGGCGTCGACGGCGAAGCCGTTGGCCGCGTGGCCGCCGACCGGGGTGCGCGGGACGAGGGTCGTCCACTTCACATCGGGGGCGAGGAGGTCGTCGGGGGACGGCGAACCGGGCAGCGAGACCGCCTCGACGGAGACGGCCTGCGGGTAGTTGCCCCGGAAGTGGGCGGTGTCCAGGACGATGCCCCGGATGACACCGGGGGCGCCGAGGCGGACGAGGGCCCAGTCGTGGTCGTCGGGGGTGGGGTGCGGCTCGGCGGCGCTCACCCCGCGTCGGCGGCGGGTCTCCCAGCCGTCCATGATCTTGCCCTTGTGGCCGAAGTGCTCCGGGTCGAAGACGGCCGGCCCGGGCTTCAGCAGGTTCTCGCGCTCGGCGAAGAACTCGTCGTTGGCGGCGATGACCCCGGCTCCCAGGCGCCGGTCGGCCAGGTCGACGAGGTGGGTGAAGGGGAAGTCGGCGGTGCGGTGGTCGGCGTACGGGTCGCCGCCCGCGTACGGGCTGGCGTCGCCGGTGAAGCGCGGTATCGCGGCGTCCGTCATGGTCGGGGGTTCCTTTCGGGGGCGGTCGGTGGTCGCGTACCAGGGCGGGCGAGGGACGCGGTCAGTGGTCTCGTTCCAGGAGGCGGCCGGTGGGCTCGGCCAGGACGCCGTCGGACGCGATGCGCACCCCGCGCAGCCAGCTGGAGCGGACCACGCCGTGCAGCGTCTTCCCGGCGTAGGCGGTGACCTGGTTGCGGTGGAACAGCTCGGCGGGGTCGACGGTGAAGGTCGCCTCGGGGGCGAGGACCGCGAAGTCGGCGTCGCGTCCGGCCTCGATGGCGCCCTTGCGGGTCAGCCCGGCGAGGGAGGCGGGGGCGGCGGACATCCAGCGGGCGACGTCGTCCAGGGAGTGGCCGCGCCTGCGGGCCTCGGTCCAGATGGCGGGCAGGCCGAGCTGGAGGGAGGAGATGCCGCCCCAGGCGGAGGCGAAGTCCGGGGTCTTGAGGTCGGTGGTGCAGGGCGAGTGGTCGGAGACGATGCAGTCGATCGTGCCGTCGGCGAGCCCGGCCCACAGGGCGTCCTGGTTGGCCGCCTCGCGGATGGGCGGGCAGCACTTGAACTCGGTGGCCCCGTCCGGGACCTCCTCGGCGGTGAGGGTGAGGAAGTGCGGACAGGACTCGACGGTGACACGGACGCCCTCCCGCTTTGCGGCGGCGATCAGCGGCAGCGCGTCGCTGGAGGAGAGGTGCAGAACGTGGACCCGGGCGTTGAGCCGCTTGGCGTGGGCGATGAGCCCCTCGATCGCGGTGTTCTCGGCGTCGCGCGGGCGGGAGGCGAGGAAGTCGGCGTAGGCGGGACCGGGGCGCTGGGGGGCATCGGCGAGGTGGTGCGGGTCCTCGGCGTGGACGATGAGCAGTCCGCCGAATCCGGCGATCTCCGCCATGGAGCGGGCCAGCTGCTCCTGGTCCAGCTCGGGGAACTCCTCCACCCCGGAGGGCGACAGGAAGCACTTGAAGCCGAAGACCCCGGCCTCGTACAGCGGGCGCAGGTCCTTCACGTTGGAGGGGAGTGCCCCGCCCCAGAAGCCCGTGTCGACGTGCGCCTTGGGGGCGGCGACCTGCTGCTTGATCCGCAGGTTCCCGACGGTGGTGGTCGGCGGGAGGGAGTTGAGCGGCATGTCCAGGAGCGTGGTGATGCCGCCGGCCGCCGCGGCGCGGGTGGCCGTCCAGAAGCCCTCCCACTCGGTGCGGCCGGGGTCGTTCACATGGACGTGGGTGTCGACCAGCCCGGGGAGCAGGACGTCGTCGCCGAAGTCCTCCAGCCGGGCGCCCGCGGGCACTTCGGTGTCGTACGGCAGGACCGCGTCGATGGTGCCGCCCGCGACGGCGACCGTCGCGGGGCGGGTGCCGTCGGGGGTGACGACGCGCGTCGAGCGCAGTACCAGGTTCACGTCCACACCGGACACCTGTGCTCCTTCACTCCAGGAATTCAACGAACTGTTGAAGCTTCGATGGAGTCTTCACTCGGGAATCGCCCTCGTCAAGACCCACCTTCCGGCAGGGAGCGGCGACGGGCCAGCCCGGCGACCCGACTGGAGATTTCCACAAAGTAAAAGTCAGATTTCGGAGTGCGGAACGTAGCATGGGCCAGAAGAGGCAGCGCCGAGCCGCCGCGCCGACCGTCCACGCACCGTCGCCACCCGGACAAAACAGCCCCTGACCGGCACGGACGCCGACCCGACAGCTGTGGGCCGATCGGGAAGCGCCCGGTAGGCTGCTGCCTTGCCTTCCGCTTCGAAAGGACCGTTGACGTGCCGCCGTCCCACGCCAGCACAGCCGACTCCAAGCCCTCCGGTGCCAGCGGTGGGGTGCAGTCGCTCGAGCGCGCCTTCGACCTGCTGGAGCGGATGGCCGACGCCGGGGGCGAGGTCGGGCTGAGCGAGCTGTCCGCGAGCAGCGGTCTGCCCCTGCCGACCATCCACCGGCTGATGCGCACGCTCGTCGTCTGCGGTTACGTACGCCAGCAGCCCAACCGCCGCTATGCGCTGGGCCCCCGCCTGATCCGCCTGGGCGAGTCCGCCTCCCGGCTGCTCGGCACCTGGGCCCGCCCCTACCTCCAGCGGCTGGTGGAGGAGACCGGCGAGACGGCGAACATGGCGCTGCTGGACGGCGACGAGATCGTGTACGTCGCCCAGGTGCCGTCCAAGCACTCCATGCGGATGTTCACCGAAGTGGGCCGCCGGGTCCTCCCGCACTCCACCGGGGTGGGCAAGGCGCTTCTGGCCGACACCCCGGCCGACGAGGTCCGCGCGCTGCTCGCCCGTACCGGCATGCCTGCCGCGACCGAGAAGACGATCACCACGCCCGAGGGCTTCCTCGACGCGCTGGAGCAGGTGCGCCGGGCGGGGTACGCGGTGGACGACAACGAGCAGGAGATCGGGGTCCGCTGCCTGGCGGTCTCCGTCCCCAACTCCCCCACCTCGGCCGCCATCTCCATCTCCGGTCCGGCGGGCCGGGTGACGGAGAGCGCGACCGAGCGGATCGTGCCGATCCTCCAGCAGGTCGCCGGAGAGCTGTCGGACGCGCTGGCGAGCAACGGGACGAACTGACCCCCGGGGCTTCAGACCTGCGCCGGTACGGTCAGCCGCCCGTCGTCCATCGTCACCGTGCGGTCCATCCGGTCCAGGTGCGCCAGGTCGTGGGTGACCAGCACCGTGGCGGTGGCGCGCTCCCGGGTCAGGGTGACCAGCAGGTCCAGTACGGCGGCTCCGCGCTCGTGGTCGAGTGCGCTGGTCGGCTCGTCGACGAGGAGCACATCGGGCTCGTTCATCAGGGCGCGGGCGATGTTGATCCGCTGGCGCTGACCGCCCGACAGCTGGTGCGGCCGCCGGTCCTCGCGGTCGGCGAGACCCACCGCGTCCAGCAGCTCCAGCGCCCGGCGGCGGGCGGTCCTGGCCGACCCGCCCGAGAGGTGGGCCATCACCTGGAGCTGTTCGGCGGCCGTCAGCGAGGGCAGCAGGTTCGGCTGCTGGAACACGATCCCGATGTGCTCCCGGCGCAGGGCCGCCCGCGCCGCCGGGGTGAGCGGGCCCGTCGGCGTACCGGCCACGACGACGTCCCCGGAGTCCGGGGTGACCAGCGTCGCGGCGGCGGCCAGCAGGCTGGACTTGCCGGAACCGGACGGCCCGACGACGGCGGTGAGCGTGCCCGCCGGAACCTCCAGCGAGACCCGGTCCAGGGCGGTGAGCCGCCCCTCGCCGTCCGGGTAGGTGAGGGTCACGTCGGTGAGGGTGAGCGTCATCGGGCACTCCCGAGTGCGGTGAGGGGGTCGACGGCGGTGATCCGCCGGATGGAGAGGGCGGCCCCGAGGGCGCCGAGCGCGATCATGACCACCGCAGGCACCAGGACCGTCGCCGCGTCCAGCACGAACGGCACCGGCCCCCCGCCGATCAGCACCCCGGCCCCGGCGGCGAGCGCGGTCCCGAGCCCCGTACCGATGACGAGCATCACCACGGCCTGCCCGAGGGCGTCGCGCAGGAGGTACGGGGTGGAGGCGCCGAGCGCCTTCAGTACGGCGACGTCGCCGCTGCGCTGGATGGTCCAGACGGTGAAGAAGGCGCCGATGACGAGGGCGGAGATGGCGAAGAGAAAGCCGCGCATGAGTTGCAGCGAACCGTTCTCCGCCTGGTAGGAGCCGATCGCGGAGAGGGAGTCGTCGAGGGAGAGCGTGCGGGTCTTCGCCGCCTCGTCCCCGGCCGCCAGGTCGACCCCGTCGGTGGTGGTCAGGGCGATGACGGTCGCCTGTTCGGCGGGGCCCGCGCCGTCGTGGCCGATCTGCTGCCAGTCGTCGAGGGTGGTCCAGACGACGGGCGTATGGCTGTACGAGGCGTCTCCCGCCACGGCGGCGACCTCGCGCTCCGCCCGGCCGAGCGCGATCTTGTCGCCGGGGGCGGCGCCGAGCTCCTCGGCGGCCTTCTCGGAGAGCACGACGCGGCCGGAGGCGATGCCCTCGGGTGCGAGCGTCCCGTCCGGTTCGACACCGAAGGCCGACACCGCGGCCGTACGGTCACCGGGGGCGGTGGCGTTCAGAGTCCGGATGCCCAGCGGCTGGGCGGCCTCGACGCCGGGGCGGTCGGCCCAGGCCCGCCAGTCGTCCTCGCGGACGGTCGAGTCGGTGAAGGAGACCGACTGGTCCCCGCGCGGGGCGGCGAACGCGAGGTGGTCGGCGTCCAGACCGGTGACGGCCGAGACGTTCTCCCGGGCCAGGCCGGCCGTCAGGCCGGACAGCAGGCCCACGAGCAGCGTGATCAGGACCACGACCGACCCCATGAGCGCGAACCGGCCCTTGGCGAACCGGAGGTCTCTCCATGCGACGAACATGGCTCCATCGTCGGTGGTCCGGGGGCGGGGAAACATCGCGCGGGGGACGGTCGGCAGATCAACCTTTCGATTGACCGCCGCCGCGGGGCCCGCCGCTACGCTGGACGAACCATGGATTCGCGTTCGCACACCCACGTCACCGCTGCCCTGCGGCTCTGCCTGCACGCGCTGCTGCTGGGCCTGCTGGCGCTGGTGGCGGTCCGCGCGGTGGGCGAGGGCGCGCCGCACGCGGGGGCGGTGGTGGCGCTGACGCTGGTGACGGCGGGGGTGTACGGGGCGGGGGCGCTGGCGGGGACGCCGACGGTCGCAGGAGCGGGGGCGGGCATCACCTCCGTACAGCAAGCAGGCCATGCGCGGGCGCGCGCGGGAACCGCGGCCCGCGCGACCTCCGCGCCGCAGGACGGCCAGGCGCGGGCGCGCGCAGAAACGGTGGCGCTCGCCGCCTCCGTGCGCCCCCGCACAAAGGCCGCCGCCACCTGGCTGGCCGTGCTCTGCGCCCTCTGGCTGGCGCTGCTCGTCCTCTCCCCCGACGCCCTGTGGGTGGCCTTCCCGCTCTACTTCCTCCAGCTGCACCTGCTCCCCACCCGCTGGGGCGTGCCCGCCGTCGTCGTCACCGCCGGGGCCGCGATCACCAGCTTCGTCGTGCACCGGCAGGAGATCGCCCCGGGCGCGTTCATCGGCCCGCTGATCGGTGCGGCCGTCGCCATCGCCACGGTCCTCGGGTACGACGCGCTGTTCCGGGAGAGCGAGCGGCGCCGGGAGCTGATCGTGGAGCTGGTCGCCACCCGGGCGGAGCTGGCCGAGGCGGAACGTACGGCGGGCACCCTCGCCGAGCGCGAACGCCTCGCCCGGGAGATCCACGACACCCTCGCCCAGGGCCTGTCCAGCATCCAGCTCCTGCTGCGCGCGGCCGAGCGCACACTGCCCGCGGACTCCCCGGCCACCGCGCACGTCCGCGCAGCCCGTGAGGCCGCCCAGGCCAACCTGGCCGAGGCGCGTTCCTTCGTACGGGCGCTGGCTCCGCCGGACCTGGAGCACGGTTCGCTGGCGGCGGCGCTGGAGCGGCTCTGCGCCCGGACGACCGGGCCGGACCTCACCGTACGGTTCGCGGTCAGTGGTACGCCGGTGGAGCTGCCGACGCCGTACGAGGTGGCGCTGCTGCGGACCGCCCAGTCGGCGCTGGCCAACACGGTGCGCCACGCGGCGGCGGGCCGGGCGGAGATCACGCTGAGCTTCATGGACACCTCCGTGGCGCTGGACGTGGTGGACGACGGCCGGGGCTTCGACCCGTCGGCGGCGCCGGTGGACGAGCGCGGCGACGGCGGTTTCGGGCTGCCCGCGATGCGGTCGAGGGCGGCCACGCTGGGCGGCACGCTGAGCGTGGAGTCGGCGCCGGGCCAGGGCACGGCGCTGGCGGTCACGCTGCCGGTGGCGGCCCCGGCCCAGGAGCGCGCCGCATGAGCGAGGAGAACGCCATCCGGCTGCTGCTCGCCGACGACCACCCCGTCGTACGGGCGGGGCTGCGCGCGGTCCTGGACACCGAGCCCGACTTCCGGGTCGCGGGCGAGGCGGCCACCGCCGAGGAGGCCGTGGCGCTGGCGGCGGCGGGCGGCTTCGACGTCGTCCTGATGGACCTCCAGTTCGGCCCGGGCCCGGGGATGCACGGCTCGGAGGCCACGGCGGCGATCACCGCCGTCCCCGAGGGCCCCCGGGTCCTGATCCTCACCACGTACGACTCCGACGCGGACATCCTGGCGGCGGTCGAGGCGGGGGCGAGCGGTTACCTGCTGAAGGACGCGCCACCGCAGGAGCTGGCGGCCGCCGTGCGCACGGCGGCGGCCGGCCGCTCCGCGCTCGCCCCTTCGGTGGCGCACCGGCTGATGGTCCGGATGCGCACACCCGCCGAGGCGCTGACGCGGCGGGAGCTGGAGGTGCTGCAACTGGTCGGGGAGGGCCTGTCGAACCTCCAGATCAGCAAGGAGCTGTTCCTGAGCCAGGCGACGGTCAAGTCCCACCTGGTGCACATCTACGCGAAGCTGGGCGTGGACTCCCGTACGTCGGCGGTCGCGGCGGCGACGGCCCGCAGGCTGATCCGCCGCTGAGTCAACCGGGCAACACCCCGGCTCACCCGCGCGGGGGCTCCCCGAAGAGGTCCACCGCGTTGCGTACGTCACGCAGGGCGGCGGCGAGCGCGCTGACCGAGCCGACCGACCCCGCGATCAGCAGTAACGAGCTTCGCATGCGGGGGATCTCCACAGCCCCGCCGACCGCCATGGCATCCAGTGCCGCAAGCTCTTCCTCGGCGATGGGGCGGTCGGAGAATTCGTAGGAGAGCGAGGCCAGTTCGCGGCGGAGCCGGGAGACGGCTATACGGAGCTCAGCCACCCTCGGGTCCTCGCCGCTGCCGGTGACCCGCTTCTGCCCCACGCTTCGCAACACAGCACTCCCCCTCGCACGCCTCGTGCCGGTGTGACCCCCGGACCCCCGGGCGGTGGCCAAGTACCGGGGTCCGCCCGCAAGTTAACGCCATGACAGGCTGTGTGCGCCACTCCACGGACAGAAATCAGGGTGACCCCTGAGAGTGACATGCGTGTCGCGTGTGCGAACGGCTCGGTGGTATCCAGGGCTCATGGCTTCTCACGTGAAGAATCCCAAGGTGGCGGGGGTGCTCCTCGCCGCGGGCGGCGGCCGGCGGCTCGGCGGCCGCCCCAAGGCCCTGTTGGAGCACCGCGGCCGCCCCTTGGTGGAGCACGCCCTGCGCGCCCTGCGCAACGGCGGCTGCGGCCCGCTCCATGTGGTGCTGGGCGCGGCGGCCGAGGAGGTGCGGGCCCGGGCCGACCTGACCGGTTCGGCGGTGACCGTGAACCCGGGGTGGGAGGAGGGCATGGGCTCCTCGCTCCGGCTGGGGCTGGCGGCCCTGAGCGGTACGGGGGCGGACGCGGCGCTCGTCCTGCTGGTGGACCAGCCGGGGATCGGCGCGGAGGCGGTGGCGCGGGTGCGGGTGGCCTACCGGTCGAGGACGAGCCTGGTGGCCGCCGCGTACGACGGGGAGCGCGGCCATCCGGTGCTGTTCGGGGCGGAGCTGTGGGCGGAGATCGCGGCGGGGGCGGTGGGCGACCAGGGGGCGCGGGCGTATCTGCGGGAGCACCGCGATGCGATCACGCTGGTGGAGTGTTCGGATGTGGCGCAGGCGTACGACATCGACACCGCACAGGACCTGACCCATCTGGAGTGACGTCGGCGGACCCTGGTCAACCCTTGCGTGGCCGCTCAACCCTCCGTGGCCGCCCTGGCACGCTGCGCCGCCGGCACCCCGTTTCTGTCGACCCGGAGAATCTCGACATCAACAAACCATTGAACTTCCACTATGAGGAAACTACTATCCACTGGTCAGAAGCCCTCTGAACCTCAGACGGCACCCACGGCCGTATCTCGGAGCCCATGGCACGCCGTGCCGTCTCAGGCGACCCGGCGGCCATGCGAAGCCGCCGCCCGCTGAAGGAGTGACAGCTCATGTCCGCACCAGCGCCGTCCACGCTGGCCATCGTCGATGCCGAGCCCCTGCCCCGGCAGGATGAGGTCCTGACCGACGCGGCCCTCGCGTTCGTGGCCGAGCTGCACCGGCAGTTCACGCCGCGCCGCAATGAGCTGCTCGCCCGGCGCACCGAGCGCCGCGCCGAGATCGCCCGTACCTCCACGCTGGACTTCCTGCCCGAGACGGCGGCGGTCCGCGCGGACGACTCCTGGAAGGTCGCCCCGGCCCCGGCCGCGCTGAACGACCGCCGGGTGGAGATCACCGGTCCGACCGACCGCAAGATGACGATCAACGCGCTCAACTCGGGCGCCCGCATCTGGCTCGCCGACTTCGAGGACGCCTCCGCTCCCACCTGGGAGAACGTGATCCTCGGCCAGCTCAACCTGACCGACGCCTACGAGCGCCGGATCGACTTCACCGACCCGAAGTCCGGCAAGTCGTACGCGCTGAAGCCCGCCGACGAGCTCGCCACCGTGGTCACCCGCCCGCGCGGCTGGCACCTGGACGAGCGCCACCTCCAGTTGGACGGCGTCCCCGTGCCCGGCGCGCTGGTCGACTTCGGCCTCTACTTCTTCCACAACGCCCAGCGCCTGATCGACCTCGGCAAGGGCCCGTACTTCTACCTCCCCAAGACGGAGTCGCACCTGGAGGCCCGCCTCTGGAACGACATCTTCGTCTTCGCCCAGGAGTACGTCGGCATCCCGCAGGGCACGGTCCGCGCGACGGTCCTGATCGAGACGATCACCGCCGCGTACGAGATGGAGGAGATCCTCTACGAGCTGCGCGACCACGCCTCCGGGCTGAACGCCGGCCGCTGGGACTACCTCTTCTCCATCGTCAAGAACTTCCGTGACGGCGGAGCCAAGTTCGTCCTGCCGGACCGCAACGCGGTGACGATGACCGCCCCGTTCATGCGGGCGTACACCGAACTCCTGGTCCGCACCTGCCACAAGCGCGGCGCGCACGCGATCGGCGGCATGGCGGCCTTCATCCCCTCGCGCCGCGACGCCGAGGTCAACAAGGTGGCCTTCGAGAAGGTCAAGGCCGACAAGGACCGCGAGGCGAACGACGGCTTCGACGGCTCCTGGGTCGCCCACCCCGACCTGGTCCCGATCGCCCTGGCCTCCTTCGACGCGGTCCTCGGCGAGAAGCCCAACCAGAAGGACCGGCTGCGCGAGGACGTCTCGGTGGCGGCTGGCGACCTGATCGCCATCGACACCCTCGACGCCAAGCCCACGTACGAGGGCCTGCGCAACGCCGTCGCGGTCGGCATCCGCTACATCGAGGCCTGGCTGCGCGGCCTGGGCGCGGTCGCCATCTTCAACCTGATGGAGGACGCGGCCACCGCCGAGATCTCCCGCTCCCAGATCTGGCAGTGGATCAACGCGGACGTGGTCTTCGAGAACGGCGAGCACGCCACCGCGGACCTGGCCCGCAAGGTCGCCGCCGAGGAACTGGCCGCGATCCGCGAGGAGATCGGCGACGAGGCCTTCACCGCCGGCAAGTGGCAGCAGGCCCACGACCTCCTGCTCCAGGTCTCCCTGGACCAGGACTACGCGGACTTCCTGACGCTGCCGGCGTACGAGCAGCTGCGCTGACCTCGTCACCCATACGCACACTCCGCCCCCGGCACCGCACAGCGCCGGGGGCGGAGATATTCCTACCCCACCCTCTGGCCAAAGCCTTACCATGTGCGCTATAATGAGCGGGCTGTTTTACGGAACCCACCGGGCTGTCGAAGTTGGCTACGCCCTCCAACCGTAAGGATGCGCATGATTGCGCCTTGGGCCCTGGCCCCTCGCGTCCCGATGCGGACGTTCGCTCTCCCCCACCTCTCATCCGGCACGTCCTTGACGTACGCCCGGGAATGCAGCACCCCCACGCTCACCTGACCAACCACAGTCAGCCCCACACGCTGTGACCGGAATCAGGAGAAACGTTCCTCCCTGGGGTATTCCGGCATCCCTCTCTCTCAAGGATGTCTTCGTGCTGTTTTCCTCTCTCGGGTCCGTCGGATCCGTCGTCGCCATCGCGGCGTCCATCTCCTTCACGGCCTGCTTCGCCGCGGCCTGCGCCACCGCCTGCCGCATCGCCAAATGGGCGTTCGCCAAGACCAGTTCGGCCGATCGGCCCGAAATCCTCAAGCAGTACGCGGTTGTGCTGCGCGCGCTGTTCACCTTCTCTCTGCGTCGCAAGTAGTTCCGTCGCTGCTTTCCGGGACAAGACGCCAGTCCCGCGCGCAACTTCCGAAAGGACCGCTCATGCCGAAAGAGATAGTGTTCTGCCTGTCGACTTCGCGGCCCGCCAGGCTTCCCCATCAGGACACGCCCCCACCCGCACACCGCATATCGTGCTGCCCGGGAGTCTCCCTTGATTCGTGATTCCGTCTCCGCGGCCGCCGCTCAGGCCTTGGGTGGCAGCCTCTTCCTTCGGCTCGCCGAGCGGTTCGTCCAGGAGCACGGATACCAGCCGAGCAGGGCCGAGGCCCGCTCCTGGGAGCGCAGTATCCCGGCCCTGATGAACGTGCTGGTGGAAGCAGGCCTCGACGAGGTCACCGTGCTGCTGGAGTACGGACTGCCGCTGACGAGCAAGCGGGCGGACGCCGTCCTGGCCGGGGTTCATCCCAGAACCGGAGAGCCGTCCTACGTCGTGATCGAACTGAAGCAGTGGAGCCAGGCGACGCCGGAGGAGGGTGAGCCCTCGCTGTGCTGGATCGACGCGTACAGCCGGCCGGTCCTCAATCCGATCGAGCAGGTTCGCGGCTACTGCGACTACCTCGTCGCGTTCAACGGAGCGTTGGGAGACCACCCGGACCGGGTTTCCGGCGCGGCGTATCTGCACAACGCTACGCAGTTCGGCATCGCGGGGCTGACCGAGGTGGGCCTGAGCGAGAGGGGCCGAATCTTCAGCGAGGAGACTCGCGGGGAGTTCATCCGCTTCCTCAAAGAACGACTCGCTCCTGTCAACGGCGCAGCGGCCGCAGACGCTTTGCTGGCCGGAAAGATCGGGCCGTCGAAGCAACTCATGGCCGTGGCAGCCGAAGAGGTGCGCAATCGGGAGCAGTTCGTGCTCCTCGACGAGCAACGTGTCGCCTACGAGTCCGTGATGGGGGCCGTGAGGCGGGCCACCCAGGCGGACCGCAAGGAGGTGCTCGTGGTCGAAGGGGGCCCCGGAACGGGAAAGAGCGTCATTGCGCTGTCGCTGCTCGGCGAGCTCTACCGGCAGGGCCGATCCGCGCTGCACGCGACGGGATCACAGTCGTTCACCAAGACGATGCGGAAGGTCGCGGGCGCGCGCAAGAAGGAGGTCCAGGAGCTCTTCAAATACTTCAACAGCTTCATGACCGCTGAGCGCAACGCCCTCGACGTCATCATCTGCGATGAAGCCCATCGCATGCGGAAGACGTCCGCCAACCGCTACACGCCCGCCGCGCAGCGCAGTGACCGGCCTCAGGTCGATGAGCTGATCGACGCCGCTCGTGTGCCGGTGTTCCTCCTGGACGAGCACCAGATAGTGCGACCGGGCGAGATGGGCGACGTGGAACAGATCCGCCGAGCCGCCGCAGCCAAGGGGCTGGAGTGCACTGTCATCCATCTGGACAGTCAGTTCCGCTGTGGTGGCAGCGACGCCTACCTGAACTGGGTGCTGCGCCTCCTGGGCCTGAAGCCGGGCGGCCCCACCGAATGGCGGCCCGACGGCCGCATGCAGCTCATGGTGGCCGAGAGCCCCGCCGAAATGGAGGCTTTCCTGAGCCGCAAGCGCGATCTCGGCTACGGGGCGCGCATGTCCGCGGGGTACTGCTGGCCGTGGACCAAGAAGACGCCACCCGGCGAGGCGCTGCCCGCCGACGTGGTCATCGGCGACTGGAAACGGCCGTGGAACGTGTTCGGTGACCGCGGTGTCGCGGGCGCACCGCCCTCCGCCCTCTGGGCCACGGACCCGGCCGGCTTCGGCCAGGTCGGCTGCGTGTACACCGCCCAAGGCTTCGAGTACGACTGGAGCGGCGTCATCATCGGGCCCGATCTGGTCTGGCGGGAGGGCCAGTGGAAGACGGACCGAGGGCAGTCGAAGGATCCCGTTTTCAAGAGGTCCGTCCCGGACGGGGAGGTGGACCTGCTGATTCGCAATACGTACAAAGTGCTGCTGACCCGCGGAATGGTCGGAACGGTGATCTATTCGACGGACGCTGAGACTCGGGACAGGCTCCGCGAACTCGTCTCGGGCGGACAGCTCACATCGGAACCGGAGGCTCTCCTCTCCCGCTCGGAGACGCTCACCGACGTGTAGGAGGCCGGGCTCCGGCGGTCGGACGACGAGGGGGTTCCGCCTCCTCACGTCCACACCGCCCCCAGCGCCACGAACCCGCAGATCAGCACGGCCAGGATCGCCAGCAGCGGCCAGACGAACCGCAGGTATCTGTCGTAGCCGACCTTCGCCAGCGCGACCCCGCCGATGGTGACCGCCGTCGTCGGGACCCAGAGGTTCATCCAGCCGCTCGCCGCCTGCCAGGACGTGACGACCACCGCGCGGGAGACGCCCGCGAAGTCGGCGAGCGGCGCCAGGATCGGCATCGCGAGGGTGGCGTGGCCGGAGGTGGAGGGGATGAGGAAGGCCAGGGGCAGGTTGACGAGGAAGACGATGACCGCGAAGAGCGCCGACGACGTTCCCGAGACCACGCCCTCGATGGAGTGCAGCACGGTGTCCGTGATCTGCGAGTTGTTCATGATGACGGTGACGCCCCGGGCGAGCACGATGACGAGCGCGGGTGAGATGAAGTCGGCCGCGCCCTGGATGATCGTGGCGCTGAGCCTCTGTTCGCCGAACCGGGCCACGATGCCGACGAGGACCGCCGCGACCAGGAACAGTGCGGCCAGCTGCGGGAAGGACCAGCCGAGTTCGAAGCCGTACGGGGTCGCGTCGGCGTCGCCCGTAAGGGCGCTGGACCAGGGGACGACCGAGAAGATCATGAAGGCGAAGACCAGGGTCACCAGGATGAGGACGGTCTGGTGGAGCCGGGTCAGCTGCGGGGGTTCCGCCGCTTCCGCCGCGTTGTGGTCGCGGTCGCCGGGGAGGAAGCCGGAGAGCGAGCGGCCGGGGTTCGCGCGGACACGGTTCGCGTAGCGGATGACGTAGGTGATCGTCACAGCCGTGAGGACCACCCACATGATCGCGCGCAGCACGATGCCGTCGCCGAGCGAGATGTCGGCGGCGGAGGAGGCCACTCCGGTGGCGAAGGGGTTGACCGTGGAGCAGAGCACCCCGATGCCCGCGCCGAGGATGATCGTGCCGGTGGCCACCATCCGGTCGTAGCCGAGGGCCAGCATCAGCGGGATGATCAGGCCGTAGAAGCCGAGCGTCTCCTCCGCGAAGCCCTCGACCGTACCGAGCAGCGCGAAGACCAGCATCACCCCCGCGATCAGCAGTGCGCCCCGGTCGCGCAGACGGTGGGCGAGGCGGCCGATGCCCCGGTCCAGGGCGCCGGTGGCGAAGACCACGGTGATGAACGCGCCGATGGCGAGGACGAAGAGGAAGACGCCCGCGCTGCCGTACAGCTCGCCGGCCAGGTCCGTGCCGACCTCGCCCGTCTCCGCGTCCTGGACTCCGTAGAGGCCGTTGACCGGGGAGAGGAAGAGGTCGTTCAGCCGGTCGACGAAGCTCTGGTCGGAGTCGACGCGGTGGTACGTGCCCTGGACCGGCGCGCCGCCCTTGTCGCGGTCGTAGGCGCCGGGCGGGACGAGGAAGGCCAGTGCCCAGACGGCGAGCGTGACGATTGCCAGGATGGTGAGGGCGCTGGGGAAGGTGAACTTCTTGCCGCCCGGGGGCCGCTCCTCCGCCTCCGCTCGTGTGCTCAGGTCGTCTCCCGGTCCCATGGTGCAGCCCCTTCGGTCCCTCCGGCCCATTCCGGGACCAATGGATCACAAGGGGCGAGGGGCCGCACGCCTGAGAGGCGGATGGACCAGGAGGCGTCAGTCCGCCAGGACGATCGTGGGCTGGGCCGAGAAGTCGCCCCACTTGCCGTCCGGGAGCTTGGCCCTGAGCTTCACCGAGTAGCGGGTGCCGGGCGGGTCGGCGAGGTTCAGCCGGTAGGTGGCCCGGCCCTTCGGGGGCGTACCGCCCCAGACGATGGTGGTGGTCAGCTTGCCGTTCAGATAGAGCTGGTAGGCGGGGATCACGCCGCCCGTGTCGGGCTGGTCCCAGGAGAGATCGACCGTGAACTCCGCCCCCTCCTTGCCGATCTCCGTGCGCAGCCCGGTGGGAGCGGTGCTCGCGGGGGCGCCGGGGGCCGACTCGGTGGTGAGGTCGAGGGCGTTGCTGTCGGCGGAGGACTTGTCGGAGGCGTCGCGGGCCCGGACGGTGAAGGTGTAGACGGTCCCGGGGCGCAGGCCCGTGAGCTTCGCCGTGGTCTCGGAGGCCGGGACGCTGTGGATCCGGGAGTCCTCCTGGTAGATGTCGTACGAGGTGACGCCGACGTCGTCCTTGGCCGCGCCCCAGGTGAGGGTGGCGCCCCGGCTGCCGTCGGCGGTGCCCGTCAGCTTCGTGGGGACGGTGGGGGGCGTGTCGTCCTTGGGCGGGGTGGCCTGGGTGGTGACGGGGACGGCCTTGCTGGGGGCGGAGAGGTTCCCGGCCGTGTCCTTGGAGCGGACGGTGAAGGTGTAGTCCGTCGAGGCCGTCAGCCCGTCGACGTCGATCATGGTCTTGGTCGCCGGGACGCTCTTGACCTTGGCCTTCCCCCGGTAGACCTCATAGCCGGCGACGGTCTTGTTGTCGGTGGCGGCCTCCCACATGACGTGCACGGAGGTGGAGCTGCTGGCCTGCGCGGTCACCCCGCCGGGGGTGCTGGGGGGTTGCGTGTCGGCCTCGGCGCTGCCGCCGCAGGCAACGAGGAGGGGGGCGAGGAGCAGGGCGGAACAGGCCAACGCGGCAGATATGTGGGGGCGTTGCACGGTGGTGCCTTCCATCCGGACAGCAATGGTCCAGACCTGTATGACATGGCGCGGGGGTTGCCGACAAGAGGACGGCGAGGAACCTTCCGCTATGTGGCGGTGTGCGCCGCGCGCACCCTCCCCCGGGTGGACGGTCCGTACCGATGAGTTCTCGGCCGCGGGCCGGTCTGCCCTGTATGAACTCCGACAGCACGCATGCCTCCGGCCCCGCTCCCGCCCTCGATCTGGAGCCGGCCGCCCGGCGGATCACCGGCCTGCTCGGTGCGATCGACGACGCCCGGCTGGACGGCCCCACCCCCTGCCCGGACTATGCCGTACGGGAGCTGCTCGGCCATCTGACCGGGCTGGCCACCGCCTTCCGCGACGCCGCCCGCAAGGACCTCGGGCCGAGCACGGCCGTCTCCCCCGACACCGCCCTCCCCGTCCTCGACGACGACTGGCGCGAGGTGCTGCCCAGGCGGCTGGAGGAGGTGGCGGCGGCCTGGCGCTCGCCCGACGCCTGGACGGGCATGACCCGGGCGGGCGGGGTGGAGCTGCCCGGCGAGGTGGCGGGGCTCGTCGCCCTCGACGAACTGGTCATCCACGGCTGGGACCTGGCCCGGGCCACCGGCCAGCCGTACGAGGCCGGGGAGGCCGAGCTGCGTTCCTGCGCGGCCCTGCTCGCCCCGGTCGACGATGACCCGGACCGCGGGGGCATCTTCGGCCCGCCGGTCCCGGTGCCGGACGAGGCCCCGCTGCTGGACCGGGTGATCGGCCTCAGCGGCCGCCGGCCGGAGTGGCGGCCGGGGTGGCGGCCGGGGAGCTGAGCGGGGACCGGCCGCTGGGGGGCTGAGCCCGGGACGGGAGCTGACGGGCGCGGCCCGTGCGGGCTCGGACCCGATGGGTGTGGGCCCTGGCCCGGTGGGCGGGGACTCGGGCCCGGTGGGCGTGGGCTCAGGCCCGGCCTGTGCGGGCTCAGACCCGGCGGGCGGAGGCTCGGACCCGACCCGCGCGGGCTCGGGCCCGGACCCAGTGAGCGTGGGCTCAGACCCGGTGCGCGTGGGCTCGAACCCGGCGGGCGGCGGCCAGGACCCGGCGGGCGAGGGCTCGGGCCCGGCCCGTGCAGGCTCGGACCCGGCAGGCGAGGGCCCGGCCCCGGTGGGTTCCCTTCCGGTGCCTTTCTCACCGAAAAGTGCGTTCTTCCAGGTCGGCCCCCCACGCGCCTACGGTCTCCCTGTCACCGGACGAGACCACGGGAGCGCGGCCATGACCATCCTCAAGACCTACGCACGCCTCTGGACCGACGACCTCGACCAGGCGTTGCCGCTGCTGGAGGAGCTCACCGGCGAACAGCCCCACCTCCGGCTGGCGTTCCACGAGGTCGCCCTCGCCGCCATCGGGAGCTTCCTGGTCATCGCGGGTCCGGCCGAGGAACGCGCGCGGTACGCCCACGCCTCGGCCACCGTCGTCGTCGACGATCTCGACGCCCTCCAGGCCACGCTGGACTCCGCCGGAGCCGCCGTCACCACCCCGGTGACCGGCGGACCGACGGGGCGGTTCCTCTACGCCCGCCATGCGGACGGGGCGGAGGTCGAGTACGTCGAGTGGACGCCCGACCTGGTCCGGAGGGTCATCCCCGGCTGACCGCCTCGCGCACCCGGGCGCGCAGCCGTTCGTCGGCTGCCTCTACCGTGCCGTCCAGCCCGGACCTCACCACTCTCCGGTCCCGCTCCCCCAGCTCCGTGAGCCGCGCCCGGTGCTCCTCGGAGAGCGTGTCCACGCCGAGCGCCACCAGGGTGTCCACGGCCTCGGAGGGGGCGGTGCCCGCTTCCGCCGCGTCCAGCAGGAGACCGGTCACATGGGCCGTGTCCAGCTCGTCCGGGGCGATGGCGTGCAGGGCGCGGACGGCCGACGGCACCTGTTCGGGGTCGGTGAGCAGTGCCTCCAGTACGGGGACGAGCCCCCGGGCCGCCGGGCCGAGGCCGGCCGCCGCCTGTGCCGCGCGGACCAGCGTCCAGCGCCGCCAGAGCGCCTCGCCGTCACCGAGCACCCCGGCCAGCACCGGGACCGCGTCCGTCGCGTCGCCGGTGATGCGGTGCAGGGCGACGGCGACCGCGATGTCGTCGTCCATCTGCGGGTTGTTCCGCCCGGCGCCGGGCGGGTTGAGCGCGGCGCGCAGTGCGGGTACGAGCGATACGGCGGAGGGCCCGACAGCCCCGGCGGCCGTCGCCGCCTCGCGTATCTTCCCATCGGCTCCCCCGCCGCCCCCGGCGCTCCCCGCCAGCCGCTCGGCGAGCAGGGGCAGCAACGGGCCGTGGTCACCGGTCAGTTCATGGAGGGCACGGGCCGCCTCGGTCCTGCCCTCCACCGGGCCGGTCCCCGCCTGTGTCCGCAGCGCGTCCGCGACCTCGGCGCGGCGCCCGGGCGGGCAGACGGCGACCAGCACCCCGGGCAGCAGCCGGGGGTACGCCGACAGGGCGGCGAGCAGCTCCGGTACGACGGCGGCCGCGTCCGGGCCCCAGGCCGTGAGCAGCGCCGCCAACCGGAACGGGGCGGGGCCGCCGGGCTCCAGCGCGGAGAGCCGACGCCGGACCGCCGCCAGCAGCTCGGGACCGTACGGCACGACCGGCAAGGAACCGGCGGGCCCGCCGCACGCCGCTCCGAACGCCCGGGGCCGGTTCTCCAGGCCCCGGGCGAGTAGGGGCCCCGCCCGTACCGGGTCGACGGCGACCAGCGCTTCGAGGGCCCGGTCCGCCGCATCGCCCTCGCCCGCCGCGCGGGCCGCCAGCGCCTCGGCGGCGGGAGCCCCGTACGGCCCGAGCTTCGCCAGCGCCGACAGGGCGCCGGGCACGTCGTCCGCCCCCGCAGCCGCCCCGCCCCCCGTGGCCACCGATATCAGCGCGGGAGCCAGCCGCGCGGGCGCACTCCGCGAGAGCTCGCACGCCGTCGCGGCCGCCCACACCGCCTCCGTACGGGCCTCGGGCTCGCCCCTGCGCAACGCGGCATCCAGCAGCGCGAACACCGCCTCCCGGTCCGCCTCCGTGTCCCGGTCCAGCAGGGTCAGGGTGATGTGGTGCAAGGGCTCGCTGCGGGAGAGGTCGAACCGGTCGGCGACCAGGCGGTCCAGGGGAAGCAGGGCCAGCACCGCCTCCTGGTGGGCCGGGGTCCAGGGCAGCCCGCTGTCCACGCAGGCCAGCAGCGCCGCGATCCGCAGCTCCGGCGGGCTGTCCGGGCCGATGGCCTCCAGCGCCGCCGGAGCGGTGCCCTCGGGGTCCAACTGGGCCATGGCGGCGAGGAGTTCGGCGCGGACCAGCGGGTCGCCCTCGACGGCGGCCCGGTCGCGGAGCACCGGTACGGCGCGGCCGGCCCCGGCCGTCCCCGTCGCCCCCAGCGCCCAGGCCGCGGCCTGACGTACAGCACGGTCCTCGTGGACCACCGAGGCCAGGAGCAGCGGCAGTTGAGCGACGACCGCCCGGCGGCAGGCCACCTCGTCGCTCTCCTCGGGCCCGCTCCCACCCGGGTCCGCCCCGCCCTCCGCCATCCCGCCGATCAGCAGAAGCACATCCGGCGTACGGATGCCCGCCGCCGCGATCCGGGCCAGGAACGGCACCGCCTTCGCCGACGCCTCGTACACCGAGCCCTGGTGCAGGATGGAGCCGTACAGCTCGCTCTGCGCCTCATCGGCCGCCGCGTCGTCGTCCCCGGTGAGGGCGCGCAGGCAGGCCGGGACGTCCTCGGCGCTGCCGTAGGCGTGGGTGTAGGCAGCCCAGGGCTGGGCGTCCAGTTCGGCGAGGAACAGGGCGTGGTCGAAGTCCATGGCGCCGATCATGGCAGCCACCACTGACAACGCCCTCGGCCCCGCCGCCCACAGCGGCCCCGGCCCCTCAGCTGGTGAAGAACTCCGTGATGTGCGCGGCCACCTGGTCGGCCCGGGTCTCGTGCATGCGGTGGCCGCCGGGGACCGTGATCAGCCGGCAGTCCGGGATCAGGGAGGCCATGTCGGCCTGGCGGTCCTGCGGCATCCGGCTCTCCGGGCCGCCGGTGATGATCATCGTGGGGGCGACGATCTCGCCGAGGCCCTCGTCCGCGTCCGGGCCGGGGTCGGCGAGCTGGTCGCGTACGGCGGGCACCGCGTTCTCGTCGTAGTCCACCGGGCCCTCGGGCCGCCCGGCCGGACCCGGGTCGCCGGGGAACGGGGCCGGGGTCTCCACCAGGACCAGCCGCTCCACCCGGTCCGAGTGCTCGTGGGCCAGGATCCGGGCGACGACCCCGCCCATGCCGTGGCCGACCAGGCCCACCCGGTTCAGCTCCAGCTCGTCGAGGAAGCCGACGACGTCCTCGGCCATCAGCTCCAGGTCGTACTCGTCGGGCCAGTCGCTCTCGCCGTGGCCGCGCAGGTCCAGGGCGAAGACCCGCCACTCCTGGCCCAGCAGGGGGCCGGCCGCCTCCCAGTCCGCGGCGGAACCGCCCAGGCCGTGCAGCAGCACGACGGGCGAGCCGAACGGATCGCCCCAGGTCCGGTACGCGAGGCGCACATCGCCGACATCCACAACTGACTGATCTTCCATACCCCTGACGCTACAGCCGCCGGGCGGCCCTCCGCTCCACGGCCCCGGCCGCCACCCCCGGCCTGGCAGGCTGGGCGGGTGAACCGCATCGTCCGCGCCCTGCGCCTCCCCCTCGCCGCCACCCTCCTCACGGCCGCCGCCCTGACCGGCTGCTCCGGATCCGCCTCCGAGGCGGGCGGTACGGAGGCGGGGCTGGCCGACCCGGCGAAGAAGCGGATCGCCATGCAGCTGGTCTCCAGCGCGGAGAACTCCTCGCTGGACTGGGAGGCGCAGTACCCGTACATCGAGGACATCGGCGACGGCCGGGGGTACACGGCGGGCATCATCGGGTTCTGCTCCGGCACCGGTGACCTGCGGAAGGTCGTCGAACGATACGGGAAGGCGCGCCCCGGCAATCCGCTGGAGCGGTTCCTGCCCGCCCTGCGCTCGGTGGAGGGCAGCGACTCGCACGCCGGGCTCGGCGAACCGTTCACGCGGGCGTGGGCGGAGGCGGCGAAGGACTCCGCCTTCCGTGCGGCGCAGGACGCGGAGCGGGACGCCGCCTACTTCGAACCGGCGGTGGAGCAGGCCGAGAAGGACGGGCTGGGGGCGCTGGGGCAGTTCATCTACTACGACGCGTACGTGATGCACGGCTCGGGTGACACGGAGGGCTCGGTCGGGTTCCGGACGATGCGCCGAGAGGCGATGGCGGAGGTCCGGACACCCGCGCGGGGCGGCGACGAGAAGGCGTATCTCAACGCGTTCCTCGACGCCCGCGTGGCCGCGATCGGCCGGGAGCCGTCGCACACGGACACCAGCAGGGTGGAGAGCGCCCAGCGGGTCTTCGTACGGGAGGGGAAGCTCGGGCTGGAGACGCCGTTGCGGTGGAAGGTGTACGGGGACAGCTACCGCATCGACGAGGGCTGACGTACGGCCGAAGCCGCGTATCGAAGGCCGGGGTCCACGGTCGGCACACAACCGAAACGGAGCCAGCCGTCGGCGAGGGCCGGCACACGGCCGAAACCGGGGCCAACCGTCGGCGAAGGCGGGCACACGGCCGAAACCGAGGCCACCCGTCGCCAAGGCCGGCACACGGCCGAAGCCGAGACCGCCCTCGCCAAGGCCGGCACACGGCCGAAGCCCCGTGCGGGGCACGGGGCTTCACCGGACGGCGGGCAGCCGGTACGTCAGTGGACGCCCACCCCGGCGGCCGCCGGGACCACGTGTTCGCCGTCGCGCGACTCCTCGTCCTCCGCGTCCGGCTTGCGGCCGAAGTGGTTGAAGGCGAGGTTCAGCACGATGGCCACCACGCAGCCGGTCGAGATGCCCGAGTCGAGGACGACCAGCAGGCTCTCCGGGAAGGCGTGGTAGAACTGCGGCGCCGCGATCGGGATCAGGCCGATACCGAGGGCCGCCGCCACGATCAGCGCGTTCTCGCCCTTCTCCATCGCGGCGGTGGCCAGGGTCTGGATGCCGCTGGCCGCGACCGTACCGAAGAGGACGATGCCCGCGCCGCCGAGCACCGGCAGCGGTACGAGGGCGATGACGGAGGCGGCGACGGGGACCAGGCCGAGCACGATGAGGATGCCGCCGCCCGCCGCGACGACGAAGCGGCTGCGGATCTTCGTCATGGCGACGAGGCCGACGTTCTGGGCGAAGGCGCTGCACATGAAGCCGTTGAAGACCGGGCTGATGGCGCTGCCGAGGGTGTCGGCGCGCAGGCCGCCCTCGATGATCTTCTCGTCGGCCGGGCGGCCGACGATCTTGCCGAGGGCCAGCATGTCGGCGGTGGACTCGGTCATGCAGACGAGCATCACGATGCACATGGAGATGATGGCGGCGATCTCGAACTGCGGGCCGCCGAAGGCGAACGGCGTCGGGAAGCCGACCACGTCGGCGTTCTTGATGGCGCTGAAGTCGGTGATCCCGGCGGGGATGGCGATCAGAGTGCCGATGACCAGGCCGAGCAGGATCGCGATCTGCTGGAGGAAGCCGCGCAGCAGTTTGCGCAGCGCCAGCACGATCACCAGGGTCACGGCGGCCATGGTGATGTTGGTCATCGAACCGTAGTCGTCCGCCGCCGCGTTGCCGCCCTGGGACCAGTTGAAGGCGACCGGCAGGAGCGAGACGCCTATCAGGGTGATGACGGTGCCGGTGACGACCGGGGGGAAGAACCGCACGAGTTTGCAGAAGTACGGGGCGAGGAGGAAGCCGAGCACGCTCGCGACGATGATCGCGCCGAAGATCACGGCTATGCCCTCGTGCCCCCGGTCCTTGCCGATCGCGATCATCGGGGCCACACCGGCGAACGAGACGCCGTTGACGAAGGGCAGCCGGGCGCCGACCTTCCAGAAGCCGATGGTCTGGAGCAGGGTGGCGATGCCCGCGGTGAAGAGGCTCGCCCCCATCAGGAAGGCGGTCTCCTTGGCGGTGAGGCCGACGGCCGGCCCCACGATGAGCGGCGGGGCCACCACGCCCGCGTACATGGCGGCCACGTGCTGGAGGCCGCTGGTGAACATCTTCAGTGGGGGGAGGGTCTCGTCGACCGGGTGTTTCCGGTCGGCACCTGCTGCTTCTGCTTCTGCGACGGCGTCGGCCGTCACGTCGGGGGCGGCTGCATCTGCGTCTTTGCGAAACCTGGGCTCAGCGGCCACGGCGGTTCCTCCGGTCGGTTACGCGTCGTCGGCGACGCGGGTGTCAGGGAGGTGATGCGTAAGTGGTGCGGCGGTGCTTGCGGCTCTCTCAGGTGGTGCAGGTCGTGCAGAGGGGGGTGCGGAGGGGCGCGCGCACGGTGGGGACGTGCGGGCAGCGTTCATCACCGGTCCGGCGGCGCCCACCATCGGGTGTGCGTCCGCCGGACCGGCTGCCGCGGACCCCGCTCGGGTCCACGGCGGCCGGTCTCGGGCCGTCCCCCTCGACCGGCCGGTCGGGGATACCGCCGGGTGTCGGTGACCGCCCGGCGGTTGGGGGTTCTGCCGGGGGCCGGTGACCGACCGGCGGTTCGGGTTCCGCCGGGGATCGGTGCTGCCCGGCGGTTCGGGGACACCTCCGGGGTCAGGCCCCGGCGGCGATCTGTGCGAGGCGGCGGGCCTCGTCGCGGGTGGTGCGGGCGATGGCGTCCTCGTCCACCGTGGTGAGGTGGTTGCCCTCGACGACCGGCTTGCCGTCGACGAGGGAGAGGGTCACCGGGGCGGCCGCGCCGAAGATGAGCGCGGTCACCGGGTCGGCGATCGAGGAGTGGGCCAGGGTGTCCAGCTTCCACAGGACGAGGTCGGCGAGCTTGCCGGCCTCCAGGGAGCCGATGTGGTCGGCGCGGCCCAGGACCTGGGCTCCGCCGAAGGTCCCGAGGCGCAGGGCCTGGCGGGCGTTGAGGGCGGCCTCGCGGTGGGCGCCGAGGCGGTTGATGAGGAGTGCGTTGCGCAGCTCGGTGTGGAGTTCGCCGGACTCGTTGGAGGCGGTGCCGTCCACGCCGAGGCCTACGGGGACACCGGCGGCGAGCATGTCGGGGACCCGGGCGATCCCGGCGGCGAGGCGGGCGTTGGAGGAGGGGCAGTGGGCGACGCCGGTTCCCGTACGGGCGAAGGCGGCGATGTCGGAGTCGTTCATGTGGACGCAGTGCGCCATCCACACGTCGTCGCCGAGCCAGCCGGTGGACTCGAAGTAGTCGGTCGGGCCCATGCCGAACAGCTCCTTGCAGAACTGCTCCTCCTCGACGGTCTCCGAGCCGTGGGTGTGCAGCCGTACGTTCTTCCTCCGGGCCAACTCGGCGCCCTGGCGCATCAGTTCGGTGGAGACCGAGAACGGGGAGCAGGGGGCGACGGCGACCTGGGTCATGGAGTCGAAGGAGGCGTCGTGGTGGGCGTCGACGGTGGCCTCGGTGGCGGCGAGCGCGCCTTCGAGGGTCTCGACGGCGAAGTCCGGGGGCAGGCCGCCGTCCTTCTCGCTGCGGTCCATGGAGCCCCGGGCGAGGGTGAATCGTACGCCCATCTCGCGGGCGGCCCCGATGATGGCGCCGGACAGGTCGCCGGAGCCCTTCGGGAAGACGTAGTGGTGGTCCATGGCGGTGGTGACGCCGCCGCGGGCCATCATGGCGAGCGAGCCCTGCGCGGCGGCGCGGGCCATCGGCTCGTCGATGCGCGCCCAGGTCGGGTAGAGGGCGACCAGCCAGTTGAAGAGGTTGTGGTCGGTGGCCAGGCCCCGGGTGATCCACTGGTAGAAGTGGTGGTGGGTGTTGACCAGGCCCGGCGTCGCGAGGTGCCCGGTGGCGTCGATGCGCCGGACGACGCCGGTGAGGCCCTCCGGTGCCTGACCGGCGCCGACGGACTCGATGCGGTTGTCCGCCACGACGATGTACCCGGAGGCGTACTCCGTGTCGTGGGCGTCGACGGTGGCGATCGAACAGTTCTCGATGACGGTGCGCTGAGGGTCTGCCGAAGCTGCCATGGTGCTTCCTTCTTCTCTCTGTGGCGATGTGGGCACGGCAGGACCCTAGGAGGATTTGAGTGCCACAGCGGGGCGGCTGTGGGTGCCGAGATGGTGGAAGAACAGGTTGAGCACGACCGCGACCAGCGCTCCCGCGCTGATCCCGGAGCCGAGGACGGTCTGCGCCCAGGCCGGGAATCCGGCGTAGAAGGTGGGCGCGGCGAGCGGGATGATGCCCGCGCCGAGCGCCACCGCGACCAGGATGATGTTGGAGCTGTCGTCGAGTCCGGCCTCGGAGAGCGTACGGATGCCGCTGACCGCGATGGAGCCGAAGAGGACGATGCCGGCGCCGCCGAGGACGGGCATGGGCACGAGCGAGACGACCGCGCCGAGCACCGGGAAGGCGCCGAGGACCAGCAGCGCGCCGCCCGCCGCCGCGACGACGTACCGGCTGCGTACGCGGGTCAGCGAGACGACGCCGACGTTCTGGGCGAAGGCGCTGGTGGGGAAGCCGCCGAAGACCGGGCCGAGGAGGGTGGCGATGCCGTCCGTACGCAGGCCCCGGGTGATCGTACGGCCGTCGGTGCGGCGGTCGCAGATCTCGCCCAGGGCCAGCATGCCGGCCGAGGACTCCGTCATCAGGACGAGCATGACGATGCAGAGGGAGAGGATCGCGGCGGGGTGGAACTCCGGTGCCCCGAAGGCGAAAGGCGTCGGCAGGGCGGCCAGCGGTGCGGACCTCAGCGCGGAGAAGTCGGCGAGTCCGAACGGGATCGCGGCCAGCGTGCCGACGAACATGCCGACCAGCAGGGCGACTTGCTTGAGGAAGCCGCGGCCGAAGCGCTGGATGAGCAGGATGACGACGAGGGTGAAGGCGGCCAGCGCCAGGTACTTCATCGCGCCGAAGTCGGCGGCGGTGGCGTCGCCGCCCTGCGCCCAGGCGACCGGCACGGGCATGAGGGTGACGCCGATGAGGGTGATGACCACGCCCGTGACGAGCGGCGGGAAGAAGCGCAGCAGTCTGCCGAAGAACGGCCCGACCGTCAGGCAGAAGGCTCCGGCGACGAGCACCGCCCCGTAGATCGCGGGGAGTTGGTGGCCGGGCGCGGTGGTCTCGGCGATGGCGAGCATCGGGGCGATACCGGCGGAGGAGGCCGCGTTGACGAACGGCAGCCGGTTTCCGGCGAACGCGCCGAGGCCGATCGTCTGCACGATGGTGGCGAGTCCGGCGATCAGGAGGCTCGCGGCGATGAGCCGGGTCATCCCGGCGGTGTCCAGGCCGACGGCCTGGCCGATGATCAGCGGAGGGGTGACGACGCCCGCGTACATGGCGGCGATGTGCTGGAGCGCGGCGGGAACGAGCCGCGCGGGCGGAAGCTTCTCGTCGCACGGGTGAACTGCCGTGCCGGTAAAGGGTTTCGGGGCTTCGGCCGGCCCCGTTGCAGGCTGTGCCATGGGTGTTTCCTCCGGGATGACCGGGCCCCGCCCGACTGCGGGCGGGCGGGGGCCGGTTCAGTGCCGCGTCAGAGGTTGGTCATGTCGACCGGGATCTTCGGCTCGACGCCGTCCCGGAGCACGGTGGCCTCGATCAGACCGTAGGGACGGTCCGCCGCGAAGTAGACCTCGTTGTCGTTCTTGAGGCCGAACGGTTCGAGGTCCACCAGGAAGTGGTGGTTGTTGGGCAGCGAGAAGCGGATCTCGTCGATCTCGCTGCGGCTGTTGATGATGCGCGAACCCATCTGGTACAGGGTCTGCTGGAGGGAGAGGGAGTACGTCTCGGCGAAGGCCTGGAGCATGTGCTTGCGCGCCTGCTCGTAGGACTTCTCCCAGTTCGGCATGCGCTGCTCGTCGCTGGTCCAGTTGTACCGCCACTTGGCGGAGACGTCGGTCGCCAGGATGCGGTCGTACGCCTCCTTCAGCGTCGTGTACTTGTCCTTGACGTAGCCCCAGAACTCGGAGTTGGTCGAGTTCATCACCGTGAGGTCCTTGAGGCCCGAGATGACCTCCCAGTTCTCACCGTCGTAGGTGATCTGGGTGACGCGGGTCTCCTGGCCCTTGCGGACGAAGGAGTGCTTGACCTCGTCGGCGCCGATGAACCTGGAGTTGCCCTCCGAGGTCGCGATGCGCTCCCAGGCGTACTCCTCGATCCGGATCCGGGCGCGGTGGATCGGCTCCTGCGAGGAGACGAAGTGCCGGGCGAGGTGGATGCCGAACTGCTCGGCGGACTCGATCCCGTGCTCCTTGGCGAACGCGTACACCGTGTTCTTGGTGGTGTCGGTCGGCAGGACGTTGGCGTTGGAGCCGGAGTAGTGGACGTCGTCCATGTCGCCGGAGAGGGCGACCGAGACGTTGAGGTCCTTGATGTGGTGGGTGTCGCCGTCCCGCGTGATCTTTACGACGCGGTTCTCTGCTTTGCCGTACTGGTTCTGGCCGAGAATCGTGGGCATGTCGGTGCTAGCTCCCTCGGTAAACGGAGTAGCCGAACGGGTTGAGCAGCAGCGGTACGTGATAGTGCTCGCCCGGCACGACCGCGAAGGCGATCGTCACTTCCGGGAAGAACGCGCCGCTGTCCCTTACGCGGGGGGCGTCCTGCTGCGCCTCGGCTTGCTTCTTGGAGAAGTACGTCTCGGTGTCGAATTCGAGGCGTACGTGGGTCGTTCCTTCCGGCAGCGCCGGCAGGTCCTTGCAGCGCCCGTCCGCATCCGTCGCGGAGGCTCCGAGCGTCACGTACGGCGAGCCGCCGCCGCTGCGGGCGGCGAGCGAGACGGTGACGGACGCGGCGGGGCGGCCGATGGAGGTGTCCAGGATGTGCGTGGACACCGATGCGGTCGTGTCGGTACTCAAGACCGTCACTCTCCTTGCTCTCAAGAGTCCCGTGCGGGAGCTTCCTCTGCGAGGGTCTCCCGTACGAGACGGGTCAGCCGGATGCGGTTGATCTTGCCCAGTTCGGTGCGCACGATCTCCCGCTCCTGCTCGGGCGAGTTCCCGATCCGGGACTTCACCGCGTCGCGCATCTGCTCACCGGTGGCGCCGGTGGCACAGATCAGGAAGACATGTCCGAACCGCTCCTGGTAGGCCAGGTTCAGTTCGAGCATCTCGGTCTTGAGCTCCTCGGAGGCCCCGGCCATCCCCCGCTGCTCACGGGAGGAGGTCGGGTCACCGGGGATCGGACGCCCGATCGGCGGGTGGCCCGCCATCGCCTCGGCCAGGTCCTCCGCGGTGAGCTCGGCCATGGCGGCGTCGCTCGCGGAGAGCAGGGCTTCCTCGGTGGCGTACGGACGGCCGGCGAGGACGGTCTCTCCCCAGGCCGCACTGGCACAGACCTCGTGCAGTGCGGGGGTGCCCTCGCCGTCCGCCAGGGTGTTGAACCGGGTGAGGCCCGGTGTGGAGCTCGAAGTCACGGGAGCCTCCGTGGCTGTTTTTCGCTGTGCGTTGTTCGGGCTGCGGATAGCTAACGCCCTCCGCAACACGACGTCAACACTTTGTTGAAATCTCGCGAACGGAGAAAGCCGCCGTCCCGGCATGCGGACAGCGGCTTTCCTGTGCGTTCGGCGGGTTCGGCCAACTACTCACCCTTGGCCGAATGTTCCCTGTTGAGATAGTTGTACACGGTGAAGCGGGAGACGCCCAGGGCGCCGGCCACGGTCTCCACTCCGTGTCGTACGGAGAAGGCACCGCGTGCCTCCAGGGTCCGGACGACGGACTGCTTCGCCTTCCGGTCCAGCTCGGCGAGCGGCATCCCGTGCCGTCTCTCCAGCGCGGCGAGGATGTGGTCCAGCGAGTCGGAGAGCTGGGGCAGCCGTACGGCTATGACGTCCCGGCCCTCCCACGCGAGGACCACGTCGTCCGGCTGGGCCTGCTCGGGCCCCAGCAGCTCGGCGCCCATCGCGTCGACGAGCGGCTTGACGGCCGATACGAAGGGGTGGTCGACGGTGACCGGAGCGTGATCGGCGGATTCGGTCACCGTACCTCCTCCCCGATCACGTTGACCTGGAGCGAGACCCGGGTGGCGCCCGAGGCCAGGGTCCGGCGCAGCAGGGAGTCCACGGCGGTGAGCACCTCGTGCGCGCCCCCTTCCGCCGTGTTGCCGAACGGTCCGACGTCCACGGCGTCGAGTTCGGCGCTCTGGATGACCTCGCGGGCCACCACCGCGTGGGCGGGCGCCTCGTCGAGATCGAAGGGCTCGGTGGTGAATTCCACCCTCAAGCGCACTGTGCCTCCCTGATGTCCTCGCCGCGGGTGCGGGCGCGCGGCTCGGCCACGACTGTAACCGCTGGAACGGACCCCGCCCGGGCCGTCACGGCAGGGGCAGGACGCAGACCGCGACCGGCGCCGGGAGCGGGTCGCCCGCCGGGGTCAGGGAGCCGTCGGCGCCGATCCGGAAGGCGGTGACGGTGGAGGAGCGCTGGTTGGCGGCGAAGAGCAGGGAGCTGTCCGGGGAGAGGGCGAGCTGGCGCGGCCAGTCACCGCCGACGGGGACGGTGTCAAGGAGCCGCAGGGCCGCCCCGTCGTCCTCCACCGCGTAACGGGTGAGGCTGTTGGGGCCCCGGTTGGCGAGGTACGCGTACGAGCCGTCGGCGGTGACGACCAGCTGGGCCGGGTAGCCCGTGTCCGCCCCGGTGGACTGCCCAGCGCCCGGGGTGAGGGTTCCGCTCTCGGGGTCGTACGCGCAGACGACCGTGGTGTTGTCCAGCTCGCAGGCCAGGTAGGCGGCGCGCCCACCGGGGTGGAAGGTGAGGTGGCGCGGGCCGGAGCCGGGGGCCAGGGCGGCGCGGGAGACCTCGGTGAGCGTCCCGGCGGAGGTGTCGAGTCGGTACGTGTAGACCGTGTCGGTGCCGAGGTCGACGGCCAGGACGTGGCCGCCGTCCGGCGAGGTGGTGATCTGGTGGGCGTGCGGCCCGTTCTGGCCGGGCCCGGGCGGCGGGGAGCTGTGCGTGACCAGGTCGGTGCGCTCGCCGAGCGAGCCGTCCTCCGCGATCGGGTGCACGGCGACGCTGCCGGAGGTGTAGTTCGCGCTGAGCAGCCAGCGGCCGGACGGGTGGACGGAGAGGTGGGTGGGGCCGGAGCCGCCGGTGGGGCGGGAGCCGAGCACCTCGTACGTCCCGTCCGGCGCGAGCGCCACGGCGGTGACCGCGCCCGCGTCCTGCTCGGCGACCGCGTAGACGGTGGCGCCGGAGGGGTGGAGGGCCAGGTAGGAGGGGTTCTCCACGCCGGTGATCACGGGTCCTGGGGTGATCGCCCCGGTGGCGGTGTCGTACGTGGCGGTCCCGATGCCGGTGCCGCCGCCCTCGGCGGAGGTGTAGGTGCCGAGGAGGAGGGTGCGGGTGGCGGTGGGGGCCGGGGTCCGCCGGACGGCGTGGGCCGGGGTGGTGAGAGCGACGGGGGCGGCAGCCAGGGCGGCGGCTCCCGCGAGCAGGCCGCCGAGGAGGGTCCGGCGGGTGGGGGCGGCGGGGAGGCCGGGGGCGGGGATTTCGGGGTTCGGGCGCGCGGCGCTCGGGCGGCCCGGGCCCGGGAGACCGGAAGGGGAGTTCTCGGCGCTCGGGCGACCGGAGGCAGGGGTGGGTTCGGCGTTCATGCGAGGCACCTCGTGGGGGGATCGGTTGCTTCGGATGTGCCGCCACCCTGGCCCGCCGAGCCCCGAACGGCAAGAGGCGCAACCGGAGTTGCACCGTGCGCAACGCCGTACGGAGCCGAGGCTCAGGCCCCCGCCTGGATGTCCCCCCTGGTGGAGGAGGTGATCGCGTCGCCGTGCGCGAAGTCGCCCGGCGGGATACCCGGGTGGTGGCCCTCCCGGTCCGGGGCGAACTCGGCGGCCGGGCCCAGCGCCAGGCGGGAGACGATCCGGTAGCGGTCGCCCCGGTAGAGCGAGTGGACGTACTCCACCGGACGGCCGGCCGTGTCGGAGGTCAGCCGTTCGAAGAGCAGGGCCGGGGAGAGCTCGGGGACGTCGAGGAGCTTCGCCTCGGCGCGGGTGACGACGGTGGGTTCGATCGCCTGGACCGCCTCGTGGACGTGCACGTCGTGCGTGGTGCGCAGGTGCTCGTAGAGGTCGCCGCTCTCCAGCTCCTGCGCGCTGAGGCCGGGCACCAGTGCGGCCCGGATGTGCAGGTGTTCGATGGCCATCGGCGCCCCGTCGACCA
Source organism: Streptomyces sp. SID8374 (assembly GCF_009865135.1). Taxonomy (NCBI): domain Bacteria; kingdom Bacillati; phylum Actinomycetota; class Actinomycetes; order Kitasatosporales; family Streptomycetaceae; genus Streptomyces; species Streptomyces sp. SID8374. The sequence continues at coordinate 1,336,342 of NZ_WWGH01000002.1, read as the reverse complement.
GCCGCAGCCGGGCCACGTAGACGATCTCGGCGGCGGGTGACATCCGCAGCTTCCGGCCGACCCGGGCCCCCGCCTGGAGGGTGGTGAACTCCAGCAGCCGACTGGACCAGGCGCCCGCCGCCTGCGGCACGGTCAGCGACCGGTCCCCCGCCACCAGCTCCTGGGTGATCTTGGCGGGCGCGACGAACATCCCCCGGCCGTGCTCGCGCACCAGGAGCCCCGCGGCGACCAGCTCGTCGACCGCCGCGCGCACGGTGGGCCGCGACACGCCCAGCAGGGAGCACAGGGCCCGCTCCGAGGGGATCGCGTCGCCGGGGCTGCGCGACTCGATCAGCTCCAGCACGGCATCGCGCGTCCGCTCCCGCTTGAGCACCGTCCCCGGCACATCCGCGTCCATGCGCTCCCCTCCCGACGGGTTGGCTTTTCTTACCAGTTGACCGGTCTGCCGACCCAACTGGCCTGCTGGTCAGGCGAAGTGTAGCGCTTGCCGCAACCGGTCAGGGCGCTCGCGTTACGCACAGATCACCAAATCGCCTTCGTACGCAGGGGGTTGACGCCCTCATTGGTCTATGCCACCTTCAACCCCCATCGAGAGGTGAGCTGTCCAGTGGGCATCACTGGTCAGGTGGTCAGGTCGGACTCAGGTCGGACTCAGTTCTGCTTTCCGAGGTGAACCGTGAAGTACCGCTTGCTTGCCGGTGGGTCCGTGCTCGTTCTGGCCGCCGCGCTCAGTTCCTGTAGTCCGCCGTCCGACTCCGCGAGCGGGGACGGGCGGACGAGGGTGGATGTCTGGCTGATGCGCGACAGCGTCTCGGACACCTTCCAGAAGGAGTTCACGGCCGACTTCGCCAAGCGCCACCCCGAGATCGATGTGAAGATCCAGATCCAGGAGTGGGACGGCATCGGCCAGAAGATCACCGCCGCCCTGGCCAGCAACGACGCCCCGGACGTCATCGAGGCGGGCAACACCCAGGTGGCGCAGTTCGCCGAGAGCGGCGGGCTTCTCGACCTCAGCGACCGCAAGGACGAGCTGAACGGCGAGGACTGGCTGAGCGGGCTCGCGGAGCCGGGGGCGTACGAGGGGAAGCAGTACGGCATCCCGTACTACGCGGCCAACCGGGTGGTCATCCACCGCACCGACCTCTTCGAGAAGGCGGGCATCGACGCGAAGGCGATCAAGACCCGCGAGCAGTGGATCGACGCCACCACCAAGCTCAACACGGGCGGTACGCAAGGCATCTACCTGCCCGGGCAGATGTGGTACGCGCTGGCCGGCTTCATCTGGGACGAGGGCGGCGACCTCGCCACCGAGTCCGGGGGGAAGTGGTCCGGCGCGCTGGACACCCCCGAGGCCCTGCGCGGCATGCAGTTCTACGAGGAGCTCCAGGCGCTCGGCAAGGGGCCCAAGGACTCCGACGAGGACGACCCGCCGCAGGCCGAGGTGATGGCGCAGGGGCAGGTGGCCCAGGTCATCTCCACCCCGGGCGGGGCCAACGTCATCGTGGAGAAGAACCCCGGACTCAAGGGCAAGCTCGCCTTCTTCCCGATCCCGGGCAAGACCGCGGACACCCCCGGCGCGGTCTTCACCGGCGGCTCCGACCTCGTCGTACCGGCGGCGGCCGCCCATCCCGAGGAGGCGGTCACCTTCATCAAGGAGCTGACCGGGGACACCTGGCAGAAGAAGCTCGCCGTCGCCATGAGCTACGTACCCAACCGCACCTCGCTCGCCTCCGCCGTGGCCGATGACCCGGGGGCGGCGGCGATGGCGGTCGGCGCCGCCAACGGCCACGCCACGCCCAACACCCCGGGGTGGGCGGCGGTCGAGGCGGAGAACCCGATCAAGGACTACATGACGGCCGTGCTCACCGGGCGCGATCCGGCCAAGGAGGCGGCGAAGGCCTCGCAGGACATCACCCGGGCCATGAACGCCGGTTCTTGACCCGCCCCTCCCCGCCCGATCACCAGCCACAGGAAGGAGGCGTACCGTGCCGGTCGTCGCCGAACGGACCCCAGCACCCCGCACATCCAGGTGGCGACCGGCCCCGCGCCCCGCCGTACGCACCAAGCCGACGGGCCGGGCGCACAGCCTCTGGCCGTACGCGCTGATCGCCCCCGCCGTCGGCGGCATGCTCTATCTGCTGGTCTATCCGCTGGTGCGGGCCGTCCTGATCTCCTTCCAGGACTTCCGGCTGCGCCAACTGATCAGCGGTGACGCGGAGTTCGTCGGGCTGCGGAACTACCGGACGCTGCTGTCGGACCCTCGGTTCTGGGAGGTGGTCCGCCGCACCTTCCTCTTCATGGCGGTCAACGTCGTCCTGATCATGGTGATCGCGACGCTGGTCGCCCTGATGGTGGAGCGGCTGCGGCGGGTGGGGCGGACGGTGGTGCTCTGCTCGCTGGTGCTGGCCTGGGCGATGCCGGTGGTGGCGGCGACGACGGTGTTCCAGTGGCTGTTCCACTCGGAGTTCGGCATCGTCAACTGGGCGCTGACCTCGATCGGCCTCGAATCCTTCGAGCGCTATCCCTGGTTCGCCGACGGGACCGCCGCGTTCGCCATCCTGGTGACGCTGATCGTCTGGCAGTCGGTGCCGTTCGCCGCGATCACCCTGTACTCCGCGCTGACGACCGTGCCGCCGGAGCTGTACGAGTCGGCGCGGCTGGACGGGGCGGGGGCGGGGCGGATCTTCCGCTCGGTGACCTTCCCGATGCTCCGGCCGATCTTCCTGCTGGTCTTCTCGCTGGAGGTGATCTGGACGTTCAAGGCGTTCGTCCAGATCTGGGTGATGACCCGGGGCGGACCGGGCGACGCCACCACGATCCTGCCGGTCTACGCGGTGCAGACGGCCCTCTCCAGCCAGCGGTACGACCTGGGTTCGGCCGCCTCGATGATCACCGTGGTCCTGATGTCCGGGGTGCTCGTCCTCTACTTCCGCCAGATGTTCCGCCAGGAGGACGAGACCCGATGAACCCGCGTACCGCACGCCCGCGCCTTCGCCGGCTGCCGCTGAACATCGCCGCCGCCGTGACCGTCGTCGTCTGCCTCTTCCCCGTGTACTGGATGATCTCCACGGCGTTCAAGCCGTCCAAGGACATCCAGTCGGCCGACCCGCAGCTCTTCCCGCACACCTGGACGCTGACCCACTTCCAACGGGCCGTGGACGCCGACGGGTTCGCCCTGTTCTGGCGCAACAGCATCCTCGTCACGCTGGGGGCCGTCCTGCTCGCGCTGCTGGTGGCGCTGGGCGCGGCGTTCGCCGTGGCGCGGATGCGGTGGAAGGGCCGGCGGCAGTTCATGCTGATGGTCTTCATCGCGCAGATGGCGCCCTGGGAGTCGCTGATCATCCCGATCTACATCATCTCCCGGGACACCGACATGCTGGACCGGCTGCCGACGCTGACGCTGATCTACTTCATGATCACGCTGCCGTTCACCATCGTGGTGCTGCGCGGCTTCATCGGGACCATCCCGCCGGAGCTGGAGGAGGCCGCCCAGGTCGACGGCTGCACCCGGACCGGGGCGTTCCGGCGGGTGGCGATGCCGCTGCTGGCGCCGGGGCTGATGGCCACCTCGCTGTTCGGCTTCATCACCGCGTGGAACGAGTTCGCCTACGCCAACTTCCTGATCATCAAGCAGCAGGACAACCGGACCCTGCCGGTCTGGCTGTCGTCCTTCCAGAACACCTTCGGCACCGACTGGGGCGCCACGATGGCCGCCTCGACGCTCTTCGCGCTGCCCGCCCTGGTGATCTTCCTGCTGCTCCAGCGCCATGTCACCTCCGGCTTCGCCGCCGGTGCCGTCAAGGGCTGAGTGGCCGGGCCACCCGCGCCCACCCCCCGTAAGCCCGCGAACCGAACCCGGAGACCCCGTGCCCGCATCGCGCCCCGACCTCGCCCTCCTCCCCCGGCCCAGCAGGATCTCCTCGCTGGGCGGACGGCTCACCCTCGACCGCGACACCACCGTCCGTGCTCTCCCGGGCGCCGAACCGGCCGCCGCCCTGCTGCGCTCGCTGGTCGGCCCGGCCGCCGGGCTGCCGCTGGCCCCGTCGCCGGAGGGCCGGATCGTGCTCGCCCTGGACGGTCAGCTCGGCGGGCTCGGCGAGGAGGGGTACGGCCTCACCGTGGGCCCGCAGGCGCTCCTGCTGCGCGCCGCCCACCCGACCGGGCTGCTCCGGGGAGTCCAGACGGTCCGTCAACTCCTGCCCGCCGAGGCCCTGTCGGGCGGGGCGCGGGACACCGGCTCCTGGGAGCTGCCGTGCGTCGAGATCACCGACGTACCGGACCGGCCCTGGCGCGGGGCGATGCTGGACGTGGCGCGGCACTTCCGGCCGATCGGCTATCTGCGCCGGTACGTCGACCTGTTGGCGCTGCACAAGCTGAACGTCCTGCACCTCCACCTCACCGACGACCAGGGCTGGCGGATGCCGGTCGCCGCCTACCCCCGGCTGACCTCGGTCGGGGCGAGGCGGGCCCGGTCGCAGCGGGGGCCGAGCGGGACGGGCGGGGTGCACTTCGACGACGTACCGCATGAAGGGGCGTACACCAAGGGGGAGTTGCGGGGGCTCGTGCGGTACGCGGCGGAGCGCGGGGTCACCGTCGTGCCGGAGATCGAGATGCCCGGCCATGTGCGGGCCGCGCTCGCCGCCTATCCGGAGCTGGGCAACGACCCGGGACGGAAGCTGGACGTCTGGGACCGCTGGGGCGTGTGCGACACGGTCCTCGGTGTGCACGAGGAGGTCTTCACCTTCTGCCGGGCGGTGCTGGAGGAAGTCATGGACGTCTTCCCGTCGCCGTACATCCACATCGGGGGCGAGGAGTGCCCGACCACCGAGTGGGAGAACAGCCCGGCCGCCCGGGAGCGTGCGGCGGCCGAGGGGCTCGCGGACGCGGCCGCCCTGCACGGCTGGTTCATGGGCCGGATCGGCGCGTTCCTCGTGGAACGCGGGCGGATCCCGCTCGGCTGGGCCGAGACCGGCACCGAACTCCCCCTGGACTTCACGGTGATGACCTGGCGCGACCCCTCCCACGCACTGGCCGCCGCCCGCCGCGGCCACCAGGTCGTCGCCGCCCACCACCGGGCCACCTACCTCGACTACGCCCAGTCCGGCGACCCGTCCGAACCGGTCGCCCAGCCCGGCGCCCCCGTCACCCTGCACGCGGTCCACGGCCACGAGCCCGCGCCCGCCGAGTGGGCGGAGACCGAACGGGCCCGGGTGCTCGGGACCCAGGCCCAGCTGTGGACCGAGTACGTCCGCACGCCCGAGGAGATCGAATACCTCAGCTACCCGCGGCTCTGCGCGCTGGCCGACCGTTCCTGGTCCGGCGGGCGCGGCGACTGGCCGGGGTTCGTCGGGCGGCTGCGCCACCACACCGCCCGACTGGACGCCCTCGGCGTCCCCTACCGCCCGCTGGACGCACGGTCGCTCGCGGCGGCCACCTGACGCGTCCCCGCCCTCAGGAACAGCGCGACCCCACTCGTCACCACTCCCCCACCACCGTTCCGGAGAGGAACCCACCCGTGACCACATCACGCAGGAATCCACGCGGCCGCAGGTCCAGGCTCCGCACCGCCGCAGCCTCGGCCGCCGCCGTGGCCCTGGCCGCCACCGGGCTCGCGGCCCTGCCGTCCTCGGCCAGCGCCGCGGCGGACGGGATCGTCGTCCAGTACCGTACGAGCGCGTCCGGTGCGAGCGCCGACCAGAGCGAGCCGTGGCTGAAGGTGCGCAACGCCGGTGCCACCTCCGTACCGCTGAGCAGTGTCAAGGTGCGGTACTACTTCAAGGCCGACTCGGCCTCCGCCGCCTACCGGTTCGCCTGTTCCTGGGCGGTGAAGGGGTGCGCGAACATCACCGGCACGTTCGGGACGCTCGCCAACCCGACGGCCACCGCCGACCGGTACCTGGAGATCGGCTTCACCCCGGGCGCGGGCTCGCTGGCGCCGGGGGCGGACACCGGGGACATGCAGCTCCGCTTCCACCAGGCCTCCTGGGCCTCGCTCATCCAGTCCGACGACTACTCCTTCGGCCCGGACCGGACCACGTACGGCGACTGGCCCAAGGTGACGGCGCAGGTGAACGGGGCGACCGTGTGGGGCGAGGCGCCCGGGGGCAACGGGCCGACCGACCCGCCGGACCCCACGGACCCGCCCACCGACCCGCCGGGTGACGGGGCACGGCTGTTCGACGACTTCAACTACAGCTCGCACACCGACCCGAAGATCAACGCCAACGGCTGGAGCGTACGGTCCAACTCCGGCGGTCCCGGGGTGCCGGGGGCGACCTGGGCGCCCGAGAACGTCACCTTCGCCTCGCAGAGCGGCAATTCGGTGATGAACCTGGAGACCTCCACCGCCGGGACGGGGGCCTCGACCAAGCACACCGAGATCCTGACGCGGTCGATGAAGTTCAAGAACGGGACGTACGCGTCCCGGGTGAAGTTCAGCGACGCGCCGCGCTCGGGTCCTGACGGCGACCGGATCGTGCAGACGTTCTTCACGATCAACGACCTCACGGCGCCGATGGCGGACGACTACGCGGAGTACGACTTCGAGTATCTGCCCAACGGCGGCTGGGGCGAGCCGGCCAACATCCTCTACACGACCTCGTGGGAGACCTACCGGCCCGACCCGTGGGAGGCGGTCAACGCGCACAGCGAGGTCCGGGCGTCGTACGCGGGCTGGCACGACCTGGTGGTGACCATCGACAACAACCAGATCACGTACTACGTCGACGGCCAGCACTTCGGGACGCACGGGGCGGCCTTCCTGCCCGAGCGGCCGATGTCGATCAACTTCAACCAGTGGCTGATCGACCTGGAGGGGCAGCCGAGCACCACGCCGCGCGCCTACGACCAGCAGGTGGACTACGTCCTGCATGTGAAGGACCAGGTGCTCACCCCGGCGCAGGTGAACGCGCTGGTCGGGTCGTACCGCAGTGCGGGGAAGACCTTCGAGGACACGGTGCCGGGCAGCTAGGAGCGGGACGTACGGCGTGAGAGCCGGGCGGGGCGGGGGTCGACGGCGGCCCCCGCCCCGCTTTCGTATGCCCGAAGGGGCTGCTGGGAGGAGTTCGAAGGCGCCCGCGCCACCGATTCCGTACGCCGCCGACCTGGGCGAATTTTGCTCCACCCCCTTGACAGCCCCGCCACCCCCCAGGCAATCTTCCGTTAAGCAGAAACTAACTTCCGCAATACGGAAGGAGCGCCGAAACCCTCATGGGATACCCGGACCAGCGCTTCGATGTGAACCTTTCGATCCTCTTCACGGAACTCCCGCTCCTGGAGCGCCCCGCGGCAGCCGCCGCGGCGGGCTTCACGGCGGTCGAGCTGTGGTGGCCCTGGATCGAGACCCCCACCCCGCCGCAGGCCGAACTCGACGCCCTCAAGAAGGCACTCGACGACGCCGGCACCCAGCTGGTGGGGCTGAACTTCTACGCCGGACAGCTGCCCGGCCCCGACCGCGGCGCGCTCTCCGTGCCCGGCCCGGAGTCGGACCGCTTCCGGGCCAACATCGAGGTGGCGGCCGACTTCGCCGCCTCGGTCGGCTGCACGGCGCTCAACGCGCTGTACGGCAACCGCGTCGAGGGCGCGGACCCGCAGGTGCAGGACGCGCTCGCCCTGGAGAACCTGGTGCTGGCCGCCCGTGCGGCGGACCGCATCGGGGCGATCCTCCTCGTCGAGACCCTCAACAAGCCGGAGTCGCCGCTCTATCCGCTGGTCAGCGCACCGGCCGCGATCGAGGTCGTCGACAAGGTCAACGCGGCGACGGGTCTGGGGAACGCCAAGTTCCTGCTGGACCTGTACCACCTGTCGATGAACGGCGAGGACCTGAGCCAGGTCATCAAGGCGTACGCCGCGAAGACCGGCCACGTCCAGATCGCCGACAACCCGGGCCGCGGCGCGCCGGGCACCGGCACGCTCCCGCTGGAGCGGCTCCTCGACGAGCTGAAGGACGCCGGTTACGCCGGCTGGGTCGGCCTGGAGTACAAGCCGGGCGACCGCCCGAGCGCGGAGTCCTTCGACTGGCTCCCGGCCTCCGCCCGAGCAGCCGGCTGACCGGCCCGGTCCACGACGGGGCGAGCCCAACCCCCTTACGTACACACGTTTTTCAGGAAGGCACCCTCATGAGCAACAACCTCCCCAAGGTCGCCTGGATCGGTCTCGGCATCATGGGCTCCCCCATGTCGGAGAACCTGATCAAGGCCGGTTACTCCGTCACCGGCTACACCCTGGAGCAGGCCAAGATCGACCGGCTGGTCGCGGCCGGCGGCACCGGCGCCTCCTCGATCGCGGAGGCGGTCAAGGACGCGGATGTCGTCATCACGATGGTGCCCGCGTCCCCGCAGGTCGAGGCCATCGCCTACGGCCCCGACGGCATCCTGGAGAACGCCAAGCGCGGGGCGCTGCTGGTGGACATGTCCTCGATCACCCCGCAGACCTCGGTGGACCTCGCCAAGAACGCGGCCGAGAAGGGCATCCGGGTCCTGGACGCGCCGGTCTCCGGCGGTGAGGCCGGGGCCATCGAGGCGGTGCTGTCCATCATGGTCGGCGGTGAGCAGGCGGACTTCGACGCCGCGAAGCCGCTCCTGGAGGCGCTCGGCAAGACCATCGTGCTCTGCGGGCCGCACGGCTCCGGCCAGACGGTGAAGGCGGCCAACCAGCTGATCGTCGCGGTCAACATCCAGGCGTGCGCCGAGGCCGTGGTCTTCCTGGAGAAGTCCGGGGTGGACCTGGCCGCCGCGCTGGACGTGCTCAACGGCGGGCTGGCCGGGTCGACCGTGCTGACCCGCAAGAAGGACAACTTCCTGAAGCGGGACTTCGCCCCCGGCTTCCGGATCGACCTGCACCACAAGGACATGGGCATCGTGACCGACGCCGCCCGCAACGTCGGCGCCGCCCTGCCCGTCGGCGGTGTGGTCGCCCAGCTGGTCGCCTCGCTGCGCGCCCAGGGCGACGGCGGGCTGGACCACTCGGCGCTGCTGCGCTCGGTGGAGCGGCTCTCCGGTTCCCAGGTCTGACCTCCCCCGGCTCCGCAAGGAGCCCCTGGCCTCGTACGGGGCCACGGCCCGCACGACGGGCCCCCTGATCTCCGGGCCGCGGTGGCGCTGACACCTGTCCTGTCGCGCCCAGGCGCTGCCGCGGCCCGGAACCACACACTTCGTTTTCAACAAACTGTTGACGTTGTCTCGCGGCGAATCTACGCTCCTCAAGCCGTCAGCAGCTCGTACGAAAGGTCATCCCGCCACATGGCTAAGCGTGTGCTCACGACCGAGTCAGGCGCCCCGGTCGCCGACAACCAGAACTCCGCCACCGCCGGTGTCGGTGGACCGATCCTCCTCCAGGACCAGCACCTCCTGGAGAAGCTCGCCCGCTTCAACCGTGAGCGCATCCCGGAGCGCGTGGTCCACGCCCGTGGCTCCGGCGCGTACGGCTACTTCGAGGTGACCGACGACGTCACCGGCTTCACCCGCGCCGACTTCCTCTCCGAGGTGGGCAAGCGCACCGAGACCTTCATCCGCTTCTCCACCGTCGCCGACTCCCTCGGTGGCGCGGACGCGGTCCGCGACCCGCGCGGCTTCGCCCTCAAGTTCTATACGAACGAGGGCAATTACGACCTGGTCGGCAACAACACCCCGGTGTTCTTCATCAAGGACCCGATCAAGTTCCCCGACTTCATCCACTCGCAGAAGCGCGACCCGTTCACGGGCCGTCAGGAGCCGGACAACGTCTGGGACTTCTGGGCGCACTCCCCCGAGGCGACGCACCAGGTCACCTGGCTGATGGGCGACCGGGGCATCCCCGCCTCGTACCGCCACATGAACGGCTACGGCTCGCACACCTACCAGTGGACGAACGCCGAGGGCGAGGCCTTCTTCGTCAAGTACCACTTCAAGACCAACCAGGGGGTGCGCTCCCTCTCCGCCGAGCAGGCCGCCGAGCTGGTCGGCAAGGACGCCAACTCGCACCAGACGGACCTGCTCCAGGCCATCGAGCGGGGCGTCAACCCGTCCTGGACGCTGTACGTCCAGGTGATGCCGGCCGCCGAGGCCGCGGACTACCGGTTCAACCCGTTCGACCTCACCAAGGTGTGGCCGCACGCCGACTACCCGCTCCAGCGGGTCGGCCGGCTGGTCCTGGACCGGAACCCGGACAACGTCTTCGCCGAGGTGGAGCAGGCCGCGTTCTCGCCGAACAACTTCGTGCCCGGCATCGGCCCGTCCCCGGACAAGATGCTCCAGGGCCGGCTCTTCGCCTACGCGGACGCGCACCGCTACCGGCTGGGCGTCAACCACACCCAGCTGCCGGTCAACGCCCCCAAGGCGGCCGAGGCCGACAACTACGGCCGTGACGGGCTGCACGCCACGCGGTACGGCTCGCGCCACGACAAGAACTACGAGCCCAACTCGTACGCCGGTCCGGCCCAGACCGGCGCCGCGCTCGGCTCCCCGCTGGCGATCCACGGCTGGACGGGCACCCACGAGGCCCCCGCCCACGCCAAGGACGACGACTTCTTCCAGGCGGGCGAGCTCTTCCGGCTGATGTCGGAGGACGAGAAGGGCCGCCTGGTCGCCAACATCGCCGGAGGCCTCGCGCAGGTCACCCGTGACGACGTGATCGAGAAGAACCTCGCCCACTTCCACGCCGCCGACGCCGACTACGGCAAGCGCGTCGAGGAGGCCGTCCGCGCCCTGCGCGAGGACTAGGGCGCGTCCGGCGGATCAGGGCGGACACACCCTGAGCCTCCCCCACAGACCCTGCCCGCACCGCGCACCCGGATGAGGGGTGCCGCGCGGCGCGGGCAGGACGACGAGGCCGCGGCGGCTGTGCGATGCCAGTGCGGTGGTGAAGGATCCGGGGACCGTCTTCTGACCTGAAGGAGACGCCCTCACCCGGCTCCGATCGCCGCCGCCGCGGTCCCTGTCATACCGAGCACCACACCTCCATCACCCCTGAACGAGGGCGCGGAGTACGGATACGGTCCCGTACTGCGCGCCCTCTTTGCCATGCCTTGACCGGGGTGCCGGGCGCCTTCCCACGCGCCCCGCCCGATGGCTCGAATCCGTATAGACCGCGTACAGAGTCTGCCCAGAGACCTGCGTGCAGTATGGGCGGCGCATTGACCGCGTCTGCCGTTCTGGCACACACCCTGCCCGGCGCCTCGAAGGCCGTGTGCGGTGCGACCCCCTTCCTCCTCCCCCTCTCTCCTCAGCGCGACAGACGGCTACCCGCACGGCACGTACGGCACGTCACAGTCATCAGGTGAATCCAAGGGGAAGCAGATGCCCGAAGTTGGTACCTCCCGGGCCGGGACCGAGCCCGCCACCCGCTATCTGGCCACCGTCGACGAGGTCACCGCGATCCTCGCGACGGCGGCCGACAAGGTCGACTCGCAGTTCGCGGGCGATGCGCGCACCGCCCTGCTCGGCCGGGTGGCCGAGATCAACAAGGCGGCGGCCGACGACCAACAGGCTTTGTACGCGCAGCAGTTCCTCCTCGACCGGGTCTACCGGCTGCACACCAAGCTGACGGACCAGGAGACCGCCGAGGGCTCGGTCGTCGTGCACGAGATCGGCCGGCAGCTGGAGGCCGCGACCGCCGAGGCGCAGGACCGGCTGATCGAGCCGGGGCTGCTGGAGGAGGCGCCCACCGAGCCGCGGGCCTACCTCTCCTGGCTGAAGAAGACCGCGCGTGAGCACCGGGTCTACAAGCACCCCTACTACCACGAGTTCATCCGCGACCGGGCCACCGAGTCCGACCTGCGCAACTACGTGATGCAGGAGTCCGTGGTCGACGGCCGCTTCGACGATCTGCTGGCGATGATGCAGGTCGGCACGGCGGGTGCGGCGAAGATGGAGATCGCCTCCAACTTCTGGGACGAGATGGGCAACGGGGACCACGCCCAGGTCCACACCACCCTCTTCAACAAGATCTTCGAGGTCTTCGAGATCCCGGACGAGGAGCTGGAGCGCTCGCTCACCGCCAACTCGCTCCTCAACGGCAACCTGGCCGTCCTGCTGTGCCGTTACCGCGCCCTGTACCCGGAGGCCGTCGGCTACCTGGGGATGACCGAGTGGATGGCGCCGGACCGGTTCGTCCAGGTCGTGCACGCCTGGGAGCGGCTCGGCCTGCCCGACGTCGGCATCGTCTACCACCGGCTGCACATCACCATCGACTCCCAGCACGCCCAGGGCTGGTTCCACAACGTGGTGCTGCCCGCCGCCGAGTCCCCCCGGATGCGCCGGGCCATCGCCCGCGGCATCCTGTGGCGCCTCAACTCCTCGGCGACGTACCTGGACGAGCGCATGCCGTCGGTCACCGCCTGACATTCCGCCACCACCCACCAGGAGGGGAGAGCACATGCCGCTCGGCGCCGAAGGTTTCACCGTCATCGACCTGCCCGAGGTCGCGCCCGACATCCTGCCCAGCTACGACCGGTGCCCGGTCGACGACTACATGGGCAACGGGACGCGGTTCAAGCGGTTCTCGCAGTACAAGCTCACGCCCGCCGAGGGCGAGAACTGGTCGTTCAAGCGGCTGCCGCACCGCGACTACACCACGTACAAGAAGTTCAACCCGGTCGGCGGCGGTATCCGCCGCGTCTACGAGCCGATCGAGGTGGACTTCACCCCGCTGATCTCCGAGGGCATCCGCGAACTGGGCCTGGACCGGTCCGAGCCGTGGCAGATCAACGTCCACCAGAACCGGACCCGCGCCGAGGGCGGCAGGCCCGGCCCGCTCACCCCGGAGGGCGTGCACCACGACGGGCACGAGTTCGTCATGATCGCCATCCTCAACAAGGTGAACGTGGCGGGCGGCACCACCCGGCTCTGGAAGCCGGGGGCGGACGCGCCGTTCTGGTCGGGGACCCTCGACGCCGGCCAGGCGGTGCTGCTGGACGACCGGGGGCTCGCCCATGACGTCACCGACGTCCTGTCGGCCGACGGCGGGCCCGGCCACCGCGACATCGTGATCATCGCCTTCTCCCGCTGGGCGGAGAAGTGGTACGGCGAGGAGCACGACGCGGCGGCGCTGGAGGAGCAGGACGCCTGATGTACGGGGCCGCTCCCGGCCCGAGTCCGCGCCGGGAGCGGTCCTGTCCCCCGCCACCTACCTGAGACGAGTCATGACCGACTTCTTCAAGTATCAGGCACTGGGCAACGACTACGTGGTGATCGACCCCCGCTGCACCGACGTCCCCGTCTCGCCGGAGTCCGTACGGCTCGTCTGCGACCGGCACTTCGGCATCGGCGCGGACGGGGTCCTGCACGGCCCGCTGGAGGAGCCCCGCCCCGGGGTCCCGGTCCCGCTGGCCCTCTTCAACTCGGACGGCTCCGTCTGCGAGCGCAGCGGCAACGGGCTGCGGATGTTCGCCCTGCACCTGGCCGAGCGGGAGCCGGAGACGTGGGCGGGCGGTGAGCCGTTCACACTCCGCACGGCCGCGGGCGACAGCCCCGTACAGATCCTGGACCGGGCGGCGGGCATCGTCCAAGTCGGCCTGGGCAGCCCCACGTTCGACGCTGCCGCCCTGCCCCTGCTGGACGAGGACGGCACCCCCGCCGAGGGGTCCACGCTCTCCCTGCCGCTGACGGTCGGGGAGCGGAAGCTGACGGTGACCGCGCTCCACAACGGCAACCCGCACACCGTGGTGCCCGTGGCAGAGCCGACCGCCGAGCTGGCCCGCACCCTGGGCCCGGAGATCGCCGGGCACGCCCGCTTCCCGCACCGCACCAATGTGCAGTTCCTGCGGGTGGTGAGCCGCGAGCTGCTGGAGATCGAGGTGTACGAGCGTGGCGCCGGTTACGCGCTGGCCTCGGGCAGCAGCGCCTGCGCCGCCGCCTCCGCCGCCCGCCAACTCGGGCTCTGCGAGGACCGGGTGGAGGTCCGCATGCCGGGTGGCAGTGTGACGGTGGCCCTCGCGCCGGACGGGTCGGTGACCCTGACCGGGGAGTCCCAGCAGGTGGCGAGCGGTGTGTTCGCCCCGCCGCTGCGCGCCCTGCTGGCCCGCACCCCGGAGGCCGGCCGATGAGCGCCGCAGGTGAGTACCCGATGCAGCGGTGGGTCTTCGAGGACGCCGCCGGACGCTTCGACATCGACCTCGGGGACAGCAACATGCTCCCCGGCCGCCTCGACCAGCTCTCCGTACCGCCGGACCTGGAGCTGGACTACGGGCACGACCGGGGCATCGGCGCGCTGCGCGACCGGGTCGCGGCCCTCTACGCCGGCGACCCCGCCGGCGTACTGATCACGCAGGGGGCGCAGCAGGCCCTCTACCTCGTCTACGCCTCGCTGCTCTCCCCCGGTGCGCAGGTGATCGTCTACCGTCCGGGGTGGCAGCAGTCCTGGGACATCACGGCCGATCTGGGCTGCCGGGTCGACTGCGCGCCCTACCGCGAGGATCTGACCTTCGACGTGGAGGCCGCCGCCGCGCTGGCCGGTCCCGGGCTGCGGCTCATCGTCGCCAACTCCCCGTGCAATCCCACCGGTCGGCGGATCGCCGACGCCGACCTCCAGGGGCTGCTGGAGCTGGCGGAGCGGCGCGCCGCCTATCTGCTGCTGGACGAGGAGTACGCCCTCGACCTGCGGGACTCCCCCGCGCGGGGCAGCGACCGGGTGATCTCGGTCTCCAGCCTCTCCAAGGTGTACGGGTTCCCGGGGCTGCGGGTCGGCTGGCTGTACGGGCCGCCGGAGGTCGTCGAGGGGTGTGCGCGGCGCAAGTTCCTCTCCACCATCGCCAATTCGGTGCTCTGCGAGACGCTGGCCTGCGATGTGCTGGACCACCGGGACCACTATCTGCGCCGGTACGCGGACATCACCGGCCAAGGGCTGAAGCTCGTAAGGGAGTTCGCGGAGCGCAACGCGGACGCCGTGCAGCTCGTGGAGCCGGAGAACACCCCCTTCGCCTGGCTCCGGCTGACCACCGGGGAGCAGCCGCTGACGCTCTGCCGCCGGGTGCTGGACGCCGGGGTGCTGCTGATGCCCGGCGAGACCCTCGGGGCCACCGACGGCTTCCGGATCTGCTTCGCCCGCGATCCCGAGGCCGTGACCGAGGGGCTGAGACGGATCGAACCGCTGCTCCGCCCCTCCCCTCAAGTTCCCCCGTCCGCTGCCCACTTCAGCGGACAGAACAGCAATCTGCCGAACGGAGTCCTGTGACCATGAGCGCGTCGGACGCTGACGAGTCCCGTATGCACCTGTCCTTCGGGCAGGAGCAGTTGTGGTTCCTGGACCAGATGAACCCCGGGGAGACCACCTACAACGTCCCCACCGCCTACCGGCTGCGCGGCCCGCTGGACCTGCCCGCGCTGGAGGGGGCGCTCAACCTGCTCGTCGCCCGCCACGACCAGCTGCGGGTGACCCTGCACGCGGTGGACGGCGTCCCGCACCAGGTCGTCGCCCCGGCCGAGGACACCCCGCTGCCGGTCACCGATCTGTCGGGGCTCACGCCCGAGGAGCGGGAGCAGGCACTCGACAAGGCGCTCAAGGCCGAGGCCGACACCCCCTTCGACCTGGCGGCCGGGCCGGTGCGCCGGTTCCAGCTCTTCAAGCTGGCCGACGAGGAGCACGTCCTCTCCCTCAACTACCACCACATCGTCACCGACGGCTGGTCCGGCGGGGTGATCAGCCGGGACATCACCGAGGCGTACCGCCAGCTGCGGGCGGGCCTCACCCCCGAGCTGCCGGCCCCGGCCGCCACCTACGCCGACCATGTGGAGCGCCAGCGCGAGCAGCGCGCCTCGGGGCAGTGGGAGAGCGAGCTGGACTTCTGGCAGGAGCGGCTGGCCGGGCTGGAGGCGCTGGAGCTGCCCGCCGACCGGGTCCGCCCGGCCGAGCCCACCCGTAACGGCGAGACCTTCACCGTCAGCTTCCCGGCCGACCTGCTGGGCCGGGCCCGCTCGCTGGCGCAGGAGCAGGGCGCCTCGCTCTACATGGTGGTGGCGGCCGCGCTCAAGGTGGTGCTGGCCCGGTACAGCGGGCAGGACGACATCGCGATCGGGGTGCCGATGCTCGGCCGTACCGATCCCGAACTCGAAGACGTGGTCGGCCTGTTCATCAATATGACGGTGCTGCGCTCGGACCTCTCCGGCGGGATCACCTTCGCCGAGCTGATCGAGCGGATCGCCGACAACAACCTCGATGTGTACGACAACCAGGACGTGCCCTTCGACCATGTCGTCGACCGGGTGCAGCCGGTACGGGACGCGGGGCGCAACCCGCTGTTCCAGATCGCCGTGCAGCTGCTCGGTGAGACGACGACCGGGGACGCGCTCCAGCTGGACGGGCTGGAGACCGAGTCGATCCTGGTCTCCGGCGGGCGCTCCCGCTTCGACCTCTCCTTCAGCTTCATCGAGGGCGCGGACCGGCTGCGGCTGATCGTGGAGTACGCCACCGACCTGTACGACCGCCGCCGGGTGGAGGCGATGGTCCAGCACTTCCGGACCGTGCTGGGCGCGGCCGCCGCCGACCCGGACACCCCCGTCTCCAAGCTGCCGCTGCTCACCGAGGAGGAGCGGCGCGAGCTGCTGGAGGCCGGGCGCGGGGCCGACTTCGACTACCCGACCGAGCCGGTGCACGCCACCATCGCCCGGATCGCACGGGAGCACCCGGAGCTGGTCGCCGCCGTGTGCCGGGGCAAGGAGATGACGTACGCGGAGCTGATCCGGCGCTCCGGCAAGCTGGCCCGCCACATCCGCTCGCGCGGGGTGAAGCAGGAGCAGGTCGTCGCCATCGCGATGGACCGGGACCTGGACGCACTGGTGGCGATCGTCGGCGTGATGATCTCCGGGGCCGCGTACACGATCATCGACCCCTCGCACCCGAACGCGCGCCTGGACCACATGCTGCGGGACACCGCAGCCCCGCTCGTCATCACCCGGGACGCGAACGTCGGCGATCTGCCGCCCTCCAGCGGGTGGGAGGTGCTGCGGATCGACACCGAGTGGGAGACGGTGGAGGCCGAGGCCGACGACGTACCGCTGGAGGAGTGGGCGGAGCCGACCTCGCTCGTCTATGTCCTCTACACCTCCGGGTCGACCGGCAAGCCCAAGGGCGTGATGATCGAACAGCGCGGGCTGCGCATGTTCATCGAGGCCTACCGGCGCACCTTCGGCGAGTGGGGCCACACCGACCGGCTCCTCCAACTGCCCGCGCTCACCTTCGACATGTCGCAGGGCGAGATCTTCGCCGGGCTGATCAGCGGGTCCGCGATGGTGCTGGTGGCGCCCGAGGACGCCTCGTCGCCGGAGTCGCTGGGGGCGCTCATGCGCGACCAGCGCGTCACCTACGCGGGGCTCTCCCCGGCGATCCTGTCGCTGGTGGAGGCGGAGCCGTACCCGGACCTCAAATACATCATGGGCGGGGCGGAGGCGCTCCCGGCCGAGCTGGTCAACAAGTGGAACCTGCCGGGCCGTCAGTTCGTGAACCTGTACGGGCCGACCGAGGCGTCGGTGGCGACCACGGAGTATCTGTGCGAGCACCGCGAGTGGAAGTCCTCGCCGCCGATCGGGCGCCCGGAGTTCAGCCGGCTGCACTATGTGGTCGACAAGGAGTTCAACCTGGTGCCGGTCGGTGTCCCGGGTGAGCTGCTGATCGGCGGGGACGAGGGGCTCTCGCGCGGCTACCTCAACCTGCCGGAGCTGACGGACGAGAAGTTCGTGCCGGACCCGTTCCTCGGCGAGGGGCGCGTCTACCGCACGGGCGACCTGGTGCGGTGGACGCCCGACCTCCAGATCGACTTCATCGGGCGCCTGGACAACCAGGTGAAGCTGCGCGGTCTGCGCATCGAACTCGGCGAGATCGAGTCGGGGCTGCTGACCCACCCCAAGGTCCGGATGGCGCTGGTGCTGCTGCGCGAGGACGACGGGGAGAAGCAGCTCGTCGGCTACTACACGGTCCTCGGCGACACCTCGCCCACGGTGGCGGAGCTGCGGGACCACCTGGGGCGGACGATGCCCGAGTACATGGTGCCGACCGCCTGGGTGGAGCTGGAGGAGTTCCCGCTGACCCCGGCCCGCAAGATCAACCGGGCGGCGCTGCCCGCCCCGGTCAGCGCGGGCGGTGCGGCGGACTCGTACATCGCGCCCGTCACCCCGACCGAGGAGAAGGTCGTCGAGGTCTTCGGGACCGTGCTGGCCCAGGAGCGCGTCGGGACCGGTGCCAGCTTCTTCGAGCTGGGCGGGAACTCGCTCCAGGCGATGCGGGCGGTGAGCCGCCTGAACAAGCACTTCAAGGTGAAGGTCAACGTCCGGCTGCTGTACGGCGGTGCCACGGTCGGCGCGCTCGCGACGGCGATCGACGAGCTGGTGGCGAAGGCCGGAAAGGCGGCGACCCGTGCCTGAACCCGTCTTCTCGCAGGCGGAGTTGGCCCAGCGGGGGGCGGCCGCGCTGAGCGTGGCCGACCCCGAGCTGGCGCGGCTGCTGGACGCCGAGGTGGTGCAGCAGCACGCGACGCTCGCGATGGTGGCCTCCACCAGCATCGCGGACCCCTCGGTGCTGGCGGCCGCCGGATCGGCGCTCTCCAATGTCACGGCCGAGGGGTACCCGGGGGCCCGCTACCACCCGGGGGCGGCGCAGTTCGACCTGGTGGAGCGGCTCGCCGTGGAGCGGGCCAAGCAGGCCTTCGGCGCGGTGTACGCCAATGTGCAGCCGCACTCCTGCTCCTCGGCCAACCAGGCGGTGCTGGCCGCGCTGGTCCGCCCCGGCGGGACGATTCTCGCCCTGGACCTGGACTCCGGGGGGCACCTCACCCACGGCTCCCCGGCCTCGGTGACCGGGATGCACTACAAGGCCGTGCACTACGGCCTGGACGGCGAGGGCCGGATCGACTACGCGCAGGTGGCGGCGCTGGCCGAGCTGCACCGGCCGAGCGTGCTCATCGCGGGGGCCAGTGCCCACCCCCGTACGCTGGACTTCGCGCGCTTCCGGGCGATCGCGGACTCGGTGGGCGCGTACCTGGTGGCGGACATCTCGCACATCGCGGGGCTGGTGGCGGCCGGGGAGCATCCGACGCCGGTGGATCTGGCGCACGCGACGACGACCAGTACGTACAAGCAGCTCGGCGGGCCGCGCGGCGGGCTGATCCTGATCGGGCGGGAGCACGCGACGCCCGGCCCGGACGGCCGCACCCCGCTGTCGCGGCTGATGCAGCGGGCCGTCTTCCCGCTGTCGCAGGGCACGCCGAACCCGGCGGCCATCGCGGCGAAGGCCCGGGCCCTCGCGCTGGTCGCGGAGCCCGCCTTCAAGGAGACGATGCGCCTGGTCGTCGACAACGCGGCGGCCCTCGCGGACGCCCTGTCGGCGCTGGGCCACCGGGTCCTGACCGGCGGCACCGACAACCACATGGTGCTGATCGACCTGACCGGCCGCCCCATGACCGGGGTGGTCGCGGAACGGGCCCTGGAGGAGTGCGGCATCCTCGCCAACCGGAACCGGGTCCCGGACGACACGCGGCCACCGCTGGTCACCAGCGGGCTGCGGCTGGGCACCAACATCCTGGCCCAGCGCGGCATGGGCCCGGCCGGGATGCGCAGCTGTGCCGCGCTGCTGCACCGGGTACTGGAGGCAACGACCGTCCGGGGCGAGCGGGAGTACGTCCTCGACGCCGGGGAGCGGGACGCGGTCCGGACGGGGGTGGCGGAGCTGTGCGCCCGCCATCCGCTGCCGCTGGGGGCTCCCGCTCCGGCGGCCTCCGGCGCAGGAGTGCCCGCTCCGGCGGCTTCCGGCGCGCGGGCGGGAGGAGTGGCGTGACGCCCCGGCACCGGGACGGCTCGGCGCCCCCCGCCCTGCTGCCCACCGACCGGCCGCGCCGGAGCGAGCCCGCCGGGTGCACCGCCCGGCAGCGGGTGGTGCTGGACAAGGCGGCCGGGGCGGCCCCGGAGGAGCTGCTGCTCGCCGGGTTCGCCGCGCTGCTCCACCGGTACACCGGCCAGGAGGAGTTCGGCTTCCGCGTCCGTACCCCAAGCGTGGGCTCCTTCCGGCTGAGCTGCACCATCGACGAGGGGACGACACCGGCGGACCTCTCACGCTCCGTCCTGGAGCGCCGCGAGCCGGTGGCGGACGGCGAGAAGCCGCCGACCGACTTCGAGCTGGTGCTCCAGGAACGCAGCGGCGGGGCCTACCCCCATCGCATCGTCCAACTCCGTTACGACGCGACCCTGTTCGACCAGGAGACCGTCCTGCGCCTGCTCACCCACTTCCGTACGCTGGTGGAGGACGCCCTCGACCGCCCGGACACCGCCGTCTCCCGGCTGCGGCTCCTCACCGACGGCGAGCTGCGCCGCACCCTGGTCGAGTGGAACGACACGGCGGCCGAACTCCCCCACGACCGCTGCCTGCACGAGGCGTTCGAGGAGCAGGCGGCCGCCGACCCCGGGGCCCTCGCACTGATCCGGGGCACGGAGGAGTGGACGTACGGCGAGGTCAACGCGGCGGCGAACCGGCTGGCGCGCCATCTGCGCGGGCTCGGTGCGGGCGTCGGCGGCCGGGTGGGCATCTGCCTGGACCGGTCGCCCGACCTGCTCGTGGCGGTGCTGGGCGTCCTCAAGTCGGGCTCCGCCTATGTGCCGTTGGACCCGGACTATCCGGAGCAGCGGATCGCGGCGATGGTCACCGGCACCTCGTGTGCGGTGATCGTCTCGCGGAGCGGGCTCGCGTCGCGGCTCGCCGGGGCCGGGCCGCGGATCGTGGAGCTGGACCGGGACGCGGAGCAGTGGGCCGGCGCCCCGGCCGGGAACGTCAGCAGCGGGGTGGCGCCCGGGAATCTCGCGTACGTCATCCACACCTCGGGGTCGACCGGCGCGCCCAAGCCGATCGCGCTGCGCCACCAAGGGGTGATGAACAACATCGCGGACCTCAACTCCCGCTACTCCGTGGGACCGGGGGACCGCGTCCTCGCGCTGTCGTCGCCCAGCTTCGACATGTCCGTCTACGAGTTCCTCGGGCTGACGGCGGCCGGGGGCACGGTGGTGCTGCCGGAGCCCGCGCTCGCCAAGGACCCGCAGCACTGGGCCGATCTGCTGGCCACGCACCGGATCACGGTCTGGAACTCGGCGCCCGCCCTCCTCGAACTGGTCGTCGATCAGCTGGAGCAGAGCGGCGCCCCGCCTCTCCACGCCCTGCGCCTGGCCCTGCTGGGCGGCGACTGGGTGCCGCTCTCGCTGCCGGACCGGACGCGCCGGGCCGCTCCCGGGCTCCGGTTCGTGGCGCTGGGCGGGGCCACCGAGTCCTCGATCCACTCCACGCTGTACGAGGTGGGCGAGGTCGATCCCGGGTGGACGAGCATCCCGTACGGGCGTCCGATGGCCAACCAGCGCACGTACATCCTGGACGCCGAACTCCAGCCGGTGCCGCCGGGCGTCGCCGGTGAACTGCACCTGGCAGGGATCGGGTTGGCCACCGGCTATCTCGACCGGCCCGAGCTGACCGGGGAGCGGTTCTTCGACTGGTCCCACGGCGAGGTCAGCGGGGAGCGGCTCTACCGGACGGGCGATGTGGCCCGGTACGGCCCGGACGGGCTGATCGAACTGCTCGGCCGCTCCGACTTCCAGGTCAAGGTGAACGGCCACCGCATCGAACTCGGCGAGATCGAGGCGGCGTTGAGGTCCCATGAGGCGGTGAAGGAGGCCGTCGTCGCCACCCGCAGGGACGCGGCCGGTGATCTGCGGCTGGTCGGGTACGTCGTGCCGCGACCGGGCCGGACGGTCCGGCCCCGGGTGATCAGCGCGCATCTGGCGGGCTCGCTCCCGCAGTTCATGGTGCCGGGCGTCGTCCTCGTCCTGGACCGGCTGCCGCTCTCCGCCAACGGCAAGACCGACCGCAAGGCGCTGCCCGCACCGCCGCCGCCCCAGGACGGGGAGGCCTCCTACGTGGCGCCGAACTCCCCCACGGAGAAGGCGGTTGCCGACATCTTCGCCACCGTGCTGTCGGCCCCCAAGATCGGGGCGAACAGCTCCTTCATCGCCGCCGGCGGGGATTCGCTCCAGGCCATGCGGGCGGTCAGCCGGCTCAGCAAACACTTCGGGATCAAGGTGAACGTACGTCTGCTCCACGGCGGTGGCACCGTCAGCGGTGTCGCCGCCGCCATCGACCAGCTGCTCAGCTCCGCCCCGCCGAACGACGGAGGCGGGAACCGGTGACCGGCATCCCCACCGACAGCCTGGTCCCGCTCCGCACGGGCGGCGGCCTGCCGCCCGTGTACTGCGTCCACCCGGTCTCCGGTTCGCCGTACTGCTACACCGACCTGGCCGCGCGCCTCGACCCCGGCTCCCCCGTGTTCGGCTTCGAGGCCCCCGGGTTCGACGGGATCGACGAACCGGCCCAGTCGATCCGGGAGTTGGCCGAGGTGCATACGGCCACGCTCCGGGCGGCCCGCCCGCACGGGCCCTACCAGCTGCTCGGCTGGTCCCTGGGCGGTGTCGTGGCCTTCGAGATGGCCCGGCTGCTGGCCGCCGAGGGGGAGGAGGTGCCGCTGCTGGTCGTCATCGACGCGGCGCTGCCCGGCACCCAGCCCTTCCCGCCGGGGCCCGCGCTGGTGCGGTACTTCCTCCATGACTTCCTGGGGCTGGTGAGCGGCGGGGCGCCGCAGCTGGACCGGGCGCTGGCGAAGCTCGGCCCGGAGGCGGGCCCGCAGGAGCGGCTGGAGGCCATCGCGGACTCGGGGACCGTACCGGAGGAGTTCGACGCGGAGTTCCTGCTGGAGCGGTTCACCCTGTTCCGGGCGCATGCCCACGCGATGGTGGACCACGTCATCGACGGGGTCCACGACGGGCCGACCACCCTGGTCAGGGCCGAGGAGTCGGAGCCGCACCTGCTGCTCTGGGAGCCGTACGCGAGCAGACTCGACCAGCACACCGTGCCGGGCGACCACCACTCCATCTGGCGGGAACCGGGGCTCGTGGCCATCGCGGAGATCGTCAACCAGGCACTGCGCAGGGGAGCTTCGGGGTGAGCGAGGACAGCAGCCGCAAGGACGCGGACACCGCCACCGCGAAGGAGGCCGAGCCCCCGCCACCCCGGAGCCTGTGGCACAACCGGGACTTCATGGTGTTCTGGGTGGGCGAGGGCCTCTCCCTGTACGGCACCCAGATAGCCAACCTCGCCCTGCCGCTCACCGCGGTCCTGGTCTTCCAGGTCGGGCCCGAGCAGCTCGGCATGCTCCGCTTCGCCCAGCTGGTGCCGTTCCTGGCGCTCGCGCTCGTCTTCGGCGTCTGGGTGGACCGGGTGCGCAAGCGCCCGGTGATGCTGGGCGCCAACATCGTGCGGATGGTCCTCATCGGCCTGGTGCCGCTGCTGTACCACTTCGGGCTGCTGACCCTGCCCCTGCTGTACGTGCTGGCGTTCGGGGTCGGCACGGCGGCGGTGCTCTTCGACGTCAGCTGGATGAGTTACGTACCGGTGCTGGTGAAGGACAAGCGCAGTCTGCTGGAGGCCAACACCAAGCTCAACGCCACCCTGTCGTCGGCCGATGTGGCGGGCCCCGGGATCGCGGGCACGCTGGTCACCGCCTTCTCGGCGCCCGCGGCGATGGCCGCCAACGCCTTCTCGTACGCCCTGTCGGTGATCTCGCTGCTGCTGGTCCGGGCGCCGGAGCCGGAGCCGCCCGCGCGCACCGAGAAGCGGCGGCTGCGCGCGGAGCTGGCGGAGGGGCTGCGCTGGGTGTTCGGCAACCGGTGGCTGCGCGCGATCGGGCTGGTCGGCTGCTCCTGCAACTTCTTCCTGACCATGGTGCAGTCGCTGTTCCTGCTGTACGCGGTGCGGGACAAGGAGCTGTCGGCGGCGACCGTCGGCTTCGTGATGGGCGCGGCGGCGGTGGGCGGCCTGCTCGGGGCGCTGATCGCCGGGATGGTGGTGCGCCGCCTCTCGGTGGGCACGGCCTACCGGGTCTCGGTCTCCATCATCTTCCTGGGCCCGCTGCTGATCCCGGCGGCGGGCGGCCCCTCGTGGCTGCTGGTGGGGCTGTTCGTCGCCTCGTTCTTCCTCGAATACTTCGGCTCCAGCATCTCCAACGTGATCATCGTGAGCCTGCGGCAGAGCATCACCCCGCAGCCGCTGATGGGCCGGATGACGGCCGCGATGCGGATGCTGCTGTACGGCGGCGGGGCGCTCGGCGGGCCGGTCGGCGGGCTGCTGGCCGGGGTGCTGGGGCTGCACGCTGCGCTGTGGGTGGCGGGGGTGCTGTCGGCGGCGATGCTCGTGCCGATCTTCCTGTCGCCGGTCGGGAAGCTGCGCACGATGCCGACGGGGCCGGAGGAGCTTCCGGCCTGACGTCTCTGTGGCGGGGCGGATGCGGTGGACCGTGTCCGCCCCCTCGGCTGCCGGCTACCGCAGGACGACGGTGCGGACGTCGCCCATGTCCACCTGTACGTGGCCGGGCGTCTCCCGGCCGGTCCCGGACTCCCACTCGACCAGGCGGATCAGGGCCGCCTCACGGTTCCTGGGCGACTCGCGCTCCGCGCAGGCGGCGGCGAACCTCTCGACGATGGCGGAGAGCGGGACGGTGGGGTTGGCCGCCAGCTCCTCGGCCGCGATCCGCAGGGCCAGCGGCAGACCGCCGCACAGCCGCACCAGCCGCACCGCGGCCGCCTCCTGTCCCCGGAGGCGGCCCCCGCAGAGGCTGGTGAGCAGGATCGCCGCGTCATGGTCGGCCAGGGGTCCCATCGTGAGCACATGGGCGCCGTCGCGGGCGGCCAGCCCGCTGAACCGCTGCCTGCTGGTGGCCAGGACGCAGGAGGAGCCGCGCGGTATGAGGGGCCTCAACTGGTCGGCGCTGAGGGCCTCGTCGAGGACCACGAGCATGCGGCGGCCGTGCAGCAGACTGCGGTAGAGGGTGGTGCGGCCGGCCACATCGGCGGGCATCCGGGAGCTCTCGACACCGAGGCTCGCCAGGAGTTGTTCCAGTGCGTCCGAGGCGTTCAGCGGCCGGCCCTGGCGGCCGGTGCCGCACAGGTCGACGTAGAGCTGGCCGTCCGGGAAGCGGTCCAGCAGCCGGTGGGCCAGCTCCAGCACGAACGCCGTCTTTCCGACGCCCGGGGGTCCGTCGACGACGGCGATGGGGGTGCTCGCCCCGTACCCGCTGCGCTCGTCGTCCAACAGCCCCTCCAGACGGTCCAGTTCCTCGGTCCGTCCGACGAATCCCCGTGCCAATGGGGGAAGTTGCACGGGTCTTGAGAGGTCGGGGGTGCCTCTCGGGGGTCTTCGCACGGGGCGGGGCGCCGCCCCCTCCGCCTCCCGGCGCAGCGTGGGGTGGCCGGCCAGGATCTGCTGGTGCAGGCTGCGCAGTTCGGCGCCCGGCTCGATGCCCAGCTCCCGGCTGAGCAGCTGCCGCGTCTCGGTGTAGACGGCCAGCGCGTGCGCCTGGCGTCCGCTGCGGTAGAGGGTGAGCATCAGCAGCCAGCGCAGCTTCTCGCGCAGCGGCTCCTCACCCACGGCGGTGGAGAGTTCGGCGACCGCCTCCGCGTGGCGCCCCGCCTCCAGCATGTCGGCGGCCCACTCCTCGACGGCGGTCAGCCGCAGGTCCCGCAGCCGGGTCCGCTCCACGGCGGCGAACGGCCCCGGGATGCCGGAGTACGCGTCGCCGTGCCAGAGCGCGAGGGCCTCCTCGTACCACCGCACGGCCTCGTCCGGGCTCCCCCCGGTCCGCTCCCTGCGGGCCCGCGCGTGGCGACGGGTGAAGAGCGTGGCGTCCACCTGCTCCGGGTCCATCCGCAGGCAGTAGCCGCCGGAGACCGAGGTGAGGATCGCCCCCGCCTCCCGTCTGCTGCGCCCGGGCTCCAGTGCCCGCCGCAGCCCGGCCACATAGGTGTGGACCCCGTTGGTCGCGGTCTGCGGGATGTCGCCCGCCCAGAGCCCGTCGACGATGTTGTCGACGCCGACCACCTCACCCGCCCTGCTGGCGAGCAGGGCGAGCACCGCGCGCTGCTTGGGCGGCCCCAGAGGCACCTCCTGGCCCTGCCGCCATACCCGTACCGGACCTAAGAGCTGTATGCGCAACGGTTCCCCCGACGTGGCCAACACTCGGTCGCCTCCTGTGATCGTGATGAGCGCGCACCGCACCGCGTCGGTACGGCGGCCGGCTGGTGGTGTCCGGGCACGGCTCGCGCCGGGTCCCGGCGGGGCGCCCCGCGAGGCGCCGCGGCGGTGCACCGGCTCCACGGGGTGGTCCGGGACCGGTCGGTCCGGCCCGTGCGCCCTCCGGGAAAGGGCGGGCCGGGTGGTGGAGCTGGACGGCTCGGAGTGGTCGCGCCCGGGGTCCGGGCACGCGCGGCTCAGGGCCAGTGGCCCGGACACGCCCGCAGCAGCGCGCTACGCGTGGACGCTTCCCCGGCGGTTCCCCGGCGGGGTGAATGACATCGGGTGGAATTCG
Source organism: Streptomyces sp. SID8374 (assembly GCF_009865135.1). Classification (NCBI taxonomy): domain Bacteria; kingdom Bacillati; phylum Actinomycetota; class Actinomycetes; order Kitasatosporales; family Streptomycetaceae; genus Streptomyces; species Streptomyces sp. SID8374. The sequence goes on along the minus strand of NZ_WWGH01000002.1, from coordinate 1,309,992 downwards.
GACACCCGACAGGATTGCGGGCCACCCGTTTCCTTTCGCGACCCGTACCTGCCTCAACGATCAACACGGCCTCGCCGTCGATGACCACTTCAGGCGCCTCTCTTCCGGCCATTCCTGTATCCATGAGACGTACGCGTAAGATAACAGTAGCGGGACGATTTTGGGTTGTCACTGACGCCATTTCACACTGCCGACACAGCCCAACTCGGCCTGGGCGTCCGGCCTGTGGCGGTACGCGAGGTGATCCCGACGCGTCCGCGCACTTCACTGCGGTGGACCGCTTATTCCCGGCCGTCCAGTTTATGTGCAGCACTCTTCTGTCAAGCTTTCTCCCTCCAAGAATTCACCCGGCGGCATATGCCGCCGCCTTCCCTGCCCAGGACGCGGATTCGCCCGAGTGGCCGGAACAACAGGCCCGACAAGGCCGGTTCGCAGGTTGCCTCGCGAAGAAAGAGGGATGTATGGAGTCCGGCGGACACCGCTCCGGCCGAACCGGCCGCCCGCCCCGCCTCTCGCAGGAGGCGATACTCGTCGCCGCGCAGCGCATTCTCGACACGGAGGGTCCCGAGCGCCTCTCCATGCGCCGGCTGGCCCGGGAGATGTCCAGTACGGCCATGGCCCTCTACCACCACGTACAGGACAAGGACGAGCTCCTCCTGCTGCTTCTCGACGCGCACGCCAGGCGCTATCCGCGTCCGGTGCTGCCGGGCGAGCCGCGCGCCCGCCTCCTCGCCGCCGCCCAGGTGCTGCACGACCTCCTCGCGGAGTGCCCGTGGATCGTGGAGGTGCTCTCCTTCGACGACTTCGTCAGCGAGTCCTCGCTGTGGGTCGTGGAGAACATCGTCGACGCGGCGGTCGGGTGCGGGATGACGCTGGAGGACGCCGTGTACGCGTTCCGCGTGATCTGGCACTACACCACGGGCGAACTCGCCATCCGGGCCGGCCGGGAGCGCGTACGGGCCCGGCCGGAGCGCCCGGAGTACCGTGAACACGCCCTGGAATTCCTGGACTCGGTGGACTTCCCCCGCCTCAACGCGGTCGGCAGACGGTGGGCGGGGCTCACCTCCCGGGACGACCACCGCAAAGGTCTGGAGGCCGTCGTCGCCGGGCTGCTGGAGCAGAAGGCCGAGGTCGTGGGCGTGATGACCGAGGCCGTCCAGGGCTGCCCGTGCTGCTGACTACCCGGGTGCCACCGGCGGGTTGAACCGGGAGAAGTCCGGATCGCTCCAGCGCAGCCGTACCGCGTCCCGGGTCTCCTGGACGGCCTCGATCCCGAACTCCACGGTGCGCTGCGCCCCCGGTACGGCCGCGGCCTGCGCCCCGTCCCAGACGGTGTGGGCGGTGCCGGAGAGCTGGAGGAGGTCGCCGGTCTCCCAGTCGGGTACCAACAGCCCTGCCTGCGGGTGGAGTTCGAGGTTGCCCAGGGTGAGGAACATGGCGTTGCCCGCGTAGTCGGGCCAGCGGAGCCGGGTGGGCGAGAGCATCTGGAGGAAGCCGGGGTTGCCGCCCCGGTGCGAGGCGTCCGCGTCGCCGTCCGGTGAGGCGGTGGCGATGAAGAAGCTGTCGGAGGTGGCGAGGGTGAGCTGCTGGACGGTGGTCAGCGCGTCCCCCCGGCGGACCGCCGTGCGCCGGCCGGCCCGGTCGGGCGGGAGCAGGGCGTACTCCCGTCTCTGGAGGTACTTGGGGCAGTTGCCGATCACCTGGTCGAGAGCGACCCGTACGCCGTCGCCCTCGGGCACCGAGGTGCCGTTGAGGCGGATACGGCGGCGGGTCGCCGGTTCGATGGCGATCGCGCCGACCCGGGTGCCGCTCTCCCGGAGCACCGCGCCGAGCGGGTCGTCGGCGGCGGGCAGGGCGCCGATCGTCAGGGTCTTCGGGTCCGGTACGCCGAGGAGGCCGGGCTCGCCGGTGAGCAGGGTGCTCCAGAGCCGCCCGGAGGCGTCGGCCGCACCGACGACGATCATCGGCTGGCGGGCGAGGAAGACCGCGGCCGCGTCGGGCACGGCGTCGCGGATGGCGCGGAGCGATCCGGCCGCCGGGTCGCGCAGTCCGGCCCGGTGCTGCACGGCGAGTTCGCCGTGGTGGTAGTCGGCCATGGTCCGCTCCCCGCCCTTCGGCCACCGGTGAGGCCCCCGGGGTGAGCGTACCTCCGTACAGGGGGAGGCCCCCGCCCCGGAGAGGAATCCGGGACGGGGGCCTGGCCCAGGGAGAATTGACGGAGGGTCAGGACACCGTCAGCGGGCGGATCGCGGTGGGGGCGTGGGACGGGTCCGTGGCGATGTCCTCGAACTCGTTGACCGAGGCGATGTCGGTGCCGCTCATCGCGATGTTGGTGACCCGCTCCAGGATCGCTTCGACGACGACGGGGACCCGGAACTCGGCGGCGAGCTTCTTCGCCTCCTCGAAGGCGGGCAGCAGCTGGTCCGGCTCGGTGACCCGGATGGCCTTGCAGCCCAGGCCCTCGACGACCTTGACGTGGTCGACGCCGTAGACGCCCAGCTCCGGGGAGTTGAGGTTCTCGAACTCCAGGTTGACCTGGAAGTCGATGTCGAAGTTGCGCTGCGCCTGGCGGATGAGGCCCAGGTAGGAGTTGTTCACCAGGACGTGGACGTAGGGGATGCGGTGCTGCGCGCCGACGGCCAGCTCCTCCAGCATGAACTGGAAGTCGTAGTCGCCGGAGAGGGCGACGACCGTGCCCTCCGGGTCGGCGGTGGCGACACCCAGCGCGGCCGGGATCGTCCAGCCGAGGGGGCCCGCCTGGCCGCAGTTGATCCAGTGGCGCGGCTTGTAGACGTGCAGCATCTGGGCGCCCGCGATCTGGGAGAGCCCGATGGTGGTGACGTAACGGGTCTCGGGGCCGAACGCCCGGTTCATCTCCTCGTAGACGCGCTGCGGCTTGAGCGGCACGTTGTCGAAGTGGGTGCGGCGCTGGAGGGTGGCCTTGCGCTCCTGGGTGGAGGCGGCCCAGGCGGAGCGGTCCTTGAGCTTGCCCGCCGCCTTCAGCTCGCGCGCCACCTCGACGAAGAGCTCCAGCGCGGCCTTGGCGTCGGAGGCGATGCCCAGGTCGGGGGCGAAGATCTTGCCGAGCTGGGTGGGCTCGATGTCGACGTGGACGAAGGTGCGGCCCTGGGTGTAGACGTCCAGCTTGCCGGTGTGGCGGTTGGCCCAGCGGTTGCCGATGCCGAGGACGAAGTCGGACTCCAGGAAGTTGGCGTTGCCGTAGCGGTGGGAGGTCTGGAGGCCGACCATGCCCGCGTTCAGCTCGTGGTCGTCGGGGAGGATGCCCCAGCCCATCAGGGTGGGGATGACGGGGACGCCGGTCAGCTCGGCGAACTCCACCAGCAGCTCGGAGGCGTCGGCGTTGATGATGCCGCCGCCTGCAACGAGCAGCGGGCGCTCCGAGGCGTTCAGCAGCTCCACGGCCCGCTCGATCTGCTTGCGGGAGGCGGCGGGCTTGTGCACCGGGAGGGGCTCGTACAGCTCGGGGTCGAACTCGATCTCGGTGAGCTGGACGTCGATCGGCAGGTCGATGAGGACCGGGCCGGGGCGGCCGGTGCGCATCAGATGGAAGGCCTGCTGGAAGACGCCGGGGACCTGGGCGGCCTCCAGGACGGTGGTCGCCGCCTTGGTGACCGGCTTGGCGATCGAGGCGATGTCGACGGCCTGGAAGTCCTCCTTGTGCAGGACGGCGGTCGGGGCCTGGCCGGTGATGCACAGGATCGGGATGGAGTCGGCGATGGCGGAGTACAGACCGGTGATCATGTCGGTGCCCGCCGGGCCCGACGTACCGATGCAGACGCCGATGTTGCCGGCCTTGGCCCGGGTGTAGCCCTCCGCCATGTGGGAGGCGCCCTCGACGTGCCGGGCCAGCGTGTGCTGGACCCCGCCGGAGGCCTTGAGGGCCGCGTAGAAGGGGTTGATCGCCGCACCCGGCACACCGAACGCGTTGCTGACGCCTTCGCGCTTGAGGATCTCGACTGCCGCACGGGCAGCGGTCATACGAGGCATTGAGTGCTCCTGCTCGGGATTGGTGGAGTCGGGCTCTGTCGCGCCACCTGAGAGCACCAATTCCGTATCGCGGAAATTCAGTTCTGCTATACGGAAGCAATCTAAAACGCGGCGCTGTCGCCGTCAAGAGCCGACGCCCGCACCGCACCCCGGCGCCGTTCGGCACGAAGTGCGCCGATTCCCTCCCCGGAACCTCGCTCCTGGTGGACTATGGGGTGACGAGGGAGGCACGGAGCGCAGCCGTTCCACGCGTGAAGTGCCGGAGGGAGACGATCGTGAAATCCGTGCCGGTCCGGTGCCCGCTCTGCAACCGGGACCACGCGTATGTCGCACCGGCCTACCCGTGCCCGTGCGGAGCGCCCACCGCCCCGCCGCTGGTGCCCGGCGCCCCGGCCGTCCAGGTCACACGGCGTACGTGGGACGAGGACTGGGTCACCGTCCGCTGCACCGACTGCGACCGGCGCGACCAGTGGCCCCAGCCGGAGCTCTGCTGCCCGTGCGGGGCCCTGCTGCGGATACCGGTGCGGCCGGTGGACGAGCCCGCCCCGCCGCCCGGCCCGGTCGCCCCGGCGCACATCCCGCTGCCGCGCACCGCCGCCCACCCCCGCCCCTCGTTCCGGCCGCGGACGATCCGTACCGGCCACGACGCGGTGAGCGCGGCCGCCCTCTACCTCACCTGGCTCGGCTACCGCGAGGTGGCCCGGCCCCGGGTGCGCACCGCGGGCGGGATCGATCTGCGGGCCACCGGGCTGGTCGCCCAGGTCGACGCCACGACCCGGCCGGTGGAGCTGCGCGCGGTGGAGTGCCTCTGGCTGAACGCCCTGGGAGCCTCGGCGACCGGGGTCTTCTTCTCGCTCACGGGGTACGAGGCCGAGGCGCGGGCCAGGGCGGACGGTATCGGTCTTCCGCTCTTCGTCATGGACCTCTCCGGGGCGCCGCAGCCGGTGAACAGTCCGGCCGACGAGCTGGTCAGCACCGGCGCCTGAGCACCGGCGCCCGGACGCCGGACCGTCCCCGGAGGGGGCGTTTTCGAGCCGCCCCATACCGGTGCCCCGCCCGGCGCGGCACACTGAGTACATGCGTATCCGCTCCGCCAGACGCTCCGATCTCCGCCTTCTCCAGGACATCGAGCGCGCCGCAGGGGAACCCTTCCGCACCCTCGGCATGACATCCGTGGCCGACGACGATCCGCCCCCTCTGGACCTGCTGGAGAGCTACCGGCGGGCCGGACGGTGCTGGGTGGCCACCGATCCCCTCTCCGCCACCGGCGACCGGCCGCTCGCCTATGCGATCGCCGACCCCGTCGACGGGGCCCTGCACATCGAACAGATCTCGGTGGACCCGGTGGCGGCCCGCCGGGGCATCGGCCGCACCCTGATCTCCCACCTCGCCGCACTCGCCGTCGGACAGGGGCTCACCGCGCTCACCCTGACGACGTTCACCGATGTGCCGTGGAACGCCCCGTACTACGCGCGCATCGGCTTCCGGGTGCCGCACGAGGGGGAACTGACCGAGGGGCTGCGCAGGATCCGGGGGGAGGAGGCGCAGCACGGTCTGGACCGCTGGCCCCGGGTCTGCATGCGGCGCGACCTGCCGCCCGACCTGCCGTCGGCGGCGGAAGCGGCGTCGACGTCGGTCGCTGTCAGTGGCGCCCCGTAAGCTGAGGGCATGGATTTAACTCCACGTCATACCGCTCAGCCCGCCGTCGTGTCCGCCGCCCGGGCGAACGAGGCCATCCGCGCGCTCGTCGACTCCCGGGCGGGCCAGGACTGGTCCGCCTGCGAGTCCGCGACGTACGAGGTGCTGCTCATCGAGTGGGCGGCGGCGACCCGGTCGGACGGCTCGGACATCATCGAAGCCGCCTGACCGGGACGCCGGCCGCCCCGTCGTCCCCGGTCGCGGCTGCCGGGGGCCTCAGCCGGCGTACGTCTCGCGCAACTCGATCTTGCGGACCTTCCCGCTCACCGTCATCGGGAAGGCGTCCAGGACCCGCAGCCTGCGCGGGATCTTGTAGTGGGCGAGCCGCTCCCGGCAGTACGCGGTGATCTCCTCCAGGCTCGGCGGATCGGCCGGGTCCCGGGGGATGACACAGGCCAGGATCTCCTCCCCGTACCGCTCGTCCGGCACGCCGACCACCTGGACGTCGGCGATCTTCGGGTGGCCGTGCAGGAACTCCTCGATCTCCCTCGGGTACACGTTCTCGCCGCCCCGGATGATCATGTCCTTGATCCGGCCGACGACCTGGAGGTAGCCGTCCTCGCGCATCACCGCGAGGTCCCCGGTGTGCATCCAGCGGCCCGCGTCGATGACTTCGGCGGTGCGGTCGGGCTGGTCCCAGTAGCCGAGCATCACGCTGTAGCCCCGGGTGCAGAGTTCACCCGCGCTGCCGCGCTCCACGGTCACCCCGGTCACCGGGTCGACCACCTTGACCTCGATGTGCGGCAGCGCGCGGCCCACCGTGCCGGTGCGGCGCTCCAGGTCGTCGTCGCGGCGGGTCTGGGTGGAGACGGGCGAGGTCTCCGTCATGCCGTAACAGATGGACACCTCGTCCATGTGCATCTCGGCGACCACCCGCTTCATCACCTCGACCGGGCAGGGTGATCCGGCCATGATCCCGGTGCGGAGCGAGGAGAGGTCGTACGAGGCGAAGTCCGGCAGGTTCAGCTCGGCGATGAACATGGTGGGCACGCCGTAGAGCGAGGTGCAGCGCTCCTGCTGGACGGCGGCCAGCACGGCGGCGGGCTCGAAGGACGGGCCCGGGATCACGATGCAGGCGCCGTGCGAGGTGATGGCGAGGTTGCCCATGACCATGCCGAAGCAGTGGTAGAAGGGGACCGGCAGACAGACCCGGTCGGCCTCCGTGTAGGCGATCATCTCCCCCACGAAATAGCCGTTGTTGAGGATGTTGTGGTGGGAGAGGGTGGCGCCCTTGGGGAAGCCGGTGGTGCCCGAGGTGTACTGGATGTTGATGGGGTCGTCGCAGGACAGCTCGGCCTCGCGCGCCGCCAGTTGGGCCGGGCTGACGGCCGGGGCGGTGGCGGTCAGTTCGGTCCAGGACGGGTCGCCGATGTAGTGGACGGCCCGCAGGGAGGGGCAGTTGGCGCGGACCTGGCCGATGAGGGCGCGGTAGTCGCTGGTGCGGTGGGCTAGGGAGGCGACCAGCAGGCGGATGCCGGCCTGGTTGAGGACGAACTCCAGCTCGTGGGCGCGGTAGGCGGGGTTGATGGTGACCATGACGGCACCGATGCGGGCGGTGGCGTACTGGATCAGCACCCACTCGGGGCAGTTGACCGCCCAGATGCCGACCCGGTCGCCCTTCTCCACCCCCGACGCCATCAGGGCGCGGGCCAGTTCGTCGACGTCGGCGCCGAGCTCCGTGTACGTCCAGCGGCGGCCGGAGACGACGTCGACCAGCGCCTCCCGGTCCCCGTGGGCGGCGATCGCCCGGTCCAGGTTGCGGCCGATGGTGTCGCCGAGCAGGGCGGTGGTGCCGGTGCCGTGCGCGTAGGACAAGGTGCTCATTTCAGGTCCCCCTCGTCGAACTCGGTGCCGGCGCCCAGGGCGGTGCGCTCCCGCAGTTCGATGCGGCGGATCTTGCCGGAGACGGTCTTGGGCAGTTCGGCGAACTCCAGCCTGCGCAGGCGTTTGTACGGGGCGAGGACCGCCCGCGAGTGCTCGAAGAGGACCTTCGCCGTCTCCGGGCCGGGCTCCCAGCCCTCGGCCAGCACGACGTACGCCTTCGGGACGGAGAGCCGCAGCGGGTCGGGGGCGGGCACGACGGCGGCCTCGGCGACCGCTTCGTGTTCCAGGAGGGCGCTCTCCAGCTCGAAGGGCGAGATCTTGTAGTCGGATGACTTGAAGACGTCGTCGCTCCGCCCCACGTAGGTGATGTAGCCGTCCTCGTCGCGCGCCCCGATGTCGCCCGTGCGGTAGTAGCCGCCCGCCATCGCCTCGGCCGTACGGTCCGGGTCGCCGTGGTAGCCGGTCATCAGGCCCACGGGGTGGTCGGAGAGGTCGAGTGCGATCTCGCCCTCGCTCACGCCCGGCTGACCCGTGACCGGGTCCAGCAGGACGACGGTGAAGCCGGGGCAAGGCCGGCCCATGGAGCCGGACTTGAGGAGCTGGCCGGGGGTGTTGGCGACCTGGACGGCGGTCTCCGTCTGGCCGAAACCGTCCCGGATGGTGACGCCCCACTCGCGCCGGACCGTCTCGATGACCTCGGGGTTCAGCGGCTCCCCCGCCGCGACGACCTCGCGCGGCGGGACCTTCAGCTGCGACAGGTCAGCCTGGATGAGCATGCGCCAGACCGTGGGCGGGGCGCAGAAGCTGGTGATGCCCGAGCGGTCCATCTCGGCCATCAGCCGGGAGGCGTCGAAGCGGGTGTAGTTGAAGATGAAGACGGTGGCCTCGGCGGTCCACGGGGCGAAGAGGTTGGACCAGGCGTGCTTGGCCCAGCCGGGCGAGGAGATGTTGAGGTGGACGTCGCCGGGGCGCAGCCCGATCCAGTACATCGTCGACAAGTGGCCGACGGGGTAGGACACATGGGTGTGTTCGACCAGCTTCGGCCGGGCGGTGGTGCCGGAGGTGAAGTACAGCATCAGCGGCTCGTCGGCGTCCGTCTCCCGGTCGGGCGTGAAGTCGGCCGGGGCGTCGGCCACTTCGGCGTACGGCCGCCAGCCCGCCACCTCCTCGCCCACCGCGATCCTGGTGTAGGAGCCCGGCACCTCGTCGAACTTCCCGGTGTCCGCGTCCCGCACCAGCACATGGCGCACCCGCCCGCGCTCCACCCGGTCGCGCAGGTCGGCGGGGCCGAGCAGCGGGGTGGCGGGGATGATCACGGCGCGCAGCTTCATCGCGGCGAGCGCGGTCTCCCACAGCTCCACCTGGTTGCCGAGCATCACGAGGATGCGGTCGCCTTCCCGGACCCCCTGTTTCTTCAGCCAGTTGGCGGCCCGGTCGGAGCGCTCGGACATGGCCGCGAAGGAGACCTCGGTACGCCGGCCGTCCTCCTCCACGATGTGCAGGGCGGTGCGGTCGTTGTCCTCGGCGATGACGTCGAACCAGTCCAGCGCCCAGTTGAAGTGGGCGGCCCGGGGCCAGCGGAATCCGGCGTAGGCGCGCTCGTACTCCTCGCGGTGCTCCAGCAGGAAGTCCCGGGCGGCCCGGAACGTCTCCGTCGCACTCGTTGCCGGCATGTGCCCTCCTCATTGCGGACCGGACAGGTCGCTTAACATGATGTAAACAGTGACCCAGGTCTCACCACCCCCGGATGGGGGTGGTCCGCTCCCCCGGACGGGGGTCGGCGCGGGCCGGGCGGGAAGGCGTCGGAGTGCCGGAACCGGTCGATGCGGTCGAGATGCAGACGGCGCTGGCGGGGCTGCGCCGCACGAGCGGGCTGCCCGTCGCGTTCGGCGGGCTGCTGTCGGACGCCCGCCACGCACGGATCGCCGAGCTGAACGGGGCGCAGACCAGCGCGCTGCGGGGCCTGGTCATCTCGGCCGGGAGCGGCCTCGGCGGCAAGGCCATCGCGCTGGCCCGGCCCTGCGCGGTGACGGACTACCCGGCCTCGCGCCACATCAGCCACGAGTACGACACGGCGGTGGCGGCGGAGGGGCTGCGCTCGGTGGTCGCGGTGCCCGTCGTCGTACGGCGGACGGTGCGGGGCGTGCTGTACGGGGCGCTGCGTACGCCGGTGAGCCTCGGGGACCGCACGTTCGACGCGGCGGTGGCGGCGGCCCGTGACGTGGAGCAGGCGCTCGCGGTGCGCGACGAGGTCCGGGAGCTGCTGGCCCTGACCCGGGAGCAGGTGGCGGCCGGTCCCGGTACGGCTCCGGGCGCGTGGGAGGACGTGCGCGAGGCCCATCGGGAGCTGCGCGCGCTGGTGCCGAGGGTGGTCGACCCGGCGCTCCGCGACGAGCTGCTGGCCGTCTGCGGGCGCCTCGCCTCGGCGTCCGGGGCGCGGGCCCCGGCGGCGGCCATGGAGGTGCGGCTCGCCCCGCGCGAGGTGGACGTCATGGCGTGCGTGGCGGCGGGCGCCACGAACGCGGCGGCCGCCCGTCAGCTGGGACTGCGCCCCGAGACCGTGAAGGGATACCTGCGCTCGGCCATGCGCAAGCTGGGGGCGCACACCCGGCTGGAGGCGGTGGTGGCGGCGCGCCGGGCGGGGCTGCTGCCGTAGAACCGGGGGGCGTCACTCCCCGAAGTCCAGGAACGTGCCGAACCGTACGTCGTACGAGGCCGCGTCCGTCATCACCGACAGCATCCGCTCCCCCTCCTCGCCGATCTCCGCGCGCTCGCCCCGCCGCAGGGTGCGCAGCGGCTGCACGGTCAGCGCCGCCGTGTCCCCGTCGCGTTCGACCCGCCAGACGGCCTCGAAGAACCCGTCGACCAGCACGGTCCCGTACGCCTGGTTGCCCACCCCGTTGCGGCCCTTGTTCACCTCCGCGATCACGCGCGAGCGGTCGTCGTGGCCCAGGAGCACGTTGTCGAACTCGGGCAGGAAGCGCGGCGGGGCCGGGGTGTCCGGGTCGGGGCGCGGGGCGTCGGGGAGATCGAAGAGTTCGGTGCCGTTCTCGTCGCGGAAGGTGCGGAGCCGGGGCCGCAGCCGGTCGAAGACCTCGCGCAGCCGGGTCAGCCCCGCCCAGCGCTGCATGTCCTTGACCGAGGCGGGGCCGAAGGCGTCGAGGTAGCGCAGGACAGTGGCGTCCGGCGCCGGGACCGGTTCGGAGGACCGGCCGAGCCAGTGCTCCGCCGTGGTCAGCGCCACCTGCCCGCTCCGCTCCCACAGCCCGCGCGGGGTGACCTGGACCAGCGGCAGCAGACACCGGGCGGCCACCGTGAGCGCGAGCGGGTCGGCGTCGGGCCAGTGGCCGAGCAGCTCCTCGCGCAGCTCCTTGACCGGGCGGGGCCGCTCCTCCACCAGCTCCCTGCTGACGGCGGCGAGCCGGTCCAGGTCCACCCCGGCCAGCCCGCGCCGGAACGCCTTCAGCTCCCGGTCGCGCGCCGCCTGCACCAGCGGCCGCAGGGTCAGGGCGTCCTCCGCCGTATGGGTGTGGAGGGTGGAGCGGAGGGTGACGATCCGGACCACTTCACGGGACTCCATGAGGGCGGACAGCTCGCGCGGGTCGAACCCGGCCAGCCGTGAGTAGAGCTGGAAGTACGGCGGCTTGGTGTTCTGCGCCTGGAGCCCGACGAGATGGGCGACCGCGTCCTTGGCGGACATCGTGGACCGGCGCAGCAGGAGCTGGCGGTCCAGGGTCGCCCGGTTCAGCGCCCGGGTGGAGAGGACGGCGGGGTGCTTCTTCGCGGCCATGCTCCGTACGCTAGCGGCGCATGCGGACAGGTACGGTCCGCAAGCTCCGAGGTACAGGGCGGTCCGCGAGCTCGCAGTACAGGTACGGTCCGCAACCGCCCGCTACGGGCGTACGGCGGTTACGCCCACCGGCCCCACGCCCCGCGCGCCCCTCCCCCGCCCGCCCCATGATGAACCGGTGATCAGTGTCCTCTTCGCCGTCCTGACCGCCCTGAGCAACGGCTCCGCCTCGGTGCTCCAGCGCCGGGCGGCGATGAAGGTGCCCGACAGCAAGGCGATGCACCTCTCCCTCATCGGCCATCTGGTGCGGCAGAAGGTGTGGCTGGCCGGGATCCTCCTGGTGATCGTGGCCGCCGTCTGCCAGGCGGTGGCGCTGGCGACCGGGCCGATCTCGGTGGTCCAGCCGATCTTCGTCATCGAACTGCCCGCGACGCTGCTGCTGGCCGGATGGATGATGCGGGTCCGGGCGCCGCGCACGGTCTGGTACGGCGTCGCCGCTGTCACCGTCGGCCTGGCGATCGGGCTCGCGTCGGCCGCGCCGGTCGACGGCACCGACGCCGTGCGGGGTGCGGACTGGGTCCCGACGCTGCTGCTGACCGGGGCGTTCGAGGCGGTGCTGATCGTCGCCGCGCTGCGGGTGCGGGGCAACGCCCGGGCGGCGCTGCTGGGGCTGGCCGCCGCCTGCGGGTACGCGCTGACGGCGGCGCTGATGAAGGACGCGATGGCGCACCTGGGCCCCGGCGGCGGGGCCGTCGCGCTGCTGGCGTCCTGGCAGCTCTACGCGACGGCGGCCGCCGGGGTCGGCGCCCTCTTCCTGCTCCAGAACGCCCTCCAGGCGGGCAGCCTGGTGGCGGTCCAGCCGATGCTGACGCTCGGGGACGCGCTGATCAGCATCCTGTACGGGGTGACGCTCTTCGAGGAGCAGCTGCGCACCGGCTGGTGGCTGCTGCCCGAGCTGGCCGGGCTGGGGCTGATCGGTGCGGGCTGTGTGGTGCTGGCCCGCTCGTCCCTGGCGACCGACACGCTCGGCCCGCAGCCGCCACCGCCCCGGGTGCGCTGAGAGGGCCGCGGATCAGACCTGGTCGGCCGGGGTGACCCGCTCGTCCTCCCGTACGGGCCCCGGCGGGGTGCCGTCGCCGAACGGGCGGCCGCCGAGCTGTTCGCGGTGGTGCGGGGTGGTCCAGCCGGAGAGGTCGGGGCCGAGGGGGACGATGCCGGTCGGGTTGATGCCCGTGTGCACCTGGTAGTAGTGGCGCTTGATGTGGTCGAAGTCGACCGTGTCCCCGAAGCCGGGGGTCTGGTAGAGGTCGCGGACGTACGCCCACAGGACGGGGTCCTCGGTGATCTTCGTACGGTTGCACTTGAAGTGGCCGTGGTAGACCGCGTCGAAGCGGACCAGGGTGGTGAAGAGGCGGATGTCGGCCTCGGTGATGGTGTCGCCGACCAGGTAGCGGCGGTCGGCGAGGCGGGCGGAGACCTGGTCGAGGCGGGCGAAGAGGGCCTCGTACGCCTCGTCGTACTCCTTCTGGCCGCTGGCGAACCCGGCCTTGTAGACCCCGTTGTTGATGTCCCGGTAGATGCCCTCCATGACCTCGTCGATCTCCGCGCGCAGCGGCTCGGGGTAGAGGTCGGGGGCGCCGGGGCGGTGCAGGGCGGTCCACTCGGTGGCGAGGTCGAGGGTGATCTGCTGGTAGTCGTTGGTGACCAGCTGTCCGCTCGGTACGTCGACGATCGCGGGGACGCTGACGCCGCCGGGGTAGTCGTGCTCCCGGGCGTCGTACGCCTCGCTCAGATAGCGGATGCCGAGCACCGGGTCCTTGCCGCCGGGGTCCAGGGTGAAGCGCCAGCTGCGGTCGTCCTGGATGGGGTCGGTGACGGCCAGGGGCAGGGCGTCCTCCAGGCCGAGGAGGCGCCGGGAGACCAGGGAGCGGCTGGCCCAGGGGCAGGCCCGGCTGACGACGAGCCGGTAGCGGCCCGCCTCGACGGGCCGGCCGTCGCGGCCGTCGGCGGTGATGCGGTCGGCGAAGTGGCTGCGGGACCTCTTGAACGGCTTGTGGCCGTAGGAGGTGTTGCCGTCGCTCTTGCCTGCTGTGTCGCTCATGCCGCGCTCCTCGATGGGTCGGTGGAGTTGCTCTCTTCACGTCGTCTGCCCCGCCGGTCGGCTCCGACATCGGCCAGCGCCACGATCAGTGCGGCCAGTACGAAGGCGACCGAGACGATCAGCCCGTGGTCGTAGGCGTCCGCCCAGCCCTCCGGGCCGACCTGGGCGAAGAACACCGCGCCCACGGCGGCGATCCCGACCGCCGAGCCGACCCGCTGCCCGGTCTGGAGGGTGCCTCCGGCGCTCCCGGCCCGGTGTACGGGGACCTCGGCCAGGGTCAGCGTCTGGTTCGGGGCGATCACCAGGCCGCTGCCGAGCCCGGCGAGGAGCAGGGGTGCGGCCATCGCCCAGCCCGCCCCGCTGCCCGGGACCAGGTGGACGGCGAGCGCGGTGCCCGCGAGGCCGAGGGCGACCATCGTGAGCCCGGCCACCACCAGCGGGCGGCCGAACCGTCCGACGAGCCGGCCGCCGATCGACGCGGCGGCACCCGAGCCGAGGGCGAAGGGGGTGATGGCGAGTCCGGCCTGGAGGGCGGAGTAGTCCAGCCCGGACTGGAGGTAGAGGGTCGTGACGAAGAAGATCGAGGTGAACCCGGCGAAGTAGAGCAGGATCAGCAGGCATCCCAGCCAGTACGAGCGCAGCCGGAACAGCGAGAGGTCGAGGACCGGGTGGGTGGGGCCGCCCGTGCACCGCGCCTCCCAGGCGACGAAGGCGCCGAGCAGCGCGGCGGCGAGCACGACCAGGAGCCACTTGCCGTTGCCGGGCCACTGCTGGGCCTGGACGAACGGCAGCAGCAGGGCCAGCACACCGGCGCCCAGGAGCAGGACGCCGACCGGGTCCAGGTCGCGCGGCCGGACCCGGCCCGCGGAGGGGGTGTCCGGGAGGAGGCGGCGGGCCAGCAGGAGGCAGACGACGCCGAGCGGGAGGTTGACGTAGAAGACCCAGCGCCAGCCGTGGTCGGGGCCCGCCGCCTGGATGAGCAGACCGCCGAGCAGCGGGCCCACGGCGGTGGAGATCCCGACGACCGTGCCGAACATGCCGAAGGCGCGGCCGCGCTCGCGCCCGGAGAACATCTGCTGGATCAGCGCGGAGATCTGCGGCGAGATCAGACCGCCCGCGATGCCTTGGACCAGCCGGGCGATGACCAGCCACGTACTGGACTGGGCGGCTCCGCAGGCGGCGGAGGCCAGGGTGAAGAGGGCGAGCCCCGCCATGAAGACGGCCCGTCGGCCGCGCGCGTCGCCCAGGCGCCCCGACGGGATCAGGAAGAGGCCGAAGGCGAGGGCGTAGCCGGAGAGCACCCACTGGAGGTCGGACTCCGGGGTGTTCAGCCCTTCCCTGATGGACGGGAGGGCCACGTTGACGATGGAGACGTCCAGCAGGGTCATGAACCCGGCCACCAGGCAGACCGCCAGCGCCTTCCACCGCCGGGGGTCGGGTTCGCCGGGGGCGGCGTCGCGTCCGCCCGGGCCGCGTCGCGCCGCGCTCTCTGCCATGGTTCGCACCTTAGGTCGGGCCGGGTGTTTCCTCATCCGGACATCCGGGGCACGGCGTGTCCGGGACGGCCGGGGGTACCAGTTCCCGCATGACTGTGGAGAAAACGAGCGTCCTCGTCCTTGACTGCGCCGAACCCATGGAGCTGGCGGAGTTCTACGCCGGTCTGCTGGATGCGGAGATACGGATCGGCTCCGACCCCGACTTCGTGGAGATCGTCGGCAACGACGGCGTCCGGCTGGCGATCCGCCGGGACCACGGCTACGCACCTCCGAGCTGGCCCCGGCCGGAGGACTCCCAACAGGCCCACCTGCGGATCCTGGTGAGCAGCGACGACATCGACGAGGCCGAGCGCGAGGCGGTCTCGCTCGGGGCGCGGCCCGTCGACACCGGTGACAGC
Organism: Streptomyces sp. SID8374; assembly: GCF_009865135.1. NCBI lineage: Bacteria > Bacillati > Actinomycetota > Actinomycetes > Kitasatosporales > Streptomycetaceae > Streptomyces > Streptomyces sp. SID8374. Next base: position 1,294,677 of record NZ_WWGH01000002.1, on the reverse strand, counting down.
AACAGCGGTCCGCGCGATGTCCGGGTGTACGGGGATCCGGCGGGCCACTCGTTCTCGCTGGCGGTGTACCCGCTGCCGCAGGGCTGAGGAGCGGGCCGGGGCGGCGACGGCAACAGGCAGGGAGCAAGGGGCTCTTCGGGGCCCCTTCCACTCTTGCCCCTCAATAGACAGGAAAGTTTCCCAACACTGTTGACGTCAATTGGAAGGAAGCTTTACTTTCAGTCCTGCCGCCATGGCGTCTCCCACCCCCATCCGAAGGGAGCACCACCATGTACCAGCGCCCCACTCCCCCCACCGGGCCCACCCCCACGGCAGGCCGGCGCAGATTCACCCGGAAGGCCCTGCTCGCCGCCTCCGCGCTCGGCGTGGTCACCGCGCTCCTGGCCCCCGTCCGCGCCGGGGCCGCCCCGGCCCCCGCCGCCGCTCCCACCGCCGCCACACCGCTCGCCGCCAACGGCCAGCTCCGCGTCTGCGGCCGCCAGCTCTGCAACGCATCGGGCCAGGCGGTCGCCCTCAACGGCATGAGCACCCACGGCACCCAGTGGTACGCCCAGTGCGTCACCGACGGCTCGCTCAACGCCCTGGCCACCGACTGGCGCGCCGACGTGCTGCGCGTCTCCACCTACGTACAGGAGGGCGGGTACGAGACCGACCCGGCCGGGTTCACCGCCCGGGCGCAGAAGTTCATCGACGCGGCGCACGCGCGCGGCATGTACGCGGTCATCGACTGGCACATGCTCACCCCGGGCGACCCGAACGCGAACCTCGCTCGGGCCAAGACCTTCTTCACCGCGATGGCGAAGAAGTACAAGGACCACCCGGGCGTGCTCTACGAGATCGCCAACGAGCCCTCGGGGGTGAGCTGGTCGGCGATCAAGTCGTACTCCGAGCAGATCATCCCGGTGATCCGGGCGCAGGACCCCGACGCGGTGGTCCTGGTCGGGACGCGCGCCTGGTCCTCGTTCGGGGTCTCGGAGGGCTCGAACGAGTCGGAGGTGGTGAACAACCCGGTCCGCGCCTCGAACATCATGTACACCTTCCACTTCTACGCCGCGTCGCACCGCGAGGAGTACCTGAACTCCCTGGACCGGGCCTCCGACAGACTCCCCGTCTTCGTCACGGAGTTCGGGACGCAGAACTACGCGGGTGAGGGCGCGAACGACTTCGCGATGTCGCAGCGCTACCTCGACCTGATGAAGCGCAAGAAGATCTCCTGGACCAACTGGAACTACTCCGACGACCACCGCTCCGGTGCCGTCTTCAAGACCGGCACCTGCAACGGCTCCAACTGGACCGGGACCGGGGTCCTCAAGGAGGCCGGGGTCTGGATCCGCGAGCGCATCCGCCAGTGAGCCGGAGCCGCCCCGCCCGCCGCCGACAGGGCCGGGGCGGCCCCCTGTACCGCGTCCGGTGCGGATGCACCCCCCACCGCGCCGCACCGGGCGCTCATCCGCACGATGCGGGGAATTAACCTCCAACGCCTTGTCATGTCCCATCTACGCGCATAGTTTTTGGCCCTCAGACCTACGTTGGGGGCACCTCCCGTGCAGATATCCAGATCCGGTTCCGTCCTGCTGACCGGCGCCGTCGCCGTCACGCTCGCGGTGACCGCCCTGCCCGCCGCCCAGGCGGCCCCGTCCACCACCGCCGTGATCTCCGAGGTGTACGGCGGCGGGGGCAACTCCGGCGCCACGCTGACCCGGGACTTCGTGGAGCTGGCCAACGCCGGCTCCACCCCGTTCGAGGTCGGCGGCTTCAGCGTGCAGTACCTGCCGGGCGCTCCGTCGGCCGGTTCGCAGTGGCAGGTCTCCGCGCTCACGGGTGCGATCGCCCCCGGCGGCCGCTACCTCATCGCCCAGGCCGCGGGCACCGGCGGCACCGTCGCCCTGCCCACCCCGGACGCGACCGGCACCGTCGCCATGGCCGCCGGGAGCGGCACCGTGGCGCTGGTCTCCGGCACCACGCCGCTCACCTGCAAGACGGCGGCGGACTGCGCGGCCGAGCCCCGGATCGTGGACCTGGTCGGCTACGGCTCCGCCGTCGTCCGGGAGGGCAGCGGCCCGGCCCCCACCCCCTCGGCCACCGCCTCCGTCTCCCGGGCCGCCTCGCTCGCCGACACCGACGACAACGCGGCCGACTTCTCCGCCGGCGCCCCGACCCCCGTCAACACGGCGGGTGAGACGTCCGGCGGCGGCCAGGAGCCGGAGGAGCCCGGCCCGACCGAGCCCGGCACCGTGCGCATCCACGACATCCAGGGCACCACCCGTGTCTCCCCGCTGGACGGCACGGCGGTCACCGGCGTGCCGGGCGTCGTCACCGGCGTACGGACCTCGGGTTCGCGCGGCTTCTGGATCCAGGACACCGCGCCCGACGGCGACCCGCGCACCAGCGAGGGCCTGTTCGTCTACACCGGCTCCGCCGCACCGGCCGTACAGGTCGGGGACTCGGTCCTGGTGAGCGGCAAGGTGGGCGAGTACTACCCCGGCACCGGCACCCAGTCGGTCACCCAGATCACCGCGCCCCGCACCACCGTGCTCTCCTCCGGCAACGCGCTGCCCGCGCCGGTCGTCCTCGACGCCCGCTCGGTGCCCGGCCGTTACGTGCCCTCGGCGGGCGGCGGCTCCATCGACGCGCTGCCCCTGGAGCCCAAGCGCTACGCCCTGGACCTGTACGAGTCGCTGGAGGGCGTCCGCGTCCAGATCGCCGACACCCGCGTGACCGGGGCGACGACGGCGTACGACGAGATCTGGGTGACGGTCAAGCCGAAGGAGAACCCGACCCGGCGCGGCGGCACGCTCTACGCCTCGTACGAGGACCAGAACACCGGCCGCCTCAAGGTGATGTCGCTGGACCCGGCGCAGCCGGTCCCCACGGCGAACGTGGGTGACGTGATCAAGGGCCGCACCACCGGCGTACTCGACTACGCCTCCTACGGCGGCTACAACCTCCAGGCCACCGAGCTGGGCACGCACGTCGACAAGAAGCTGCGGCGCGAGGTGACCCGCAAGCAGAAGAGGGACGAGCTGGCGGTCGCCACGTACAACGTGGAGAACCTGGACGCCCTCGACCCGCAGGACAAGTTCGACACGCTGGCCGAGGGCATCGCGAAGAACCTCTCCTCCCCCGACATCGTCTCGCTGGAGGAGATCCAGGACGACAACGGGCCGGTCAACGACGGCACGGTGGGCTCCGAGGCGACGCTGAAGCGGTTCACGGACGCGATCGTCGCGAAGGGCGGCCCGCGCTACGCCTGGCGCTACATCGCCCCCGAGAACAACAAGGACGGCGGCGAGCCCGGCGGCAACATCCGCAACGTCTTCCTCTACAACGCCAAGCGGGTCTCCTTCGCCGACCGGCCGGGCGGCGACGCCACCACCGCGGTCCAGGCGGTGAAGACCTGGAAGGGCGTCAGGCTCTCCGCATCGCCCGGCCGGATCAACCCGGCGAGCCCGGCGTGGGAGGCCAGCCGCAAGCCGCTGGTGGGCGAGTTCACCTTCCGGGGCAAGCCGGTCTTCGTCATCGGCAACCACTTCGGCTCCAAGGGCGGGGACCAGCCGCTGCACGGCCGCTTCCAGGAGCCGAACCGCTCGTCGGAGGCCAAGCGCATCCAGCAGGCCGCCGAGGTGAACGCCTTCGTCACCTCGCTGCTGAAGGCGGACAAGTCGGCGCAGGTGGTGGCGCTCGGGGACTTCAACGACTTCGAGTTCTCCCCGACGTTCACGGCGCTGACCAAGGGCAAGGTGCTCAAGCCGCTGATCACGACGCTGCCCGCATCCGAGCGGTACAGCTATGTCTTCGACGGCAACTCGCAGACCCTGGACCACATCCTGACGAGCCCGGCGATCCGGCTCTTCGACTACGACGTGGTCCACATCAACGCGGAGTTCGCCGACCAGGCGAGCGACCACGACCCGCAGGTGGTGCGGGTGAAGACCGGCGGCTTCTGGTTCTGAGGCCGGGGCCCGGTGGGCCGGACCGTCAGGCCCGGCCCACCGGGGCACCCGCCTGCCGGGGCAGGGTGACGGGGGCGGCTCCGGGCCGCGTCTGCGTCTCGGTCTCCGTGAAGAAGCCTGACACCAGCTCCGCCACCTCGACGGCCCGCTCCAGGACCACCCAGTGGTCGGACTCGTCGATGGTGAGGAACCGGCTGCCCTCGATCGTCGCCGCGAACTCCCGCTGCCGCTCGGGCGAGGTGACCGTGTCGTGCTCCCCCGCGAAGACCAGCGCCGGTACGCCGCTCAGCCCGCCGGAGAAGTCCGGCCGGTCGGCCAGCGCCCGGTAGAGCGAATCGGTCGCGTGCGGCGAGTGGGTGAGCGCGTGCAGGAACGAGCGGCGCACATAGCGGCGGGCCAACTCCCGCCGATGTACGGTCCGTTCGGGATCGAGGCACATCAGCGCGTCGGCGGCCAGCGCCGCGAAGCCCTCGCGGTCCCCGCCCGCCAGCACCTCCCGCGCCCGCTCCCAGCACGCCACCTGGGCGGCGTCGATATGGACCGGTACGCCGCCGAGGGCGAGCCGCGCCACCCGCTCGGGATGGCGCTGGGCGAAGCCGAAGGCGATGGCGGTGCCGTACGAGAAGCCGAAGAGGTTCAGCCGGGGGGCGCCCAGGTCGTCGGCGATGGCCAGGACGGCCCGGCGCAGGAGGTCGGCGCTGGGGCCGGGCGGCAGCGGGTCGGCGGAGCCCATGCCGGGCAGGTCGGCGGTGACCACGTCGGTGGCCGGGCCGAGGTGGTCGTCCATCTGGGGCCAGCCGTACATGCCCTGGAGGGCGCCGCCGAGGACGAGCGCGGGTTCGGTGACGGGGGCCCCGCTGTCGGAGGCGTACGGCAGGACGCGGTAGCTGTAACGCACTCCGTCCACCGACAGCGTACGGATGATCTCCTCTGGCATGTGTTCCCCAACTCCCTTCCGCTCAGGCCCTGGTGAGGACGAGTGCCGCGTTGTGGCCGCCGAAGCCGAGCGAGGTCTTCACCGCGCAGTCGAAGGAGGCGCTGCGGGCCTCCTTGGCGACGACGTCCATCTGGATCTGCGGATCAGGGGCGTCCAAGTTGACGGTGGGCGGGACCAGTTGGTGCTGGAGGGCGAGCACGGTCAGCGCGGCCTCGATGCCGCCGGCCGCGCCGAGGGTGTGCCCGGTCATCGCCTTGGTGGAGGTGACCAGGGGGCTTTCGCCGAGGACGCGGCGGAGCATGGCCGCCTCGATGAGGTCGTTGGAGAGCGTCGAGGTGCCGTGGGCGTTGACATGCCCGACGTCGGCCGGGGAGAGCCCGGCGTCGGCGAGGGCGGTGCGCAGGGCGCGTTCGATGCCGAGCCCTTCGGGGTCCGGGGCGACGGCGGAGTGGGCGTCGCTGGAGGCTCCGTAACCGCTCACATGGGCGCGGACGGTGGCGCCGCGCGCGCGGGCGTGCTCGGGGTGCTCCAGGACGAGGAGGCCCGCGCCCTCGCCGACGACGAAGCCGTCGCGGTGGGTGTCGAAGGGGCGGCAGGCGGCCGCGGGGTCCTCGCGGCGGGTGGAGACGGCCTTGAGGCTGCACGCGCTGGCCAGCAGGAGCCGGGTGCAGGTGGATTCGGCGCCGCCCGCGATGACGATGTCGCAGGCCCCGGAGCGGAGCATCTGGTGGGCGGTGCCGATGGCGACGGTGCCGGAGGAGCAGGCGGTCGAGACGGCCTGGCTGGGGCCCTGCACGCCGAGGTCCAGACTGACGCTGCTGGCCGCGCCGTTGACCACGCTGAGGGGGGCGAGCTTCGGGGAGACCCGGCGGGCGCCGCGCGCGGCGAGGACGGCGTACTGCTCGTCGTAGAAGGGCAGCCCGCCGTGGGCGGAGCCGATGACGATGCCGACGCGGCCGCTGTCCCAGAGGGCCGGGTCGAGACCGGCGTCCGCGATCGCCTCGCGGGCGGCGATGACGGCGAGCTGGGCGAAGCGGTCCATCAGCCGCTGGGCGGCCACCCCGAGCACCTCGCGCGGGTCGCAGTCGGTGACGGAGTAGAAGAAGTCGCAGGGCAGGCCGCCGAGTTCGGGCCGGGGGCCGACGGAGGGGGCGAGCCCCTCGGTGACGCCGTGCCAGGCCGCCCGGGCGCCCGTTCCGGCCGCGGTGACCAGGCCGACCCCGGTGACGGCGGCGGCGAACGGGGCGAGCGGCGTACGGCGGTAGGGCGCGGGGGCCGCCGGCGCGCTCATGCGGTCGCCTTGACGTGGACGACCTCGATCAGCCGGCCGAGGGTGTCGCGCGAGGTGAGCGCGACGTCCTCCAGGTCGACGTCCAGCCGGTCCTCGATGAGCAGCCGCAGCTCCTCCAGGGCGAGGGAGTCCAGCCGCAGCCGGTGCAGCGGAACGTCGGGGCGCAGTGCCTCGGGGTCGGTTCCGAACTTCGCTACCAGCAGGGCGCTGATCTCTTCCGAGGTGGTCATTGGCGCTCCTGGGCTCAGTGACGCGGTGACGCCGGCCGCGCGGTTGGGGGTGAGGTGGGGAGGGGCCATCGGGGGACGCCGGCTGCTCCGGAAGGACCCTTTATACGCCTTCACCGAGGGGTTCCCGGCCCGCGTTCCCCCGTGCGGTGGGAGCTCTGTCCAGGTGTACGAATCCGCCGGTACGGCCGGGCGGGGGTGCAGGATGGAGGGACGGACCGTACGAGGTGAAGGAGAGGCCCATGGCGGCGGAAGCGGACGGCGCGGCGGAGGTCGAGGTCAGCCCCACCGGATGGGTGGCCCGGCAGGCGGAGCTGTACGAGTCGTCCGGCGGCACGAAGGGCACGACGCAGCTCGGAGTGCCCTGTCTGCTGATGGACTACGTGGGGCGGCGCAGCGGGGTCGTGCGGCGGACGGTGCTGATGTACGGGCGGGACGGCGAGGACTATCTGATCGTGGCCTCCAACGGCGGCTCGGACCGCCCGCCGCTCTGGTACCTGAACCTTCAGGCCAACCCCGAGGTCGGGCTCCGCGTGGGGACCGAGCGCTTCCCGGCCGTCGCGTCGACCCTCCCGGCCGAGGAGAAGGCCCGGGTCTGGCCGGGCCTGGTGGAGCTGTTCCCGCGCTACGCGCAGTACCAGGCGGGCACCGAGCGGGACATCCCGGTGGTCCGGCTGACCAGGACCTGACCGGGGCCCGGCCGTCCGGGCGGCGTGATATTGATCGACCGATCCCCTGTCGGCGCACCGTCGACGTTCCGAGAGGAGCCGTTCATGACGACGGCGAAAGACCTGTTCATCATCGCCATGGATCCGAGGCCGGAGCGTTCCGTGGGGCAGGGCGACCTGTCGCTCGCACTCGCGGGGGCCGAGCTGATCGATCTGATCGGCGCGGGTGCCATCACCGTGGACGAGGACCGGATCGTGCCGGGCGGGCCGTCGGCGCCGCAGGACCGGCTCTTGGGCGAAGCGGCGGCGCAGCTCACCCGGGAGCAGCCCCACGAGCGGATCGAGGACTGGCTGTGGCGCCGGGGGAAGGACCTCTCGGCCGCCTACCAGGCCGCGTTGGAGGAGGACGGTGAGCTGACCCGGGAGCGGAGCGGCCGGCTCTCCTTCGGCTCGAAGCGCGTGGCACCGGCCGACACCCCCGCCCGTCGCGGGGCGGCCGAGCGCTGGGAGCGGCGGGAACCGGTCCTGGCCGCGCTCGCCTCGGCGGTGGGTGTCGAGGGCGGGCCGTCCGACGAGGAATCCGGCCTGGACGACGACGCGGTGACGGCCGTGGTGAGTGCCGTCCACGACGCGGTGATGGAGCTGGAGGCGGTACGCCAGCGGCGGACCATCGAGAACTCGGCGTTCGCCAACCTGTGGCGCGGCCCCTGAGCCGGGGGAACACGCGGCCTCCGAAGGTGAAGGAACACCGCGGCCCCGGACCGAACCGGAGGAGAGCACCCCCTGCCCTGAGCCGGGAGTTCTGCCTAGACTCCGCGATCATGACCATCGAAACGGTTCAGGCCGGCCCGTCCGCCGTCGGCGGCCCCGCTCTCTTCGACACCATGTCCACCATGCGCGCCATGCGCCGCCTCAAGCCGGACGCGGTCCCGGACGAGACGGTCGATCAGCTCATACAGGCCGCCGTGTGGGGACCCAGCGGCGGCAACATGCAGTGTTACGAGTACGTCGTGGTGACGGACCGCCAGGTGATGGCCCGCCTCGCGCCGCTGTGGAAGCGTTGCGTGGACTCCTACCTCGCGACGACCGGGAAGTACGCGCCCGAGGGCATGGACGAGGCGGCGTACGGGCGGATGGTGGCGGCGATCGAGTACCAGCGAGACCACTTCGCCGATACGCCGGTGCTGATCGTGCCGTGCTACCGCTTCCCGGAGCCGCGCCTCGACGAGGAGGGGCTGGCCGCCTCCGCGCGGGCGCTGGGCCCGGAGGCGAGTGAGCGGATGATGGCCTCCCAGAGCCGGTTCCAGGCGCTGGCCGAGGGCTCCTGCGTCTATCCGGGCGTCCAGAACCTGCTGCTCGCCGCCCGGGGCCTCGGGCTCGCGGCCAACATCACCATCTGGCACCTGTTCCTGGAGCAGGAGTGGAAGCAGGAGCTGGGCATCCCGGAGGACATGGCGACCTTCGCCGCAGTTCCGGTGGGGTGGCCGCAGGGCAACTTCGGTCCGGTGCGGCGCCGCCCGGTGGCGGACGTGATCCACCGGAACCGCTGGTAGCGAAGGCGGGGCCGATCGGCCCATCACACCCCCTGTCGGGTGATTCACCCCGTCACCCGACAGGCCCTAATTGCCCGTCAACTTCCTTACTTTTCAGGCCAGTTGCGCGACACGCCGCGACCCGGCCATCATTGTCATGCCCTTCTCACCTCGCTAGCCTGGGTGCGCTCGCAGCCCCTCGGTCCGCCACCCCGGGCCGAGGGCTTCTCTCTTCTCCTCCCGCGGATTTCCCCACAGATTCCCCACAGAGCAGGAGCACCCATGCCCAGAAGCCCCGTCGCGGCCCGCACCCGGGCGCGCGCGTCCGTCCTGGCGGCCCTCACGGTCACGGCCCTGGTCGCCACCGGCCAGCCCGCGTCCGCCGCCCCCGCCCAGCCCGCCGCCGAACCGCTGAACCGCGCCTTCGACCGGGCGGCGCGGGAGTACGGCGTACCGCGCGATCTGCTGGCCGCCGTCGGCTACGGCGAGAGCCGCCTCGACGGCCACGCGGGGCAGCCCAGCCAGGCGAACGGCTACGGCGTGATGCACCTGGCGAGCAACCCGGAGAACCGCTCCCTGGAGAAGGCCGCCGCGCTGACCGGCGAACCGGCCGACCGGCTGCGCCGGGACACCGCCGCGAACATCCTCGGCGGCGCCGCCGTCCTGCGCGACCACGCCGACCGCCTCGGCCTGGACCGCGCGGAGCGGCGCGACGTGAACGCCTGGTACCCGGCGGTCGCCCGGTACAGCGAGGCCGAGGGCCCGGCGGCGGCGCTCTACGCGGACACGGTGTTCACGTTCCTCGCCCAGGGGCTGGACGCGACGGCGCCCGGCGGCGAGAAGGTCCGGGTCCCCTCCCGCCCGGTCTCCCCGGTCAAGGACGAGGTCTCCGCCGCCGGGGCCTACGCGCAGAGCCCCGACTACCCCTCGGGCCTCTGGGTCCCCGCGTACTCCGGGAACTTCGTCGTCGGCCGCAAGGCCACGGTCGACAAGGTGATCATCCACACCACGCAGGGCTCGTACGCGGGCTCCATCAGCTGGTACCAGAACCCGGCCTCGAAGGTCAGCGCGCACTACACGATCCGCTCCTCCGACGGCGAGGTCACCCAGTCGGTGCTGGAGAAGGACACCGCCTGGCACGCCGGCAGCGTCAACTCCTCGTCCGTGGGGATCGAGCACGAGGGCTACGTCGACAACCCGGCCTGGTACACGGAGGCGATGTACCGCTCCTCCGCCGCGCTCACCAAGCACCTCGCCGCGCGGTACAGCATCCCGAAGAACCGGTCGCACATCATCGGCCACAGCGAGGCGCCGGGCGCCACCCACACCGACCCGGGGCCCAACTGGGACTGGAACTACTACATGCAGCTGGTCGGGGGCAGCCCCGGCACCCCCGGTGACAGCCTGACCTTCCCCTCGTACACCCTCCAGCAGTCGGGCTCGTCGGGCCCGCAGGTGAAGGCGGTCCAGCAGCTGCTCAACGCCCAGGGGTACGCGGCGGGCACAGCGGACGGCATCTTCGGCCCCACCACCAAGAGCGCCACCCAGGCGTTCCAGCGGGCCCGCTCCCTCACCGCCGACGGCGCGGTCGGCCCGAAGACCTGGACGGCCCTGCTCTCCGCCGGCACCACCCCCGCCCTCGCCCGCGGCAGCTCCGGCGACGCGGTGAAGCGCCTCCAGCGCTCCCTGACGGCGGCGCTCGGCACCACGGTGGGCGTCGACGGCAGCTTCGGCCCGACGACGGAGACGGCGGTGCGCAACTACCAGACCAGCCGCGGCCTGAGCGTCGACGGCAAGGTGGGCCCGGCCACGTGGGGGGCGTTGCAGGCAGGGCGCTGAGCGGACAGGAGGCGACCGTGTGCCGGTGTGGACCGGGGGCAGGCCCCCACACACCGGCACCGGCCCCGGATCACTCCGTGCCGCTGCCGACCGGGTACCCGATCTCCTTGATGTCCTCGGTCAGTTCGGCCGCCACCCGCTCGGGGTTGAGCGCGGCGACGACCTCGTCGGTCAGCGGCCGGAGCGCGTAGATGTGGCGTACGGCTTCGAGGTCCACCGGGACCTCGAAGTAGTCCTCCGCCCACTCCTGGTACGACTCCGGGGTGCCCGTGACGAGCAGCTGGAAGAGCCAGTCGGCACCGTCGGAGTCCTCCCCGTCCTCCGGGAACTCGATGGTCCCCGCCCGCCAGCGCTCGTCGGTGCTCTCGCGCCAGAGGCAGGCGGTGACCACCGGGAGGCCGAACTCGTCGGTGAACGAGGGCTCGTCCACGTACGGCCGGAAGACGTCCGGGACCTCGTCGAGGACGCCGGGCCAGGGCGCGTCGTCGACGTAGGGGCTCATCGGCGACTCGTGGTCGAAGCCGCGGGCGTAGACACCGGCGGCGGAGAAGACCAGGGAGTATTCACCACCCGAACCGTCGCGCATCGAGGCCATGGCCTCCGTGGGCGACCAGTGCGCGTCGAAGCTGTGCCAGCGGTGGTCCCATTCGGGGCACAGCACGGCATCCAGCATCGCCAGGGAGCGGCAGAGGTCGTTGAGGGGGGATATGCCCGGCAGCCTGCGGGCAACGTCGTGAACGCTCATGCGCTCATCCAACCGCATCCGCGTGCCCCGGTATTCACGTGCACCCCGTCCCGAGAACCGGCCGGCGCGGACCGGGCGGCTCAGGCCACCGATGCCAGCGGCTGGCCGCTGCTGTCGTGGTGGATGGGGGTGTGGGCCCCGGTGAGCGGTACGCCGCTGCCGCCGCGCCGGACGGCGACGATCTCGGCGGCGATGGACAGGGCCGTCTCCTCCGGCGTACGGGCTCCGAGGTCGAGGCCGATCGGCGAGTGCAGGCGGGCCAGTTCGCGGTCGGTGAGGCCGACCTCGCGGAGGCGGTCGTTGCGGTCCAGGTGGGTGCGGCGGGAGCCCATCGCGCCGACGTAGGCGACCGGGAGGCGCAGGGCGGCCTCCAGCAGGGGTACGTCGAACTTGGCGTCGTGGGTGAGGACGCAGAGCACCGTACGGGCGTCGGTGTCGGTCCCCGCTAGGTAGCGGTGGGGCCAGTCGACGACGATCTCGTCGGCCTCGGGGAAGCGGGCGGCGGTGGCGAAGACGGGGCGGGCGTCGCAGACGGTGACCTGGTAGCCGAGGAACTTCCCGGCCCGGACGAGGGCGGAGGCGAAGTCGATCGCGCCGAACACGATCATGCGGGGCGGGGGCACGCTGGACTCGACCAGGAGCTGGATCGGCCGGCCGCAGCGGGAGCCCTCCGCGCCGATGGCGAGCGGCCCGGTGCGGCCCGCGTCCAGCAGGGCGCGGGTCTCGGCCGCGGCGGTCCGGTCCAGCGCCGGGTGGCCGCCGAGCCCGCCCTCGTAACTTCCGTCGGGCCGGACCAGGAGCGGGAGTCCGAGCAGTTCCCCGGGGCCCTCCGTGACCCGGGCCAGGGCGGCCGCCGCCCCCTCCGCGGCGGCCGCGAGCGCCGCGGCGAACACCGGGCGGGCGGGGTCGTCCGCCCGTACCGGTGTGACCAGGATGTCGATGACGCCGCCGCAGGTCAGACCGACCGCGAAGGCGTCCTCGTCGCTGTAGCCGAAGCGCTCGCGGACGGAGTTCCCGTCCTCCAGGGCCTGTTGGCACAGCTCGTAGACCGCGCCCTCCACACATCCGCCGGAGACCGAGCCGATGGCCGTTCCGTGGGCGTCGACGGCGAGGGCGGCACCCGGCTGCCGGGGCGCGCTGCCGCCGACCGCCACCACGGTGGCGACGGCGAACTCGCGTCCCTGCGAGACCCACCGGTGAAGCTCTTCGGCGATGTCCAGCATGGCGTGTCTCCTTAAGTGAGGGAGGGGAAGGTCGGCCGGCCTCAGTGGACGCCGAGCCAGCTCTCGATCGGGTTGAGGGCGAAGAAGACGAGGAAGATCACCGTCAGCCCCCACATGAAGGCCCCGACCTCGCGGGCCCTGCCCTGGGCGAGCTTGATGGCCGAGTACGCGATGACACCCGCGGCGACACCGGTGGTGATGGTGTACGTGAAGGGCATCAGGACCACGGTCAGGAAGACCGGGATGGCGACGGAGCGGTCGCTCCAGTCCACGTGCCGGGCGTTCTGCATCATCATCGCGCCGATGACGACGAGGGCGGCGGAGGCCACCTCGGTCGGCACGATCGCGGTGAGCGGGGTGAAGAAGAGGCAGGCCGCGAAGAAGAGGCCGGTGACGGCGGAGGCGAGCCCGGTCCGGGCCCCTTCCCCGACGCCGGTGGCCGACTCGACGAAGACCGTCTGGCCGGAGCCCGAGGCGACACCGCCGATGACGCCGCCGGCGCCGTCGATGAACAGCGCCTTGGACAGGCCCGGCATGCGGCCCTTCTCGTCGGCGAGCTTGGCCTCGGTGCCGACGCCGATGATGGTGGCCATCGCGTCGAAGAAGCCGGCCAGCACCAGGGTGAAGACGATCATGCCGACGGTCATCACACCGACGTCGCCCCAGCCGCCGAACTCGACGTTGCCGAAGAGCGAGAAGTCGGGGGCGGAGACCGCGCTGCCCTCCAGGGCGGGCGGGCCGCTGCTCCACGCCTTGGGGTCGATGTCGGCGATCGCGTTGATGGCGATGGCGACCAGGGTGCCGACGATGATGCCGATCAGGATCGCGCCGGGGATGTTGCGCGCCTGGAGCATGAAGATGAGGAGCAGGGTCACGCAGAAGATCAGTACGGGCCAGCCGGCGAGTTCACCGGCGGGGCCGAGGGAGACGGGGGTGGCCGTGCCCTGGTGGACGAATCCGGCCTTGTAGAGGCCGATGAGGGCGATGAAGAGCCCGATGCCCATGGTGATGCCGTGTTTGAGCGCGAGCGGGATCGCGTTCATGATCATCTCGCGGAGGCCGGTGACCACCAGGAGGCAGATCACCACACCGTAGATCACACACATGCCCATGGCCTGCGGCCAGGTCATGTTGGGTGCGACCTGCGAGGCGAGCACACCGGAGACGCTGAGTCCGGCGGCGAGCGCCAGGGGCACCTTGCCGACGAAGCCCATGAGCAGGGTCGTGGCGGCTGCCGCGAAGGCGGTCGCGGTGATCAGGCCGCTCTGGCCGAGGAGGTTGCCGTTGACGTCCTCCCCGCCGAGGATCAGCGGGTTGAGCAGGAGGATGTACGCCATGGCCATGAAGGTCGTGACGCCGCCGCGCACTTCACGCGCGACCGTGGAGCCTCGTTCGGATATGTGGAAGTACCGGTCGAGCCATGATCTCCCGGCGGGGACGCGCGAGCCGGGGCCCGCGGCCTCCGGACTGGTCTTCGGTTCCACTGACTGCTGGGTCATGATGCCTGACTCCCAAGGTTCACAGGGGCACCCGCTTGGAGATTCCTGAATGCGGGATTTGGGATGACTGCGTCGGCTGCACGACCCGGGGACGGCCGGGACGAACTGTTGAAGCAGATACGGATGTGCCGGCGGCACGGATGATCCGTGAGGCGCTGCCGTGCTGGTCGGGCACGGCGAAGAACCGCGAGCGGTGCGGTGCTTGGTGCCTCCGGGCGGTGCGGGATGCGGAAAAGTGTGACGTTCTCGGCTCGGCGCACCGCCCGGAGAGTTCGGGGGGGGACCGCTCGGAGGCGGCGGGGCCGGGGGTCACCCGGCCCCGGTTCTCAGGGCCCCGGTCTCAGGACCCCGGTTCTCAGGACCCCGGTCTCAGGGACCGGTTCTCAGGTCCCGGTGAGGTGCTCGGGGCGTACCGGGGTCCTGTTGAGCTCCAGGCCCGTCGCGTTCCGGATCGCCGCGAGGACGGCCGGGGTGGACGACAGGGTGGGGGCCTCGCCGATGCCGCGCAGCCCGTACGGGGCGTGCTCGTCGGCGAGTTCGAGCACGTCGACGGGGATGGTCGGCGTGTCGAGGATCGTGGGGAGGAGGTAGTCCGTGAAGGAGGGGTTGCGCACCTTCGCGGTCTTCGGGTCGACGATGATCTCCTCCATCACCGCGACGCCCATGCCCTGGAGCGTGCCGCCCTGGATCTGGCCGAGGACGGAGAGCGGGTTGAGCGCCTTGCCGACGTCCTGGGCGCAGGCCAGTTCGATGACCTTGACCAGGCCGAGCTCGGTGTCGACCTCCACGACCGCGCGGTGCGCGGCGAACGAATACTGGACGTGGCCGTTGCCCTGTCCGGTGCGCAGGTCGAACGCCTCGGTGGGCCGGTGGCGCCACTCCAACTCGATGTCGATCGCCTCGTCCTCCAGGACGTCGGCCACGTCCGCCAGCACCTCGCCGCCGTCGGTGACGACCTTGCCGCCCTCCAGGAGGAGTTCGGCGGTGGCCCAGGCCGGGTGGTAGGTGCCGAACTTGGTGCGGCCGAGCTCCAGGACCTTCTCCCGTACGGCTTCGCAGGAGTTCTTGACCGCGCCGCCGGTGACGTACGTCTGGCGGGAGGCGGAGGTGGATCCGGCGGAGCCGACGCGGGTGTCGGCGGGGTGGATGGTGACCTGGTTGACCCCGAGTTCGGTACGGGCGATCTGGGCGTGGACGGTGACGCCGCCCTGGCCGACCTCGGCCATCGCGGTGTGCACGGTGGCGACCGGCTCGCCGTTGATGACCTCCATCCGGACGCGGGCGGTGGAGTAGTCGTCGAAGCCCTCGGAGAAGCCGACGTTCTTCAGGCCGACCGCGTAGCCGACCCCCCGGACGACTCCTTCGCCGTGGGTGGTGTTGGAGAGCCCGCCGGGCAGCGCCCGGATGTCGACGGAGGTGCCTTCGCTGCCCGCCGACAGCCACTCCTGCTCGGGCGGCAGCGGCCGGGACTTGACGCGGCGCAGCAGCTCGGCGACCGGGGCCGGCGAGTCACAGGGCTGTCCGGTGGGCAGCAGGGTGCCCTGCTCCATGGCGTTGAGCTGGCGGAACTCCACCGGGTCCATGTCCAGCTTCGCGGCCAGCTTGTCCATCTGCGCCTCGTAGGCGAAGCACGCCTGGACCGCGCCGAAGCCGCGCATCGCGCCGCAGGGCGGGTTGTTGGTGTAGAGGGCGACCGCCTCGATGTCGACATCCTCGATCTTGTACGGGCCGACCGAGAGCGAGGAGGCGTTGCCGACGACCGCCGGGGAGGCGGAGGCGTAGGCCCCGCCGTCCAGGACGATGCGGCACTTCATGTGCGTGAGCTTGCCGTCCTTGGTGGCGCCGTGCTCGTAGTGGAGCTTGGCCGGGTGGCGGTGGACATGGCCGAAGAAGGACTCGAACCGGTTGTAGACGATCTTGACCGGCTTGCCGGTGCGGAGCGCCAGCAGGCAGGCGTGGATCTGCATCGAGATGTCCTCGCGGCCGCCGAAGGCCCCGCCGACGCCGGAGAGCGTCATGCGGACCTTGTCCTCGGGGAGGCCGAGGACGGGGGCGATCTGGCCGAGGTCCGAGTGCAGCCACTGGGTGGCGACGTACAGCTCCACCCCGCCGTCCTCGGAGGGCACGGCGAGACCGGACTCGGGGCCGAGGAAGGCCTGGTCCTGCATGCCGAAGACGTACTCGCCGGTGACGATGACGTCGGCGCGCTCGGCGGCCTCGTCGGCGTCGCCCCGGATGATCGGCTGGCGGTGCACGATGTTGGGGTGCGGGACATGGCCGATGTGGTGGTCGTCGCGGCCCTCGTGCACGAGTACGGCGTCGGGAGCGGTCGCCGACGCCTCGTCGGTGATGAGGGGCAGCTCCCGGTACTCGATCTTGATCTTGGCGGCGGCGCGGCGTGCGGTCTCCGGGTGGTCGGCGGCCACGATGGCGACCGGCTCGCCGTGGTGGCGGACCTTGCCGTGGGCGAGGACCGGGGTGTCCTGGATCTCCAGGCCGTAGTTCTTCATCTCGGCCGGGAGGTCGTCGTAGGTCATCACCGCGTAGACGCCGGAGGTCGCCAGCGCCTCGGAGGTGTCGATGGAGACGATCTCGGCGTGCGCGACGGTGGAGCGCAGCGTCTGGCCCCACAGCATGTCCTCGTGCCACATGTCGGAGGAGTACGCGAACTCCCCGGTGACCTTCAGGGTGCCGTCGGGACGGAGCGTGGACTCGCCGATGCCGCCCTTGGTGGGCGAGCCCTGGGTGATCTTGGTGGGGGTTCCGGCCGGTACGGTCTGGGCCTTGACCGGCGTCGAGGCCTTGGGCTGCGTCGTGGCTTCGGGGCGCGTCGTCATGACTGGACCGCCTCTTCCTGGCGGGCGGCCGCGAGGCGGACCGCGTCGAGGATCTTCTCGTAACCGGTGCAGCGGCACAGGTTGCCGGAGAGCGCCTCGCGGATGTCCTGGTCGGACGGCGAGGGGGTGTTCTCCAGCAGTTCGTCGGCGGCGACCAGCAGGCCGGGGGTGCAGAAGCCGCACTGCACGGCTCCGGCGTCGATGAACGCCTGCTGGATCGGGGAGAGCTGGACGGCCTCGCCGGTCTGGCCGTCGGTGGGCTTGGACTGCCAGCGCTTGGCGGCGTCCAGGGTGGTGCCGCAGCCGCCGGAGGCGCAGCCGCCGCCGGGGTGGGCGTCCTCGCGGTGCTTGGCGTAGTCGGCCAGGCCCTCGACGGTGACGACCTCGCGGCCCTCGACCTGGCCGGCGGCGACCAGGCAGGAACAGACCGGGACACCGTCCAGGCGGACCGTGCAGGACCCGCACTCACCCTGCTCGCAGGCGTTCTTGGAACCGGGCAGCCCCATACGCTCACGCAGCACGTAGAGAAGGGACTCGCCCTCCCATACGTCGTCGGCTTCTTGCGGACGGCCGTTGACCGTGAAATTGACTCGCATGGTTACGCAGCTCCTTCCAGCGTGCGGCCCGCGCCGCGGTACTGCTCCCAGGTCCAGCCGAGCGTGCGGCGGGCCATGATGCCGACCGCGTGCCTGCGGTACTTCGCCGTGCCCCGTACGTCGTCGATCGGGTTGCAGGCGCCCGAGGCGAGCGCGGCGAACTGCTTGGCGACGGCGGGGGTGATGATCTTGCCGCTCTCCCAGAACCCGCCCTCTTCGAGCGCGGCGTTCAGGAAGGCCTCCGCCTCCTTGGCCCGGACGGGCGTCGGGGCGGCGGAGCCGATGCCGGTGCGCACGGTGCGGGTCTCGGGGTGCAGGGCGATGCCGAAGGCGCAGACGGCGATGACCATCGCGTTGCGGGTGCCGACCTTCGAATACTGCTGGGGCCCGTCGGCCTTCTTGATGTGTACGGCGCGGATCAGCTCGTCCGGCTCCAGGGCGTTGCGCTTGACGCCTGTGTAGAAAGCGTCGATGGGAATCAGCCGCGTTCCGCGTACGGATTCGGCCTCCACCTCGGCCCCCGCGGCGAGCAGCGCCGGGTGGGCGTCCCCTGCGGGTGACGCGGTGCCCAGGTTGCCTCCGACCCCGCCGCGGTTGCGGATCTGCGGGGAGGCGACGGTGTGCGAGGCGAGCGCCAGGCCCGGCAGCTCGGTGCGCAGGTGCTCCATGATGGCGCTGTACGGGACGGAGGCGCCGAGCCTCACGCTCTCCTGGCCCACCTCCCACTCGGACAGCTCACCGATGCGGTTCAGGTCCAGGAGGTACTCGGGCCGCCGGTGGTCGAAGTTGATCTCGACCATCACATCCGTGCCGCCCGCGATGGGCACAGCCGTGGGGTGCTCGGCCTTGGCGGCGAGCGCCTCCTCCCAGCTGGCGGGGCGAAGGAAGTCCATGAGTGGCTCTCTTCTTCTCAATCGGGTCGTTCACCGGGGCTGGGGACGGCCGGCCCTCGACTGGCTCGTTCATGTGGTGTTCACGTGGTGTGTGGCCCAGTACACAAGCCAGGACCCGGTGGGTGCAGTCACCGAAACACTGAAGGAGTTGGCTGGTCTCCGTCCTCGTCTTGTAGATTCGAACGAATGGCGGGGATCAGTAACCTCGCCGTAATTCACAGGTACCCGTTCACCCCTGTGGTCCCCCACCCGACGTACCCCTTCACCCACCTGTTCCCACCCCTAGAGAGATCGGCGGCGACGAGATGCGGCTGCGCGCACTGCTGGAGACCGACGCGCTGGGCCTGCGGCTGCTCGGCGGCGAGGACGAGCTGGACCGCACGGTCCGGGGCGTCATGACGACCGACCTGCGCGACCCCAGCCGCTACCTCTCCGGCGGCGAGCTGGTGCTGACGGGGCTGGCCTGGCGCCGGGACGCGAGCGACTCCGAGCCGTTCGTCCGGATCCTGGCGGGCGCCGGGGTGGCCGGGCTCGCGGCGGGCGAGGCGGAGCTCGGCGACATCCCGGCCGACCTGGTGGAGGCGTGCGTCCAGCACCGGCTGCCGCTCTTCGCGGTGCACGAGACCGTCGCGTTCGCAACGATCACCGAGCATGTCGTACGCCAGGTCTCCGGCGAGCGGGCGGGCGATCTGGCGGCCGTGGTGGACCGGCACCGGCGGCTGATGACCTCGGGCCCGGCGGGCGGCGGCCCCGAGGTGGTCCTCGACCTCCTCACCTCCGACCTGGACCTTCACGCCTGGGTCCTCTCCCCCACCGGCCGCCGGATCGCCGGGGCCGGCGCCCCGCTGCCCGGTCCGCTGGGCGCGGCCCTGGCCGGGCACCACCTGGCCGCGACCCGCACGGGCCGCCGGGGACCGTACCGGGCGGCCGTCGCCGGTACGACGTATTCCCTCTTCCCGATCCGGAACACCGGCCGGGGTGCGGTCCCGGCCACCCGTGACGTCCGGGAGTCGGTGCTCTCCGACTGGCTGCTCGCCGTCGAGGCGGACGCCTCGGACTGGCCCGCCGCCCGCCTGGACCTGCTCCAGGGCGTCACCCAGCTGATCGCGGTGGAGCGCGATCGCCGCGACGCGGCCCGTACGGTACGCCGACGGCTCGCCCAGGAGGTCCTGGAGCTGGTCCAGGCCGGCGCCGCCCCGGCCGAGATCGCCGCCCGGCTCCGGGTCGCCGCCCCGGTGCTCCTGCCGGGCCTCGGCGTCGCCCCGCAGTGGCAGGTCGTGGTGGCCCGGGTCGACTGGGCGGCCGACGGCGCGGCGGGCCCGGCGGGCGTCCCGGGCGAGCTCGCGGGCGGCCCGGTCGCCCAGGCCCTGCTGGAGGAGATCCTCGTCGACCCGGCGGTCAGCGGCCCCGACTCGGCCGACCGCATCGCCGTCGCCCACACGGGCGACGAGGCCATCGCCCTCGTACCGCTCCCGGCCGTGCCCGCCCCCCTCCCCGAGACGGTAGAGGACCCCACCGACAACGCGGCCGGGCCGGAGACCGGGTCCGGGGAGGCCCCGGCGGCACAGGACCCCGCGCTGCACGCCGACGCGCTGCTCGCCGCCGTACGCGAACCGCTCTCGGCGGGCCTCGCCGACGACGGGCGGCTGACACTGGGTGTCAGCGCGGCCGTGCACTCGGCCGAGGGGCTGCGCGGCGCCCTGGAGGAGGCCCGGCACGCCCGCCGGGTGGCGGCGGCCCGCCCCGGGCGGGTCTGCGCGGCCGGCCACCACGAGCTGGCCTCGCACGTGCTGCTGCTGCCGTTCGTCCCCGACGACGTCCGCCGCGCCTTCACCGCCCGGCTGCTGGACCCGCTGCGCGACTACGACCGGCGCCACCGCGCGGAGCTCATCGAGACGCTGGAAGCCTTCCTGGACTGCGACGGCTCCTGGACGCGGTGCGCGGCCCGGCCGCACCTCCACGTCAACACACTGCGCTACCGCGTCGGCCGGATCGAGCAGTTGACGGGCCGTGACCTTTCGCGGCTTGAGGACAAACTCGACTTCTTCCTCGCGCTGCGTATGAGCTGACCCGTGCGCCCCACCGAGCTCCGGTGAGCTCCCCCCGTTTGTGAATTCCTTCACCTGACATCGGTCGGACCCCTTGGCCCGGCGTGCCGATCCGTGCTGAGATGCGGCCAGACTCAACAGCACAATGGCGCGCTCGGGGAGGGCAATGTGGCGGATACCGCCATGTCTGGTTCCGGAACGACAGCAGATGACGATCCGCCGCTCCAGACAGCGGTATGGCGGCTGCGGTCCCGCGCCTGCTGGACCGATGCCGCCGCCCTGCTGGAGCCGCACGCGGCGAACGACCCGGCGGCGGCCATCCAGCGCACCGCCCTGCTGACCGAACGGTGCCTCTACACCGGCGAGGGCTGGACCGACGCCGAGGACGCGCTGCGGAGTGCGGAGGCGCTGGCCCGCACCGACGAGGAGCGGGGCGGGGCGGCCTGCGAGCGGGGCCACCTCGCCTACGCCTCGACCCTGCTGGGCGTACGGGACCGGGCCGACGAGGCGAGCGTGGCGCTGAGCCGGGCGGCGGCACTGCTGGCGCCCACCGCACCCGGACGGCCGCTGCTGGACTTCCGGCGCGGGCTGATCGCCCAGAACATCGCGGACTCCCCGCAGTCGGCGCGCGCCGCGTACCGCCGGGCGCACGCCGGGGCGGCCGCACGCGGCGACGAGCTGCTGCTCTCCTTCACCTGGCGCCACCTGGCCGCCCTGGCGCTCCAGGAGGGCGAGCTGGCCGAGGCCCGGCACGGGTTCGCGGAGTCGCTGCGGATCCGGGAGGAGCTGGGCTATCTGGTCGGTACGGCCCCGGCGCTGATCTCGCTGGCGGAGGCGGAGCCCGAACCGGAGGCGGCCAGGCTGCGCGCGGAGGCGGGCCGGCTGTTCCGGCTGCTCGGCGGCGTGCCGACCTGGCTGGCGCCGCACCTCGGGGTCCCGGGGCCCCGGCCGGCGGCGGCGAGCTGAGGACGGCGCCGGGGGCGCCCCGGCTCGTCGAGGTGATCGGCCGGACGGCGTACACCCAGCGCATCGGGGTGGCCGACCTGACGGCGTAAGCACGGCCCGTCCGGGTGACCGGCCGGACGGCGTACGCCGGGTCGCGAGGCCGGACCGCGTACGCGGGCGGCCGTCACCGGCAGGCCGGGGCGCGCGGCCGAACAGCGTACGCCGGGGCCGTCGCCCGCAGGCCCGGTGGCGAGGCCGGACGGCGCCGGACCGCGCACGCGGGCGCACCCCCGCGCGGCCCGTCAGCCCTCCGCGCCCGTGAAGTGCTCCCGTACGAGGGCCTGGACGACGGCCAGGTCCTGGGCGGTCAGGGCGTCCAGCAGCGCGGTGTGCTCGGCGGCGTCCGCCAGCAGGTCGGCCCGGCGCGTGGCGGGGCCCGCGACCAGCGGCCACTGCGAGCGGCGGTGCAGCTCGTCGGCGACCGCCACCAGCTGCTCGTTGCCCGCCAGGGCGAGGACCGCGCGGTGGAAGGCCCGGTCGGACTCGGCGTAGCTCGCCCGGTCGCCCACTGCCGCCGCCGTGACCGTCGCGTCGGCCAGCGGACGCAGCGCGCTCCACCGCTCCGCCGGAACGGTGCGGGCCAGTCGCAGCATCACCGGTACCTCGATCAGGGCACGTACCTCGGCCAGCTCCGCCAGCTCACGGGGCCCGCGCTCGCTGACCCGGAAGCCCCGGTTCGGCACCACCTCGACGGCGCCCTCGGTGGCCAGCTGCTGCATCGCCTCGCGCACCGGGGTGGCGGAGACCCCGAAGCGGGCGCCGAGCGCGGGGGCGGAGTAGACCTGGCCGGGGGTCAGCTCGCCGTCGACGAGAGCGGCGCGCAGGGCCTGGAGGATCTGGCCCCGGACGGAGTGCCGGACCACACGCGGGGCGGGCGGCTCGCTGTGGGTGTGCTCGCCCCGGACCGCGGCCATGTCCTGCGGACGGTCGCCGCGCACCTGTTCGGGCACCCGGCCGGCCGCCGGGGCGCCCGCGTACGCGCCGGGCAGGTACGGCGGCCGTACGCCCTCACGCGCGCTGCTCTCCTCCACCCGGACCTCCTAGAGGGTGTCGCGCGGGCCGGCTCGCGCGGGCCCGGCCCCCCGTGCACGATAGAGGGAGGAGGCCGCAGTTCAAACATCGATCGCGTCGGGTAAGGTAAGCCTTACCTGCAAACGATCCCGATTCGGTGGTCCCTGCATGACCCTCACTCCGCTGCTCACCGGCGCCGCGACGTCCCCTGTGACCGCCGCGTACGCCCGTCTGACCGAGGTCTTCCCCGGGCTGCGCGCCGAGGTCCTCGACGAGGGCGCGAGCGCCCCGTCCGGCGCCGGCTGGGTCGGCGCGGCCGAGCTGGCCGCCGGCGGAGCCGCCGTGGACACCTTCCTGGCCTGGGACAACGCCCAGGTGCTGCGGGACTACGGACAGCAGGCCCGCCCCGACGTGGTGGCCAGCTTCGGCCTCCACCGGTACGCCTGGCCCGCCTGCCTGCTGGTGACCGTGCCCTGGTTCCTGCAACGGCGGGTGCCGCGCATCCCGGTCGAGGACGTCGCCTTCCAGCGGGCGCTGGGGCACATGACCGTGCGGGTCCGCGAGTTCGCCTGCCTGCCGGACGACCCGGCGGCCGCCCTGCCCGGCGCCCGGGTGGTGGCCGACGAGGAGGCGCTGCGGGCCGAGGTCCTGGCCGCCCTCACCGAGCACCTGGAGCCGGTGCTGACGGGGTTCGGGCCGCGCATGCGGCGGGGGAAGCGGGCGCTGTGGGGGATGGCGACGGACGAGATCGTCGAGGGCCTCTGGTACGTCGCGCACCTGCTCGGCGAGGAGCGCCGCGCGATGGCCGAGCTGGAGCTGCTGCTCCCCGGCACCACGAAGCCGTACGTCGGCACCGCGGGCTTCCGTGAGCTGACCGGACCCGAGGGGCAGTCGCTGCCGACCCGGGACCGGGCGAGCTGCTGCCTCTTCTACACGCTGCGTCCCGAGGACACGTGTGTCACCTGCCCGCGTACCTGTGACGCGGACCGGGTGCGGAAGCTCGCCGCCGCTTCCTGATCCACACCGCCCGTCCGGATGATGTGGAATCGAACGCAACTCGGTTGAACCGCGCGGCCGTTCGAGAAGATTCCACCCATCGATAGCCTCTCCCACCCCCATGGCGTGCTCTTGTCCCGAAACCCGCGGAGCGGGACGGGAATTCCGTCACGATGGCGCACGAAACGCCCTACGTGACGCAAGGGACCGCGCATGAGACTGACCGACATATCGCTTGACTGGCTGCTTCCGGGCGCCGTGCTGCTCGTGGGAGTCATGGCGGCGGTGACGGTGGTCGCACGCGGCAAGCGTGCCGCCGGCAAGGCCGCGGCCGACGACTCCTGGGAACGCAGCGAGGAGCGCCGCAGGCGCAAGGAAGCGCTGTACGCCACCGCCAGTTACGTCCTGCTGTTCTGCTGCGCGGCCGTCGCCGCCGCGCTCTCCTTCCACGGGCTCGTCGGCTTCGGCCGGCAGAACCTGAACCTCACCGGCGGCTGGGAGTACCTGGTCCCGTTCGGACTGGACGGCGCCGCGATGTTCTGTTCCGTGCTGGCCGTACGGGAGGCGAGCCACGGAGACGCGGCGCTCGGCTCCCGGCTGCTGGTGTGGACGTTCGCCGGGGCCGCCGCCTGGTTCAACTGGGTGCACGCCCCGCGCGGCATGGACCACGCGGGTGCGCCGCACTTCTTCGCGGGCATGTCCCTGTCGGCCGCGGTGCTCTTCGACCGCGCGCTGAAGCAGACCCGCCGGGCCGCGCTGCGCGAACAGGGCCTGGTGCCCCGTCCGTTGCCGCAGATCCGGATCGTCCGCTGGCTGCGGGCGCCCCGGGAGACCTTCGGCGCCTGGTCGCTGATGCTCCTGGAAGGCGTCCGCACGCTGGACGAGGCGGTGGACGAGGTGCGGGAGGACCGCAAGGAGCGGGAGCAGGACCGGCTGCGCCGACGCGACCAGGAGAAGCTGGACCGGGCCCGCATCAAGGCCCTGAACCGGCAGAACCGGGTCTGGGGACGCGGCGACCGGGCCGGCCACCAGGTGGACGTCCCGGCCCTCGCCCCGGCGTCGGGCGGCGCGGCGCCGCCCGTCGCGGAGCCCGCCATAGCAGAGCCGGGTCAGCTGCCTCTGCGACCCCGGCCATCCCTGCAAGCCGTCGGCCCGACCCAGCCGGCGGACGGTTCGAGCTCGAAGAGCCTCGGCCCTTCGAACCCGGGAAGTGACGCACGGACGGTCGACCTCACCGCCGAGGACGACACCCAGGCACTCCCCCGACTCGACTCGCTGGAACAGAAACTGAAGGATCTGGAGCAGCAGTTCGGCTGAGGACGCGTTCCGGCCGCCCCCGGAAGGAGGCCGGTCGGGCATCCCTCTGAGGGAGCCGGTCCGGCCAACTCCTGGGGGGGGCGGTCGCGCCACCCCCGAGGGCGGCCGGTCAGCCCCCTCCGCCGCGCAGCTCGAACCAGACCACCTTGCCCAGGGCCCGCGCCTCGACCCCCCAGGCGTCGGCCATGCTCCGCACCAGGATCAGCCCCCTGCCGTGCGTACCGTCGTCGGCGTTCGGTACGTACGGCGCGGGCAGGTCCGCTTCAAAGTCCTGGACCTCCACCCGTAAGGCCACGGGGGTCGCCGTCGCGGTGACCACGGCCCCGTGCCGGGTGTGGATCAGCGCGTTGGTCACCAGCTCGCTCAGCAGCAGCTCCGCCGCCTCGATCTGTTCGGGGCCGGAGCGATGTCGGAGGAACTCCCGCAGTTCACGCCGGACTTCTCCCACCGCCGACCGTTCCGTATGGCCCACCCTGCGGTGCATCCGGGCCGGCTGCTGCGGCGCAACGCCCGGTCTCCGCCCCCGGGGGCCGCGTCCCTCGCCGGCCTGGGCCCTCTTCTGACGCTTCACCATGTCCCCCGCCCGCACCGCGATCCGACCTCCTTCGTCCCGGCCGTCCGTCGAACGGCCTCACGGGATGCATGCCCCTGTACGCACACCGTCACGCTTGGCAGGGCCGGAGAGAAGAGCGCGGGCCGAGGCAGCGGGGGGCGCACGGGGAGACTGGCCCCGCACACGCTTCCAGGGGTGCTCCGGGCGGTGCCGGGGGAATGATCCTGGGCCACAGCAGCAACCAGGCGGAGCCCCGGAGGAGCCGAGATGCACGACGACCGCACCCTGGTGGAGGGCCGTCTGGAACGGGCCCTGCACCAGTTCATCCGCCCCGCGCAGTACGCCGCCCGCGCCCCGCTGGCCCTGTCCGTCTGGCATGCGCCGGGCGAGCCCGTGCCGGTGGCCGAGGCCCTGGAAGCGGCGTACGAGCCGTTCACGGCCGGTACGGAGTGGGGGAAGCCGTGGTCCACCAGCTGGTTCCGGCTCACGGGGGCGGTCCCGGAGGAGTGGGCGGGGCGCCGGGTGGAGGTGGTCATCGACCCGGGGTTCACCGGTCAGGGGCCCGGGTTCCAGGCGGAAGGCATGCTGTACGACCATCTGGGCGTCCCCCTCAAGGGTGTTCATCCCCGCAACCGCCACCTCACCGTCGCCCACCCGGCGGCGGGCGGCGAACCGGTCGGTCTGCTCCTGGAGGCGGCCGCCAACCCGGCCGTCCTGGAGCACGGCTTCGAGCCGACGCCGCTCGGTGACATCCGGACGGCGGGCGACCGGCCGCTGTACCGCTTCGCCTCCGCCGACCTCGCGGTGCTGGACGAGGAGGTCTGGCATCTCGTCCTGGACATCGAGGTGCTCTCCGAGCTGATGCGGGAGCTGCCCGCCGACCGCTCGCGCCGCCACGAGATCCTGCGCGCCCTCGAAGCGCTGCTGGACGCCCTTGACCTGCACGATGTCTCCGGTACGGCGGCCGCCGGGCGGGCCGCGCTCACCGAGGTGCTGACCCGCCCCGCCTCCGCGAGCGCCCACCGGATCTCGGCGGCCGGGCACGCCCACATCGACTCGGCCTGGCTCTGGCCGCTGCGCGAGAGCGTCCGCAAGGCGTCCCGTACGTTCGCCAATGTCACCGCCCTCGCCAAGGACTACCCGGAGCTGGTCTTCGCCTGCTCGCAGGCCCAGCAGTACGCCTGGGTCAAGGAGCACCAGCCGCACATCTGGGAGCGGATCAAGGAGGCGGTGGCGGCGGGGCAGTGGGCGCCGGTCGGGTCGATGTGGGTGGAGTCGGACGCCAACATGCCGGGCGGGGAGGCGCTGGCCCGCCAACTCGTGCACGGCAAGAGGTTCTTCCGGGAGGAGCTGGGGGTCGATACGGAGGAGATCTGGCTGCCGGACTCCTTCGGCTATACCGCCGCCTTCCCTCAACTGGCCCGGCTGGCGGGGGTGCGGTGGTTCCTCACCCAGAAGCTGTCGTGGAACCAGGACAACAGGATGCCGCACCACTCCTTCTGGTGGGAGGGCATCGACGGCACCCGGGTCTTCACCCACTTCCCGCCGGTCGACACGTACAACGCACAGCTGCACGCCCGCGAACTGGCCCGCGCCGAGCGGAACTTCGCCGAGAAGGGCCGGGCCACCCGTTCGCTGGTCCCGTTCGGCTGGGGCGACGGAGGGGGCGGCCCGACCCGGGAGATGGTGGAGCGGGCCCGCAGGCTGCGGGATCTGGAGGGCTCGCCCCGGGTGGAGATCGAGAAGCCCTCGGCCTTCTTCGCGGCGGCCGAGGAGGAGTACGGGGAGCAGGCTCCCGTCTGGTCGGGCGAGCTCTACCTGGAGCTGCACCGGGCGACGTACACCACGCAGGCGAAGACCAAGCAGGGCAACCGCCGCAGCGAACACCTCCTGCGCGAGGCCGAGTTGTGGGCGACGGCAGCGGCCCTGCGCTCGCCCTCCTCCTACCGCTACCCGTACGAGCGGCTGGACCGCATCTGGAAGACCGTGCTGCTCCACCAGTTCCACGACATCCTGCCCGGCTCGTCGATCGCCTGGGTGCACCGCGAGGCGCGCGACACCTACGAGGAGGTGCGGGCCGAGCTGGCGGAGCTGGTCGCCGAGGCGGTGACCTCGCTGGGTGCGGCCGAGGGGATGGTGGCGCTCAACTCCTCGCCGTACGAGCGCAGTCAGGTGATGGAGCTGGACGCGGAGGCGGCCGGGGTGCTGCCGTCCGGGGCCCATGTCCAGGAGCTGGGCGAGGGCCGGGCGGCGGTGCTCGCCAGGAGTCCGGGGCTCGGGGCGGGGCTGCTGGACGGGGCGGCGGTGCCGGAGCGTCCGGTGACGGTGGCCGTGGCCGAGGGCGGCGGCATCGTGCTGGACAACGGGCTGCTGCGGGTCACCGTGGACCGGGACGGGCTGGTGTCGGGGGTGCGGGACCTGGCGGCGGGGCGCGAGGTGCTGGTCCCGGGCGGGCGGGCCAACCTCCTCCAGCTGCACCCGGACCACCCCAACCACTGGGACGCCTGGGACCTCGACCGGCACTACCGCCGCACCCGCACCGATCTGACCGGCGCCGATACGGTGGCGCCGATCGAGGAGGGCCCGCTGCGGGCGGCGGTGCGGGTGGTGCGGACGTTCGGGAAGTCCACCCTCGTACAGGAGTTGCGGCTCACGGCGGGGAGCCGGCAACTCGACATCGACACCGAGGTGGACTGGCAGGAGTCGGAGAAGGTGCTCAAGGCGGCCTTCCCGCTGGACGTGCACGCCGAACGGTCCACCGCAGAGATCCAGTTCGGCCATGTCCACCGCCCGACCCACACCAACACCAGCTGGGACGCGGCCCGTTACGAGATCTGCGCACACCGCTGGCTGCGGGTCGCCGAGCCCGGCTACGGCATCGCGCTGCTCAACGACTCGACGTACGGCCACGATGTGACGCGCGCCCCGCTCCACGCCGGCGGTGTGGGCACCACCGTCCGCCTCACCCTGCTGCGCGCCCCGCACAGCCCGGACCCGCACACCGACCTGGGCACGCACCGCTTCCGCTACGCACTGGCGCCCGGTGCGGAGGTGACCGACGCGGTACGGGAGGGGCTCGCGCTCAACCTGCCGCTGCGGGCGGCGGTGGCCCCGGCCGTGCCGTCGCTCGTGGAGACCGGGCATCCCGCCGTGACGGTGGAAGCGGTCAAGCTCGCGGAGGACCGCAGCGGGGATGTGATCGTACGGCTCTACGAGTCGGCGGGCGGCCGGGCGGATGCCCGGCTCAGCGTGGCCTTCCCCGTGATCCGGGCGCAGATCACCGACCTGCTGGAGGAGCCGCTGCACC
The DNA here is from genome assembly GCF_009865135.1 of Streptomyces sp. SID8374. Lineage (NCBI taxonomy): Bacteria > Bacillati > Actinomycetota > Actinomycetes > Kitasatosporales > Streptomycetaceae > Streptomyces > Streptomyces sp. SID8374. Next base: position 1,266,200 of record NZ_WWGH01000002.1, on the reverse strand, counting down.
CGGCGGTCACCGACGACCGGGGCCTGGTCCTGGAGCTGCGGCCGTTCCAGATCCTGACGGTACGGCTCACCCCGGCCTGAGTGCCACGACCCTCAAGGGCGGGGCACGTTACGGAGGTTGGAGCGGGCCATCTGGAGCATCCGGCCCACTCCGCCGTCCAGCACGACCTTGCTCGCCGAGAGGGCGAAGCCGGTGACCATGTCGGCCTTGATCTTCGGCGGGATGGAGAGCGCGTTGGGGTCGGTCACCACATCGACGAGCGCGGGCCCCTTGTGCTTGAAGGCATCCTTCAGCGCGCCCTCCAGCTGCTTGGGCTTCTCGACCCGCACCCCGTACGCCCCGCAGGCGCGGGCCACGGCGGCGAAGTCCGGGTTCTTGTTGGTGGTGCCGTAGGCCGGGAGTCCGCCGACCATCATCTCCAACTCCACCATGCCCAGCGAGGAGTTGTTGAACAGGACCACCTTCACCGGCAGGTCGTACTGGACGAGGGTGAGGAAGTCGCCCATCAGCATGGAGAATCCGCCGTCGCCCGACATCGCGACGACCTGCCGGTTCCGGTCGGTGAACTGGGCGCCGATCGCCTGCGGCAGCGCGTTGGCCATCGAACCGTGGGAGAACGAACCGATCACCCGGCGCTTGCCGTTGGGCGTCAGATAGCGGGCGGCCCAGACGTTGTTCATCCCGGTGTCGACGGTGAACACGGCGTCCTCGTCGGCCATGTCGTCCAGCACGGAGGCGACGTACTCGGGGTGGATCGGGGTGTGCTTCTCGACCTTGCGGGTGTACGCCTTGACGACCCCCTCCAGTGCGTCGGCATGCTTCTTCAGCATCCGGTCGAGGAACTTGCGGTCGGTCTTGGGCTGCACGCGGGGCGTCAGACAGCGCAGCGTCTCCCGTACGTCACCCCACACCGCGAGGTCCAGCTTGGAGCGGCGCCCCAGGTGTTCGGGGCGGACATCGACCTGGACGATCTTCACATCGTCCGGAAGGAACGCGTTGTACGGGAAGTCCGTGCCGAGGAGGATCAGCAGGTCGCACTCGTTGGTCGCCTCGTAGGCGGCGCCGTAGCCGAGCAGCCCGCTCATGCCGACGTCGTACGGGTTGTCGTACTGGATGAACTCCTTGCCGCGCAGCGCGTGCCCGACCGGGGACTTCACCTTCTCGGCGAACTGCATCACCTCGGCGTGCGCACCGGCCGTGCCGCTGCCGCAGAACAGCGTCACCCGTTTGGCCTCGTCCACCATTCGGCAGAACTTGTCGATCTCGTCGTCCCCGGGGCGCACGGTGGGCCGTGAGGTGACGAGGGCGTGTTCGACGGTCTTCTCGGGGGCGGTCTTGGAGGCGATGTCGCCCGGCATCGTCACGACGCTGACGCCGCCCTGGCCGATGGCGTGCTGGATGGCCGTCTGGAGGAGGCGCGGCATCTGCTCCGGGTTGGAGATCATCTCGTTGTAGTGGCTGCACTCCTGGAAGAGCAGCTCCGGATGGGTCTCCTGGAAGTAGCCGAGCCCGATCTCGCTGGAGGGGATGTGCGAGGCGAGGGCGAGGACCGGGGCCATGGAGCGGTGCGCGTCGTACAGGCCGTTGATGAGGTGCAGGTTGCCCGGCCCGCAGGAGCCGGCGCAGGCCGCCAGGTTCCCGGTGATCTGCGCCTCGGCCCCGGCCGCGAAGGCGGCGGTCTCCTCGTGCCGGACATGGATCCAGTCGATGGCCGAGTTACGCCGAATGGCGTCCACGACGGGGTTCAGGCTGTCGCCGACGACGCCGTACAGGCGCTTGACGCCCGCCCTGGCGAGGATGTCGACGAACTGCTCCGCCACGTTCTGCTTGGCCATGGGTGTGCGCCCTTCCCTTGCCCCGTGCTCCGTGCACTGTCGGTTGTCCGGACTCCGGAGGCCGAAACATCGGCCGGACGTACGGCCTCCGGAGTCCATCAACCCACGACGTGCGCGGTTACGCCTCCCAGACGGCCGCGCACGTGCGGTCGTCGGCGTACCCCTTGATCCGGAGCTGGGTGTCGGCGAGGAAGGCGGGCAGCCCGGGCGGCCCCGGCGGGCCCCAGCGCTCGGCCAGCTCGTCGGGAAGCTCCGGTTCACCGCGCATCGGCTCGGCGAACCCGTTGCTACAGAGCATCAGTGTGTCGCCCGGGCGGGCCACGGAGGCCCGGAAGCGGAAGAGCTCGGCGGGCGGCGGGGCGGGGCCGTCGCTGTACGGGGACGGGGGCGTGGTGATCTGGAGGTCCATGGTCAGCCGGTCGCCCTCCGGCCCTTCCTCGCTCACGCCGTCGCCGGATGAGGCGGACTCCTCCGGAATCACCGGCTCCAGGTCCTGCCAGAGCCCGTCGCGGAGCCGGAAGAGGCCGCCGCTGCCGACGCCGAAGAAGACCCGGGTGCGGCAGTCGGGGTCGGCGGAGAGCAACAGGCACCGCAGGCTGGTGGTGTACTCCCCCGGTTCGAGGCCGAGTTCGGCGGCGCGGGCCCGCAGCTTGCCGTAGGTACGGTCGGTGAGCCGGTGCAGCCCCGACTTGAGGTCGGCCCGGCGGCCCGCCCTTATGTCCTCGGAGAGCCGGGCGTGGCTGCGGGCCACAGCCCCGCCGATCCACCGGCAGGCGTCGGCCGCCGCGAGATGCGCCCCTTCCCCACCCCGTACGCCCCCGGCCACGGCGACGAGCACGAGGGCGCTCTCGCCCGCCCCGAACCGGGCGGTGAGCAGCGCGTCGCGCCGGGGCTCGCCCCGGAACCGGGCGGAGTCGCCCCGCACGGAGGCGGCCCGCAGGGTGTACGCCCCGTACCGCGCGCCGTCCAGCACGGTGTCGGGGACCAGGGTGTCCAGGTTCTCCGAGGTGGCGGCGGGCAGGGCGGCGGGCTCGGCGTCATAGGTGGGCGGCCGGTCCCCAAGATGGCCGACGAGGGGCCGGGCCCCGCCGCCCCCGTCGGCCGGTGCGTCGCTCGCGGCCCAGTCCGGGGGCAGCTCGTGCAGGGCGCTGGGGTCGGGGGCGGGGCCGGGTTCGGCGACCGGCGGGGCGGGCGGCGGCTCGGGCTCGGGCGGCTTCGGCGCGGCGAAGGTGCGGGGGCCGGGCGGGGCGGCAGGGGCTTCCCAGGGGGCGGGGAAGACGGTGTTACGGGGACCGGGGACGGCGACGGGGCGCGCCTCCGGCTCCGGCCTCTTCTCCGGCTCCTCGTAGGACTCGGGCTGTCGGTAGGGGTCCCAGGCCGTACGGGGGTCCGGTTTCCGCTCCCGCGGCGGGGCCGGCTGCGGGGGCGGCTTCAGCTCCGACCGCAGGTCCGGGTGCGCGTCCGGTCTCCGCTCCGCCTGAGGGTCCAGCTCCGGCTGCGGGTTCAGCTCCGGCTGCGACGCCGGAGGCAGTTCCTCCTCCGAGTCCGGTTTCAGCTCCTCCTCCACCCGCGGCACCGGCTCCGGTCTCCGCTCCGGAGCCGGCCCCGCGTACGCGTCCCGGTCGGTGGTGGCGCCAGCGGTCTCCCGCTGGTGGCCCACCGCCTGGCTCACCGTGTCCGACACGGAGTCGAAGCGGTCGTCGAGGCTGTCGGGCGCGCTGCTCGGACCGGCGTCCGGCGCGGTGTCGTCGTACAGCTTCCGCCACCAGTCGTCCTCATGGGCGGCGGGCTTCTCCCCCTGCTGACTCATGCCCTTATTGTCCACCGCGGACCCCGCCCGAAAACGGGGCATCCGGAAAAAGTGGCCCGGAAATGAGGTCCGCCGGGCGGCCCCACCCCCCACGGGAAGGACGCCCGGCGGACCGGTCGGTGTGATCAGCGGATCACCGGTTCAGCGGCTGGTCGGATCGGTGGATCACCGTACGGCGTAGGCGTCGTTCACGGTCTGCACGACGGAGTTGCCGTGCGCGTCCGTGAGTTCGGTCCTCAGCGTGACCGTCCGCCCCGCCGCCCCGGCGTGGTCCACGGTCGCCGTCCACCGGCCGCCCTGCTGGGCCGTGGCGGCCGCGTGCCAGGTCTCGCCACCGTCGTACGAGAAGGAGACCGCGGCCCTGGTCAGCCTGCCGGGCGTGTAGCCCGCGTGGCCGGTGGCGGTGAGGCCCATGCGCTGACCGTCCTGCGCGGGGACGGTCTTCATCCCGTCGGCGGGAACGTCGTAGCGCGGGAAGAGCAGCGGGAGCCCCTGCGACTCGACCTCCGGCTTCCGCTCGGAACGGAACTTCCAGGTGGTCTCGGTCTGGGTGGACCGCTTCCAGACGGCGGCGGGCGAGCCGATCTTCGCGGTGGTCAGGGTGAGTTCGTACGCGGCGTCCTCGGCGGGCACGGTGAAGGCGCCGAACGGGTAGCCGCTGCTCCCGACGGATTCGCCGTTCCGGCTGAGCTCTACGTTGCCGATGTCGCCGAACGAGCCCTGCTGACCGATGTGTTCGGTGTCGGTCATGAACGCCGGTGCGACACCGATCACGTTGTCCTGCCGCTCACCGGCGAGCAGTTCCCCGCCCTCCGCGTCCCGTGGGGCGCCGGGGACGATGAGGCCCCGGTACCACGCCTCGGTCGCGGTCCGACCGGCCTGGTACGTACGGGGTTTGCCCGTCATCAGCTCGCCCCACGGGAAGCTGGACGAGAGCATCTTCTGCCAGACGGTGTCGCCCGCCGTGTAGAACTCGGTGCGCCTGCCCGGTGCGGCGACCACGTCCGTGCCGGACGCGCCGAACGTCGCGCCGTAGGGCCGGGAGACCAGGAGCGTATCGACGAAGTCGGCGGCCACGCCCATGGATTCATGGGTGGAGACGACCGAACCGAGCTTCCTGTCCCGGACCTTGTAGGTGCGGTCCGAGGTGACCTGCCCCTTCTCCGGGAAGGACAGGTTGTAGACGAACGGGCTGACGGCGGTGGCCTTCCAGGAGACCTCGGCCTTCCCCTTGCCGAGCGCCTTCGTCAGTACGGCGGCCTCGTCGGCCCGCAGGCCGAGGACCGGCAGGGGCGCGGCCCCGTAGCCGACGCCGGGCTTCCAGTCACCGGCCGAGGGGCGGTGCACCAGGAGCGCGGTGGCTCCGGCCCCCTCGGCGTCCCGCGCCTGGGTGAGGACGCTGGATGCCCCGTCGTCCACCTTCACCAGGGCGACCTTGCCCCGCGCCCCGGCGGCTGCCAGTTCGGCCGGGGTGCCCGTACCGGCGTCGACGACCTCGGCGCGGCCGGTGCCGTCCAGGTTGACCGAGCCGGTGGTGGCGGGCCGGGGGTGCAGGTCGGCGCCGCCGATGAGGGAGAACTTCTGGATCTGCGGGGCGTAGGCGCGCCAGAAGGAGGCGAACTCGAACTCCCCGCCCTTCGCCTTCCCTTGGACATCCACCAGATAGTCCTTCACGGTCCCGGACCCGGAGATCGACCCGGCGTGCAGCCAGGTGTCGTCCCAACTGCGCCCGAACGAAAGGGTCGCGCCGCGTGTCTCGCTCGCCCGGTCCTCGGTGGCCACCCGCAGGCGGTGCGCCTTCCGGGCGTCCAGGACGAGGGTCGTGTCCTTGGTCAGGTTCAGCTGAGGGCGTGCCAGATAGCCGACGGAGGCGACGAGTTGGCCGGTGGCGTCCGTGGTGTCGGGTGTGGCGATGAAGCTGGAGACGAAGTAGGCGCCGGGGCGGAGCTGGTACGTCTGGTCGGTGGCGCCCTCGTTGAAGCGGCGTTCGCCGGAGGCGGTGTCGGTGCCGATGAGGTCGACTGAGGAGACGCCGTCCGCGGGCTTGCCCGCCCGGTCGATGAGCTTGACGCGCAGGGTGACGGTCTCCGGGGCCACGTACAGGGAGAACGGGGTGGAGACCGCCACTCCCCCGGTGGCCGTGGCGAGGACCCGGCCGGTGACGTCCCCGTACTGGGCGGCGGTCAGGCGCGCGGTGGGATCGAGGGCGAGGGGGATCTCGACGCTCGCCCCGGCGGGCACGGTGACGGACTTCCGGCCGAGGGTGGCGGCCTTCGAGCGGACGGCCGAGCCGTCGTTGCCGGTGACGCCCGCGACCTTCAGGGAGAGCTTCACCGGCTTGTCGCCCGTGTTGGTGTACGGCACGGAGACGGTGGTGCGATCGCTGCTGTCCTGGGGCCAGTTGAAGGTGCCGCCCTGGAGGGCGGGGGCGCCGAGCACCGGCGTACGGATCGCGCGGTCGACGTCGAGGCGGCCGCCTCCGATCTCGCGTACGTCGCCGGGGACGGCGCTCTTCGCGGAGGAGACCAGCGCCGCCTTGACCTGCTGGGCGCTCCACTCCGGGTGGCGCTGCTTGACGACGGCGGCGGCACCGGCGACGTGCGGGGCCGCCATCGACGTACCGGACATGGCCCGGTACGCCTGGGAGCCTCGTCCCCCGGCGGACGCGGCAGAGATGGCGACGCCGGGTGCGGTGATCTCGGGCTTGAGGGTGTGCGAGACGATCGTGGGGCCCCGGCTGGAGAAGTTCGCGGTGGTGTCGTCGCGGTCGACCGCGCCCACCGTCAGGACGCCGGGTGCGCAGCCGGGCGAGGAGACGGTGTTCAGGGACGGGCCGAGGTTTCCGGCGGCGACCACGAACAGGGTGTCCTTGTTCTTGCCCAGCTCCTCGGCGGCCAGGCTCATCGGGTCGGTGCAGTCGGTGGGCTCCGCGCTGCCGAGGCTCATGGAGACGACGTCGGCCTTGTTGTCGACGGCCCACTGCATGCCCGCGATGATCCAGGAGGCGGCGCCCGAGCCGCTGTCGTTGAGGACCTTGCCGACCATGAGGCCGGCGCCGGGCGCGACGCCCTTGTTCTTTCCGTCGCTGGCCGCGCCGGAGCCGCCCACGGTGGACGCGACATGGGTTCCGTGGCCCTGGCGGTCGTCGGTGGTGTCGGAGTCGGTGAAGTTCTGCGCTGCGGTGATCCGGCCTGCCAGGTCCGGGTGTTGGGCGTCGGCGCCGGTGTCCAGGACGGCGACCTTGGTGCCGGTGCCGTCGTATCCGGCGGCCCAGGCACGGTCGGCGCCGACCTGTTTCGTCGACTTGTCGAGAGTGGCCTGAACCTTGCGGTCCAGCCAGAGCTTCTTGAGTCCGGAGCCCGCCCGGGAGCGGGGTGCGGTGATGTCGGCCCAGAAGGCGGCGGTCCGCTTCTTGTCGGCCTTCAGCGCGAGGCCGTCGATCACGCCGAGGGCCTGGCCGCGCTCGGCGCCGCGCGGGGTGGCGGGGGCGGTGCGGGCGGTGTCGCCGGTGTAGGTGGCGATCAGCGGGACGGAGCCGGTGCGGCTGTCGTCGTAGCCCTGGCGGATCAGTCCGGTGACGTTGAAGAGTTCCTCGTCGACGGCGCCCCGGGCGAGCGCGGAGACGGCGGTGTCCGGGTAGACGTACAGGTCGCGGCCGGACTGCCGGGTCTGGACGAGCGGGGTGGAACCGTCCGGGCGGGGCAGGGCCGTGGCGGCGGAGGCGCCCGAGGCGTCCGTGGTCACCAGCACCTTGTCGCCGGTGACGAGGGTCAGCGTGACGGGCTTCGGGCCGGCCGGGGCCGCACGGCCGGTGAGCGGTCGGTCGGCGGCTCGCTCGTCCGGTGGCGCCGCCACGGACGGTGCGATCGCGGTGACGGCGAGGACGGCGGCGGACGCCGCCCCGAGTGCCGTACGCGATATCGGGCGCATCGCTCTCCCCAGGTCGTTCCGGAACGAAGCAGCCGAAGAGGCCGCATTCCGGAGGTTGTTGGTGCTGCGGTGGCGCCACACTGGCAGAGGGGCCAGGGGGACAGGGGATGATGTGCGCGGCGGGTTTACGCCGTGGCCCTTTTCCGCCACGGCCGACCGGCCGGAACGGGCGCTGCGACGCGTGATCACGACACCTGGGGAGGGTCGGGGAATGCTGGGGGCGATAGGTCTCGACGAGAGGCAGGAGGCCGCGTACCGCGCGCTGGTGGCGGCGGGGGCGGCGGAACTCTCCGGTCTCGCGCACCGGCTGGGCCTTCCGGAGGCGGAGACCGAGCGGGTGCTGCGGCGGCTGGAGCAGCAGGGGCTGGCCGCGCAGTCCTCGGCGCGCCCGGGCCGCTGGGTGGCGGCTCCGCCGGGGGTGGCGCTGGGGGCGCTGCTGATCCAGCAGCGCCACGAGCTGGAGCAGGCGGAGCTGGCGTCGGCGCTGCTGGCCGAGGAGTACCGGGCGGAGGCGAGCGAGCCCGAGGTGCACGATCTGGTGGAGGTGGTGACCGGGGCGGCGGCGGTCACCCAGCGGTTCCACCAGTTGCAGCTGGGGGCCGCGTCCGAGGTGTGCGCCCTGGTCACCGGGAAGCCGATCGCGGTGACCGGGACGGAGAACGAGTCCGAGGAGCGGGCGGCCTCGCGCGGGGTCGCCTACCGGGTGGTCGTGGAGCGTGAGGTGCTGTCGCTGCCGTCGGGGATCCTGGAGCTGTCGGCCGCGCTGAGCCGCGACGAGCAGTGCCGGGTGGTCGACCGGGTCCCGACGAAGCTGATGATCGCCGACGGGGCCACGGCGATGGTCCCGCTGACCGGGCGCGACGCCGAGCCGGCCGCCCTGGTCGTGCACGCCAGCGGGCTGCTGGAGTCGCTGATGGGCCTCTTCGAGGCGGTGTGGCGCGAGGCGATGCCGCTGCGGCTCGGCGAGGGCGGTTGCGGGGTGCGCGAGGACGGGGTCGGGCCCGACCCCACCGATCTGGAGATCCTGTCGCTGCTGCTGGCCGGGCTGACCGACGCCAGCGTGGCCAAACAGCTGGAGCTGGGGCTGCGGACCGTGCAGCGCCGGGTCAAGGGGCTGATGGAGCTGACCGGGGTCTCCACCCGGCTCCAGCTGGGCTGGCATGCGTACGAACGCGGCTGGGTCGCCCGCTCCGGGCCGCCCGGCTCACCATCGGCGCAGGTCGCGGGGGTGCGCTGACGGGCGGAGCGGTGCACTCTCCGGCAGTCTGGTCGGATGAGTGTGTGGCAGCTCGTCGCCGTGGGCCTGGTCATGCTGCTGGGCCTGGTCGGGGTCCTGGTGCCGGGCGTGCCGGGGCAGGCGATCGTCTGGGCGGCTGTCCTGTGGTGGGCGCTGACGGACATGTCCCCGACGGCCTGGGGCGTACTGATCGGCGCAACGGCCCTGATGCTGTTGAACCAGGCCCTGAAGCCGCTGCTGCCGCCGCGCCGCCCGGCCGAGTCGGGCGCGCCCCGCCGGACGGTGCTGCTCGGCGGGGTCGCGGGGATCGTGGGGTTCTTCGTGGTGCCCGTGGTGGGCGGGGTCGCCGGGTTCGTGGGGGCGATCTACGGGGCGGAGAGGCTGCGGCTGGGCAGCCGCGGGGCGGGCTGGGCGTCGGTGCGCTCGGTGATGCGGGCGACGGGCTACGCGGTGCTGGTGGAGCTGTTCGCCTGCCTGCTGGTGGCGGGGGCCTGGCTGGGCGCGCTGATCCGGGGCTGACGCCGCCCGGCGCGGAGAGCTGGCTCTCGCGCGGCCGTCTCCAGATGGCGTACGGCGTACGAGCGCCACGGCCGCCACCGCTCGGCCCCCGCTGTCCCGCACGGGTCCACGTCCGGGTCGCCGAGGGCCCGCATCCGGATCAGCGCGGCGGTCGGCCCGTCCACCCCCGGCAGCGTGGCCAGGGTCCGTTCCGCCTCCTCCCGGTCGGCCCCCGCGTCCAGCCGCAGCTTCCCGTCGGCGAGCGCGGTGACCAGGGTCCGGAGGGCGGGTTCGGTGGCGGCCCCGGCCAGGACGCCCGGCTCGGGGAACACATGGGTGAGGGCGCCGCACGGCACGTCCAGCACCTTCCCGTACCGCTCCACCAGCTCCCGCGCCCGCTCCCGCCCCACCAGCGCCCGTACGGCCTCCTCCTCCGGGTCCGCCGCTCCCGGCGAGCGCAGCCCGGGGCGGGCGGCGACCAGCGGGGCGAGCCGGGGGTCGGCGGCTAGGGCCTCGTCGACGGCGTACGGATCGGCGTCCAGGTCGAACAGGCGCCGCAGCCGCTGTACGGCGGTGGTCAGGTCGCGCAGATCGGTGAGGTGGACCCGGGCCTCCAGCCACGGTCCGGGGGACGCCTCGTCGACGGCGGCGATCCCGGTCCCGTACGGCAGCCGCAGCGTACGCCGGTAGGTGCGGCGCCCCGGCTCCCCGGCCATCTCCTCGACCCGGGCCACGGCCCCCTCCCCCAGCAGGTCGAACAGGGCGCCGGTGGCGTACGGGCCCCGATGGGCGAGCCGGAGCGGGATTCCGGCCCGCAGCCCCTCGCCCCGGCCCCCGCCGAGCCCGGTTCCGGCCTCCGCGCGCAGGGCGCTGGGGGTGCGGGCGTAGATCCGGCGGATGGTGTCGTTGAACTGGCGCACACTGGCGAACCCGGCCGCGAAGGCGATCTCGGTGACGGGCAGGCCGGTGGTCTGGAGGAGCACCCGGGCGGTGTGGGCGCGCTGGGCGCGGGCGAGCGCGACGGGTCCGGCGCCCAGCTCCGCGTTGAGCTGGCGCTGGACCTGCCGGGCGCTGTAGCCGAGCCGCCCGGCGAGTCCGGGGACGCCCTCGCGGTCCACCACGCCGTCACCGATCAGCCGCATGGCCCGGCCGACGACATCGGCGCGGACGTTCCACTCGGCGGAGCCGGGCACGGCGTCGGGGCGGCAGCGGCGGCAGGCCCGGAAGCCGCCCGCCTGGGCGGCCGCCGCCGTCGGGTAGAAGCGCACGTTGGCGCGCCTGGGGGTGACGGCGGGGCAGCTCGGCCGGCAGTAGATGCCGGTGGTCACGACGGCGAAGAAGAACGCGCCGTCGAACCGCGCGTCACGGCTGCTCACCGCCTCGTATCTGGTCCGGTCGTCCATCACACCGTCCAGTGTGCGGCAGCCGCAGCTGCCGCACTCGCGGTTTTCGGACGTCGCGTACGTAGTCGGCTACCGCACCCGGCCGCCCCGCTTGGCGTGCGCGGCCGCCCGCCCCTCGGCGCCCTTGCGCTTCCAGTCCTTCAGGATCTCCGAGCGCATCCGGGCGTCGGTCTTGGCGACGATCCGCTGGTTCTCGCGGAGCAGCTTGCGGTAGCTCTCCAGCCGCCGGTCGGGCAGGGTGCCGTCCTCCAGCGCGCCGAGGACCGCGCACCCGGGCTCGCTCAGGTGCGCGCAGTCGTGGAACCGGCACCGGGCCGCCAGCTCCTCGATCTCCGCGAACAGCTCGCCGACCCCGGTCCCGGCGTCGAAGAGCCCCACTCCGCGCAGCCCGGGGGTGTCGATGAGGACGCCGCCGTGCGGCAGGAGCAGGAGGTTGCGGGTCGTGGTGGTGTGCCGGCCCTTGCCGTCGACGTCCCGGGCGGCCCGCACCTCCATCTCGTCCCGGCCGAGCAGAGTGTTGGCGAGGGTGGACTTGCCGGCGCCGGAGATGCCGAGCAGCACGCTCGTACCGCCGGAGACGACGGCGCCGAACACATCCAGCCCCTCAGCGGTGGTGGAGCTGACGGGGAGCACCTGGACGCCGGGCGCGATGGCCTCGACGTCTTGGACGAGGTGGGACAGGGTGACCGCGTCGGGCACCAGGTCGGCCTTGGTGAGCAGGACGATCGGCTCGGGCCGGTGCTCCCCGGGCCCGTGTCCGTCGCCCAGCAGCGCGGCACCGTCGGAGCTGGACAGGGCGAGCGCGAGGAAGCGTTCGATCCGTCCGAGGTCCAGCTCCACGGCGAGCGAGACGCAGATGACGATGTGGTCGATGTTGGTGGCGAGCACCTGGCCCTCGGACCGCTCCGAGGAGGTGGAGCGGACGAAGGCGGTACGGCGCGGCAGCAGCGTACGGACGAACCGCGGGTCGCCGTCCGCGTCGAGTGCCACCCAGTCACCGGTGCAGACGATCCGCATCGGGTCGCGCGGCACCACGAACGCGGTGTCGGCCCGGACCGGGCCGCCGGGGGTGATCACGTCGCACTGACCGCGGTCCACGCGCACGACCCGCCCCGGCACGAGCCCCTGCTCGGCGTAGGGGGAGAAGGCGGCGGCCCAGTCGTCGTCCCAGCCGCACGGAGTCAGCGGGTGCGAGGAGGAGGGAACCGGAAGAAACGAGGAAGACAAGGGAAACCCTTCACAGGGTGGCCCCGGCACCGCGCGCTCGGCGCGGGATGGGTGTGATGTGGGTCAGCCGGTGGCCACGGGGGTGGGAACAGAGCTCTTCTGGTTGTGGGCAGCGCCCATCGCAACGACAGTCATCAATGTCCTCACCTCCTGATTCCTCGGGTCCCGCATTCCCTGCTCTCTTACGCCGCCGAGCTTAGCCGCGCCGCTCCCGGCGGCGTCAACAGGTTTTCCGGCGCCCGCGCCGGAGTTACCCCGCGATCTCCCCGATCTCCCACGATCGGGTGATACGCATGCATACCGACCGGTCCGGGGCCGTTAGGGTGCCGGTCATGACCACACCTCAGACCTCCACCGGCACGTTCACACCGGCCCAGTTGGGCACCCAGATCCTGATCGGCTGGAGCAGCCGGCAGCCCGACGCCGACCAGGACACCGCCTACCTCCTCGCCTACTCGCTGGGGGACGGGCAGGACGGTCCGGTGGTCGGCCGGGAGGCGCTGCGCGTCGCGCTGGAGCGGGCGGGCCTCCAGGTCGGCGGCCCGATCCAGGACGCGGCGGAGGCCCCCGGCATCCAGGCGAAGCTCCTCGTCCAGGCGGGCCAGGCCGTCCTGACGATGCCTCACCTCAAGGCGCAGTACCCGGCCCCCGACGAATGGCTCGCGGCCGCGCTGGGGCAGGGCCAGGTGTACGGCATGTTCGCCACCACCCCGTGGCCGGAGGCCGTTCCGGGGCAGCCGGTCACCGAGGACCAGCTGCGGGCCTTCGCGACGAACGAGGAGGTCGTCCGTACCGCCGCCCACTGCCTGCTCCCGGTCCGCTCGCTCGGCTGACGCTCCCCCCTCCCCCGGTCACCGGGACACGGCGATGCCCACCACCCCCCGTGGAGTGGTGGGCATCGCCGCGTTCCCCGGTGGTGCGCGGGCGCGGTGCCGGGACAACGAGGGCGGGCGGCCCGGGGAGTGACCCCCGGACCGCCCGCACGCGAAACGTCAGGCTGTGGCGCGTCAGTTGTTGCCGACGCCGTTGCCCGAGAGGACCGGGATGTCGTCCAGGATGTGCGACAGCGGCTCGTCGCCCTTGGCCTGGGTGGAGTTGTCGGTGCACTGCTGGTTCTGCGGGTTGGACAGGACGTTGATGTCCTGGACCGTGACCGGCACGAGGCCGACGAGCGAACCGACGTTGACCTTGGCGGGCAGGCCGACGCAGAGCTTGTTCAGGGTGCCCTGGACGAGCTGGTTCTGCGGGCTCCACTTGCCTTCGGTCTCGGCGTTGCCGATCTCCGACTCGGCACCGTTGCCGTTGACGGTGGTGGTGCCACCGTCGTTGCCGATCGCCATGGCCGTGGGAGCCGCGACTGCGGACAGACCGAGCAGGGACACGGCCACTGCGGCGCCGGCCATCATCTTCTTCATCAACTTCACCTTTCGGAGCGTCCCGTTGTGGAACGTACTGATCAACTGCCGAGGGTCCCGATCGGTTGCGCAGTACCACTCAAATGGGTTCGATCCGGCGCAAGGTCGACGCCACTGCCCAGTTCCCCCGGGCTTCAGCCGCCGGGAGCCTCGTCCGAGGTGCGTGCCGCCGGTACGAATCCGCCGCTGCGACGCGGGGCGGGCTCCTGGTGCGGTTCGGCCGTCGGGTGGCCGTGCCCGGCCGCCCGCCACTCGGCGACGAGCCGGTCGTAGATCGGTGTGCCGCCCGGTGCGGGCCACGGCTCTCTGCTCTGCGGGGTCTGACTGTCGTACGGATCCATGGAGATGCCCTACCCGGCCGGGCCCGGATCGTCAGCCGGGGCTACGGCATCCGGCCCAACCGGATGCCCCGGCCGGAGGCGCCCCCACATGACGAAGGGCCGGTCCGTCCGGTCCGGCGAAGAACGGTCGCCGTACGGATGGACCGGCCCCACGCGGTCACGCGGTGCGGACCGGGGCTACCCGGTCTCAGTTGTTGCCGGTGCCGTTGCCCGAGAGGATCGGGATGTCGTTCAGCAGGTGCGACAGGGCCTCGTCACCCTTGGCCTGGGTGGAGTTCTCGGTGCACTGCTGGTTCTGCGGCGAGGACAGGACGTTGATGTCCTGGACCGAGATCGGCACGAGGCCGACGAGCGAACCGAGGTTGGCCTTGGCCGGCAGGGCGATGCAGGGCTTGTTCAGCGAGCCCTGGATCAGCGCGAACTGCGGGCTCCAGTCGCCGTGGGTCTCGGAGTTCCCGTACGCCTGCGAGGCGCCGTTGCCGTTGACCGTCGTGGTGCCGCCGTCGTTGGCGACGGCCATGGCGGACGGGGCGGCCGCGGCGGAGACGCCGACGACGGAGACGGCAACCGCTGCCGAGGCCATGATCTTCTTGAGCATGTAAAGAGCCCTTCTGGAAAATGATGCGGATCGGTGAAGGAACCAGGGGGAACGGCTGTCCCGCGGCGGTCAGCGGCCGAGGGGAACTCCGCCGAGCAGCGGAGCCGCACTCTCTGCCACCTCGGTGGCCTCGCCCGCCAGCTTGCCGACCGTGTCGTCCTCGGCGACCGTCGCGGCGGTCTCGACGACCGTGCCCACCACCGGGTTCACGACCTGCGGGGCACTGGCCATCACCTGGTTGAGGCCGCCGTCGAGGCTGAAGCTGGGGGCCGTGGGCGTAGTGACGGCGAAGGCGGGAGCGGCCGTTCCCAGGGCAGCCACGGAACCGACGACGAGTGCGGCGGTCTTCGCGTACTTCACTTTTCTGGTTCCCTTCTGCGCGGCGTCTGCTTCGGTCACGTCTCCGTGCCGCACACAAGCTTTCTTTACCTGTGACTTCTGCCGCTTTCCCCCGGGATAACGATCAGCGCGCGTACGGGAAACTGCGCTCGTGCGACTTTCTCCGGCGGAGGGGATGGGAAATTGCGCCGGACATGGCAAAGGCCCCGGGCGGCCGATGCCGTCCCGGGGCCGACCGGTTCCGGGCGCGGGGCCCGGCCGGTCAGATGCTCACGCGTTGACGCAGGTGTTACCGAAGGCCGGGTTCAGCAGGCCGATCACGTTGACGGTGTTACCGCAGACGTTGACCGGGATGTGCACCGGCACCTGCACGATGTTGCCGGACAGCACGCCCGGGGAGCCCGCGGCGATGGCCTCGGCGCCCGAGTCGGCCATGGCCGGCGCAGCGGCACCCATCGCCATGAGCGTTCCGGCGGCGACTGCGGCAACCTTGGTGTACTTCACTTTTTATCCCTTTCCTCGGCGGAGCCATGTGCGGTCACGACTGTCGTGACCGCCCGAGCCAGGTACTGATCGCTCGCGACTCCGGCGCTGTCCTACGTAACGATGAACGCCCGGGATCGAAACTGTTCGACGGGAAGATTCCCGGATATCCGCCCGAATGCCGCAACGCCCGTGGGGTGTGCGGCGGGAAACACGGCGGGAAACAGCTGGAGAAACGATGCCGCATTTCGGGGAGAGCGACGGGCCCGGGCCGCTCGGTGGAGGAACGCCGAGGGCCCGGGCCCGAGTAGTGAGGCTGCGGATCAGCGGTTGCCGACGCCGTTGCCGGAGAGGATCGGGATGTCCTCCAGGATGTGCGACAGCGCCTCGTCACCCTTGGCCTGGGTGGAGTTCTCGGTGCACTGCTGGTTCTGCGGCGAGGACAGGACGTTGATGTCCTGGACCGTGACCGGCACGAGGCCGACGAGCGAACCGAGGTTGGCCTTGGCCGGCAGGGCGATGCAGGGCTTGTTGAGCGAGCCCTGGATCAGCGCGAACTGCGGGCTCCAGTCGCCGTGGGTCTCGGAGTTCCCGTACGACTGCGAAGCGCCGTTGCCGTTGACCGTCGTGGTGCCGCCGTCGTTGGCGATCGCCATGGCCTGCGTCGAGCCGAGCCCGAGGATGGAGGCGGCGACAGCGCCCGTAGCCAGAACCTTCTTGATCACGATTAACCCTTCTCGCACTGGTCGCCCCGTAGCGGAGCGCCCTGATCAACTCGGCACCAGGTGTTTGGTTCCGCGTGTTCACCCGAATGCCGGGCTCAGGGGGGCGCAGAGCGCGGGAGTGCACCCGGTCCGCGCCTGTGCGCACCGGTAACCGCGTACCTATAACACCGCCTCTGTTCGCACGACCATCTGTTCGTGAAGGAATTGCGGACGGACCGTACGGCACGTTCGCCCGATCGGGTCGCCGAGCCCCGGACCGCCCCTCTTCCCGCAACTTCCGCCACGGTGCCCCCGCGAAGGTCAACACCGGCCACCGAAGGCAAAGTTGGGGATGAATCGTTTCCCTTCAACGGAGGCGAGGTAAAGGCGAGGTTTACTCGATCCATCCGTTCGGGTGATTACACAATTCGCACGCCGCCCGGAGTTTCCCGCACGTCCTTCGATCGTTATGGCAGTCGTCCAGCGCGCATGTGTAACGACTTTCACCATGGCTTCCCGTGGGGATCCGGGAGGGCCGCCACAGCAGCGGCACCGACCGACGGCTCCGCGCGCGAAGCACCCACGCGAATCTCTCGCGAATGTCCTAAGGAAGGGCAAGTAATGCGACAGGCCTTGAACAAAAGCATGATCGTCATGGCGGCCGCGTCGGGCCTCCTGGCCGCGGCCGGCGGCGCCGCGCACGCCGACTCCTCGGCCGAGGGCGCCGCCGTCGGTTCGCCGGGCGTCGGTTCGGGCAATGCCGTGCAGGTGCCGGTGCACGTCCCGGTCAACGCGTGCGGCAACACCGTCAATGTGATCGCCCTGTTGAACCCCGCGTTCGGCAACTCCTGCGCCAACGTGAGCTCCAGCGGCCACGACGACGGTTACGGAAACGGTCAGGGCGGCAACCGCACGGGCGGTTCCAGTGCCGAGGGCGCGGCGGTCGGCTCCCCCGGGGTGCTCTCGGGCAACCTCGTCCAGGCCCCGGTCCACGTCCCGTTGAACGTGTGCGGCAACACCGTGAACGTGGTCGGTGCGCTCAACCCGGTCTTCGGCAACAAGTGCGCGAACGTGAGCGGCCCGAAGGACGACTACCCGCC
Organism: Streptomyces sp. SID8374; assembly: GCF_009865135.1. Lineage (NCBI taxonomy): Bacteria > Bacillati > Actinomycetota > Actinomycetes > Kitasatosporales > Streptomycetaceae > Streptomyces > Streptomyces sp. SID8374. The sequence continues at coordinate 1,249,280 of NZ_WWGH01000002.1, read as the reverse complement.
GACCGAGCCGCCGGTCGAGGAGCCCCCCACCGAGGAGCCGCCCACGGAGGAGCCCCCGACGGAGGAGCCGCCCACCGAAGAGCCCCCGGTCGAGGAGCCGCCCACCGAGGAGCCGCCGGTCGAGGAGCCTCCGACCCAGGAGCCGCCGGTCGACGAGCCGCCCACGCAGGAGCCCCCGGTCGAGGAGCCCCCGACCCAGGAGCCCCCCGTCGACCAGCCGCCGGTCGACGAGCCCCCGGCCGAGCAGCCGCCCACCGACACCCCCGGATCGGACAACCCCGGTCCGAACACCCCGGGTACGCACACCCCCGGCTCGGAGACCCCGGGCCTGGCCGACACCGGTGCGGCCGGTCTCGGCCTGGCGGGCGGCGCGAGCGCCGCGCTGCTGCTCGGCGGGACGATGCTGATGCGCCGCACCCGTAACGCGCGGGACTGACACCCCACCCGCAGCGCAGACGAGGTCCGGCCGGACAGCGGGGACTGTCCGGCCGGACCTTTCGCACGCCCGGAAGCGGGGCGTGCGGCTTCGAGAACCAAGGGCGCCGGAGAGGGGCCGGAGCATGGCAGCAGCAGCGTTGCGTATCGGGGTGGTCGGCGGCAGCATCGCCGGGTGTGCGGCCGCCGTCGCGGGCTTCCGCGCCGGGGCGGACGTCACCGTCTACGAGCGGAGCGGCGCCGAGCTCCAGGACCGGGGCTTCGGCATCGTCATCCCGCCGCCGCTCCACCGGGAGCTGGTCACCTCCGGCTATCCGGACGCGGCGATGGAGACGGCTCCGGTGGCGACGCGGGTCTGGCTGACCCGGGAGCCGGGCGGGCGTTCGACGCGGGAGCCGGCCCGCCACTCCTCCCCCGTGACGCCGTGCAACTGGGGTCTGCTGTGGCGGTCGTTGCGCGCGGGCGCCGGGGCGGTGCGGTATCTGCGGGGCGAGCCCGTCACCTCGGTCGGCGCGGCCCCCGACGGGCGGGCGGTGATCACCACCGCGCGCGGTGAGGAGCCGTACGACATCGTGGTGGGGGACGACGGACACGCCTCGCGCACCCGGCAGCTGCTCGCTCCGGGGCTGACGCCGGAGCCGGCCGGCTATCTGGTCTGGCGCGGGGCGATCCCGCTGAGCGCGCTGGCGGACCACCCCCGGGAGCTGGAGCTGCTGCGCGGTGCAGGGGTGACGCTGGGGTTCCCGGGCGGGCACGGGATCTTCTACCTGATCCCCGGAGCGGGCGACCGGCTGCTCGCGTACGCCATCTACGGCAGGCCGCCCGCCTCGTCGGATGCGAACGCCGATCCGGGGCCGTACGTACGCGAGTTGGCGAGGGAGCACTTCCCGGCCGCGTGGGCGGAGATCGTCGCCCGGGGGACGCATCGGACGACGGCCTGTCACCCGGTGGCCGACGTCCAGGTGCCCCGGGCCGCCCGGGCGCCGCTGCTGCTCGCCGGGGACGCGGCCGGGGTGAGCAGGCCGCACACGGCGAGCGGTGCGGTCAAGGCGTTGCAGGACGCGCGCTGCCTGGAGCGGGTGCTGCGCGAGGGGCCGACGGTCGGCGCGGCGCTGGAGCGGTACGCGGACGAACGTACGGCGGCGGGCGCCCACTTGGTGGAGCTGGGGCGCCGCATGGGCCGGGCGCAGGTGGAGGAGACCCCCGACCGGGCGGCCATGGGCCAGGACGACGTGGACGTCTGGTTCCGCGATGTGCTGGCGGGGACGCGGCACTACCTGTACGAGCGGCCGGGGGCCGGGGTCACGGCGTGACGCGCTCGAAGACGGCGGCGAGCGCCTGGCCGCCGCCGATGCACATCGTCTCCAGGCCGTAGCGGCCCTCGCGGCGGTGGAGTTCGCGGGTGAGCGTGGCGAGGATGCGGGCTCCGGTGGCGCCGACCGGGTGGCCCAGCGAGATGCCCGACCCGTTGACGTTGATGCGCTGTTCGTGGTCCTTCTCGCCGAGGCCCAACTCCCGTGTGCAGGCGAGGACCTGGGCGGCGAACGCCTCGTTCAACTCGATCAGGTCCAGATCGGCGAGGCTGAGTCCGGCGCGGTCCAGTGCCGTGCGGGTCGCGGCGACGGGGGCGATGCCCATGGTGGCGGCGGGGACGCCCGTGCGGGCGCAGGAGACCAGGCGGACGAGCGGGGTGAGGCCGAGGCGTTCGGCGGTCTCGGCGCTGGTGACCAGGCAGGCGGCGGCCGCGTCGTTCTGGCCGCTGGCGTTGCCCGCCGTGACGGTGGCCTCCGGGTCCGACTTCGCCATCACCGGGCGCAGGGCGGCGAGTTGTTCGGCGGTGGTGTCGGGGCGGGGGTGCTCGTCGGCGGTGACGGTGGTCTCGCCCTTGCGGGTGCGTACGGTGACGGGGACGGTCTCCGCCGCGTACCGCCCCTCGGCCACGGCGTGGGCGACCCGCTGCTGGGAGCGCAGGGCCAGGGCGTCCTGGTCGGCGCGGCTGATCCCGTACTCCCGGCGCAGGTTCTCCGCCGTCTCGATCATGCCGCCGGGGACGGGGTGGTGGATGCCTCCGGCGGTGACGCGACCCCGGGCCAGGGAGTCGTGGAGCTGGAGGCCGGGGCCCTTGATGCCCCAGCGGCCGTCGTGGGTGTAGTAGGGCGCGGCGCTCATGACGTCGACGCCGCCCGCGATCACGATGTCGCTGAAGCCGGTCCGGATCTGCATGGCCGCGTCCAGGACCGCCTGGAGCCCCGAGCCGCAGCGGCGGTCGATCTGGGTGCCGGTGACGGTGGTGGGCAGCCCGGCGTCCAGGGCGGCGACCCGGCCGATGGCGGGGGCCTCGCTGGAGGGGTAGGCGTGGCCGAGGATCACCTCGTCGACCCGGTCGGGGTCGATGCCCGTACGCGCGACGACCTCGGCGATGACGTGTGCGGCGAGCGAGGCCGGTGTCTGCTGCGCGAACGCTCCGCCGAAGCGGCCGATGGGGGTGCGCAGCGGTTCGCAGATGACGACTTCGAGCGGCACGGCGGGGCCTTCCTCGGGGTGGCGGCGGGCGGCATGGGCGGATGGCGGTGGGATGACCTTCGCATTACGTCACTGAGTCGGTCCAATATCGAGTGTGCACGGCATTGAGTGGTCGCCCGTCTCAATCGTGGTGGCGCACGGGGGTCGGCAGGGCGTCCTCCGCCACGGCGAGCACCGCGCGCAGGGCGGCGGAGGGGTTGTCGGGGCGCCAGGCCAGGGCGGCCCTCAGGCGGATGGGCGGCCCGGCGAGGGGGCGGTAGACCAGGCCGTTCTGCTGGATGTGCTGGACGGAGGTGACCGTGAGGGTGACGCCGACCCCGGCGGCGACGAGGGCGAGGATCGTGTACGAGTCGGGGGCCTCCTGGACGACGCGCGGGGTGAACCCGGCGCTCTCGCAGGCCTCGGTCATGGCGTCGCGGACCGTGGAGCCGGAGTTGGCGGGGAAGGAGACGAACGGTTCCCCGGCGAGTACGGCGAGGGGGACGGTCTCCCGCCGGGCGAGCGGGTGGTCGGAGGGCAGGGCGCAGACCAGCTCCTCCTCGTCGATCACCCGGTGGGCGACGCCCGGCCGGGTCACCGGCAGCCGGACGAAGCCGAGGTCGAGTGAGCCGTCCGCGACCCGGGACAGGGCGGTGTTGGCGTACGTCTGTCCGGTCATGACGAGTTCGAGCCCGGGGTGGGCGGCGCGCACCGCCCGGGTGAGCTGGGGCAGTGTCTCGTGGCTGGAGGCCCCGGCGAAGCCGATGGTGACCCGGCCGTACTCACCGATCCCCGCCGATCGGGCGGCCCGGACAGCGGTGTCGAGATCGTCGAGGACGGTCCGTACGGGTTCGAGGAACGACTCCCCCGCGCTGGTGAGCCGGACCGAGCGGGTGTTGCGGTGGAAGAGCTGGACGCCGAGCTCCCGCTCCAGCTGGCGGATCTGCTGGCTCAGCGGCGGCTGGGCCATCTGGAGCCGCTTGGCGGCCCGGCCGAAGTGCAGCTCCTCGGCCACGGCGAGGAACGCGTTGAGGTGGCGCAGCTCCATGCGGACACCCCCTCGGGCCATTGATACTCGTGACGTCTCGATACGACCTTAATTCGGTATTGGACAGCCATCAATGGACGCTGACACCGTGGGCCGTCGTATACGGACGACGAGGAGAACCGTGGACCGGACGGCCGGCAAGGTCATGTCGATGAGGGAGGCCGTCGCCGCCTTCGTCCACGACGGGGACACCGTGAGCCTCGAAGGGTTCACCCATCTCATCCCGACCGCCGCCGGGCACGAGATCATCCGGCAGGGCCGCCGGGATCTGACGGTCGTCCGGATGACGGCGGACATCGTGGTGGACCAGATGCTGGCCGCCGGGTGCGTGACGCGGCTGGTCTCCTCCTTCGTGGGGAACTCCTCGGCCGGTTCGCTCGGTGAGCTGCGGCGGCGCATCGAACACGCCGATCCCGAGCCGCTGGCGTACGAGGAGTACAGCCACTACGGGATGATCTGCCGCTACCTCGCCGGTGCCCAGCGGCTGCCGTTCTACCCGCTGCGCTCGTACGCGGGCAGCGATCTGCCGTCGGTCAACCCCGGGATACGTAAAGTCGCGTCCCCCTATCCCGCCGCCGACGGGACCACCGAGCACATCTACGTCGTGCCGCCCGTCAACCCGGACGTGACGTTCATCCACGCCCAGCGCGCCGACCGCCGGGGCAACACCCAGATCTGGGGTCTCACCGGCGTCCAGGCCGAGGCGGTGTACGCGGCCGAGAAGGCGGTCGTGGTGGTGGAGGAGCTGGTGGCGGACGAGGTGGTCCGCGCGGACCCGAACCGCACGCTCGTCCCGGCCCACGCGGTGGACGCGGTGGTCCTCTGCCCGCGCGGCGCGCACCCGTCGTTCGCCCAGGGCTACTACGACCGGGACAACGCCTTCTACCGGTCCTGGTCCGCGATCAGCAAGGACCCGGTGCGGCTGCGGGCGTGGCTGGAGGAGTGGGTGTACGGGACCGCCGACCACGCGGCGTACGTGGCGAAGCTCGGCGAGGATTTCTGGGCGTCGCTCGCGGTGGGCGAGGCGCTGAGCGGGCCGGTGGACTACGGGAGGCGGCTGTGAGCGTGGAGCGTACGGAGGCGGTGGGGGCCGTGGGGGCCGTCACCTCGTCGGAGCTGCTCTCCGTCGTCGCCGCGCGTGAACTCGCGGGCAGGCGGACCGTGTTCGCGGGGATCGGGCTGCCGACGCTCGCCGCCGAGCTGGCGCATCTGACGGTCGCGCCGGAGATCGAGGTGGTGTACGAGTCCGGGGTCTGCGGGGCCCACCCCTCGCACCTGCCGGAGACCATCGCGGACGCCGTGCTGATCACGGGTGCCGAGGCGGTGCTGTCGATGCCCGCGCTCTTCGGCTCCGTGCTCCAGGGCGGCCACATCGACGTCGGCTTCCTGGGCGCCGCGCAGATCGACCGGTGGGGCAGCCTCAACACCTCGGTGATCGGGGAGTGGGAGCGCCCGACGGTACGGCTGCCGGGCTCCGGGGGCGCGGTCGAGGTGATGGCGAACGCCCGGGAGGTCTTCGTCGTGATGCGCCGCCACACCCCGCGCTCCTTCGCCGACGCCCTCGACTTCTGCACCACGCCAGGGCCCGACCGGGCGCTCGCGGACGGCATCCGCCCGCTCGGCACCGGCGTCACCCGGGTCATCACCGAGCTGGGCATCCTCGCCCGCGACGGCGTCGGCGACGAGCTGCGGCTGGTCGCCGTGCACCCCGGCGTCACCGTCGAACAGGTGCGGGCCGCCACCGGCTGGGAGCTGAAGGTGGCCGACACGGTCGCCACGGTGGCGCCGCCCACGGATGCGGAGCTGCGGCTCCTGCGCGACGATGTCGACCCGCACCGCGTCTACCTCCGCTGACCCCACTTTTCATGACCATCTCCGCCGGAAAGGCTCAACTGCCATGCGTATCAGGATCGTCGGAGCCGGGGCCATGGGCCGCGGCATCGCCCAGTGGGCGGCGAGCGCGGGACACACCGTGGAGCTGGGCGACGTACGGGCGGAGGCGGTGACGGACGCCGTGGAGTTCGTCGTCTCGATGCTGGACCGGGCGGTGGCCAAGGGCCGGATGTCCGCCGCCGACCGGGACGCGTCCGTGGGGCGGCTGGTGCCGCTGGGCGACCCGTGGGCGGCCGGGCCCGAGGTGGAGCTGGTCATCGAGGCCGTACGGGAGGACCTGGAGACCAAGGCCGAGGTGTTCGGGAAGCTGGAGCGGGCGCTGCCCTCCTCCGCCGTCTTCGCGACCAACACCTCCTCCCTGTCGGTGACCCGGATCGCGGCGGCGCTCCAGGACCCGACGCGCCTGGCCGGGCTGCACTTCTTCAACCCGGTGCCGCTGATGCGGATCGTGGAGGTGGTGCCGGGGGCGGCGACCCGCCCGGAGATCCCGCCCCTGCTGACCGAGCTGGTGGAGGGGTGCGGGCACAAGGCGGTGACCGTGGCCGACACCCCCGGGTTCCTGGTCAACCACGCGGGGCGCGGGCTGGTGACGGAGGCGCTGGCGCTGCTGGAGGAGTCGGTGGCGCGCCCCGCCGACATCGACCGGATCGCGCGGGACGTGCTGGGCCTGCGGATGGGCCCGTTCGAGCTGATGGACCTCACCGGACTCGACGTCACGGCCGCGGTGATCGACTCCATCTGGCAGGGCTTCCGCCACGAGGACCGGCTGCGCCCCTCCTACCTCACGCCGAACCGGGTGGTGGCGGGGCTGCACGGCCGCAAGACCGGGCAGGGCTGGTACGCGTACGGCGAGGGCGCCGAGGGGCCCGCCCCGGAGCCGGCGGTGACGGGGAACGGCGATCGGCCGGTGTACCTGGCCCCGGACGGGTCGGTGGAGACGACGGCGTACGTGGACGCCCTCGCCGGTGCGCTGGAGGCGGCCGGGGTCCGCGTGGAGCGGGGCGAGGGGCCGTCCGCCGAGGCGCTGGTTCTGGTGCCGGTCTGGGGGACGACGGTGTCCGGGGCGATCCGGGCGGGCGGGCTGCCGCCGGAGCGGACGCTCGGCGTGGAGGTGCTGCCCGCCGCCGGGCTGCGGCGGGTCCTGGCGGTGACGGCCGCCACCGATCCGGCGGCGGCCCGGGACGCGCGGGCGGTGCTGGCGCGGGCGGCGGCGGACGAGCCGCACGCCGTGACGGTGGTACGGGACACGGCGGGCTCGGTCGCGCAGCGGCTGCTGTCGTCGATCGTGGCGGTCGGCGCCTCGATCGCGGAGCGGTCGCTCGCCACCCCGGCCGACATCGACCTGGCCGTGACGACCGGGCTCGGCTATCCGGCCGGACCGCTGGCCTGGGGCGAGCGGATCGGGGCCCGGCGGCTGCTGGAGCTCCAGCGGGCGCTGCACACGGCGACGGGCGACCCGCGCCACCGGCCGACGCGCTGGGTGACCGAGCGGGCGGATCTGGGGCTGGCGCTGACGGATGCGGGGACGTCGGTGGACGACTGCTGGGGGTGACCCCTGGCGGGGGCTGCCGGGGGCCGCAGTGGCGCAGACGTAAGGGCGCTGACGTAAGGGCGGACATGTAAGGGCGCTGGCGTTGGGGCGGAGGCGTTCGGGCGAAGGTGCAAGGGCGCTGGCGTAGGGGGCGGAGGTGTCAGGGCGCTGACGCAGCGGCGCTGACGTGGGGCAGCCCGCACGTCCGATTCGTACAAGACCCTGGGGACGGCGGGCGCCTACCGTCGTTCCATGACTCCACGACTCGACGCGATCAGCATCATCACGGCCGACCTGGCGGCCTCGCTCGCCTTCTACCGCAGGCTCGGCCTCGACATCCCGGCCGGGGCGGAGTCCGCCCCGCATGTGGAGGTGGTCCTGCCGGGCGGACAGCGGCTGCTGTGGGACACCGAGGACGTCATCCTCTCCTACGACCCGAGCTGGGAGCGCCCGGCGGGCGGGGAGCGGCTGGGGCTGGCGTTCCTGTGCGACAGTCCGGCGGAGGTGGACGCCCTGTACGGGGAGCTGACGGGTGCCGGTCACACCGGGCATCTGAAGCCGTGGGACGCGGTGTGGGGGCAGCGCTACGCGGTGGTGCTGGACCCGGACGGCAGCGGGGTCTCGCTGTTCGCCGCCGCCGACGCGAAGTAGGCCCCGAGGGTCGTACCGGCCAGGTCGCGCATCTCGCGGGCGAGGTGGGCCTGATCGGTGCAGCCCGCCGCGCAGGCCGCTTCGGCGTACGGGAGGCCGGTGCGGATGAGCTCCAGGGCGCGCTGGAGGCGGAGGATCCTGGCCAGCCTCTTGGGGCCGTAGCCGAAGGCGGCCAGGGAGCGGCGGTGGAGCTGGCGGGCGCCGAGTCCGGCCTCCGCCGCCGTCGCCGCGACGGACCTGCCCCGGCGCAGCCCCTCGGCGACGGCCACCGTCCGCGGGTCCGGGGGCCCGGTGTCGGCGATCCGGTCCAGGGCGAACCGTTCGAGGGCCTCGGCGGGGTCGGGGGCCTCGTCGATCTGCTCGGTGAGCCGGCGTACGGCTGCCGACGGCCAGAGGTCGGCGAGGTCGGCCCGGTGGTCGCGCAGCAGTGACGCCGGTACGCCGAGGAGTACGGGCGCGGTGCCGGGGGCGAACCGTATCGCGGCGGAGGGGACCCGGTTCGGGGGTTCCACCTCGAAGGCGTGGGTGTCCGGCCCGGCGACGACGATGCGGCCGTCGCTCCAGATCAGGTCCATGCAGCCGTCGGGCAGCACGGAGTGGGGCTCCCGCAGCGGGTGGTCGGGGGCGTCCCAGGTCCAGACGACGGCACCGGGCAGCCGGGAGGGCCGCTCCCGGTACCGCTGCTGTTCCTCGATCATGTCTCCACGCTAGCGCGAAGGCCCAGGCTCAGGAGGGCGGCGGTCCGGAGCTGTCCGGGGGCTGCCCGGGCTCCTTGGATTCCCTGGGCTCCTTCGGCTCCTTGGCTTCCTTGGGCTCCTTCTCCCAGGTCGACTGGAGCCGCGACTTGACGTCGTCGGGCGGCAGGAAGCGGGACCAGCGCTCGGGGAACTCCGAGGGCATGTACGCCGGGCCCTCGTCCTCGTCCTCCTCGTCGTCCGCCCCCTCGTAGGCGGCCGGGCGGGTGCGGGCGACGAACTCGGCGGCCTGCGCGGCCCGGACGCGTTCGGTGGCCTCGCGGGCGGCGGCCGTGGCGAGCGAGGGCCACACCCGGTCGATGGCCGCGTTGACCGCCGCCCCGACCAGGACGGCGAAAGCGGAGATACCGATCCAGAGCAGGACGGCGATGGGCGCCGCCAAGGAGCCGTAGATGGTGGGGCCTTCGACCGTGTTCGTGAGGTAGATCCGCAACAGGAAGCTGCCGACCACCCACATCCCGAGCGCCACGAGCGCCCCGGGGACGTCCTCGATCCACGGCGAACGCACGGGAACCGACACGTGGTAGAGAGTCGTCAGGAACGCGATCGTCAGGAGTATCACCACCGGCCAGTACAGGACGGCGACGACTTCGGTGCCCCAGGGCACGAACTCGACCACCCGGTCCGGGCCGACGACGAGCAGCGGCAGCACCACCGCGCCCAGCAGCAGGGCGACGACGTACAGCAGGAAGGCGAGCAGCCGGGTCTTGACGATGCCGCGGTGGCCGTCGAGGCCGTACATGACGGTGATGGTGTCGATGAAGACGTTCACCGCGCGGGAGCCGGACCACAGGGCGATGGCGAAGCCGATGGAGATGACATCGGGACGGGCGCCGGTGGTGACATCGGCCAGCAGCGGTTTGGCGAAGTCGTTGACCCCGCGCTCGGAGAGCACGGTCTGCGAGGCCGAGAGGATGTTGCGCTCGATGGAGGCGACCGTGGTGGTGGTCGTCCACTCGTCGACGTAACCGAGCAGTCCGATCATGCCGAGCAGCAGCGGCGGCAGGGAGAGCAGGGTGAAGAACGCCGCCTCGGCCGCCAGCCCGAGGATCCGGTACTCGATGCACGAGTTGACGGTGTCCTTGAGCAACTGCCATGCCATCCGCCGCTTCGAGACGTTGCGGTAGAGGACTCGGGCCCGGTGGAGCCGGCCCGGTGGCCGCTCGGGTGTTTCATTTGCTGCCTGCACCTCCTTACCGTATCGGCATGGCAGCCACCACCCACACAGTGACCAATCAGGTTCCGCCGCTGGTCGGCTATGACGTGTTCACCGCCGACCGGGCCCTGTCCGAGGCCGTGGAGCGGCACATCGACCCGGCCGTCCTGCCCGAGGCCAGGCAAGAACTGGGGGCGCTCGGGCAGTCCGCGGGCTCCGCGCAGGCCCAGGCGTGGGGTGCGCAGGCGAACGAGCACCCACCCGTTCTGCGCACCCATGACCGGTACGGGCATCGGATCGACGAGGTCGAGTTCCATCCGTCCTGGCACCGGCTCCTGGGGCACGCGGTCGCCGCCGGGCTGACCGACGCCTGGGGCCGTCCGGCCGGTCATGTCCGGCGCGCGGCCGGGTTCCTGGTCTGGACGCAGGCGGAGGCGGGGCACGGCTGCCCGCTCTCGATGACGCACGCCGCGGTGCCCGCGCTGCGGACCGACCCGGTGCTGGCCGCCGAGTGGGAGCCGAAGCTGACCTCGTACGTCTACGAGGAAGGGCTGCGGCCCGCGCAGGAGAAGGCCGGCGTGCTCTTCGGGATGGGCATGACGGAGAAGCAGGGCGGCACCGACGTACGGTCCAACACCACCCGGGCGGAGCCGGTCGCCCAGCCGGTCTCCGGGGAGGGCGAGTATCTGCTCACCGGGCACAAGTGGTTCTGTTCGGCGCCGATGTCGGACGGGTTCCTGGTGCTGGCGCAGGCGCCGGGCGGGCTGACGTGCTTCCTGGTGCCGCGCGTGCTGCCGGACGGGACGCGCAACGTGTTCGCGATCCAGCGGCTGAAGGACAAGCTGGGCAACAAGTCCAACGCCTCCAGCGAGGTCGAGTTCGACGGGACCTGGGCCCGCCGGGTCGGCGAGGAGGGGCGCGGGGTGCGCACCATCATCGAGATGGTGGCGGCCACCCGGCTGGACTGCGTGGTGGGTTCGGCGGCGCTGATGCGGCAGGCGGTGGCGCAGGCGATCCACCACGCCACCTACCGCAGCGCGTTCGGCGGGCTGCTGATCGACAAGCCGCTGATGCGCAACGTGCTGGCCGATCTGGCGCTGGAGTCGGAGGCGGCGACCGTGCTGGCGATGCGGCTGGCCTCGGCGTACGACACGGACACCGAGGAGGAGCGCGCCTTCCTGCGGCTCGCGGTGCCCGCCGCCAAATACTGGGTCACCAAACGCTGCACGCCGGTCGTCGGCGAGGCGCTGGAGTGCCTGGGCGGCAACGGGTACGTCGAGGAGTCGGGGATGCCCCGGCTGCTGCGGGAGGCGCCGCTCAACTCGATCTGGGAGGGCTCGGGCAACGTACAGGCGCTTGATGTGCTGCGGGCGCTCCAGCGGGAGCCGCAGGCGCTGGACGCGTTCCTGCGGGAGGTCGGGAAGGCGCGGGGGGCCGATCACCGGCTGGACGCGGCGATCAAGGACGTGCTGACCGAGCTGGCGGACCTGGAGGGGATCGAGGCGCGGGCGCGGCGGCTGGTGGAGCGGATGGCGCTGGTGCTCCAGGGTTCGCTGCTGGTGCGGTGGGCGCCGCCGGAGGTCTCCGACGCGTTCTGCGCCTCGCGGCTGGGCGGGGACTGGGGCTCGGCGTTCGGGACGCTGCCGCACAGTCTGGATCTGGCCTCGGTGGTGACCCGGGCCCGGCCGGTCGCGGAGTAGCAGCCGGGGGAAGCGACGGAGGGTGGTGCTGCGCCGACACGGCACCACCCTCCATGCTTGAACCGCACCGATCGCCGGGCACGGGCCCGGCGTACGGCACGCTGCCACTCTCGTACGGTTCGGAGGGGCATCGCCAGAGTTGCAAAGGGTTGCAACCATTGTGTGGACTGCGCGGCGGGCGCACCCGGGCAGCGGCAGGATGGGGCCGGAGCAGCTCGGAGTGTTTCGGGGGGAACGGGTGGGGACCATGAGGGAGACGGGTTCTGCCGGAGCGGTGCGGGTGATCGGTCAGGAGGCCGACCGCGCGACCCGGCTGCTCCACCGGGCGAGGGAGGCCCGGCTGGCGGGTGAGCGGTCCTCCGTCGCCCCGCGCGCGGAGATCGACGCCTCCTGGGAGCGGGTGATGCGCAGCGGCATCGACCCCGGGCAGTCGCCGGAGAGCGAGCTGCTCCACACCGAGGAGATCGAACACCGGCGGCACAGCACGGTGCTCGGCGAGGTGATGCCGCTGCTGCGGGCGGGGCTCGCCTCGATAGCCGACGCGGCGCAGCAGATCATGGTGGTCACCGATGTGGAGGGCCGGGTGCTGTGGCGCCAGGGCAACTCCGGGGTGCTCCACCGGGCCCATGACATCTGCCTGGAGGAGGGGGCCGCCTGGGCGGAGGAGGCGACGGGGACGAACGCGATCGGTACGGCGCTGGCGGCCCGCGCGCCCATCCAGGTCCACTCGGCCGAGCACTTCATCCGGGCCCTGCACAACTGGACCTGCGCGGCGGCCCCGGTCCGCGATCCGCGCGACGGGCGGCTGGTGGGGATCGTCGACATCAGCGGCCCGGCCTCCACCTTCCATCCTGCGACGCTGGCCCTGGTGGACTCGGTGGCGCGGCTCGCCGAGGGCGAGATCCGCACCCGGCATCTGGTGGCGATCGAACGGCTGCGCGCGGTGGCGGCGCCGATCCTGTGCCGGATCGGGGGCCGTGCGCTGGCCGTGGACACCAACGGATGGCTGGCGGCGGTGACGGGGATGCCGCCGGTGGACCGGCTGCCGCTGCCGAAGTCGCTGGTGGCGGGGCGGGTGTGGCTGCCCTCGCTCGGGATGTGCCGGGTGGAGCCGCTGCCGGGGGGCTGGCTGGTGCAGGTGTCGGACAGTACGGCGGAGGGGGCGCCGCGCCGGGCGGTGCTGGACCTGAGCCGGCCGCGGGCGCTGGCCGTGCACCTGGTGGGTCCGCTGGGCACCTCGACGCAGCGGCTCTCGCCGCGCCACGCGGAGCTGCTGTACGCGCTGGCGGTGCACCGGGAGGGGCGCAGCGCCTCCGAGCTGGCGCAGGACATCTTCGGGGACGCGACCCGGACGGTGACGGTACGGGCCGAGATCTCCCGGCTCCGGCGCCATCTGGCGGAGGTGCTGGCCCACCGCCCGTACCGCTTCGGGGACGGCGTGGAGGTGGAGGTCGTCCACCCGGAGCACCCGGCCGACCTGTTACCGCACTCGAAGGCGCCGGTGGTGACAGGGGCGCGGCGGGGGGCGGCACCGGCCTGACCGGGGGCGATGGGCGGGGCGGTACGCGGGGCGATGGGCGGGCCCGCTGTGCGCCGGCCGGTGGCGGCATGGTTTTCTGGCCGCCATGAGCAACCCCGCACAGCCCCCCGTACCGGCCACCGAGGCGACAGGGACGACCGAGACCGCCGAGTCGACCGTCGAGGTCACCGTCTGGTCGCTGGAGCAGACCTCCCCCGCCGATCTGCGGCCCGCCGCCGTACCGGAGGGCGATCTGCGCATCGTCCGGTCCGAGGTGGCGCTGCCCGAGTTCAGCCGGTTCCTCTACACGGCGGTGGGCGGCGACATCCGGTGGACCGACCGGCTGGGGATGACGTACGCCCAGTGGCAGGAGCTCCTCGATCGGCCCGGGGCGGAGACCTGGGTGGCGTACGCGAACGGGACGCCGGCCGGGTACGTCCAGCTGGACGCGCAGGACGACGGCGCGGTCGAGATCCTGTACTTCGGGCTGATCCCGGCCTTCCGGGGGCGGCGGATCGGCGGCCATCTGCTGTCGTACGGGGTGGCGCGCGCCTGGGACCTGGCGGAGCGGTGGCCCGAGCGGCCGGCGACGCGGCGGGTGTGGCTGCACACCTGCTCCAAGGACGGCCCGTACGCGATGGACAACTACCTGCGCCGGGGCTTCCGGCTCTTCGACACGAAGACCGAGGTGGAGCCGGTCGTGGCGACCCCGGGACCGTGGCCGGGGGCGTACAGCGCCTGATCCGCCCCCCGACCCCGTTCGGGGCCCTCACCGGCCCCGCCCCGGGGTGATTTGCCCCCATTGCCACGGACGTAACGTGTGACTGACACCACAATGTCTCACCCTTCGAGACCATCTCGTCCACATCGTGGATAGTGGTGGACTGCCCCGAGATCCGCGTGACACGCTTCCGTCATGTCTGGAACTGGAATTGCCTTGGTGAGTCGACGCCACGTCGACCTCGGCCGCATGTCCAGCGCCATCTGTCCGGCGGGCTGAGAGACCCAGCACCGCCGCACCCTCTTACATCTCTGCCCGAACCCAGCGCACCGCCGCGCCTCAGCGCGAGTGCGCCGTTCAGAGCCGCCCTCCTGCAGTCCCGAAGGACGTACTGTCATGGCCGCTACCCCGGAACAGCCTGCGACCACCACGCCCCGCCGCAAGGCCGGACGCCACCGTGGCGAGGGTCAGTGGGCCGTGGGCCACCACACACCCCTCAACGGGAACGAGCAGTTCAAGAAGGACGACGACGGTCTCAACGTACGGACACGTATCGAGACGATCTACTCCAAGCGCGGTTTCGACTCCATCGACCCCAACGACCTGCGGGGACGCATGCGTTGGTGGGGGCTGTACACCCAGCGCAAGCCCGGTATCGACGGCGGCAAGACGGCCGTGCTGGAGCCCGAGGAGCTGGACGACAAGTTCTTCATGCTGCGCGTCCGGATCGACGGCGGCCGGCTGACCACGCAGCAGCTGCGGGTGATCGGAGAGATCTCCCAGGAGTTCGCGCGCGGGACCGCCGACCTCACCGACCGGCAGAACGTGCAGTACCACTGGATCCGGATCGAGGACGTGCCGGAGATCTGGCGGCGCCTCGAAGAGGTGGGCCTCTCCACCACCGAGGCCTGCGGTGACACGCCCCGCGTGATCCTCGGCTCCCCCGTGGCGGGCATCGCCGAGAACGAGATCATCGACGGCACGCCCGCGATCGACGAGATCCAGCGCCGGTTCATCGGCAACCCCGACTTCTCCAACCTGCCCCGCAAGTTCAAGTCCGCCGTCTCCGGCTCCCCGCAGCTGGACGTGGCGCACGAGATCAACGACATCGCCTTCGTCGGCGTGAACCATCCCGAGCACGGCCCCGGCTTCGACCTCTGGGTCGGCGGCGGCCTCTCCACCAACCCCAAGCTCGGGGTCCGGCTCGGCGCCTGGGTGCCGCTGGACGAGGTGGCCGATGTGTACGGCGGGGTCATCGGGATCTTCCGCGACTACGGCTACCGGCGGCTGCGCACCCGCGCCCGCCTGAAGTTCCTCGTCGCGGACTGGGGCGCCGAGAAGTTCCGCCAGGTCCTGGAGGACGACTACCTCCAGCGCAAGCTGATCGACGGCCCCGCGCCCGAGCAGCCCGCCCAGACCTGGCGCGACCACCTCGGGGTGCACCGGCAGAAGGACGGCCGCTTCTACGTCGGCTTCGCCGCGCGGGTGGGCCGCGTCGACGGCGCCACCCTCACCAAGATCGCCGAGGTGGCCGAGGAGCACGGTTCGGGCCGGGTGCGGACCACCGCCGAGCAGAAGATGATCGTGCTGGACGTGGCCGAGGAGCAGGTGGACTCCCTGGTCGCCGGTCTGGAGGCGCTGGACCTGCGGGTCACGCCGTCCCCGTTCCGGCGCGGCACGATGGCCTGCACCGGCATCGAGTTCTGCAAGCTGGCGATCGTCGAGACGAAGGCGCGCGGCGCCTCGCTCATCGACGAACTGGAGCGCCGCATCCCGGACTTCGACCACCCGATCACCATCAACATCAACGGCTGCCCGAACGCCTGCGCCCGCATCCAGGTCGCGGACATCGGTCTCAAGGGCCAGTTGATGCTGGACGGCGACGGCAACCAGGTCGAGGGCTACCAGGTGCACCTCGGCGGCGCGCTCGGCCTGGAGGCCGGGTTCGGCCGCAAGGTCCGTGGCCTGAAGGTCACTTCGGCCGAACTGCCGGACTACGTGGAGCGGGTGCTCGGCCGGTTCCAGGAGGAGCGCGAGGACGGCGAGCGCTTCGCGACCTGGGCGGCGCGCGCCAGTGCGGAGTCGCTGTCATGAGCGAGCGAGCCGCCCCGTTCTACTGCCCGTACTGCGGCGACGAGGACCTGCGCCCCAACGAGACC
Source organism: Streptomyces sp. SID8374 (assembly GCF_009865135.1). Lineage (NCBI taxonomy): Bacteria > Bacillati > Actinomycetota > Actinomycetes > Kitasatosporales > Streptomycetaceae > Streptomyces > Streptomyces sp. SID8374. Next base: position 1,233,210 of record NZ_WWGH01000002.1, on the reverse strand, counting down.
GGTCACGGCGCCTGGGAATGTGCCTCCTGCAACCGTGCGTTCCAGCTGAAGTTCCTGGGTCTGCTGACCCGGGGCGTTCAGCGCAACGACGGTGAAGGGGACCGGATATGACGGACACTCTGATCAGCGGAGAGCTCACCGACCGCGAACTCCAGGAGCTGGCCGAGCAGGCCGGGCGCGAACTGGAGGACGCCTCCGCCACCGAGATCCTCAAGTGGGCCGCCGACACCTTCGGGCCGCGTTTCTGCGTCACCTCCTCCATGGAGGACGCCGTCGTCGCGCACCTGGCCTCCCGGGTGATGCCGGGCGTGGACGTGGTCTTCCTGGACACCGGCTACCACTTCCCCGAGACCATCGGGACCCGGGACGCGGTGGACGCGGTGATGGACGTCAACGTCATCACCATCACCCCCCGGCAGACCGTCGCCGAGCAGGACGCCGAGCACGGCGAGAAGCTGCACGACCGCGACCCCGACCTGTGCTGCGCGCTGCGCAAGGTCAAGCCGTTGGAGGACGGCCTGACCGCGTACGCCGCATGGGCGACGGGGCTGCGCCGCGACGAGTCCCCCACCCGGGCGAACACCCCGGTGGTGGGCTGGGACGCCAAGCGCCGCAAGGTGAAGGTCTCCCCCATCGCCCGCTGGACCCAGGACGACGTGGACGCCTACGTGCTGGAGCACGGGGTGCTCACCAACCCGCTGCTGATGGACGGTTACGCCTCCGTCGGCTGCGCGCCCTGCACCCGCCGGGTGCTGGAGGGCGAGGACGCACGGGCCGGCCGCTGGGCCGGCCGGGGCAAGACCGAATGCGGGCTGCACGGCTGATGACGACTGATCAGGAGAGTTCGATGAGCGTGACGGAGACGGGAGCCACGATCTGGCTGACCGGTCTGCCGAGCGCGGGCAAGACCACCATCGCGTACGAGCTGGCGGGCCGGCTGCGGACCGAGGGCCACAAGGTGGAGGTACTCGACGGCGACGAGATCCGGCAGTTCCTCTCCGCGGGCCTCGGCTTCTCCCGCGAGGACCGGCACACCAACGTGGCCCGGATCGGCTTCGTCGCCGAACTCCTCGCCGCCAACGGCGTGAAGGTGCTCGTCCCCGTCATCGCCCCGTTCGCCGACAGCCGCGAGGCCGTGCGCAAGCGGCACGCCGCCGAGTCCACCACCTACCTGGAGGTGCACGTGGCGACGCCCGTCGAGGTGTGCTCCGTACGGGATGTGAAGGGTCTTTACGCCAAACAGGCGGCGGGCGAGATCAGCGGTCTCACCGGGGTCGACGACCCCTACGAGGCGCCCGAATCGCCCGATCTGCGCATCGAATCGCACCAGCAGACCGTGCAGGAGTCAGCGGCGGCGCTCCACGCGCTGCTCACCGAGAGGGGCCTGGCGTGAGCACCGTCACCAGCGTGCCGGAGGGCACGGTCAACCCGTACGCGCTCAGCCACCTGGACTCCCTGGAGTCCGAGGCGGTCCACATCTTCCGTGAGGTGGCGGGGGAGTTCGAGCGGCCGGTGATCCTCTTCTCCGGCGGCAAGGACTCCATCGTCATGCTGCACCTGGCGCTGAAGGCGTTCGCGCCCGCGCCGGTGCCGTTCACGCTGCTGCACGTGGACACCGGGCACAACTTCCCCGAGGTCCTGGAGTACCGCGACCGTACGGTGAAGAAGCACGGGCTGCGGCTCCATGTCGCCTCCGTGCAGGAGTACATCGACGCCGGGAAGCTCCGCGAGCGCCCCGACGGCACCCGCAACCCGCTCCAGACCGTCCCGCTCACCGAGGCGATCCAGCAGCACCGCTTCGACGCGGTGTTCGGCGGCGGGCGGCGCGACGAGGAGAAGGCGCGCGCCAAGGAGCGGGTCTTCTCGCTGCGCGACGAGTTCTCGCAGTGGGACCCGCGCCGCCAGCGCCCCGAGCTGTGGCAGCTCTACAACGGCCGGCACGCTCCCGGTGAGCACGTCCGGGTCTTCCCGATCTCCAACTGGACCGAGCTGGACGTCTGGCAGTACATCGAGCGCGAGGGCATCGAACTCCCGGAGATCTACTTCGCCCATGAGCGCGAGGTCTTCTCCCGCAACGGCATGTGGCTGACGGCCGGCGGCTGGGGCGGCCCCAAGGAGCACGAGACCACCGAGACCCGCCTGGTGCGCTACCGCACGGTCGGCGACATGTCCTGCACCGGCGCCGTCGACTCCGACGCCACCACGCTGGAGGCCGTGATCACCGAGATCGCCGCCTCCCGGCTCACCGAGCGGGGCGCGACCCGCGCCGACGACAAGATGTCCGAGGCCGCGATGGAAGACCGCAAGCGCGAGGGGTACTTCTGAGGGCCTCTCGTGCGGATCATGCCGGGCTCGCGTGCCCTGGCACCGCACCTCGCCGCGTTGTCGTCACTCGCCATGGCTCCGCCATGACTCCCTCCTCCGCCTTGCGATGCACGGCACCAGACCCCGCTCCCTGATCCGGCCTGATCCACAAGAGAGGCCCACCATGACCACACCCATCCTCTCGGCTCTCTCCGCCGAGCAGCTGTCGGCCACCACCCTGCTGAGGTTCGCCACCGCCGGGTCGGTCGACGACGGCAAGTCCACCCTCGTGGGACGTCTGCTGCACGACTCCAAGTCGATCCTCACGGACCAGCTGGAGGCCGTGGAGCAGGTGTCGCTGAGCCGCGGCCAGGAGGCGCCGGACCTGGCGCTGCTGACCGACGGGCTGCGGGCCGAGCGCGAGCAGGGCATCACCATCGATGTCGCCTACCGCTACTTCGCCACCGCCCGGCGCCGGTTCATCCTCGCGGACACCCCGGGCCATGTGCAGTACACCCGCAACATGGTGACGGGCGCCTCCACCGCCGAGCTGGCCGTGGTCCTGGTCGACGCCCGCAACGGGGTCGTGGAGCAGACCCGCCGCCACGCCGCCGTCGCCGCGCTGCTGCGCGTCCCGCACGTGGTGCTGGCCGTCAACAAGATGGACCTGGTCGAGTACGCGGAGCCTGTATTCGCCGCGATAGCCGAGGAGTTCACCGCGTACGCCGCCTCCCTCGGCGTCCCGGAGATCACCGCGATCCCCATCTCGGCGCTGGCCGGGGACAACGTGGTGGAGCCGTCGGCGCACATGGACTGGTACGGCGGGCCCACCGTCCTGGAGCACTTGGAGACGGTCCCGGTCAGCCATGACCTCACCGCCTGCCACGCGCGCTTCCCCGTGCAGTACGTGATCCGCCCGCAGACCGCCGAGCACCCCGACTACCGGGGGTACGCCGGTCAGATCGCCGCCGGGGTCTTCCGCGTCGGCGAGTCCGTCTCCGTACTCCCCTCGGGGCGCACCACCACGATCACCGGCATCGACGCGCTCGGCGAGAGCGTGGACATCGCCTGGGCGCCGCAGTCGGTGACGCTCCGGCTGGCCGACGACATCGACATCTCGCGCGGCGACCTGATCGCCCCGGCCGATGACGCGCCGCCGGTCACCCAGGACGTCGAGGCGACCGTCTGCCATGTGGCCGACCAGCCGCTCTCGGTGGGCCAGCGGGTGCTGCTGAAGCACACCACCCGTACGGTCAAGGCGATCGTCAAGGACATCCCGTCCCGGCTCACCCTGGACGACCTCTCCCAGCACCCGGCGCCCGGGCAGCTGGTCGCCAACGACATCGGCCGGGTCGTCGTGCGGACCGCCGAGCCGCTCGCACTGGACGCGTACGCCGACTCCCGGCGTACCGGATCGTTCCTGCTGATCGACCCGGCGGACGGTACGACGCTGAGCGCCGGCATGGCGGGCGCCGCGTTCGCCACGGCCCCGGAACCGGTCGTGGCCGACGACGACGCCGAATGGGACTTCTGACCGTGACCGATTTCTTCTCCACCTTCGCGAAGGAGGGCGGCCGCGTGGGCAGCGGCGCCCTCGGCAGCGGCCAGGGAGGCGTGGGGCGATGTGCGTGATGACGTACGCGCACCGCTTGCGCGCCCACCCGCACCATCCGCACCGCCCGTACCGCCGAAGACCTGCCGATCTCCCGGCCGCGCCCCCCTGACCACCAGCGGGACGCGAGCACCGGGCCAACGAGAGGAAAGCCTCCCGTGCCTGCCCCCCGTTCCACCGTTCGCCGCTCCATCGCCGCTGTCGCGGCCCTGCCGCTGCTCGCCCTGGCCGCCACCGCCTGCGGTTACGGTTCCGACGCCAAGGACGACGACGCGAAGAAGGCGAACGTCTCCAGCGGTGAGAAGAAGCTCTCCGCGGACACCGTGAAGATCGGCTACTTCCCGAACCTCACGCACGCCACCGCCCTGGTCGGCATCCAGGAAGGCACCATCCAGAAGGAGCTGGGCGGCACCAAGGTCGAGTCCACGACCTTCAACGCCGGGCCCTCCGAGATCGAGGCGCTGAACGCCGGATCGATCGACATCGGCTTCATCGGCCCCTCCCCCGCCATCAACGCCTACGTCAAGTCCCAGGGCAAGGGGCTGCGGATCGTGGCGGGTTCGGCCTCCGGCGGGGTGAAGCTGGTCGTCAACCCGGAGAAGATCAAGACCCTGGACGACCTCAAGGGCAAGCGGATCGCGACACCGCAGATCGGCAACACGCAGGACGTGGCCTTCCTCAACTGGATCTCCGAGAAGGGCTGGAAGGTCGACCCGCAGAGCGGCAAGGGCGACGTCTCCGTGGTCCGCTCGGACAACAAGGTGACGCCCGACGCCTACAAGTCCGGTTCGCTGGACGGCGCGTGGGTCCCGGAGCCGACCGCGTCCAAGCTGGTCTCCGAGGGCGCGAAGGTGCTCCTCGACGAGAAGGACCTGTGGCCGGACAAGAAGTTCGTGATCACGCACATCATCGTGTCGCAGAAGTTCCTCGACGCGCACCCCGACGTCGTCGAGGCCGTGATCAAGGGTTCGGTCTCCACCAACAAGTGGATCAACGCCAACCCGGAGGAGGCCAAGGCCTCCGCCAACAAGGCGCTGGAGAAGCTGAGCGGCAAGCCGCTGCCGCAGGAGATCCTCGACCCGGCGTGGGAGTCCGTCGAGTTCACCAACGACCCGCTGGCCACCACGCTGAAGACGCAGGCGGGGTACTCGGTGAAGGCCGGTCTGCTGGAGAACCCGAAGCTGGAGGGCATCTACGACCTGGGCCCGCTGAACAAGATCCTCAAGGCCGAGGGTCAGACCGAGGTCTCCGACGCCGGTCTCGGCGTCAAGTAACCCGTACCGGACCCAGGATTCCCAGGAGGTGACGACCATGGCGACCACCACCCTCACCAAGGCCGAGGACCGTACGACGGTCGAGTACGCCGCCCGTCTCTCGCACGTCTCGAAGTCCTTCGCCGGACCCACGGGTCAACAGCTCGTCCTGGACGACATCTCACTCGATGTCGCTCCGGGTGAGTTCGTCACCCTCCTGGGGGCCTCCGGGTGCGGTAAGTCGACGCTGCTCAACCTGGTGGCCGGACTCGACCGCCCGTCCGCGGGGTCCATCGAGACCCCCGGCGGGCGGCCGGCCCTGATGTTCCAGGAGCACGCCCTCTTCCCGTGGCTGACCGCGGGCAAGAACATCGAACTGGCCCTGCGGCTGCGCGGGGTCGCCAAGTCGGAGCGCCGTACCGAGGCCGAGCGGCTGCTCGAACTCGTCCGCCTCGGCGGCGCGTACGGCAAGCGGGTGCACGAGCTGTCCGGCGGTATGCGGCAGCGGGTCGCGATGGCCCGCGCGCTCGCCCAGGACAGCCAACTGCTGCTGATGGACGAGCCGTTCGCGGCGCTGGACGCCATCACCCGCGATGTGCTGCACGACGAGCTGACCCGGATCTGGCGCGAGACGAACGCCTCGGTCCTCTTCGTCACGCACAACGTGCGCGAGGCCGTACGGCTCGCGCAGCGCGTCGTGCTGCTGTCGTCCCGGCCGGGCCGGATCGCCCGGCAGTGGACGGTCGACATCGAGCAGCCGCGCCGCATCGAGGACACCGCCGTGGCGGAGCTGTCCGTCGAGATCACCGAAGAACTGCGTGGGGAGATCCGCCGACATGGCCAGCACTGACATCACGTCCGACCGGAAACGGCCGGACGGGGCGGCCGGCCCCGTCGACGCGAAGCCGGACGACCTGGCCGGTCTGGAGGCCGGTCTCGACGCGCTGGACGCGGTGCAGATCCGCCGCACCCCGGTGCGCGAGGTCCTCCAGAGCAAGGTGCTGCCGCCCGTGGTGGCGGTGGCGCTGGTCCTGATCGTCTGGGAGCTGCTGGTCCGGGCCGAGGTCACCGAGGTCTACAAGCTGCCGCCGCCGTCGGCGGTGTGGGACAGCGCGAAGGACCTGTGGCTCAAGGGCACGCTCCTCGAGGTCGTCTGGACCAGCGTCTCGCGCGGTCTGCTGGGCTTCCTCCTCGCGGTGGCCATCGGTACGCCGCTGGGGCTGCTGGTCGCCCGGGTGAAGCTGATCCGGGCCGCGATCGGGCCGATCCTGGCCGGGCTCCAGTCGCTGCCGTCGGTCGCGTGGGTGGCCCCGGCGGTCATCTGGCTCGGGCTGAACGACAGCATGATGTACGCGGTGATCCTGCTGGGTGCGGTGCCCTCGATCGCCAACGGGCTGGTCTCGGGCGTGGACCAGGTGCCGCCGCTGTTCCTGAGGGCGGGCCGCACGCTGGGCGCGACCGGCATCCGGGGCACCTGGCACATCGTGCTCCCGGCCGCGCTGCCCGGTTATCTCTCGGGCCTCAAGCAGGGCTGGGCGTTCTCCTGGCGTTCGCTGATGGCCGCCGAGATCATCGCCTCCTCGCCCGAACTGGGTCTGGGGCTCGGTCAGTTGCTGGAGAACGGCCGCAGCAACTTCGACATGCCCGGGATCTTCCTCTCGATCCTGCTCATCCTGTTCGTCGGCATCGCGATCGACCTGCTGATCTTCAGTCCGCTGGAGCGGTGGGTGCTGCGCAGCCGCGGTCTCCTCGTCAAGAACTGAGTCACGCCATGTCCCACCCCGTCCTCCTCGTCATCGCCCACGGCAGCCGCGACCCTCGGCACGCCGCGACCGTGCACGCGCTCACCGAGCGGGTACGGGCGCAGCGGCCGGGGCTGCGCGTGGAGACCGGGTTCCTGGAGTTCAACGCCCCTTCCGTGCCCCGGGTGCTGGAGCGCCTGGCCGCGGAGGGGGCCGACGAGGTCATCGCCCTGCCGCTCCTCCTGACCCGGGCGTTCCACGCCAAGACCGACATCCCCTCGGTCCTGCGCGAGGCCCGCGCCCGGCTGCCGAGGCTGCACATCCGGCAGTCCGACGTGCTCGGCCCCTCCCCGCTGCTCAACGCCACCCTGGAGCGGCGGCTGCGGGAGGCCGGGGTCCGCCCCGGCGACCTCCCCCGGACCGGGCTCGTCCTGGCCTCGGCGGGATCATCCGACCCGGAGGCGATCGCAGTGATCGCTGAAATCGCGCGGGAGCTGCGGCACACCGGTTGGTGCGCCGTGCGGCCTGCGTTCGCCTCCGCATCCCTTCCCCGCACCGAGGACGCGGTACGGGCCCTGCGCGCCGAGGGCGTCGACCGGGTGGCGGTGGCCCCGTACGTCATCGCCCCCGGCCGCCTCCCGGACCGCATCACGGCGGGCGCCGAGGCGGCCGGCGCGGACGTGCTGGCCGATGTCCTGGGCCCGGCGCCGGAGTTGGCGCGGCTGCTGCTGGACCGGTACGACGAGGCGCGGGTGACGGTGAGGGCTTCGCTGTCGGCGTGAGGGGCCTTGCAGCTCACTCGTAGGACAGGCCCCCCGACCGTGCCCGCTTGAGCTCGAAGAAGCCCTCGTGGTTGGCGAGGACCCGGAAGCTGTCGAAGAGTTCGGCCGCCTTCTCGCCGCGCGGGATCGCGTTCAGGACCGGGCCGAACCAGACCGTGCCGTCGACGTGGATCGTCGGTGTGCCCACGTACGCGTCCTGCTCCGGGTCCTTGCCCGCGTCGTGGCTGCGGGCCACCTCTTCGTCGTACGCCGTCGAGTGCGCGGCCTCCGACAGGGCGGCGGGAAGGCCCAGTTCGGCGAGGGAGGCGGCGATGACCGCGTCGAAGTCCTCCTCCTTGTGCTGGTGGATGCGGGTGCCGAGCGCGGTGTAGAGGTCCCGGAGGACGCCGTCGCCGTGGGCGGCGGACGCGGCGACGGCGACCCGGACCGGGCCGATCGACTTGTCGACCAACTCGCGGTACCAGGGGGCCAGTTCGTTGCCCTGGTTGTGCAGGTACAGGCTCATGGGGCGGAAGCGGAGGTCGAGGTCGCGCAGCTGCTCCACCTCCAGGATCCAGCGGGAGGCGATCCAGGCGAACGGGCAGGCGGGGTCGAAGTAGAAATCGACGGTCGTGCGGTCGTGGGTGCTCATGGGTTCGAGCCTATGAAGGGATTGGCGCGGATTCCCGGGCCAATCACGGTTCGGTGCGGTGGGCCATTCCGGGTGATCCACCGGGTGCCTGCCGAATGACGCAAGGGGGTCGTGCGGCACTTCCTGAACGGCCGATCAGGCGCCGTTGACGGGCAACGGGCGCCGTGCCAGCGTCACTTCGCGTAAGTGACCGTACGCAGCTCCGCCGACACGGTGGGCGATCGTGAGGGGACGCATCATGAGAAGACGTAAGGCCGCGACGATTCCGGCGATGGCGCTCGCGCTGTCCGGGGCTCTCCTCGCCGTCGGCGCGGCCGCACCCGCCCTGGCAACGGGGAACAGCGGCACCGCGCCCTCGGTGCAGGTCCTGCGGATCCAGGCCGATCCGACGCCCGAGGAGCAGGAGCACCTGAGGGAGATCGCGGGCGCGATCTGGACGCCGCAGCTGGCCGCCGGCTGGAACATGAACGCCGAGGTCGCCGACGTACTCTCGCAGGCCACCGAGCGCATCCTCCACTGTTCCGAGGCCTTCTCCCTGGTGCCCCGGCCGCCGGGCTTCGTGCCCGGTCTCGGCTATCTGGTCCAATACTGGAAGAACCTGCGGGACTACTTCCTGGTGGTGAAGGACAACCGCACCTACCGGGCGTGCGTGGTCTCGACGGCGGCGTACTACCGCTCCATCATCGAGATGGCGTCGGCCGGCATCTGAAGCCGGGGCGGGCTGCCGTACGCGTGCGACGTGTACGGCAGCCCGTCAGGCGAGTGTCTTCCCGGGCCCGTCCGGCTCCGGGGTGTGGTGGCGGCCGACCGGGATCACCAGCGGGGTGCGGCTGACCGGGTCCGTGGTGACCTGGCAGCGGAGGCCGAAGACGTCCTCGACGGTGGCGGCGGTGATGACGTCGGCGGGGGCGCCCTCGGCGACGATGCTGCCCTTCTTCATCGCGATGACGTGATCGGCGTACCGGCAGGCCTGGTTGAGGTCGTGCAGGACCATGACGATCGTGCGTCCCTCGCGGCGGTTGAGGTCGACGACGAGGTCCAGGACGTCGATCTGATGGGCGAGGTCGAGGTACGTCGTCGGCTCGTCGAGGAGGAGGACCGGGGTGCCCTGGGCGACGGCCATGGCGATCCAGGCGCGCTGGCGCTGGCCGCCGGAGAGTTCGTCCACCGCACGGTCGGCCAGGTCGGTGGTGCCGGTGGCGGCGAGCGCGTCGTGCACCGCCTGCTCGTCCGCCTTGGTCCACTGCCGCCACCACGTCTGGTGCGGGGAGCGGCCCCGGTTCACCAGGTCGATGACGGTGAGGCCCTCGGGGGCGACGGGTGACTGCGGGAGGATGCCGAGCTGCTGGGCCAACTCCCGGGTGGGGATGGCGTGCAGGGCCCGGCCGTCCAGACTGACCGCTCCTTCGCGCGGGGCCAGCAGCCGGGCCAGGGCGCGCAACAGGGTCGACTTCCCGCAGGCGTTGGCGCCGACGATGGCGGTGATCCGGCCGGGCGGGACCGCCAGGTCGAGGCCGGATACGACGGCCCGGTCGTCGTATCCGAGGTGCAAGTCCTGTGCCCTCAGGTCGGGTTCGGCGGTGGACATCGGTCAGCCTCCTGAGCCCGCGCGGTTGACGCGGATGAGCAGCCAGAGCAGCACCGGGGCGCCGAGCACTCCGGTGACGATCCCGACGGGCAGTTCGGTGCCGGGGATCAGTTCGCGTGCCAGGACGTCGGACGCGAGGACGATGGCGGCGCCGGTGAGTCCGCCGGCGAGCGGCGGCGGCCAGGCCGTACGGCAGAGGCGCTGCGCGATCTGCGGGGCCGCGAGCGCCACGAACGCGACGGGCCCTGCGGCCGCCGTGGCGAAGGCGACCAGGCCGACGCCGGTGAGCAGGACGGTGAGGCGGACGGCCTGGACGCGGGTGCCGAGCCCCTTGGCGACGTCGTCGCCGAGTTGCAGCGTACGCATCAGCCGGCCGATCAGCAGGGCGGCGGGCACCAGCACGACGAGCGAGGCGGCCAGGGGCGCGGCCTGCTGCCAGTCGCGGCCGTTGAGGTTGCCGACGAGCCAGCCGAGCGCGGCCTGTGCCTGGAAGCGGCCGCCCCGGGCGAGCAGGAAGTCGGTGATGCTGAGGCAGACCCAGGAGACGCCGATGCCGACGAGGATGATGCGGTAGCCGGTGGTGCCGCGCCGCCAGGCGAGCCCGTAGACGAGGAGCGCGCTGGCGAGGGCGCCGAGCAGGCCGAGGGCCTGGGTGCCGAGGCCGAAGTCCCAGCCGAGGACGATGCCCGCGACGACGGCGGTCCCGGCGCCCTGGGTGAGGCCGATCATGTCGGGGCTGGCGAGCGGGTTGCGGGTCATCGTCTGGAACAGGGCCCCGGACATGCCGAACGCGAGGCCCGCGAGCAGCCCGGTCATGGCGCGGGGCAGCCGCAGTTCCTGGACGACGAGGAGGGTGCCCGGGTCGCCGGAACCGGTCAGGGCGCGGGCGACATCGGTGAGCGGGATGCCGTACTCGCCGATGGAGACGTTCCAGCACAGCGCCACGAACACGGCGACCACGAGGGCCGCGCAGACGGCGAGTTGGCGGGGGCGCAGGGTGCCGGAGACGGGCGGGAAGGCCAGCCGGAAGGGGCGGGGAGCGGTCTTGGAGCTCAGGGAAGGCGTGGTCACGGTCATACCTCCGCGAGCCGGCGTCGGCGGACCAGGGCGATGAAGAACGGGCCGCCGATGAAAGCGACGATGATCCCGGCCTGGACCTCCACGGGCCGGGCGATCACCCGGCCGAGGACGTCCGCCCCGAGCAGCAGCCCGGCGGCCAGCGCGGCCGAGAGCGGCAGCAGCCAGCGGTGGTCCGGGCCGAGTCCGGCGGACTGGGCGAGGGCCCGGGCGACATGCGGGACGACCAGGCCGATGAAGACGACGGGGCCGATCACCGCGACCGCCGCCCCGGTGAGGAGGGTGACGGCGACGACGCCCTGGAGGCGGACGAGGCCGAGCTTGCGGCCGAGCGATGCGGCCACGTCGTCGCCGAGGGCGAGGCTGTTGAGGGCGGGGGCGCTCGCCAGCGCGAGGAGGGCGCCGAGGCCGAGGAAGGGCAGGATGCGCAGCACGGTGGAGGCGTCCTGGTTGGCGAGCGAGCCCGCCGACCAGAAGCGGAAGCGGTCCAGGGCGGCCGGGTCGGTGAGGACGACGGCGCTGGTCAGCGAGGAGAGCACGGCGGTGACGGCGACCCCGGCGAGGGCCAGCTTCACCGGCGTGGACCCCGAACGCCCCATCCGCCCCAGCAGATAGACGACGATGCTCGCCGCCATGGCTCCGGCGAACGCGAACCAGATGTAGCCGAGCAGCGAGCCGATCCCGGCGACCCCGGCGGCGAGCACGATGGCGAACGCGGCCCCGGCGCTCACCCCGAGGATGCCCGGGTCGGCCAGCGGGTTGCGGGTCAGCGCCTGCATCACACAGCCGGAGAGCCCGAGTGCGGCACCGGCGGCCAGCCCCAGGGCCGTACGCGGCACGCGCACCGACCAGATGACGTCCTCGACACGGGGTCCGGTCGGGCGGCCGACGAGCGCCTTGAGGACCTCGCCGGGCGGGATCTGGAGGGCGCCGAGACCGAGCGAGAGCAGGCAGAGCACCACCAGCACGGCGGCGAGCACGGCCACGAGCAGGGCGGGGCGCCATCGGGCGGGGCGGGTCACGGGGCTGGCTCCACGGTCCGGTTCCTCAGGGGTGGGTCGGTCAGGGCGCCCGGTCCGTCCCGCGTGGGGCGGGACGGGCCGGAAGAGGCGTCAGGACGCGGGGTGGACGACCTTCGTGTCCGGCTTGCCGTCGACGGCGGCCGCCAGCATCGGGACCAGGCGGTCGACGGTGTACGGGATGCTCAGCGGGGTGACGAAGGAGATGGCGCTGCCGAAGTGGCTGCTTTCCTTGATCATGACCTCACGGCCCTCCTTGACCGCGTCCAGCTTTCCGTACAGGGGGTCGGCGTGGAGCTTCTTCGCGTCCTTGTCCGGGTCGGTGACGATCCAGGCGACGGCGTCCGTGTCGAGGAGGTCGGTGCGCTCCTTGCTGATGTTGGCGCCGAACGCATCGCCGACGACCTTGTCGAGGTCCGCCGGGAGCTGGAAGCCGAGGCCGGTCAGCACGCGGGAGCGGTTGTCCTGCGGGCCGTAGACGTACATGCCCTCGTACGGGGTCGCCATGACGGCGGTCTTGCCCTTGAACTCCGGGTGCGCGGCGGCGGCGTCGGCGATGTACTTCTCGGTTCTGGCGACCAGCGCCTTCGCCTCGTCGCTCTTGCCCAGGGCCTTGCCGACCTGGGTGGTCTGGTCCTGCCAGGAGATCCCCCAGTCCGCGCCGTCCTTCGGCTGGGCGACGACCGGGGCGATCTTGGAGAGGGTGCGGTACTGGTCCTTGGTGAGGCCCGAGTACAGCGCGAGGATCAGGTCGGGGCGCAGGGAGGCGATCTTCTCGACCTGGGGGCCGGTGCCGTCGTCGTGCAGGACGGTGGGCCGCGCCTTGTCGCCGAGCGCCTTCTCGGCCCAGGGGCCGATGGCGCCCTTGAACTCGCCGAACCACTCGGTGGTGCCGACCGGGACCTTGCCGAGCGCGAGCACCGCGTCCTGGTCGGAGAGGCCGACGGTGACGATGCGCTGCGGCTCGTTCTTCACGGTGGTGGCGCCGTACTTGTGGTCGAGGGTGACCGGGAAGGCCCCCTTCTGCGCGCTGTCGGCGGACGGCGCGGCCTTGTCGTCGCTCTCGCCCGACCCGCAGGCGGCGGCTCCGAACAGCAGCAGGGCGGACGCGGCCACGGCGGTCAGCCGGGTGCGCTGGAACATGCGGGACATGGCGGGATTCCTTCGGGAGGGTGGGTGTGCCGGGGGCGACGGGGAGTTGGAGGGTCAGAGGTGGGGCGCGGCGCGGCTGCCGGACCAGGCGTGCCAGAGCGCCGCGTACGGGCCGTCGGCGGTGCGCAGTTCGTCGTGGGTGCCGCTCTCGACGACCCGGCCGGCCTCCAGCACCACGATCCGGTCGGCGGCGACGGCCTGGGTGAGGCGGTGGGCGACGACCAGGGCGGTGCGGCCGGAGAGCGCGGCCTCGGCGGAGCGCTCCAGGGTCCGGGCGCCCGCGCTGCCCGCCTCGGCGGTCGCCTCGTCGAGGACGGCGACCGGGGGGTCGGCCAGGACGAGCCGGGCGAGGGCGAGTTGCTGGGCGCGGGCGGGGTCGAGGCGGTGACCGCCCTCCCCTACGACGGTGGCGAGCCCGTCGGGCAGGGCCTCGGCCCACTCCAGGGCGTGCACGGTGGCGAGGGCGGTACGGAGGTCGTCGTCGGTGGCGTCGGGGCGGGCGAGGCGGAGGTCGTCGGCGAGGGTGCCGGTGAAGACGTGGACCTCTTGGGTGACCAGGACGACGGAGGGCCCTGTCTCTCCCGCCGCCGCTACGGAGACCGTGCCGCCGGTGGGTTGCTGGACGCCCGCGACGAGCCGGGCGAGGGTGGACTTCCCGGCGCCGCTGGTCCCGACCAGGGCCACGTGTTCACCCGCGCGGAGGGTGAGGGAGACATCGTGGAGGACGGTGCGGCCGGGGCCGTACGCGTGGCTCACGGCATCGACGGTGACGGCGGGCGCGGGCGTCGCAGCGTCGGTCCCGGTCTCGGGCGCGGCCTGGGGTCCGGCCCCGGGTGTGGTCCCGGGCGCGGTCCCGGCCTCCGCCTCCGTCTCCGCCCGCTGGTGCGGCAGCCGTACCGCGCTCTCCTCCAGGTCGGTCACCCCGACCAGCCGCGCCAGCCCGGCCGCAGCCGACTGGGCGTCGTCAAGGAGGACGAGGGCCGCGTTGACGGGTCCGAACAGGCTGTGGAAGTAGAGGGCGGCGGCCGTCGCCGTACCGATCGAGACGGATCCGTCGCGGACCAGGAAGAACCCGGTGACCAGGACGGCGGCCAGCCCGATGTACTCCGCGATGTGCAGGCGCGCGTAGAAGCCCAGCACCAGGTGGACGCTGCGCATGGTCAGTTCGACGGCCTTGCGCGAGCGGGCCGCGCTCTTCTCGGTGTGCTGCTCCTCCAGCCGGTGGCCGCGTACGGTCACCGCTCCCCCGATGGTCTCCAGGAGCTGTTGCTGCTGGGCCCCGTTGGCGACCCGCTGGTCGGCGTAGACGGTGGTGGCCCGGCGTACGTACCAACGTGCCGTGAGCGCCTGGACCGGTACGGCGAGGAGCGCGGCGAGGAGGAACCGTACGTCCAGCAGGGCCATCGCCCCGAGGGTCAGCACGATCGCGAGGACCGAGCGGGCCATCTCGGGCAGGGCCGAGCGGACGGCCTCCGCGACCCGGGCGACGTCGCCGGTGACCCGGGCGGTGAGGTCGCCGGCCCCGGCACGTTCCAGGCGGTCGGCGGGGAGTTGGAGGGCGCGTTCGACGAACTGCTCGCGCAGCCGGGCCAGTACGGTCTCGCCGAGCCGGGCGATCTGGGTGAGCCCGAGCGTGGTGGTGAGGCCCTGGACGACGGCGACCGCCACCAGGAGAACCACCGGCAGGGTGAGGGCGTCGGCGGGGCGGCCGTCGGCAACGATGTCGACGATGCGGCCCAGCAGCGGCTGGACCAGGAGCCCGACGGCGGTCGCGCCGACCAGCACGCCCAGGCCCAGGATCGCGCGGCCCCGGTGGGGGCGGATCAGGGTGCGCAGGGCGGCCCGGGTGCGGGCGCCGGTGGCGATGGGCAGCAGCTCGGCGCTGTCGTCGGCTGCGCCCGGTATGCCCGATGGCGTGGTCATGTGAGCACCGCCGAGCGGTAGACGGGATGGTCGCGTACGAGGTCCTCGTGCGGGGCCTCGGCGGTGACGGTGCCGCCGTCGATGAGGACGACCCGGTCGGTGGCGGCGAGGAGCGCGGGGCTGCTGGTGACCAGGACCGTGGTGCGGCCGGTGCGGGCGCGGCGGATGCCGGTGGCGATCCGCGCCTCGGTGGCGGCGTCGACGGCGGTGGTCGGGTCGTGGACGACGAGGACCGGGCGGTCGGCGGCGAGCGCGCGGGCCAGGGCGACGCGCTGGCGCTGGCCGCCGGAGAGGGAGCTGCCGCGCTCGCCGATCCGCCCCGCGGTGCCGCCGGGGAGGGTGGCGGCGACCTCGTCGACGGCGGCGGCGTCCATGGCCGGCTGCGGGTCGGCTCCGGCCGGGGCGGCGGCCGTCACGTTGTCGAGGAGGGTGCCGTCGAAGAGCTGGGCGTCGTGCTCGGCCACCAGCAGGGCGGAGCGCAGGGCGGCCGGGGCGAGTTCGGTGACCGGTGTGCCGTCGAGTGCGACGTGTCCCTGGTCCGGGTCGCAGCGACGGGCCAGGCAGTGGAGCAGGGTGGCCGCGTCGGCGGTGTCGGTGACGACGATGCCGAGGTGTTCGCCGGGCCGGACGGTGAGGTCGATCCCGTGGAGCCCGGCGTGGCCGAGGCGGTGCAGGCGCAGCTCGCCGGAGGAGGGGCCGGGCTCCGTGGTGCCGCCGGTGGTCCCGCCGGGCGCGGCCAGTACGTCGGCGATGCGGGCGGCGGAGGCGCGGGCCTTGGCGAGTTCGGCGCCGACCCAGGCCAGTACGGCGATCGGGCCGGGCAGGAAGAGGGCGAGGCCGACGGCGGAGACGAGGGCGCCGAGGCCGATGGAGCCGCTGAGCACCAGGCGGCCGCCGACGAGGGCGACCAGGGCGATGAAGGCACCGGTGAGGGTGAGCATCAGGCCGGTCTGGAGTGCGGCGGCGCGGGCGGCGCGCACGTTGGCCTCGCGGGAGGCCTGGCTGGTGGAGCGGTAACGGGTGACGGCGGCGCGCTCGGCCCGGAGCCCCTTGAGTACGCGGACCCCGGCGACCAGGTCGGCCGCGACCCCGGAGGCGTGGGCGGCGCGCTCCTGTTCGGCCTGGCTGCGGTGTTCCAGGGGGCGGGCGAGGTAGTGGCCGAGCGCCATGAGGACCGGGGCGCCGATCAGGACGAGGAGCCCGAGGGGGACGGAGGCGCGGAGCAGGAGGACCGCGCCCGCGACCACGCCGACGACGGCGGCGATGCCGAGGGTGAGGGCCATGTTGAAGGCCCCGACCCGCCGGGCGTCCTCGGTGGCCACGTTGACCAGGGCGCCGGGCGGCCGTCCGGCCTCGGCGCCGCCGTGCGGGGCGAGGACCCGGCGTACGACATCGAGGCGCAGCTGGTGCGCGGCCTGTTCGGCGGCGCGCTCACCGGCCCGGGCGCCGAAGCGGAAGCCGTACGAGAGCATCGCGTAGACGACGGCGAGGACGACCAGCCAGAGGGCGAGCGCTCCCCCGTCGGGGCGGACCACGGCACGGTCGACGATCAGGCCGATGAGTACGGGGACGAGCGCTTCGCCGGTCTGATGGGCGGCGCCCAGCAGCGAACCGACGACGACGTCCCGGCGCTGCCCGGCGACGGCACGGCGGATGACACCGCGCCCGGACCTGTCAGCCCCCACTCACCTGCTCCTCTAGCGTGTACCGGACAAGGGAGAAGGGGCGACTTCCAGCCACTCGTCTCCAGCCAAACAGAGGTAAGGCTAACCTGCATCCGCCGCGACCGGGACCCCCGCCCCCCGCGGGACTCCGGTCGCGGGCGTACGGCCCGACCGCGAGTCCCACCGCCCCGGGGGCAGGGGCCGTGGGGCCGGGCGGGTCAGGCGGTGCCGCCGCGACGGCGCTTGAGGAACCACCACAGACCGCCGCCCGCCAGAGCCAGTACGGCGACGGCGATGCCGATCGGCAGGGCGGGCGACGAGTCGCCGTCCTCCTCGGCCCTGACCATCGGCCGGTCCGACGCCGTCGGCTTCGCGTCCGCGGGTTCGGTGGTGGGCGGGGCGGACGGCGAGGGGGGCGCGGTCGGGGTGGGGTCGACCGGCTGGGCGCCCGGGGCCGCCTCCTTCAGCTCCAGCACCGGCGCGGAGTGTCCGTGCCCGCCGCCGCTGGACTCCTCCAGTTCGATCCAGCGGTCGACGCGCCCGTCGTCGTACGTCTGGAGCGTCTTGAACACCAGCGACTTCGCGTCCGGCAGCTGCCGGACGACGACGGAGTACGTGACGTCCTTGCCGACGGCCACGGCCGGGCCCGACACGGTGAAGCCCTTCTCGGTCGGGGCGAGCTTCCAGCCGGTGGGGCCCTCTCCGTAGGTGACATCGGCGGGCGCGATCCCCTTGGGGAGGAACACCTCCAGCTTGGTGATGCCCGCGGAGTCGGACTCGGTCGCCGCGTCGAAGTTCAGCGTGACGTTCTCGGCGAGCGCCTGGGCGCCCTCGGACGCGACCTCCACATGCGCGGAGGCCGGGGCGGCGAGAACGAGGATGGCGGCCGTCGCGGCGGCGACGACGCCGACGCTGCGGCGGACGGTGCGCGGGCGTATGGAGGTGGACACAGGGATCTCCCATGGTGGTGTGGCGGTGTGAGGTCACCGGCGCTGTGCGGTTGTACGGCCGCCATCACCACGTACGTCGCGTCTCCCGGCGGCCCTCGGCATGGCTGCCCCATCATGAGGCACGGCGGGCCCGGTCCGTCAGCCCGCCGGGAAAGTCGGCGGCCCTCCCGAACTCGCCCTCAGCCACTGTCAGAAGAGGCTCGGACTCCGGGCACGCCCAGGTCCCGGGCAGGCTCACACCTCGGCCAGGCTCATACCTCGGCGAACGGGTCGCCGACGAACGGGGTCGCCTGGTGGAAGTAGAGGCGCCACCCCGCCCCGGTCAGCCGCCACAGGGAGCTGCGGTGCGAGCGCAGCCCCTTGGACTCGGTGTCGAAGGTGAGGTGCACCAGGTCCGAGCTGAGTTCCGCGCCCTGCATCCGGGAGGCGGTCAGCGGGCCGGGGCGCGGGGCGCCGTCGGCGGTGAGCGCGGCGATGATCGACTCCCGGTTCCAGAGCCGTCCGCTGGTGCCGATCTCCCGGAACTCCGGGTGGAGGAGGGCGGCGAGGAGATCCGCGGAGGCGCGTACCACCGGGTCCAGCAGGCGGAGTTCACCTTCGATGGCCGCCGCCACGGCGGGCGACGGCTCAGACACGGGTCATCTCCACGAGTTTGGCCACGGTGTTCCAGTTGCGGGTGGTGGCGGTGAGGCCCTCGGTCTGCCGGGGGCGCGCCAGCGCTTCGGCCAGCTTGGAGCGGCCGAGTCCGTCGGGGGCGTACAGATAGAGGCAGCGGTCCCCGATCTCGAAGGCCTCCGGCAGATAGGCCTGGGGGTCGAGTCCGGCGAAGCGCCCGGCGTCCACGGGCCGGTCCACGTAGGTGACGTGGAGCTGCTTGCCCTCCAGCTCGGCGGCCGGGTAGGGGCAGGCGTCGGCGACGGCGGCGAGATAGGCGTGGCTGCGGACGATGCAGCCGACGGAGAATCCGAACCGCTCATGGAGGGCCTCCTCCAGGGCGGCGGCCAGCGCGTTCTCGTCCTCGTCGGTGCTGCGGAAGACGGCGTTGCCGCTCTGTAGATGGGTGGCGATGTCGGTGTGCCCCAGTTCGCCGAGCACGGTGCGCAGTTCCGCCATCGGGACCCTCTTGTGGCCGCTCACATTGATCCCGCGCAGCAGCGCCGCGTACTTCGTCGTCATGGCCCCCCACACTAGAGCGATCTTCCTCCCGGCGCGCAGCCGCCGCGCCCCGTGGGGGAGGGCGCGGCGGCTGCTGTGCGCGAGGGCGGCCGGACGGTGACGGTGGGGCGCCACCGTCCGGCAGCGGGTCCTACTCGACGATCTTGAGGAGCTTGTTCGCCGTGCCCTCGGTCGCGTTGGAGATGGCGTCCGGGGTGGCTCCCTCGGTCAGCGCCGTGGCGACCTCCTCCGGGGTGGCGTCCTGGTGGCCCGCCAGGTAGACGGCGGCCGCGCCGACGACGTGCGGGGTCGCCATGGACGTACCGGAGATGGTGTTGGTGCCGGTGTCGCTGTCGTTCCAGGTCGACGTGATGTCCGAGCCCGGGGCGTAGATGTCCACGATGGAGCCGTAGTTGGAGAACGAGGACTGCTCGTCGGCCTCCGTGGACGAGGCGACGGTGATCGCCTCGGGGACGCGGGCCGGCGAGCTCTGACCGGCGTCGCTGGACTCGTTGCCGGCGGCCACGCCGAAGGTGACGCCTGCGGCGATGGCCTTCTGGACGGCCTCGTCGAGGGCCGGGTCGGCGCCGCCGCCGAGGCTCATGTTGGCCACGGACGGGCCGGACGCGTTGGCGGCGACCCAGTCGATCCCGGCGATGACCTGCTCGGTGGTGCCCGAGCCGTTGTCGTCCAGGACGCGGACGGCGACGATCTTGGCCTTCTTGGCGACGCCGTGCTCGGCCCCGGCGATGGTGCCCGCCACGTGGGTGCCGTGCCCGTTGCCGTCGTCGGCGTCGTCGTCGTTGTCCACGGCGTCGAAGCCCGAGGTGGCGCGGCCCTCGAAGTCCTCGTGGGTGACGCGGACACCGGTGTCGATGACGTAAGCCGTGACGCCCTCACCGGCGGCGTCGGGGTAGGTGTACGCGTTGTCGCCCGCCGTCTCGGTCTGGTCGATGCGGTCCAGACCCCACGACGGGGGGTTCTCCTGGGTGGCGTTGATGCTGAACTTCTTGTTCTGGACCACCTTGGCGACGGCCGGGTCGGCGGCGAGGCGCTTGGCCTCGGTCTCCGAAAGGCCGCTGGCGGAGAAGCCGTTGATGCTGGAGGAGTAGTTGCGCTGGAGCTTGCCGCCGTACTCCTTGGCGAGCTTCGACTTGTCCGCCTTCTCGCCCAGCATGACGATGTAGCTGCCGGAGACGGCGGTCTCGGCGTCCGCGCCGTAGACCGTGCCCATGGGAGCCGGCGAGGCTCCGGCGAACGAGGTTCCGAACAGGGTGACTCCGGCTGCGGCTGCCACGGCGGTGATCGCGGCGGTCAGCTTGGTCCGGCGGGTGGTGGTGCGCTGGTGCTTGGCCATGAAGAGGGGTCTCCTCGTCAATCTCTGTGGGGGGATTGACCTCCGGCCGGAAGATCTCCGGGGGTTGGCTCGAAACCCTGACCGATTGACGAGCACAGATCAAGACCCCCTTGCAGCTGTGACTTACTCAACAAGGTTTCGTAATAAGAAATCGGCCACGGCGGGCCACAACGGGCGGCGGGAGTCAACACGCCGGCAACAACGCCGGATCGGCGAGCCGAGATGGGGCTCTCGCGCGGGAAAATGCCAGCTCATGGCCGCTGTACGGCACTTGGCACCACCGCACACCGCACCCGTGCGCACCCGGGTTCCGACACCACCGGGTGCCCACGAGTATGCGTGAAGACATGTGAACGTGCGTGAAGAAGTGCGCGAGAGGGGTGAAGTCCCCTGCCGGAGATGTGGAGTCACCCGGGATGTGCGTGCAGATGCAACGACCACGGGCATCGCACAGACGAACGCCCCGCCTCGCGCACCGCGCTGTACGGCGGGGCGGACAACGTCCGGATATCAGTCCAACCGATCCGCTGAGAGGGACAGTTCGGATCCGCTCGGCGAGAGGGTTCAGCGCCGCTCAGCGAGACAGCTCGGCCTCGATGACGTCGGCCGCCCGGCGCGTGCCGCCCTCCTCGGCCGTCTGTTCGCGCAGCCGGGCGGACCTTTCCGCCACCTCCGGGTCGCCGACCAGGGCGAGCACCGCCTCGCGCAGCGTCGCCGCGTCGGCCTCCTCCATCGGGACATGCCGGGCCACGCCGAGCGCCTGGAGCATGTCGGCGTTGCCGAACTGGTCGACGGCCTGCGGTACGGCCACCATCGGCGTCCCCGTGGCGAGCCCCTCCTGGCTGCCGCCCGCCCCGGCATGGGTGATGAAGGCGTCCGCCTGCCGCAACACCGCCAACTGCGGCACCCACGCGTGCACTTCCACATTCGCCGGTACGTCACCGAGCTCGGCCGGGTCGACATGGGCGCCGATCTGGAGCACCACGTGCCAGCCGGGCAGTTCGCCGAAGGCGGCGACGCACTCCCGGTAGAAGGCGGGCTGCTTGGTGAACGAGGAGCCGAGCGAGACCAGGAGCACCTTCTCGGCCCCGGCCGGCCGCACCCACTCCCCCTGGTCGGCGCGGTCGCCCTGACAGGCGCCGACGAAGGTGTACATCGCGCGGTCCACCCGGTCCGCGTTGGGCTGGAGCGCCTCGGGGATCAGGACGAGGCCACGGCGCGGGCGGGCCACGAAGTCGTCGCTGGAGAGGTGGCCGAGGCCGTTGCCGGAGAGCCAGTTCGCGAAGCGCTCGTAGTACGCCCTGCCGCGCTCGGTCCGCTTCAGCCCGGCGGTCATCGGCTCGCCGACCTCCTCCTCGTACCCCTCCCAGGGAACCAGGTTGGGCCAGAGCGAGACGGCGGGGACGCCCCAGCGGTGGGCGAGGACGCGGGCGGGATAGGAGGTGATGTCGTGCAGGACGAGGGCGGGTTCGTCGCCGTCGAAGGCGGCGATCAGCTGCGGGAGGGCCTGGATCGCGTCGTCCAGGAAGGGTTCGATGTTGTCGATCAGCTCGGTGCCCCAGGCGTCGGGGTCGTCGTCCGTCGGCAGGGTCGATGTGTAGATCACCGGCTCGGCACCGGTGGCCGCGACCTTGTCGGCGAACGGGGCGGGGATGGCGTAACTGACGCGGTACCCACGGCTGACGAGCTCGCGGATGACGTCGAGGCTCGGGTTCACATGTCCGTGGGCGGCGATGGAGAACATGGCGATGTGGGCACGCGGCGATTCCGGCATGTGCCCCACCATAAGCGAGACGCAACGTCTCGTCTAGTCGTTTTCGCTCCCTCCCCGTCAGCGCTGATAGCGCGCCAGGACCCGGTTTCCGTCATCGACCAGCCGTTTGCGCAGCTCATCGGTGGTGATCGCACCGCTGTAGAACTCCTGGAGGGCCGGGGTCGCCACCTTGTCCTTCCACTCGGGGTAGCCGCGCACGGTCTGCGCGGGCGCCGGGCGCAGGTGCTGCGCGAGCGCCGTCCCGGTGGCCCAGCCGTGCTCGGCGGTGCGCAGGGAGGGGTGGGCGAGGGCGGTGGTGCCGGTGGGGAGCATCCAGTCGCCCCGGGCCAGGCGGACCATGTTCTCCGGCCGCAGCAGGAAGTCGATGAAGGCGACGGCCTCCTTCTTGTGCGGGCTGTCCTCGGCGACGGAAAGGGTCTGCGGGCTCACCCCCTGGGCCAGGCCTCCGCTGCCCGCCGGGGCGGGCAGGACCGTCCACTCGAACCCCTCGGGGGCCTGTTCGACGACCTGCTGGCGGTAGGCGAAGCCGAGCGGGAGCATGGCGTACCGGCCGCCGAAGAAGCCGGGCAGGGCGTCCGAGCCGCCCATCCCCAGCGCCGTACGGGCCGCGCTGCGGTCGGAGTTGACCTGGTCGCGGATGGTGCCGGTCACCACCGCGTCCCCCTCCTCGAAGCGCAGCTCCACCTTGCCGTCCGGGTCGCGGTGGAAGAGCTGCCCGCCGCCGGAGAGGCCAAGGTTGAGGGTGACGGAGACGGGTTCCTTGAGCGGCCAGGCGACCCCGTAACGCCCTCTGCCCGTCAGCTCTTTGCTCACCTTGCGGAACTCCGCCCAGCTCCAGGGCCGTTCCGGCGTCGGGATCCGCACGCCCGACGCCCGGAGAATCCTGCTGTTGGCGATGAGGACGCGGGGCTCCTGGAGGAAGGGGACGCCGTGGATCCCGCCGTCGAAGGTGGTCGTGCGCCAGGACCGCTCGGGGATGTCCGCCTTCAGCCGCTCGGGCAGGAGGGGGCGCAGGTCGGCGAGGTAGCCGCCGTACGCGAAGTCGGCGAGGTCGTCGGAGGCGTCGTGGATGATGTCGGGCGCCTCACCGCCCTCGAAGGAGGTGAGCAGCTGGTCGTGGACGTTGTCCCAGCTGCCCTGGACATAGTCCACCTGTACGTCGGGGTGGGCGGCGTTCCACTCCTTCACCAGCTGCTTGTTGGCGTCGACGGACTCCTTCTGCCAGGCCAGCGACTGGAACCTGAGCCGGATGGTGCCGTCGGCGTCCCGTCCGTCGTCGGTGGCCGAGCAGCCGGTGAGCAGCAGGGCGAGGACGGTGACGGCGGCTGCGGCACGCCGGGGCAGGGTGCGGCGCATCAGCCCCTCACCGCCCCGGCCGTCATCCCGCCCGTGATCCGCCGCTGGATGAAGGCGAAGAGCACGAGCGAGGGCAGCGTGGCGAGGAACGCGGCGGCGGCCAGCGGCCCGAGGTCGGCCACCCCCTCCGCGCCGAGGAAGTGGGTGAGGACGACCGGCAAGGTCTGCTTCTCCGGGGTCTTGAGGAGGACGAGCGCGAAGAAGAACTCGTTCCATGCGGTGATGAACGCGAAGAGTCCGGTGGCGACGATTCCGGGGGCGAGCAGCGGGGCGACGACCGAGACGAGCGTCCGTACGCGGCCCGCCCCGTCGACGGCGGCGGCCTCCTCCAGCTCGGCCGGCACGGCCCGGACGTACCCGGCGAGCATCCACAGCGCGAAGGGCAGCGACCAGACGACGTAGACCAGGATCAGCCCCCACAGGGTGTTGATCAGGTGCAGGTTCTTCAGCACCAGGAAGAGCGGAATGATCACCAGCACGAACGGGAACGCCTGGCTGACCACGACCCACCCGGTGGCGGCGGTGGCGAGCCGGCCCCGGTGGCGGGCCATCACATAGGCCATCGGGGTCGCGATGACGACGGCGATCAGGGCGGCGGAGACGGCGGCGATCAGCGAGTTGGCGGCGGCCTGGAGCAGCGGCTGCTCGTCGAAGGCCTGGCGGAAGTTGTCGAGGGTGGGATGCTCGGGGATCCAGGTGGGGTGCAGCGAGCCCAGTTCGCGGGCGGGCTTGAAGGCGGTGGAGAGCAGCCAGAGGAACGGGAAGGCCAGGAACACCAGATACGCGAGGAGCGCGAGGTACTGGCCGGTGCGGGCTGCCCTGCTGGTGGGAAGACTCATGGCGCCCCGCCTCTCCGGAGGACGCCGTTCCTGAAAGTGCCTCTGCTGAGGACGCCGTTCCTGAGGGTGCCTCTCCTGAGGACGCCTCTCCTGAGGGTGCTCATCGCTCCTCGCCTCCTCCTCTGATCCGGCCGACGAGGTAGACGGCGAGGATCACGGAGATCACCGCGACCATCACGCACCCCATGGCGGCGGCGTACCCGAACTGTCCGTAGCGGAAGGCCTCCTCGTACGCGAAGAGCATCGGCAGCCGGGTCCGCCCACCGGGCCCGCCGCTGGTCAGCACATAGACGAGGGCGAAGGAGTTGAAGTTCCAGATGAAGTTGAGCGCGCTGATGGCGAGGGCGATGGGCTTGATCGCGGGCCAGGTGACCGTACGGAACCGGCGCCAGGCGCCCGCCCCGTCCAGGGCCGCCGCCTCGTGGAGTTCGTGCGGGGTGTTCTGGAGTCCGGCGAGCAGGGCGACGGTGGT